>NZ_JASKMS010000013.1 GCF_030124145.1 Streptomyces sp. 378
CGGGGCGCGCGGGGGTTCGCACCGGCGCCGGGCGGCGCCGCGGCCCGGGCGGCCGGGCCGCGCGCACGGGCTCGCCCCCCGCTCCCCGCCCCGCCTGGGACGGCACGGGTTGCCGGGGCGGCCTGGGCCGGTCCCGTCGCGGTCCGTACTGGGGAGATCGCGTCCTGTATTGCTCCACCGCACCAACTTAGGTCGTTCAATATGCCGAATAGCCCGTCAGACACGCCGATGACCGCGGCTTGGCCAAGCGTTCGATACGTCGCCTGGGCGGATCCGGACACGCCGTAGACTGGTGGATCGGCCGGTCCCCTGGCCCTCTGGCCCTCCACTCACGGGAAGTCGCAACGTGTCGCTCACGATCGGAATCGTCGGTCTGCCGAATGTCGGCAAGTCGACCCTGTTCAACGCCCTGACCAAGAACGACGTGCTGGCGGCCAACTACCCGTTCGCCACCATCGAGCCGAACGTCGGCGTGGTCGGCGTCCCGGACCCGCGCCTCACCAAGCTGGCCGAGATCTTCTCCTCCCAGCGCGTCCTGCCCGCGACCGTCGACTTCGTCGACATCGCCGGCATCGTGCGCGGTGCCTCCGAGGGCGAGGGCCTGGGCAACAAGTTCCTCGCGAACATCCGCGAGTCCGACGCGATCTGCCAGGTCATCCGCGCCTTCAAGGACGAGAACGTCGTGCACGTCGACGGCAAGGTCTCGCCCAAGGACGACATCGAGACGATCAACACCGAGCTGATCCTCGCGGACCTGCAGACCATCGAGAAGGTCCTGCCGCGCCTCCAGAAGGAGTCGCGGATCAAGAAGGACATCGCGCCGAAGGTGAAGGCCGTCGAGGAGGCCAAGGAGATCCTGGAGAAGGGCGACACGCTCTTCGCGCACGGCCTCGTCCAGGGCAGCGAGCGCGCGGAGCTCCTGCACGACCTGCACCTGCTCACCACCAAGCCGTTCCTCTACGTCTTCAACGTCGACGAGGACGAGCTGACCGACGAGGACTTCAAGAACGAGCAGCGTGCCCTGGTCGCCCCCGCCGAGGCGATCTTCCTCAACGCCAAGCTGGAGGCGGACCTCGCCGAGCTCGACGAGGAGGAGGCGCTGGAACTCCTCCAGTCCGTCGGCCAGGAGGAGCCGGGCCTCGCCACCCTCGCCCACGTCGGCTTCCGCACGCTGGGCCTCCAGACGTACCTGACCGCCGGCCCCAAGGAATCCCGCGCCTGGACCATCAAGAAGGGCGCGACGGCCCCCGAGGCCGCCGGTGTCATCCACACCGACTTCCAGAAGGGCTTCATCAAGGCGGAGGTCATCTCCTTCGACGACCTGGTGGAGACGGGCTCGGTCGCGGAGGCCCGCGCGAAGGGGAAGGCCCGCATGGAGGGCAAGGAGTACGTCATGCAGGACGGGGATGTGGTGGAGTTCCGCTTCAACCTGTAGTCGTTCGGTTGCTGGACGTCAGGATCCAAGTCAAGCGTGCAGAGGGGAAGGGGTCGGACTCAACAGAGTCGGGCCCCTTCGTCATCACCGTGCCGGATGAGTGCTGGATATTGCGCGGGGCGTCAGTGGGGGGCGGGTCCGGCCCTACTCGGTAGGCGGTTCGAGCATCGACTCGAAGGCGGACTCCTCCTCATCGCGCACCTGAGGGAGGAATCCGTCGGGGACGGTGCGGGCGGCGGTGGTGAGCAGACGGTCCAGGACTTCCCGGTCGGTGGCCGGGGGAAGCCGAAGCGCGGCGAGGAGGCGGTCGCGGTCGGCGGGGTGGCCCGGGTGGTCGTCGAGGTAGTCGGAGTTGAGGGTCGGGGGTCGGAAGCCGGCCAGGGCGTCGTGCCAGGACGGCAGCACGATGACGAGGGTCAGGGCGTCGGCGAGAGACTCGGCGATGAGGGAGGCCCGGCCCTCGGAGTCGGTGTAGAGCACGGGGCGGGGAGCTTCGGGTACGGCCGGGCCGCAGAGGTAGTGAGTGCCGCCCGCGTTGCAGCCGGCGACGGGTTCCACCGGGAGCCCGTTGGGCAGGGCGATCGAATCGATCGGGTCGGTGCGGGCGAGGTCGAACTCGCCGTCACAGGACAGGTAGGAGGCGACCTCGGGGTGCGCGGCGATCCTTTGGAGCAGTGCGCCGTCCGCGAGAACGGCCGGATTGAGGGTTCTGGCGACCGCGGGGGTGAGGGGGCGTCCGGCGAGGACGTGGCGGATGGCGTCGAGGGGGACGGAGCGCTCGTAGTAGTCCTCGAAGTGGGCCTGGACGGCCTCGGGGGAGCGGTCCGTGAGGAGGTGGAAGAGGAAATCGGAGCCGTCCGGGTCCTCGCTGCCGGTGGGGAAGGCGATGGTCGAGCCAGTGCGCCAGGCCGTGTCGCCGGTCTCCCGCCACAGGCAGGCGGTGACCCGTGGGGCGTCGATGCCCTTGTCGCGGAAGGCGGGCTCGTCCAGGAGTGGACGCAGCAGGGCGGGCACGTCATCGAGGACACCGGGCCAGACCTGCCCGTCGTCCGTCCCGTACGGACTCATCTCGGACTCGTGGTCGAAGCCGCGTATGAGCACACCGGCCGAGGTGAAGAGGACGGAGAAGTCGTCCCCCGAGCCGTTTTCCATGAGGGCCGCCTCCACGCCGGGGCCCCACGTGCCGTCGAAGGTGTACTGGCAGAACCGCGGATCGTCGCCGATCGCCGTGTCCAGGACGGCCAGGGCGCGCAGGTACGTACGGAGTTGGTCGGGGCCGGGGAGGAGGGCGGCAGTCTCGTGTGCGGTGCTCATAGTGCGCCATGGAAGCAGCCGCCACTGACATCCGGCGTGGCCGTCCGGACAGTGGCTGCCGCCTTCAGTGGCTCTGGCCTACCGCACCTGTTCCACGAGGGCTGGACGCCGTCCCGCCCCGCGCCGCACGGGCCGGATGCCGTCCCGTCTCGCGTTACCCGGACCGGCCGTTCGAGCGCCGGTGTCGGGACCAGCGGGCGGCGGCGAGGCCGGTGGCCGCGGCGAGGGCGAGCAGTGCCAGCAGGGTGAGGAGGGCACGCCTTCGGTGGTTCGGGATGACTGGGGGCGGTCCGGGTGGGGGCGTGTCGTGGGTGATGTCCCGGGAGATGCGTCGCCAGACGCGCTCCGGGGGTGCCGCCGACAGGTCCACCAGGTGTGCGGTGCGTGCCGCCGTGACCACCCGGAGCAGCACGCGGAGTTCGTCGCGGCACCGGTCGCACCGCTCGACGTGCCGCAGAGCCTCGGCGTCGGCGTCGGTCGGGGTGGCGTTGCGCAGCGCCAGTTCCACCAGGTGCGCGGGGTCTACGTGGGCCACTGCGCCCTCCCGACGGGTTCCGCCGTGACGACGAGGTTGGACTGGTAGCCGCCCCGCTCGGGGACGTACGGGGGCGCGCAGGTGATCAGCGTGAGGACGGGGGCGCCGGAGCGGCGGAACGCCGAGGGGGGCAGCTCGTCCTTCGGCACGGTGACGCGGGAGACGACGCGGTAGCGGACCGGCTCGTCCCCCGCACGGCGTACTTCGACGCGGTCCCCGCGCCGTACGCCGTACAGCGCCAGGAACTCGCCGAGGTCGCCGGTGTCGGTGTCGACGTGTCCGGCCAGCACCGCCGAGCCCCGGGCGCTGCCCGGCGCGGGGCCATGGCGGTACCAGCCGGCCACGTCGGGGTCGCCGGGGACGTTCATGCTCCCCCGGCCCGTCACACCCACGGGAATGACCCGGGCGTCGAGACCGGCGCGGGGGACGAGTACCCGCCGGGGCGGCGGGTTTCGCGCCGTGCCGGGTGCGGGGGGTGTCTCCGCGGCCACCGCGCCCCGGCGCTCCGACGGCGCGGCCGCGAAGTCGGGTGCGGGCGCGGCCGGTTGCGATGGACGGTCCGGAAAACCGGCGACGGCTGCCAGAGCGGCAGCCGCCACGATCGGTCCCGTCAGCCGTCGCGTGCCCTCAGCCACGCCGGCCGGCGACCCGGCGGGCCACCAGTAGGCCCGTCACCGCGACCGCTCCGGCCGCCGCGGCCCAGGCCGGCCCGAGGTCGGCGGAGTTCGGGGTGACGGCGGCACCGCTGCCGCCCGCGGGGACGCCGCGGGGCGACGACGCCATGCCGCTGAAGGTCTGCGTCGCCAGGGCGAGGTTCTTGTCCTCGGCGCTGCCCCAGGCGTAGACGACGTTGCTGGTGCCTTCCGAGAGTTTCAGGTCGGCCGGGCCGATGGCCACCGTGTCCGTACCGGCGAGCACCACATCGGTGTTGAGGGTGCCCGCGTCGACCTCGGCGGTGTCCTCCTTCGGGTTGGTGAGGTTGCTGAAGACCGGCTGCCCGCCCGCCCGGACGTCGACGGCGGGTGCCGCCGCGACATGACGGACCGTCAGACGGGCCTGGCCGGCGTCGACCTGGGAGACGTCGTTGGTGAAGGCGGTGAGCTGCGGTGTGCCGTCGGCGGAGAGGTGGGCGGCGACCGTGGCGTTCGCGCCCTCGGGCACCTTGATCTCCTTCTGCAGGGCAGGAGTTCCGCCGGGCCCCTTGCCCGCTTCGAAGATCTGGATGTCGTAGGTTCCGGCATCGAGGGACTGCGGGTCCGTCACCGTGCCGGGCTTGAAGTCGCCGATCAGTTCGTCGCCGTTGGCGTACACGTCCACGGTCATGCCGGGGATGCCGTGGAAGACGGACACCATGGCCTTGTCCTGCTGGCCGGCCAGGGCGGGAACGGAGACGCCGAGGGCCAGGGCACAGGCACCGGCCGAGGCGGCGATGGCGAGTCGGGTGTGGGAGGTCATGGGAATCATCCCTTCGAAATCCCTGTGAGGGGGTCTCCGTGCGATGCGGAGTCTCGGTCCTGTTTCAGGCGCGGGGGCCGCCATGGATGCGGACGGCGGCACCCGCTAGAGGTCCGTGTCGGGGACCAGGGCCTGCTCGATCACCGTGCGCAGCCGGTGCAGGCCGCGCCGGGCGTGACTCTTGACGGTGCCCAGGGGCATGCCGGTCCGTTCCGCGATCTGCGCCTGGGTCAGATCCTCGTAGAAGGCCATGCACAGCACCTCCCGCTGGTGGCGCGGCAGCCGCGCCAGGGCGTCGATGAGCAGGACCCGGTCCAGGACGCGGTCCGGTGCCGTCTCGTCGGGCCCGCCGGTGTCCGCCTCCCGGCCGGCCGAGTCGATGAGTGTCAGGCGCCGCGTCCTGGCCGCCAGCGCGTCGACGATCTTGCGGCGGGTGATGCCGACCAGCCAGGCGCCGAGCGGACCCCGTTCGGGGCGGAAACCGGCCCGGCCGTGCCAGGCGCCGAGGAAGACCTGCTGGGTCACGTCCTCCGCCTCGTAGGTGTCCCCGAGCAGTCGGGTGGCCATGGTGTGGACGAGTGAGCCCCAGCGCCGGTAGATCGCGGCGAACGCCTCCTCGTCGGCGGCGACGAGGCCACGGGCCAGCTCCTCCTCGTACCGCGTCTCCTCCGCGGGCGCGGTGGGGGCGGTGGGTCGCGTATTCGTGATCATGGCCTGGTTCCTCCTGCAGTGCGTCGTGCGGGGACGGAAGGCCGTCTGCCGAACCGCACCGGTCGCGCTGTGCCGAGCCGCGACCATGCGCTCGAAGCCAGTGTTCGGTGCACAAACGACGCACCTCAACATGCGTCGTTTGTGCGTCGTACAGTCGGAGGCATGGGTGTACACGAACGAGACAGCGAGGACCGCGGACGCGAGGGCTCGCCGCTCGGTGGCGGACTGACCACCGGAGAGGTGGCCAGACGCCTGGGGGTGGCGCCCACCACGGTCCGGACGTGGGACCGGCGCTACGGCCTCGGGCCGGAGGGGCACACCGGTGGGCGGCACCGCCGGTGGACCCTCGGGGACGTGGCACGGCTGGAGCGGATGTGCGCCCTGACCGCGACCGGGATACCGCCCGCCGAGGCGGCGCGCACGGTGCTCGGCGAAGCGACGCAGGGCGCCGGCCCGGCCGGGCGCGCGGCCCCGGTGACAGCGGAGGCGGCCAGGGCCGGGCAGGCCGCCGCAGCGCCTGGGCAGGCGGGCCCGGCCCGGCGGGCGGCCGAAGGGGCACCGGGACCCGCTCTCCCCGACCGGCCGGTCGCCGACGCATCACCCCGATCGTCCGCCCGCACCCGGAGCCGGGCGGGCAGCGGACTGCGCCTCGGTGATGTGCGCCAGGAATGCAAGGGCATCGCCCGTGCCGCTCTGCGTCTCGACGCCGCCGCGCTGGACCACCTGCTGGAGACCGCGATCGCGGAACACGGGCTGGTCGCCGCCTGGACCGAGGTCATCGTGCCGACCCTCCAGGCGGTCGGCCGCAAGTGGGAGAGCTCGGGCGAGAAGTACGTCGAGGTCGAGCACTTCCTGTCCTGGCACGTCTCGGGCGCCCTGCGGCGCGGCGCCCCGCCCGTGGCCGCCGACCGCCCGGGCGCGACCGTCGTGCTCGCCTGTGTGCCGGGGGAGAACCACACGCTGCCCCTGGAGGTGCTGGCCGCCGCGCTCGCCGAACGCGGCCTGCCGGTGCGGATGTTCGGCGGTGCCCTGCCCGTGGAGTCACTCGTCACGGCCGTACGCAGAACGGGACCGGCGGCGGTGGGGCTGTGGGCGCAGTCCCGGACCACCGCCAGCCGGCCCCTCGCCCAGCACGTGGCCGCGATGGAGTGGGGCGTGCGGGGCGCCCGCCGCAAGCCGGTCGTCCTGACCATCGGGCCGGGCTGGACCGGCCGGACCGTCGCCGGGCTGCCGCGTCCGACGGGGCTCGCCGAGGCCGTCGCGGTTCTGGAATCGGTCGTGTCGCGGTAGCTCCGGCAGCGCTGCATCCGAACGGGGCCGTCCGCCCGAAGCGGTGAACGGACGGAACACAGTCGACCGGCTGGCCGGGAGCGTGGTGTGCGGATGAGCGGCGCGTGGTGGACCCGGTGACCCGGGGGCCCGCCGGCACGTCGGACGTGGTGGTGATCGGGGGCGGCGCGGCCGGCCTCAGCCTGGCGAACCGGCTGGTCGGGACCGGCGTCGCGACCGTGACCGTGGTGGAGCCGCCGGACGGTCCCGCACGTCCGGCGGAGCGCACCTGGTGCTACTGGGACCAGGACGGCGACGACCTCGGCGAGGCGGTCACCGCCACCTGGCCCCTGCTGCGGGTGCACGGCCCCGACGGCACCCCGCTCACCGTCGACCCGGCCCCCTCGCGCTACCGCATGGTGCGCTCCACGGCCTTCGAACGGCTGGTGCACGCGCGGCTGGCGGATTCGCCCGGCGGACGGCTGCTGCGCGCGACGGCCGACACGGTGCGGGACGTGCCCGGGGGCGCCGAGGTCCGCTGCACGGCACCCGGCGGCCGCACGCTGACCCTGCGCTCCCGGTACGTGTTCGACTCGCGGCCGCTGCCCGCCCTTCCCCCGGCCAGGACCCAGCTGCTCCAGCACTTCCGCGGCTGGTTCGTGCGCACCCGCGACGGCCGGTTCGACCCGGCGGTCGCCGACCTCATGGACTTCCGGGTACCCCAGCCGCGACACGGGCTCGCCTTCGGCTACGTCCTCCCGCTGGCCCCGGACCGGGCACTCGTCGAGTACACCGAGTTCTCCCGGACCCCCCTGACCACCCCGGAGTACGAGGCGGCGCTCGGCCACTACGCCCGCGCGGTGCTGCGCCTGGGCGAGTTCACCGTGGACCGTGCCGAGCAGGGTGTCATCCCCATGACCGACGCCCGCTTCCCCCGGCGAACGGGCGCGTCGGTCTTCCGCATCGGGACGGCGGGCGGCGCCACCCGCCCCGCCACCGGCTACACCTTCGCGGCCGTCCAGCGGCACAGCCGGGCCATCGCCGACGCCCTGCGCGACGGCCGCGCCACCGTGCCCCGGCCGCACGGGCGGCGGGCCCTCGCCATGGACGCGGTGCTGCTGCGGGCCCTGGACACCGGGCGGATCGACGGCCCGGCGTTCTTCACCGGCCTGTTCCGCCGCACGCCCCCGCAGCGCCTGCTGCGCTTCCTCGACGGCGCCACCTCGGTCCGGGAGGAGTGGGGCATCGGACTGCGCACCCCCGTGGGCCCGATGCTGCGCACCGCGCTCGAAGTCCCCTTCCTGCCCCGTCGCACCCACCCCGCCCCAGGAACCCGAAAGAGCCCCCCATGACCCTGCTGCACGACCGCGACCTGGCCCACGCCTTCGACCACGCGTCCGGCACCTACGACCGCCTCACCGGCCTCAACCCCGGCTACCGCACCGACCTGCTGCGCTCGGCCCGCCGGCTGCGACTGCCCGGGGACGGGGCCGGTCTGCACCTGCTCGATCTCGGGTGCGGCACCGGCGCCTCCACCCGGGCCCTGCTGCGGGCCGCGCCCCGGGCACGGATCACCGCGGTGGACGCCTCCGCCGGCATGCTGCGCCGGGCGCTGGCCAAGCCGTGGCCCGACGGGGTGCGCTTCCTGCACCTGAGCGCCGAGGAACTGCCGACGGCCGGCGAAGGCCCGTTCGACGCGGTCTTCGCCGCCTACCTGTTCCGCAACGTCTCCGACCCGGACGGCGTCCTCGCCACCGTCCGGTCCCTGCTGCGGCCGGGCGGACGCCTCGCCGTCCACGAGTACAGCCTCGGCGGCTCGCCCGCGCAGCGCGCCCTGTGGACGGCCGTGTGCCAGGGGGTGATCATCCCGGCGGGCACGCTCACCGGCGACCGGGCCCTGTACCGGCACCTGTGGCGCAGCGTCCTCGACTTCGACACCGCGCCCGTCTTCACCGGCCGGTTGACGCGGGCCGGGTTCACGCGGGCCCGCGCCCTGCCCCTCGCCGGGTGGCAGACCGGCATCACCCACACGTTCGTCGCCCGCAACGGCGGCACCGAGACGGCGGAGGCCGCCCGATGAGCACCCGCACCACCGGCCGCGGAGGTGAGGGAAGCCGCCCGACGCGCCCCACCGCCCGCCGAGGCCGGGACCGCAAGGCCGAAGTGCTGATGCCCGAGCCCGGCCGGGACCGGTTCGGGCCCGCGGACGCGCCGTCCGTCGCCGTGGTGGGCGGCGGCATCGCCGGACTCGCCGCGGCCACCGGGCTGGCCGAGCGCGGCGCCCGGGTGACCCTCTACGAACGGGAGGAGTCCCTGGGCGGCCGACTCGCCGGCCACCGCACCCTGCTGGCGGACGGCTCCGAGGTGACCATGAGCCGGGGCTTCCACGCCTTCTTCCGCCAGTACTACAACCTGCGCGGCCTGCTGCGGCGCACCGACCCGGCCCTCGCCCGCCTCACCCCGCTGCCCGACTACCCCCTGCGGCACAGCGGCGGACTGACCGACAGCTTCGCCCGCGTCCCGCGCACCCCGCCCCTCAGCGCCCTCGGTTTCGTCGCCCTCAGCCCCACCTTCGGCTGGCGCGACCTCACCGCCCTGGACGCCCGGGCGGCCCTGCCGCTCCTGGACGTGCGCGTGCCCGAGGTGTACGCCCGCTTCGACCAGATCGGCGCGACCGACTTCCTGGAACGCGTCCGCTTCCCCGAGGCCGCGCACCACCTGGCCTTCGAGGTGTTCTCGCGCAGCTTCTTCGCCGACCCGCGCGAACTCTCCGCCGCCGAACTGCTGCTGATGTTCCACATCTACTTCCTCGGCTCCTCGGAGGGGCTGCTCTTCGACGTGCCCGACGAGCCCTTTCCCCAGGCCCTGTGGGAACCGCTCGGCGACTACCTCCGGCGCCTCGGCACGACCGTCCGCACCGGCACACCCGTCCACGGCGTGGAACCCGCCGACGCCGGGGGAGCGGAAGTGCGCACCGGCACCGTCACCGACCGGCACGACGCGGTGGTGCTCGCCCTGGACACCGGGGGACTGCGCCAGGTCGTCGCCGCCTCGCCCCGCCTGGGCACCGCCCCCTGGCGCGAGGGCATCGCCGCCCTGCGCACCGCCCCGCCGTTCCTCGTCTCGCGGCTCTGGCTCGACCGGCCGGTCCGCCCCGACCGCCCCGGCTTCCTCGGCACCAGCGGCTACGACGGCCTCGACAACATCAGCGTCCTGGAACGCTACGAGGGCGAGGCCGCCCGCTGGGCAGCGAAGAACGGCGGTTCGGTCGTGGAACTGCACGCCTACGCCGTCGGCCCCGGCACGGACCGGGAAAGCGTGCAGGACGCGCTGCTCGGGCAGGCGCGGCGGGTCTACCCGGAGATCGGTCGGGCACGGGTCGTCGACGCCCGGCACGAGTGGCGCTCGGACTGCCCGCTCTTCCCGGTCGGCACCCATCACCGGCGCCCCACCGTCCGGACCCCCCACCCCTGGCTGACGCTGGCCGGTGACGGACTGCGCTGCGACCTGCCCGTGGCGTTGATGGAACGCGCCGCCACCACCGGCTTCCTGGCGTCCAACGCCCTGCTCGCCGGGTGGGGGGTGCGCGGCCAGGTGCTGTGGACCGTGCCGCGGGCCGGCCGCTCCCCTGTGCTGCGGGCACTCGGCGCGCTCGCGGGACCTCCGGCGCACCGGTGACACCCGCGGCCGGGCGGGCCCGGGCCGAGACGTCGCCGAGGTCGCGGATCGCCTCGGCGGGTTCACCTCATCCGGGGAACCGCCCGGTGCTGCGCAGCGCCCAGCGCCGCTCGGCGTAGGCGAGGTCGTCGCGCCACAGGCGCCCTGCGGTGCGCCGCATCAGGGGGCGCAGCACGGGGGCGGCGGCCCGGGCCAGTGCGAAGCCGCGCCGATCCGAAGCGGCGACGACCGCCTCGATCACGGCCGTCCGCGGCCGTTCCGCGTCCGCGGCGGTCAGCGGCGTGGCATGGGTCTCCACCACGGACGTGGCGCCCTCGCCCTCGGTGATGCGCATGACGACGGTACGCGGCTCCGGCGCGGTGAACTCGGCCCTGACGGGCACCACCAGACGGCCAGCCACCCGGAAGGACACATCGACCACGAAGGCGTCGTCCGTCTCGCCCCGCGGTTCCCGGGCCACCGTCAGATCGACGAAGGAGTACGGGTGGAACCAGGACCCGTGCCACGGATCGAGGCGATTGGCCACCACGTCCTGCGGTTCGCACCGCCCGGACGCCGTGAACACGGCGTCCACCCCGGTCGCCGCCGCGGGACGCACCGGAACCACCGGCCGCTCCGACGGCTCCTCCCCGCCGACCGCGTCCAGCCGGACCCACACCAGCACCCCGTCGTCGTGGGCGGGGTACGGCTGCCAGCCGGCGAACGGCGAGCCGTCCAGCGCCAGTCCGTGCCAGTGGCACACCAGCGTGCCGCACACCACCCGGCTGTCCCGCAGGGGAGCACCGAGGTGCGGGCAGACACCGGAGCCCGCCCGGAGGTCACCCGACGACGAGCGCCACAGCACCACCTCGACGCCGCCGACGGTCCTGCCGCAGGGGCTGCCGGGTCGCACGTCCCGGGAGGCGCCGACCACGAACCAGTTGCCGGAGGGCCGGGCGGACGCCCGTTCGAGGGCGTCGGCGATCAGCGCCGGCCGTGCCGCGCGCCAGGTCGGCGTCTGCTCCGCCCAGCCGGGGCCGCGGCGCCGCCGCAGCGGTGAGGTCCAGCGCGCCTTGTCCGCTCGGTCAGCCACGACCCGGTCCCTTCCGTTCCAGTGCGGCGCGGTCCGCCGCGGGCGTCGCGCGCCACCGCGCGCGGGCCACCTTCAGGACACCCGCCGCGGCGGTGGCCGCCCGCCGGCGGCGGGGCACCACCGCACGGTGATGCAGCACGGTGTAGCCCTGCCGCGCGATCGTGTCGAGGATGCCGCCGTACAGCGTGAACGCGGTGCCGATGCAGGGGCGCACCCTCGGGTCGAGCATCGCGATGCCCGGCCGGGCCGTCCGGTACACGTCCCTCGTCATGACCTCGGCCTCGACCAGCGCCGCCCGGATGCGCGGGTCGCCGCGGCCGGTCCGCCGGCTCCAGAGCAGCAGCGAGCGGTCCACGCCGTGCGCGGCGAGCAGGTCGGCGGGCAGGTAGACGCGACCGCGGTCCAGGTCCTCGCCCACGTCCCGCAGGAAGTTGGTGAGCTGGAAGGCCACCCCGAGGGCCGCCGCGTGCGGCGCCGCCTCCTCGCGCGGGACGACCGTGCCGAGCACGGGCAGCATCTGCAGGCCGATCACCGCGGCCGAGCCGTGCATGTAGGCCCGCAGATCGGCGTAGGTCGGGTAGTCCGTGACGGTCAGGTCGGCGCGCATCGAGGCGAGGAAGTCGGCGAACAGGTCCACGTCGATGCCGTAACGGTCGGCGGTGTCCGCCACGGCCCGGACCACCGGCTCGGTGCCGCCGCCGGTGCGCAGCGCGTGCCCGAGGTCGCCCTCCAGCCGCTTCAGCAGCAGGTCCCGCTCGTCGGGGGTCAACCGCCGGTCCAGGTCGTCGACGATGTCGTCGGCCCAGCGGGCGAAGCCGTACAGCGCGTGCACCGCCGCACGGCGTTCCAGCGGCAGCAGCCGCGTGGCCAGGAAGTAGGTCCGGCCGTGCCGGGCGTTGAGCTGCCGGCACCGGCCGTAGGCGGCGCGCAGGCCGGGGTCGGTGATCCCGGCGGCGTCCAGTTCACGACGGGTCATGGGCACCTGCTCCGGTCGGGGTGGACGGGAGGCGGTCCGCCGGCCGGACCGTCCGGGCCGGCCGGGTGCGGCCCCCGGTGACACGGGCGGCGGCGAGCTTCCCGCTGATGAGCACGGTCGGCACGCCGACACCGGGTGTGGTCCCGCAGCCCGCGAGCACCACGTTGTCCAGTCCGCGCACGAGGTTGCGCGGCCGGAAGGGGCCGGTCTGGGCGAAGGTGTGGGAGACGGAGAAGGGACTGCCCGCCGCGTGGCCCTGGGCCGTCCAGTCGAGCGGGGTCACCAGCAGTTCCTCCTCGACGCTGTCCGCGAAGCCGTCGAGGCCGCGGCGTTCCAGCTCGGCGAGCAGGCTGTCGCGGTAGCGCGGGCCCAGGTCCCGCCAGGCGGCGGCGGAGGGGCCGACGGCGGTGTTGGGGCAGGGCGCCAGGACGTAGTGGAGGTGGCGGCCCGGCGGCGCCAGGGAGGCGTCGTGCGTGGTCGGCCGGGTGATCAGCAGCGACGGGTCGCTCATCAGCCTCCCCGAGCGGGTCAGTTCGTCGAAGGTGCGCTCCCACGCGGCGCCGAAGGACAGCGTGTGGTGGGCGAGGTGGGGCCAGGTGCGGTCGGTCCCGGCGTGCAGGACCACCGCGGACGGCGAGTGCCGCAGCCGCACCGGCCGCCGGGGAGCCCGGCCCAGCAGCCGGTGCGCGGCGGGCAGTTCGCAGGTCAGCACCACCGCGTCGCACGGGATGCGCTCACCCGAGGCGAGGCGGACGGCCCGCACCCGGCCCGCCGAGCGTTCCAGCGCGCTCACCTCGGCCGACCAACGCAACTCGGCACCCGCGTCGGCCGCCACGTCCGCCATCGCCCGGGGCAGGGCGTGCATGCCGCCCTTGGGGAACCAGACACCGGCCACGGTGTCCATGTAGGCGATCACCGCGTACGCCGCGAGCGCCCGGGCCGGAGCCACCCCCGCGTACAGGGCCTGGAAGGAGAAGACCCGGCGCAGCCGGGCGTCGGAGAGGAAGCGGCCGATCCGGCCGTCGAGACGCCCGAAGCCGCCCAGCGCCGCCAGCCGGGCCAGATCCGGGTGGGCCAACTGGAGGGGCGAGTCGAAGTTGGTGTCGATGAAACGGCGCATCTGCGCCCGGTACAGCCGCTCCAGCCACTCCCGCAGCCTGCGGTAGCCCGCCGCCTCCGCCGGTCCGGCGAAGCGCCGCACCTCCGCCTCCATGGCGTCGCCGTCGGTGTGCACGTCGAGTGAGGTCCCGTCCGCGAAGCCCGCCCGGTAGGCGGGGTGCAGGGGCACCAGCTCGACGTGCCGTTCGAGGCTCTCGCCGACGGCCGCGAACGCCTCGTCGGCCAGGTGCGGCATCGTCAGCACGGTGGGCCCGGTGTCCACCAGGTAGTCGCCGAGTCGTGCCCGCCCGGCCCGGCCGCCCGGGCCGGCGTCCCGCTCCACGAGCGTGACCCGGCGGCCGTCGCCCAGCAGATGCAGGGCGCACGCCAGACCGGACAGACCCGCGCCCACCACGACGACATGGTCCGTCGGTCCCGTCACCGTCCTCATACCAGCTCCTCGGCGGGCTGCGGGGCGACGCCCGAGGCCCGCTCGACCAGGGCGGCGAACTCCCGCCGCACGACGGGTGCGGCACCGGTCGCCTCGAAGTGCCGCAGGCCGGCGGCCGCCAGCCGCGCGATCCGTGCCTCGATCTCGGCCCGGGCGCCCGTCCGTTCCAGCACCGCCCGCATCCGCTCGACGCCGTGCTCCGGGCGGGCGCCCGCACCCGGGGCGAGCACGGCGGCGGCCTCCTGGTCGCCGGTGGCGTCGGCGAGCCGGACGGCGGCGGCGAGGAGCGGCGTGAGCTTGCGGGAGCGCAGATCGTCGTCGGAGGGTTTGCCGGTCACCTCCGGGTCGCCGAAGGCACCGATGAGGTCGTCGCGCAGCTGGAAGGCCAGCCCCCCGCAGCGGCCCGCCGCCCGCAGCGCGTCCAGGACGGGCGCGTCCGCACCGGCCAGGGTCGCGCCGAGCGCCAGGGGCCGCGCGACGGTGTACCGGGCGCTCTTCAGCACGGCGATGGTCCGGGCCTCCTCGGCGTCGGAGGAGCCGCTCGCCTGCGCGCGCAGATCGCGGTACTGACCGGCGACCATCTCGGTGCGCATGACCCGCCATTCGTCGTACAGCCGCGCGCCGTGCGGTGCGGCGAGCGCCGTCTCCGTCAGCAGGTCGTCCGCCCACGCCAGTGCCAGGTCGCCCGCGAGCACGGCGGCCGACGTCCCGAACGAGTCGGCGGACCCGCCCGCGCGGCCGGTCCGGTGGTCCCGGGCGAAGTCCACGTGCATCGCGGGCGCGCCCCGGCGCAGCGGTGATCCGTCCATCACGTCGTCGTGGATGAGCGCGCAGGCCTGGAGCAGTTCGAGGGCGGCCCCCGTGCGCAGGACCGCCCCGGGGTCGCCGGAGCCACCCGCGGCCCGCCAGCCGCACCACACGAACGCCGTGCGCAGCCGCTTGCCGCCCCGCCGGACGAACGCGGCGACGCGGTCGGCCATGTCGTGGGCGAACACCGCGTCGGTCTCGCGGGCCTGCCGCAGTCGCGTGTCGAGCACCCGCTCCAGGACGCGCTCCACGGCGCGCGTGGCCCCGGGAGCGGTGAGCGGGGCGTGGTTCGTCTCCGCCGGTCCGGCCGGCGTCGGCCACGGTCCAAGCATGCACAACCCCTTCTCGCTTCCGGTCGTCCGCACATCAGTGCTTCCACCGGGGGCGGTGTTTCGGATGCGCGCGTGTCGTGCTGTCAGCCGCGGCCGCGGGCCTGCCGGAAGCGGGCCAGTCCCTCACCGAGGTCGAGGAGCGGCGCGGGATAGCGCAGCCGGGCCCGCTCGTCCGCGGGGAGCCGCCAGGGCTCGTGCACCGCCGTGCCGCCGACGTCCGCCAGTTCGGG
Source organism: Streptomyces sp. 378 (assembly GCF_030124145.1). GTDB lineage: Bacteria > Actinomycetota > Actinomycetes > Streptomycetales > Streptomycetaceae > Streptomyces. Next base: position 15,364 of record NZ_JASKMS010000013.1, read on the forward strand.
CACCCACCGGCGGACGTAGGTGCCGTCCGGGTCGTAGCGCTTGCCCTGGAGCACGGGGTTGAGGACATGGTGGGGACGGGTGTCGGTGCCGGTGCCGGCGACCCACTGCCAGTTCAGCTGGTTGTTGACGAGGTCGCCGTCCACCAGGTACCGGAGGAAGTGCCGGGCACCGATCCGCCAGTCCACATACAGCGTCTTGGTCAGGAAGCTCGCCACCAGCAGCCGGGCCCGGTTGTGCATCCAGCCCTCGTGGCGCAGCTGGCGCATGCCCGCGTCGACCACCGGGTAGCCGGTGCGGCCCTCCCGCCAGGCGGCGATGTCCTCGGCGGCCTCGTCCTCGCCGCGCCACCGGTCGCCCCGGGTGCGGTAGTCCCGCGCGGCCGCATCGGGCCGGGCCGAGAGGACCTGGTGGTGGATGTCGCGCCAGCACAGCTGACGGACGAAGGCCTCCGCGCCGGCGCCGCCCTTCTCCCTGGCCCGCCGTACGACCTCCACCGGCGAGAGCGCCCCGAAGTGGAGGTACGGCGACAGGCGCGAGGTCGCGTCACCGGCCAGGTCGTCGTGGCGTTCCTCGTAGCGGGACAGACCGGTGTCGGTCCATCGCGCCAGCATCTCGCGCCCGGCCGTCTCCCCGCCGTCCGGAAGCCGCGGCGACAGGTCCGCCATGCCCGTCCGGGACGGCGGCTCCTCGCCGCGCACGGCGTCGGGGACCCGTACGGCGCGCGGCGCGGGCAGGAGGTCGCGCAGCCGTTCCTTGGACCAGCGGCGCATGTAGGGGGTGAACACGGCGAAGTGGTCGGAGCCGAGTGGTGTCACGGCCCCCGGGGCGACGGCGGTGACCACGGTGTCGTGCACCCGCAGGGCGACACCGGCGGCGTCGAGTTCCTCGCGCAGCCGCTCCTCACGTCGGTGGGCGTAGCCGGTGACGCCCGCGGCCATGTGGACCTCCGTGGCGCCGCAGGCGGCGGCGACCGCGCGGACCTCCCGGGCGACCGGCCCGGTGCGCACCACCAGCCGTCCGCCGCACCGGCGCAGCGCCGAGTCGAGGTCGGCCAGGCAGTCGGCGAGGAAGGCGGCGCGGTTGGGCACGTCGAAGCCGGCGGCGTGCACGGCGGGGTCGCGGACGAACAGGGGCACCACCTCGTCCGCCGAGTTCAACGCGGCGTGCAGGGGCGGATGGTCGTGCAGACGCAGGTCCGAGGTGAACAGGACGACCGCGGCGGTCATGGCGTCACTCCTGGTGCGGTGGTGCGGATTGCGTTCGTTGCTCCCGGACCCTTCGCCGCCGGCGGGCCCGTCGGATGCGGGCGGCGCTCCGGCGTCCGCTCGTGCCCTCGGACGCGGCCCGCGCGATGTTGCGGGCCATGCCGCCGAACACGACGGAGTGGAACGGGGCGACGCTCCACCAGTAGGCGTGGCCCAGCAGGCCGCGCGGATGGAACAGGGCCCGTTGCCGGTAGCGGGTGCGGCCCTGCTCGTCGGTCTCGGTGTACATCTCCAGCCAGGCCAGGCCGGGCAGCCGCATCTCGGCCCGCAGCCGCAGCAGACGACCCGGTTCGATCTCCTCCACCCGCCAGAAGTCCAGCGAGTCGCCGACCCGCAGACGCTCGGTGTCCCGCCGTCCGCGGCGCAGTCCCACACCGCCCGCGAACCGGTCCAGCCGGCCCCGGACCGCCCAGGCCAGCGGGGAGGAGTACCAGCCGTTGTCGCCGCCGATGCCCTCGACCACCCTCCACAGCGCCTCCCGGGACGCGTCGACCGGCCGTTGCCGTTCGTCCTGGTAGAGGCTGCCGCCCGCCCAGTCGGGGTCGGTGGGCAGCGGGTCGCTGGGCGCCCCGGGCACCGAGGCCGAGGACCAGCGCGTGGTGACCTGCGCCTCCCGCACCCTGCGCAGGGCCAGGGCCAGCGCCTCGTCGAACGGCAGGGGCCGGCCCGGGGCGTCCGGCACATAGCGGGCGATGTCGTGCTCGTGGCAGACGACCTCGTGCCGCAGCGACTCGGTCAGCGGCCGGGCCAGGGAGGCGGGCACGGGGGTGACGAGTCCCACCCAGTGGCTGGACAGCCGCGGGGTGAGGACGGGGACCGGCACGATGAGCCGCCGCCGCAGTCCGGCGACGGCGGCGTAGCGCCGCATCATGTCCCGGTAGGTGAGGACGTCCGGCCCGCCGATGTCGAAGGCCCGGTCGACGTCGTCCGGCATGGTGGCCGACCCGACGAGGTAGCGCAGCACGTCCCGTACCCCGATGGGCTGGGTGCGGGTGTGCACCCAGCTGGGGGTGACCATGACGGGCAGGCGTTCGGTGAGGTAGCGCAGCATCTCGAACGACGCCGAGCCGGAGCCGATGACGACGGCGGCGCGCAGCACCGTCGCGGGCACGGGCGAGTCGAGGAAGATCTGCCCCACCTCGGCCCGGGACCGAAGATGCGGGGAGAGCGAGTCCTCGGGGACGCCGCGTGGCGTGAGCCCGCCCAGGTAGACGATCCGCCGCACCCCGGCGGCCCGGGCCTGCTCGGCGAAGGTCCGGGCGGCGGCGCGGTCGGTGTCCTCGAAGCGGGAGCCGGAGCCGAGGGCGTGCACCAGGTAGTAGGCGACGTCGATGCCGCGCATCGCGGACGCGAGCGACTCCGGGTCGGTGACGTCCCCCTGGACGGTCTCGGCGTGCGCCGCCCAGGGGTGGTCGCGGAGCTTGGCGGGGGAGCGGGCGAGACACCGGACGCGGTGGCCTTCCTGCAGCAGTTCCGGCACCAGTCGCCCGCCGATGTAGCCGGACGCCCCGGTGACCAGGCAGTGCAGCCGCTGCCCGTCCGTCGTCATGGTCGTGCCTCCGTCCGCCGTCGCCGTCGCCGTGCTGTCGGTTCACGGCCGGCCCTGACGCGAACACTTCCCGCCCGGCGCCCGCGGCGGATGCGCGACACGGGCGCCGGCGTCGGTTCAGCCGGAGGGGGTACCGCCGTCCGGCCCTCGCGGCGTCCTTCGGGCCAGGGCGCTCGGCCACCACGCCCGCGGCCCGATGTCGATCATCAGCGCGGGCACCAGCAGCGAGCGCACCACGAGCGTGTCGAGCAGCACCCCGAAGGCGACGATGAACGCGATCTGCACGAGGAACGCCAGGGGGATCACCATCAGCGCCGCGAACGTCGCGGCGAGCACCACACCGGCCGAGGTGATCACCCCGCCGGTGGTGGTCAGCCCGCGCAGTACCCCCTGCCGGTTGCCGTGCGCGAGCGCCTCCTCCCGGACGCGCGACATGAGGAAGATGTTGTAGTCGACGCCGAGCGCCACCAGGAACACGAAGCCGTACAGCGGCACCGACGCGTCCGTGCCGCTGAACCCGAGCAGGTGCTCGAAGACCAGCGCCGACACGCCGAGGGTCGCCAGGAAGTTGAGCCCCACGGTCGCCACCAGCAGCACCGGCACGAGCAGGGAACGCAGCAGCAGCATCAGGATCAGCAGGATGACGGCGAGCACGATCGGCACGATGACCGTCCGGTCCCGGGCGGCGGTCCGCTGGGTGTCGTACTGCTGGGCGGTGTACCCGCCGACCAGCGCGTCGGCCTCGGGGATCGCGTGCACCGCGGCGCGCAGCCGCGCGACGGTCTCCTTGGCCGCGTCGCTGTCCGCGCTCGCCGCCAGGGTGGCGTCGATGCGCACCCGCCCGTCGACGACGAGCGGTTCGCCCGCCCCGGGCCGTCCGGAGGCGCCGACGGCACCGGCGAAGGCCACGCCCTCGGTGCTCCGCGCGGCGGCCGTCACCTCGGCGGTCCGGTCCGCGTCGGCGATGATGACGGCGGGGTTGCCGGACCCGCCGGGAAAGTGCGCGCCGAGCGTCTCCTGCGCGGACACCGAGGGCGCGTCGTTCACGAAGATCTCGTCCAGCGGCATGCCCTTGGCGGACAGGGAGGGCGAGAAGGCCGCGAACACGGCCAGCACGAGCGCCGTCACCACCCAGGTCCGCCGCGGCCGGCCGTTGACCGCCCCGGCGACCCGCCGCCACACGCCGGTTCCCTCCCCGGGCTCCTCGGGGGGTTTGGGCCGGGACGGCCAGTAGGCGGTGCGGCCCAGCAGGGCCAGCGCGGCCGGCAGGAAGGTGAGCGTGGTGAGCACGGCGCAGCCGATGCCGATGGCGCCGACCGGCCCCAGGGCACGGTTGTTGGTGAGGTCACTGGCGAGCAGGGCCAGCAGCCCGAGCGCCACGGTGGCCGCGCTGGCGGTGATCGCCCCGAACGACCGGCGTACGGCGGCCGTCGCGGCCCCGAAACGGTCTCGGCGCAGGGCGAGTTCCTCGCGGAAGCGCGCGGCGAGCAGCAGGGCGTAGTCGGTGGCGGCGCCGATCACCAGGATCGACAGGATGCCCTGCACCTGCCCGTCGACCCGGACCACGTCCCGTTCCGCCAGCGCGTAGACCACGGCGCAGGCCAGGCCCAGGGCGAACACCGAGCCCAGGATGATCAGGAACGGCAGCAGGACACTGCGGTAGACCAGCAGCAGGATCAGCAGGACGGCGCCGAGGGCCACGCCCAGCAGCAGTCCGTCGATGCCCGCGAACGCGTCCGACAGATCCGCCTGACTGGCGGCCGGTCCGGCGATCTGCGCCGTGGTGCCCGGCACGGCCCGGGCCGCCTCGCGCACCGCGTCGAGGGTGGTGGGCAGTTCCTCGCCGAGGTCGGGTTCCAGCTGGACGACGGCCTGCATCGCCTGACGGTCGTCGGAGAGCAGGGCGGGCGAGGGGCGGCCGACGACGCCGGGCTTCCCGGCGAGCGCGCCGACGGCCCGGGTGGCCTCGGCCCGCCGGTCCTCGGTGAACCGTTCCCCGTCCGCCGTCCAGACCACGATGGCCGGCACGGTCTCGGACCGGTCGAACGCCTTCCGGGCGTCGAGGACGCGGGTGGACTCGGCGCTACGGGGCAGGAAGGCGGCCTGGTCGTTGGTGGCCACCTCGCCGAGCTTGCCCGCGTAGGGGCCGAGCGTTCCGCCCACGCCCAGCCAGACGAGGAGCAGGACGAGCGGTACGAGCCACCGGGCCCGTCGCTGTGCGGTTCTCATGCGCATCCCAAGCCGTAGGAGGTGAGTCGTGGACAAAGTAACTCACTCATAAAGTATCTCAATGGTTGAGAGATACTAGGGTGGGGGGATGAGCGGCTCCGGTGCATCCATGGCATCTCTTCCGGCGGACGACCCCACCGGGTTGCAGGCCTTCGCCGTCCTGTTGCGCCGGATGAACAGCGAGTTCAACCGCATCGCCCAGGAGTTCGCCCGGGCGCAGGGGCTGCACCTCACCGACATGCAGGCCCTCATCGCGATCCTCGACGCCGACTCCGACCCGGAGGCCGGGGGTGAGCCCATGACGCCGGGCCGGCTGCGGGGACAGCTCAACCTCACGTCCGGCGCGGTGACCGCGTGCCTCGACCGGCTGGAGCGGGCCGGGCACATCCGCCGCGTCCGGGACGCCGGCGACCGCCGGGTGGTGCACCTGCACTACGCCGACGCGGCCAGGGGCCTGGCCCGGGACTACTTCCGCCCCCTGGCGCGGAGCACCGACGCGGCCCGGGGCCGTTTCGCCCCCGAGGAACTGGAGGTGGTCGTCCGGTTCCTCGCCGAGATGAACGCGGAACTGGCCCTGCTGCGCCGGGACCCCGGCTGAGGGTTCGTCACGAACGGGTCGGGGCCGGACTCGCACGAGCCCGGCCCCTGCGCTCAGCTCACTCAGCTCACTGAGGTCGCTGAGGTCAGAACTGGAGCGCCCAGGCGTCGATCCGCCCGGTGTCGTAACGGGCGTTGTCGCTCACGCGCAGCTTCCACGTGCCGTTCGCGGCCTCCGAGGAGGCGTTCACGGTGTACGTGGTGTCGATGTTGTCCGCGCTGCCGCCGGTGCCGTACGACTTCAGCGTGTACGCCGTGCCGTCGGGGGCGATCAGCTGGACCTGGAGGTCACCGATGTAGGTGTGGACGATGTGCACCTCGACGGCCAGGGCCGAGGGGGCGTTGCCGGAGACGCCGGAGACCGTCACCGAGGACTCGGCGGTGGCGTTGTCGGCGATGGCCTGGTCGGCGGTGTTCTCGAAGCGCGGGCCGGGCGGGGTGGTCGTACCGCCGCCGACGTACAGGAGCCGGTTGGGTGAACCGGTGCCGGGGCTGGTGACGACGCCGGTGGTGGCGGCGGACGTCAGCGCGGCGGAGACCTGCGCGGGCGTGGCCGTGGGGTTGGCGGCCAGGTGCAGGGCGGCGGCGCCGGCGACGTGCGGGCTGGCCATCGACGTGCCGGAGATGGTGTTGGTCGCCGAGTCGCTCGTTCTCCAGGCCGAGGTGATGGACGAGCCGGGCGCGAACAGGTCCAGGACGGTGCCGTAGTTGGAGTAGCTCGCCTTGGCGTCGCTCGACGTCGTGGCACCGACCGTGACGGCCTCGGTGACCCGTGCGGGGGACCGGGTGGAGGCGTTGGTGGACTCGTTGCCGGCCGCGACCACGAAGGTGACGCCGGAGGTGATGGCGTTGCGGACGGCCGTGTCGATGGCGGTGTCGCCGGGGCCGCCGAGGGACATGTTGGCGACGGCGGGCTTGACCGCGTTCCGGGCGACCCAGTCGATGCCGGCGACGACCTGGGCGGTGGTGCCCTGCCCGGAGTTGTTCAGCACCCGTACACCGACGACCTTGGCCTTCTTGGCGACGCCGTAGGCGCTTCCGGCGACCGTGCCGGCGACGTGCGTGCCGTGGCCGTGGCCGTCCTGGGCGGTGTTGTCGTTGTCGACGGCGTCGTAGCCGTAGGAGGCGCGGCCGCCGAAGTCGCCGTGGGTGATGCGGACGCCGGTGTCGATGACGTACGCGGTGACGCCCTCGCCGGCCGAGTCCGGGTAGGTGTACGAGCTGTTCAGCGGCAGGCTCTTCTGGTCGATGCGGTCCAGGCCCCAGGACGGCGGGCTGGGCTGCGTCCCGGTGATGGAGAACGTCCGGTTCTGCACGACCGAGGCGACGGCCGGGTCGGCGGCGAGACGTTTCGCCTCGGACGCGGAGGCCTCGACCTCGTAGCCGTTCAGGGCCTTGGTGTACGTCCGCTCGATGTCGGCGCCGTACTTGTGCGCGAGCGCGCGGCCCTCGGCGGAACCGGCCTTCTCGGTCTTCAGGGTGACGATGTAGCTGTCGGCGACGGTGTTCGCGGCGCCCTCGTACTGCACGCGTCCTTCGGCCGCGACCGGGGCCGCGCCGGCGGGGAGGGCGGAGACGAGGCTCGCGACGAGCGCCGCGGTGGCCGTCGCGCCGAGCGCGGCCAGTCTTCGCCGGGTGGAGCGGTGGGGAGTACGCATCACTGCCATCTGAGGGGTCCTCCTCATCGGTGGTGCGCTGTGGGGTGTGGTGCACGCCCGTCGGTCGCCGCCGATGAGGCCAGTGGGTCATGACCATGTCAAGCCAGCGGCTACTCCTGTGCGTCAGCGAAAGATTGAGGCCTCCACAGGAATTGCACAAGGGCCCTGCACGGACCGGCAGGACCTTTGTGACGACCTGTCAATCGCGCCGGGACCGCTCCACCCCCTGCTCCGCCGGCCGATCGGGGGCGCCGGGCCGGGGTACCGGCCTGGCGCCCCGCGCCCCCTCAGCCCGTGGAGGCCTGCTCCAGTACCTCCACCGGCAGAGCCCCACCCGCACCGATCACCTCGATGCCGAGCAGCCGCCCCGACGCGTCCACGTCGAGGAACACCTCGGCGTCCGCCCCGACCCCGTCGACGGGGATCTGCCGGACGGCGGCGCCGTCCGCGATGTGTGCGACGAGAGAGACATACGCGGTGTCGTTCTCGCGGTCGTACTCGATGTGCATGCTTCGCCTCTCGGGAACGGGCTCAGTTGCGGCCGACGGACACGACGTTGCCGGCCTTGTTGATCACGACCCAGATCTTGCCGGTGGTGTACTTCCACGTGCCCGGCGACTTGCCCTTGGTCTTCTTGCCGGTCTTCACCGTACGCGCGACCATCTCCTGGCTGATGCCGCGCTGCGCCATGCGCTGGGCCGCGTGCTTGGAGATGCTCTTGACGCCCTGGGAGAGCAGCAGCCGCCCGGCGACGATCGCGATCGGGATGAACCACGCCGGGTCCGCCACCACCGGGAAGGCCGTGCCCGGCCCCGGCCGCACGGTCTGCACGAGGGCGCCGCCCTCGACGCGGTACTCGGTGGGCACGGCCTCGCCGCGCGCGTCCTTCGCCCAGGGCGCGTCGAACGTGCCGAGGTACTCCTCACCGCGGGTGACCAGGACGGAACCGTCCTCAAGGGTCTCGGTGGCCGCGTCCGCCGGCAGGCCGAGCGGGAACCGGAACTCGGTCGCGGCGTCCGCGTCCTTGAGCGTGATCAGGGCGCGCACCCCGTCCCGGTTGGGCTGCACGGCCAGGTCGACGTCCTCGCCCGCGCCCGGGTAGACGACCGTGCCGTTGGCGCTGGTCGTGGCCTGCGCGTCGGCGCTGCCGGGCAGGGTCAGGCGCAGCACGTCGGAGCCGTAGGCGAGCTCCACGGCGCCGTCGGCGGTGGCCGGCGCCGTGATGCGGGCGGCGGACGTCTCGTCGCCCACCTCCGCGCGGGTGGCTCCACCGGCGACGGGCGTGCCGGGAACGAGGTCGGACGTCCCGGTGACGCGCTCGACCGTCTCGGCCGCCTGGACGGCCAGAGACGCGCGGGAGCCGGCGTCGCCGGTCCCGGCGTGCGCGCCCGCGGCGGTCAGCAGCACCGCTCCGGCGGTGCAGCACGCCACCAGGATGCGGGCGTGGGTGCGTGGGCGCCGGGCGGAGCGGTCCTGGGTGTGGTGCATGTGCGTCCTCGCGTTGTGCTGACGGCCCGTTCGACGGGCCCGTGGTGATCGTCGTCCCGATGGATCGTGGCAGCGCGGCCCCGGCCGGCGGCATCCGTCCGAGGGCGGGAACCGACCCCGCCGACCGGCGGGGTCCGGGCCGCCGTGTGGCAGGTGGCACACGGCGCCGGTGCAACGCCGCGAGGGGGAGGGACGTCGTAACGAACGGTGATCGCGCTGGGCGGGGGGCGGAAGTGATACGAGTCGCGGTGGTGGACGACGAGCCACTGGTACGCACCGGACTGCGTGTGATCCTCGGTTCGGCGCCGGACATCACCGTCGTCGCCGACTGCGCCGGGGTGGGCGCGGTGGAGGCCGTGCGGGACGGGCGGGTGGACGTCCTGCTGCTCGACATCCGGATGCCGGTCGTGGACGGGCCGACCGTGCTGCGGCAGGTCGCCGCACTCCCGCAGCCCCCCGCGGTGGCGATGCTGACCACCTTCGACGCCCGTGAACACGTGGACGAGGCGCTGCGCCGGGGAGCGGCCGGGTTCCTGATGAAGAACACCGCGCCGGAGCAACTGATCGACGCCGTACGGGCGCTGGCCGCCGGACGCCGGGTGCTGGCGCCCGAGGCGGTGGGCCAGGTGATCGACGGCTACCTGCTCTCCGGCCGTGACGAGGACGCCGTACGGCGGGTGCGGGCGCTCACCGACCGGGAGCGGCAGGTGCTCGCCCTGGTGGGAGCCGGGCTCAGCAACCGGGCCATCGCGGGCCGGCTGCACCTGGCGCACGGCACGGTCAAGGACCATGTGAGCGCCGTGCTGGCGAAGCTGGGCGGGCTCAACCGGGTGCAGGCGGCGGTGGTCGCGGACCGGGCGAACCTGGTCGACACGGGACCGGGGCGGCGATGAGCGGGGTGTCGGCGTCCGGGGCGCCTTCAGCCGCGGAAGGCTACGGCGGGCCGCAGGCCCCCGGTGTCGTGCGGCGGATCGCCTCCGGGGCGCTTCCGGTCGTGGTCGCCCTCGTCGACGGACTGGTGGTCAACGGCCTCACCTCCGGGCACGGGACGTGGCTGGCGCTGGTCGCCGCCGGCGCGCTGCTGCTGCGGCACCGGGCCCCCGAGGCGGCCGTCCTCGCCGGCCTGCCGGGGCTGTACCTCGGGCACATCGCCTTCGCCCCGCTGATCGCGCTCTACTGCGTCGCCGTCCGGCGCGGGCATGCCCTCGTCGGTGTGTCGGGCGCGGCGGCGGTCGCGGTGGCGTGGTTCCTGCCCCACCCGGCGGCCGGCGTCTCCTCCCTCGCCCTCGACCGGGAGACCGCGCTGCTGGCCCTGGACTGCTGCGGGGTGGCGGCGGGCGTCGTCGTCCTCGGCCGGTCGGTCCGGTCGCGGCAGGAGCGCCTGCGGGTGGCGACGGAGCGGCGGGCCTGGGAGAACCAGGTCCTGACCGAACGGGTGCTGGCCACCGAACGCAACCGGCTGGCCCGGGAGATGCACGACGTCGTCGCCCACAAGGTGAGCCTGATCAGCCTCCAGGCCGGTGCGCTGCAGGTGGGCCGGCCCGGCGACACGGACGTGCGGACGACGGCCCGCACGATCCACGAACTGTCGGCCCAGACCCTCGCCGAACTGCGCCACCTCGTGGGGGTGTTGCGTACGACGGGAGACCCCGACGCGCAGGGCGCCCCGGGGGCCGGTCTGGCCGACCTCACGGACCTGGTCCGCGACAGCGGCCTCACGGTGGACCTGGACGTGTCGATCCCCCCGGTTCCGGTGCCCGAGCCGGTCGAACGCGCCGCGTACCGCACGGTGCAGGAGGCGTTGACCAACATCCGCAAGCACGCCCCGGGTGCGCGGACGCGGGTACGGGTGCGCTGCGCGGCCGGCCTGCACGTCGAGGTGCACAACACCGCCCCCGGCCGCCTCCCCGCCCGGCCGGACCTCCCCGGCGGCGGCCACGGCCTGGTGGGCCTGCGCGAACGGGCCCACCTGCTGGGCGGCGACTTCCACGCGGCCCCCACGCCCGACGGCGGCTTCACGGTGAAGGCGGTCTTCCCGGTGGGGTGGACGGGCACGCGTCAGCCCTAGGAGGCTTCGTCCTCCGGAAACGGCGTGGGGTCGTCGACCCATCCGGCCGCGAGGAGCAGCCCGCTCTCACGGTGGACCGTCAGGAACCCGAAGGGGGCGGTCGAAACAGGCCATCACCCGGGTCGTCCCGTACGGCGGCTCCTCCGGCGACCGGCCCTGGTAGACCGCGGCGAACGTCGTCGCCGCCGCCGCCCTGAAGCCCTCGGCGCCGAACGTGGCCGTCATGGTCTGCCGCGCGCAGCCCGGGACGAGCGGCGTGCGGCTCACGCCGGGAAAGGGTGCGGCGCCCGGGGTCTCGGGCGGACGACAGGCCGTCGATCCCGGTCAGCACCGCCAGGAACTCCCGCGCCGCCGCACCCGCCTGACGGGCCGGCAGGCCCAGCGCCTCCTCCAGCTCCTCGCGGGCCGCGCCCGCCGCCCGTCCGCGAGGAGCGCCGGCAGCGGCCAGACCCCCGCCGCCGAGAACACCGTGCCCGCGCGGACCTCCGAGGCCCAGCGGGCCGTCAACCGGTTCGCCGCCCGTACCGCCGTGTGCATCGACCGCATTCCGCCCCGTCCCCCGCCCCCTACGATGCGCCCAGCCGTACGACGGACCCGTCCACCGCCTCAGCCAGGAGCACCGTACCCGTGTCGATACCCCCGCCCCCCGGGAACCAGCGGCCCCCGGACCCGTACGGCCCGCCCCCGGCCGGCCGGCCACAGCCAGACGGCCCGTACGGCCCCGCCGGGCGTCCGTACGGCACCCCGGTCTCCGTCAACGCCCTGGCCGTCGCCGCCCTCGTGCTCGGCGTGCTCTGCTTCCTGCCCGCCGCCGGGCTCGTGCTGGGGCTGATCGCCCTGCGGCAGATCCGGCGGTCCGGGCAGAGCGGGCGGGGCATGGCGATCGCCGGGTCGGTGCTGTCGTTCGCCGGGATCGTGCTGTGGGCGGTCGTGCTGTCCACGGGAGCCGTGTCCGAGGTCTGGGAGGGCGTCAAGGACGGTGCGCGGGGCAACGAGAGCCTCTCGCTGGCCAAGGGCGACTGCTTCGACGCGCCCGGAGGGCTGGAGGGCGACACCTACGACGTCGACCGGGTGCCGTGCGGGGCCCGGCACGACGGCGAGGTGTTCGCGGTCGTCACGCTGCCGGGCGGCGCCTTCCCGGGCGACGCGAGGATCACCGGCATCGCTGACGAGAAGTGCTACGCCCTCCAGGACCGGTACGCGATGGACACCTGGGCCATGCCGGCCGATGTCGAGGTGTACTACCTGCTGCCGTCCCGGGAGAGCTGGCGGTTCGGCGACCGCGCGATCACCTGCCTCTTCGGCAACACCGAGGCCGGGCTCAAACTGACCGGCTCCCTGCGCGGCGATCCCACCACGCTCGACACCGACCAGGTCGCCTTCCTGTCCACGGCCAACGCCCTCGACGCGGCGCTCTACGAGGAGCCCGAGAAGACCCCCGACGACGACCTCCCCGCCCACCGGGCCTGGGCCACCCGCGTCCACGGCGTGCTCGGCGAGCAGATCGAGGCCCTGCGCGGGCACGCCTGGCGGGCCGATGCCCGCAAGCCCGTCGCCGGCCTGGTGGAGGACCTGGAGGACGCCCGGGAGGAATGGCGGAAGGCGAGCACCGCCGGTGACGCCGACACGTACTACACGCACTACGACAAGGCGTACGGGCTCGTGGACGGCCCGGCGACCGTCACGGCGCGCAAGGCCCTCGGGCTGGTGGCGACCCCGCCGGCCCGAGGGGAGGACGAGAGCCGGGACTCCGAATCGCAGGTGTGACGGCGGCCATAGCGGGGAGAAACCGCCTGCGTAAAGCCCTCAGGGCCACCATGTCATCACATCGAGTGATTCTCTGGCCTTTGCTTGCACCGCACAACCCACGGTTGCCACGCTGTTGCTGTCTGTACAACCTGATGGGAGCGGCCAGTGACATTCGGTGAGCAGCCGGCGTACCTGCGCGTCGCGGGTGATCTCCGCCAGAAGATCGTCGATGGTCAGCTGCCACCGCACACCCGCCTGCCCTCCCAGGCCAGAATCCGCCAGGAGTACGGGGTCTCGGACACCGTCGCGCTGGAGGCCCGCAAGGTGCTCATGGCGGAAGGCCTGGTCGAGGGCCGCTCCGGCTCGGGGACGTATGTGCGCGAGCGGCCCGTGCCCCGGCGCATCTCCCGCTCCGGCTACCGCCCGACGGGCGGGGCCACCCCGTTCCGTCAGGAGCAGGCCGACGGCGAGGGCCGCGGCACCTGGGAGTCCAGCAGCGAGCAGTCCGAGGCGAGCGTCGCGGTCGCCGAGCGGCTGGGCGTCGAGCCGGGTGAGCGGGTCATGTGCACGCGGTACCTCTACCGCGAGGGCGGTGAGGCGATGATGCTCTCCACGTCATGGGAGCCCCTCGCCGTGACGGGCCGGACGCCCGTGATGCTGCCGGAGGAGGGGCCGGTCGGCGGCATGGGCGTCGTCGAGCGCATGCGCGCCATCGACGTGATCGTGGACAACGTCACGGAGGAGGTCGGCGCCCGCCCCGGCCTCGCCGAGGAACTGCTCGTCCTGGGCGGCGTCCCGGGGCATGTGGTCCTGGTCGTCCAGCGCACGTTCTACGCCTCCGGCCGCCCGGTCGAGACGGCCGACGTGGTCATCCCGGCCGACCGGTACCGAGTCGCCTACCACCTTCCGGTCAAGTAGCGAACGCTCACATCCGCCCCGGGGCGCGCTCCCCGCGCGCCCCGCTCACACTTTCACCGCGCGGCCCGGCACGGGCCGGGGCCGTGCGCGTCTCGCGGACGGCTGTCGTCCACGCAGGTCGAGGCGCGTGCAGGCGGCATGCGTGCGGCTGGTTGCGCGGAGGTGCAAGGACGGCGCGTTCATGAGCGTGCGCCCCCTGCGTTCTGGCTGGTTGCGTACCTCTTTGTGAAAAGCCGTATTCGCTGCGTAAAGGTAAGGCGTAGGCTCGGGCATATGCGCATTGCGGTTTCCTTAGCGGGTGGGGCACGGCACAGGCCGCGGACGGGAAGAGGAGGGGCGCGATGAACGACAGCACGGTCACTCTGCCCTGGCTCGTGATACGGGAGGACGACAACGGCAACCGCTACCGAGTGGGCCGGTACGCGACCCGGGCCGAGGCCCAGAAGATCGCGGACAGCCTCGACGGTCGTGGCCACAAGCAGCTGTACTGGGTCGAGCGGCTCGGTCAGAACGGATCGGCCGCGGTGCACGACTGACTGCCGCCCCGGGCCGCCCAGGGGAAGGCCCCGGCGATCGGCGGGGCTCCCGTAGGCTCCCCGCATGAGTGAGCGGATCGTCGTAGCTGCCGCGCTGGTCGAGGACGGGCGGCTGCTGGCCGCCCGGCGCAGCGCCCCCGCCGAGCTGGCCGGGCGCTGGGAGCTGCCCGGCGGCAAGGTCGAGCCCGGGGAGACGGCCGACGCCGCGCTCGTGCGGGAGCTGCGCGAGGAACTCGGCGTCGACGCCGAGGTGGGCGGGCGCGTCCCGGGCGAGTGGCCCCTGAGGCCCCCCTACGTCCTGAAGGTGTGGACCGCCAGGCTGCGGCCCGGCTCCGCCGCTCCCGCGCCCCTGGAGGACCACGACGAGCTGCGCTGGCTCGACACCCACGAGATCTGGGACGTGGACTGGCTCGACCAGGACGTCCCCGCCGTACGGCAGACCCTCGCGCACCTGGGAACGGCGGACGGCCTCGTAGCCGGCCACCCTGTCTCCGGCAGCCCGCAAGAGCCCGGCGCCTGAAGCCGGTCAGGGGCGCGCGGCCTCACGCAGTGCTGTACGGGCGCTCCCTACGCCTTTTGTGCCACAGTGCGCCGCCCCGCGCGGTACTCCGCCCCGGATATCGGGTATGTGCCCATTAACCCCATGAAACCAGACATGGGTGGGGCTCCTGCCTGGGAAGTGATCGGCGTGATCGACACCGAAGGTGACTGCGCCGGGTGGACCTTTCCCGCCGAGCCGGGCGCCGTGCGCACCGCCCGGCAGGCCGTCCGGGGCCAACTGCGCGCCTGGGGCCTGGACAGCCTCGCGGACCTCGCGGCGCTCCTGGTCAGCGAACTGGTCACCAACGCCCTGCGGCACGCCACCGGCCCCATCGGAGTCCGCCTGGTCCGCCCCGTGGGCCTCGGCGCCGTCCTCCTGGTCGAGGTCTCCGATCCGCTGCCGGACCCGCCCCGTGAGCGCGCCGCCCGCCCCGAGGACGAGAACGGCCGCGGACTGCACCTGGTGGCCTCCTCCTCCCGCCGCTGGGGCACCCGGCCGGGTGCCACGGGCAAGACGGTGTGGTTCGAACTCGCGTTGCCGGAGTGAAAATCCGGTGTACGTACGTCTTACCGCTGTAGAGCGATTGGTTCAGGCCAGTGGCGGTTGCCGGCCGACGGGATTCGACGACGTGTCCCCTGGTTAGAAGACTGGAAGTGTTGTCACGGTCCGGACCGAAAACCATCGGGACCGTGCTGTGATCGTGAACACCGTGTTGTGCGGCACCGTAGTGCTGGATACTGCGGGCAGCCGCCCCCGGTGACCGGTGCCGGGCGCGGTGAGCTGGAGGGGACGGTTCGCGTGAGCGAGATACCAGCGAAGGCCACGGAGTCCGAGGACCCGTCGGCGGGCGCGAGGGCGAGGGCCGTCGACGGCCTGGCCTCCGCGGTGGGAGGTGCGCTCGCCGCCGACGGGGTGCGCTCCGGGGACGCCATGTGGCAGAGCAGTCCCCCCGGATCCATCTACGACTACATCAAGGTCGCGTCCTTCTCCATCGGCCCCGACGGGCTGGTCGAGCAGTGGAGCCTGCGCGCGGAGCACCTCTTCGGCATCTCCGCCGACAAGGCCGTCGGCATGGACCCCATCGAGGCGTTCATCGACCCGCGCCACCGCGAGCGCGGCATGCGCAAGATGGCCGAGATCCTCGACGGACGCGAGTGGACCGGCGTGGTGCCCTTCCGGATGCCGAAGGGCGTCGAGGGGGAGTGCGGCAACGAAGGGCTCGCCGAGGTGTACGTCATGCCGACGCGCACCCAGGAGGGCGACAAGGCGGCCGTCTGCATCGTCGTCGACGTGCGCACCCTGCGCAGCATCGAGACCGACCTCGCCGCCTCGCAGGCCATTTTCAGTCAATCCCCGTTCGGTTTCCTGCTGATCGACTCCGACCTGCGGGTCCGCCGCGCCAACCAGCGGTTCGCGTCCATCTTCGGCGGCACGCCCGACGACCACCGCGGCAAGGGCGTCCACGACTACCTCCAGCGCGGCGAGGCCGAGCGGGTCGCCGCGACCCTGCGCCGCGTGCTGGAGAGCGGCAACTCCATCACGGACATGCACATCACCGGCTTCGTGCCGGGCTCCGACGAGCGCCGTCACTGGTCCGTCAACCTCTACCGCGTGCACAGCGGTTCGGGCCGCCCCATCGGCATCGCCTGGCTCGGCACCGACATCACCGCCCGGCGCGCCGCGGCCCGCGAGGCAGCCGCCGCGCGGCGCAATCTCGCCCTGCTGAACGAGGCGGGCGCCCGCATCGGCAACTCCCTCGACCTGGAGACCACCGCCCGCCAGCTCCTCGACGTCGTCGTCCCCGGCTTCTGCGACCTGGCCACCGTCGACCTCTACCAGGGCCTGCTGGTCGGCGACGAGACCCCGCCCGGGCTCGCAGACGGCAGTGGCGAACTGCGCCGCGTGGCCTTCGCCAGCGCCGTGTCCGACGCGCCCTTCGCCGGCACCGGCGTACCCGTCGCGGTCGGTGCCGTCCACCACTACCCGTTCAACTCGCCCTGCGCGGACGCCCTGCGCACGGCCCGACCCCAGACCGTCCCGGGCGAGGACGGCGGGCTCGTGCAGTCCACGCTCGCCGTGCCGATGGTCGCCCACGACACCGTCGTGGGACTCGTGCAGTTCGCCCGCACGAAGGGCAGCGAGCCGTTCGGCGACCGAGACCGGGACCTGGCCGTCGAACTCGCCGCCCGTGCCGCGGTCTGCATCGACAACGCCCGCCTCTACCGGCGTGAACACGAACGCGCGTTGATACTGCAACGGTCCCTGCTCCCGCCCGGCGACCCGGAGGCCTCCGGCCTCGACATCGCCTGCCGCTACCTGCCCGGCAACGTCAACACCGGCCGCCCCAGCGAGGTCGGCGGGGACTGGTTCGACGTCATCGAACTCCCCGGGCACCGCACCGCGCTGGTCGTCGGCGACGTCATGGGCCGCGGCCTGCGCGCCGCCGTCGCCATGGGCGAACTCCGCACGGCCGTCCGCACCCTGGCCCAGCTCGACCTCGAACCGGCCGAGGTGCTCTCCCAGTTGGACGAGATCGCCCGCGGCCTCGGCGCCCCCGGCGGCGTGCAGCAGGCGACCCGGGCGGCTCGCCGCCCCCGGGAGGCGGACCTCTCGGAGGTGTACCTCGCCACCTGCGTCTACGCCGTCTACGACTCCGTCACCCGGCGCTGCACCTTCGCCAACGCGGGCCATCTGCCGCCCGTCCTCGTCGAGCCGGGCGAGCCGGCGCTGATGCTCGACGTGCCGCCGGGCATGCCGCTCGGCGTCGGCGGCGAGCCCTTCGAGGAGGTCGAGGTCGAACTCCCCGAAGGCGCGCTGCTCGCGCTCTACACGGATGGACTGGTCGAAAGCCGCGATCACCCCCTGGACGAGGGCTTGCAAGCCTTCGTCAGCGCGCTCTCCGACCCGACCCAGCCCCTGGAGGACGTCTGCGACCACGTCCTCAACACCCTCGACACCCATCACGGCGAGGACGACATCGCGCTGTTGATGGCACGTGTACAGGGGCTGCCCACGGATTCCGTGGGCGACTGGACCCTGCCGCGCGAGCCGCGCAGCGTGGGCCGGGCCCGCGAGTACGCGCGTGCCCAGCTGCTCGCCTGGGGCATGGAGCCCCTGGTCGACACCACGGAGCTGCTGGTCAGCGAGCTGGTCACCAACGCCCTGCGCTACGGCGAGGGCGAGATCCGCCTGCGCCTTCTGCTCGACCGCACTCTGGTCTGCGAGGTCTGGGACTCCGGCCTGGTCCAGCCACGCCGCCGCCGCGCCCGCGACACCGACGAGGGCGGCCGAGGCCTCCAGCTCGTCGGCCTCCTCAGCGCGGCGTGGGGCTCCCGCCGCACGCCCCGGGGGAAGACGGTGTGGTTCGAACTGCCCCTCCCCGGAGGGGACACGAGGCTGACGGACCCGGCGGAGGCACTGCTGAGCCTGTTCTGACAGCGGGCCGACCGCCACCGTCCGATCGTCCCGTCCCCGTCCCCACGACCCGGGCTCCCGGCCGAGGCGAAGCGACGGTCTGCGCCCTCGTCCCTGTGCCCCCGGGGCCCCGCGACGCGGCCGGGCCGACCGCGTTGCGCGGGGTCGAGGTCCTGCGCCGGTGGACGTCGTCGTTCGCCGTCGAGGCGGCCGATCCCTCCCGCGCCGGTAGGCCTCCACGACCTTCGCCCGCGACGGTCCGACCCACCTCGCTCTCCGCCACCAGGCTGCCGACACCACCGGCCTGCCGCCGAAGTCGCCACCAGGCCGCCGACACCACCGGCCTGCCGCCGTCCCCGCCGCCCTGGCCCACGCAGGAGCATCCGCGCGTACGGCACCTGGCCGGAAACCTCGACTGATCGCAACCGAACGTCCGTGCTGATCGTCCTCCCCGGCAACATCGACCACACCACCGAGGGGAGACGGCATGGAGCGCACGGAAGCCGGCGATGACGAGAACTCCCCACCACCCCAGGCGGATCCCCCGCCCCGCCGGGACGGCGGCACGAGACGCCGGCGGTGGGTCAGACGCACGGCCGTCGCCCTCCCCCTGCTCCTGCTGCTCCCGCTCCTGTCCGTCCTGACCGCCCTGCGCGTCAACTACATGGGGGACCCGGCCGACGGCACCCGCACCCGCGACCGCGACGCCCTCTGGCTGGGCCACGCCTGGGTCGACGGCCGTAAGAAGGACGCCGACGTCACCGCCCTCGCCCGCCGCCTCCAAGGCACCGGCATCCGCGACCTGTACGTCCACTCGGGCCCGCTGGAACACGACGGCACGCTTCCCGAGTCGCTCTATCCGAGGGCCCGCTGGTTCATCGACGCCGTGCACGAGAAACTGCCCGGCGTCCGCGTCCAGGCCTTCCTCGGTGACGTCCTGGCCACCGAGGGCCCCGACGGCATGCGTCTGGCCGACGCGGACACCCGCGCCGCCGTCGTCCGCTCCGCCCGCCAGGTCCTGGACACCGGCTACGAGGGCATCCACCTCGACCTGGAGCCCATGCCGTCCGGCGACCGCGACTACCTCGCCCTCCTCGACGCCCTGCGCCGCGAGACGCGCTCCCGTGACGCGCGACTGTCCGTCGCCGCCCACCAGATCGACCCGCTCCCGGCCCTCCACACCGTGTTCGGCTTCTTCACCGAACACCCCAAGTGGTGGTCGCAGGAGTTCTTCGGCCAGGTCGCCCGCCGCGTCGACCAGATCGCCGTGATGTCGTACGACACCGCCCAGCCTCTGGAGAGCACCTACGGCGGCTACGTCGCCCAGCAGACCTCCCTCGCCCTGGAGGTCACCCCGCCCTCCACCGACCTGCTGATGGGCCTGCCCTTCTACTGGGAGAGCAACTTCGACCACTGGGGCCATGCCGAGACCGTGCCCGCCGCCGTCCGGGGCGTCCGCCTCGGTCTGTCCCGCACGGACGCGGACCGGGCCAACTTCGGTGTCGCGCTGTACATCGACTTCGCGGCGACCGAGGCGGACTGGCGCGCGTACAAGGAGGACTGGGTCGGCGAATGATCAGCCCGCCGAGGAACGCCTCCTGATCTTCGAACCCAGCCACACCAGCGGGTCGTACTTGCGGTCGACCGCCCGTTCCTTCAGGGGGATCAGCGCATTGTCCGTGATCTTGATGCCCTCGGGGCAGACCTCCGTGCAGCACTTGGTGATGTTGCAGTAGCCCAGGCCGTGGTCGTCCTGGGCGGTGGTCCGGCGGTCCAGGCCCGTCTCCGCCGCCGAGTCCAGCGGATGCATGTCCAGCTCGGCGATCCGCATCAGGTAACGGGGCCCGGCGAACGCCTGCTTGTTCTCCTCGTGGTCACGGACCACATGGCAGGTGTCCTGGCACAGGAAGCACTCGATGCACTTGCGGAACTCCTGCGACCGGTCCACGTCCTCCTGCATCATGCGGTACTCGCCCGGGGCGAGTCCGGGCGGCGGGACGAAGGCCGGGACCTCTCTCGCCTTCTGGTAGTTGAGGCCGACATCGGTGACCAGGTCGCGGACGACCGGGAACGCTCGCAGCGGCGTCACCGTGATCGTCTCCTGACGCTCGAAGACCGACATGCGCGTCATGCACAGCAGCCGCGGCCGGCCGTTGATCTCCGCCGAGCAGGAACCGCACTTGCCGGCCTTGCAGTTCCAGCGCACGGCGAGGTCGGGCGCCTGGGTGGCCTGGAGGCGGTGGATGATGTCGAGCACCACCTCACCCTCGTTGACCTCGACCTCGAAGTCCTCCAGGCCGCCGCCGCTCACGTCCCCGCGCCACACCTTGAAGTGGGCCGTATAGCCGCTCATTCGTAGAGCTCCTCTTCGGAGAGGTACTTGACCAGCTCCTCCTTGTCGAACAGGGCGAGCAGGTCGGCACGGACGGGTTCGGTGGTCTCGCGGGTGAGGGTGATCTGGCCGCGGACCGGGTCCGTCGCCGCCAGGCCGCCCGTCGGGTCGGTGAGCGCGCACAGCAGGTTGATCCGGCGCCACTCGCGGTCCATGCCCGGATGGTCCTCGCGCGTGTGACCGCCGCGCGACTCGGTGCGCTCCAGCGCGGCCCGCGCCACGCACTCGCTGACCAGCAGCATGTTCCTGAGGTCCAGGGCGAGGTGCCAGCCCGGGTTGAACTGCCGGTGCCCCTCGACCCCGGCCCGCCGCGCCCGGACCCGCAGCTCGGCCAGCTTCCGCAGGGCCTGCTCCATCTCCGGCTCGCGGCGGATGATGCCGACCAGGTCGTTCATCGTCTGCTGGAGTTCCTGGTGGAGGGTGTAGGGGTTCTCCGGCGGCCCGCCCGCCGGTTCCTCGATCTCCGCCTCGGCCGAGAAGGGCCGCAGGGCCTCGGCGGCGGCGGCGTCGACCTGGACGTCGTCCACGACGGGCCGCGCCCCGGCCGGTCCCGCCGCGTACTCGGCGGCGTGCCGGCCCGCCCGGCGGCCGAACACCAGCAGGTCGGACAGGGAGTTGCCGCCCAGCCGGTTGGAGCCGTGCATGCCGCCGGCGACCTCACCGGCCGCGTACAGCCCGGGCACCCCGCGGGCCGCCGCCGTGTCGGACTCGACCGCGATCCCGCCCATCACGTAGTGGCAGGTGGGCCCGACCTCCATCGCCTCGGCCGTGATGTCGACGTCCGCCAGCTCCTTGAACTGGTGGTACATCGACGGCAGCCGCCGCTTGATGACCTCCGCGGGCATCCGGGTCGACACGTCCAGGAACACGCCCCCGTGCGGGGAGCCGCGCCCCTCCTTCACCTCGGTGTTGATCGCCCGCGCGACCTCGTCGCGGGGGAGCAGCTCGGGCGGGCGCCGGTTGTGGTCCGGGTCGTCGTACCAGCGGTCGCCCTCCTCCTCGGTCTCGGCGTACTTGTCCTTGAAGACGTCGGGGATGTAGTCGAACATGAACCGCTTGCCGTCGGAGTTGCGCAGCACACCGCCGTCGCCGCGCACCGACTCGGTGACGAGGATGCCCTTCACCGACGGCGGCCAGACCATGCCGGTCGGGTGGAACTGCACGAACTCCATGTTCAGCAGGGGAGCGCCCGCGAGGAGGGCCAGCGCGTGGCCGTCGCCGGTGTACTCCCACGAGTTCGACGTCACCTTGAAGGACTTGCCGATGCCGCCGGTGGCGATCACCGCGGCCGGTGCCTCCAGCACGAAGAAGCGGCCCGACTCGCGCTCGTAGCCGAACACGCCGCAGACGCGGCCGCCCTCCTTGAGGACACGCGTGACCGTGCACTCCTGGAAGACCTTCAGCCGGGACTCGTAGTCGCCGGTCTCGCGGAAGTCCTCCTGTTGGAGCGAGACGATCTTCTGCTGGAGGGTGCGGATCAGCTCCAGGCCCGTGCGGTCACCGACGTGCGCGAGGCGCGGGTACTCGTGGCCGCCGAAGTTGCGCTGGGAGATCCGGCCGTCCTCGGTGCGGTCGAACAGCGCTCCCCAGGTCTCCAGCTCCCACACCCGCTGCGGCGCCTCCTGCGCGTGCAGCTCGGCCATCCGCCACTGGTTGAGGAACTTCCCGCCGCGCATGGTGTCGCGGAAGTGCACCCGCCAGTTGTCGCCGCTGTTGACGTTGGCCATCGCGGCGGCGATGCCGCCCTCCGCCATCACCGTGTGCGCCTTGCCGAACAGCGACTTGCAGATCACGGCCGTACGGGCGCCCCGCTCGCGGGCCTCGATGGCGGCGCGCAGCCCGGCACCGCCCGCGCCCACCACGACGACGTCCCATTCCTGCCGGTCGACCACGGACATCGGTAAGGCCCCATCCCTCTAGAAGAAGCGCGGATCGTCGAAGACGCCGGACGCGACCAGGTAGACGTAGAAGTCGGCGAGCGCCACGCTCACCAGCGACGCCCAGGCCAGCTGCATGTGCCGGGCGTTGAGCTTTCCCACCCACTGCCACATCCGGTAGCGCAGGGGGTGTTTGGAGAAGTGCTTGAGCTTGCCGCCGACGATGTGCCGGCAGGAGTGGCAGGAGATCGTGTACGCCCAGATGAGCACGATGTTGACCAGGAACACGAGCGTGCCGAGGCCCATGTGGCCCCACGCGTAGCTCTCGTCGCGGAAGGCCAGCACGGTGTCGTAGGTCAGGATCCCGGCCACCACGATCGCGGCGTAGAAGAAGTACCGGTGGATGTTCTGCAGGATCAGCGGGAAGCGGGTCTCGCCGGTGTACTTCTTGTGCGGCTCGGCGACCGCGCAGGCCGGCGGGGACGCCCAGAAGCCCCGGTAGTAGGCCTTGCGGTAGTAGTAGCAGGTCAGGCGGAAGCCGAGCGGGAAGATCAGGATGATGATCGCGGGCGAGATGCCCCACCAGCTTCCGAAGATCTCCCAGTTGGGGCCGGACTTCATCGGCTCGCAGTTCTCCGCCAGACAGGGCGAGTAGAACGGGGAGACGTACGGCGCCGCGTAGTAGTCCGCACCGGCGAAGGCCCGCCAGGTCGAGTAGACGATGAACGCGAGCAGGCCCGCGGCCGTGCCGGCCGGGGCCAGCCACCAGCGGTCGGTGCGCAGGTGCGGGGCGGCGATCGCGGCGCGCGTACCGCCCCGCACTCCGCCGCTCGGGTGATGGGGTGCGGTGGCAGGGGGTTCCGTACCAGTGGCCACGTGACGACTCCGGTCGGGTTCGGGGGAGGTGCCGGTCGCGCTCGACTCCTCCCCGGGTCAGGGAGCGCGCCGGTCCCGGGCACCGAGCCCCTCGTCGTCCGAGTCGCTCCACAGGGCGGCGTCGTACGGCGTGTCGGAGATGGTGACCAGCTCGGGGCGGGTCGGCGCGGCCGTGGATGCCGCGGCGTCGCGCAGCAGCGCGACGCTCTCGCGCAGGTGGTTGGCGTCGGCACGGACGCGGCGCATCTCCAGGCCGCCGGTGCCGAGCTGCTTCTCCAGGCGTCCCAGCGACCGGAACACCTCGTCGAGATTGCGCTGGACTGACGTCAGTTCGTCGTGAACGGACATGCCTTGCCCTCACTTCCGCGGGTCCTTCGTGGCCCAAGGCGGCAACGTTCATGCGCCTGCGAGTGTTGCGCGTCACACCTTGTGCTGTGAAGGGATGTGCATCGATTGGCCGAGGCGTGTGGGTGCACCCAGCGGTGCGTTGCGCCGCACGGGTGGCTTCCCGCCCGTGACCGCCGTGTCGCCCTGTGCTGCCGAACCCTTTCCTCTTCAGTGGCCGCATACATCAGATGAGCTCCAAATACCGCCAAAAGTGATCATAACGCCCGCGGCTCCCCGGAGGTAGCACAGATGTCCCAGCACGGTGTCGGCCCGCGTGCGGTCACGCGCTCGGTCGCCTTCCTCACCGCGGGTGTGCTCGCGGTGCCCGCGCTCGCCGGATGCGGCTCGGACGACCCGTCCGGCAAGCCGCTCGCCGGGCAGGACATCCAGCCCGCCCCCCGCGACCGGATCACCGACGGCGGCACCCTGCGCTGGGCCGTCGACTCCGTGCCCGACACCCTGAACACGTTCCAGTCGGACGCCGACGCCACCACCACCCGTGTCGCCCAGGCCGTCCTGCCGTCGATGTTCCGCATGAACACCTCCGGCCGCCCCGAGCGCAACCCCGACTATCTGGAGTCCGCCGAGGTCGTCGACACCGAGCCCAAGCAGGTCGTGCTGTACAAGCTCAACCAGCAGGCCGTCTGGAGCGACGGCCGGGAGATCGGCGCCGCCGACTTCGCCGCCCAGTGGCGTGCCCTGTCCGGCAAGGACACCGCCTACTGGACCGCCCGCAACGCCGGCTACGAACGGATTCAGAAGATCGAGCGCGGCGACAGCGCCCTGGAGGTCCGGGTCACCTTCGGCCGCCCCTACGCGGACTGGCGCTCGCTGTTCTCGCCGCTGTACCCGAAGGACGTCATGGGCACCCCGGACTCCTTCAACGACGGGGCCCGCAAGAAGCTCAAGGTCACGGCCGGTCCCTTCACGGTGCGGAAGGTCGACCGCGACGACGAGCGCGTCACCCTCACCCGCAACCCACGCTGGTGGGGCGAGCCCGCCAAGCTCTCCGAGATCGAGCTGCGCGCCGTCCCGCGCGACAAGCGGGCCGCCGCGCTGGCCGCCGGCACCCTCGACCTGGCCGAGATCGACCCCTCCGCGGCCCGCCGCATCACCGTCGCCGCCCGCCCGTCGAGTTCCACCAGCCCGCTGATGGGCCCCGGCGCCGACCGGTCCGCCGCGGACTCCCTGCACTCCTGGGCCGTCGCCAACGGCTCCGACGAGGACGCCGCCGACGAGGAGACCGTCGCCCGCAAGAAGCTGCGCAAGGCCGTGGCCAAGTACGCCCGGCAGCAGCAGGCCCTCAAGGGCTTCGAGGTGCGCAAGTCCCTGGAGCCCGCCTACACCCAGCTCGCCCTCAACGGCGCCGAGGGCCCCCTCGCCGACGAACGCGTCCGCAGGGCCGTCGCCCGCGCCCTGGACCGCAAGGAGCTGGCCAAGGCCGTCCTGGAACCTCTCGGCCTGCCCGCCGTCCCGGTCGGCAGCCACCTGGCCCTGTCCGGCCAGGCCGCATACGCCGACAACAGCGGCGCCCTCGGCGGCCAGGACACCAAGGAGGCCCAGGCGCTGCTCGCGGACGCCGGGTGGGTGCGCGGCGGCCCGGTCGAGGAACAGAAGAAGAAGGAGAAGGCGGCCGGCTCCGAGGCGGAGAAGACCGACGGCGGCTCCGGGGAGAAGCCGGACGACGACGGCACGTACGTCGTCGGCGAGGACGACAAGGCGCACCGCGGACCGGACCCCGCCGGCCACCTCGCCCAGGACGGCAAGCAGTACAAGCCCCATCAGGGCGGCGTGCCCGGCGCGTACGCCCCCAGGGGCACCGCCGCCCCGGCGAACCAGGAGTCCGCCCGGCTCGCCAAGAACGGCAAGCCCCTCACGCTCCGCTTCGTCCTCCCGTCCGGGCCCGGCTCCCAGACGCTGCGCACGGTCGCGGACCGCATCTCCCGCATGCTGGAGCGCGTGGGCATCGGCACGGAGATCTCCAAGGTCTCCGACGAGTCCTACTTCAAGGACCACATCGCCTCCGGCCAGTACGACCTGGCCCTGTACTCCTGGCCCGCCACGGCGTTCCCCGCCACCGACGCCCGGCCCGTCTACGCCAAGCCCGTCCCGGCCGCCGACGGCTCGCTGAACGTCGAGCAGAACTACACGCGGGTCGGCACCGACCAGGTCGACCAGCTCTTCGACGAGGCCGTGGCCACCCTCGACGAGGACGAGTCCCGCTCGCTGATCCGCAAGGCCGACTCCCGCATCTGGGCCGCGGCCGGCTCGATCCCCCTCTTCCAGCGCCCCCAGCTCCTGGCGGCCCGCAAGAACCTGGTCAACACCGGAGCCTTCGGCTTCGGCACGCCGGTCTACGAGGACATGGGCTTCCTGAAGAAGGGCATGAAGCCGGCGTCGGGCCCGTCGGCGAAGGGCTCGGCCACTCCGTAGCTCTGGGAACGCTCAAGTGCCTTGCCGCCCCGCGCCCGGCGTCCCACCATGAGACCAGTAGTGATCATGGTGGGACGCCGGGCGTCCGTGCGCGGGGGACGGGGGCGGGCGGATGCGCGGCATGGTGGGGCGGGGTTGCACAGCCGGTCTGCTCGTCGGGGTGCTGGTGACGGGACTGACGGCCTGCGCGGGGGATGCGGGCGGCGACGGGGCCGACCGCAAGACGGTCCGGCCCGCCGCGAAGGCTTGCGCGACCGGCACCTTCACCTGGTCCCGCCTCACCGAGCGGGACCGGCTGACCGGCGTATCCGCCCCCGAGCGCCTCCGCGAGGGCGGCGGTGCTCTCCAGCACCCGATGCGGCGGGTGTACACCCCCCGCCCCTCGGTACGCGCC
The DNA here is from genome assembly GCF_030124145.1 of Streptomyces sp. 378. Classification (GTDB taxonomy): domain Bacteria; phylum Actinomycetota; class Actinomycetes; order Streptomycetales; family Streptomycetaceae; genus Streptomyces. The sequence goes on from NZ_JASKMS010000013.1 coordinate 41,736, forward strand.
GACGGACCGGCCCCGTCCCCCGCGGAGATCCTCTTCTCGCTCGGCAAGAAGACCGGCGCGATCGAGTCCGACGCGCGCACCCTGGCCGAGGCGGGGGGCGACACCTGGTCCTTCACCGACATCGGGCTCCCGGCCCCCGAGCTCGACACCGACCGCGTCACGCCCCACGCGGCGGGCGAGTTCGTCCAGTACGCCGGGGTGAGGGAAGTGTCGGCGGACTTCCGCCACACGTGCCCCGACGGCCGGACCGTCTCCGGCCATGCCCGGAACTGGAGGATCGACATAGCAGGCCTGACCGGCTGCGACGAGCGCCCCGACTCGGCCCTGGCCCGGGAGGTCGCCGAACGGGTCTGCGAGGGGCCGGCCACCCCCAGCAGGTCCCAGCGCCGGGGCCGAGCACCTGGAAACTGGCCTGACCTGCACCGACGTATCCCGGCTAACCCTCGCGGCCGCAGCCCCGTACCATGGGGTGAGGCCGTGGCATGTTGAGCCCGGCAGAGCCCGCGCACCACCGACGTACGCGCAGGGCCTTCCTCACCACTCCGGGAGTACGCCTTTTATGGCCACGCGCCACGACATCCGCAACGTCGCCATCGTCGCCCACGTCGACCACGGCAAGACCACCATCGTCGACGGCATGCTGAAGCAGGCCGGCGCCTTCGCCGCGCACCAGCTCGAAGGCGTCGACGACCGCATGATGGACTCGAACGACCTGGAGCGTGAGAAGGGCATCACGATCCTGGCCAAGAACACGGCGGTGAAGTACCACCCGAAGGACGGGGGGGACGTCATCACCATCAACATCATCGACACCCCCGGCCACGCCGACTTCGGTGGCGAGGTGGAGCGCGGTCTGTCGATGGTCGACGGCGTCGTCCTGCTCGTGGATGCCTCCGAGGGCCCGCTCCCGCAGACCCGCTTCGTGCTGCGCAAGGCGCTCCAGCAGCGGCTGCCCGTCATCCTGTGCATCAACAAGACGGACCGCCCGGACTCCCGGATCGACGAGGTCGTCAACGAGACCTACGATCTCTTCCTCGACCTGGACGCCGACGAGGAGCAGATCGAGTTCCCGATCGTCTACGCCTGCGGCCGCGACGGCATCGCCTCGCTGACCAAGCCGGACAACGGCACGGTCCCGCCCGACTCCACCAGCCTGGAGCCGTTCTTCTCCACGATCCTGGAGCACATCCCGGCCCCGACGTACGACGAGGCCGCCCCGCTCCAGGCCCACGTCACCAACCTGGACGCCGACAACTTCCTCGGCCGTATCGCGCTGCTCCGCGTCGAGCAGGGCGAGCTGCGCAAGGGCCAGACGGTCGCGTGGATGAAGCGCGACGGGTCCGTCAGCAGTGTCCGCATCTCCGAGCTGATGATGACCGAGGCGCTCACCCGCAAGCCGGCGGAGATGGCCGGCCCCGGTGACATCTGCGCCGTGGCCGGTATCCCGGACATCATGATCGGCGAGACCCTGGCCGACCCGGAGAACCCGGTCGCGCTGCCGCTGATCACCGTGGACGAGCCCGCGATCTCCATGGTCATCGGCACCAACACCTCCCCGCTGGTCGGCCGCGGCGCCACCGGCAAGGGCGCCGACAACAAGGCGGCCGTCAAGGACCGCAAGGTCACCGCCCGCCAGGTCAAGGACCGCCTCGACCGCGAGCTGATCGGTAACGTCAGCCTCCGGGTGCTGGACACCGAGCGGCCGGACGCCTGGGAGGTGCAGGGCCGTGGTGAGCTGGCGCTGGCCATCCTGGTCGAGACGATGCGCCGGGAGGGCTTCGAGCTGACCATCGGCAAGCCGCAGGTCGTCACCAAGGAGGTCGACGGCAAGGTCTACGAGCCGGTCGAGCGCATGACGATCGACGTGCCCGAGGAGCACATGGGCGCGGTCACGCAGCTCATGGGCGTCCGCAAGGGCCGCATGGACAACATGTCCAACCACGGCTCCGGCTGGGTCCGCATGGAGTTCGTCGTGCCCTCGCGGGGTCTCATCGGCTTCCGGACCGAGTTCCTGACCCAGACCCGCGGCACGGGCATCGGCCACTCCATCCACGAGGGCTTCGAGCCCTGGTTCGGCACGCTGCAGACCCGTAACAACGGCTCCCTGGTCGCCGACCGCTCCGGTGCCGTCACCGCCTTCGCGATGACCAACCTCCAGGAGCGCGGCGTGCTGTTCGTGGAGCCGGGCACCGAGGTGTACGAGGGCATGATCGTCGGCGAGAACTCCCGCGCCGACGACATGGACGTCAACATCACCAAGGAGAAGAAGCTCACCAACATGCGGTCGTCGACGGCCGACGTGACCGAGTCGATCGTCCCGCCGCGCAAGCTGTCGCTGGAGCAGTCCCTGGAGTTCTGCCGGGACGACGAGTGCGTGGAGGTCACCCCGGAGGCCGTGCGCATCCGCAAGGTGAACCTGGACGCCCGCGAGCGCGCCCGCGCCGCGAGCCGCGCCAAGCACGGCTGACGCCTGCCGCAGTACGACAGCACCGGGCATTCCGCGTGAGCGGGGTGCCCGGTGCTGTTCGTGGCGCGTGATCGAAAGGGCGCGTGGTCAAAGGGGAGGGAACGCAAAGGAAAGGGTGAGGGAAAACCCTCGATTTGCCGGTGGCGGCCGTCGGGGGCGGCCCTCTCCCACTACCCTGCTGCGGAAGCGCCACGTCTCCCCGGCTCAGGGGAAGGCACAACGGCCTTGCCGCACAAGCTTCTTGAGCGCGCGACAGACTCCGGTGGCACCCTGCACGGGACCCACGGTACGTCGCAAGCGGTTTATCTCACTCTCGCGTCCGGAATGCGGACAGCCGACACCGATAGATGTGTAACAAGTCCGTTTCGCAGGGATCTTTCACCAAACCCTTTGTCCGGATTTTGGAAGATGTAGGCGAGAGCTGTGATCGAACCGAGACCTCGAGAGTGTGGTTCGGTCCTGGTGTTTGGCAGATAGTTAGGCGCGTAGAGCTCGGATGAACAGGTCACCCGCTTCAGGCGGCGCCGACTCACGAGCGCGGGGGCATTTGACGATTTCCGGCACCGGCGACGGGCTGTGGCGGTGATCTGTCCTGTGCCCCCTTTGCGGTGAACCAATGACTTCATAGGAGGAACCCATGCGCGGTGCCAAGAGCGCCAAGTGGGTCGCGGGGGCGATAGTCGTCGCTCTGGCCGCCACCGCCTGCGGCGGCGGAGATGACAGTGCCGGCGACGACATGAACAAGGGGAAGGCCGACCCGAACGGCATCGTCACTGCGCAGCTGAGCGAACCTCAGAACCCGCTGCAGCCGGCCAACGCCAAGGAGAGCCAGGGCAGCCGCGTGCTGCGCACGATCTTCTCCGGCCTGGTCGACTACGAGCCCGGCACCGGCAAGCTCGAGTACGTCAACGCCGAGTCGGTCACGCCGAACGACGACTCGTCCGAGTGGACCGTCAAGCTCAAGCCGGGCTGGAAGTTCCACGACGGCACCACGGTCACCGCGCAGTCCTACGTGGACTCGTGGAACTGGTCCGCCAACATCAAGAACAACCAGACCAACTCCAGCTGGTTCGCGGACATCGTCGGCTTCGAGGACGTGCACCCGGAGAAGGGTGACCCGAAGAGCGACAAGATGTCGGGTCTGAAGGTCGTCGACGACAACACCTTCACGATCAAGCTGACGCAGCCGGTCTCGTACTTCGCGTACAAGCTGGGCTACGACGTGTGGGCGCCGCTGCCCGAGGCCTTCTTCAAGGACCCGAAGGGCTTCGGCGAGAAGCCGGTCGGCAACGGTCCGTACAAGTTCGTGTCCTGGGAGCACAACAAGCTCATCAAGGTCCGCAAGTTCGCGGACTACAAGGGCCCGAACGTCGCCAAGAACGGCGGCATCGACTTCAAGAACTACACGACCGCCGACGCCGCGTACTCGGACCTGCGCTCGGACAACGTGGACTGGATCGAGCAGGTCCCGACCACCGCGCTGACGAACTACAAGACGGACCTCGGCGACCGCGCCATCGACGAGCCGTACTCGGCCGTCCAGTCGATCGTCCCGGCGTTCTACACCAAGCAGTTCAAGGACATCGACCCCAAGGTCATCCAGGGTCTGTCCATGGCGATCGACCGCCAGACGATCACCAAGACCGTCCTCCAGGGCACGCGTACCCCGGCCGACTCCTACGTCGCCCCGGGCGTCCTCGGCTACAAGAAGGGCGCGCTCGGCGACATCGTCAAGTTCGACCCGGCCCAGGCCAAGAAGCTCATCCAGGAGGGTGGCGGCGTCCCGGGCAACAAGATCCAGATCCAGTACAACGCCGACCAGGACCACAAGCCCTGGGTCGACGCGGTCTGCAACTCGATCCGCACGTCCACCGGCGTGGAGTGCACCGGCGACCCGAAGCCGACCTTCCAGGCCGACCTCGACGCCCGTGACAAGGAGCAGGTCAAGTCCATGTACCGCGGTGGCTGGGTGCTGGACTACCCGGTCAACTCGAACTTCATGCGCGACCTGTACGGCTCCACGGCGGCGGGCAACACCAGCGGTTACTCCAACAAGGAGTTCGACAAGCTGAGCTCCGAGGCGGACAAGGCCAGCTCGATCGACGAGACCGTGAAGATGTACCAGGAGGCGGAGCAGCTCCTCGCCAAGGACATGCCGGCGATTCCGCTCTGGTTCTACAAGGTCAACAGCGGTCAGTCCAAGAACATCCTGGGCAAGATCGAGTACGGCCAGGACGGTGACCCGATCTTCGACACCATCCAGGTCAAGCAGAAGTAACCAGACGACCGCAGACCGGTGCCGCCTCTCCCGCACAAGGGGAGCGGCGGCGCCGGTCCGTAGGCACAGGCCTCCACCTCACCCCCCTCACCTGCGGTAGATGAGTGCGCAGGCCTCGCCGACCCCTCACGGCATGGAGGCGCAAGATGGGGCGCTACGCCGCCAGGCGACTGCTCCAGATGATCCCGATCTTCATCGGGACAACTCTGTTGATCTTCCTGATGGTCCACATTCTGCCGGGCGACCCGGTCCGGGCCATCTACGGGGACAAGGCTCCCGATCCCGCACAGATCGCGCAGATCAAGCGCGAGTACGGCTTCGACAAGCCCGTCCTCGAACAGTACTTCCACTACATGGTGAATCTCGTCCAGGGAGACTTCGGCAAGACGCTGTCCGGGCGTCCGGTCGTCGAACTGATGGCCAACGCCTTCCCGGTGACGCTGCGGCTGACGCTGCTGGCGCTCACCATCGAGATCATCATCGGCGTTGGTCTCGGCGCGTGGGCCGGCCTGAGGGCCGGCAAGCCGGCCGACACCGGCGTGCTGATCTTCACGTTGACCGTGATCTCCATCCCGGTCTTCGTCCTCGGCTTCATCGCCCGGTTCATCTTCGCCGACGAACTCGGCTGGCTGCCGCCCAACGTCCAGGACTCCACGGACTTCTCACAGTTGTTCCTGCCGGCCCTCGTCCTCGCCATGCTGTCCATGGCATACGTGGCCCGGCTGACGCGGACGACCTTCGCCGAGAACCTGCGGGCCGACTACATCCGCACCGCGCTCGCCAAGGGCCTGCCCCGGCGCCGCATCATCGGTGTCCACCTGCTCCGCAACTCGCTGATCCCCGTGGTCACCTTCGTCGGCACCGACGTCGGCGGCTTCATCGGTGGCGCGGTCATCACCGAGGGCATCTTCAACATCCAGGGTGTCGGCAACCTGCTCTACCGGGCGATCCAGACGAGCGAGGGCTCGACGGTCACGGGTGTGGTGACGGTGCTCGTCCTCGTCATCCTCCTGATCAATCTGCTCATCGACCTGCTGTACGCGGTCCTGGACCCGAGGATCCGGTATGCCTGACGTGACCAAGGCCCAGACCACCGACTCCGCGACCGTGGACGCCGTGGCCCCGCCGGCCGTCGGCGTACCCGCCCCGGAGAGCGTCAAGAAGAGCGAGAAGCCCCGCTCCCTGTGGGGAGACGCCTGGTACGACCTGCGGCACCGCCCCATGTTCTGGGTGTCCTCGGTGCTCCTGGTCCTGCTTCTCGTGATCGCCGCGTTCCCCGGCTGGTTCGCCAGCGTCAACCCGCGCGACGGCGACCTCGTCCACCACTATCTGGGCAAGCCGGAGCTGACGCACTTCTTCCAGCCCGACTGGTTCGGCTACGACCAGCAGGGCCGGTCCATCTACTCGCGCGTCATCCACGGCACCCGCGCCTCCATCATGGTCGCCGTCGGTGTGACCGCCGCGGTCACGCTGGTCGGCGGCCTGCTCGGCATGCTGGCGGGCTACTTCGGCGGCTGGATCGACTCGGTGATCTCCCGGATCATCGACATCTTCTTCGGCCTGCCCTTCCTGCTCGGTGCGATGGTCGTCCTGAACGCCTTCACCGAGCGCAAGGAGTACGTGGTGATCCTGGCCCTGGCCTCCCTGGGCTGGACCTCGATCGCGCGTGTCACTCGTAGTTCCGTGATCACGGCCAAGCAGGCCGACTACGTGACGGCGGCCAGGGCGCTGGGCGCCGGCACCACGCGGATCCTGTTCCGCCACGTGATGCCGAACGCGCTCGCGCCGACCATCGTCGTGGCCACGATCGCCCTCGGCGGTTACATTTCGGCTGAGGCGACGCTGTCGTTCCTCGGCCTCGGCCTCAGCGACCCGACGATCTCATGGGGCATCGACATCTCCGAGGGCAGCAAGGTGATCCGGGACAACCCGCACGCGCTGCTGTTCCCGGCGGGCATGCTCTTCGTGACGGTCTTCGCGTTCATCATGCTCGGCGACGCAGTGCGCGACGCCCTCGACCCGAAGCTGCGCTGAGGAGGGCGTACGTGACCACCATCGAAGAGACCCGTGACGTGCCCGAGCCGCGAGGCGCGGCCCGGGACGAGGTTCCCCTGCTCGAAGTGCGCGATCTGCACGTCGAGTTCCACACGCGTGACGGCGTGGCCAAGGCCGTCAACGGCGTCAACTACACCGTGAGCTCCGGCGAGACCCTCGCCGTGCTCGGCGAGTCCGGCTCCGGCAAGTCCGTGACCGCCCAGGCGATCATGGGCATCCTCGACATGCCGCCCGGGCGGATCCCCCAGGGCCAGATCCTGTACCGGGGCGAGGACATGCTCACCATGTCCGGCGACGCCCGGCGCAAGATCCGGGGCAGGAAGATCGCGATGATCTTCCAGGACGCGCTGTCAGCGCTGAACCCGGTGCTGTCCGTCGGCTACCAGCTCGGCGAGATGTTCCGCGTCCACCAGGGCCTGAGCAAGAAGGACGCCAAGGCCAAGGCCATCGAGCTGATGGACCGCGTGAAGATCCCGGCCGCCAGGGAGCGCGTCGGCGACTACCCGCACCAGTTCTCCGGCGGTATGCGCCAGCGCATCATGATCGCGATGGCGCTCGCCCTGGAGCCGGACCTGATCATCGCCGACGAGCCGACCACGGCCCTCGACGTGACGGTCCAGGCCCAGGTCATGGACCTGCTCGCGGAACTCCAGCGCGAGTACAACATGGGTCTGATCCTGATCACCCACGACCTCGGCGTCGTCGCCGACGTCGCGGACAAGATCGCGGTGATGTACGCGGGCCGGATCGTGGAGACGGCCCCCGTGCACCAGCTGTACAAGCGGCCCGCGCACCCCTACACCAAGGGTCTGCTCGAATCGATCCCGCGCCTGGACCAGAAGGGCCAGGACCTGTACGCGATCAAGGGCCTGCCGCCCAGCCTGACGCGCATCCCGTCCGGTTGCGCCTTCAACCCGCGCTGCCCGCAGGCGCAGGACATCTGCCGTACGGACGTCCCGCCGCTGCACCCGGTCACCGAGCGGGACGGCGGCGAGCTCGTCGGCCGCGGCAGCGCGTGCCACTTCTGGAAGGAGACGATCCATGGCTGACCTGGAGAAGACGGACGAGTCCATGGACGCCACTCCCCACACGACCGAGGTCGACACGGTCGAGGCCGCCAGTCACGAGGAGGCCGTCGCCGCGATCCAGGCGCCGGTCGAGCGCGGTGAGCCCATCCTTCAGGTGCGCAACCTGGTGAAGCACTTCCCGCTGACCCAGGGCATCCTGCTCAAGCGTCAGATCGGCGCGGTCAGGGCCGTGGACGGGGTCTCCTTCGACCTCTACCAGGGCGAGACGCTCGGTATCGTGGGCGAGTCCGGCTGTGGCAAGTCCACGGTCGCCAAGCTGCTGATGATGCTGGAGAAGGCGACCGCGGGCGAGATCTTCTACAAGGGCCAGGACATCACCAAGCTGTCCGGGCGCGCGCTGAAGGCGGTCCGCCGGAACATCCAGATGGTGTTCCAGGACCCGTACACCTCGCTGAACCCCCGTATGACGGTGGGCGACATCATCGGGGAGACCTTCGAGATCCACCCCGAGGTGGCGCCGCGGGGCGACCGCCGCCGCAAGGTCCAGGACCTGCTGGATGTGGTCGGTCTCAACCCGGAGTACATCCACCGCTACCCGCACCAGTTCTCCGGCGGTCAGCGTCAGCGCATCGGCATCGCCCGCGGCCTGGCACTGAACCCCGAGATCATCATCTGCGACGAGCCGGTCTCCGCGCTGGACGTGTCCGTCCAGGCGCAGGTCATCAACCTGATGGAGAAGCTCCAGGACGAGTTCAACCTCTCCTACCTCTTCATCGCGCACGACCTGTCGATCGTCCGGCACATCTCGGACCGGGTGGGTGTGATGTACCTCGGCAAGATGGCCGAGATCGGCACGGACACGGAGATCTACGACCACCCGACGCACCCCTACACCCAGGCGCTGCTGTCGGCCGTCCCGGTCCCCGACCCGGAGTCCCGCGAGGGCCGCGAGCGGATCATCCTCACCGGCGACGTCCCCTCCCCGGCCAACCCGCCCTCGGGCTGCCGCTTCCGCACCCGCTGCTGGAAGGCCGAGGACAAGTGCGCCCAGGAGGTTCCCCTGCTGGCCGTCCCGGAGCGTTTCCAGGGCACGGACACCCCGGCGGCCCACGAGTCGGCCTGCCACTTCGCGGAGGAAAAGGACGTGGTCCACGCGGCCTGAACGTCCATGTGACGCCCGTGCCGGTTCCCGGCGCCTCGCGGAGGCGCCGGGAACCGGGCTGTCCGGCCCGACGGCGGGCAGGGCGGCCGCCGGGGCGGCGCGGGTGGGCGTACCGGGTACCCACACCCCTGCAAACCCCCGCGAACTGCGTTTACACGCAGGCAACTTCACTGACCCGGTTCCGATATACGGACGCGTCAGGCTGGTCAGCGTACGGCCGTGCGGGTGCCGTAGACGGGCCGGGGCGCTGTGAGGCGTCCCGGCCCGTCGTCGTCTCAGGGGGTCGTGAGGCCCAGGGAGCGCTTCAGGAAGTCGACCTGGAGGAGGAGCAGGTTCTCGGCGACCTGTTCCTGGGGGGTGATGTGGGTGACGCCGGACAGCGGCAGCACCTCGTGGGGGCGGCCGGCGGCCAGCAGGGCCGAGGACAGGCGCAGGGCGTGGGCGACCACGACGTTGTCGTCGGCGAGGCCGTGCACGACCATCAGGGGCCGGTGCGGCTCGGCCGGGGAGGACAGGCCCTCGGCGGTGACCAGGGAGCTCTTCGCGTAGGCCTCGGGGTGCTGCTCGGGTGTGCCCAGGTAGCGCTCGGTGTAGTGGGTGTCGTACAGGCTCCAGTCCGTCACCGGCGCGCCCGCGATGCCCGCGTGGAAGACGTCCGGGCGGCGCAGCACCGCCAGGCCCGCCAGCCAGCCGCCGAACGACCAGCCGCGGATCGCCACCCGGGACAGGTCCAGGGGGTGGTGCTTCGCGAGGTCCTCCAGGGCTTCCACCTGGTCGTCCAGCGACAGCGTGAAGTCCTGGTGGATCGCTTTCTCCCAGGCGGGGGAGCGGCCCGGGGTGCCGCGGCCGTCCGCGACGATCACCGCGAAGCCCTGGTCCGCGAACCACTGCGACGTGAGGTGCGGGTTGTAGGCCGCGACCACCCGCTGGCCGTGCGGGCCGCCGTACGGGTCCATGAGCACCGGCAGTGGGGTGTCGCCGTCGTAGTCCCGAGGCATAAGCACGGCGCACGGGACGCGGCGTGCGCCCCCCTCGGTGAGCGTCACGCGGGGGGACATACCGGGATCTTCGGCGTGAGAGGGGACAGTCGTGGTCGGTTTTCCGTCGCGCAGGACCTGGACCCGCGCACCTGGCCGGTTCAGCGTCGCCGAGACCAGAACCGTCACCTCCCCGGCCCGCACCGCCGCGTGCACGCCCGGTTCCTGAGACAGCCGCTCCACGCCCAGCTCGTTCACTCGGTACACATGCACCTGGCCCGTCTCCGCCTCGGTGGCCTCCGCCCCCGCCGACGCGGAGATCAGCACGTCCTGCTCGGAGACGTCCAGCACGGCCCGCACGTGCAACTGTGCTCCCGTGAGCGGCCGTTCCCCGACCGCCAGCACCCGCGCACCCCCCTCGTCCGCGATCCGCACCAGCTGCCCGGACGGGCTCCAGCACGGCACCCCGGGGAAAAGATCAAGCCATGTTCGATCTTCGTCGGCGTGCACCATCCGCGTCGCGCCGGTGTCCGCATCCACGGCCAGAATCAGCTGACTGCGCTGGTCGCGCGCCTGTACGAGCAGCAGGGGCGCGCCCGCCGCTGACCAGTGGACATGCGCCAGATACGGGTACCGCGCCCGGTCCCAGGCGACCTCCGTGCGCGGCCCGTCCAGCCCGATCACGAACAGCCGCACCTCCGCGTTGCCCGTGCCGGCCGCCGGATACGGCACCCGCTGCGGCTCCCGTTCCGGATGCGCGGGATCGGCGATCCACCACCGCCGCACCGGCGTGTCGTCCACGCGCGCCACGAGCAGCCGGTCCGACTCCGGAGCCCACCAGAAGCCCCGCGAACGCCCCATCTCCTCGGCCGCGATGAACTCCGCCAGTCCGTATGAGACATTCTCCGACTCCGGCTCCGCGAGCGCCCGGTCGCCCTCTCCCTCGGCGCCCATCACCCGCAGCGCACCCTGCGCGGCGTACGCGATGTGCCGCCCGTCGGGCGACGGACGCGGGTCGATCACCGGCCCGGGCGCGGGCAGCCCACGCGCCGTCCCGGCCCGCAGCTCGGCCGCGAAAAGCCGCCCTGACAAGGCGAAAGAGGCCAATTCGACGGCCGTGTCGGTGGCGTACCCGACGATGCCGGCCCCGCCCTCACGGCTGCGTTCGCGCCGGGCCCGTTCCTCGGGCGAGAGGTCCTCCGAGGCGCCGCCCAGCAGGGCGCGCGGGTCGGCGGCGACGCGCTCCCCGCCCTCCTCCATATCGAGGACCCACAGTGAATTCGCCCGGTCCGTACCGGAACCGGAGCGCAGGAACACGACACGCGAACCGTCGGGCGCCACGGTGAACGAACGCGGCGCGCCGAGCGTGAAGCGCTGGGTACGGGCGTGCCGTCGGGGGAAGGAGTGAGGCTCGGTCGTCATGCCCTGACCATATTGGCCATGCGCCCCCTTGTGCGGCCGTGCGCCGAGCGATGCGCGCAGACGGATAGTTATGATCAATGTCGCATAGTGGGTATGAACCTGCTGGCCGCTGTACGGATTTGATGCCCCCATAGTCCGACCCCCCGCGCCCTCGTGGATCTTTGGAGGTGAGCCGCCGTGGCACTCTCGATTTCGGCGGTAGTGCTGCTGGCGATCATCGTCTTCCTGCTCGTCAAGAAGTCGGGGTTGAAGGCGGGGCATGCGATCGTCTGCATGCTGCTCGGCTTCTACCTCGCCTCCTCGACCGTCGCTCCCACGATCAACGAGCTGACGACGAACATCGCGGGGATGATCGGCAGCATCAAGTTCTGACCGCCGTGGGACCTCGTAGGGTGGTCCCATGACGGAACTGCCCGACCGGCGTCTGCTGCTGGTGCACGCGCACCCGGACGACGAGTCGATCAACAACGGCGCGACCATGGCCAGGTACGCGGCCGAGGGTGCCCACGTCACCCTGGTCACCTGCACCCTCGGCGAGCGTGGCGAGGTCATCCCGCCCGAGCTCGCGCACCTGAGCGGTCCCGCCCTGGGCCAGCACCGCCGCCGGGAGCTCAGCGTCGCCATGACCGAACTCGGCGTGACGGACTTCCGCCTGCTCGGCGGCGCCGGCCGCTACAGCGACTCCGGGATGATGGGCCTGCCCGACAACGACGACCCCGCCTGCTTCTGGCAGGCCGACGTCGACGAGGCCGCCGCACACCTCGTCCGGGTGATCCACGAGGTGCGCCCCCAGGTCCTCGTCACCTACGACGACCACGGCGGCTACGGTCACCCCGACCACATCCAGGCCCACCGCGTCGCCATGCGCGCCGCGGAGCTGGCCGCCGCGTCGGGCTGGACGATCCCCAAGGTCTACTGGAACCGGGTCCCCCGGCCGGTTGTGGAGGAGTCCTTCGCGCGGCTCCGCCAGGACCTGCCCGGCACGCCCTTCACCAAGGCGGCCGACGTCGACGACGTCCCGGGTGTCGTGGCCGAGGAGCGGATCACCACCGTCGTCGACGGCACCGCCCACGCCGCCGCCAAGGCCGCCGCGATGCGCGCCCACGCCACCCAGATCACCGTGGCCGAACCGTACTTCGTGCTGTCCAACGAGCTCGCCCAGCCGATCCTCACGACCGAGTACTACGAGCTCGTGCGGGGCGAGCGGGGACCGGGCGAGAGGGAGACGGACCTGTTCGCCGGTGTCGAGGGGGACTCGTGAGCGACCGGACGCCGATCCTCGCCCAGCCGATGCGGCCGCCCACCGCCGGGCGGGTCGGCGCCCTCCTCGGGTTCTTCGTGCTCGGCGCCGTGGTCGGCGCGGCCGGGGCGCTGGTACAGCCCGGGTGGTTCCCGGGCGGACTGCTGCTCGCTCTCGCCGCCGAGGCCGGAGCCGTGCTCGGTGCCACCCGCGTCATGCGGGCCCGGTCCGGGGGGGTCGCGGTCGCGGCCGGCTGGATGCTGGCCGTCATCCTGCTCACCGCCAGTCGTCCCGAGGGCGACTTCCTCTTCGCCGCGGGAAGCGGCTCCTATCTCTTCCTGCTCGGGGGCATCGCCGTGGCTGTGATCTGCGCCACCTTCGCCCCGGGGTGGCAACCGGACGGTGACCCCGTCCGACTTGGCAAGTGACGTACCACTTCGCCGGGACACGCCCGTGGGGGTCCGGTGTGACTTTCCCCAGTGGTCCTGAGATACGGCTGAGAAGTGGCCAGTATGGTGGTGCGCGCCGCCGAGCTGCCCGCGTGAGGTTGTGTCGGGCGGCGGAGCCAACCGGGAGAACCTGCCTTGAGTCGTGAAACTGACACTCCGTCCTCCGGGCCCAACGGGCGCGGCGGAGCCGCCTACCCGTCGGGCACGCCGCCGTACGGGACCCCGACGGTCTCCGACGCCGGTAGGGACGCGGGCCGTTCCGCCACGCGGCCGGAGGAACGCAAGACCGAGACCACGCTGACGACCCGGATCCGGATCAACATCCCCGGGTCCCGGCCCATTCCGCCGGTCGTGGTGCGCAAGCCCGTCGCGGAGGCGGAGGGTTCCGCCGACACCGACACGCGCGGTGAGGCGTCGGCGGCCCCGGGCGCCGACGCGCCTCCGGCCCCGGTCGAGCCTCCTGTCGAGTCCGCGCAGCCGGGCGACGACAAGCCCACCAGTGACTGGTTCGCGCCCCGCAAGTCCGGCGGAGGCAAGGGTGGTCCGGGCAGCGGCTCCACCAACGGGGCCGGTCTGCCGGGCGGTTCGGCTCCTGCGGCGGGCGGCCCCGGTGCGCCGGGCGCCGGTGTGTCCGGTGGCGCGCGTCCGGGTACCGGGCGGCCCGGTGGCGTGGTCGGCTCCATGGGCGCGCCGGGCGGCTCCCGGGCCGGCGGCACGAACGGTGCCGGGCTGCCGGGCGGCGCGACCGGCGGTCCTGTCGCGCCCGGGCACGGCGGCGGCACCGGCTCCTTCGACGTCACCGAGGCCCTGGCGGCGGGCCCGCTGGGCAACGGTTCGCGTTCCGCGGGCAACGGCTCCCGTCCCGCCCCTGGCGACGGCGGCGAACCGCGCCGCGACGACCTGCCGTACTTCTCCGAGAACGGGCAGGGCGGTTACGACGGCCAGAACGGCGGCCCGAGCGCTGCCCACGGCTTCGGCGAACCCGGCGTGCCCGGGGCCCGGGGCCCGGCCGGCCCGACCGGCGGACCGGTCACCGGCGACGGCCCGATGGTGCCACCGGCCGGTGGCCCGGGCGACTTCAACGCACCAGGCGGCCAGGGTGACCCCGGTGCCTTCAACGCGCCGGGCGGCCCTGGCGCCCCCGGCGGTTCCGGCAGCTTCAGCGCCCCTGGCGGCCCTGGCGGCCCCGGTGGCTTCGGTGACCCGGGTCGGCCCGGTGTCCCGGAGTCGTTCAACGAGCCCGGTGCTGCCGGTGGCTTCGGTGACCCGGGTCGGCTCGGCGCCCCGGAGTCCTTCAACGAGCCTGGTGCTGTCGGTGGCTTCGGTGACCCGGGTCGGCCCGGTGCCCTCGAGTCCTTCAACGAGCCCGGCCGCTCCGGTGCCCCCGGCGGCCCCGGTGCCTTCAACGCTCCCGGCCGGCCGGGAGGCCCCGGCGCCCCCGTCGGTCCCGGCGCCATAGGCGGCGGCCCCGGTGGCCCGGGCGCTCCCGGCGGTCCCGCCGGTACGGGCGTACCCGGAGCCCCTGGCGGCCCGGCGGGCCCGGGTGCCCAGGGCGGCACCCCCGGTGCCACGAGTCCCGGCCCCGGCGGTGGCATGAGCGACGACACCGCCATCCTCACCCCGCAGAAGCCTGCCCCCGAACCGTCGGACGGCCAGGGCTACGGCCCCCGGCACGACAACGTCTCCGGGCACACCGTCACCAGCGGCATCCCCGTCGTACCGCCCGGCGCGGCCTCTCCGTTCGGCCCGGGCGCGCCCGGCGACGGCCCGGTGCCCCACACGGCCCCGAAGCTGCCCGAGCCGGTCTCCCCGCCCCCGGCGAGCTCCTCGAAGGCGCCGAAGAAGAAGGGGCGCAGCAAGCTCGTGCTGCTGGCAGTCGGCGCGGTCGTCCTCGCCGGTGGCGTCTACGGCGCCGGCCTGCTGATGAACCGCACCGACGTGCCCAAGGGCACCACCGTGCTCGGTGTCGACATCGGCGGCACCACCCGCGACGGCGCGGTCCGCAAGCTCGACGAGGCCTTCGACAACCGTGTCGGCAAGGAGATGGCCTTGTCGGTGGGCGGCAAGACCGTCACCCTCGACCCGGACAACGCGGGTCTGCAGTTCGACATGGACGCCACGGCCGACGCGGCGGCGAAGAGCGACTACAACCCGGTCTCCGTGATCGGCTCCCTCTTCGGCAACCACCGTGTGGTCACGCCGGTCATGCCCGTCGACGAGGAGAAGCTGCACGCCTCCCTGGAGGACGCGGTGGGCGGCTCCGGCGCGTCGACCGACGGCACGATCGAGTTCAAGGACGGCAAGGCCGTCCCGGTGTACGGCAAGGTGGGCAAGGGCATCGACCTCGCCAAGGCGACGACGACGGTCGAGGAGGCGTACCGCACCCAGGTGGAGACCGGCAGGGTCGGCACGGTGAGCCTGCCGACCACCACCCGCCAGCCGACGGTCTCGAACGCCGAGGTCGACCGGGTCCTGAAGGACTTCGCGCAGCCCGCGATGTCGGCCAAGGCCATCGTGCAGACCGACGCGGCGCACAGCATTCCGTTCGGCGCGCTGTCGCTGCCGAAGATCCTCGGATTCAAGGCCGTCGACGGCAAGCTCGTGGACACCTACAACCTGAAGGCGCTCAAGGAGGCCTACGGCACGACGTTCGACGGCGTGCAGATCGAGACCGCCACCGGGAAGCGTGACGTACTCCCGCAGGACGTCGTCACCGCACTGCGCCAGGCGCTGCGCGGCAAGACGCCGGCGGAGCGCACCGTGGTCATCGACACCACCCCGAACTGACCCCGGCCCACCCGCCGTACGACAGCCCCTGCCCGGTGAGGGCGGGGGCTGTCGTCGTCACCTCGCGAACGTGACACCTGTCATGCGGCACTCCGGACACCCGGCACCGCCCCCGTCGGCATCCCCCGCTCGGACCCGACCGGACCGTCGCCCTGCTCGGCCCCAGCGGTGCCGCGAGTCCACCACCCTCGACCTGCCATCGTCGCCGGACGCGTGGGCGCCACGCCGCAGAGCGGCGGACTCATGAACGAGGTCACGGTCGCCGAACTCGTCCGGCTCACGAACGCGGCCGGGCGGGGGCGCGGGGAACTGCGCGATCGACCACGACAAACCCGCACACCCGCTTTCGCAACGCTCTCGGCGAAAAGGCTCAGTTGAGCATCGCCCTGGCCGCGAACGCCTCCCCCCGCACCCGCTCGGCAGCCGCCTCGTCCACCGCCTCCACAACCTCCGCGTACGCCTCCAACTCCGCGGCCCCACCCAGGAACTCCCCCCGCTGCACGAGCAACTGCGCCCGCTCGTACCGCAACCGAGCCGGACGCGACGGCAGCAGCAACGACAACTCGACCGCCCACAACGCCACATCCGACCGCTCCGGCCGGGCCGCGGCCCACGCCCGCACGTTGTTCAGGATCCGCAGCACCACATCCAGCGGATCCGCCGGCCGCAACATCGCCGCGTCCAACCGCGCCCCCGTCGCCCCGGCCACCAGCAACTCCGCGTCGGCCCCGCTCAGCACCCGCCCCCCGTCGAACGGATCCGCGAGCACCTGCCCCTCCTCCGGCCCGAACCCGACCACGAAGTGCCCCGGCAGGGCGACCCCGTACACCGGCGCTCCCGCCCGCCGTGCCACCTCCATCCACACCACGGACAGCAGGATCGGCAGCCCCCTGCGCCGCACCAGCACCTCGTGCAGCAGCGAGGACTCCAGCCGCTGGTAGTCGGCCGGGGTGCCGTGGAAGCCCGTCCGCTCACCGAGCAGCTCCCGCAGGGCGACCGCCCAGGCCCGCGGCCCGCCGGGCCGGTACGGCAGCAGCCCGGCCAGCCGGTCCAGCTCGACCTGCGCGGCGTCCAGGCCCGCCTCGTCCAGCTCCCCGTCCGCCACCGCCCCGACCAGCAGGCACAGCGTCGCCAGGTCGGGCCGCTCGCAACGGGCCTCTTCGGCGAACCGCCGCCGCAGCTCGGCGGAACGCTCGGGGGGCGGGGGATACGGGGGACGCATGGCTGGCTCGTGCCCTTCGACGACGATCGGTTACCGGCCGGTGCCGTCGGCGTCCGGCGCCCGGTAGTGGTGGTAGGCGTGATGTGCGGCGAAGCCCATCCGCGCGTACAGCGCCCGCGCTCCCGCGTTCTGGGCCTCCACCTGGAGCCACGCGGCCGACGCGCCCTCGTCGAGCGCCTGACGGGCCAGCGCGGCCATCACGGCCGTGCCGAGCCCCTGCCGCCGCAGCGCCGGATCGACCTCGACGGCGGCGAACCCGGCCCATCGCCCGTCGACGACACACCGCCCGATGGCGGCCGGTGCCGTCGGCCCGGACACGCTCGCGAACCAGACGGACGGCCCGCCGCCGAGCACCCGCAGCGCCACCTCGCTCACGCCCTTGCGCTGATACCGGGCCAGCCACCCCTCGTCGGCCTCCCGGGACAGCACGACCCCCGCCGGGTCGCCCCGGTCGGCGATCGGCGCCAGCGGCCCGACCCACAGCTCGGCGGTCACCTCCCGCTCCCAGCCCCGCTCCTCCAGCTCGGCGCAGAGCAGCTCCTGCGTGCCCTCGGCGCCGGTCGCGGTCTGGACGTAGGCGGGCAGTCCGCGCTCCCCGTACCACGCCCGTACGGCGTCGAGGGCCTCGTCGAGCGGCAGGCCGGGCGCGCCCAGCGGGAGCACCGAGTTGGCCCGCCGTGTGAACCCGGACGCCGCCCGCAGCTCCCACTCCCCGAGCCGTTCGCTCTCCACGGGCCGCCAGGCCCGCGCGGCGACCCGGGCCAGCTCCTCGTAGGAGGCGGCGGGCCCGCGGCGACGCGCCGGTGCGGAGGGCACGACCTTGCCCGCGACCAGCGCCGATTCCGCGATACGGACGCTCTCGCCACTCTTGCGTGTGATCAGCAGCACACCGTTGTCCCATGATGTGAGAACACCGACCGTGTCGGTGAACTTCTCCACCGGAGCCGGACGTTCGGTCAAGCTCCGCACGGAGACCCGTTTGCCCACGTCAGCAGTGGTGATACGGACCTCGAGTCGCCCGGCGGCAGAGATTTCCACAGGTCAGTTCACCCCTCCTGTACGGATCATGCCCAGGAACGGAGATACTAGGGGCGGGCATCGACGACGCCGCGCTCCCGCGCGCCAGGCGGCGGAGCCTGAGGAGGCCCGCCAGCGCCCTATCGAGGAGGAACGACAGCGTGACCTACGTCATCGCGCAGCCTTGTGTCGACGTCAAGGACAAGGCGTGCATCGAGGAGTGCCCGGTCGACTGCATCTACGAGGGCCAGCGGTCCTTGTACATCCACCCGGACGAATGCGTCGACTGTGGTGCCTGTGAGCCGGTCTGCCCGGTCGAGGCGATCTTCTACGAGGACGACACTCCCGAGGAGTGGAAGGACTACTACAAGGCGAACGTCGAGTTCTTCGACGAACTCGGTTCGCCCGGCGGTGCCAGCAAGCTGGGGCTGATCGAGCGCGACCACCCCTTCGTCGCCGCGCTGCCGCCGCAGAACCAGTAAGAGCGGCCCGCACCGGCGCCGCCTCGGTCCCGTACGGCCCGATCAGCCCGCTGATCGCCGTACGGGGCCGAGGCGTTTGCCGTAGCCCGGCTCGTACGTGCCAGAAAGTGAGCCAGAACCCGTGTCCGCAGTCTCCGACCGCCTCTCCACGTTTCCCTGGGACAAGCTGACCCCGTACAAGGCCACGGCCGCCGCCCACCCGGACGGCATCGTCGACCTGTCCGTCGGCACCCCGGTCGACCCGGTCCCCGAGCTGATCCAGAAAGCGCTGGTCGCGGCCGCGGACTCGCCGGGCTATCCGACGGTCTGGGGCACGCCCGAGCTGCGCGACGCGATCACCGGCTGGGTCGAGCGCCGCCTCGGCGCCCGTGGGGTCACCCACCGCCACGTGCTGCCGATCGTCGGCTCCAAGGAACTCGTCGCCTGGCTCCCGACCCAGCTGGGCCTCGGCCCCGGCGACCGGGTGGCCTATCCGCGCCTGGCCTACCCGACGTACGAGGTGGGCGCCCGGCTGGCGCGCGCCGCGTACGAGGCCTACGACGACCCGACGGAGCTGGACCCCGAGGGCCTGAGGCTCCTCTGGCTGAACTCCCCGTCGAACCCCACGGGCAAGGTCCTCTTCAAGGAGGAGCTGACCCGGATCGTGGCCTGGGCCCGCTCGCACGGCATCCTGCTCTTCTCCGACGAGTGCTACCTGGAGCTGGGCTGGGAGGCCGACCCGGTCTCGGTGCTGCACCCGGACGTCAACGGCGGCTCGTACGACGGCATCGTCTCCGTCCACTCCCTCTCCAAGCGCTCGAACCTCGCGGGCTACCGCGCGGCCTTCCTGGCCGGCGACCCGGCGGTCCTCGGGCCGCTGCTGGAGATCCGCAAGCACGGCGGCATGATGACGTCGGCTCCGACCCAGGCGGCCGTCATCGCGGCCCTCGGCGACGACGACCATGTGCGCGTGCAGCGCGAGCGCTACGCCTCCCGCCGCGAGCTCCTGCGCGAGGCCCTCCGCACCCACGGCTTCCGCATCGAGCACAGCGAGGCCAGCCTGTACCTGTGGGCCACGAGGGGCGAGTCCTGCTGGGACACGGTCGCCCACCTCGCACAGCGCGGCATCCTCGTCGCACCGGGCGACTTCTACGGCCCGGCGGGCGCGGAGTTCGTCCGCGTGGCGCTGACGGCGACGGACGAAAGGGTCGCGGCGGCCGTACGGCGTCTGTGAGCGCCGAACGAGCACATGGCGAAGGGGTCCGGGGAAGCTCCCCGGACCCCATCGGCGTCACAGCGCCGGTGCGTCAGCCGACCGGCAGGCTCTTCACCGGCAGGGAGTCGGCGGACGGCACGCCGCCCTGGGCGAGGGAGTCCGTCGGCAGGCCGCCCTTGGTCGAACCGGCCGTGTCGCCGACGAGCTGCCCGGCGGTGCCCGCCGCGTCACCGGCCGTCTTCTGCGCCACGGGCGTGGTCTTCTTGACTGCCTTGCCGCCGGTCTTGCCATCGGCCGGCACCGCCTTCTCGACGGTCTTGCCGCCGGTGTCGCCCGCGGACTCGGTGACGTTCTGCGCCGCGCCGTCGACGGTGTTGCCGACGTTCGCGCCGTCCAGGGCGGTCAGACCCCCGAGGTTCGGGGTGGCGGGCAGCTCGGGGGCCGCGCTGGCGGAACCGGCCGCACCGACCCCGGCAGCCGCTCCCGCTGCGACGATCAGCGCGGCACGGGCGATCCTGCGGGTCAGGGGGAGGGACATGGTGCTCCTTCGACGGGAGAGAACAGTGAGCTTCGTGAAGTGCCCGGCCGGGTGGGGCAGTTGATCGACTGGCGGTGGATCACCCCGGCTCGGACGCAGTGACTACCGCTCGAAGCCCGCGAAGGTTGCGGCGCCGCAACGTAAAGAGTTGGCAATGTGTCGCATTATCGGCTGCGGATAAAAACGGTCAAATAGGCTGCTGCGGGAAACGCCGCCGAATCCTTCCAGCCCTGTGTTGCCAAGGGATTCCACGGTTTCCGGAGGAGGGTGCGAAAACCTGCGCACACCACCGCCGCCGAGCCGTGCGGCTAACCCCCACGGGTGAGCCCCCGCACCCCTGCGCGAGCCAGTGCCGCGGCAGGCAACGTTCGCCCCGTCGCGACGCCCGGCACGCTCCCCCGTTCTCGGCTTCGCTCGAACGGGAGGGGCCCCCACCGCCGCACCGCGCGAAGGCCCAAGTAGCTCCGCTACGAGGGCTTCCACGCGGCACGCCGAGAGCACGCACCGAACGCTGCTCCTTCTCCCACGGAGATCCATCAGAAGGGGCCTAGCCCATCGTGACGATACGGACCGCGTCCGCGTCCCGTTCCGCTCCCGCGGTGCCCTTCGCCGGGGAGTCCCGCCACTGGCTGGCGGTGTTCCCCGCGACCCACTCGCGCCCCGCGTAGGTGACGCGCGCGATGTGCAGCTCGGAGGCGTGGGCCACCGCCCAGTGCGCCAGCTGCCAGCCGCGCCGGTCCGGGCTGCGCCCGGTCGTCGAACCCGGGTCGGCGGTCACCGGCAGGGTCACCGTCCGCCCGCCGGTGCCGGCCGTACCGCTCGGGGACGGCGCCGGTCCCGCCGCCGGCGAGCCGCCCACCTCGGCGCCGGCCGACGCCAGCACATCCCGCCCGAAGTCCCGCACCAGCGCGGCCCGCACCCCGTCCGGACCCGAGGCCCGGGTCGCGCCCGGGCGGCCTTCGCAGGTCAGCGTGGCCGCGGACTGCCCGGTGAGGGCCGCCGCGAGCAGCGCGGCGTCCGGCTCGTGCTTGGCGTAGGCCTGCGGGAAGCCGCTGCGCTGCACCCGCTGGGCGGCGACGGTGAGCGGCAGCCGGGTGTAGCCGGGCACCTTGACCAGGTGTTCGTAGAACTCGCGGGCCGAGTACGTCGGGTCCATGATCTCCTTCGGCGTCCCCCAGCCCTGCGAGGGCCGTTGCTGGAACAGGCCGAGGGAGTCCCGGTCGCCGTGGTCGATGTTGCGCAGCGCCGACTCCTGCAGCGCGGTCGCCAGCGCGATGGTCACGGCCCGCTCGGGCAGCCCGCGCGCGGTCCCCACGGCGGTGATCGTCGCGGCGTTCACCGCCTGCTCGGGGCTGAACTCGTACGACGCCCCGTCGCCCTTGCCGGAGACGACCTTGCAGCCCGGTCCGCCGGAGCCCCCGGTGACGTACTGCACGACGAGGTAACCGGCGACCGCGAGCAGGACCACGAAGGCGGCTCCGCATCGGAAGAGGCGGCCACGACGTTTGGGAGAAGTCGGCTCTGGCACGCGGTACAAGGTACTGGAGAGTACGGAGTGGTATGAGCCGGGTGTGGACAGTGAGGCGACGGTCTGGCGCGTTAGGGTCGACGGCATGGCCGACACCTCGCTTGACCTCACGCTGGACGCCGCGGAGCTGACCGCCCGGCTCGTCGACTTCCGTTCCGAGAGCGGCACCGAGAAGCCCCTCGCCGACGCCATCGAGACGGCGCTGCGCACGCTGCCCCACCTGACGGTCGACCGGTACGGCAACAACGTCGTGGCCCGCACGAACCTGGGCCGCCCGGAGCGGGTGATCCTGGCCGGTCACATCGACACCGTGCCGATCGCGGACAACGTCCCCTCCCGGCTCGACGAGGACGGCGTCCTGTGGGGCTGCGGCACCTGCGACATGAAGTCGGGCGTCGCCGTGCAGCTGCGCATCGCCGCCACGGTCCCGGCCCCCAACCGCGACCTCACCTTCGTCTTCTACGACAACGAGGAGGTCGCCGCGGAGCTGAACGGCCTCAAGCACGTCTCCGAGACGCGCCCCGAGTGGCTGGAGGGCGACTTCGCGGTCCTGCTCGAACCGTCGGACGGCCAGGTCGAGGGCGGCTGCCAGGGCACCCTGCGGGTGCTGCTGAAGACCACGGGCGAGCGGGCCCACTCGGCGCGCGGCTGGATGGGCTCCAACGCGATCCACGCCGCGGCTCCGATCCTCGCCCGGCTGGCCTCCTACGAACCCCGCCGGCCGGTCATCGACGGCCTGGAGTACCGCGAGGGCCTGAACGCGGTCGGCATCGACGGGGGAGTGGCCGGCAACGTCATCCCCGACGCGTGCGTGGTCACCGTCAACTTCCGCTACGCGCCCGACCGCACGCCCGAAGAGGCCGTCGCCCACGTCCGGGAGGTCTTCGCGGACTGCGGGGTCGAGGAGTTCGAGGTCGTCGACCACAGCGGCGCGGCGATGCCGGGCCTGTCCCACCCGGCGGCCAAGGCCTTCATCGAGGCGGTCGGCGGCACCCCCATGCCGAAGTACGGCTGGACGGACGTCTCCCGTTTCTCCGCGCTCGGCGTCCCGGCGGTCAACTACGGCCCCGGCAACCCCCACTTGGCGCACAAGCGGGACGAGCGCGTGGAGATCGCCAAGATCCTCGCGGGCGAGGGGCGCCTGAGGAACTGGCTGACCGCCTGACCCGCCGGGACACCCTCGTGTTTACGGCGCTTCATCGCGGACATGCTCACGTCCCTCGTTCGTAACCCGCGTAGATCTACGCTGAGGTGGAAAGACAGGCACGACGGAGGGAGCGCACATGGCGACCGGCAACCCCGAGGGGAAGAAGCAGCCGCCGGACGAACAGCGCCTGGGTCCCGTCCTCCGGAGGCGGGATCAGGTGCAGGCCAGCACCACGGACCAGCGACTGCTGGACGAGCGTGCCCCCTCCGACTGGGTCCACACCGACCCGTGGCGCGTGCTGCGCATCCAGTCGGAGTTCATCGAGGGCTTCGGCGCGCTGGCCGAACTCCCGCCCGCGATCAGCGTGTTCGGCTCGGCCCGGACCCCGGCGGACTCACCCGAGTACGAGGCGGGCGTCCGGCTGGGCCGGGGCCTGGTGGACGCGGGCTTCGCCGTCATCACGGGCGGCGGCCCGGGCGCGATGGAGGCGGCCAACAAGGGTGCCCTGGAGGCGAAGGGCATCTCGGTCGGCCTCGGCATCGAGCTGCCGTTCGAGCAGGGGCTCAACCCGTACGTCGACATCGGCCTCAACTTCCGCTACTTCTTCGTGCGGAAGATGATGTTCGTCAAGTACGCCCAGGGCTTCGTCGTCCTGCCCGGCGGTCTCGGCACCCTCGACGAACTCTTCGAGGCCCTCACCCTCGTCCAGACCCAGAAGGTCACGCGCTTCCCGATCGTCCTGTTCGGCAGCGACTACTGGGGCGGCCTGGTCGACTGGCTCCGCGGCACGGTGATCGCCCAGGGCAAGGCGGCGGACAAGGACCTGCTGCTGTTCCACGTGACCGACGACGTGGACGAGGCGGTGGCCCTGGTGTCCAAGGAAGCCGGCCGCTGAGGCCTTCGAGCCCGGCCTCGGGTCCGGGTGCGTCGCGGTGAGGTGAGGGCACAGGCCGGGGGGCCGGGGGCGAAGCCCCCCGGTGCTCCGGCTAGGCCAGCCCGCGACGGGCGACGGCAGGGCTCCGATGCCCCGCGATCGCCGAGACCATCTCCAGCACCTGCCGGGTCTCGGCGACCTCGTGCACCCGGTACACCCGCGCCCCCAGCCACGCGGACACCGCCGTGGCCGCCAGCGTCCCCACGACCCGCTCCTTCACCGGCCGGTCCAGCGTCTCCCCGACGAAGTCCTTGTTGGACAGCGACACCAGCACCGGCCACCCCGTGGCGACCATCTCGTCCAGCCTCCGCGTCGCCTCCAGGCTGTGCCGTGTGTTCTTCCCGAAGTCATGGCCCGGGTCGATCATGATCGACTCCCGCGGCACCCCGAGCGCCAGCGCCCGCTCGGCCAGCCCGACCGTGACGTCGAGGATGTCCGCCATGACGTCGTCGTACTCGATCCGGTGCGGCCGTGTCCGCGGCTGCGCCCCGCCGGCGTGCGTGCACACCAGCCCCACCCGGTATCGCGCGGCGACCTCCGCCAGGCCCGGGTCGACACCGCCCCACGCGTCGTTCAGCAGATCGGCCCCGGCCTCGCACACGGCCCGGCCGACCTCGGCCCGCCAGGTGTCCACGCTGATGATCACGTCCGGGAAGCGCCGCCGCACCTCCGCCACGAACCCGACCGTCCGCCGGGCCTCCTCCTCGGCCGTGACCTCCTCGCCCGGCCCGGCCTTGACCCCGCCGATGTCGATGATCGCGGCGCCCTCGGCCACGGCCCGCTCCACGCGGGCCAGGGCCGGCTCGTCGCGGAAGGTGGCGCCCCGGTCGTAGAAGGAGTCCGGGGTCCGGTTCACGATCGCCATGATCACCGGCTCGTGCGTCCCGAATTCCCGCTTGCCCAGCCTGAGCATCCCCTGTGACCTTTCCTGGTACATCCCGTCTGCCGCCGCCTGCGACCCTAACCGCCGGACTCGCATGGCACGATCGGAGCCTGACAACATCCGACTCGGCGGACTTCCGAAGAGTCCGATCCATCCGACCGTGGGGGCCCCGCGATGGTTATGTTCCTGTTCCTGGTCGTCGCGCTCGCCGTCGTGGTCGGCGCGGTGACGCTCGCCGTGGTGGGCGGCGGCGACAACGGCCCGCTGCCGGAGGCCTCCCCGGAGCGGCTGCGCGACCCGCTGCCCCCGGACCGCCCGGTCGACCGCGTGGACGTGGAGGGGCTGCGTTTCCCGCTCGCCGCCCGCGGCTACCGCATGGCGGACGTGGACGACGCGCTGAGCCGCCTGGGCGCCGAGCTCGCCGAGCGCGACGCCCGCATCGCCGACCTGGAGTCCGCCCTGGCCGGCGCCCGGTCGGCCCCGGGCCACGGGCCGGGGCGCGCGGCCGGGGAGAACCACGTGTCCATGGACAAGCCCGCTCCCCGGCCGGAGGACCGGCCGTGAGCGACGGCGCCGCCCTGGCCGGCCCGGACGGCGCGCTGCGCTGCCCCTGGGCCCTGTCCGCCCCGGAGTACGTGGCGTACCACGACGAGGAGTGGGGCCGCCCGGTCCACGGTGACGACGCGTTCTTCGAGCGGCTCAGCCTGGAGGCCTTCCAGTCCGGCCTGTCCTGGATCACCATCCTGCGCCGCCGCCCCGGCTTCCGGGCCGCCTTCGCCGACTTCAAGATCGCCTCGGTGGCCGCCTTCACCGACGAGGACCGCGAGCGACTCCTGGCCGACACCGGCATCATCCGCAACCGCGCCAAGATCGACGCCACCCTCGCCAACGCCCGAACGCTGACCGAGTGGTCCCCCGGCGAACTGGACGACCTGATCTGGTCCCACGCCCCGGACCCGGCCGCCCGTCCGGCCCCGCGGACCCTCTCGGACGTCCCGCCCGTCACCCCCGAGTCGACGGCCCTGTCCAAGGTGCTCAAGAAGCGGGGCCTGCGTTTCGTGGGGCCGACGACGGCGTACGCCCTGATGCAGGCGGGCGGTCTGGTGGACGACCACCTGGAGGCATGCGTGGCGCGAAGCACCCCCGTAGGGGGCGCCCCCGGCTCTACCGGCCCAGATACTTCGGCTTCTCCTTGTTGACGAAGGCCTGCACCGCGATCGCGTGGTCCTCGGAGGAACCGGCCCGGGTTTGCAGCTCGTCCTCCTTCTCCAGGGCCTCCTCCAGGGAGTGCGTCAGCCCGTACGCCACCGACTCCTTCAGCGCCGCGTACGCCACCGTCGGCCCCTCGGCCAGCGCCCGCGCCACCTTCTCGGCCTCCGCCCGCAGCTCACCGGCCGGCACCAGCCGGTTGGCGACACCCAGCTCGTACGCCTCCTGCGCACTGATGCTGCGCGGGAAGAGCAGCAGGTCAGCGGCCCGCCCCGGGCCGACAACCCGCGGCAGCGTCCAGGAGATCCCCGAGTCGGCGGTCAGCGCGACCCCGGCGAACGAGGTGTTGAACGCGGCCGTGTCCGCCACGATCCGGTAGTCCGCGGCGAGCGCGAAGCCGAAGCCCGCCCCGGCCGCCACCCCGTTCACGGCGGCGACGACCGGCTTCGCCGCCCCGGCCAGCGCCCGCACGATCGGGTTGTAGTGCTCCCGCACCGTGCTCATGGTCTGCCCCGACCCCGTCTCCCGGTCCTGGACCAGCAGCCCGATGTGCTCCTTGAGGTCCTGCCCGACGCAGAACGCCCGGTCACCGGCGGCGGTCAGCAGCACCGCCCGCACGGCCACGTCGTCCGCCGCGGACCGGACCGCCTCCCGCAGGGCGACCTTGGCCTCCACGTTCAGCGCGTTCATCGCCTCCGGGCGGTTCAGCGTGATCGTCGCGAGTCCGTCGCTCACCTCGTAGAGCACGGTGTCGGTCATGGCGTATCCCCTCCGGTCGCGGATCGGAGACGTACCGGCCGGTACGTCCCGGGTCTGCAGGACAGCATGACGGAGATCACCGACGCCGAACCGGACCGGACGTGTGACCTGCGTCAAAGAATTCTCGCCCGGATTCGTTCGGCGGATGTGTGTGCGGGGGCGGAGTATCGCAGCCTCATCGCCGAATTGAGTGGTTTTGCTCGCGTGCGTTGCCCAAGCGATGCCGACTGATGTTGGTCATCGGGTCCTGAGATGCGGGATAATGGCCTGGAAGCAATGTGTTCGATGCCGGTGACGCGTGTCCTGCCACAAGGACCGTACGTGTGCCCTTCTTCAGGGCCGTCGGCTTTGACGATGAGCTGGGTTTCAGGAAGGGGAACGAGCATGGCGGCCATGAAGCCGCGAACGGGTGATGGCCCGCTCGAGGTGACCAAGGAGGGGCGGGGCATCGTCATGCGCGTTCCGCTCGAAGGCGGCGGTCGGCTCGTCGTCGAGCTGACCCCTGACGAGGCCGACGCGCTCGGCGACGCCCTCAAGAAGGTCGTCGGCTGACGCGCAAGCGACCATACCCCTTCGGTTGCCCCGGCATCACATGTGGTGCCGGGGCGGCTGTTTTCCACCCCTGACACTCGCCTGCCCGGCTCCCGCCGCCCCTGGCGCGCGACCAGGCCAGGGCCTGTCGTTCGGATCAGGCCCGCCGGGAGGTACGGACAGGCCCTAGCGTTTCACCGCGCACAGCAGTCCGTCGCCCACCGGCAGCAGGGCCGGCAACAGCTCCTGGCTCTCGCGCACCGCGCGCAGCAGCTCCCGCAGGCGCAGCACCTCCGTCGGCTGTGGACCGGAGTCCACCGTCCGGCCGTTCGCGAAGGCGCCCTCGAAGACGACGAGCCCGCCGGTCCGCAGCAGACGCAACGATTCAGCGAGGTAGTCCATGACCTCCAGACGGTCGCCGTCGCAGAACACCAGGTCGTAACCGGCGTCCGCGAGGCGGGGCAGCACGTCCAGGGCGCGGCCGGGGATGAAGCGAGCCCGGTTGCTGGCGAAGCCGGAGGCGCGGAAGGCCTGCCGGGCGAACTGCTGATGCTCCGGCTCGGGGTCCACGGTCGTCAGGACACCGTCGGGCCGCATACCGTGCAGGAGATGGATCCCGGAGACACCGCATCCGGTCCCGATCTCCGCGACGGCTTTCGCGTCGACGGACGCGGCCAGCAACCGCAGCGCGGCGCCCGTGCCGGGCGTCACCGAGCGCAGCCCTGCCTCACGAGCCCGGTCCCGGGCCCAGTGCAGCGCTTCGTCCTCGGCGACATAGGCGTCGGCGAACGCCCAGCTCGTCTGCCGGTTGCCGGTAATGACCCTCTCCTGTCCCCGTGAATGCCTGGGCGTGACTGTATCCGTTGGGCACGGGAACCCGCAGATGGGACCGGTCGTTTAAAGGGGAGAGCAAACGACGCGGGCCGGGACGGGGGGGCGGGCGGTGGATCAGGATGCCGAGCAAGTGCCGACGCAGCAGTACGAGGCGTATCGACCCAGATCAAATTCTCGTAAAACCGCTTATCCGGTCCTAACGGGCGAGGTGGCTATGGTAGGGGCTCCACTGGACACCACCAGAGCTGACAGGGGAGGTGCGGCTGCGCCTGGGGATCGCGTAGGGGTGCTGAGGCGCTTCCTCGGATCAGCGGGCAGGCCGACATCCGTGAACGACACCGCTGCTGACCACAGTCACGCCGCTGACTTCGCCCAGACCGCGACCTTCACCACCGACGCGGACGGGCAGGCGTGGACTCCGCCCACGTGGGAGGAGATCGTCAGCACGCACAGCGGCCGGGTCTACCGGCTCGCCTACCGTCTGACCGGCAACCAGCACGACGCGGAGGACCTCACGCAGGAGGTCTTCGTCCGCGTCTTCCGCTCCCTGTCGACCTACACGCCGGGCACCTTCGAGGGCTGGCTGCACCGCATCACCACGAACCTCTTCCTGGACATGGTCCGCCGCAAGCAGCGCATCCGCTTCGACGCGCTCGGCGAGGACGCGGCCGAGCGGCTGCCCAGCAAGGAGCCCTCGCCGCAGCAGGTCTTCAACGACGCGCACTTCGACGCGGACGTGCAGCAGGCCCTCGACACCCTCGCCCCCGAGTTCCGCGCCGCGGTCGTCCTGTGCGACATCGAAGGACTGTCCTACGAGGAGATCGCCGCGACCCTCGGCGTCAAGCTCGGCACGGTCCGCTCGCGGATCCACCGCGGCCGGTCCCAGCTGCGCAAGGCCCTCGCGCACCGGTCACCGCAGGCGCGCGCCGAGCGCCGCTCCTTCGTGCCCCGTGTTCCCGCACTGGGAGGAGGGGGCGCGAGCACGTGAGCGGATCACGGCCGAAAGCTTCCGAGGGTCACCTCGCAGAGCAGCATCTGGGAGACCGCCTCTCCGCCCTGGTGGACGGAGAACTCGGTCATGACGCGCGCGAGCGCGTACTGGCGCACGTGGCCACCTGCCCGAAGTGCAAGGCGGAGGTGGACGCCCAGCGACGGCTGAAGAACGTCTTCGCGGAGGCGGCCCCGCCACCCCCTTCCGAGAGTTTCCTGGCCCGCCTGCAGGGACTACCCGCGGGCGGCGGCCCGGACGGTGATCTCATGCCGCCGGGCACAGGAGGGCTGCCCGGAGGACTGTCGGGACGGTTCGGATCGTCCGGGGCCTTCGCGGTGAAGCGGGGCGAGCACTTCGAGTTCGAGTACGTCCCGTCCCGCCCGCACCTGCCCGCACTGCCCGCCTCCCCGGGCAGCCGGAGCCTCCCCTCCGACCGCAGCGGTCTGCCCACGGGGAAGGGCTTCCGCATCCACGACATCGGCCGGTCCGACACCGACCGGTCCTCCTCGCGGCTGCGGTTCGCGTTCGTCGCCGCCGGTGCCGTCTCCCTCGCCGCGATCGCTCTGGGCGGGGTCACCACCGGCATCCCGGCCGACGCGGAGGCCCGCGGCGGCCAGGGCACGGGCAGCAATGTGACACCGATGCGCACCCAGGGCACCGGTGCCGCGACGACGCCCGAGTCCCAGCGCCGCCGGACGGCGCCGCTGCTCGGGCAGGTGCACGGCCAGAGCATGGTCGGCCGCGCCCCGGTCGCTCCGACCGAGGTGTCCGCACCGCTGCTGCCCGGCGTACCGTCCGCCGCCCGGCACCACGCGATGCACGCCCTGACCGCCCCGGTGGTGGCCGGTGCCGCCGCCATGTCCCCGCTGATACGTCCGCTTGAGGCGGCCGCACCGGGCCCCCTGACCTCGTGGTCCTCGGTCCCCGAGATCACCGCTCCCCTGTTCGCCGTGCCCCTTCCGGACACGACCTCGTCCCCCTCTTTCCCCGCCTCCTCGCGTACGGCTCACTGACCGCCCTCTGCGCACCGGACCGCGGACCTGATTGAATCCGAGGGTTGTCGCCCGCGGCCGAGGTGTGGCCGGGCGCCGATTCGACGAACTGCGGCCACCGCGACGAGCCGTGCCGCTGCTGTGGGGAGAGCATGAACGAGGGGAAGCCCACGAAGGCGAAGTGGTGGAGCCGTCCGCGACCGCAACCCTTTCCGGGGCAGCCGGAGGATCCGGACGGGGGCGTCGGGGAGGACCGGGCCGCGATCGGGGTGCACGGGCCGACGGCCGCCCCGGCGGGCGTGACCGACAGCGACGGGGACTTCGAGCTGGCGCGTCCCGCTCCTCGGCGCGAGCAAGACGGCGACTATGAGTTGAGGCGACCCGAGGCGGCGCCGTCCGACGGCGCCCCCGTCGCGACCGGGGTGCCGACTGACGGCGTCTCCGTCACGACCTGGGTGCCGTCCGGCGGCGCCCCCGTCGCGACGGCCTCCGGCGAGGTGCCCGCCGAGGGCGCCCCTTCGGTCTCCGCCGCCCGGGGAGTCGGCCAGAGCCAGGACAGCCCTGGCGCCTCCGCCTCGCACACCGGGCCGGCCGAGGGTGCTCCCCGGCCGCTGCACGACCCCGACCCCTACAGCACCCCGCCCTACGGCGAACCCGGCCCCTGGGCGCCGGCCCCGCCCGTCCAGCACCCGGCGGCGACGGCCCCCGCGGAGGGCGTGGCGGCACCGGGCGGGCCGACCGTGCCGGGCACCCCGGCCGGTGTGCCGCCGCGGCACGGCATACCGCCCGTACCGGCCCCCGCCAGCCCCCCGCCAGCAGCTCACACCCCGCCTGTACCGGCCCTCGCCAGCCCTGCGTCCGCCGTGGACGCACCGCCCGTACCGGCGGCCCCCGCCAGCCCCCCGCCAGCAGCTCACACCCCGCCTGTACCGGCCCTCGGCAGCCCTGCGTCCGCCGTGCACGCACCGCCCGTACCGGCGGCCCCCGCCAGCCACACCCCAGCCGCTCACACCCCGCCTGTACCGGCCCTCGGCAGCCCCGCGTCCGCCGTGCACGCACCGCCTGTACCGGCCCCAGGCAGTACTGCACCCGCCGTGCACACACCGGCGGCCCCCGCCAGCCCAGCGCCAGCCGCTCACACACCGCCGGCCCCCGGCAGCCCCGCGTCCGCCGCTCAGGCGCCCGCCGAGATGCCGCCCCCCACCCCGGCTCCCGCTCCCGACCCCTGGCAGCGTTACGACCCCTGGGCGGCTCCCACGGTCGCCGGGGGCCATGGGCCCCTCCAGCAGAACGGTGCCGCCGTGCTCAGCACGGACCAGCGGCGCAAGCGGGGCCGGACGGCGCTGGCGCTCGCCGCCGTGCTGATCGCGCTGGTGTCCGGCGGCGTAGGCGGCGCCGTGGGGACGTATCTGGAGCGGAACGGAGGCGTCGGGTCCGTCGAGTTGGCACAGGCCGGGAAGGAGGCCTCCGCGCGGGACGCGGACAGTGTGGCCGGGATCGCCGGGCGGGCCCTGCCCAGCGTGGTCACCCTGCATGTCAGCGGCGCCGGCGAGCAGGGCACGGGCACCGGCTTCGTGCTCGACACCCGAGGGCACATCCTCACCAACAACCACGTCGTGCAGCCCGCCGGGCCGGACGGTGAGATCACCGTGACGTTCAACGGCGGGGAGACCGCGCAGGCCGAGGTCGTCGGCCGGGACAGCGGCTACGACCTCGCCGTCGTGCGGGTGAAGGGCGTCCGCGGACTCACCCCGCTGCCCCTCGGCAACTCGGACAACGTGCAGGTCGGCGACCCGGTCGTGGCGATCGGCGCCCCCTTCGACCTGGCCGGCACGGTCACCTCCGGCATCATCAGCGCCACGCAGCGGCCCATCACGGCCGGTGGCGAGAAGGGTGACGGCAGCGATGTGTCGTACGTCGACGCGCTGCAGACCGACGCCCCCATCAACCCCGGCAACTCCGGCGGGCCGCTGCTCGACGCCCGGGCCCGGGTCATCGGCATCAACTCGGCCATCCGCTCGGCGGAGGGCGGCTCCACGCAGGACAGCGGCCGGTCCGGCTCCATAGGCCTCGGCTTCGCCATCCCCATCAACCAGGGCAAACGAGTCGCCGAGGAGCTGATCAACACCGGGAAGGCGACCCACCCGGTCATCGGCATCACCCTGGACATGGACTACACGGGCGACGGCGCCCGCGTGGCCGCCGAGGGCAGCGAGGGCGGGCCGCCGGTCACCGTGGGCGGCCCGGGTGCCAAGGCCGGGATCAAGGCGGGCGACGTCATCCGGGAGGTCGACGGCCGGCGGGTGCACTCCGGCGAGGAACTGATCGTCAAGACGCGGGCGCACCGACCCGGAGACCGGCTGGAGCTGACCGTGGAGCGCGCCGGCAAGGAACGAACCGTCTCCCTCGTCCTCGGGTCGTCCGGTGGCTGAGACATGATGTCCGCGACCCGCCAGGACGTCCCGTCCGGTCCCACAAGGGACCGACAAGGCAAACAATCGGGAAAGCGCTCACACCTCCCGCACTCGGAGGTCCCGGGACAGTACCGGTCGGACAGGATCGCCGGGTACCGTGGATCCGGCCCGGACCACGGCAAGACCCGCACCGACCACGAGGGCCGAGGACCGAGGACATCGCTAGGAGCTTCAGGTGTTCAATGACATAGGACCACTCGAGCTGGTGACGCTCATCGTCCTCGCCGTGCTCGTCTTCGGTCCGGACAAGCTCCCCAAGGTCATCCAGGACGTGACGCGCACGATCCGGAAGATCCGTGAGTTCTCGGAGAGCGCCAAGAACGACATCCGGGAGGAACTCGGCCCGGAGTTCAAGGACTTCGAGTTCGAGGACCTCAACCCCAAGACCTTCATGCGCAAGCAGCTGGACAACGAGGACCTGGGACTCAAGGAGATCCGCAACGGCTTCGACCTGAAGAAGGAGATGGCCGAGGTCACCGACGCCGTCCACAGCCGTGACTCCGACACGTCCTCCGCGTCGTCCACCGGCGTCGCCGGTTCGTCCGGTGGCCGTATCGACATGACGAAGAGGCCGGAGACGCCCGACCCGGACGACCGGCCGCCCTTCGACGCGGACGCCACCTGAGCGACATGCCCGGGGGCGTACGCCCCCGGGCGCGTGACGCGTTTCATACTCCGGTCGGGCTGTGTACGGCCTGAACCGGGCGCCCGTGCGGCCCACGCGCCCGGCGGTTTCCCTGCTGCTCGCAGCGGTGTGGCTATGCTGCCAAGTTGTGGTGCGGACCGTGACGAGTACGTCCGAAGGGGGGCGGGCCGTCCCGGTCCGACTAGAGCGAGGAGGCGTACGGGCACATGGAGACGACGAGTCGGGCAGTCGCGCAGACGCCGGCCGCGGAGGGTGGGCAACAGCTCCCCTCCGCCCGGCGTACGGTCGACGGCTACCTGCGTGCGCCCTTCCCGTGGTACGGCCTCGACGAGGCGTTCACAGGACCGCGCTGGCTGATGCAGGTCGGTACGACGGCCGACGGGGCCGTGGAACACGGGTCCATCGGGCACGGTGACGAGCCCACGGTGCGCAACGAGCATGCCGCCGGCGGCGATCAGGAGGCCAAGGAGAAGTTCGCGGTCGTGGTGACCGTGGCGGCCAGTCCCTCCCGCCGCACGGCGGACGGGACGGGGCTGCTGGAGGCCACGTCCGTGTCCTCCGCCGCGTGGCTGGCCGGGGTGGGGCTGCTGTCCTTCACCTGGCCCGGGCAGATGGACCACGCGCTGCGGGACGACTGGCTGGAGCAGCAGACGGAGACGGCGTGGGTGCTGGCGGACGACCTGGACGGGTCCGACTGGTCGACGCTGTCGCTCCCCGTGGACGGGGTGCCCACGGCGTTCCACTACCGGGAGTCCGAGTTCGGCTGGGTGCTGGCCGGTTCCACCTCGGCCGGGGTGCACCTCGGGGCGTACGGCAGGGGCATGAGCGCCTACGGGCTGGGCTTCGCCGTGGTGAAGGACATCGCCACGTACACGTGAGTTCCGGGGCGCCGGCTGGTTTCGGCGCCCCTTCGCCCCAGGGTCTCGGACGGGTGGGGCGGCTGCGGGTGCGATGCGCCGGCTCGCGCAGCTCCCCGCGCCCCTGAGTCAGTTCAGAACTTGTTCCTCGGAGTGATACCGAGCGACAGGCCCGACAGACCGCGCTGCCGTCCTCCCAGCTTGCCCGCGATCGCCCGGAGGGCCGAGCCGGCCGGGGAGTCGGGGTCCGTCAGGACGACCGGCCTGCCGTCGTCGCCGCCCTCGCGCAGACGGACGTCGATGGGGATGCTGCCGAGGACCGGGACGTTCGTGCCGGTCGTGCGGGTCAGGCCGTCGGCGACCGTCTGGCCGCCGCCCGTGCCGAAGACGTCGACCATCTCGTCGCAGTGCGGGCAGGGCAGGCCCGACATGTTCTCGACCACGCCGACGATCTTCTGGTGGGTCTGGACGGCGATGGAGCCCGCGCGCTCGGCGACCTCGGCCGCCGCCTGCTGAGGCGTCGTCACGACCAGGATCTCGGCGTTCGGGACCAGCTGGGCCACGGAGATCGCGATGTCGCCGGTGCCGGGCGGCAGGTCCAGGAGCAGCACGTCCAGGTCGCCCCAGTACACGTCCGCCAGGAACTGCTGGAGGGCGCGGTGGAGCATCGGGCCGCGCCAGACGACCGGGGCGTTGCCCGGCGTGAACATGCCGATCGAGATGACCTTCACCCCGTTCGCCGACGGCGGCATGATCATGTTCTCGACCTGGGTGGGACGGCCGTCGGCGCCCAGCATGCGGGGCACGGAGTGGCCGTAGATGTCGGCGTCGACGACACCGACCTTGAGGCCGTCGGCCGCCATCGCCGCCGCCAGGTTGACCGTCACCGAGGACTTGCCGACGCCGCCCTTGCCGGAGGCGACCGCGTAGACGCGGGTCAGGCTGCCCGGCTTGGCGAAGGGCACCTCCCGCTCGGTCTGGCCGCCGCGCAGGGCGGACGCCAGCTCCTTGCGCTGCTCGTCGCTCATCACGTCGAGCGTGACGTCGACGCGGGTGACGCCCTCGACCGCGGAGACCGCGTCGGTCACGCGCTGCGTGATCGTGTCCCGCATCGGGCAGCCCGAGACCGTGAGGTACACGGTGACCGCGACCGCCCCGTCCGCACCGATCTCCACCGACTTGACCATCCCCAGTTCGGTGATGGGCTTGTGGATCTCGGGGTCGTTCACCGTCGCCAGTGCCTCGCGCACCGCGTCTTCCATAGCCATAAGGACGATGGTACGGCGCTCTACCGGGGCGTAGGGAAGCGTCTCAGCGGTCGTCTGCGTCACGTCCTCGTGATCGTTCCGCCGGGACTACGACCGACTCGTGACGGTGACCGTTCTGGCGTTCCTCCAGCTCCTTGATCATGTCCTGGAACTCCGAGCGGATCCAGTCGCGGGTGGCGACCTCGCCGAGGCCGATGCGCAGGGCGGCGATCTCACGGGTCAGGTACTCGGTGTCCGCGATGGACCGCTCGTTCTGTTTGCGGTCCTGCTCCAGATTGACCCGGTCGCGGTCGTCCTGCCGGTTCTGCGCGAGCAGGATCAGCGGGGCGGCGTAGGAGGCCTGCAGGGACAGCATCAGCGTCAGGAAGATGAACGGGTACTCGTCGAAGCGCAGGCCGCTCGGCGCGAAGATGTTCCACACCACCCACAGGATGATGGCGACCGTCATCCAGACGATGAACCGCCCGGTGCCCAGGAAGCGCGCGATGCGCTCCGACAGCCGGCCGAAGGCCTCCGGGTCGTACTCGGGCAGGAACCGGCGCCGGCGCGGGAGCGGCTGGTCGAGACGGGTGGTGCGCGGCCGGGAGGCGGCCGTGGCGCCCGCCGGGGTGCGCTCGCGCAGGCTCTCACGCTCAGGAACCATCGGTGGCCACCTCCTCGTCCAAGTGGAACTCGGTCTCCCGCCAGTCCTCCGGGAGCATGTGGTCGAGCACGTCGTCCACGGTCACCGCGCCCAGCAGCGCGCCGGCCTCGTCGACGACGGGCGCCGCGACCATGTCGTACGTGGCGAAGAACCCGGCGATGGCGGGCAGGTCCGCCTGGGGGTCGAGCGGCTGGAGGTCGTTGTCCAGGATGGAGCTGACCAGGGTGGGTGGTGGCTCGCGCAGCAGGCGCTGGAAGTGGACGGTGCCCAGGTACTTGCCGGTCGGTGTGTCGTCCGGGGGCCGGCAGACGTACACCTGGGCGGCGAGGGCGGGGGAGAGGTCGCGGTTGCGGACCCGGGCCAGGGCGTCAGCGACGGTGGCGTCCGGGCGCAGCACGATCGGCTCGGTGGTCATCAGACCGCCCGCCGTGCGGTCCTCGTACGACATCAGGCGCCGCATGTCGGCCGCGTCGCCGGGCTGCATCAGGCTCAGCAGCCGCTCCTGGTCGTCCGTCGGCAGCTCGCCCAGCAGGTCGGCCGCGTCGTCCGGGTCCATGGCCTCCAGGACGTCGGCGGCGCGCTCCTCCTTCAGCTTGCCGAGGATCTCGATCTGGTCGTCCTCCGGCAGCTCCTCCAGCACATCGGCCAGCCGGTCGTCGTCGAGGGCGGCGGCGACCTCCGCCCGGCGCTTGGGGGAGAGGTGGTGCAGGACGTTGGCCAGGTCGGCGGGGCGCAGCTGCTCGAAGGTGGCCAGCAGGTTCTCGGCGCCCTGCCCCTGCTCCTCCAGGGAGAAGCCGGTGACGGCCGTCCACTCGACGGTCAGCGCCTCGCCCTTGGCGCGCCGGAAGGCACTGCCCTTCCTGCCCTTGCGGACGAAGACCCGGTCGATCTCCCACTCCCGGCGGGCCGGCAGCTGATGCACCGACAGGTCGAGGACGGTGACCTCCTCGCCGGTCTCGGTGAGCGTCACGCGCCGGTCCAGCAGCTCCCCGAACACCAGCCGCTCCGTGGGCCGCTGCTCGAAGCGCCGGACGTTGAGCACGCCGGTGGTGATGATCTGGCCGGACTGGATGGCGGTGACCCGGGTCATCGGCAGGAAGATGCGGCGGCGGGTGGCGAGTTCGACGACGAGGCCGAGCAGTCTCGGCGGTCGCTGCGCCACCCGCAGCATGACGACCAGATCGCGCACCCGCCCCACCTGGTCACCGGCTGGGTCGAAGACGGCGACACCTTGGAGGTGCGATACGAAGATCCGGGGGGCGCCCGCTGCCATGGCCGCGGCTCCTTTTCGTGCGGGGTGGTTCGTGGTGGCTGTCTGTGCGGCTGTCCTTGTGCCTGTGTCTTCCGAATTGCCCGCTCGGGTGGGCTTCAGGCTAGCCCGTCCCGATCGGGGCCGCGTCGGCGGGCGGTCCGGACGGACTGGCTCCGACCTGCCCGCACGACCCCGGTACCCTGCGATACGCCGTTCAGGTCTTTCGTCAGAGAGGCAGCCCCACCTGTGACTCCGATTCGCCAGAGCCGCAGCCGCAGTCGCAGCAGCAGTGCCGCACTCGCCGGCGCGACGTGCGCGCTGCTCGTGACGGGAACGGTGCTCACCGGTTGCGCGGAGGATCCGAACGAGGGCACCAACGGGGTCGGCAGACTCCCCGCCGCCAAGATCCAGAGCAAGACCCGGTCGGCCGCCGAGACCGCCGGGGCGGTCCGGGTGCACGGCAACGTCGTCAGCGGCGAGCGGACGTACGCCCTCGACATGCGGCTGAAGGACGACGGCGGCGACGGCTCGGTCACCACCCAGGGCGCGACCTTCAAGCTGCTGCGCATCGGCGAGCAGCTCTACATCAAGGCGGACGCCGGGTTCTGGGCTCACGGCAGCGGCCAGGGCGAGGACGGCGAGGGGGACGCGGCGGCGGCCTCCAAGCTCGGCGGCAAGTTCGTGAAGGTGCCGCAGGGCGACCCCTCGTACAAGAAGTTCAGCGGTTTCACGGACAAGGCTCTCCTCCTCGACGGTCTGCTCACCCTGCACGGGACGCTCGCGACGGACGGCCACGCCGAGGAGGCGGGCGTCCGCACCATCCGCGTCACCGGAGACAAGGGCTCCGGCGGCACCCTGGAGGTCTCCTTGGAGGGCAAGCCGTATCCGCTGCGCCTGGAGCGGGCCGGCGGGGCGGGCACCCTCACGTTCTCCGCCTGGGGTGAGGACTTCTCCCTCAGGGAGCCGGAGAAGAACGAGACGGTGGACTACGGCAAGGAGCTGCCGGCGTCGTAGGCCGTCAGGCCCGTTTGCGCCGTTTCAGCAGCAGGCGGGGCAGCCCCGCCGGGACCGGCCGGCGGGTGATCGCCGGGGACGGCAGGGGCGGCTCGGACAGGGAGCCCTCGGGCAGCGGCGCCGTCTCCCCGGTCGGCTCCAGACGCAGCACCCGGCACTCGCGGGCCCAGCGCTCCGGCACGGCCTCGCCGTCGGGCGCGTTCAGCCGTTTGCCCTTGAGCTCGGCGACCGCCGCGTCCCACGCCTCGGAGCCCGGCGCGAGCTGGGTGATCCGGGCCGTCCAGGTGACGAGCCGGCCGCCCTTGTCCTTGCTGCGGACCGTCACCGTCGCCTCGGCGCCGTCGGCCAGCCCCGGCAGCGGCTGCTCGCCGGGCCCGTCGCCGACCAGGCACGCGGCACCCTCGTGCCACACGTGCCACAGCGCGCGCGCCGGGCCGTCGGGGCCCTGGACCCAGACGAGGCCGGACTTCTTCGTGGCCTCCTCGACGAGGGCCTGGTCGAGCAGCTCGCTTGTCATGGGCCCCAGCCTAACCAGGCTGCTCACAGCCATCCGTTCCGCTTCAGCGTGCGGTGGATGCCGAGACAGACGGCCACCGTGAAGCTCAGGATCACCGGGTAGCCGTACTTCCAGTGCAGCTCCGGCATGTACTCGAAGTTCATGCCGTACACCCCGCACACCATCGTCGGCACGGCGATGATCGCGGCCCACGAGGTGATCTTGCGCATGTCCTCGTTCTGGGCGACGGACGCCTGGGCGAGGTTGGCCTGGAGGATGGAGTTGAGCAGCTCGTCGAAGCCGAGGACCTGCTCCTGGACGCGGGCCAGGTGGTCGGCGACGTCCCGGAAGTACTTCTGGATGTCGGGGTCGATCAGCCGCATCGGCCGCTCGCTCAGCAGTTGCATGGGCCGCAGCAGCGGCGACACGGCCCGCTTGAACTCCAGCACCTCGCGCTTGAGTTGGTAGATCCGGCCGGCGTCCGAACCGCGCGGCGCGCCCTTGCGCCCCGGGGAGAACACCTCGGTCTCGACCTCGTCGATGTCGTCCTGCACCGCGTCGGCGACGGCGATGTACCCGTCGACGACGTGGTCCGCGATGGCGTGCAGCACGGCCGAGGGGCCCTTGGCGAGCAGCTCGGGGTCGTCCTGGAGGCGGTGCCTGAGGGCCCGCAGGGAGCCCTGCCCGCCGTGCCGGACGGTGATGAAGAAGTCCCGTCCGGTGAAGCACATGACCTCGCCGGACTCGACGACCTCGCTGTTGGCGTCGAGCTGGTCGTGCTCGACGTAGTGGATGGTCTTGAAGACCGTGAACAGGGAGTCGTCGTAGCGCTCCAGCTTGGGCCGCTGGTGGGCCTGGACGGCGTCCTCCACGGCGAGCGGGTGCAGCCCGAACTCACTGGCGATGCCGGAGAATTCGGCCTCCGTCGGCTCGTGCAGGCCGATCCATACGAAACCCCCGTCGCGGCGCACCAGGCGCACCGCCTCGTGCGGGGTCAGCGCGGTCCCGGTCTCGATGCGGCGGCCGTCGCGGTAGACGGCGCAGTCGACGACGGCGGACGACGCGGCGGGGCTGCGGGTGGCGTCGTAGGTCCCGCCGTCCTTGCGCAGCGAGACACGGGGCGGACGGACGACAGCGCGCAGGTCGCGGATCATCGACATGGCGGGCTCCTTCGCGGGCAGGCAACGAACGGCGCCGGCGACGGGTGGAACCACCCGGAATGAGGACGTAGTGACTACGGATGTTTGGCACGTCCACAAAGCGGGGAGCACCGCACCGTCGCGGTGGCCGGTTTCGTTACTGATTCAGCTACTGAGGCAGATCAGGCAAAGCGAAACGAAGCGCTCTTCCGCGGTGAAGCGAGTGCGAGAGGTGGCAGCCGGAGAACGAAGCAGCTACATCGGCGGCGCGAAGAGCGTGGTGCTACTGCACGGTCGACTTCGATCCATTGCAGCCCCACCTCCTCCGGCCGGTCCCTCGTAAGGGAGTTCCTTCGGGCGTCGGGGCTTGATCGCGACGCTTCTGCGTGCTGCCCCGAACCACCGGGCAAGAGTAGCAGCCGACACAACTGTCAAGGTGCTGCCTTGCCCGCTACTGGCGAGTTCTATGCTCGCCGCATGGCAGATGTTCTTCCTCTGGTCGAAGCCCGGTTGCGTACCGCGCTGGGCGAACCGGACGCGCGCGCGGCGGTCACCTTCCTGGGCACGGACCGCATCGAGGTGCTCCGCTTCCAGGAGGGCGGCATCGTCCGCTACGCCTCGCTCGGCATGTCCGCGCACCCGATGACGGATCCCACGGCGGTGATCGCCGACCCCGTCAAGGGTCCGCGTGCCGAGCTGATCCTCTCGGTCCGTTCCGGGCGTGCCGACACCGACAAGGCGCTCCGGCCGCTCGCCGTGCTCGCCGCGTCTCCGCAGGTGGAGGGAGTGGTCGTGGCTCCCGGCGCGTCCCTCGACATCGGTGAGCCGC
Organism: Streptomyces sp. 378; assembly: GCF_030124145.1. GTDB lineage: Bacteria > Actinomycetota > Actinomycetes > Streptomycetales > Streptomycetaceae > Streptomyces. The sequence goes on from NZ_JASKMS010000013.1 coordinate 82,481, forward strand.
TGTGGCCGGGCGCCCCGTTCACCTCGGTGCTGGTCGCCGAGCCGGGCGGCCTGGTGGAGGACCTGGAGCTCGACGAGCCCTTCGACCCCGTACGGTTCCTGCCGCTGCTGCCGATGACCCCGAACGAGGCCGCCTGGAAGCGGGTGCACGGCGCGCAGGCGCTCCAGGAACGGTGGCTGAACCAGGGGACGGACCTCCGGGATCCGTCCCGGAAGTCCGTCCCGCTGGAGTGAGGAAGCTCACCAACACCAGCCCGGGTGGCCTCAGTTGGCGAAGACGGTGACGCCGTCCTCGGTCGTGTGCCGGGGCTCCGGCTCTTCCGCTTCGGCTGTGAGGGCCTTGCGCCGTACGACCACCACGGCCGCGCCCGCCACCGCGGTGACCGCCGCCACCGCGAACGGGATGTGGATGTCGGTCCACTGCTCGATCTTCGGCGCGAAGTACGGAGCGGCCGCCGCCGCGAACCAGCGCACGAAGTTGTAGCCCGCGCTCGCCACCGGTCGGGGCGCGTCCGAGACGCCGAGGGCCAGCTCGGTGTAGACGGTGTTGTTCACGCCGATGAAGGCGCCGGACAGGATCGTGCAGACGACCGCGGTCGGGTGGGAGCCGTAGCCGAGCACCAGCACGTCGGCCGCGAGCAGCACCAGGGAACCGCCGAGCACCTTCAGTGAACCGAACCGCTTCTGGAGCCGGGGCGCCACGATCACCGAGAAGACGGCGAGCAGCACACCCCAGGCGAAGAACACCGCCCCCGACCGGTAGGGGCTCATGTTCAGCACGAACGGCGTGAAGGCCAGCACGGTGAAGAACGTGTAGTTGTAGAAGAACGCCGAGACGGCCGCGGAGGCGAGGCCGCCGTGGCCGAGGGCCTTGATCGGATCCAGCAGTGAGGTCTCGCGGGCCGGCTTGGGCTGTTCCTTCAGGAACACGGTGATGCACAGGAAGCCGATGGCCATCAGGAACGCCGTGCCGAAGAACGGGTAGCGCCAGCTGGCGTCGCCGAGCAGGGCGCCCAGCAGCGGACCGCAGGCCATGCCGAGGCCGAGGGCCGACTCGTACAGCAGGATCGCCGCCGCACTGCCGCCGGCCGCCGCGCCGGCGATGACCGCGAGGGCCGTCGAGACGAACAGCGCGTTGCCGAGGCCCCATCCGGCCCGGAACCCGATCAGTTCGCCGACGGACCCGGAGGTGCCCGCCAGCCCGGCGAACACCACGACGAACGCGAGGCCGAGCAGCAGGGTCCTGCGGCCGCCGATCCGGCTGGAGACGAAGCCGGTCACCAGCATCGCGACGGCGGTGATGAGGAAGTACGAGGTGAAGAGCAGGGAGACCTGGCCGGCCGTGGCGTCCAGGCCCTGGGCGATGGACGGCAGGATCGGGTCGACGAGCCCGATGCCCATGAAGGCGACGACCGACGCTCCGGCGGTCGCCCACACGGACTTGGGCTGCTTCAGGAGGCCACCCGCTCCGGCGTCGAAGGGGTCCATGGCGTGCCGCCTTTCCCGGGACGAAGATGGTTGGTATATACACATCTTAAGTTAGCAACTCTAACTAATGCCATATACATCTAGTGTGGGTCGTGAAGGGTTCCGTCCGGATGGGTGATCGTCCTTGACGCGGCGCGGCGGGGGTAGGACCGTGGGGCCCTATGAGGGGCGAACCCAGTTGCCCGAAGTGCGGTGGCCGGGTCCGGGCTCCCGGCCTCTTCTCCGACTCGTGGCAGTGCGATGTGCACGGCACCGTCCATCCGGTGCAGCCCGTGATACCGCCCAGCGTCGACGCCCTCAACGTCGTGGTGCACCGCACCCAGGTGCCGGTGTGGATGCCGTGGCCGCTGCCGGTCGGATGGCTGTTCACGGGTGTGGCCTGCGCGGGCGACGACCGCACGGGCGGCCGTGCGACCGCTGTCGCCTGCACGGGGCCCGGGCCGCTCGGCGGAATGGGCGAGCTGATCCTGGTGGCCGAGGAGCTCGGAGTCGGGCTCGGGGCGCGCTACGCGGGCCTGGACGGCCCCGACCCGGGGCCCCATATGAACGTCGAGAAGCCGCCGCAGGCGAAGGTGCTGGCCGCCGGACGTCCCACGCCGTTGTGGCATGTGGCCGGGGCCCCCGACGATCGTGCCGTCTTCGCCGGTGAGGCGCTGGGGATGTGGCTGTGGGCCGTGGTATGGCCCGAGCAGTCGGGGTTGCTGATGTACGACGAGCTGGTGCTGACCGACCTGCGGGACGCCGGGGCGGAGGTCGAGCTGGTGCCCTGTGGCGCCCTGTCCCCGAGGCTGCTGGGACCCTGAGGGGTGTAGGGCCCCTGAGGGGTGTAGGGGGTGCCTGCCGGGTTCGGGTGTGACATTCGGCGTTGAAAAGCCGGTTATCCTGGAGCGGCCCTGTTCGTGTCGTTCGTGTCTGGAGTCCGTGCCGTGCGCATCGATCTGCACACCCACTCCACCGCCTCCGACGGTACGGACACCCCCGCCGAGCTGGTGCGCAAGGCTGCCGCGGCCGGACTGGACGTCGTCGCGCTGACCGACCACGACACCACCCGCGGGCACGCCGAGGCGATCGCCGCGCTGCCCGAGGGGGTCACGCTGGTCACCGGGGCCGAGCTCTCCTGCCGGCTCGACGGGATCAGCATGCACATGCTGGCCTACCTCTTCGACGCCGAGGAGCCACGACTGCTCGCCGAACGGGAGCTGGTCCGGGACGACCGGGTGCCGCGCGCCCAGGGCATGATCGTCAAGCTTCAGCAGCTGGGCGTGCCCGTGACGTGGGAGCAGGTGGCGCGGATCGCCGGTGACGGGTCCGTGGGGCGTCCGCACGTGGCGAGCGCGCTCGTCGAGCTCGGCGTCGTGCCGACCGTGAACGACGCCTTCACGCAGGACTGGCTGGCCGACGGCGGCCGGGCCTTCGTGGAGAAGCACGAGACCGACCCCTTCGAGGCGATCCGGCTGATCAAGGGCGCGGGCGGGGTCGCGGTGTTCGCGCATCCCGGGGCGAGCAAGCGGGGGCGCACGGTACCGGAGGCCGCCATCGCGGAGATGGCCGCTGCCGGGCTGGACGGTGTCGAGGTCGACCACATGGACCACGACGCCGACACCCGCGCGCGGCTACGGGGGCTGGCGAAGGAGCTCGGGCTCCTCGTCACGGGGTCGTCGGACTACCACGGCAGTCGCAAGACGTGCGTGCTCGGGGAGTACACGACGGATCCCGAGGTCTACGGGGAGATCACACGACGGGCCTTCGGGGCGTTTCCCGTGCCGGGCGCCGGCGGAGCCGTCTGAGGTTCCTCTTCTCCCGTAGGTCCGTTTCCCCTTTTCCTCACTCGGCTTTTCTCACTCGGCGCTGCCCGCTGTGCTCACCCGTTCCGCCGTGCGGTACGCCGGACCACAGCGGCAGCCCCCTGCGCAAGGCTCACCATGTTCGACTTCGCCGTCTTCGGCTCCCTCTTCCTGACCCTCTTCGTGATCATGGATCCCCCGGGGATCACACCGATCTTCCTCGCGCTCACCGCCGGCCGGCCCGGCAAGGTGCAGAAGCGGATGGCCTTCCAGGCCGTCTGTGTCGCGGGCGGCGTGATCACCGTGTTCGGGCTTCTCGGGCACCAGATCCTGAACTACCTGCACGTGTCCGTGCCCGCGCTGATGATCGCGGGCGGTCTGCTGCTCCTGCTGATCGCGCTGGACCTGCTCACCGGCAAGACCGACGAACCGAAGCAGACCAAGGACGTCAACGTCGCCCTCGTGCCGCTGGGCATGCCGCTGCTGGCGGGGCCCGGGGCGATCGTGTCGGTCATCCTCGCCGTGCAGAAGGCCCACAGCGTCACCACCCAGGTGTCGGTGTGGGCGGCGATCCTCGCCATCCATGTCGTGCTGTGGATGGTGATGCGCTACTCACTGGTGATCATCCGGATCATCAAGGACGGCGGAGTGGTACTGGTGACCCGGCTCGCGGGCATGATGCTCTCCGCCATCGCCGTGCAGCAGATCATCAACGGCGTCACGCAGGTGATCCAGGGGAGCTGAGGGGCCGGGTCGGGCCTGGAGAGAGGGTCAGGACGCCGCGGATCCGTCTTGCCGGGCGGCGTCAGGGGCGGTGCCACAGTCGCCCGGGTCCCCCTGCGGCGTGACGGCCGCGAGCTGCCGCATCGCGGGTCCATGACCTCGCGGTGGATGTCCGCCACGACCGCCGAGGGCGACAGGCCGCCCCGGCCGAGGCTCCGGTCGGCGCGGACGGCGAACGTACGGGGAGTCGGGGAACCGCCCGCCGACCGCCGGGCGGCCTCGACCGGCTCGTGCTCGGTTGCGGAGTCCTCGACATGCCGGGCGGCCTCGACCGGCTCGCGCTCGGCGGCGGAGTCCTCGTCACGCCGGGCGGCTCGTCGGCGGCCTGCCCGTGCAGTTCCGTGTGCGACCGGTCCGTCACCGACATGCTCCACCGTCCTGTCCTGGCTCGCGCCGTGCCCCCAGCCCATACGCCCCCGGTCTCGCCGAGGTCCGCGACAGCGAAGCCCCCGCACGGCCGATGCCGGGCGGGGGCTGCGAAGTGTGGGAGAGCTGCGCGCCTTATGAGGCCGTGGTCTCGGCCGGGCGGATCCAGAGGCGCTGCCCTATGGCGGCCGCCTGCTGAACGATGCGGTTGACGGAGGCGGCGTCCACGACGGTCGTGTCCACAGGTGTGCCGTCGACGTCGTCGAGTCGCATGATTTCGAAGCGCAAGGGCTTCTCCCTTCGTCTGGTCATCCTCCTGAGGAGAACTACTCGGTGGTGCGGCCCACCGGACTCGGTGTCCGGTGTTCCGTATGGGTCAACAGAGAAGCGCGGGTCAAACATTCCCTACGCTAAGGAAATTTTTCGAACTGCTAATTACCGTGCCGTAAGAACGTGGTTACGGGACCGACCGGGACCGGTTGTGTTCGCAGCGTGACCGCCGGGACAATGGATGTGATGAACGACGACCTCGCGGCCCTCCACGCCCGCATCGACCGCACCAACGAGCTGCTCCAGCGCATGCTCGCCGAGGTGGCGAAGACGCCCTCGACCCACGCGATCTTCGTCGACGCCGGGTATCTGTACGCGGCCGCCGGACGCCTCGTCGCCGGCACGGAGGACCGCCGCGCCTTCGACCTCGACGCCGAAGGTCTGATCGACGCGCTCATCGACAAGGCCCGCACGATCTTCGCGGACAGCCGGCTGCTGCGGGTCTACTGGTACGACGGCGCCCGGCGCCGCATCCACACGGGCGAGCAGCAGACCATCGCGGAACTGCCGGACGTCAAGGTGCGCCTGGGCAACCTCAACGCCAACAACCAGCAGAAGGGCGTCGACTCCCTCATCCGCTCCGACCTGGAGTCCCTCGCCCGGCACCGCGCCATCAGCGACGCGGCTCTGCTCGGCGGCGACGAGGACCTGGTGTCGGCGGTGGAGGCGGCCCAGGGGTACGGCGCCCGGGTCCACCTCTGGGGCATCGAGGCGCCGGAGGGCCGCAACCAGGCGGAGCCCCTCCTGTGGGAGGTCGACAGTCAGCGCACCTTCGATCTCGACTTCTTCAAGCCGTACGTCTCCCGCCGCACGGCCCAGCTCCACGAGTCGGGCGCGGGCCGGCCCACCCGGGAGGACGTGCGGTTCGTGGGCGCGCAGATCGCCGCGAAGTGGCTCGCGGCACGCGGCCGGGACACTCTGGTCGAGCTGCTGCCCGGCCACCCTTACCTGCCCGGCTCGGTCGACCAGGACCTGCTCGTGGAGGCGGAGGGCCTCCTGCAGTATTCGCTGCGCGGCCAGGCGGACCTGCGGCGAGCCCTGCGCGACGGCTTCTGGGAGCACTTGCGGACGCAGTACTAGGTCCTGTCCACGGAGGTGGGTGACGGGCGACGCGAGGACCGGCTCGGAGCCGGACAGCCCTAGGCCGCGCTCCGTGCCCCGCCGGGCATTGGCGAGGACCGGCTCGGAGCCGGACCGCACACCTAGGCCGTTTCGATGCCGTCCCAGAAGGCCGCGAGGGCGTGGGCCGTCGGCAGGGGACGGTCGGCGTTGGGGGAGTGCTCCGCTCCCGTGACGACCGTGCGGTGCGCGTCCAGCCGCAGAGCCATGTCGTCGAGGATCGCCACCGGCCAGGTGTCGTCGTGCGCGCCCGACAGGACGTGGAACGGCAGCGGGACCGAGGCCAGTTCGGCGACGCGGTCCGGCTCGTTGCACAACTGGCGCCCGGTGGCCAGCAGTTGGGCAGGGCTGTGGCCCAGCCAGCGGCGGCGCAACTGCTCCTGGTCGCCGAGGCCGCGGGCGGGTCCCCCGACCTCCTCCGGCGGCCCCATGGCCCGGATGGCCTCCCACGCCTCGTCCATCGACAGCACGGCGAGCGCGTCCCGCAGCAGCTTCACGCGCTGCTGCTGGGAGACGGAGATCTCCGCCGGGCCGGACGAGACGAGGGTGAACGAGAGGAAGGGCGAGTGGTCGAGCAGCACGGCCGCACGGGCGATCTGCCCGCCCAGCGAGTGCCCGACGAGATGCAGGGGCGCGCCGAGGGCCTCGGCCTGCGCGAGCACGTCCCGCGCCAGTTCCCGCTGCGCGTAGGCCGATTCGTCGTCCAGGGGACCGCCGGACTCGTGCTGCCCCCGCCCGTCCACGGCGACGACCCGGTATCCCCGCTGTGCGAGCGGCTCGTGCAGCAGCCTGAAGTCCTCCTTGCTCCCGGTGAACCCGGGCAGCATCAGCACGGCTCCCCTGGCCTCCACGCCCGCTGCCGGTGACGAGTCGACGACGGCGAACTCGCCGCGTGAGGTGCGCAGGCGGTAGGCGCGGGCGCCGGGGGGAGGAGGGAAAGCGGGGTGGCTCGTCACGGGGCGAGGGTAGCGGGTGGGGGACCGGCCCCGGGCCCTCGGGGAACGCCGACGGCCCGGCCCCCGTGCGAGAGGGCCGGGCCGTCGGGGAGGGGTGTCAGCCCTCCGTGGGCTCCGCGGCGGCCGTGGCCTTGCGGGTGCGGCGGGCCCGGGGCTTCGCCTCCGCCGTGTCCTCCGAAACCGGGGCGGCCGCGGTCGCCTTGCGCGTGCGGCGCGGCTTGGCGGCGGTCTCCGGCTCCTGATCCGCCTGGGTGGGGATCTCGGCGACGGCAGGCGCGGTCTCTGCGGTCTTGCGGGTGCGGCGGCGCGGCGTGGCCGGCTCCGTGCCCTCGGCCGTGTCGACGGCGGTCTCGGCCGCTGCGGCGGTCTTCCGCGTGCGGCGCGGCTTGGCCTCCACCGCCTCCGTCTCCACAGCGGCGGCAGCCGTCTTCCGCGCGCGCCGGGGCTTGGCCTCGGTCGCCTCGGCCGTGTCCATGCTCGCCTCCGCCTTGGCGGTGCTCGCCTTGCGCGTGCGGCGCGGCTTGGCGGCGGTCTCCGGCTCCTGATCCGCCTGGGTGGGGATCTCGGCGACGGCAGGCGCGGTCTCTGCGGTCTTGCGGGTGCGGCGGCGCGGCGTGGCCGGCTCCGTGCCCTCGGCCGTGTCGACGGCGGTCTCGGCCGCTGCGGCGGTCTTCCGCGTGCGGCGCGGCTTGGCCTCGACGGTCTCCGGCTCCTCCGCGGGGGCGGCGGTCTCGGCGGTCTTGCGGGTGCGGGGGCGCGGCGCGGCCTCGGTGGCTTCCACCGTGTCGACGGCGGACTCCGCCGCCGTGGCCTTGCGCGTACGCCGGGGCTTCGCTTCGGCCGGCTCGACGGTGTCCTCCGCCGCCTCAGCGGTCTTGCGGGTGCGGCGGCGCGGCTTGGCCTCCGTGCCCTCGGCCGGGTCGACGACGGTCTCGGTCGCCTCGGCCATGTCGACGCCCGCCTCGGCCTTCGCGGCCGTCTTGCGGGTGCGGCGCGGCTTCGTCTCCGAAGGCTCCGGCGCGGACTCGGTGGTGCCCTCGGCCGTGTCGACCGCCGACTCGGCCGCGGACGCAGCCGTGGCCTTGCGAGTGCGGGTGCGGCGGCGCGGCGCGGCGGCCGCCTCGGGCGACGCGGCGTCCGTGGCTTCGGCGACGACCGTCGTCTCCGGGACCGACGGCGTCACCGCGGCCTCGGTCTCGACGGCCGACGTCTCCGACCGGCGCGTGCGGCGGCGACGTGACTTCGGGGTCGCCTCGGGCGCCTCAGCGGTCGTGCCCTCGGCCGACGCGACGGCGTCCACCGCCTGCTCGGACGCGGTGGCCTCGACCGCCGCGACCGGAGCCGGCTCGGACTGGGCCCCGCCGCGGGTGCGGCGACGGCGACGCGGGGTGCGAGGAGCCGTGACGGCATCCGCCTCGGCGGTGCCGCCGGTGGCCGCGGTCTCCGGCGCGGTGCCGCCGGCGGACTCGGGCGCCCCGTCCAGTACGGCCCCGCCGCGTGTACGGCGGCGGCGACGCGGCGTACGCGGCGACCGCTCGCGGTCGGCCGAGCGGGACTCGTCCCGGTCACCGCGGCCGGGACGGCCGCCGCGCCCGCGCGGCCCACGGCCGCCCGGCTCGCCCAGGTCCTCCAGCTCCTCCGCCTCCAATCCGGCGCGCGTACGCTCCGAGCGCGGCAGAACGCCCTTGGTGCCCTCGGGGATGCCGAGGTCGGTGTAGAAGTGCGGAGAGGTGGAGTACGTCTCCGGCGGGTCGCTGAAGCCCAGGTCCAGCGCCTTGTTGATCAGCTGCCAGCGCGGGATGTCGTCCCAGTCGACGAGCGTGATCGCCGTACCCTTCGCGCCCGCGCGGCCGGTCCGGCCGATGCGGTGCAGGTACGTCTTCTCCTCTTCCGGCGACTGGTAGTTGATGACGTGCGTGACGCCCTCGACGTCGATGCCGCGGGCGGCGACGTCGGTGCAGACGAGCACGTCCACCTTGCCGTTGCGGAAGGCGCGCAGGGCCTGCTCACGAGCGCCCTGGCCGAGGTCGCCATGGACGGCGCCGGAGGCGAAGCCGCGCTGCTTGAGCTGGTCGGCGAGGTCGGCCGCGGTGCGCTTGGTGCGGCAGAACACCATGACCAGTCCCCGGCCCTCGGCCTGGAGGATGCGCGAGACCATCTCGGGCTTGTCCATGTTGTGCGCGCGGTAGACGAACTGCTTCGTGTTCGCGACCGTCGCGCCCGCGTCGTCCGGGGAGGTGGCGCTGATGTGCGTGGGCTGCGACATGTAGCGGCGGGCCAGGCCGATGACCGCGCCCGGCATGGTGGCCGAGAACAGCATCGTCTGACGCCGCACCGGAAGCATGTTGATGATCTTCTCGACGTCGGGCAGGAAGCCCAGGTCGAGCATCTCGTCGGCCTCGTCGAGGACCAGGCACTTCACATGCTTCAGGTTCAGCTTCTTCTGCCCGGCGAGGTCGAGCAGCCGGCCCGGGGTGCCGACGACCACGTCGATGCCCTTCTTCAGGGCCTCCACCTGGGGCTCGTAGGCCCGGCCGCCGTAGATGGCGAGGACGCGCACGTTGCGTGCCTTGCCCGCGGTCAGCAGATCGTTGGTGACCTGCGTGCACAGCTCGCGCGTGGGGACGACGACGAGTGCCTGCGGGGCGTCCGTGAGGTCCTCGGGCTTGGCGCGTCCGGCTTCCACGTCCGCGGGGACGGTGACGCGCTCGAGGAGCGGGAGGCCGAAGCCCAGCGTCTTGCCGGTGCCGGTCTTGGCCTGGCCGATGACGTCCGTGCCCGAGAGGGCGACCGGAAGGGTCATCTCCTGGATGGGGAAGGGGGTGATGATGCCGACGGCCTCAAGGGCTTCGGCGGTCTCGGGGAGGATTCCGAGCTCTCGGAACGTAGTCAGGGTGCTGCCTCTTCTGTGTGGGCGGCGCGAGGCGAGCGCGGGGTCGTGTCAGACCGTGCCGGGGACGTCGGCTGCTTACGGGCGGGCCGAAAAGCACGGGACCGCGCCGACGCTCTAGCGCTCGTGCCGCTGAGGGTGTCCCCCTCCGGGTCGCGTACGCACTGCGGCGGACGGCCGGGGAGGGCTGTCGGGTCGGAGCCGATCGGGCCACCGACCGGGCATCCTCATACGTGCGGCCTGTCGAGGTACGTCAACGTACCAGCAGGCGCATTACCACCATACCCCGGAATCCCGCACATGTGATGGCCGATTCGGTCACGTAGTCATCGCCACAGTGATTGACCAGGGCCTTACGCCGCCCGGTGGGCGGGCTATTGTGCGCTTCATGACGAGCTCTGACAAGCCTGAGAACGCCAAGGACACCGACGCCGCCGCACCCACCTCAGTCGCCGCCCGGGACTGGGCGACGGCCTCCGCCGACCCTCAGTACCGTGCCGCGGTCGTGGACCTGCTCGGCGCGCTCGCATACGGGGAGCTCGCGGCGTTCGAGCGGCTCGCGGAGGACGCCAAGCTGGCGCCGACGCTGGCGGACAAGGCGGCGCTGGCGAAGATGGCGTCGGCGGAGTTCCACCACTTCGAGAGGCTGCGCGACCGGCTGGCCGAGATCGGGGAGGAGCCGACGCGGGCGATGGAGCCGTTCGTCGCCGCGTACGACGGGTTCCACAAGCAGACGGCTCCTTCCGACTGGCTGGAGGGACTCGTCAAGGCCTACGTCGGCGACTCCATCGCCAGCGACTTCTACCGGGAGGTCGCCGCCCGGCTGGACTCCGACTCCCGCAAGCTGGTGCTGGCCGTCCTCGACGACACGGGTCACGGCGGTTTCGCCGTGGAGAAGGTGCGGGCCGCGATCGACGCCGACCCGCGTGTGGGCGGACGGCTCGCGCTGTGGGCGCGGCGGCTGATGGGCGAGGCCCTGTCGCAGTCCCAGCGGGTGGTCGCCGACCGGGACGCGCTGTCGACCATGCTGGTGGGCGGCGTCGCGGACGGCTTTGACCTCGCCGAGGTCGGAAAGATGTTCTCCCGGATCACCGAGGCCCACACCAAGCGGATGGCCGCGCTGGGGTTGGCCGCCTAGCCAGGGGGGACCTCCTGGCTCCCGCCGTCCGGCCGGGTCGTCATCGGCGCCGCCGCTCTCGGCGACCCCTCAGGCGGTCGCCGACCGGCGGCGCAGTCTTCCCGCGGGGCGCAGCAGCAGCGACAGCGAGGCCACCGAGACGATCACCGCGCCGAGCAGAACGATCAGCACGTGCCCGGCGTCCAGCGCGCTGTGCATGACGAAGGCCCCGAAGAGGGCGCCGGCGACACCGGTCGACAGGACCATGGAGCGGGCCGGAAGTCGGTGCGCCAAGCGGTGTGCGGCCGCCCATGCCAGAGCCAGGCCGAGAATCGCGGAGCTCAGCGCTTCCAGAAGCATGTCGGGGTCCCTCCCACATGGCCGGCCTGCCCAAATCGGTCGTAGCCCGTCTTACCCCTGACCTGCGGAATCCAATCCACCCCTGGGGGCGGCTTGTGCTCCATCCGTGAAGGAACCGGTGTGCCGCAAGGAGAAGCGGAGGCTGTGCGGGAGGGGTGTCCGAGGGAAGGCAACGCAAACGGGGCGGGTCGGCCGACAGCCGTCCCGCCCCGTTTCGCGCATGCGCCTACAGCGCTCCGAAGCCCACCTTGCGCGGGGCCGGCTCACCGATCTCGACGTACGCGAGACGGTCGGCCGGGACGAGGAGCTTGCGGCCGTGCTCGTCCACGAGGCTCAGCAGCTGCGACTTCCCGGCCAGTGCCTCGGCGACCACGCGCTCGACCTCCTCGGCGGTCTGACCGCTCTCCAGAACGATCTCGCGGGGCGCGTGCTGCACGCCGATCTTGACCTCCACGGCTTTGTCCCTCCGACGGTCAGTGATGTGCGCGACCTTCCGCGCCGTACGCAGCACACATTAGCCCGGTGAGGGGACGTACATGCTCCGCCCGAGAACGCCACGAGCGAACATCGGGCGGGAACAAAGCGCCCGTCAGTGGTGCGGCTGGTCCATGCCGTGCAGCGGGAAGCCCGCGATACCGCGCCACGCCAGCGAGGTGAGCAGCTGCACCGCCTGGTCGCGCGGCACGCTGCGGTCGCTGTGCAGCCAGGACCGCGCCACCACCTGGGCGAGACCGCCCAGGCCCGAGGCGAGCAGCATCGACTCCGCACGCGACAGACCGGTGTCCTCGGCGATGACGTCGCAGATCGCCTCGGCGCACTCGTTCGTGACCTTGTCCACGCGCTCGCGCACGGCGGGCTCGTTCGTCAGATCCGACTCGAAGACCAGGCGGAAGGCGCCGCCGTCGTCCTCGACGTAGGCGAAGTAGGCGTCCATCGTCGCCCTGACGCGCTGCTTGTTGTCGGTCGTCGACGCGAGCGCGTTCCGCACGGACTGGATGAGCGACTCGCAGTGCTGGTCCAGCAGTGCGAGATAGAGGTCGAGCTTGCCCGGGAAGTGCTGGTACAGCACCGGCTTGCTGACGCCGGCCCGCTCCGCGATGTCGTCCATCGCGGCCGCGTGGTAGCCCTGGGCCACGAAGACCTCCTGGGCGGCGCCCAGAAGCTGGTTGCGTCGGGCACGGCGCGGCAGGCGTGTGCCCCGCGGGCGAACCGCCTCTGTCTGCTCGATGGCTGTCACGCCGCCTCCCATAGTCGTCCACATGCGGATCTGGCCGCGTCGCCATCGTACTTTTCGGTAACCGTGGTGTGCGCGGTGAGAGTGCAGAATTTCACGGACCGGACAGTTATGAAAGCGGTTGCGAAGGTTTCAAACAGGGTCAGAGCGGGCAAAATCCTGCCTCTTTCCTGTTCTCCCGAGCTGCTCGTCGCCCGTCGGCGGCGAACGTCACCGGTAGTCGTCCTCGTCGAGCGAGACGATCCTGGCCTGCTCGACCAGGTCGGCCTCGTTGGCGCGGTCCGGGTCGACGGCGGTCAGCGGGTCGTCGCGAGTCGGCGTGATGTCCGCCTGCTGCTCGGCCGCGTCGACCTCGGGGGCCTCGACGTCGAACTCCTGCGCCTCCTGCGCGTCCTCGGCCTCGAACGTCTCCGGGTCGGTGGGGTCTACGGCCATGATGGGCTCCCTTCCTACGAACGTCCCTGGGAATGCAGGGGCCACACGCGGGTGCCCTCTGTACGAGCCTAGGAGACACCCGTTCCGGACGCTATGCGATCCGCGTCCGGGACGTGACGCGCTGCTCATCCCGTTGACTGCTACCCGCGTCTGTCCGGGTGCCTTCTCTCCCGTCCCCTCAACAGGCCGAGAGCTGTGACGGCGAACACAGGCGAACGCATGAGCCACTGCGTGATCGTCTCGTAACATTGCCGCATGTCTTCGACCGAGCTGCCGTTCGTGCCGCCCGCCAATGTGCTGCCGAAGGTGGGGACCGTCCGGGTCGCGGAGGGTGAGCGCCTGCGGTCGGTCGAGCTCCCCGGTGTCACGCTGACGGTCCGGTCGCGACCTCCCGCGCGCGACGGACTGCCTCCCGCGCTGTACGTGCACGGGCTCGGCGGTTCCTCGCAGAACTGGTCGGCGGTGATGGCGCTGCTGGACGGCTTCGTCGACAGCGAGGCCCTCGACCTGCCGGGTTTCGGAGACTCCCCGCCGCCGGACGACGGCGACTACTCCGTCACGGGCCACGGGCGCGCGGTGATCCGTTACCTCGACTCCTCCGGGCGTGGCCCCGTGCACCTGTTCGGGAACTCGCTCGGGGGCGCGGTCGCCACCCGTGTCGCCGCGGTTCGGCCCGATCTGGTCCGTACGCTCACGCTCGTGTCTCCCGCCCTGCCGGAAATCCGAGTGCAGCGCGCCGCCGTGCCCACGGGGCTGCTGGCGGTGCCGGGCGTCGCCCTGCTCTTCACCCGGCTCACCCGGCAGTGGACGGCGGAGCAGCGCGTCCGCGGCGTGATGGCGCTGTGTTACGGGGATCCCGGGCGGGTGACGCCGGAAGGATTCAGCAACGCCGTGCAGGAGATGGAGCGGCGGCTGCGACTGCCGTACTTCTGGGACGCGATGGCGCGCTCGGCACGCGGGATCGTCAACGCGTACACACTGGGCGGCCAGCAGGGTCTGTGGCGCCAGGCCGAACGGGTTCTCGCGCCGACCCTCCTCGTCTACGGCGGCCGTGACCAGCTCGTCGGCTTCCGAATGGCCCAGAAGGCGGCCCGGGCCTTCCGCGACTCGCGGCTGATGACGTTGCCGGATGCGGGGCATGTGGCGATGATGGAGTACCCGGAGACGGTGGCCACCGCGTTTCGCGAACTGCTATCGGATGCGGGAGAGTTGGGCGCGCAGCGGGCAAGGTGGGCCGGCCGGGCGGATGCCGGGGGCGACGCCGGCGACAGAGAAGGCACCGACGAGAGCATGGGGGGCTGAGGCGCGACGTGGGACGCCACAGCCGCCGTGGGCCGGTCGTCAAGGGCGACAGCGCGGACACAACCGCAGATCGGAACCGTCAGGACGGCCGGGCCGGGTCCGAGCAGGCTCAGAGATCAGGCCAGGGCCAGACGCCGGACAGGAGCCGTGGCAGCCGTACGGCACCGCCACCGGGGCCACGCAGACTGCCAGGACCCCGGACCGCCCCCGCCCCCGCGGACGGGACACCGCCGCACGGCATGCCACGCCTGCCGGACGGCTGGCTTCCGGACGGCACGCCCGCGCGTGGCGTTCCCCGGCTGCCTGACGGCACTCCGGCGCGTGGTGTGCCGAGGCTGGCCGACGGCACTCCGGCCCAGGGGGCTCCCCGGATGCCGGACGGTACGCCGGGGCGTGGAGTGCCCCGCTTCTCCGAGGGCACTCCGGCGCGAGGTGTTCCGCGCATGCCCGACGGCACTCCGGCGCATGGAATGCCGCGGTTGCCTGATGGGACGCCCGCGCGTGGAATGCAGCGGTTTCCGGACGGGACTCCGGCACGCGGGGGTCCGCGGTTTCCGGACGGGACGCCTGCGCGAGGTGTTCCGCGCATGCCTGACGCGACTCCCGCGCGTGGGATGCCCCGGGTGCCCGGGGACGCGACCGCCCACGGCTTTGGGGAGGCCCGGGGTGGGCACCCCGAGCAGCAGGAAGCCGGAGGCGGCTGGGGTGAGTTGAGGGGGACGAGCGGCGGACCCGCCGGTGCCGGTGTTCCCCTACCGCGGCAGCGCCGGGCCTCCGTGCCCGGGCCGCGGCAGGACTACCTCGACGCCTTCGCCGCGGACGAGGACGACGTCTTCGCGCCCCGTACGCCCGCCTCCGCCCATGCCGCGGACGCCTACACCTCCGTCACGGACTGGAACGCCGGCACGCCGGCCGACTCCGGGTCCCGTCACGACGACGCGGGGCCCACCGGCACGCCCGTGCCGGGCAGGGGCGGCAAGGGTCGCACCTTCACCGGCATCGCGGCCGCCGCTGTCACGACCGTGCTGGCCGTCATCGTCGCCGGCCAGGTCACCGACGACCACGCCGGCGGCGAGGTGCAGTCGCAGTCGGCCACCGACCAGGCCCGCGACGTTCGGGACACCGCGTCCCGCGCGGACGGCCGGGGCCCGGCCCCCGAGGCCCCGCCGCTGACCTACGACGAGAAGATGGACCGGACGTACCCGCTCGGCGCCGAGCTCAAGGGCTCGGGGAAGTTCGACGCCGTTCCCGGCATCGCCAAGGCCCCGGGCGCCGGGCAGAAGTTCACCTACCGCGTGGACGTGGAGCAGGGGCTCGGGCTGGACGGCGCGCTGTTCGCCGAGGCCGTGCAGAAGACGCTCAACGACCGGCGCAGCTGGGCCCACAACGGCGCGCGCACCTTCGAGCGCATCCACTCCGGCAAGCCCGACTTCGTGATCACGCTGGCCAGCCCCGGCACGACCGCCGACTGGTGTGCCAAGTCCGGCCTCGACACCACCCAGGACAACGTCTCCTGCGACTCGGCCGCGACCGAGCGCGTGATGATCAACGCCTACCGGTGGGCACAGGGCTCGGAGACCTACGGCGCCGGCAAGGTCCACGCCTACCGGCAGATGCTGATCAACCACGAGATCGGCCACCGCCTCGGCTACGGCCACGTCACCTGCGACAAGGACGGCGACCTCGCGCCGGTCATGCAGCAGCAGACCAAGTTCCTCGACCACGACGGCATCCGCTGCCGCCCCAACCCCTGGGCCTATCCCGGGAATTGACAGGCCTCACAAGGGGTGTGGAGTCCTTCGGGTACACGCCGTACGACCTCTTGGCGCCCCGCGGCCCGTACACCGGGCGGCTGCCGACGCTCGATGCCGTGGCCGCCGCGTGACGCCGGGCGCGGCGACGGGAGTTGGCCGCGGCATGACGATGCGTGTCCGCTTGATCCCCTAGCGCGACAGAACGCGACCCGCACGGGAAAGTTACGACCGTTCACCCCTTTTGGTGGTGCGACGGACAACCGTCCGTCGCACCACCGCCTTGTCCGCATACGTTCGTCCCGCTGCGAGCCGCCGGGCAACGGCGGCTCCCCATACGGGAGATCGGGGGTGCACTCGTGCGCATCGGACTGCTTACGGAGGGTGGCTATCCGTACGTGAGCGGTGACGCCAAACTCTGGTGCGACCGGCTGGTGCACGGACTCGCCCAGCACGAGTTCGACGTCCACGCGCTCAGCCGCAGCCAGCACCAGGAGGACGAGGGGTGGATCCCGCTGCCACCGAATGTCCGCCGGGTGCGCACCGCACCGCTGTGGATGGCCGAGGACGACGAAGTGGTGCTCGGGCGCCGTGCGCGCCGGCGGTTCGCCGAGTGCTTCGGGGAACTGGCCGCCGTCCTGTGCGGGACGCCCGGGAGCGCCTCCGCCGGAGGGCTCTCCGAAAGTGTGTCGACCTCTGAGGCGGACCGTTTCGCCAGCGCTCTGTACGGGCTCGCGGAACTCGCCCGCGAGGCAGGGGGACTGGTGGGGGCCCTCCGTTCGGAGGCCGCCGTACGCACTCTGGAACGCGCCTGTCGTGCACCTGGCGCCCATCGCGCGGCGCGAGAGGCGCGCGTCCCCGATCTGCTCGCCGTCGCCGCCCATCTGGAAGGCGCCCTGCGCCCCCTCTCCCTCGACTGGTACGAGGACGAGGGACTCGGCGCGGTCGACCTCTGCCACGCCGCGTCCGGCGGCACCGCCGCCCTGTCCGGCCTGCTGGCCCGGCACTTCACCGGCGTACCCCTGGTGGTGACCGAGTACGGCGTGCGCCTGCGGACGCACTACCTCACCGCCCCGGATGCCCCACCCGCCGTGCGGTCCCTGCTGGCGGCCTTCCAGAGCCGGCTCGCGGCCGAGGCCTACGGGAAGGCCGAGGTGGTCACCGCCGGCAACACGCACGCCCGCCGCTGGCAGGAGCGCTGCGGTGCCGACCGCGAGAAGCTCCGCACCGTCTACCCCGGCATGGACGCCCGGCCCTTCACCGAGGTCGGCGAGTCCCCGGACGGCGCGGACCCGGGCACAGTCGTCTGGGCCGGCCGTGTCGAGCCCGCCCGGGACCTGGTCTCGCTGCTGCATGCCTTGGCGGAGATCCGCAAGCAGGAACCGAGGACGCGCCTGCGGATCGTCGGCGCCCCCGCCGGCCCCGAGGGTGCGGCCTACCTCGGCCACTGCAGGACACTGGCCGCCCAGCTCTTCCCCGACGAGGCCGAAGGCCCGCACGCCGCCGGGGACAACCCGGTCTCCTTCGAGGAGGTCGGCGGCCCCGACCTGCCGACTGCCGCCGACGCCTACGCCTCGGGCGCCGTGACCGTCCTCTCCAGCGTCGTCGAAGGCTTCCCCCTCAGCCTCGTCGAGGCCATGCTCAGCGGGCGCGCGACGGTGTCCACGGACGTCGGCGCGGTCGTGGAGGTCATCGGCGGCACGGGGCTCGTCGTACCGCCGCGCAATCCGCGGGCGCTCGCCGACGCGTGCGTGGCGCTGCTGCGCGACCCCGAGCGCCGTGCACGGCTGGGGGCCGCCGCGCGCGCCCGTGCCCTCGAACTGTTCACGGTCGAGCAGAACATCGAGGCGTTTCACAGCATTTACCTGGAGATCGTCTCCCGCGCACCCGTCCGCCGCAGCCTTCTCGACGGAGCGGGAGAGCCACTGCCGTTCGCGGTTCCCGCCGAGGCCCACGTGCCCGTCCGCTGGACCGCCGCGTCGCCCCGCCTCAGCCGAGGCGGCCCCGGCTGGGCGGCGGGCAGCCCCGTACGCGCCACCACCCCCGCCCCGGCCCCGGAGGCAGCGCGATGAAGGACCTGGGCGCACTGGACCGCCGTCCGCGGACCCCGACCGGCCCCGGGGCGCCGGATGCCCGCTCGGAGAAGGATCCGGCTTCGGCGACCACGGGCTCGCCCGGTCCTGTGGCCGATGCCGAGCGGGCGACGACCGCTGACGAGACGCCGCTCCTCGAACCAGGGCAGACGACCGGCCACAAGGCACCCGTGCAGCACGAGTCGGCCACCGGCCGCAAGGCCTCCAACCCGCGCCGGGGGGCCGCCGACCCCGTGAAGGCGCTGATGCACCGGCACCGCGAGCTCTGCGCGCGTGCGGTGGACCCTCTTGAGATCGCCGCGGGCCTGGAGGCGCACGGCATCACCGACCGGACCGCCGCCCGCTTCCGCCACCGGGACGTCTTCTCCCTCGCGGAGGAGATGTACGCACGGGTCTCCCGTGACGGAGACGCACCCTCGCCCGCGGCGCCCGCCGCACCCCGGGTACGCGCCGACTGGGCTCTCCTGACCCTCCTGCCCGGGGCGCTGTGCGCCGCCGCCGTGACCGCCGTGCACCTCACCCACGGGCAGGCGCGGCTGCTCGCGGCCACGGCCGGTGCCCTCGCCGTGGCCCTGGCCCTCCGCGCGGCCCTGCACCGAGGTCCCCTGAGCAGGACCGGCCCGGACCGGCCCGGACCGCGTCCGGGCGCCGCCCACGGCCGAACCACCCCATGGACCGTGTGGCTCGTCGCCTACTCCGTGCTGGGCAACGGCCTGCTCCCCAGCGTCCTCGCCGGAGGCCCCCACGCCCTGCCCACCGGCACGGCCGACGGCCCCTGGCCCGTCATCGCCGCCCCGGTCCTGGCCCTCGCCCTGGCCTGCGCCCCCGCCGCCTGGACCGCGCACCTCTTCACCGCGCGCTCCCGCCGCAGACTCGCCACCAGCCGCGGCCTGGAGGACTTCGCCGCCGCCGTACGCCCCCTCCTGCTCGGCACGATCACCCTGTTCCTGGGGGCCCTGGCGGCCCTGCTCATCCTCTGCACGGCGCTCCTCGACGAGCCCGCGGCCCATGCGGAGGCACTCACCCTGGGCGCCCTGCTCTTCCTGGCCCGCCTCCTCACCGCGCACGGCTTCACCTACGCGCCCGCCGTGGCCCTCACCGCGACGGCCACGGCCGAGGCGGCCGCCCTCGCCACCGTCTTCGCCGCACGCCTTCCCGGTTTCGGCTTCCTGGCCACCCCCGCCGAAACCCTTGTCACCACCTGGGGCGCCGGCAGCGTCCCCACCCTGGCCTGCGGGGTGGCGGCCCTGGCCCTCCTGGTGCACACGATCCGCAAGCTGACCCGGGCCTCGGCCCACGCACCGCCGGAGCCCACGCGGTGACCGCCGCGGGCGCCGGCCCCACCGGCGCAGGCAGCACCCGACCCACCCCTTCCTTCCCGCATCGAGGAGAACCCGCATGACCACCCACCCAGGAACCCCGGCGACAAGGGGAGCCGCGCGATGAGAGTCCTGCTGATCGGAGCCAACGGCTACATCGGCCGCTTCGTCGCCGACCGCCTGCTCGCCGACCCCGCCGTGCAGCTCACCGCCCTCGGGCGCGGCGACGACGCCGACGTCCGCTTCGACCTCGCCTCCGGCAGCCCCGGCGCCCTCACCCGCTTCCTCGACGCGGTCCACCCGGGCGTCGTCGTCAACTGCGCCGGCGCCACCCGCGGCGGGGCCCGGGAACTGACCCGCCACAACACCGTCGCCGTGGCCACCGTCTGCGAGGCCCTGCGCCGCAGCGGCTGCGGAGCCCGGCTGGTGCAGATCGGCTGCAGCGCCGAATACGGCCCGAGCCAGCCCGGCTCCTCCACGGCCGAGGACGCCGTACCCCGGCCCGGCGGCCCGTACGGCGTCAGCAAGCTCGCCGCCACCGAACTGGTCCTCGGCTCCGGCCTGGACGCCGTCGTCCTGCGCGTCTTCTCACCGGCCGGACCCGGCACCCCCGCCGGCTCCCCGCTGGGCCGTCTCGCCGAGGCCATGCGCCGCGCCATGCAGTCCGGCGACGGCGAGCTGAAACTCGGCGGCCTCGGCGCACAGCGCGACTTCGTCGACGTCCG
Organism: Streptomyces sp. 378; assembly: GCF_030124145.1. Taxonomy (GTDB): domain Bacteria; phylum Actinomycetota; class Actinomycetes; order Streptomycetales; family Streptomycetaceae; genus Streptomyces. The sequence continues at coordinate 102,532 of NZ_JASKMS010000013.1, forward strand.
CGATGTGGCCCGTGCCGTCCACGCCGCCTCGCTCTCCGCCGCGCAGGGCGTCATCAACATCGGCTCCGGCCGCGCCGTACGCCTGCGCGACGCCGCCGCGGTCCTCGCCCGCGTCGCCGGGTACGGCGGCGCCCTCCACGAACTCGACGGCCCGCCCGGGGTCCTGCGCTCGGCCATCGGCCACCCGCGCCCCGACCCGGACCACGCGCCGCCCGTCGCGTACCCGTACCCGGACGGCTGCGGCAGCTGGCAGCAGGCCGATGTGCGCACCGCGCGCGACCGGCTCGGCTGGCGTCCGCGCATCGGTCTGGAGGAGTCCCTCGCCGACATCTGGATGGAGGCGGCGTGCCGCATCTGACCAGCACCCGGCGGCGCGCCCCGGGCACGGAACTCCGACCCGGGGTCGGCGTCCCCGGTTACGCGCATCCCCTTCTCGCGCCCACCGAGTGGGGCGAACTGACTCGCCCCGGCACCCCCCTGCACTGGGTGGTCCTCAACGTGGCCGACGGCCCCGGCAGCCGCCCCGACCCGCACTGTCTGGAGGCGGCCGGCCGTCTGCGCAACGCGGGCATCCGCGTCCTCGGCCATCTCGACATCCGGTACGGCACCCGGAACTTCGGCGAGCTGGTCTCGGACGCCCACCGGTTCGTCGACTGGTACCAGGTCGACGGGTTCCTCCTGGAGCGCTGCCCGGCGGACCACGCCGGGTTGCCCGAGGTCCGCCGCACGGTCGCCACACTCCGTGTGATCCGTGACGCTGCCCACATCGTCCTGGGCCACGGCATCCACCCGCAACCCGGCTACGTCGAGCTCGCCGACCAGCTGGTCACCTTCTCCGGCCCCTGGAGCGACTACCGATGGTCGCAGGTGGCCGAGTGGACCGTGGACCATTCGCCCGGGCGCTTCTGCCACTTCGTGCACGGCGTACCCCGCCCCCACCTGGCGGAGGCACTGCGCATCGCCCGACGGCAGGGCGCGGGGACGATCTGGATCACCGACCACACGGACCGGGGCGGTCACACCCACCCCTGGGAGGCGATGCCCGGCTACTGGGACGAATTCGTCTCGCGGATCGGAACAGGTGTCTCGGAATGAAAAAGCGCATGGCACTGTTACGGGGAGAACAACCGTAGTGATTGACCGACCAACGGAGTCCCCGTGTCGCTGCCACCCCTGGTCGAGCCGGCTTCCGAGCTCACCGTAGACGAGGTCCGCAGGTACTCCCGCCACCTGATCATCCCCGACGTGGGGATGGACGGGCAGAAGCGGCTGAAGAACGCCAAGGTGCTGTGTGTGGGCGCCGGCGGCCTGGGCTCGCCGGCGCTGATGTACCTGGCCGCCGCGGGCGTCGGCACCCTCGGCATCGTGGAGTTCGACGAGGTCGACGAGTCGAACCTGCAGCGCCAGATCATCCACAGCCAGGCGGACATCGGCCGCTCCAAGGCGGAGTCCGCCCGTGACAGCGTCAAGGGCATCAACCCGTACGTGAACGTGATCCTTCACGAGGAGCGGCTCGAGGCCGACAACGTGATGGACATCTTCAGCCAGTACGACCTGATCGTCGACGGCACGGACAACTTCGCGACCCGCTACCTGGTCAATGACGCCTGCGTGCTGCTGAACAAGCCGTACGTGTGGGGCTCGATCTACCGCTTCGACGGTCAGGCGTCCGTCTTCTGGTCCGAGCACGGCCCCTGCTACCGCTGCCTGTACCCGGAGCCCCCGCCCCCCGGCATGGTCCCCTCCTGCGCCGAGGGCGGCGTCCTGGGCGTGCTGTGCGCGTCCATCGGCTCCATCCAGGTCAACGAGGCCATCAAACTCCTCGCCGGCATCGGTGAGCCGCTGGTCGGCCGACTGATGATCTACGACGCCCTGGAGATGCAGTACCGCCAGGTCAAGGTCCGCAAGGACCCCGGCTGCGCGGTCTGCGGCGAGAACCCGACCGTCACCGAGCTCATCGACTACGAGGCCTTCTGCGGCGTCGTCTCCGAGGAGGCCCAGGCGGCGGCCGCCGACGCCACGATCACTCCCAAGCAGCTCAAGGAGTGGATCGACGACGGCGAGAGCATCGACATCATCGACGTCCGCGAGCCGAACGAGTACGAGATCGTCTCCATCCCGGGCGCCCGGCTGATCCCGAAGAACGAGTTCCTCATGGGGACCGCCCTGGAGAGCCTCCCGCAGGACAAGAAGATCGTCCTGCACTGCAAGACGGGTGTCCGCAGTGCGGAAGTCCTCGCGGTCCTGAAGTCCGCGGGCTTCTCGGACGCGGTCCACGTCGGTGGTGGCGTGATCGGCTGGGTCAACCAGATCGAGCCGTCCAAGCCGGTCTACTGAGCCGTATCCGGCCATCCTTTCCGAGCGGCGGGGGTTTCGGGCACCACGGGTGCCCGAAGCCCCCGCCTTCGTCATGAGCAGACCTTGCCGTCCTTCGGCACCGAGCCGTCCAGCAGGTACGCGTTCACCGTGGAGTCGACGCAGTCGCTCCCACTGCCGTAGGCGCCATGCCCCTCGCCGCGCCAGGTGAGCATCACTCCGACGCCCTTGCCCAGTTCGTCGGCCATCCTGCGCGCGCCCTCGTAGGGGGTGGCGGGGTCGCCCGTATTGCCGACCACCAGGACCGGAGCCGCGCCGGGGGCGCTCACCTCCGGGGTGTCGTGCTGTCCGGGCACCGGCCAGTCGTGGCACCAGCCGGCCGTGTCCCAGCCGAGGAACGTCCCGAAGACCGGGGAGATCTTCTCGAACCGGGGCAGCAGCTCCTTCGTCCGGGCCGGCGTCGGCCGCTGCCTGTCGTCCAGGCACGATATGACCCGTTGGGAGTGGGTCGTCGTGCCGTAGCGCCCCGACGGGTCGCGTTCGTTGTAGCGGTCGGCGAGGGCCAGGAGCTCCGACCCGTCGCCCTTCTCGGCCGCGTCGAGGGCGCCGGTCAGGGTCGGCCAGCTGTCCTTGCTGTACAGCGGCAGGATGATGCCGGTGACCGCGAGGGCCTGCGTCAGCTTCCGCCCGGGCGTGCCCGTCGCCAGGGGACGTTCGTCGATCCGCCGCAGCAGGCCGGCGATCTTGCGGGAGCCTTCCTGCGGGTCCTCGCCCGTGGATTCGAGGTAGCCGTTCAGCGCGCGCTGGAACCCCCGGGCCTGGTTCTGGGCGTGGCCCACGGTGTCGGCGGCGGGGTCGACGACCGCGTCCAGCGTCATGCGTCCCACGCGCTTCGGGAAGAGATGGGCATAGGTGCCGCCCAGCTCGGTGCCGTAGGAGATGCCGAAGTAGTTCAGCCGCTTGTCGGCGAGGACCTTCCGGATGCGGTCCATGTCGCGGGCCGAGTCGGCGGTCGAGACGTGCGCCATCAGCTTCCCGGCGTCCTTCCGGCAGCCCTTGCCGAAGTCGGCGGCGTCCTCGAAGTACGCCTTCTCCTCGGCCGGGGTGTCCGGGGTGACGTCGACCGACTCGGCGGCCTGGATCTCGTCGTCGCCGCGACAGCGCACCCCTTCGCTGGCGCCCACACCGCGCGGGTCCCAGCTGACCAGGTCGTATCGCTCGCGGAGTGCGGAGACGGTGGGGGCGTACGACGGCATCATGGACACGCCCGAAGCGCCCGGGCCGCCGAAATTGAACAGCAGCGAGCCGACGCGGTCGTCCCCGCGGGCCCTGGCGCGGATGAGCGCCAGCCCGATCGTCTCGCCGTCCGGCTTCGACCAGTCCAGCGGCACCTTGAGCGTCGCGCACTGCCATTCGCTGCTCGGCGCGGGAGCGTCGGCGGTGGCCTTGCAACGGCCCCACGCGAGCCCGCTCTTGTCATCGTCGGACGTACCGCCGCCGCAGCCGGCGGCCAGCAGGGCCGAGGCGGCCGCCAGAGCGGTCCACCGAACGAAGCGCGTCATTGCCCATCCCCCCTCGCAGGCCGTCCGCTCCGTGCCGCGGATGGCGGTCAGGCCATGGTAGGCAGATCCCGCGTCGACCGTTTCTGCCTGTGGATAACCCTCTGACCTGCGACTTCCAGGGGCGGCTGCCGGTGTCAGGAGCAGACGGTCCCCGCCGGCGGCACCTTCCCGTCCAGCAGATAGCCGTTCACGGCGCTCTGCACGCACTTGTTCTCGCTGTCGTACGCGCCGTGTCCCTGGCCCCGGTACGTCAGCTCGACCCCGACCCCCTTGCCCAGCGCGTTCACCATCGCCCGCGCGCCCTCGTACGGCGTGGCCGGGTCACCGGTGTTGCCGACGACCAGAATGGGCGCCGAGCCCGCGGCGCTCACGTTCGGATGGTCGGCGGCGCCCGCCACGGCCCAGTCGGTGCAGCTGAGCATGGACCACGCCATGTAGTCGCCGAACAGGTCGGACGCGGCCCGGAACTCGGGCAGCTTCCGCTCGACGTAGGCGGTGTCGTAGCGGGCTTTGTCGTCGGCGCAATTGATGGCGACGTTGGCGGGGGTAATGTTGCTGTACTCGCCGTTCCCACTGCGTCCGTTCATCGAGTCGGACAGCGCCAGCAGGATACTGCCGTCACCGTTGTACGCGTTCTCCAGGCCCTCGGTGAGGTACTCCCAGAAGTCCTGCGAGTACAGCGCCTGCGCGATGCCGCTGGTCGCCGCCGTCTGGGTCAGCCGGCGCGGGAAAATCGCCGGGATCGGATCGCGGTCGAGGTCGTTCAGCAGCTTGGCGATACGAGCCTTCACGTCCTGGGCACTGTCGCCGATCGGGCACTCCTCGGCCTTTGAAGCGCAGTCCTCGGCGAAGTTGTCGAGTGCCAGCTGGAAGCCCTTGGCCTGGCCCAGCGATCCCTGCTCGGAGTTCTGCGTGGGATCGACGACGGCGTCGAACACGGCCCGGCCGACCCGCTCGGGGAACAGATGGGCGTAGACGCCGCCCAGCTCGGTGCCGTAGGAGATGCCGAAGTAGTGGAGCTTGTCGTCGCCGAGGACCTGGCGCATCAGGTCCAGGTCGCGGGCCGCGTCGGTGGTGCGCAGGTGCGGCAGGATCTTCTCGGAGTTCCGCTCGCAGGCGTCGTTGAACTCCTTGGTGTTGTCCAAGAGCAGGGCGCGTTCGGCGGCGTCGTCGGGCGTGGCGTCCTGCTGGAAGTAGGCGTCGAGCTGCTGGTCGTTCTCGCAGAGCACGGGGTTGCTGCGGCCGACTCCGCGTGGATCGAAGCTGACCAGGTCGTAGCGGGTGCGCAAGGTCTCGTAGCCCTCCGCGAACGCGGGCAGCGAGGTGACGCCCGAGCCGCCGGGCCCGCCGAAGTTGAAGATGAGTGAGCCGATGCGTTCGTTCTCGGAGCCGGTCGTCCCGACTCGGATCAGCTCAAGGCCGATGGTGTCGCCTTTCGGGTCGTCCCAGTCGAGCGGGGCCTTCATGGTGGCGCACTGCCACTCGCCGTCGTCCGGCAGCGGGGAGGGCGAGGCGCTCCCGCCCTGGGCCTCGTCCGGGGCCGGGCAAGCCTTCCAGCTCAGTTCCTGCCGGCTGAGGTCCTCTGCCTTGGCGCCGTCGTCGCCGCAGCCCGCCAGGACGGTCGAGAGCAGCAGGGCGGAGGCGGTCAGGGCGACGGCACGCAGCCGGAGCAGGGTTGGCATGGTTCCATCCTGCGGCGGTACCGAGCGGGACGCGCGGGACGCGTGCCGTACGAGGTAGCAGGGTTTGATGAGGCCAGAGAGCCTGCTCGTCGGGCCGGCGGCGCTGAAGGTCGGTTGTCCCGACGGCGGTGCGGAGGCTGTTGGTCGGGGGTTGTTTGGGCCCCGGACGGTGGTGCGGAAGGTGTCGGGTTCGGTGGTGTCTTGGGCCCGGGCCGGTGGTGCGGAAGGTGTCGGGTTCGGTGGTGTCTTGGGCCCGGGCCGGTGGTGCGGAAGGCTGTCGGCCGGTGGTGCCCAACACTGTCCGTCGGTGCTGCGGTGCTGCGGTGCTGCGGTGCTGCGGTGCTGCGGTGCTGCGGTGCTGCGGTGCTGCGGTGCTGCGGTGCTGCGGTGCTGCGGTGCTGCGGTGCGAGGGGCCCGTTTGCGAGGCGTTTGTTCCCGAGCACCCCCGACGGAGAGGAGCCAGCCGACGGAGAGGAGCCGGCCGACCCGGTGCGGCCCGGGCGGGTCAGAGGGCCTGTTTGCGCGTGAGGTGATTGAAGGCCAGCCAGCCCGGCAGCACGGGGAGCCACAGCGTGAGAAGGCGGAACAGCAGGACCGCCGGTGCCGCGACCTCCTTCGGGAGGCCGACGGCGATCAGGCCGACCGTCAGGGTCGCCTCGACCGCGCCCACGCCGCCCGGTGTCGGCGCCGCGGACCCCAGGGCGTTTCCCGCGAGGAAGACGACCGCGACGCTGGCGAGGCTGACCGAGGTGGACTCGTCCCCGAAGGCGCGGATCGACGCGTCCAGGCACATCACGAAACAGGCGGTCAGCAGCAGCATGCCGCCGATGCCGGTGACCAGTTTCTGCGGTCGTTGGAGCACGTCCAGCATGCGCGGCACGACCCCCGCGAACAGCGACCGCACGCGCGTGACGACGAACTTCCGCAGGAACGGCACCGACGTCACCACGAGCACGAGCACCGCCACCGTCAGCAGACCGGCGATGACCGTCCGGGACGGTGACAGCGACGGTGTCTTCTCGGTGCCGGTCAGGTAGCCGAAGGACAGCAGCATCAGGATGTGGCAGCCGAGCCCGAACAGCTGCGACGCGCCGACGCTCGCCACCGCGAGCCCCGGCCGCACCCCGGCGCGCTGCAGGAAGCGCGTGTTCAGCGCGACTCCGCCGACCGCAGCCGGGGCGACGATCTTCACGAACGACCCGGCGACCTGCGCCGCCACGGTCCGCACGAACGGCACCCGCTCCGGCACGAACCCCAGCAGGGCCATCGCCGCCGCGACGTAGCTGCACATCGAGAACAGTACGGCCGCGGCCACCCAGCCCCATTCGGCGTTCGCGATGAGCGGTCCGAACTCGATGTGCGTGAGCTGCGTCAGCAGGAAGTACGCGCCGATCGCGCCGGCGATGAAGCTCATCAGTGTGCGCGGACGTACCCGCTCCAGCCGGGCCGGCTCGACGGGCGCCTGCGGCCTGATCCGCAGCACCGCGTGCCGGATCTGAGTGAGCAGATCCTCCTCGCGGGCCTCCTCCAGGGCCTCGTCGATCGCCCGCTTCTCGGCCCGCTGCTCCGCCCGTACGGCCTTCTTGTCGGGCTTCTCCAGGACGGGCTTCGAGTCGTCCGCGGTCTCCTCCAGGCGGGCCTGCTTGGCCTGCTGGGACGCCTCCAGCACCGCGTCGCGCTCGCGCTGTGCCCGCTCCCGGGCCAGTCTGCGCAGCGTCGCGCGCGTGGAGCGGCTGAGCGCGATGGGCTGGAGCATCGGCAGGCAGTCCGCCACCGCGTCGGGACCGAGCACGCCCACCGCCGAGGCCACGGCCCGCTCGGCGCCCACTCGGAGGCCGAGGGTCACGAGCAGCTGGGAGGTGTCCATACGCAGCAGCAGATCGCCGGCCGCGATCTCGCCGACGCGCAGGTCGGTGAGGATGACCGTGCCGGAACGATCCACCAGAATCGCGTCGCCCACCAGCCTGCGGTGCGCGATACGCCGCGACTGCAGGGACTTCACCTGGTGCCAGGTGTCGCGCAGCAGGTCGTCGGTGATCTCCTCGTCCGACACTGAGTCGAGGGTGCGACCGCCGCTGTGCTCGTAGACGAGCATCACCGCGTCCGGGCCGAGCTCGGAGGTGGCGATCAGCTTGGGGGCGTTGGCCCCGGCCGCGATGGCCGCGTACGCCAGCAGCGCCTCCTGCTCCAGTGCCTGCCGCAGCGACTGGAGGCTGCTGCGGGTGGCGAAGCCGCGCAGGGTGAGATTGCGCCAGGCGCGGTAGAAGAAGCCCTGCGCCTGTTGCTCCCGGTCGACCACCGTCACGTCCAGGGGCGGCCCGTCCTCGAGGGTGACGAAGTAGCGCCGGCCCCGGTCTCCGGCGTCCGGGTTGTCCGAGGTGTCCTCGCGTGACGCGCTGACCGGGTGGAAGCCGACGGTCCGCAGGCCGGCCATCAGCGTCTGCCCGGTGGGCCGGACGTTGGGCGAACCGACCGCGTACAGCGTGCCGTAGGCCACGGTCCAGCCGATCAGCACCGTCAGAACGATCGAGAACGGGGTCGTGTAGCCGGTGACGAGCATGGAGAAGGCGTCGAGGAGCAGCACGACCCACAGCACCGCGCGCCATCTCGGTCTGCGCGACATGCCGACGGCCGTCATGTACGCGATGACCGGGGCCAGATAGCCGTGCACGGGATCGGTCAGCGCGTGGATGTCGCCGGGGGAGGGCTGTGTGAGCGCCTCCTGGATCGAGTCGGGGGCGGCCCGGGCGACCCACAGGTCGGTGGCGAGGGTCACACCGTGCGCCAGGACCGCCGCGAGGACGCCGTCGGCGATGCGGAGCCCGTCCCGTTTGATCAGCCGCTCGATGGCGAAGGCGACCGGCACCAGCAGGATGGCGATGCTGGAGGCCAGCCCCGCGATCTTGATGAGCAGGTCGGGGGCCTGCCCGGTGCCCTTGTTGATGTCCTGTTCGAGGCCCGAGGTGGTGCCGTGCGCGAACGCGGCGATGCCGATCAGGATCACGACGGCGAGCACACCCACCAGCAGGCGCATCAGGTCGGACGGGCGGTGCACGCGCGCGGGGAGCAGCGGCTCGTCGCCCTCCACCTCGTCGATGTGCGCGACGTCGGGCTCCTCGGCTGCCGCCCGGGACTTCTTCGCCGCCCCCTTCGGAGCGTCCGCCGGGGTGCCCGGGCGCGACGAAGCGTCAGAGGTGCCTTCCGTGCCCTCGGGGTGCGCACCCTGCTGCTTCATCGTCTCTTCTTGGTCTCGTATCACCGATCACCGCCCGCACGATGGTGGCATGCCGCACCGGCACACGGGACAATCAGGGTGCACATGCGGGGGCGGACAGTCTGCCCGACGCGCTCCCGCCGGGTGAGGGAAATGCGCGGGATCACGCCCGGCCCGTTGTCGGTGGGGTGGGGCAGGATGGGGCGGATGAGTGAGCAGAGCCCTGAGGGGGGCGGGTACGAGGATGGGCCCGCGCAAGCGCTCCCCGAATACGCCGAACGGGTCCTCGACGTCGCCGAACTGATCCCGCCGGGTCGTGTCATGACCTACGGGGACGTCGCCGAGTGGCTGGAGCAGGGCGGTCCGCGGCAGGTCGGCCGTGTGATGGCGCTCTACGGGGGAGCCGCGCCGTGGTGGCGGGTCGTCCGCGCGGACGGCGCCCTGCTGCCCGGGCACGAGCAACGGGCGCTCGGGCACTACCGGGCGGAGGGCACGCCCCTGAAGGAGGCGGGCCGCTCGGCCGAGGGCCACCTGCCGCGCCTCGACATGAGACGGGCGCGGTGGGACGGCGGCGGTCGCGCGGAGGGTCACACCTGACAGCTTCCGCCATCGGACGGCCTGTCGTGGGACCCGTGATCCGTACGGGGGAATCGGGGCACAGCGGGAACATGACGTACGTTCGAGAGGCGAGGGACGTGAGTGCCGCGAGTGAGCGGCGGGAAGAAGGGGAAGCCCTGCTTCCGCGTCACTGATCGGCGTAGCGTCGGCTCCGCGTGCCCCCGTCACCCCGCGGTCACCGCCCGCCTCGTGCGGTGGCCCGCCACCCAGCACTTCCACCAGAACCGGCGAACCACGTGAGCTCCTCTTCCTTCACCAGCGGCCTGTCGCACTCCCGGGTGCGACAGGGGAGTCGTGGCGCCTACCGACTGGTACGTACCCCTCCCGCTCGGGTGGACCCCCCTCATTTGGACGCCTCGCAGCGCTCCGTGGTTGACCACCCGGGGGGCCCGCTGCTCGTCCTCGCAGGTCCCGGCACAGGCAAGACCACCACGCTCGTGGAGTCGGTGGCCGAGCGCGTCGCCCGGGGCGGGGACCCCGAGCGTGTGCTGGTGCTCACCTTCAGCCGCCGGGCGGCCGTCGAACTGCGCGACCGCCTGGCCCTGCGGACCGGGGCGGCCCGCGCCCCCCGGGCGACCACCTTCCACTCGTTCTGCTACGCCCTGGTCCGTGCCCACCAGGACAGCGACCTGTTCGTGGAGCCGCTGCGGCTGCTGTCCGGCCCCGAGCAGGACGTCTCCGTGCGGGAGCTGCTCGCGGGCCAGGTCGATCTGGAACGGCTCGGACTCGCACACGTGCGCTGGCCGGACGAACTGCGCGCCTGCCTGACCACCCGCGGTTTCGCCGACGAGGTCCGCGCGGTACTCGCCCGCAGTCGTGAACTGGGCCTAGGCCCGGACGCCCTGGACGCCTTCGCCCGCCGCACCGGCCGCCCCGACTGGCGCGCCGCGGCCGCCTTCCTCGCCGAGTACCTCGACGTGCTCGACCTGCACGGCGTGATCGACTATGCCGAGCTCGTCCACCGCGCGGTGCTCCTCGCCCGCCGCCCCGAGGTCGCCGCGTGGCTCGCCGCCCGGTACGACGCCGTGTACGTCGACGAGTACCAGGACACGGACCCCGCTCAGGTGCGGCTGCTGGACGCCCTGGCAGGCGACGGCCGCACCCTCGTCGCCTTCGGCGACCCCGACCAGTCGATCTACGCGTTCCGCGGCGCCGACGTGAACGGCATCCTGGACTTCCCGCACGCCTTCCCGCGCGCGGACGGCCGCCCCGCCCCCGTCTCGGTACTGCGCACGTCCCGCCGCTCCGGCGCCGGCCTGCTGGCCGCCACCAGGCTGCTCACGCAGCGCATGCCGCTGACCCGCCTGCCCGCCGAGAAGGTGCGCGCCCATCGCGAACTCGCCCCCGTTCGGGACGGCGGCCGTGTCGAGGCGTACACGTACCCGACGTCCGGGACCGAGCTGGACAACATCGCCGACATCCTCCGCAGGGCCCATCTGGAGGACGGCGTCCCGTGGAGCGACATGGCCGTCCTGGTGCGCGCCGGCTCCCGCACCATCCCCACGGTCCGCCGCGCCCTCACGGCGGCGGGCGTCCCCGTGGACGTCGACGGTGATGACGTGCCGCTGCGGCACGAACCGGCGGTGGCACCGTTGCTGACGGCCTTGCGGGCGGTCGCAGCGGCGGAGGCGGGATTCCCCGAGCCCCGGCAGCCCGAGGAGGTTTCTCCCTCTCGCGAACCCGAGGAGGTCCCTCCCTCTCGGGAGTCGGAGGAGGCTTCCTCCTCCGACGACGCCCCCTCCGCACGGCAGGACGGCTGCTGGCTCGACACCGAAACCGCCCTCACTCTCCTGACCTCCCCCCTCGCGAGCATGGACGCCGCCGACCTGCGCCGTCTCGGCCGCGCCCTGCGCGACGAGGAACGGGCCGCGGGCAACCCGCTGCCCCCTCCCTCCGACCTGCTGCTCGCGCAGGCGCTCGCCGAGCCGGAGCGGCTCGCCGTGCACGACCCCACGTACGCGCGGGGTGCCCAGCGCCTCGGCGCGCTGCTGCGCAAGGCCCGCGAGCGCCTGGCCGGCGGCGGGACCGCCGAGGAGGCGCTGTGGGACCTGTGGGAAGGCACGCCGTGGCCCGGCCGGCTGGAGCGGGCCGCCCGCCGGGGCGGCGCCGCCGGGCGCAACGCGGACCGCGACCTGGACGCCGTCTGCGCCCTGTTCGCCACCGCCGCCCGCGCCGAGGAGCGCACCGGCGGCCGGGGAGCCCTGAACTTCCTGGAGGAGATCGACGCCGAGGACATCGCCGCCGACACCCTCACCCGGCGTGCCGTGCGATCCGACGCCGTCCGCCTCATGACCGCGCACCGCTCCAAGGGTCTGGAGTGGCGCCTCGTGGTCGTCGCCGGCGTCCAGGAGGGCCTGTGGCCGGACCTGCGCCGCCGAGGCTCCCTCCTGGAGGCCGACCGCATCGGCCGCGACGGACTCGCCGAACCGCTCACCCCCGGCGCCCTGCTCGCCGAGGAACGCCGCCTGTTCTACGTGGCCGCCACGCGCGCGCGTGAACGCCTCGTCGTCACCGCGGTCAAGGCCCCCGCGGACGACGGCGACCAGCCCTCCCGCTTCCTGACCGAACTCGGCGTCGAACCCAAGGACGTCACGGGACGCCCCCGCCGCCCGCTGTCCGTCGCCGCACTCGTCGCCGAACTGCGCGCCACCACGGTCGACCCGCGCGTCTCCGACACCCTCCGGGAGGCCGCCGCCCACCGCCTGGCCCGGCTCGCCGCCCTCGCCGACGACGACGGCCGCCCCCTGGTACCGTCCGCCCACCCCTACCGCTGGTGGGGCATGTTCGAGCCGACCGAGTCCAAGGTGCCGCTGCGCGACCGGGACCAGCCGGTCGTGCTCTCCGGCAGCGCCCTCGACCAACTGGCCAACACCTGCGCCCTGCAGTGGTTCCTCGGCCGCGAGGTGAAGGCCGACGCGCCCGCGACGGCTGCCCAGGGCTTCGGCAACGTGGTGCACGTCCTCGCCGACGAGGTGGCCTCCGGGCACACTCCGGCCGACCTCGGCGTCCTCATGGAACGCCTCGACTCCGTGTGGAACGCCCTGGCCTTCGACGCGCCGTGGAAGTCGGCCCAGGAGAAGGACAACGCGCGCGTGGCGCTCGAACGGTTCCTTCAGTGGCACGTCATGAACCGCACCGCGCGCACCCCGGTGGCCAGCGAGCACGACTTCGACGTCACCCTCGAAGCGGGCGACTACCAGGTGCGCATCCGCGGCCAGATGGACCGGGTCGAGACGGACGGCGACGGCCGCGCCTACGTGGTCGACTTCAAGACGGGCAAGCAGGCGCCCAGTTCCAAGGAGGTGGAGCGCCACCCGCAGCTCGCCGTCTACCAGCTGGCCGTGCGCGAGGGCGCCGTCGACGAGGCCTTCGACGGCGTACGCCCCGAGCCGGGCGGCGCCGAACTCGTCCACCTTCGGCAGGGGGCGGCCAAGCGCGACGGCGGTGAGAGCCTGCCCAAGGTGCAGGCCCAGGAGCCCCTGGAGGGGGAGTGGGTCGGTGATCTGCTGGCCACCGCCGCCGGAAAGGTCCTCGACGAACGGTTCACACCGACCGCGGGGCAGCACTGCACACACTGCGCGTTCCGGGCCTCGTGCAGCGCGCGGCAGGAGGGGCGTCACGTCATCGAGTGAGGTATCGCACCACCTGTGCCGACCTGCGCTTCTTCGCTCCCGGAGGCCGATCCGGTCACTCCTGTCAGTGGCCGCCGCTAGCCTTTCGCTGTGCCCGCCCGAATCACCGATCCCGAACAGCTCAAGGAGCTCCTCGGGATTCCGTTCACCCCGGAGCAGACGGCCTGCATCACCGCGCCGCCCGCCCCGCAGGTGATCGTGGCCGGAGCCGGCTCGGGCAAGACGACGGTGATGGCGGCCCGCGTGGTGTGGCTGGTCGGCACCGGCCAGGTCGCCCCCGAGCAGGTACTCGGCCTCACCTTCACCAACAAGGCCGCCGCCGAACTCGCCGAGCGTGTCCGCAAGGCGCTGGTCAAGGCCGGCGTCACCGACCCCGACGCCATCGACCCGGACAACCCGCCCGGCGAGCCGGTGATCTCCACGTACCACGCCTTCGCCGGCCGCCTGCTGACCGACCACGGCCTGCGCATCGGTCTCGAGCCCACGTCCCGGCTGCTCGCCGACGCCACCCGCTTCCAGCTCGCCGCGCGCGTCCTGCGCGAGGCGCCCGGGCCCTACCCGGCCCTGACCCGTTCCGTCCCGGACCTGGTCGGTGACCTCCTCGCCCTTGACGCCGAGCTCGCCGAGCACCTCGTACGCCCGGAGGCACTGCGCGCGTACGACGCCGAACTGCTGCTGACGCTGCGGGGCGCCAAACTCAGCAACGCCGACCTGCGCAAGGTCCCCGAGGCGGCCGCCGCCCGGCGGGAACTCGCCGAACTGGTCACCCGCTACCGGACCGCCAAGCGCGAGCGGGATCTGCTCGATTTCGGCGACCAGATCGCCCTGTCGGCCCGGCTCGCCGGGGTCCCCGAGGTGGGCCGCGCCCTGCGCGACGAGTTCCGGGTGGTCCTGCTCGACGAGTACCAGGACACATCGGTCGCCCAACGCGTCCTCCTGGCAGGCCTGTTCGGCGAGGGCACCGGCCACCCCGTCACCGCCGTCGGCGACCCCTGCCAGGCGATCTACGGCTGGCGCGGCGCCTCCGTCGCCAACCTCGACGACTTCCCCGAGCACTTCGCCCACGCCGACGGCCGCCCCGCGACCCGTCAGGCCCTCAGCGAGAACCGCCGCAGCGGCGGCCGCCTCCTCGACCTCGCCAACGGCCTCGCGGAGCCCTTGCGCGCCCTGCACGCGGGCGTGGAGGCCCTCCGCCCGGCCCCCGGCGCCGAACGCGACGGCATGGTCCGCTGCGCCCTGCTGCCCACCCACGCCGAGGAGATCGACTGGGCCGCCGACTCCGTCGCCCACCTCGTCCGGACCGGGACGGCACCCGGCGAGATCGCCGTCCTGTGCCGCACGGCGACCGACTTCGCCGAGATCCAGGGCGCCCTGGTCGCCCGGGACGTCCCCGTCGAGGTCGTCGGGCTGTCCGGGCTGCTGCACCTGCCGGAGATCGCCGACCTCGTCGCCGTCTGCGAGGTCCTCCAGGACCCCGGCGCCAACGCCTCGCTCGTGCGCCTGCTGACCGGCCCTCGCTGGCGCATCGGCCCGCGCGACCTCGCCCTGCTGGGGCGGCGCGCCCGGCTCCTCGTGGCCCACGCGCGCGTGACGGACGACGACGACCAGGACCGCCGCCTCGCCGAGGCCGTCGAAGGCGTCGACCCGTCCGAGGTGATCTCCCTCGCAGACGCCCTCGACACCTTCCTGGAGACCCCGCTGGAGGGCCGCGGGGACGACGACGGCCTGCCGTTCTCGTCCGACGCGCGCGTGCGCTTCGCCCGGCTGGCCACGGAACTGCGCGAACTGCGCCGCTCCCTGGCCGACCCGCTGATGGACGTCCTGCACCGCGTCCTCGCCGTCACCGGCCTGGAAGTGGAGCTGTCGGCGTCCCCGCACGCCCTGGCCGCCCGCCGCCGCGAGACCCTGTCCAACTTCCTGGACGTCGCCGCCTCCTTCGCCGCCGGCGACAACGAGGCGTCCCTGCTCGCCTTCCTCGGCTTCCTGCGCACGGCCGCGCAGTACGAGAAGGGACTCGACAACGCCCTCCCCGGCGGCGAGAACACCGTCAAGGCACTCACGGCCCACAAGTCCAAGGGCCTGGAGTGGGACGTCGTGGTCGTCCCCGGCCTGGTCACCGGTACCTTCCCCAGCGGCCAGGGGCGCGAGAAGTGGACCTCCCAGGGCAAGGTCCTGCCGCACGCCCTGCGCGGCGACGCCGACACCCTGCCCGACGTGACGTCCTGGGACGCCAGAGGGCTGAAGGCCTTCCACGAGGCCATGAAGGACCACCAGCACACCGAGGAGCTCCGCCTCGGCTACGTCACCTTCACCCGCCCCCGCTCGCTCCTCCTGGGCTCCGGCCACTGGTGGGGGCCCACCCAGAAGAAGCGCCGCGGACCCTCCGCGTTCCTCCAGGCCCTCCGCGAGCACTGCGAAGCCGGGTACGGCGAGATCGAGGCCTGGGCGGACGAACCCGCCGAGGACGCGGAGAACCCGGCCCTGCACCAGGCGACGGCGGACCAGGTCTGGCCGCTGCCCCTGGACGAGACGGCCCTCGCCCGGCGCCGGGCGGCCGCCGAGACCGTCCTGGCCCACCTGGAGGACCTCGCGTCCCACGAGCACGGACACCCCGCGGCCGTTCACGATCCCGACGCCCTCGACGACCCGGAGTGGCCGCCGCCCCCGGACGACGGCCGGCCTTCTTACGAAGGACCCCTGTACGACGAACCGGACCCGTTCGATGAGGACCCGTACGAGGACCCGTTCGAGGTGGATTCCCCCGGCGGGGGCACCTTCGTCGACGCCTACGGCGAAGACCCGGCGGACCGGAACACCCGCCCCACCGTCCCCCACCAGCCGACCCCGGCGGATCCCCCGGCCGCCCGCCCGCACCCCGGCGCCCCCGAGCACCCGGGCCCCCACGGCCGGGAACACCGGCGCCTCACCCCGGAGGAAGCCCGCACCATCGCCTCCTGGGACCGCGACCTCGACGCCCTCACCGGCGAACTCCTGCGCGCTCGCGACAGTGTCACCGACGTCCCCCTCCCGGCGTCGCTCTCGGCGTCCCAGCTGCTGCGCCTGGCCGCCGACCCGGACGGCTTCGCCCAGGAGCTGGCCCGCCCCATGCCCCGCCCGCCCCAGCCCGCGGCCCGGCGCGGCACCCGCTTCCACGCCTGGGTCGAGGCTCGCTTCGAAGAGCTCACGCTGCCCATGCTGGAGCCGGAGGAACTGCCCGGAAGCGAGGCCGAGATCGCCGACGAACGGGACCTGGAGGCCCTCAAGGACGCCTTCGAGCGCACCGAGTACGCACACCGCACCCCCCACCGGGTGGAGGCCCCCTTCCAGCTCGAGATCGCCGGCCGGATCGTCCGGGGCCGCATCGACGCGGTCTACAAACAGGGCGACGGGAAGCACGCGACGTACGAAATCGTCGACTGGAAGACCAACCGCTCCCACACCGCCGACCCGCTCCAGCTCGCCGTCTACCGCCTCGCCTGGGCCGAGCAGCAGGGCGTCCCGCCCGAGTCGGTCACGGCCGCGTTCCTGTACGTGCGCAGCGGCGAGGTCGTACGCCCGGCGGAGCTGCCGGACCGAGCCGCCCTGGAGCGATTGCTGCGGGAGGAGCCGTCCGGCGCGCAGAACGCAGCGCGGACCGTGGCCGGGCCCGGTGAGGAACCGCACTCCGAGGACGTCCGTGCGGGCCGATAGGCTCGTGACCATGAGCCAGACCCCGGACAGCGTCGTCCGTACGTACATCCAGCAGCACCGCGCCGCCTTCCTCGACGACCTCGCCGAGTGGCTGCGCATCCCGTCGGTGTCCGCCCAGCCGGACCACGCGCCCGACGTACGACGCAGCGCCGACTGGCTCGCCGCCAAGCTGACGGAGACCGGCTTCCCGACGGCCGAGGTCTGGCCGACCCCGGGCGCACCCGCCGTCTTCGCGGAGTGGCCCTGCGACGACCCGCAGGCGCCCACGGTGCTGGTCTACGGCCACCACGACGTGCAGCCCGCCGCCCGCGAGGACGGCTGGGACAGCGATCCCTTCGAGCCGGTCGTGCGCGGGAACCGCCTCTACGCGCGCGGGGCGGCCGACGACAAGGGCCAGGTGTTCTTCCACACCCTCGGCGTCCGTGCCCACCTCGCCGCCACCGGCCGCACCACCCCGGCCGTGCACCTCAAGCTGCTCATCGAGGGCGAGGAGGAGTCCGGCTCACCGCACTTCCGCGCCCTGGTCGAACAGCACGCCGAGCGGCTCGCCGCCGACGCGGTGATCGTCTCCGACACCGGCATGTGGTCCGAGGACACCCCCACGGTGTGCACCGGCATGCGCGGCCTGGCCGAATGCGAGATACGCCTGTACGGCCCCGCCCAGGACATCCACTCCGGTTCCTTCGGCGGCGCGGTGCCCAACCCGGCGACGTCCGCCGCCCGCCTGGTCGCCGCCCTGCACGACGAGCACGCGCGCGTGGCGATCCCGGGCTTCTACGACGGCGTGATCGAACTCACCGACCGCGAGCGCGAACTGCTCGCCGAACTGCCCTTCGACGAGGAGCGGTGGCTGCACACGGCCAAGTCCTACGCCACCCTCGGGGAGGCCGGGTACACCACCCTGGAGCGGATCTGGGCCCGGCCCACCGCGGAGGTCAACGGCATCGGCGGCGGCTACCAGGGCCCCGGCAGCAAGACGATCATCCCCTCCTCGGCCGTGCTGAAGTTGTCCTTCCGCCTGGTCGCCGGCCAGGACCCCGGCCATGTGGAGAAGGCCGTCCGCGCCTGGGCCGAGCAGCAGGTGCCGCCCGGGATCCGCTGCGACATCGCGTTCAGTGGCGCCACCCGCCCGTGCCTGACCCCACTGGACCACCCGGCCCTGCGCTCGGTCACCCGCGCCATGGGCCGTGCCTTCGAGAAGCCGGTCCGCTTCACGCGTGAGGGCGGCTCCGGACCGGCGGCGGACCTCCAGGACGTCCTCGGCGCCCCGGTGCTGTTCCTGGGCATCTCCGTCCCGTCGGACGGCTGGCACGCCCCCAACGAGAAAGTCGAACTCGACCTGCTCCTCAAAGGCGTCGAGACCACCGCGTACCTGTGGGGTGACCTCGCCGAGAACTGGCGCCATGCACCCTGAGCGTCCCGAGCCGCCCGGACCGGCCACACGCGCGGGGCACACTGGGAGTGCCGCCGCGCACCGCCCGAGCCCGCCGGACCCGGTCGCCTCCCGCCGTCCGTCCCGCTGAACCGCCTGCCGAACCCGACCGTCCCACCGGGGAGTTGGAAGCACCCGTGACCACCTGGACCGACCACAACGCCGACCGCCCCATCTCGCTCACCGCCCCGAGCGGCATCGACCGGGCCGCGCACCACCGGCTCGACGAGGCCTGGCTCGCGGCGGCGTGGAGCCACCCCACCACCCGCTGCTTCGTGGTCTCCGGCGGACAGGTCCTCATCGACGAGACGGCGGACGGGCGCACCGAACTCGTCATGACCCCCTCCTTCGAGGCTCCCCTCACCGAGGCACACCGCTACTTCCTCGGCATCGACGAGGACGGCGTCAGCTACTTCGCCCTCCAGAAGGACTCCCTGCCCGGGCGCATGGACCAGTCCGCGCGCCCGGCGGGCCTGCGCGAAGCGGGCGCGCTGCTGTCGGCCCGCGACGTGGGCCTGATGGTGCACGCCGTGGGTCTGGAGAACTGGCAGCGCACCCACCGCTTCTGCTCGCGCTGCGGGGAGCGCACCGTCATCGCAGCCGCCGGGCACATCCGCCGTTGCCAGGCCTGCGGTGCGGAGCACTACCCGCGCACGGACCCCGCCGTGATCATGGCTGTGACCGACGAGGACGACCGCGTCCTGCTCGGCCGCCAGGTCCACTGGCCCGAGGGCCGCTTCTCGACGCTCGCCGGTTTCGTCGAGCCCGGCGAGTCCATTGAGGAGTCCGTGCGCCGCGAGGTCCACGAGGAGGTCGGCATCACAGTCGGCCAGGTCGAGTACGTGGCCAGCCAGCCCTGGCCCTTCCCGTCCAGCCTCATGCTGGGGTTCATGGCTCGCGCCACCTCGACCGAGATCAATGTCGACGGCGACGAGATCCACGAAGCCCGCTGGTTCTCCCGCGACGAACTTCGCGCCGCCTTCGAGTCCGGCGAGGTGCTCCCGCCGTACGGCATCTCGATCGCGGCCCGCCTGATCGAGCTCTGGTACGGCAAGCCGCTCCCGTCGCGGAGCGCCGCCTGACGGGGGCCGCCCCGATGACCGACCCGTACGGGAACACGTCCCGGGCGGAGCCGGCGGGCCCTCCGCCGCCTCCTGCCGGCTGCGACGTGCGTCGCACACTGCTGTGGCGCTACGTCGGGGTGTGGGACCGCCCACGAAGAGTGGTGCGGGACCGCCCAAGAAAATGCGGCCCCTGAGCTGCCTCAGGAGCCGCCTTCCCCGTACAGCGCACGGCGACTAGGCGCCGATCTTCTGCTTCACCTGAGCCAGCGAGGGGTTCGTGAGCGTCGAACCGTCCGGGAACAGAACGGTGGGCACCGTCTGGTTTCCGCCATTCGCCTTCTCCACGAATGCGGCGGACTCCGGGTCCTGCTCGATGTTGATCTCGGTGTACGCGATGCCCTCGCGGTCCATCTGGCTCTTCAGCCGGCGGCAGTAGCCGCACCACGTGGTGCTGTACATCGTCACAGTGCCCAGCATGTCGCTCGTGCTCCTTCATTGGCTCGGGGCGGGTGGTCGCAGTGAGGGAACGTATGTGAAAGGTCCACCATTCCCGTGCCCCGGCACCGGCCCGACATGACGCCTGCCGCATTGGTACGACTATCAGTGCCCGCCTGTGGACAACCGGCGCGGCCGTCTCTCGCGACCTGGCAGCATGGCTGTGTGACAGCAGCAACGCACTCCACCCTGTTCCCGCAGGTACCGGATTCCGCCGACGCGGTGCTCGAAGGGCTCGACCCTGAGCAGCGCGAGGTGGCCACGGCCCTGCACGGTCCGGTGTGCGTCCTGGCGGGCGCGGGCACGGGCAAGACCCGGGCGATCACGCACCGCATCGCCTACGGAGTGCGTGCCGGCATCCTGCATCCGTCCAGCATCCTCGCCGTCACCTTCACCAACCGCGCCGCCGGGGAGATGCGCGGCCGACTGCGTCAGCTCGGCGCGGGCGGCGTCCAGGCGCGTACGTTCCACTCGGCCGCCCTGCGCCAGCTCCAGTACTTCTGGCCGAAAGCGATCGGTGGCTCCATGCCCCGGCTCGTCGACCGCAAGATCCAGCTCGTCGCCGACGCGGCGGCCGCCTGCCGTATCCGGCTCGACCGGGGCCAGCTGCGGGACGTCACCGCGGAGATCGAGTGGTCCAAGGTCACCCAGACCGTCCCCGCCGACTACGCGCCCGCCGCCGCCAAGGCCGGACGCGAGTCCCCCCGCGACCCCGCCGAGATCGCCCAGCTCTACGCCGCCTACGAGGACGTCAAGCGCGAGCGGTCCGTCATCGACTTCGAGGACGTGCTGCTGCTGACCGTGGCCGTCCTGCAGGACCGGCACGACATCGCCGAGCAGATCCGCGCCCAGTACCAGCACTTCGTGGTCGACGAGTACCAGGACGTGAGCCCTCTCCAGCAGCGCCTGCTCGAACTGTGGCTGGGTGAGCGGGACAGCCTGTGTGTGGTCGGGGACGCCAGCCAGACGATCTACTCGTTCACCGGAGCGACCCCGGACCACCTGCTCGACTTCCGCACCCGCCACCCCGGCGCCACCGTCGTCAAACTGGTCCGCGACTACCGCTCCACCCCCCAGGTCGTCCACCTCGCCAACGGCCTGCTCGCCCAGGCCCGGGGCCGGGCCGCCGACCACCGCCTGGAGCTCGTCTCCCAACGCGCTCCGGGGCCCGAGCCGGTCTATGCCGAGTACACCGACGAGCCGACGGAGGCGGAGGGCGCGGCCCGCCGGATCCGCGAGCTCATCGACTCGGGGGTCCCGGCCTCCGAGATCGCCGTCCTCTTCCGCACGAACGCCCAGTCCGAGACCTACGAGCAGGCCCTGGCCGACGCCGCGGTGCCCTACCAGCTGCGCGGCGCCGAGCGGTTCTTCGACCGCCCGGAGGTGCGCAAGGCGGGTATCGCCCTGCGCGGCGCGGCTCGCTTCGGGGGCAACGACTCCCTTCTCGACGACGTCGTCGACCTCCCCTCCCAGGTGCGTGCCGTGCTGTCGGGGGAGGGCTGGACGCCGCAGCCACCGGCCGGCTCCGGTGCCGTGCGAGAGCGCTGGGAGTCCCTCGCCGCCCTGGTGAACCTCGCCCAGGACTTCGCCGCCGCCAAACCGGGCGCCACACTGGCCGACCTCGTCGCCGAGCTCGACGAACGGGCGAACGCCCAGCACGCCCCCACCGTGCAGGGCGTCACCCTCGCCTCACTGCACTCGGCCAAGGGCCTGGAGTGGGACGTCGTCTTCCTGGTCGGCGTCACCGAGGGCATGATGCCGATCACCTACGCGAAGACCGACGAGCAGATCGAGGAGGAGCGCCGCCTCCTCTATGTCGGGGTCACTCGCGCGCGCGAACACCTCCATGTCTCGTGGGCGCTCTCCCGCTCACCCGGCGGCCGTCCCAACCGCCGCCCCAGTCGCTTCCTCGACGGGCTGCGCCCCGGCTCGACGGCCACCACGGGCCGCATCACCACCGGCGGAGCGGGCGGAATCGAGCGCGGAATCCCCGGAACCAGGGGGTCCGCCCCGAGAAGGACCCAGCGAGTCCCCGCCCGTTGCCGGGTCTGCGGACGCACGCTGACCGACCCGGGCGGGATGAAGCTGATGCGCTGCGACGACTGCCCCTCCGACATGAACGAGGGCCTGTACGAGCGGCTGCGCGAGTGGCGGGCGGACCAGGCCCGCAGCAGTGGTCAGCCCGCGTTCTGCGTGTTCACGGACAGGACCCTGATGGCGATCGCCGAGACCGCTCCCGACGACGAGCGCGAGCTCGCCCGCATTCCGGGTGTCGGGATGCGCAAGCTCACCCGTTACGGGGCCGATGTCCTGGCCATCTGCGCAGGCCAGTCAGGCCCGGAGCACACAGATCAGGACTGACACGAACTCGTCGAAAAAATAGTTTGCGCATGCCCCAGCAATCCCCATAGGTTCTTAGGCACGAGAGCAGCGACCTTCTCGGAGGCGCTGATCCCGTGTTGTACTTGCATATCCGTAGGACTGGTTCACCCGGTCCCCCGAGACGCCGAGAGGAGGCGAGTCCAGTGATCAGCATCAACACCAGCTCCGTCAGCATCGTGAAAATGACCGATCGCTCGGCCGTCTCCGCGTGCATGCTCGGCGTTTCGACCCTGGGCACCGGTCTGTCCGGCATTCGTGCCGTCCTTCCGGCGTCCTCCTTCGCTGCTCCCGCGGGCCTTCCCGTTCGTGAGCGCAATGAGCGACCGACCAAGGCACTGGAAGCGGCAGTAGAGGCACAGGCGCTGGCCTATGCCTTTACGGCGACCGGTGCCGGATGCCGGAAGCAGACGACGCAGCACCACCAGATGTGGGCCTTCCGTGGGCCAGAACCCTGGAGTGATCCAGCCTGATCGCCGATCAGGCCGGCGCCTTCAGGGCCGCGGAACCCCATCCGGGATCCGCGGCCCTTCTGTTTGTCCCTGAACAGGGATGACGGACCGAAGGAGCCTCGGGACAAGAAAAGAACCCGGTACCACCACCCTCCGGCCAACAGGCCGGAACGACAAGACGAGGAAGACGAACCGTGCAACTCGAAGCGCACGCCCCGTCCGTACCGCCTTCCGACACGATCCCCAAGCCCGGCTCCACGGAGGACCCCGCCTTGACCCCGCTCACCGCGCTCACCGCGCTCGATGACGCCATCGAGAACCTGGGTGTGCCCGTCCCGTGCCGCTCCTACGACCCGGAGGTCTTCTTCGCCGAGTCGCCCGCGGACGTCGAGTACGCCAAGTCCCTCTGCCGCACCTGCCCGCTGGTCGAGGCCTGCCTCGCCGGTGCCAAGGAGCGGCGTGAGCCCTGGGGCGTCTGGGGTGGCGAGCTGTTCGTCCAGGGTGTCGTCGTCGCCCGGAAGCGGCCGCGTGGCCGCCCGCGCAAGAACCCGGTCTCGGCATGAACACCGCAGGAACGATCGACCGTCCCTTCACGCACGACCCCCAGAAGCAGGCCCCGATGAAGCCGTCCACTTACGAGCCCGCAGGCTCCGCGAACCAAGACTTCACCATCAGCGGCGCGAAGGACTCGCGTCAGAACAGGACCCGAGAGATGCAACTCATTCCAGAAGCCATGGCTCGTGCGCATATGCGCGAGCGACTGCAGGAGGCGGAGCGAGACCGACAGGCCGTGCGCCTGGTGGCCGCCCGCCGGATGCAGCGCAGGGCGGAGCGCGCTTCGCTGCGTGCCCGCCGGGCGCTCGCCATGGCGGTCATGCAGTAACCCGCCATACCTGAAGCGCGGGCCTCCCACCCAGGGGGCCGAGTATGCGACGTGGGGGCCGGTCCGTGCCGAACGGACCGGCCCCCACAGTGCGTTGAGGACCAGGAACGCACGGTGCCGGCGAGCCGGAATGGAGCGCACACCGAGGCCGGTGTGCTGGGCCGCCGAGCCGGGGCGTCGAGTCCGATGCCCCGGGGTGTGGCGTCTGACTGGTGGTGAGACTCGCGGCCGGGACTCAGGAGGCCGGGACTTACGCCTCCGCTGCCTCCTCGCCGTCCGCCGGATCCTCCGGGACGAACCCCGGCAGCCACCCCTCCAACTCCTCGCGCAGCCGCACCGTCGCCCCCAGCTGACACAGCACGCCGATCGTGCTCAGCGTCACCCGGTGGATCAGCAGATAGGACGGGGGCAGGTTGAGTTGTTTGCCGAGCTGGTAGGCGGGGGAGCGGGGGTCGGCGACCCGGGCCGCCTGGCTGCGCATCCAGCCCCGGGTGAAGGTGAACTCCTCGACCTGCGCCGGCTCGATGATCGGCAGCAGGTAGTCCATC
The DNA here is from genome assembly GCF_030124145.1 of Streptomyces sp. 378. GTDB lineage: Bacteria > Actinomycetota > Actinomycetes > Streptomycetales > Streptomycetaceae > Streptomyces. The sequence continues at coordinate 126,499 of NZ_JASKMS010000013.1, forward strand.
ACCGCGTCCGGGTTCAGCTCTATGGTCTCCCTGACGAATCCTTCCGCGCACAGCAGCTCGTAGACCGCCTCGGCCTGCCCGTCGAGGGTCATCCGCAGGGACTCGCCGATGGTGACCGGCAGGCCGCCCGGAAGACGGTCGACCGTGCCGAAGTCCAGAACGCCCAGCCGCCAGTCGTCCTCACCCTCCGGGCCGCCGGGCAGAAGCCGGAAGTTGCCCGGGTGGGGGTCGGCGTGCAGCAGGCCCGTGCGGGCGGGGCCGGAGAACAGGAAGCGGGCCAGGAGCTGACCGGCACGGTCGCGCTGCTCCTGGGTACCGTCCGAGATGATCTCCGACAGCGGGATGCCGTCCATCCACTCGGTGACCAGAACCTGGTCGGACTGGTGGACCACCAGTGGCACGACCACGTCCGGATCGTCGGTGAACTCCTGCGCGTGGGCCTGCTGGGCCTGGGCCTCCAGGCCGTAGTCCAGCTCTTCCGAGACGCGGTCCTTCAGCTCCGCGATCAGCGGTTTGATGTCCATGCCGGGGATCAGCGGACCGAGCAGGCGCGAGAAGCGGCTCAGCTGGTTCAGGTCCGACAGCAGCGCCTCGCCGGCGCCCGGGTACTGCACCTTGACCGCCACCTCGCGGCCGTCGTGCCAGACCCCTCGGTGGACCTGGCCGATCGATGCCGCCGCGGCGGGCTTGTCCTCGAACTCCAGGAACAGCTCGTGCCAGCCCTCGCCGAGCCGCTCTTCGAGCACCGCGTGCACGGTCCGGGTCGGCATGGGCGGTGCCGCCTCCTGGAGCTTGGTCAGCGCGGCCCGGTAGGGGCCGGCCACCTCCTCGGGGAGCGCGGACTCGAAGACGGACAGGGCCTGGCCGAACTTCATCGCGCCGCCCTTGAGCTCGCCGAGCACCTTGAACAGCTGCTCCGCCGTGCGCTGCTGGAGTTCGCGGCCCACGAGCTCGGCGGATTCACCGACGATTCGCTTGCCCAATCCCCAGGTCGCCCGCCCGGCGATGCCGAGCGGGAGCGCGGCGAGTTTGGCGGTCCGGGTAACCGCCTTCCGGGGAAGATCAGACATGCGCCCTCCAAGTCCCAGCCGGCCGCTCCGCCTCTGCCTCACGGCACTGCTCCGACGGCCGTTGCATCGCCATTGTCTCGTGCGACGCCCCGTCCTCGGAGGGGTGCTCCCCTTTTCCCCTCTCCGCCGCCGCACACGGGCATGCCGGATGTGCCCAGATCGGCCGCGCATGCCAGTGGAGACCAGGGACGGAGACCTCCCAGCGTGCCCCTGCGCTGGAGGGGATCCGGCCGTCCAGGAAGGCGAGCGCGTGGGCGGCCGCCAGTCCGGCGACGGTCGTGGCCAGCGTCAGATCGCACGGGTGCACCTGCCGCTGCCTGCCGGAACGCCACTGGGCGACCAGGCGCGGCCAGGTCGGGTCCCGCTGGGCGCGGCCCTCGTGCAGACATCCCGCGCAGCTCGTCTCCCCGGGCAGGACGAGAGGACCGACCACGCCGGTGCCCTCCACGACACCGGCGTACAGATGGGGTGTCCCGGAGGTCATCAACGGCTCGGCGTCGGCCGGGTCGGGCGCGTGCACGGCGACATCGTCCCGCGGGGCGAGGATCACCAGCGAGAACCCCGGTTCGCCTTCCTCCGGGGATGCCTGCGGCGTGCGACGCTGCGGCCGGTCCGGGGCCGCCCGGCGCACGGCACGGCGGGCCGACTCGTCCCTGCGGTCGCCGATCGCTTCCGCGGGGTGTCCGCCCGGCCCGACGTCCCACGGCTCCACACGGCCACCGTCGAGCACGTCCACCCCGCCCACACCGGCCCCCGCCAGGAGCGAGGCCAGCACGGCGCCCACCCGACCCGCGCCGCGCACCTGCACGCGCTGTGAACGCCGGGCGGCCAGTTGTCCCATCGCGTCGCCGGGAGCCGAGGTCGTCAACGAGAGGGAAGCCAGATCGGGTCGCAGCCGGTCGAGGACCTCCTTCTTCTTCCGCAGGGAGTCAGCGGCCGGCCCGCCTCCCCGGGCGTCGTCCAGGAGCCCGGCTCGCGCGAGCCTGCGCACCAGCCCGTCGACATGACCGTCGGGCAGATCCATGCGGCGTCCCTCCTCGCGCAGCAGCTCCAGCCCTCGCGTGCCGTTCAGGAGGTCGAGAAAACTGCCCGTCGCCAGGTCCATCGGACCGAGCGTCATCGCGTGCGCCGGAGTCATCCCGAACTGCACGGTGTTGAGGTCGCGCCACCCGCACCTCAGCGCAGGTTTCACCATCGGATGCATGACAGGCCCCCGTATGTCATAGATCGTCCCTGTATGTAGGTGGAGCGAGTCGCAGCCCCGGCCGGCCGCGCCAAGGCCGGTCGCAGGCGCAGCCCGTGAGCGGGCGGTCACCAGCGCAAGGCGGCCCCTGGTCCCGGGCCGGCCCCGCGATCGCTTCGCCGACGAGATCCAGCATGCCCAAACCCGCCGTCGGCTGCCGAAAGTTGTCCACAGGCCCGGACGTTCGTCGTACAAACCCGGCGCCCGGTGGTGGCCGACGGGACCGAACCGTCCCGGAGCCGGGACTTCCCCGTGTGCAGCGGGTAACGTCGGGGCGTGCCCGCCGACCCACTGCACCGCGCCGGAAAGCCACCGCGCAGCACGACGAGCCAGCCGCCGAGCGGCTCGGTGGCGAGCGCGATCGAGGTCCGCAGGAGCGCCCGCCGACGCAGAACGGTCTCCGCGTACCGCGAGGGCGATCGCACCGTGGTGCTCATCCCCGCCCGGATGTCCGAGGCGGAGGAGCAGCGCTGGGTGCACGTCATGCTCGACAAGCTCGCCGCCCAGGAGAGCAAGCGGGCCCTGGGCGACGCGGAGCTGGCCGAGCGGGCCCGGCACCTGTCGGACCAGTACTTCGACGGACGGGCCAGGCCGGCTTCGGTGCGCTGGGTGACCAACCAGAACACGCGCTGGGGCTCGTGCACCCCCTCCGAAGGCAGCATCCGCCTGTCGCACCGCCTGCAGGGCATGCCCGAGTACGTCGTCGACTACGTCCTCGTCCACGAACTCGCCCATTTGCTCGTACCCGGACACGGACCTCGCTTCTGGGCACTGCTGGAGGCCTATCCGCGCACGGAGCGAGCCCGCGGCTACCTCGAAGGAGTCGTCGCGGCCGAGAGGTTGCCCCACGTACCCGGCGCGCGAGGTGAGAGTCCCCCGGGGTGACCGACCGCTTTCCGCGAGCGAACAGCGGATACGACCGAGTGGGCGTTGTGTACCGGCTCTGTACCGACCTCGTCCGGTGTCCGAGTTTGCCGTTAGCCTGGCGCGACGCACTCACGTTCTGGATGGGGGACGGTCGTTACGCATGGCCAGGGAATTCCAACGCGGCCACAAGGCCAGGATCAGTGACCTCACCCCGGGCACGGATCTGTACGTAGGTGTACAGATCGCGGGCCCCGGGCTGAGCTTCGACATCAGCTGCTTCGGCCTCGACGCCGATGAACGGCTCTCGGACGAGCGGTACTTCGTCTTCTTCAACCAGCCGAAGTCCCCTGAGGAGTCCCTTCAGCTCCTGGGCGCCCAAGCGGGCGACACGGAGTCCTTCCGGGTGACGCTCGACCGCATCCCGCCGCAGATCCGGAAACTGTCCTTCACGGCGACGATCGACGGTGCCGGGCAGATGTCGCAGATCGCCTCCGGCTACATCCGCATCGTCGCGGGCGGCCAGGAGGTGGCGCGCTACTCGTTCACCGGTTCGGAGTTCTCCACCGAACGGGCCGTGATGCTGGGCGACTTCTACCTCAAGGACGTCTGGCGGTTCGCCGCCGTCGGGCAGGGCTTCGACGGAGGCCTGGACGCGCTGCTGAAGAACTTCGGCGGCGAGGTCGCCGAGGAGGAGACGCCCGCGCCGCAGCAGCCGCAGACCGGTGCTGCCCCCGGCTTCGCCCCGCCCGCGTTCGGCGTCCCCGGAACCCCGGAATCCGCCGCCGCACCGGCAGCGACTCCCGCCCCCCAGCCGGCCCAGGGCTTCGCGCCCCCGCCCGGGCCCACTCCGCCTCCGGCTCCGGCGCCCGCGCCCCAGGTGCACGCCGCCCCGACCATCGTCGCGCCCTTGCACACCCCGCCCGGAGGTTCGCCGGTGCCGCCCCCGGCCCCGGCGCCCGCGCCGTACGGCCAGCCGGGCCAGCAGCCGCCGTACGGCCAGGTCCCCGGCCAGACGGCCCCGCCGCCCCCCGGCTACGGTCAGCCCCAGGCACCCCACATGCCACAGGCACCCCAGGCCCCCGCCCCGCCCCCCGGCTACGGTCAGCACCCCCCGCCCCCCGGCTACGGTCAGCAGCCGCCTTTCGGGCAGGCTCCCTACGGAGCTCCGCAGGGCATTCCGCAGGGCGCCCCCCAGGGCGCCGGTGTGTCCGCCGCGCTCCAGCAGTTCAAGGAGACCCCCACGGGGCAGCGCTGGACGCAGCAGAACAAGAAGCTCGTCCGCGTGGACCTCGGCATCGGCGGACAGCCCGTGCTGGCCCGGCAGGGCAGCATGGTGCTCTACCAGGGCAAGGTCGACTTCAGCTACAAGGGCGCCGGGTTCGCCGGCCGGATCGTGGGCAACGCGACCGGACAGGAGATGCAGCTGATGCGCTGCACGGGCCAGGGGCAGGTGTTCCTCGCCGAGAACTCGTCCATGCTGCACCCCGTGGAGCTGCAGGGCGACGCCGTCTGCGTCTCCGCCGAGAACGTCCTCGCGTTCGATGAGAGCCTCACCTACGAGGTCCGCCGCCTCGAGGGCCACGGCATCCCCGGCGGCGCGCTGTTCACCATGCAGTTCCAGGGCACGGGCACCATCGTCGTGAAGACGCACGGCACACCCGTGGTGCTGCCCGTCACGCCGACCACCTTCGCCGACTGCAACGCCGTGGTCGCCTGGTCGGCCGCCGCCCAGGTCGTCGTCTCCAGCCAGGTGCGGATGCGCCGCAACGCCTACCCCGGTGACACGGGGGAGAGCGTCAACCTGCAGTTCCGGGGAGCGCCCGGGAACTTCATCGTCGTCCAGCCGTACGAGGTCTGAGGGAGCCCGTCATGACACAGCAGCTCGCGGGCCACGCCCCCGCACCCGTCACCGCCCGCATGGAGAACCACGGCAATCACATGCTGAAGGTCGCCATGCAGACCGGGAACGACCTCCTCGCGCGCGTGGGATCGATGGTCGCCTACGAAGGGTTCGTGCAGTACGAGCCCAACCCGCCGGCCGTGCGCCAGATCGCCAAGGACTGGCTCACCGGTGAGGGCGCGCCCCTGATGAAGTGCTCCGGCGACGGCCTGCTCTACCTCGCCGACTACGGGGCGAACGTCGTCGTCATCAACCTCAACGGCGACGGCATCTCCGTCAATGCCACCAACCTGCTCGCCTTCGACGCCCATCTGACGTGGGGCGTGGAGCGGGTCAAAGGCCTGGCGAAGTTCGCCGGCCAGGGCCTGTGGAACACCAAGATCTCCGGGCAGGGCTGGGTCGCGCTGACGTCCCGGGGCAAGCCCATCGTCGTCGACTGCGGAGGCGGCGAGGACGAGACCTACGTCGACCCCGACGCGCTCGTCGCCTGGTCACCGAACCTCAAGGTGAAGGGCAAGCGCAGTTTCCGGGCCCAGTCGCTGATCGGCCGCGGCAGCGGCGAGGCCTACCAGATGGCCTTCTCCGGTCAGGGCATCGTCGTCGTCCAGCCCAGCGAGGACAGTACCGACCGCCTCCGGTTCCGGGGCTGAGGGGGAGCCACACACCATGCAGAGCCCGATTTTCGCCTACAACGAGCAGCAGACCCAGGAACGCTGGAGCCTGCAGAACAAGCAGATGCTGCGCGTCACCCTGGAGAGCCACGACGACATCCTGGCCCGCAAGGGCACCATGGTCGCCTACCAGGGCCTCGTCGAGTTCGACGCCGAGTACCAGAGCAACCAGCAGTCACGCGCGCGTGCGCAGACCGGGGAGGGTCTCGACCTGATGCGCTGCCACGGGCAGGGCACGGTCTACCTCGCCAACCTCAAGCAGCACGTCCACGTCATGGACGTGGACCAGGACGGCCTCACCGTCGACAGCAGCTATGTGCTGGCGATGGACTCCTCACTGCACCACGAGGTCATCGCCGTGGACAGCCTGTACGGCATCTCCGGCTCCGGGAAGTACCAGCTCAACATCTCCGGCCGGGGCAAAGTCGCCCTGATGACCTCCGGGATGCCGCTGCTGTTGCAGGTGACGCCCGACAAGTACGTCAACTGCGACGCCGACGCGATCGTCGCCTGGTCCACGGGCCTACGGGTGCAGATGCAGGCCCAGACGCACTCCTCCGGGGTGTGGCGGCGGCGTGGCAGCACCGGTGAGGGCTGGGAGCTGAGCTTCATGGGCACCGGCTTCGCACTCGTCCAGCCGAGTGAACTGCTGCCGCCGCAGAACGCCCAGACCGGTTCGGGCCTCGCCGCGCAGTACGGCATGGGCCAGCAGGGAGCACACGGGCAGAACCAGGGCAACGCCTGGAGCTGAGCGCTCCGCGGGTTCGGCCGATCGGGGGCTGTCCGTCCCGCCTCGGGCTGCCGGCCGTCCGGGCCGACACGCGCGGTTTCCCGCGCCCCAGACGGGGCGCGCACCCCACGGTCGGGACCACATGTAAGGGGCGGCCGCTCGTGCGACCGCCCCTTACATGTGGTCAGAGCGCGAGCCTCGCACGCGTCGCCTCCAGCAGCCGGACGACCGAAGCGTCCGCCACCTTCGGAACCTCGTCGTAGCCGAACCAGCGCACGTCCAGGGACTCGTCGCTGATCGCGTGCGCGGCGCCCGGCGGCGCCAGGACGGCGTACTGCACGTCGAAGTGGCAGTGGCACGGCGGCGGGATCGGATGCCGGTCCAGGCGCACCGGGCCGCCGGGCAGCACGGAGAGCCCCAGGACACCGGACTCCTCCGTCGCCTCACGCAGGGCCGCCCCCGCCAGGGACGCGTCGCCCTGCTCGCAGTGGCCGCCCGTCTGGAGCCACATCCGGAGCTTCTTGTGCAGGGTGAGCAGCACCCGGCCGCCCTCGGGGTCGATCACCAGGGCGCTCGCCGTGAGGTGACCCGCGTGGCAGGCCTTCCACAGACCGTCCGGGTGCCGCGCCAAGTGGTCCAGATAGGCCTGGCGCAGCACTGTCTGGTCCTCGTACCCCTTCAGCACGAGGACCGCGTCGTCGTACAGGCTCACCCGGCGCCGTCGCCCTTGTTCTCGTCCTCGCCCTCGTCCTTCTTCTTGAGGTCGGGCTTGTCCGCCGCCTCGCCGAGCATCTTGTCCAGCTCGGAGAAGTCGATCTGCTCGCGGTGCACGAAGCCGTCCGGGTCGTCCAGATCGGTCGCCGTCGGCAGCATGTCCGGGTGGTGCCACAGGGCGTCCCGGCCGTCGACACCGCGCGCGTCCGTGAGCGAGGCCCACAGACGGGAGGCGTCCCGCAGACGGCGCGGGCGCAGCTCCAGGCCGATCAGCGTGGCGAACGTCTGCTCGGCCGGACCGCCCGAGGCGCGGCGGCGGCGCAGCGTCTCGCGCAGGGCGTCGGCGGATGCCAGGCGCGGCTTCGCGGCGGCGTGGACCACCGCGTCCACCCAGCCCTCCACGAGCGCCAGAGCCGTCTCCAGACGGGCCAGGGCCGCCTTCTGCTCGGGCGTGTCCTCCGGCTGGAACATGCCCTGCTGGAGGGCCTCCTGCAACTGCTCCGGGTTCTGCGGGTCGAACTGCCCGACCACGTCCTCCAGCTTGGCCGTGTCGACCTTGATCCCGCGGGCGTAGCCGTCGACCGCGCCGAACAGATGCGAGCGAAGCCAGGGCACATGCGCGAACAGACGCTGGTGGGCGGCCTCGCGCAGGGCGAGATACAGCCGCACCTCCTCTTGGGCGACGCTCAGGTCCTTGCCGAACGTCTCGATGTTCACCGGCAGCAGGGCGGCCTTCCCGGCCGGGGCGAGCGGGAGGCCGATGTCGGACGAGCCGACGACCTCACCGGCGAGCACGCCGACGGCCTGCCCGATCTGCGTGCCGAACATGGCGCCGCCCATCGAGCGCATCATGCCGATCAGCGGGCCGGCCATGGCCTGCATCTCCTCCGGCAGGACGTCGCCCATGGCGGTGCCCACGCGCTCGGCGACCGGGTCGACGAGCTCCTTCCAGGCGGGCAGGGTGGCCTCGACCCACTCCGCGCGGCTCCAGGCGACCGCCGAGGCGGCGCCGGACGGCAGGGAGGTGGCATCGTCGAGCCACAGGTCGGCCAGGCGGACGGCTTCCTCGACGGCCTTGCGGTCGGCGGGGCCGACGCTGGCGTCCTTGGTGCCGTCAGGGCTGCCCTGGGAGACCGTCTGGCGGGCGATCTGCTTGGCCATGTCCCAGTTCACCGGGCCGCCCTCGTAGGAAAGCATCTGGCCGAGCTGCTGGAACGCGGCGCCCAGGTCGGTGGGGTTCAGCGACCCGAACATGGCTGCGAACGGATTGTCCGCACCGGGGCCGCCGGGGCCTGCGCCGAAGCCTCCGGCTCCGGGCAGGCCGCCGAAACCGAACGGGTTGGCCGGTCCCTGACCACCACCGCTCTGCTGGTCCTTCTTCTTGCCCTCGTCGCCGTCGTCCGGCTCCTCCGGCGGAAGGCCGAATCCGAATGGGGTGTCACTCACGGGATTCCTCGGCTGGTAGGGCCGCCGGTTCTTTCCGGCGGCACGGCTGCCCGACAACACCACCCAGCGTAGACACCTGGGGCGGATCGGGCCTCGGTGCTTCGCCGACTGACGGCCTGCGGCAGGATGGATGCCACCTGGTACGCACGCGTCGGACGCGCTCGTACTGAAGACAACCGCTGGAGACGCCCGGTGAGTTCCCCAGATCCGCAGGTTCGCGCAGCGCGAAACCAGTCAACCAGTTCCGCGAGCTCCGCGGCGCGTGGACCCGTCGTCGCCGTGACCGGCGCCGCGTACGGCGTAGGAGCCCTGCTCACGGAGCAGCTCGCGGCATCCGACGAGGTCAAGCAGGTCGTGGCCATCGACGAGAGGCGCGGCGAGTGCGCGGCGGCCCAGTGGCACATCCTGGACGTACGGGATCCGGCCATCGCGGAGAAGTTGCGTGGCGCCGACGTGGTGGTGCACCTGGCACTGGATCTCGATCTGGAAACCGACGCCGCCGCCCGAACGGCCTACAACGTACGGGGGACGCAGACCGTCCTGACGGCGGCCGCGGCGGCCGGAGTGCACCGGGTCGTGCTGTGCACCTCGGCGATGGTCTACGGGGCGCTCCCGGACAACGAGCTGCCGCTGTCCGAGGACGCCGAGCTGCGGGCCACGGCGGAGGCGACGGGCGTGGGCGACCTGCTGGAGATCGAACGGCTGGCGCGGCGCGCGCCCCGGGCGCATCCCGGGCTCAATGTCACCGTGGTACGGCCGGCCGTGCTGGTGGGCGGCACCGACACCGCGCTGACCAGGTACTTCGAGTCTCCCCGGCTGCTCGTCGTCGCCGGGTCGCGGCCCGCGTGGCAGTTCTGCCACATGGAGGACCTGTGCAGCGCGCTGGAGTACGCCGTCCTGGAGAAGGTCGACGGAGAACTGACCGTCGGGTGCGACGGCTGGCTGGAGCAGGAAGAGGTCGAGGAGCTCAGCGGCATCCGGCGGATGGAGCTGCCGTCGGCGGTCGCGCTCGGCGCGGCGGCGCGACTGCACCGGATCGGGCTGACGCCGTCCCCGGCCGGAGATCTGGCGTACACGATGTACCCCTGGGTGGTGAGCGGCAGCCGGCTGCACGACGCCGGGTGGCGGCCGCGGTACACCAACGAGGAGGTGCTGGCGGAGCTGCTGGAGGAGGTCTCCGGGCGGCACACGGTCGCCGGGCGGCGGCTGGGCCGAAAGGACGCCACGGCCGCGGGCGCCGCGGGTGCGACGGTGGCGCTGCTGGGCGCGGCGGCGGTGGTACGGCGGGCGCGGAAGGCCCGGCGGCGGATCTGAGAGGGTCCCTGGAGGAGAGTCCAAAGGCGTACGCGCGCGTGCCGGTCGATAGCTCTATTCCGCGCTGTCGGTCGCGTGCGGCACGATGGAGGCATGGCAACCACGAATGATCACCCCGGCGAGCAGGCCGCGCAGGACCCGATCAAGCTGATCGGGATCCGGGACACGGCCCTCTCGCTGGACGAGGTCTTCCGGGCGGTCGGGGACGACGCGGCCGGCGGTACCGCGCTCTTCGTGGGCACCGTGCGGAACCACGACGGTGGCGCAGACGTCGAGGAGCTGGGGTATTCCTGCCACCCCGGTGCCGAGGCGGAGATGCGGCGGATCGCCGAGAAGGTCGCCGCCGAGTTCCCGGTGCGGGCCCTGGCCGCCGTGCACCGCGTCGGGGACCTCCGGGTCGGGGACCTCGCCGTGGTCGTCGCCGTCTCCTGCCCGCATCGCGGGGAGGCCTTCGAGGCCTGCCGGAAGCTGATCGACGACCTCAAGCACGAGGTGCCCATCTGGAAGCACCAGAAGTTCTCCGACGGCACCAATGAATGGGTCGGCGCGTAGCGCTGTCGTTGAGGGGGGGGCGGCCGGGTGACGGGAGGGCGGGTCGGCGCGTAGCGCTGTCGTTGAGGGGTGGCGGCCGGGTGACGGGAGGGCGGGTTGGCGCCTGCTGATCCGCCAAGCCGCCTTCCGGTTGCGTAACCGCACCCCTGGCGTGAGCGTTGTCACTGCGGATGGTTAATCTGCTGATCAGTCAGTTGCGGACGCTCAAAGGGGTTGGAGGTCGGCATGGCGGCGCTCGCCTGGTTGCTGATTCCGCTTGTGGCTGCCATCGGCGCGGGGCTCTGGGGAAGTTGGGCGAACCGGACCCGCAAGGTACGCAACGACGGCCCGGAGCTCACCGGGTACGCCCGCTTCCGGGAGGCCATGGAGAAGCCCCGGCCGGGCGGCTGACGGCCGAGGAACAGCAGGTCACCGACGGTTGAGAGCACAGGGCCGCCCGGACGGGCGGCCCTGACGGTGCGCTGACAGGACCGTCCCGTAATGTCGAGTCATGCCACGCCGCACCGCGACGATGCTCGCCTCCACCCTGATGCTGATCGCGCTCCTGTGCGCGGGAGTGTTCATCCCCGTGCCCTATGCGGAGATGTCCCCGGGGCCGACGGTGAACACGCTGGGCGATCACGACGGTGAGCCGGTACTGCAGATCGCGGGGAAGAAGACGTACCCGACCAGTGGCCACCTGAACATGACCACGGTCCGGGTCACGAGCGCCGACTATCGGATGAACCTGGTGGAAGCCGTCTACGGCTGGCTCGCGCACGACAACAAGGTCGTGCCGCACGAGACGCTCTACCCGGACGGCAAGACCGAAGAGCAGTCCACCCAGGAGAACGCCGAGGAGTTCAGCCAGTCCCAGGAGAGCGCCAAGGTCGCCGCCCTGAAGGAGTTGGACGTTCCGGTGAAGTCCTGGGTGATCGTCTCGACGGTCGTCAAGGGGTCCCCGGCCGAGGGCAAGCTGCACGCGGGGGACGTGATCAAGGCCGTCGACGGTACGACGGTGAAGGCGCCGGCCGACGTCGCGAAGCTCGTCACCGAGCACAAGCCGGGCCAGAAGGTCCGCTTCACGATCGTGCCGGCCAAGGAGCAGGCCGCCGCGGAGAAGGAGAAGCGGACGCCGACCAGGACAGAGGTCATCACGATGACCACCACGACGTCGGACGACGACGGCGAGAAGCGTGCCATCGTGGGGATCTCGGCGGGGACCGACCACACGTTCCCGTTCACCATCGACATCAAGCTGGCCGATGTCGGCGGGCCGAGCGCCGGGCTGATGTTCGCGCTCGGCATCTACGACAAGCTCACCCCGGGCAGCCTGACCGGCGGCAGATTCGTGGCGGGCACCGGCACGATCGACGACGCCGGCCAGGTCGGGCCGATCGGCGGCATCGAGATGAAGACCGTGGGTGCGCGGGCCAAGGGCGCGCGGTACTTCCTCACGCCCACCGACAACTGCGCGACCGCCGCCGAGGACACCCCCGACGGCCTCACCCTCGTCAAGGTGGGAACCATCCAGGACGCCCTCGGCGCGCTCAAGGACATCCGCAGCGGCGACACCGCGGATCTGCCGACGTGCGGTAAGTAGTCCCAGTCGTCCCACCAGTCCCAGGAATCCAAGGACCCGAGATTCGGGACCCGGGGCCCGGCCGACCGGACCCTCCCGGCGTCTCGGGCTATTCCTCGAACGTCGCCGCCAGTGCCTCCGCCAGCCCCGGGACCAGGTCGGAACCGGTCAGGACCTCGGTGGGGGAGTCCTTCTCGCGCAGCCGCAGGGCCGACTCACGTGTGCCGTCGCGCAGGACCCCGACCGTCATGCGGACCTCCTGTCGGTCGGGGTGATCCGCCACCCACTTCGTGAGCGCGGCCTCGCTCAGGCCCTTCGGAACCTGCGCCTCCGCGGACGGCGGCAGCATCAGGCGCTCCACGGCGAGGGCGCAGCCGACCACCGCGTCGGGCCAGGCGATGGTGGCGAGGAACTCATCGAGCGGCTTGCCCGTTGGAACTTCGTCCTGCTCGATCGGGGTGAGGCCGGATTTCTCCGGCTCGTCACCCAGGCCGAGCCGGTCCGCGAGGGAGGGCTGTTCGGCCCGAAGCCGTGCGGTGTCGACGAGGGCGAAAAGGCGGGCTGACTGGTCCCAGCCGAGGCCGGAGACGTACTCGTCGATCTCGAGAACGGCCCGGGTGAGCGGGTTCGCAGCCATGGGAGTGTTGGACATGGTCACAATCCTGCCTCGTTCCCGGCCGATATCGGGAACCGAGTAAACGGTGAGTAAGTTGCATAGGTGGGGGCCCACGATCACGCGGGCCACGCACGGCCCGTGAAGACGCGGGCCTGACGAATCAACAGCGAACTTCGAGGTGCGCACCTTGGCTTTCCAGATGCCGGACCGCGGCGGAGGCCCGACAGGGCCGCGGATGAGAGTGGGCCGCCCGTCCCGGCGTGTCCGGACCCTGCTCATGACGCTGGGCGTCCTGGCCGTTCTCGGCATGGCGTTCACCATGTTCGCGGGCTTTTGGACGGACTGGCTCTGGTACCGGTCGGTGAACTACTCCTCGGTCTTCACCACCACCCTGTGGACCAAGATCGGGCTCTTCTTCGTCTTCGGCCTGCTGATGGCCCTGGCCGTCGGCTTCAACATCTGGCTGGCGCACCGGCTGCGTCCGCCGCTGAGCGCCATGTCGATGGAGCAGCAGAACCTCGACCGCTACCGGATGAGCATCGCGCCCTACAAGAAGTGGCTGCTGCTCGGGATCACCGCCCTGGTGGGCCTCATCGCCGGCGCCTCCGCGTCCGGCCAGTGGCGCACCTGGCTGATGTGGGTCAACGGCGTGCCCTTCGGCCAGAAGGACCCCCAGTTCAAACTGGACGTCGCCTTCTACGCCTTCGACCTGCCCTGGTACCGGTTCCTGCTCGGCTTCGGCTTCGCCGCTGCGATCCTGTCCGTGATCGCCGCCGCGCTGACGCACTACCTGTACGGCGGTCTGCGCGTCACCAGCCCCGGCGCGCGGGCCACGGCCGCGGCCACCGGGCACCTGTCGGTGCTCATCGGCGTCTTCGTGGCGCTGAAGGCGGTCGCGTACTGGCTCGACCGGTACGGGCTCGCGGTGAAGTCCAGCGACTTCAGGGCGACCGACAACTGGACGGGCCTGAGGTACGTCGACGCCAACGCCTACCTGCCGGCCAAGACGATCCTGTTCTGCATCGCCGTCATCTGCGCGCTGCTGTTCTTCGCCACCCTGTGGCGGCGCACCTGGCAGCTGCCCGTGATCGGCTTCGGCCTGATGGTGCTCTCCGCGATTCTCATCGGCGGCCTCTACCCGGCGATCGTGCAGAAGTTCCAGGTCCAGCCGAACGAGCAGGCCAAGGAAGCGCCGTACGTCGAGAAGAACCTCGAGGCCACGCGCCAGGCGTACGGCATCGACGGCACCCAGGTCACCGACTACTCGGGCACGAGGAAGACCGAGGACAAGAGCCAGCTCCGCGACGACGTCGATTCCACGGCGAGCATCCGGATCATGGACCCGAACATCGTCTCGCCGACGTTCCAGCAGCTCCAGCAGATCAGGAACTACTACGCGTTCCCGAACAACCTGGACGTCGACCGCTACACCAAGGACGGCAAGGACCAGGACACGGTCATCGGCCTGCGTGAGATCAACCTCGCGGGCATCCCGAAGAAGAACTGGATCAACAACCACTTCCGGTACACCCACGGGTTCGGAGTGGTCGCCGCGGAGGGCACCAGCGCCGACGCCCAGGGCCGGCCGAACTTCACGGAGTCCGATCTGCCCTCCGAGGGCGACCTCGGCACGTACGAGCAGCGGATCTACTACGGCGAGAAGACCGAGACGTACTCGATCGTCGGCGGTCCCCAGAAGGAGATCGACTACTCCGACGACAACGGCGAGAAGACCACCAGCTACAAGGGCGACAGCGGGGTCAACCTCTCCAACTCGATGAACCGGGCGGCGTACGCCGTGGCGTTCGGCGAGCCGCAGATCCTGTACTCCGGAGCCATCGGCGACGGTTCGCGGATCCTGTACAACCGCACGCCCAAGGAGCGCGTCGAGGCGGTCGCCCCCTGGCTGACCATCGACGGCGACGCCTACCCGGCGGTCGTGGACGGCCGGATCCAGTGGATCGTCGACGCGTACACGACGACGAACGGCTACCCGTACTCCTCGCGTACGACGCTCGGCGACACCACGGCCGACTCGCTGACCGCCACCAACGACAGCCGAGCGGTGGTGGCCCAGCAGAACCAGGTCAACTACATCCGCAACTCGGTGAAGGCGACCGTCGACGCGTACACCGGCCAGGTCAAGCTCTTCCAGTGGGACACCAAGGACCCCGTCCTGAAGACCTGGATGAAGGCCTTCCCGGATACGGTGGAACCCAAGAGCGAGATCTCCAAGTCGCTGATGGATCATCTGCGCTACCCCCAGGACCTGTTCAAGGTCCAGCGGGAACTGCTCACCCGCTACCACGTGAAGGACGCGACGACGTTCCTCAGCGGCAGCGAGGTCTGGCAGGTGCCGGACGACCCGACGAACCGGTCGGGCAGCGCGGTGCCGCCGTACTACCTGAGCATGAGGATGCCCGACCAGAAGGCACAGGCGTTCTCGCTGACGACGACCTTCACGCCCAACGGCCGGGACAACCTGAGCGCGTTCATGGCGGTCGACGCCGAGGCGGGCACCAGTGACTACGGCAAGATCAGAATCCTGAAACTGCCGACCAACACCACGGTCAACGGTCCCAAGCAGGTCCAGAGCCAGTTCAACTCCCAAGAGGACATCGCCGAGTCGATCAGGCTCCTGAGAGGCGGTGACTCCGAGGTCGAGTACGGCAACCTGCTGACGGTGCCGCTCGACGGAGGACTGCTGTACGTGGAGCCGGTCTACGTGCGCGGTGGCGGACTGAAGTACCCGCTGCTGCGCAAGGTTTTGGTCACCTACGGAGGCGAGACCGCCTTCGAGAACACCCTCGACGAGGCCCTCAACAAGATCTTCGGAGCGGACGACCCGGCCCCCGAGCCGCCGGACACGGGCGACACGCCACCGCCGACGTCCGAGAACCCCTCGGTGCAAGCGGCCCTGGAGGACGCCCAGAAGGCGTTCGACGAGGGCCAGGAGGCACTGAAGAAGAACGACTGGGAGGCCTACGGCCGGGCGCAGAAGGACCTCGAGGACGCCCTGCAGCGGGCCGAGGACGCGCAGGCCGAGGCGAGCCGGGCGGGCGGCGCCGGGGGCGGCGAGAGCAAGCCCGGCGACAAGCCGAGCGGCAGCCCGAGCGGCAGTCCGAGTCCCAAGCCGAGCAGTTAGGGCTCTGGCCTGGTCAAATGCCCATCCCGCGCCGTGATACGGTTGTGAACACAACGGCGCGGGGTGGAGCAGCTCGGTAGCTCGCTGGGCTCATAACCCAGAGGTCGCAGGTTCAAATCCTGTCCCCGCTACTGAAGTCGCGATGTCCGAGCGACAGAGTGACACCGAAGGCCCGGATTCCACACAGGAATCCGGGCCTTCGTGATGTGTGTGAACGCATGTGCTGGCGCAGGCTGTGGCCGTGCCGCCGGGGGGAGTTGGGCAATCTGTGTTTGACTTGTCTCTCTGTGGGCATGTCGACAAAACGCTGAAGTGACCTCACTGGCTGCGGTATACGAGGTGTACCCAGGTTGCAGGTGGTGCGACGATGGACGTTATGGGGGACAAGGCAACTCTGTTCGAGACAGGGCGTTTTGTGCAGCCTTCCAGCCGGGAGGACACCGAGACCCCGGACGAGACCGGGGAGATCGCCGACGAGGCGGCCGAGGAGCTGCGTCAGCGGCTCGCAGCGGAGGCCGGCGACGTCGAGGCGATGAGTGTCCTCGGGGCCATGTTGCTGCGCCGCGGTGATCTCGACGGTGCCGAGCCTCATCTGCGTGCCGCCACAGCTGCGGGCGACCGGGCGGCCGCCAACAATCTGGGAGTCCTCCTGCACCAGCGGGGGTACGCCGACGAGGCCGCCGGATGGTGGCGGATCGCCGCCGTCGCCGGATCCACGGCGGCCGCGCACGCCCTCGGCCGGCACCACCGCGAGCGGGGCGACGAGCCCGCCGCCGAGTACTGGCTGCGCCAGTCCGCCGAGCAGGGCCACACCCTGGGCGCGTACGCGCTCGCCGATCTGCTGGAGCACCGCGGGGACGCCGCGGCCGAGCAGTGGATGCGGGTCGCGGCCGAGCGCGGGCACCGGGAGGCGGCCTACCGGCTGGCACGGGCCCTGGACCGGAAGGCGACGCGGGAGGCCGACGGCGACAACGGTGTCCAGGGGGCCGACGGGGCCGACGGGGCCGAGCAGTGGTACCGGCAGGCCGCCGCGCGCGGCCACCGGCGGGCCGCGCTGCACCTCGGGACGATCCTGGAGAGGCGCGGCGAGCTCAAGGAGGCCGGGCGCTGGTACCTGACCTCCGCCAAGGACGGCGAGGCACGGGCCGCCTGCGCGCTGGGCTTCCTGCTGCGGGACGCGGGCGACACCGAGAACGCCGCCGTCTGGTGGCTGCGGGCCGCCCAGGACGGTGACGGCAACGCGGCGAACGCGCTGGGCGCGCTGCACGCCGAGCGGGGCGAGACCCAGACCGCCGAGCGCTGGTACCGGGCCGCGATGGACGCGGGCGACGTCAACGGCGCGTACAACCTCGGCCTGCTCTGCGCCGAGCAGGGGCGCACCCCGCAGGCCGAGCAGTGGTACCGGCGCGCGGCCTACGCCGGGCACCGGGAGGCCGCGAACGCGCTGGCGATCCTGTTGCTGCGGGCCGGTGACGAGACGGGCGCGGAGCCCTGGTTCTCCAAGGCCGCGGAGGCCGGGAGCGTGGACGCCGCCTTCAACCTCGGCATCCTGCATGCCGGACGGGGCGAGGAGCGGGCCGCGCTGCGCTGGTACGAGCGTGCCGCCGCGGCCGGGCACACCGAGGCGGCGCTCCAGGTCGGTATGGCGAGGCTGCGGGGCGGCGACGAGCAGGAGGCCGAGCGGCACCTGCGGTGTGCGGCCGGGGGCGGGAGCGCCGAGGCCGCGTACCGGCTGGCGACCGTGCTCGACGCGCGTCGGCCACCGGAGCCCGCGCACGAGCTCGGGGAGCCCGTGCACCGGCGGAGTGAGTGTGAGGAGTGGTACGAGCGGGCGGCCTCCCAGGGGCATCGACGGGCGCAGGTCCGGGTCGGCATGCTGGCGGCGGCCCGGGGCGATGTCGTCGAGGCGGCTCGATGGTACCGGGAGGCTGCCGAGGCCGGGTCCCGCAACGGGGCGTTCAATCTCGGGCTGCTGCTGGCCCGGGAGGGGAGCGAGCCGGAGGCGGCGGTCTGGTGGACACGGGCGGCTGACGCGGGGCACGGGCGGGCCGCGTTGCGGCTTGCCCTGGTCTACGCGCGTCGGGGTGAGCTGGCGGAAGGGCAGCGCTGGGCGGACCGGGCCGTGTCACTGGGCCCGGCGTCGGTCACCGAGAGGGCGGAGCGGTTGAGGGACGCGTTGCGCCAGGAGCTGTCGGCCTGAGGCGGGGCCGGGCGGGGCTGGGCCGGGCCGCATGGTGCCCGGTGTCGGCGTGAGAGCTGGGCTGTGTGGTGCTGGATGTCGATACGGAGGGTCGGGCTCCCCGGTGTCGGGTGGGGCTGGGCCGCGCGGTGCTCGACGTCGGAACGGGGGTCGGGCTGCCCGGTGTCGGGTGAGGGCTGGGCTGCGCGGTGCTCGACGTCGATACGGAGGTCGGTGCAGCGTGGTGCCAGTGCCAGTGCCAGTGCCAGTGCAGGAGGCCGTGACGCGCCCGTGCCCGTGCCGGCGCGCGTGCCATGCCGGTGCAGGCGCCTGCACCGGCACCCCGCAGCAGCCGTGCCGAGACCGGCGGCGGGTTGCGCGGCCCGGTTCGCCGCGAGGCCGAAGCCGGGCCGGTGGCCTCGCAGCGCGGCGAACCGCTCGCCGTGAAGCGATTTGCATCCGTCCTCGTCATTGACGTAACGTTGCATTCATCGACGCGGGGTGGAGCAGCTCGGTAGCTCGCTGGGCTCATAACCCAGAGGTCGCAGGTTCAAATCCTGTCCCCGCTACTGAAGGCCTGAGGCCGGAATCCGAAAGGGTTCCGGCCTCAGGTGTTTTCCACGGTCATGCCCCCGTCGCCACGGGCCTGAAGAGTGCCGAATCGGCGGGCGGCACAAAGCCCCGGCACCCATCGGTGCCGGGGCTTGTCAGGCGGAGTGCTAAGCGGCCGCGCAGTTCGGGCAGACGCCGCGGTACGTCACCTCGACGTCCGAGACCGTGAAGCCGAAGCGTTCGGTGTCGGGGAGGTCCGCCAGCGGGTTGCCGATCGGGTGGACGTCCCGGATCGCGCCGCACTGGGCGCAGACCAGGTGGTGGTGCGGCTGGTGGGCGTTCGGGTCGTACCGCTTGGCGCGCTGGTCGGTGGACACCTCCAGCACCTCGCCGAGGGTCACGAGCTCACCGAGGGTGTTGTACACGGTCGCCCGGGAGATCTCGGGGAGCTTGGCGACGGCCCGGGCGTGGACCTCGTCGGCCGTCAGATGGACGTGTTCGCCGTCGAGGACCTCGGCCACGACGCGCCGCTGCGCGGTCATCCGCCATCCGCGTCCGCGCAGGCGTTCCAGAAGGTCACTCATGGCCACCAGCCTAACAGCTAAGGGGACCAGGTCCCGAACAGGTGTGAGTTTAGAGTCCCACTTGCTTTAGACATTGTCTATTGTAGGATCGAGATCGGCTTTGGCCAAGGGACAGGACTGGTCAGGAATGGTGCAGGAGGCGCACGTGACGCAGGGACCGCTTACGACGGAGGCCGGGGCCCCGGTGGCCGACAACCAGAACAGCGAGACCGCGGGTATCGGCGGCCCGGTGCTCGTCCAGGACCAGCTCCTGCTGGAGAAGCTGGCCCACTTCAACCGCGAGCGCATCCCGGAGCGCGTGGTGCACGCCCGCGGCGCGGGTGCGTACGGCACGTTCACGGTGACCGCCGATGTCACCCCGTACACGCGCGCCGCGTTCCTCTCCGAAATCGGCAAGCAGACCGAGGTCTTCCTGCGTTTCTCGACGGTGGCCGGCAACCTGGGCGCGGCGGACGCGGTCCGCGACCCGCGGGGCTTCGCCCTGAAGTTCTACACCGAGGAGGGCAACTACGACCTCGTCGGCAACAACACCCCGGTGTTCTTCATCAAGGACGCCATCAAGTTCCCGGACTTCATCCACACCCAGAAGCGCGACCCGTACACCGGCTCGACCGAGGCGGACAACGTCTGGGACTTCTGGAGCCTGTCGCCCGAGTCCACGCACCAGGTGACCTGGCTGTTCGGCGACCGCGGCATCCCGGCCTCCTACCGCCACATGGACGGCTTCGGCTCGCACACCTTCCAGTGGAGCAACGAGGCCGGCGAGGCCTTCTGGGTGAAGTACCACTTCAAGACCGACCAGGGCATCAGGAACCTGACCAGCGCGCAGGCCGCCCGGCTCGCCGGTGAGGACCCCGACTCCCACCAGCGCGACCTGCGCCAGGCCATCGAGCGGGGCGAGTACCCGACGTGGACCGTCGGCGTGCAGATCATGCCGGTGGCCGAGGCGGCGACGTACCGCTTCAACCCGTTCGATCTGACCAAGGTCTGGCCGCACGCGGACTACCCGGTCGTCGAGATCGGCAAGCTGGAGCTCAATCGCAACCCGGAGAACATCTTCGCCGAGGTCGAGCAGTCGATCTTCAGCCCCGCCCACTTCGTACCGGGCATCGGGCCCTCCCCGGACAAGATGCTCCAGGGCCGCCTCTTCGCCTACGGTGACGCCCACCGCTACCGCGTCGGCATCAACGCCGACCACCTGCCGGTGAACCGTCCGCACGCCACCGTCGCGCGGACCAATTCCCGTGACGGATACCTCTACGACGGCCGACACGCGGGTGCGAAGAACTACGAGCCGAACAGCTTCGGCGGCCCGTCGCAGACGGACCGTCCGCTGTGGTCCGCCACTGCCGTGAGCGGCGCGACGGGCAACCACCCCACTCCGGTGCACGCCGAGGACGACGACTTCGTGCAGGCGGGCAACCTCTACCGGCTGATGGGCGAGGACGAGAAAGAGCGCCTGATCGCCAACCTGGCGGGCTTCATCGCCAAGGTCTCGCGTGACGACATCGTCGAGCGGGCGATCGACAACTTCCGTCGGGCCGACGGAGACTACGGCAAGCGGCTGGAGGTCGCGGTCCAGGCCCTGCGCGGCTGAACTCCAGCGCTGGACCGCTTGCTGTGGCGGACGGGCCGGGTCCCTTTCGGGGGCCCGGCCCGTCCGCGCGCTCATGCCGGAACGCGCTGACGCGCGGGTGCCCAGCAGCGGATGATGTCGCGGACCGAGACGATGCCGGTCGGTTCCCCGCCGTCCAGCACGATGAGGTGCCGGAAGCCGCCGTGTGCCATGGCGCTCGCCGCCTCCTCCAGGGTCCAGGTCGGAGCGGCGAAGACGACGTCGGTGGTGGTGTGGGCGTGGGCGCGTTCGGTATCCGGGTCCTGGCCCAGACCGACGGAGTTGAGGACGTCGCGTTCGGTGAGGATGCCGATGCCGCCGGCGTCGGGGTCGTGGACCACGGCCGCCCCGACCTTGCGCGCGGACATCAGCGCGGCGGCCTGGCGCAGCGTGTGGGTCGGGCCGATGGTGAGGACGACAGTGCTCATGGCGTCACGGACGAGCATGGATGGAGCCACCTCCTGGGAGTCTCCCCGCCGTTCGTTCAGGGTTTCACAAATTCACAAGTGGGGGGGGACTCTCAGAGTGGCAGGTAAAGGGAGGGTCAACAAGGGGGCGCTCGGAAACAACGGGGGGCTCAGTAGCGCTGGTTGAGATATCCGAGCAGCTCGTCGTGCAACAGGCCGTTCGACGCGGCAGCGTTGCCGCTGTGCGGGCCCGGGCGCGCGTCGAGTCCGGTGAAGGTGCCACCGGCCTCGGTGACGACGATCGCGGTGGCGGCCATGTCCCACAGGGACAACTCCGGCTCGGCGCACATGTCGACGGCGCCTTCCGCGACCATCATGTACGGCCAGAAGTCGCCGTACGCCCGCGTGCGCCACACCTCGCGGGTGAGGTCAAGGAAGCCGTCCAGGCGGCCCTGCTCCTCCCAGCCGCTGAGCGAGGAGTACGCGAAGGAGGCGTCGGAGAGCTTGGAGACGCGGGAGACCTGCAGCCGGGAGGCCTTGGTGAGGCTGCGGCCGGAGAACGCGCCGTGTCCCTTGGCGGCCCACCAGCGGCGACCCAGGGCGGGGGCGGAGACGACGCCGACCACGGGCTGGAAGCCGCCCTCGCCGGCCTCCATGAGGGAGATGAGCGTGGCCCAGACGGGGACACCCCGCACGTAGTTCTTGGTGCCGTCGATCGGGTCGATCACCCAGCGGCGGGGGCCGGTGCCCTCCACGCCGTACTCCTCGCCGAGGATCGCGTCCCGGGGGCGGGCGCGCTGGAGCTGGCCGCGGATGAGTTCCTCCGCGGCCTTGTCCGCCTCGCTCACCGGGGTCATGTCCGGTTTGGTCTCGACCTTGAGGTCGAGGGCCTTGAACCGGTCCGTCGTCGCGGCGTCGGCGGCGTCGGCGAGGACGTGGGCGAGACGCAGATCGTCGAGGTAGTCGGGCATGCAACGAACCTATCTGCCGAGGTGGGGGTGGGGCTACAGGGGGTTTGTGAGGGTGGGGGCGGGGGCCCGGCGCCCAGGGCGCGCGAGGGTCGGTGATCCGGGCTCGGGTCGGCGGTGCCGCCGGCACCCTCTCGGGCCTGGGCGTGACCGACCCGGCCGTCGCGCGGAACGGGCTGCGGAGGTCCGAGAGCGACAAGACCGTCCTGGACGGAGTCGACCGAGCCGTCCCGGAAGGGACGATCTTCTCGCTGCTCGGCCCGCTCTTCGTCTACGTTTTCGGCGACACCATGAGTGCCGCATCGGCGGCGGTCGGACCGCGCCGCCTCCATCGCCTTCGTCGTCCCGGGACTGCTGCTGACGAATATCGGCAGCACCACCACCGGCACCGCGGTCCCCGTCTCCAACGACCTGACCGAGGGCGTCATCGCCCGCTTCCGCGCCATGGCCGTCCACCGCGGGTCGGTGCTCATCGGGCACGTCGTCGGCAGCCTGCTGCGGGCGGTCCCTGCGGCACCCTGTGACGGCTGGGGCCGCCGCTCGCCGACGTGGTGCTGGTCGGATCGTCGGTATGGCCATCGGATCGCCCTCCACCGATGCCACCGTCCTGGAGTGGGCCGCGGCCGTCGGACTGCTCGTGCTCTTCGTCACGGCGCCCACCTGGATCGCCGTCGGCATGGGCCTGGTCAGCCCGAACGCCGAGGCGGCCGGTGACAACGCGCTGCCCCGATCCTGCAGCCTCTCCTGTCCGGCACCTTCGTCCCGCTCGACGCGATGCCGGGCTGGTTCCAGCCGATCGCCGAGTACCAGCCGTTCACCCCGGCCACCGAGCCCCTGCGCGGCCTGCTGCTCGGCACCGGTATCGGACGCGACGCATGGCCGCCCTCGCCCGGTGCCCGGGGCTCGCGGTGCTCGGCCCTCGCCCGGTGCCCGGGGCTCGCGGTGCTCGGCTCCTTCGTGTCGACCTCGATGTGCGACGACGACCCCAAGGAGCCGCCGTGACCCGCGTGGGCGGGCTCGCGCCGACGTTCCGCCCCGGGGTCGGCGTCCACCGCCGTCCCGCCGGAGTACGACCGCGCGTTCGCGGACTCGGGCGAGGCACGGCCCATGGGTCAACAGGCCGCGCGGCAAGGCCGAAACGCGCCCCCGCGCGCACTCGCGAACCCTTGACAGTGGTGTCACACGCGTCAAATCTGGGCGCAGAGCCGCTCGCCCCAAGGGGAGGCGATGATGCCTGCAGCGCGGGAATCACTACTGGACGCCGCCTACACGGCGCTGGCGCGCCGGCCGTGGTCCGCCGTACGGATGGTCGACGTGGCCGCGGCGGCAGGAGTGTCCCGGCAGACGCTCTACAACGAGTTCGGCAGTAAGGACGGCCTCGCCCGGGCGCTCGTGCGACGAGAGGCCGACGGATATCTCGCCGGGGTGGACCGCGCTCTCGCCGGGTACGGCGATCCCCGCGACCGGCTCACCGCCACCGCCGAGTGGACCACCTCCGCGGCCCGGGACAGCCTCCTCGTGCGCGCCATGCTCACCGGCTGCTGGAGTGAGCGGCTGCCCGCCCCCGCCCCGCTGTCCGTGCCGCCCACCTCGGCGGTACCGGCCCAGCGCCGTGCCGACGGGCCGCTGCCCTCACCCGGCGACTTCGTCGCCCTCGTGCGCGACCGGGCCGTCACCGTCCTGGCCGGGCACGGCACGCCCACGTCCGACACCGCCGAGCTGGCCCGCACCTGCGAACTCGCCGTCAGACTGGCCCTGTCCTGTGTGGCGGCGCCACCGGGCGAGGGCGGTGTGGCCGACCTCGTCCGCGGCGCCCTTCAGCGGCAGCCGGGCTGACAGGGGGTCAGTGCGCCGACCCCGACAACTGGAGCCCGATCACGCCGATGATGACGAGACTGATCGACACGAGCTTCAGCGTCGACACCACGTCGCCGAGGAAGACCATGCCGTAGATCGCCGTCCCCGCCGCCCCGATGCCGGTCCACACCGCGTACGCGGGGCCCACGTCGAGTTTTTTCAGCGCGAGGGTCAGCAGTCCGAAGCTGCCGAGCGCGAAGGCGCAGAACGCGATCGTGGGCCAGAGCCGGGTGAAGCCGTGCGAGAGCTTCAGACATACGGCGAAGCCGGTCTCGAGCAATCCGGCCACGATGACCAGCAGCCACGCCATGAGTCGTCCTCCCGTATCCCACGATCAGTGACCGCTCCGTCGGCTTCACCGCGTACACGGCGATCCGACGCTCGTCCGGCTTCGGCCCGGCCCGCATCCGGCTTGGGTGCGATTATGCACTTACCGTCTCCACGCCAGGACAAACAACGCGGAGGTCAGTCGCCTTCCGTCCGCTCCCGCGTGGCCAGCAGCCGCCGCAGCGAGTACAGGCGCGCCGGATCCGCGTGCCCCGCGGCCACCCACGCGTCCAGCGCGCAGTCCCGCTCGTCGTGGCTGCACGCGCGCGGGCAGCCCTCGGTGCCCGGCTCCAGATCGGGGAAGGCGTGGATCACCTGGGACGGGTCCACGTGGTGCAGTCCGAAGGACCGCAGGCCCGGGGTGTCGATCACCCAGCCGTCTTCGCCCGACAGCGGCAGCGCCAGTGCCGAGGTGGTGGTGTGCCGGCCCCGGCCCGTCACCGCGTTCACGTGTCCCGTCGTACGTCGTCGTTCCTCCGGGACGAGTGCGTTGACCAGGGTCGTCTTGCCGACACCGGAGTGACCGACGAACGCCGTGATCTGGCCGTCGAGTTGCTCGCGCACACGGGCGACAGCGCTGCCGTTCTGCAGTTCCTCGCGGCTGGTGACGACGTGCGGGATGTCGAGGTGGCCGTACAGCTCCAGGAGCTTGTCGGGCGGGGCGAGGTCCGACTTGGTCAGGACCAGCAGCGGGTCCAGGCCGCCGGCGTAGGCCGCGACCAGGCAGCGGTCGATCAGCCGGGGGCGCGGCTCCGGGTCGGCCAGGGCGGTGACGATCGCCAGCTGGTCGGCGTTGGCGACGATCACGCGCTCGTACGGATCGTCGTCGTCCGCGGTGCGGCGCAGGACCGAGGTCCGCTCCGCGATGCGCACGATCCGCGCGAGCGTGTCCTTCTTGCCCGACATGTCGCCCACGAGAGCCACCCGGTCGCCGACCACGGCCGCCTTGCGGCCCAGCTCGCGGGCCTTCATCGCCATGACCACGCGGTCCTCGACGAGGCAGGTCAGGCGGCCCCGGTCGACGGTGAGGACGAGGCCCTCGGCGGCGTCCTCGTGCTTGGGGCGGAGGTTCGTCCGGGGCCGGGTGTTGCGGCGGCCGGGACGGGTGCGGATGTCGTCCTCGTCGGTGTGCTTGCCATAGCGGCGCATGACGTGATCCCTGCGTCCTACGCCCCGAGCATCCCGGTCCACAGGTCGGGGAAGCCGGGCAAGGTCTTGGCCGTCGTCGCCACGTTCTCGATCTGCACGCCCTCGACCGCGAGGCCGATGATCGCGCCGGCCGTGGCCATGCGGTGATCGTCGTAGGTGTGGAAGATCCCGCCGTGCAGCCGGCGCGGGCGGATGTGCAGACCGTCGGCGGTCTCCGTGACGTCACCGCCGAGTTCGTTGATCTCCTTCGTCAGCGCGGCCAGCCGGTCCGTCTCGTGCAGCCGCAGATGGGCCACGCCGCGCAGGGTCGACGGGGAGTCCGCGAGGGCCGCGACCGCGGCGATACCCGGCGTCAGCTCGCCGACCTCGCTCAGGTCGACGTCGATGCCGTGCACCGAGCCGGAGCCGGTGAACGCCAGACCGTAATCCGTCAGTTCGCAGGAGCCGCCCATCTCGGTGAAGATCTCGCGCAGCCGGTCACCGGGCTGCGTGGTGCGGGAGGGCCAGTCCGGGACGACGACCCTGCCGCCGGTCACCAGCGCCGCCGCCAGGAACGGCTGGGCGTTCGACAGGTCAGGCTCGATGACCAGGTCGCGGCCGAGCAGAGCACCCGGCGAGACCCGCCAGACATTCGGTTCACCGCCCGACTCGGGCGTGTCCACCTGGGCGCCGACCGCGCGCAGCATGTCGACGGTCATGCGGATGTGCGGCATGGACGGCAGCGTGGCGCCGGTGTGGCGGACCTCGACGCCCTGATTGAAGCGCGGGCCGGACAGCAGCAGGGCGCTCACGAACTGTGAGGAGGAGGAGGCGTCGATGGCGACCATGCCGCCGTCCAGGGCGCCGCTGCCGTGCACGGTCATCGGCAGCGCGCCGCGGCCGTCGTCGTCGATGCGGGCGCCGAGCTGACGCAGCGCGTCGATGACGCCGTTCAGCGGACGCTCGTAGGAACGGGGATCGCCGTCGAACCGGACGGAGCCGTCGGCCAACGCGGCGACCGGCGGCAGGAACCGCATCACCGTGCCGGCGTTGCCGACGTCGACCTGGGCCGGGCCGCGCAGGCCCGTGGGGAGCACCCGCCAGGCCTCGCCGGTGCCGTCGGGGCCCACGCCTTCCTCGATCTCGATGCCCATCGC
The DNA here is from genome assembly GCF_030124145.1 of Streptomyces sp. 378. Lineage (GTDB taxonomy): Bacteria > Actinomycetota > Actinomycetes > Streptomycetales > Streptomycetaceae > Streptomyces. Next base: position 153,102 of record NZ_JASKMS010000013.1, read on the forward strand.
ACGCAGCGCCCCGGCCATCAGCAGGGTGTCGCGGGAGCGCAGGGGCCGGCGCAGCCAGCCGGGCTCGGAGGCCAGCGAGGCGAGGACCAGGGCGCGGTTGGTGACGGACTTGGACCCGGGCACGTGGACCGTCGCGTCGACGGCTCCGCTCGCGTGCGGGGCGGGCCAGAGGGCGGTGTCTGCGGTGTTCGGGGCCATGCCTTTACTTTATAAGCAGGCCGTGCTCCGAGTGCGGCGCCGTCGGGGCCGGTGGCGCCCGGCGCGCGCAGCCGCGCACGGGGGCGGCCCCGCACCCCTCGGGCCGGCTGTCACAGGCCCAGGAGCCAGCGCCCGCCACCGAGCAGCGAGCACAGCGACACCGCGTGGAACAGGAAGAACCACAGCGCCGCCGGTACGTGCGTCAACCGCGACAACTGGTCCGCGTCCGAGTCGCCGGCCCCGCCCCGGGCCCGCTTCGCCTGGAGTTCGAAGGCCGGGCGGACCCCGCCGAGCAGTAGGAACCACACCACCGCGTACGCGAACGCCGCCTGCACCTGCGGGCCGGCCAGCCAGGACACCACCACGAACAGGCCACCGGTGACGAGCATGGTCAGTGCGCCGTAGGCGTTGCGGATCATCACCAGCATGGCGAGCAGCAGGGCCGTGGCCAGCCACAGCAGGAGCGTGATGCGGCCGGAGCCGAGCAGGGCGGCACCGCCGAGGCCCAGCAGGGGCGGGGCGGTGTAGCCGGCGGCGGCGGTGAGGATCATGCCGATGCCGTGCGGCTTGCCGCGGCTGACGGTCAGGCCGCTGGTGTCCGAGTGCAGCCGTATGCCGGTGAGGGTGCGGCCGGTGAGCAGGGCCACGAGCCCGTGGCCGCCCTCGTGGGCGATGGTGATGGCGTTGCGGGAGAGGCGCCACAGGCCGTGCGGGAGGACCACGGCGAGCGCGGCGCCCAGGGTCGCGATCACCACCCACAGGTCGGGGTCGGGCTGCGTGCCGGACACCTCGTCCCAGAGGGAGGCGAGCGAGGCGATTGCGGTGCTGTCCATGGGTGGCGTCGGCTCCCTGTGGTCGATCCGATGGGTGTGGCGCGCAGCGCCCACGTTGAGAGGTGGTGGCCGGGCGGCGGGTGGGCCTGGCAGTGTGGCACGTATGTGCGGACGGTATTCAGCGAGTCGTAGGCCAGAGGATCTCGCAGGAATCTTTGAGGTCGAGAAGTGGGAGCCCGAGGAGACCCTCGAGCCGGACTACAACGTGGCGCCCACCAAAGAGGTCTACGCCGTCCTCGACCGCCCCCTGAAAGACGCGGACGACACGCGGCCGGTTCGGCAACTGCGCACACTGAAGTGGGGGCTCGTCCCGTCCTGGTCGAAGACCCCCGAGGGCGGCGCCCGGATGATCAACGCCCGCGCGGAGACCGTCCACGAGAAGCCGTCCTACCGTCGGGCCTTCACCTCCCGGCGCTGCATCCTGCCCGCCGACGGCTACTACGAGTGGGTCACCGGCAGCCAGGAGCGCGAGCTGGAGGTCGAGGGCAAGAAGAAGCGACCCCGCAAGCAGCCGTACTTCGTGACACCGGCGGACGGGTCGGTCTTCGCCATGGCCGGGCTGTACGAGTTCTGGCGGGACAGGACGCTGCCGGACGACCACCCGCGGGCCTGGTGGGTGACGTGCTCGGTCATCACCACGGAGGCCGAGCAGAGCCCGCTCGCGGTGTCCCCGGCCGACGGGCCGCGGGCGCTGGCCGACATCCACCCGCGGATGCCGCTGATGCTGACGCCCGATCGTTGGGACGCCTGGCTGGACCCGTCCCGCACGGACGCCGACGAGCTGCGCGAACTGCTCGCCCCGCCGCCCGCCGGGCTGATGCGCGCCTACCCGGTCGCCACGGCCGTCAGCAACGTCCGCAACAACGGGCCGGAGCTGCTGAAGGAGCTGGAAGGACCGGAAGAGGGCACACTCTTCTGACATGACGAATGTGACGAACATGACGACATGGCGAACGTGACGAACATGGCGAAGGTGACGAAGGCGACCGGTGAGACCACCGGGACCGTCGAGACCGAGGCCGGAACCGCCCGCATCACATGGCACCCCGCGAGGAACGCCCGGCTGGTCCTCGCGGTCGGTCACGGCGCCGGGGGCGGCATCGAGGCCCGTGACCTGAAGGCCCTGGCCGAGGTCCTGCCCGCGCACGGGGTGACCGTGGCCCGGGTGGAGCAGCCCTGGCGGGTGGCGGGGAGGAAACTGGCACCCGCCCCCAGGACCCTGGACACCGGCTGGCGCGGCATCTGGCCCGCGCTGGCCGCTCCGGGGCTGCCGGTCGTCGCCGGCGGGCGCAGCGCGGGGGCCCGGGTCGCCTGCCGTACCGCCACCGAGCTGGGGGCCCACGCCGTGCTCGCGCTCAGCTTCCCGCTCCACCCGCCGGGCAAGCCGGAGAAGTCCCGCGCCGACGAATTGCTGGGCTCCGGGGTGCCCACCCTGGTCGTGCAGGGCGGCAACGACCCGTTCGGGAAGCCGGAGGAGTTTCCCGAAGGACGGTACGAACTCGTGGAGATCCCGTACGGAGATCACGGCTTCGCCGTGCCGAAGCGTGCGGAGATCACGCAGGACGCGGCCGTGGCCCTCATCACGGACGCGGTCGTGCAGTGGACCGGGTCACTCGGGTAAAGCTTCGGGAATGCCGGGGCGGCGGTCACTGTTGTGCGGGACGTACGTGCTGGAGACCAGCACCGACGTCGTAGGAGAGGAAGTCCGCCGCATGGGTTCGACCATCTGCCCGACCCGCAGCAGCCGCGCCGACCTGGACTGGACGGTGCTGCACGCGGCCAGGACCGCCCCGGTTCGGGCGGCGGGCGGACCGGATCGTCGTCTATCCTCCGATTCGGGTGAGACCGGTCTCGGTCTCACGAGAACACTCGAGGAGGTGGGTCCGGTCACTGGGACCGACGCAGGGACCGAAGACGGCCAGGCGGAGCAGCCCGAGGGCCAGGGCGGCACGGGCGCGGAGACGGCCGCGGAGCGCAGTGCGCGCTTCGAGCGGGACGCGCTCGAGTTCCTCGACCAGATGTATTCGGCCGCGCTGCGCATGACGCGCAACCCGGCCGACGCCGAGGACCTGGTGCAGGAGACGTACGCCAAGGCGTACGCGTCCTTCCACCAGTTCCGCGAGGGCACCAACCTCAAGGCGTGGCTGTACCGGATCCTCACCAACACCTTCATCAACTCGTACCGCAAGAAGCAGCGCGAACCTCAGCGCTCCGCGGCCGAGGAGATCGAGGACTGGCAGCTCGCCCGCGCCGAGTCGCACATGTCGACGGGCTTGCGCTCCGCGGAGTCGCAGGCGCTCGACCACCTGCCCGACTCGGACGTGAAGCAGGCGCTCCAGGCCATTCCCGAGGAGTTCCGTATCGCCGTGTATCTCGCGGACGTCGAGGGGTTTGCCTACAAGGAGATCGCCGACATCATGGGGACACCCATCGGTACGGTGATGTCCCGGCTGCACCGGGGCCGCCGTCAGCTGCGCGGCATGCTGCAGGACTACGCCCGTGACCGCGGGATGGTCCCGGCCGGTGCCGGAGAGTCGAACGAAGCGAAAGGCTCGGGGTCATGAGCTGCGGAGAGCCGCACGAGACGGATTGCAGCGAAATCCTCGATCATCTCTATGAGTTCCTCGACCGTGAGATGCCGGACTCGGACTGCGTGAAGTTCGAGCACCACTTCGAGGAGTGCTCGCCCTGCCTCGAGAAGTACGGGCTGGAGCAGGCTGTGAAGAAGCTCGTCAAGCGCTGCTGCGGGCATGACGACGTGCCGGGCGACCTGCGGGACAAGGTCATGGGGCGGATCGAGCTGATCCGCTCCGGCCAGGCCGTCCCCGACCAGGACGTCACGGCCTCGCCCGCCGCGCCCCAGGAGTCCTGACACTCCTGCGCTTTTCAACTACCCACGCTCCGAGGGGGATAGTCCCTTCGAACGCGTCACTCGAACGTGCTAACCCGCGGGTCATCCACCCGCGGACCCCCCTGCCGCCGCCCTAGGCTCCGGGCCTGACGGACATGGCCGGGGGAGGGGCTCATGGAAGCGGTACCGGCACGGGCACGGGTCTACATCGCCTGTGTCGTGATGGCCGCGCTGCCCTGTCTGCTGCCGCTCCCGGACGTCCGCACACCCTGGTGGGCGGTCGCGCTGCTCGCCGCGCTGTACGCCGGCTGCGAACGCGTCGCCCGGTCCCGGTTCGTGGGGCTCTCCCATCCGGCCGGGACCTTCTACCCCGTGCTGCTCGCCGGTGCCTTCCTGCTGCCGGCACCCGCCGCCGCGCTGGTGGCCGTCCCCGGGGCGCTGCTCTCGCAGGCCCGGCAGCGGCCCGTGGCGCTGCGGCGCACCTGGCGGGCCGCCCAGCTCGTCCTGGGGGTGTGGGCCGCGGCCACGACACACCGGTTGCTCGGCGGGCGCGACGCGGTCGTCGCGGGCGACGTCCCCTACGCCCTCGGGCCCGCCGGGGCGGCCGTGCTGGTGTTCTGCCTGGTGCTGGCGCTGCTGGACGGCGGGATCCTGGCCGTGGCAGAGCGGGTGCCGGTGCGGCGGGCCTGGCGGGGACTGGTGACGCGCTCCCTCGCGCCGATCGCCGTGCACGGCCTCGCCGGGCTGATGATGGCCGTGCTGTGGCGCAGCCCGTACGGTCCTGTCGCCGCGCTGCTGGTGCTGCTGCCCATGTGCGTCTCGTGGTGGGCGTTCGCGCAGTACCACCGGGAACGGGCCGCCCACCAGGCGACCATCCGGGCGCTGGTCCAGGCCGTCGACATCAAGGACGGGTACACCCGCGGGCACAGCGAGCGGGTCGGCCAGGCCTCCTTGATGATCGCGCGCGAGCTGGGCATGGACGACGAGCGCGTCGAGGTGCTCCGCTTCGCCGGGATCCTGCACGACGTGGGGAAGCTGGGCGTGCCCACCCGGCTGCTCAGGAAGGACGGGCCGTTGACACCCGAGGAGCGGCGGGTGATCGAACTGCACCCCGAGTACGGGCACGAGATGGTGCGCGGCATCGGCTTCCTCGGCGAGGCCCGCGCCGCCGTGCTGCACCACCACGAGCGACTGGACGGCAGCGGCTACCCGTACGGTCTGGTGGGCCGTCAGATTCCCGAGTCCGCACGGGTCGTGGCGGTCGCGGACGCCTTCGACGCCATGACCTCCACCCGGAGCTACAGCAGGGCCCGGCCCGTCGCCGTGGCCCTGGCGGAGCTGGAGCGGTGCGCGGGCAGCCACTTCGACCCGGTGATGGTCACGGCCCTCGTCGAGGCCGTCCGGCGCACGGGATGGCACCCCGCCGTGACCGCCGACGACGAGGAGACCCGCCCGGCCCGGGTGCCCCCGCCCGGCGCCCCCCTTTCCAGCCGCCCGGGGGCACACCGATGAGCGCGGACCGGCCGCCACCGCTCCTCACCCTCGTCCACGCCTGCGCCGCCCTCCTCGCCGTCGCCTCCCTCGCCGCCACCCTCCACCAAGGGCTGGAGGAACGCCGGGTCGCCGTCGCCTTCGGCGTCCTCGTCACCGTCGGTGAGCTCACCCGCCGCAACGGCGCGCGGGTGCGGGAGCCGGCACCGCTCGGCGCCGCCGCGGCCCTGTCCTACGCGCTGCTCGGGGAGGCCGGCGGGCGGGCCACGCACCACGGCCCGGCCCAGGTCGTCGCCGTCGTGCTGGCCGCCTCACTGCTCGGCAGCGTGCCGCACATCGCTCGCGGGCAGGGGCCCACGGTCGACCACCTGGCGCGCCGTGTGCTCACCGTCGGGTTCGTCGCCCTGTGCTTCCAGCCCCCCTACAACCGGGGCATGTTCGACGACTGGGGCGGCCCCGCCTACGCGCTGCTGCTGCTCGCGCTGCTGTCCCTGACCACGCTGTGCGACGCGGTGTTCGCCGCCGCCCTGGCCCGCACCCGCACCGGCTGGCCCTTCGGGCCGGTGCTGCGGGACGAACTGCGGGGCTTGTGCGGCATCGGGTCCGCCGTCATCGCCACCGGGGCGGTGATGGCGCTGGCGGTCGCCGTCGTGGGGCTGTGGGCGCTGCCCGTCTTCTCCGTGCCGCTGCTGCTCGCCCAGATGTCGTTCCGGCGCTACGCCGCGGTCCGGGCGACCTATCGGCAGACCATCGCCTCCCTCGCCCGGGCCACCGAGGTCGCCGGCTACACCCCGGCCGGGCACGCCCGGCGCGTCGCCGCGCTCAGCCGGGCCGTGGGCCGGGACCTGGGGCTGACCGAGCCCGAACTGGGCGTGCTGGAGTACGCCGCGCTCATGCACGACATCGGCCAGCTGAGCCTCGTCGACCCGGTGCCTGCGGGCGCCACCGCCGCGCTGTCCGCCACCGAGCAGCGGCGGATCGCGCTGCTCGGCGGGGCTGTCGTGCGGCAGACCGGCGTCGACGAAGCGGTGGCCGTGGTCGTGGAGCGGCAGGCCGACCCCTACACCGAGCAGCCGCTCGCGGCGCGCATCGTCCGGGCGGTGAACGCGTACGAGGAGAAGTCCCGGGAAGGAGGGCCCGGCGGGCCGCTGACGGCGCTGGAGGAACTCCGGCTCGCCACCGCCGGCACATACGCCCCGGAGGTGGTGGAATCACTGGCCCGGGTACTGGCAAGGAGCAGTCTGACCCTGCCCGTGGCTGGGTAACCCATGGGTAATGAGCGCCCTCGAGGCCGTACGTGGTTGGATGCGAAGGAGAAGGTGTCCGGGGGCTCGAAACACAGCTACGGCCAGCCCACCGCACGGAACTGGCAGGCGGGAATCGTGAGGATCTTCGGCAAGGGACGGCACCGGCCCTCCGCCTCCTGGCGGCAGGCCACAGACCGGGCGTTCACCCTCATCGGCGACGGCCGGTACGAGGACGCAGGCGCACTGCTGACACGTGCCGCCGATCTGGAGCCCTGGCTTTCCGAGTCCTGGTTCAACCTCGCCCTGCTGCACAAGTTCCGGCACGACTGGGAGCAGGCGCGGGCGGCCGGACTGCGGGCCGTGGCACTGCTCGACCGGGACGCCGGCGCGCCCGACTGGTGGAACGTGGGCATCGCCGCGACCGCGCTCCAGGACTGGCCGCTGGCCCGGCGCGCCTGGCAGGCCTACGGGCTGCGGTTGCCGGGTGCGGCCAACGACTCCGGTGAGCCCGTCGGCATGGCCCTCGGCAGCGCGGCCGTACGGCTCTCCCCGGAGGGGGAGGCCGAGGTCGTGTGGGGGCGGCGGCTGGATCCCGCCCGGATCGAGGTGCTGTCCATTCCCCTGCCCTCGTCGGGGCGCCGCTGGGGCGAGGTCGTCCTGCACGACGGTGTGCCGCACGGGGAGCGGACCACGGCCGCCGGGCACACCTACCCGGTGTTCGACGAGATCGAGCTGTGGGCGCCGTCGCCCGTGCCGACGTGGGTGGTGCTGCTGGAGGCCGCGACGGAGGCGGACCGGGACGCGCTGGAGCAGCTCGCCGGGGACGCCGGGTTCGCCGCTGAGGACTGGTCCTCTTCGGTGCGGTTGCTGTGCCGGATGTGCTCGGAGTCCCGGATGCCGTCCGACGAGGGCGACGGGGAGCACCTCGATCCGCACGATCACAGTGAGCCGGGGCACCCCGGGCCGCTGGGGCACCGGACGGACGGGCAGCTGTGGGTGCCGGAGCGGGAGTGCGGGTTGGCCGCGCCGGCTTCGCTGGTTCGGGGGTTGCTGGACGGGTGGGTGGCCGACAGTCCGGATTCCCGGGATTGGCGGGATTTGGAAGAGGTGTGCTAGCGCCGTTGTCGGGTGTGGCTGTGCCGTGGTGGCTCGCGCGGTTCCCCGCGCCCCTGAAAGCAGGGCGTTTCACCCGCGTACCCTGTATCAGCATCTCAGCCCGGTCAGTTTCAGGAAGGCGTACGTAACGTCATGGCTCAGCAGGACACCGATCAGCAGCGCTCGGGCGTGCTCCCCGTGGATGACGAGGGGTACGTGATCGATACGGAGGACTGCGAGGAGCGCGAGGCGGCCTGGCGGGAGCGGGGGACCTCGCGGCCGATCACAGTGGTCGGGAACCCGGTGCTGCACAAGGAGTGCAAGGACGTCACCGACTTCGGCGACGACTTCCAGCAGCTCGTCGCGGACATGTTCGCCAGCCAGCGGACCGCCGAGGGCGTGGGCCTCGCCGCCAACCAGATCGGGGTCGACGCGAAGGTCTTCGTCTACGACTGCCCGGACGACGAGGGCGCCCGGCACACCGGCGTGGTCTGCAACCCCAAGCTCGTCGAACTGCCCGCCGACAAGCGCCGCCTGGACGACAGCAACGAGGGCTGTCTGTCGGTGCCCACGGCGTACGCGCCGCTCGCCCGGCCGGACTGCGCCGAGGTGACCGGGCAGGACGAGAAGGGCAACCCGATCAAGGTGCGCGGCACCGGATACTTCGCACGGTGTTTGCAGCACGAGACGGACCACCTGTACGGCTATCTGTACATCGACCGGCTCTCCAAGCGCGAGCGCAAGGACGCGCTGCGGCAGATGGCCGAGAACGAGCCCCGCTACCCCGTGGTGGCCAACGACTGAGATCTCGGCTTCACCAGGCGCACGGCGTCTGTTCGGGTTCCCCACCCTGAACAGGCGCCGTTCGTCTGTGCCGTTCGCCTGTCCGTCGCACGTTCGATCGCTTCTGCTCTCCTGGCGATCCACCGGTAGTCACACAACGGGAGATTCGGCACTGTGAGGTAGCGAATGAAGCAAATACGTTCCCAGAACGGTCAGTTGTAGTGCTGAATGGGATGAGCGGGGTATGCAACGGCGCACGCCCGGCACGAAGGGAGGGGCGCCCGCGCCAACTGGCGGCTGAGAGGGGTTAGTTCGTGCATGCTTTGTCACACGGAACCACGCCGACACAGGCCACGATCGCAGTTCCACCGTCGCTCTCTCTCCCGGTGATCGAGGCGGCGTTTCCCCGGCAACTCCACCCGTATTGGCCGAAGTGCCAGGAGAGGACGCGGGCCTGGCTGCTCGAAAAGCGGCTCATGCCGGCGGACAAGGTGGAGGAATATGCCGACGGTCTTTGCTACACGGACCTCATGGCCGGGTACTACATCGACGCCTCCGATGAGGTCATGCAGGCGATCGCCGACTACAGCGCATGGTTCTTCGTCTGGGACGACCGTCACGACCGCGACATCGTGCACGGCCGACCCGCCGCCTGGCGGCTGCTGCGGGACCGGCTGCACTCGGCCCTCGACTCCCCGGGGGAGCACCTGCACCACGAGGACCCACTGGTCGCCGGGTTCGCGGACAGCGTGCTGCGGCTGTACGGCTTCCTCTCCCAGACGTGGAACCTCCGGTTCGCCCGGCACTTCCACGCGGTGATCGACGCGTACGACCAGGAGTTCCACAATCGCACCCGGGGAGTCGTGCCGACGGTCGAGGAATACCTCCGGTTGCGCCGGCTCACCTTTGCGCACTGGATATGGACGGACCTGCTGGAGCCGACCGCCGGCTGTGAGCTTCCCGACCCCGTCCGGAAACACCCGGCATATCGACGGGCGGCGCTGCTGAGCCAGGAATTCGCCGCCTGGTACAACGATCTGTGCTCGCTCCCGAAAGAGATAGCGGGCGACGAGGTGCACAATCTCGGAATCAGCCTCATCACCCATGAGGGGCTGACTCTGGAACAGGCGGTCGTGGACGTGAGGGGCCGCGTCGAGAAAAGTATCGCCGATTTCATCGACGCCGAGCACCAGGCCTTACGGTTCGCCGAAGAACTCGCCGACGGCACCGTGCGGGGAAAAGAACTGAGCGCCGCCGTGCGGGCCTGCCTGAGCAATATGCGGAACTGGTTCAGTTCCGTCTACTGGTTCCACCACGAGTCCGGCCGGTACATGGTCGACAGCTGGGACGACCGGTCCACGCCCCCGTACGTCAACAACGAAGCGGCAGGTGAGAAATGACCGTCGAGTCTGTGAAGCCCGAGACCCCGCCGGCGGTGGGGCCGGGGGAGCCACCCCGGGCGGGCGGCGGGGTCCCCGTCCTCGGCCACGGCTGGAAACTGGCGCGCGACCCGCTGGCGTTCATGTCCCGGCTGCGCGAACACGGCGACGTCGTCCGGCTGAAGCTCGGGCCGAAGACGGTGTACGCGGTCACCACCCCGGACCTGACCGGCGCCCTGGCGCTGAGCAACGACTTCATCATCGCCGGGCCGCTGTGGGAGTCCCTGGAGGGCCTGCTCGGCAAGGAGGGCGTGGCCACGGCCAACGGCCCGCGTCACCGGCGCCAGCGGCGCACCATCCAGCCCGCCTTCCGGCTCGACGCCATCCCGGCCTACGGACCGATCATGGAGGAGGAGGCGCACGCACTCACCGAGCGCTGGAAGCCCGGCGAGACGATCGACTGCACCTCCGAGTCCTTCCGGGTGGCCGTGCGCATCGCGGCGCGCTGCCTGCTGCGCGGCGACTTCATGGACGAGCGGGCCGAGCGGCTGTGCGTCGCCCTCGCCACCGTCTTCCGTGGGATGTACCGGCGGATGGTGGTCCCGCTCGGACCGCTCTACAACCTGCCGCTCCCGGCCAACCGCGCATTCAACCGGGCCTTGGCCGATTTGCATCTCCTGGTCGACGAGATCGTCGCCGAGCGCCGGGCATCCGGTCAAAAGCCGGACGATTTGCTGACGGCATTGCTGGAGGCGAAGGACGAGAATGGCGACCCGATCGGGGAACAGGAGATCCATGATCAGGTCGTCGCGATCCTCACCCCCGGCAGCGAAACCATCGCCTCCACGATCATGTGGCTGTTGCATATGCTCGCGGAGCACCCCGAACACGCCGACCGCGTGCGGGACGAAGTGCAGGCCGTCACCGGTGGGAGGCCGGTGGCATTTGCAGACGTCCGAGGACTCAGGCACACCAACAATGTCGTCGTCGAGTCGATGCGTTTGAGTCCGGCCGTCTGGATTCTCACGCGCCGGGCGGTACGGGACACGGAACTCGGTGGATATCGCATTCCGTCCGGGGCGGACATCGTCTACAGCCCGTACGCGATCCAGCGCGACCCGGAGTCGTACGAGCGGCACCTTGAGTTCGATCCCGACCGCTGGCTTCCGGACCGGGTCAAGGACATCCCCAAGCACGCCATGAGCCCCTTCAGCGTGGGCAACCGCAAGTGCCCGAGCGACCACTTCTCGATGGCCCAGCTGACGCTGGTCACGGCGGCGCTGGCGACCAGGTACCGCTTCGAGCAGGTGGCGGGGTCGAGGGACGACACACGGGTGGGGATCACGCTCCGGCCGCACGACCTGCGGGTGCGGCCGGTGGAGAGGTGAGAGCCCCTGGCCTCAGGCCGCCTCGGGACCCCTGAACGTCCGCCGGTAGGCGTTCGGGGTGGTCCCGACCGCCCGGACGAAGTGGTGGCGCAATGCGGCCGCGTTGCCGAACCCCGTTCGGCCGGCGATCGCGTCCATGGTCTCGTCCGTCGCTTCCAGCAGCCGCTGGGCCAGCAGCACGCGCTGGCGCAGGATCCAGCGGTAGGGCGTCGTACCCGTCTCCTGCTGGAAGCGGCGGGCGAAGGTCCGCGGGGACATCAGGGCGCGCTCGGCCAGCTGCTCGACGGTGACCTCCTCGTCCAGGTGCCGTTCCATCCAGGCCAGGACCTCGCCGATCGTGTCGGCCTCGGAGGGCGGCAGTGGGCGCTCGATGTACTGGGCCTGGCCGCCGTCGCGGTGTGGCGGCACCACCATCCGCCGGGCGATCTTGTTGGCGACCTCGCTGCCCTGCTCCTTGCGCACCAGGTGCAGGCAGGCGTCGATCCCGGCGGCCGTGCCGGCGGAGGTGATCACCGGGTCCTCGTCGACATAGAGCACGTCCGGCTCGACGGCCGCGCGCGGGTACCGACGGGCGAGGTCCTTCGCGTGCTTCCAGTGCACGGCGCAGCGGCGGCCGTCCAGCAGACCGGCGGCGGCCAGCACAAAGGCGCCCGAGCAGACGCTGAGCACCCGGGCGCCGCGGTCGACCCCGCGCCGCAAGGCGTCCAGCAGCTCGGGCGGGAACTCACGGGACGCATAGCTCTGCCCGGCCGGCACGGCGATCAGATCGGCTCTCTCCAGCCGCTCCAGACCGTGTTCGACGTGCAGCGAGAAGCCCGAGTTCATGCGCAGGACCGGGCCCTCGGCCGAGGCGACGGCGAAGTCGTACACCGGCAGGCCGTCGTCACCGCGGTCGGTGCCGAAGACCTCGCACACCACACCGAGTTCGAAGGGGTTCACGCCGTCGAGCAGGGCGACGGCCACGTTCTGCAGCATGGTTCCAGTGTGCCTCGCCGGTGGCAGTAATTCGAGGGTCTACGGCAGTACTGCCACTGACGGTAAGGAGTGTGCGGCGCGACAGTGGTGTCCATGGACACGAACCAGACGCAGACACTCATCGCCATGATCTTCGTACTCGGGACGCTGGCCCTCCTGGTCCTCCCGTCGGTGATCGGCCTGGCGCGCGAGCGGCGCATCGACCGTCAGATCAGGGAGGCCCAGGAGGCCCGGGAGAGCGAACCGGCTCAGAAGTCCTCGTCCAGGTCGACGGTCCCCTCGACCGCCACCTGGTACGCGGAGGGCCGCCGCTCGAAGAAGTTGGTCAACTCCTGAACCCCCTGGAGCTCCATGAAGGAGAAGGGGTTCTCGGAGCCGTACACCGCGGCGAAGCCCAGGCGGGTGAGCCGCTGGTCGGCGACGCACTCCAGGTACTGCCGCATCGACTCGGTGTTCATGCCCGGGAGACCGTCCCCGCACAGGTCGCGCGCGAACTGCAGCTCGGCCTCGACGGCCTCCCGGAGCATGTCCGTCACCTCCTGCTGGAGCCGGTCGTCGAACAGGTCCGGCTCCTCCTTGCGGACCGTGTCGACCACGTCGAAGGCGAACGACATGTGCATCGTCTCGTCGCGGAAAACCCAGTTGGTGCCGGTGGCCAGGCCGTGCAGCAGGCCCCGGCTGCGGAACCAGTACACGTAGGCGAAGGCGCCGTAGAAGAACAGGCCCTCGATGCACGCGGCGAAGCAGATCAGGTTGAGCAGGAAACGCCGGCGGTCGGACCGGGTCTCCAGCCGGTCCATCTTCTCCACCGAGTCCATCCACGTGAAGCAGAACGAGGCCTTCTCGCGGATGGACGGGATGTTCTCCACCGCCGCGAACGCCGCCGCACGGTCCTCCGGGTCGGGCAGGTAGGTGTCGAGCAGGGTCAGATAGAACTGGACGTGCACGGCCTCCTCGAAGAGCTGCCGGCTCAGATACAGCCGCGCCTCCGGGGAGTTGATGTGCTTGTACAGCGTCAGCACCAGGTTGTTCGCGACGATCGAGTCCCCCGTCGCGAAGAAGGCGACCAGGCGGCCGATCAGGTGCTGCTCCGCGGGGGACAGCTTGGCGAGGTCGGCGACGTCCGAGTGGAGGTCGACCTCCTCCACCGTCCAGGTGTTCTTGATGGCGTCCCGGTAGCGCTCGTAGAAGTCCGGGTAGCGCATGGGGCGCAGGGTGAGCTCGAAGCCGGGGTCGAGAAGGTTCTGGGTGCTCATTACTGGCAGGCCTCGCAGGACTCGGGGTTTTCCAGGGAGCAGGCGACCGCTTCGGGATCGGCGGTGGCCTGCGCGGGGACGGTGGCCCGGGCGGCGCGGGCGATACGGGTCGCCGGGCGCGAGCGCAGGTAGTACGTCGTCTTCAGCCCGGACTTCCAGGCGTAGGCGTACATCGAGGAGAGCTTGCCGATGGTCGGCGTCTCCAGGAAGAGGTTCAGCGATTGCGACTGGTCCAGGAACGGGGTCCTGGCCGCCGCCATGTCGATCAGGCCGCGCTGCGGGATCTCCCACGCCGTGCGGTAGAGGGCGCGGACGTCCTCGGGGATCCAGGCGAAGTCCTGCACCGAGCCGTTGGCCTCGCGCAGGGCCTCCCGGCTGCGGGCGTCCCACACGCCGAGCCGCTTCAGCTCGTCCACCAGGTAGGAGTTGACCTGGAGGAACTCACCCGACAGCGTCTCGCGCTTGAACAGGTTGGACACCTGCGGCTCGATGCACTCGTACACGCCCGCGATCGAGGCGATCGTGGCCGTGGGCGCGATGGCGAGGAGCAGGGAGTTGCGCAGGCCGGTCGTCGCGATCCGCTCGCGCAGGGCCGCCCAGCGCTCGGGCCAGGTGAGTTCCACGTCGTAGTGGTCGGGATGCAGCACGCCCCGGGCCGTGCGGGTCTTCTCCCAGGCCGGCAGCGGGCCGCTCCGCTCGGCGAGGTCGGCCGAAGCCTCGTAGGCGGCGAGCATGATGCGCTCGGCGACGCGGGTGGACAGGGCCTTGGCCTCGGGCGAGTCGAAGGGCAGGCGCAGCTTGAAGAAGACGTCCTGGAGGCCCATCGCGCCCAGGCCGACCGGACGCCAGCGGGCGTTGGAGCGGCCCGCCTGCTCGGTGGGGTAGAAGTTGATGTCGACGACCCGGTCGAGGAAGGTCACGGCCGTGCGGACGGTCTCGTCCAGGCGCTCCCAGTCGAGGTCCCCGTCGCTCACGAAGGCCCCGAGGTTGACCGAGCCGAGATTGCACACCGCCGTCTCGCCGTCGTCGGTGACCTCCAGGATCTCCGTGCAGAGGTTGGAGGAGTGGACGACGTGGCCCGGCTCGGCCGTCTGGTTGGCGGTGCGGTTGGCGGCGTCCTTGAAGGTCATCCAGCCGTTGCCGGTCTGCGCGAGGGTGCGCATCATCCGGCCGTACAGCTCGCGTGCGGGCAGTGTCTTCTTCGCCAGGCCCTTCGCCTCGGCCGCCCGGTAGGCGGCGTCGAACTCCTCGCCCCACAGGTCGACCAGCTCGGGCACGTCCGAGGGGGAGAACAACGACCACTGCTCGTCGGCGTTCACACGCCGCATGAACTCGTCCGGCACCCAGTGCGCGAGGTTCAGGTTGTGCGTACGGCGGGCGTCCTCGCCGGTGTTGTCGCGCAGCTCCAGGAACTCCTCGAGGTCGGAGTGCCAGGTCTCCAGGTAGACGGCGGCGGCGCCCTTGCGGCGGCCTCCCTGGTTCACGGCGGCGACCGAGGCGTCGAGGGTCTTCAGGAACGGAACGATGCCGTTGGAGTGCCCGTTGGTGCCGCGGATCAGCGAACCGCGGGCGCGGATGCGGGAGTAGGCCAGGCCGATGCCACCGGCGTGCTTCGACAGCCGGGCCACCTGGTGGTAGCGGTCGTAGATGGAGTCCAGCTCGTCCTTGGGGGAGTCGAGGAGGTAGCAGGACGACATCTGCGGGTGCCGGGTGCCCGAGTTGAAGAGGGTGGGGGAGGAGGGGAGGTAGTCGAGGCGGCTCATGAGCGCGTAGAGCGCGGCGACCTCGTCCACCGAGCGGCTGGTGTCGTCCTCGGCCAGACCGGCGGCGACGCGCAGCATGAAGTGCTGGGGCGTCTCGACGACCTTGCGGGTGATCGGGTGCCGGAGCAGATAGCGGCTGTGCAGGGTGCGCAGGCCGAAGTAGCCGAAGCGGTCGTCGGCGCCGGTGTCGATGAGCGCGTCGAGCCGGGCGGCGTGCAGCCGCACGAACTCGGCGGTGCGGTCGGCGATGAGGCCCTCGCGGTGGCCGGCCGCGACGGACTCGGTGAAGGAGGTGACGCCCTGCGAGGCGGCCTCGTCGCGGATGCCGATGGTCAGCAGCCGGGCGGCCAGCCGGGAGTACGCGGGGTCCTCGGAGATCAGGCCGGCCGCGGCCTCCGTCGCCAGCTCCCGCAACTCCGTCTCGTCCGCCCGGGCGGACCGGCCGCGCAGCGCGGCGGCGGCGACCCGGCCGGCGTCGGTGTCGGGGAGGTCGGCGGTCAGCTCGGTCAGGGTCCGCAGCAACGCGGCTCCGGGAGCGTCCTGCACTTCTTCGGCGGCTGAGACCGGTTCGGCTGGCGCGATGGTCACGTGGGGGCTCTCCCTCGCTCGGCACGGGGCCTCGTCGAGGGCAGGGGGCAGCACACGAGCGCACGCGGCGTCGCGTCCACCGGCCCATTCCACGAGGCCCGGACGTCGGAGCACACCGGCCGGGTGGCCGGGTGCGCTGTCGGCAGGTCCTCGGACTGACTCGTGTGCACGAAACATGCACAAGTACACCGTTGCGGGACAGTTCCGGATTCGCACCGGATTCCCCTGCGGCGACAGCGAGCATGAGCATACATCTTGTGCCGGGCGCGCATGGCACCCCCAGATGTTGTGTCGCGCTGGTGTCAGAGCGTCAACTCCACGTGACAGCGGGCCGCCGTGAATCCTTCTCACGGCGGCCCGCTGCGGGTGGTGTGCGGTTGTTCGCGCGGGTTCCCGCGCCCCTAGTGGGCGCTACCGGCGGTCGCGGGCGGGAGCTCCACCTGGACCCCCGGGTCGCCCGCGTCCGCCGTGTAGTCCTCCGGCTTGGTCTCGTCGATGCCTTCGGGGGCCTTCACGGCCTTCAGGGCGAAGGTCAGGACGACGGTGACGACGACGTTCAGGACGAACGCCGTGAGGCCGATGTAGCCGATCTCCCCGATGCCGGGGATCTCCTTCGCGCTGCCGCCGAAGTGCTTCTGCGTCGGGGAGGCCACACCGTACGCGGCGGTCGTGCCGTAGATCATGCCGACCGCCCAGCCCGCGAGCAGTGCCCAGCGATGGAACCAGCGGGTGAACAGGCCGCCGACCAGGGCCGGGAAGGTCTGCAGGATCCAGATGCCGCCCAAGAGCTGGAAGTTGATGGCGACCGTCTTGTCCATGGTGAGCACGAAGGCCAGGGCGCCCACCTTCACCAGCAGGGAGACCAGCTTGGAGACCTTGGTCTCCTGCGCCGGTGTGGCGTCCGGCTTGATGAAGTCCTTGTAGATGTTGCGGGTGAAGAGGTTCGCGGCCGCGATGGACATGATGGCCGCGGGCACCAGAGCGCCGATGCCGATCGCCGCGAACGCCACGCCCGCGAACCAGTCCGGGAACATCGTCTCGAACAGCTGCGGAATGGCCAGCTGCCCGTTCTGCACCTTGATGCCGGCCGCGATCGCCATGAACCCGAGCAGCGCGAGCAGACCCAGCATCAGGGAGTACAGCGGCAGGATCGTGGTGTTGCGGCGGATCACGTCACGGCTCTTCGACGACAGCGTGGCCGTGATGGAGTGCGGGTACATGAAGAGGGCCAGGGCGGAGCCCAGCGCCAGTGTGGCGTAGGTCCACTGGCCCGCCTCCGACGGCACCAGCGCGCCGCGCGGCGCACCCGTGGCCGGGTTGGTCTGGCTGTAGGCCTCGCCGGCCTTGGCGAAGATGTCGTCGAAGCCGCCCAGCTTGATCGGGATGTAGATGATCGCCACCGCGATGACGATGTAGATCAGCGTGTCCTTCACGAACGCGATGAGCGCGGGGGCCCGCAGACCCGACGAGTACGTGTACGCCGCCAGCACGCCGAACGCGATCAGCAGCGGCAGGTCCTTGATGAACCAGTTGGTGTTCTCGCCGCCGCCGACACCCATCACGTCCAGCACGGCCTGGATACCGACGAGTTGGAGCGCGATGTACGGCATCGTCGCCAGGATGCCGGTCAGGGCCACCGCGAGCGACAGGCCCTTCGAGCCGAAGCGGCCGCGTACGAAGTCGGACGTCGTGACGTACCCGTGCTTGTGGGAGACCGACCACAGGCGGGGGAGGAACGTGAAGATCAGCGGGTACACCAGGATCGTGTAGGGCACGGCGAAGAAGCCGGCCGCGCCCGCCGCGTAGATCGCGGCCGGGACGGCGACGAAGGTGTACGCCGTGTACAGGTCGCCGCCGAGTAGGAACCAGGTGACCCAGGTGCCGAACGAGCGGCCGCCCAGGCCCCATTCGTCGAGGCTGTGCTCGTTCTCGGCCTTGCGCCAGCGCGCTGCCAGGAAGCCCATGACCGTCACGGCCAGGAAGAAGAAGATGAAGACGCCGAGTGCGACGCCGTTCACGCCGTCCTTCACCGCGCAGCACCGCCTTTCGCGGCCGAGCGGGCGCGCTGGTCACGCTGCCACAGCTTGTAGGCGATCATCGTCAGGGCGGTGGAGATGAGCACCCACGCCATCTGGTACCAGTAGAAGAACGGGATCCCGATGAAGACCGGGTCGGTCTTCGCGTACGAGCCGACCCACAGCATGGCCACGAACGGCGCTACGAGGCAGACGGCGATGACGACGCGCATGGGCGTCACCACCGGCCCTCTGCTGACTTCTGGGGCTTGCGACATCAGGCGGCTCCGTCCCCTTGTTGATCACCTGTGCGATGCGCAGGCAATCTAGGTCAGGGTGCGGCGATAGCGGAACCCCTCGTCCGCAATGCGGTACCCAACCGGACGAGGGTCCCGCGGCAGCCCTCGGCAGCGGCCAAGTTCCTGTCCGGGGCGCCTAGTCGGCGGGCCGCTTCAGTCGGGCCACGAACTTGTACCGGTCGCCCCGGTACACCGACCGCACCCACTCCACCGGCTGCCCGTCCCGGTCCAGCGAGTGCCGGGAGAGCATCAGCATCGGCAGGCCGACGTCCGTGCCGAGCAGCCCGGCCTCACGCGGGGTGGCAAGGGACGTCTCGATGGTCTCCTCGGCCTCCGCGAGACGGACGTCGTAGACCTCGGCCAGCGCGGTGTAGAGGGACGTGTACTTCACCAGGGAGCGGCGCAGGGCGGGGAAGCGCTTGGCGCTCAGGTGGGTGGTCTCGATGGCCATCGGTTCGCCGTTGGCCATGCGCAGCCGCTCGATGCGCAGCACGCGCCCGCCGGGCGTGATGTCGAGCAGCCCGGCCAGGCGGTCGTCGGCGGTGATGTAGCCGATGTCCAGCAGCTGCGAGGTGGGTTCGAGGCCCTGGGCGCGCATGTCCTCGGTGTACGAGGTCAGTTGCAGCGCCTGCGAGACCTTCGGCTTGGCGACGAACGTGCCCTTGCCCTGGATGCGCTCCAGTCGGCCTTCGACGACCAGCTCCTGCAGCGCCTGGCGCACGGTCGTGCGGGAGGTGTCGAACTCCGCCGCCAGCGTGCGCTCGGGCGGAACCGGCGTGCCGGGCGCCTGGGTTTCCGTCATGTCGAGCAGGTGCTTCTTCAGGCGGTAGTACTTGGGCACGCGCGCGGTACGGACGGGCACCCCGTTCTCGTTCTCCGCACTGCTGACCTCGGTGCTCATGCTCCGCCTTCCGGCTCGTCCGCCGACACGATCCCACTTGTATACCGTCGGCGCTTCTTTTGGTCTAGTCCACCATTCCCTGTGGTCTACCCGCAGTATGCCGTGTGCACCCGGGTTTTCGCTGGCTTCTTACTTAAAGGTTCCTGCATATGTAGGTCGCATAACGGCTGGTCAGGGCTGTATCGGGAGCCTTGACAGGCCTGCTGGTCTGGTCCAAGCTCCCCGTACTGGTCTACACCATTGGTCCAGGCCCGGCCCCACGTGCACTGCGGGGAGCCAGGGGGGTTGTGGGATCCCTGAGGAGGGTGGCGTGAAGCGCAAGCTGACAGCCGCGATCGGTATCGCGGGCATGATGGTCTCCATCGCGGCGTGCGGCGGCGAGGGTGGCGGGGGTTCCGACAAGGGCGCGGACGCCAAGGAGCTGACCGTCTGGCTCACCGTCGACGCCCAGAACAACTGGCCGGAGCTGGTGAAGGCCGCCGATGCCGCGGTGAAGAAGAAGCACCCCGGCGTCAAGATCAACCATGAGTACTACGGCTGGCCCGACAAGAACGCCAAGCTCGACGCCGTCCTCGCCACCGACAAGGTGCCCGACGTGGTCGAGATGGGCAACACCGAGATGCTCGGCTACATGGTCAAGGGCGCCTTCGCCCCCCTCGATCGGGGCACGTTCGACAACGCGGACGCCTGGCTGGACGGCCTCAAGGCCTCCGTCACCTACGAGGGCAAGATCTACGGCGTCCCCTACTACGCCGGTGGCCGCGTCGCCAACTGGCGCAAGGACGTGGCCGCCTCGGTCGGGGTGAAGTCCACGCCGAAGACGTACAAGGAACTGACCGACGCCCTGGACAAGATCCAGAAGAAGCAGGGCGACAAGTACAACGCCTGGTACCAGCCCACCCGCGACTGGTACGCGGCCATGTCCTTCGTCTACGACGCCGGCGGCGCCATCGCCACCGAGTCGGGCGGCCAGTGGAAGGCCTCCCTCTCCTCGCCCGAGTCCCTCAAGGGCCTCACCGAGTTCAAGAACGTCATCGACCGCTACATGCACGGCGACAAGACCAAGGACGAGGCCGACCGCTACATCGTCTACGGCCAGGGCAAGTCCGCCATGATCTTCGCGGCCGCCTGGGAGGGCGCCACCGCCGAGGACCCGAAGAACGACAAGACCGGCAAGCTCAAGGGCAACCTCGAGAACTTCGTGATGCCCGGCCCGTCCGGCAAGAACATGCCCGTCTTCCTCGGCGGCTCCGACCTCGCCGTGCCGGTGAAGTCCGACGCGCAGGCCCTGGCCGCCGAGTGGATCAACGCGTTCACCGGCTCCTCCGGGCAGAAGGGCCTGATGGCCAAGGGCAACCTGCCCAACAACAAGACCGACCTCGCGACGCTCAAGAACGACCCGAAGACGGCGGTGCCCGCCACCGCTGCCGAGTCCAACTGGTTCGTCCCCATGGCTCCCGGCTGGGGCCAGGTCGAGAAGGCCCAGATCCTGCAGACCATGCTGCAGAGCATCGGCACCGGCAAGAAGTCCGTCGAGGCCGCCGCCAAGGACGCGGACGCGGCGATCGACAAGGTCATCAACACCAAGTGACCTGAGCCCAGGGCCCCGTCGCCTCCCCGCAGTCAGGGACGGGGCCCTGATTCTCGTACGACCTGAGGGACCGCCAAGGAGCGCGCGATGAGTGCCGCAGACACCACCACCCCTGCCAAGGTGCCGCCACCGCGGCAGGCACCACCGCCGCCCCCGAGGGACCGGCGGCCCCGCGGGCAGCGCACGTCCGGCGGGGCCCATGCCCCCTGGCTGCTGCTCGCGCCCTGCCTGCTGATCCTCGCCCTGGTCATGGGGTATCCGCTGGTCCGGCTGGTCACCCTGTCCTTCCAGAAGTTCGGTCAGTCCCAGCTGTGGGGCTTCCAGCCGGCCGAGACGGTCGGGTTCGACAACTTCGCCAAGGTGCTGGGCGACGGCGAGTTCTGGGCCGTCGTCCTGCGCACGATCGTCTTCGCGGGCGGCGCCGTCGTCTTCACCATGGTGATCGGCATGGCGCTCGCCCTGCTGCTCCAGCGGGTCTCCGGCTGGCTGAAGATCCTCATCAACATCGTGCTGGTGGCCAGCTGGGGCATGCCGGTGATCGTCGCGACCACGGTCTTCAAGTGGCTCTTCGACTCGGACTACGGCGTCTTCAACGCCCTGCTCAGCAAGTTGCCCGGCGTCGAGATGATCGGCCACAACTGGTTCGCGAGCGGCCCCGAGGGACTGGCGGTGATCATGCTGCTGGTGATCTGGGGAGCCGTGCCGTTCGTGGTCATCACGCTCAGCGCCGGCCTCACCCAGGTCCCGAAGGAACTGGAGGAGGCCGCACGCCTGGACGGCGCCGGCTCCTGGGGCGTCTTCCGCTATGTCACCCTGCCCGTCCTCAAGCCGATCATCGTGATGCTCACGACCCTGTCGGTCATCTGGGACATGGGCGTCTTCCCCCAGGTGTTCGTCATGCGCAACGGCCACCCCGAGCCGGAGTTCCAGGTGCTCAACACCTACTCCTACGACCGGGCCTTCGTGGTCAACGACTACGCCCAGGGCTCGGCCATCGCGCTGATCACCGTCCTGCTGCTGCTCGGCGTCGTCGCCGTCTACATGCGGCAGATGCTGAAGATCGGAGAGGTCGAATGAGCACGCTCGCCGGAACCGGCCGCCGGAGGAACTCGCGGCTCGGCTGGAACCTCCTCGGCCTCCTCGTCTTCGTCACCGCGGGCTTCCCGCTCTACTGGATGCTCAACACGGCGTTCAAGCCCGCCAAGGACGCCATCAACGCGGATCCGAGCCTGCTGCCGACCGGCGTCACCCTCGACAACTTCAGCCGGGCACTGGACATCGCCGACTTCTGGGGCCCGGTGGGACGCAGCCTGGTGGTGTCGCTGGCCGTGGTCGTCATCGGCATGGTCGTGGGGCTGCTGGCCGCGCTCGCCATCTCCCGGTTCGCCTTCCGCGGCCGGAAAATCGTGATCGTGGGCATCCTCGCCGTCCAGATGGTCCCGCTGGTCGCCATGATCATCCCGGTGTTCCTGCTCCTCAACGACCTGGGCCAGTACGACCGGCTCACCGGCCTCATCATCACGTACCTGACCTTCATCCTCCCGTTCACGGTGTGGACGCTGAGGGGCTTCATCGTCAACATCCCGAAGGAACTGGAGGAGGCCGCCATGGTCGACGGCTGCTCCCGCACCGGCGCCTTCCTGCGGGTCGTCTTCCCGCTCCTGGCCCCCGGCATGGTCGCCACCTCGGTCTACGGTTTCATCCAGGCCTGGAACGAGTACCTCTACGCCCTGATGCTGCTCAGCCAGAAGAACCAGACCGCGACCGTCTGGCTCGGCAACTTCACCACCAAACACGGCACCGAATACGCCCCGATGATGGCCGGCGCCACGATGATGGCCGTGCCGATCGTCGCCCTCTTCCTCCTCGTCCAGCGCAAGATGGCCGCGGGCCTGACCGCGGGCGCCGTGAAGGGATGACCCCACCCGATGACGACACTCGCCAGCGGCACCGACACACTCACCCGCGACGCCCTGACGGTCCTCCAGCCCGGCTTCACCGGCACCACCGCCCCCGACTGGCTGCTGCGGCGGCTCGGTGAGGGCCTCGCCTCCGTCGGACTGTTCGGCCGCAACATCGCCTCCCCAGGCCAACTGGCCGCCCTGACCGCCCAGCTGCGGGCCGAGCGCGACGACGTCCTCGTCGCGATCGACGAGGAGGGCGGTGACGTGACCCGCCTGGAGGTGCGCAGCGGCTCCTCCTTCCCGGGCAACCACGCCCTCGGCGCGGTCGACGACGTGGAGCTGACCCAGCAGGTCGCCCACGAGCTGGGCCGCCGCCTCGCCGCCTGCGGCGTCAACCTCAACTGGGCCCCCTCCGCCGACGTCAACTCCGATCCGCGCAACCCGGTCATCGGTGTCCGCTCCTTCGGCGCCGACACCGCACTGACCGCCCGGCACACCGCCGCCTACGTCACCGGCCTGCAGTCCGCCGGAGTCGCCGCCTGCACCAAGCACTTCCCCGGCCACGGCGACACGGCCGTCGACTCCCACCACGCCCTGCCGCGCATCGGCATCTCCGCCGACGTGCTGGCCGAGCGTGAACTGACCCCGTTCCGCGCCGCCATCGCCGCCGGCACCCGGGCCGTCATGAGCGCCCACATCCTGGTCCCCGCCCTCGACCCCGACCGCCCGGCCACCCTCTCCCGGCGCATCCTCACCGGCCTGCTCCGCGGCGAGCTCGGCTACGACGGCCTCATCGTCACCGACGGCATGGAGATGCGCGCCATCGCCGGCACCTACGGCATCGAACGCGGCAGCGTCCTCGCCATCGCCGCGGGCGCCGACGCGATCTGCGTGGGCGGCGGCCTGGCCGACGACGCGACCGTACAGCGCCTGCGCGACGCCCTCGTCGGAGCCGTGCGCGTCGGTGAACTCCCGGAGGACCGCCTGGCCGAGGCGGCTGACCGGGTACGCGCCCTGGCCCGCTGGGCGGGCACGACGGGTCGCCCGGCCGACGGCGCCCAGGGCGCCCAGGGCACCCAAGGCACCGAGGTCGGCCTGCACGCCGCCCGCCGCGCCCTGACCGTGACCGCCGCACCGGGCCTGAACAGCCCAGACGCCTTCGAGCCCCTCACCGAACCGCCGTACGTCGCCGCCCTCACCCCCGTCGCCAACATCGCCGTGGGCGACGAGACCCCGTGGGGCGTCGCCGCGGAACTCGTCCACCTCCTGCCGGGCACGGTGACGGGCAGCTTCTCCGCCGGGGACGGCCCGGAGACCGAGGCAGGCGAGAGCGCGGGCCGGGCAGCCCTTCAGGCAGCCGGCCCGCGCCGCATCGTCGCCGTCGTCCGCGACGAACACCGCCACCCCTGGATGGCCTCCGCCCTCCACACCCTGCTGGCGGCCCGCCCCGACACCATCGTCGTCGAGATGGGCGTCCCCCAGGCCGCTCCGCGCGGCGCCCTGCACCTCGCCACCCACGGCGCGGCCCGCGTCTGCGCCCGGGCGGCGGCCGAGGTGATCGCCGGGGTCATGGGGTGGTGAGAGCGGGCGGGTGAGCCGGCTGCTCCGCTGCGCTCCGTGCGGTCCGGCTGAGGTGAGAGCGAGCAGGTGGACCGGCCGGTTCGGTGCACTCCGTGTGGTCCGGCTGAGGTGAGCGGCGGAGTCGTGGGGTTGGTGGGAGTGAGTGGGTGAGTCGGCCGGTCCGCTGCACTGGCTGTGGGCCCGGTTGAGGTGAGAGTCGGCGGGTGGACCGGCCGGTCCGCCGCACTCCGTGCCGGCCCGGCCGAGGACACCCTCGCCGTGGCCTTGGTTGGGTTCCCTTACCGCAGTGGACCCGCCGAGGCGCGGATGCGGATGCCGTGGAGACCCTCGAGCCGACGCGTCCTTCACCACCGGCCCCGTCTTCGCTCGCAGCGGCCGCAAGCGGAAGCGGGGTTGTAAAGCTGCGTCCGGATGTAGTACTTCTTATACATGAGCGAGCAGGTGCACAACAGGTTGGCCGTGGTGCGCGCCGAACACAAGGTGTCGCGCCAGAGCCTGGCCGAGGCAGTGGGAGCCCACTACCAGACCATCGGCTACATCGAGCGGGGGCAGTACAACCCGAGCCTCGACCTGGCGCTGAAGATCTCCAGGTTCTTCGGCCTGCCGGTCGAGGCCCTCTTCTCCCTCGAACCGTTCCGGCCGCTCACGCACGAGGTCTACGGGAGGAACCAGCCATGACGACGACACGCCTGACCCGCTACGACCGGAGCATGCTGCGGCTGATGAACGACCGCCGCGCGGCGGCCTGGTACGCCACGGTGACGCGCCGCCGCCTGGCCGTCGCCGCCCATGTCACCCTCACTGTGGCCATCGGCGCTCTGATGACCCACTCTTTCCTCGCCGAGGGCGAGCCACTGTGGCCCGTGGCCGTGACGGCAGTGCTGCTGCTGCCCTGGATGGTGGCCGCCGGCGTGATCAACGGCGCCACCCGAGGTCTGCTGGAACTGCGCGAACGCGCGCTGGACGAGCGCCAGTCGGCAGAACGCAGCCACGTCCTGGCCCGGGCGCACCGTGTGACGACCCTGCTCCTGACAGCGGTGGTGGTCACGCTGCTGATCACGGGCGGGGTCGCCGGCGACGCCCCTAAGGCCTATGCCGCACCCCTGCTGATCGCCGTCCTCGTCGTCCACTGGGTGATGCCCCTGTGGGTGGCGGGCTGGCGCGCCCAGGACGAACCGGCCGAGGACGACGTGTTGGAGGCGGAGGTACTCGGCCGCTAGGCAGGGCTCTCGGCCGCCGGGCCTGTCGTCGGATCGGGCGGCAGGGACGCGACGACACCGACCGGTTCGGTCGGAAGACCCTGGCTAGATCCCCTGCCACTCCGGCTTGTTGGCGTAGGTGTGCCGGAAGTAGTCCGCCAGCTTCAGCTTCGACGCGGCGGCCTCGTCGACGACGACGGTCGCATGGGGGTGGAGCTGGAGCGCGGACGCCGGGCACACCGCGGCGACCGGCCCCTCCACGGTCGCCGCGACCGCGTCGGCCTTGCCCTCGCCTGTGGCGAGCAGCACCAGATGCCGGGCCTCCAGGATGGTGCCGATGCCCTGAGTGATCACGTGGTGCGGCACCTGGTCGATGTCGCCGTCGAAGAAGCGTGCGTTGTCGATCCGGGTCTGCTCGGTCAGCGTCTTGATCCGGGTCCGCGACGCCAGCGAGGAGCACGGCTCGTTGAACCCTATGTGCCCGTCGGTCCCGATCCCCAGCAGCTGAAGGTCCACGCCTCCGGCGTCCGACAGCGCCTTGTCGTACGCCTCGCACGCCCCCTGCACGTCGTCCGCCGTGCCGTCCGGGCCCGTGAACTGGTCCATCCCGATCCCCAACGGCTCCAGCACCTCACGCCGCAGCACCGAGCGGTAGGACTCCGGGTGATCGGCGGGCAGTCCCGCGTACTCGTCGAGCTGCGCGATCCGAGCCCGCCCGACATCCACGGCACCGGAGCGCACCTTCGCCGCCAGCGCCTCGTACACGGGCAGCGGTGTCGAGCCGGTGGCCACGCCGAGCAGGGCACCGGGCTTGCGTCGGAGCAGCTGGGCCATGGCCTCGGCAATGAGCTCGCCGCCCGACTTGGCGTCCGGAACGATGACAACTTCCACGCTGGGCCTGCCGATCTGAGAGGAGGGCCGATCTGAGGGGAGTGTTCACTGGGACTGGACCCGCGAGGGTCACGTGGTTTAGACCAATCTAACAGAGGAGGACTGCCCCTCCCAGGGTCGGCACCGGCGCTCCCGCGGGGGCGCCGCCACCGTGCCGACCAGGTCACCAGGGGGTGAACACTCTCCTCATCACCCTCGGAGGCAGCGCCCTGGGAGGCACCGGACCACCTGCGCGAGTTCCCCGGCCGGACGATGGCCCGGGAGATGGCGGAACAACCGGCCGTCCTACGCCGGCTCCTGTCCGGCCCCCTCCAACTCCTGGCCTACGAGGTCACCCTCGCCCGGGGCCAGGACCCGGACGCGCCCCGGGCGCTGGCGAAGGTGACGGAGACGCACTGAGGACGGGGGCCCGAGCGCCACCGCGGGCCGCGCTACTTGGTCGTCGCGAACACCGTGCCCCACCCGGGCTGTCACGGTCAGTGCCCCACCCGGGCTCGCACGGTCACCGTGCCACCACGACCCACCCCTCCACTCCTACGTGAGCGAACCTCCCGTCACATCCACCCAACTCCCCGTCACCCACCGCCCCCCGTCCGACACCAGGAACGCCACCACGTCGGCGACCTCGGCGGGCTCGCCGACCCCGCCCAGTGCCGATATCGCCGCGGCCTTCGCCCAGCCGTCAGGGCTGCCGTGCAGCAGTTCTGCCGTGTTGTCCGTGTCGATGATGCCCGGGGCCACCGAGTTCACCGTGATGCCCCGGTGCCCCAGCACCTTGGACAGGTCCCGCGAGAAGACGTCCAGCGCGCCCTTCGTCATCGCGTACGCCATGTAGTCCGGCATCACCGCCGTCCTGGCCAGCCCCGACGAGATGTTGACGACCCGGCCGCCGTCCCGCAGGCGCGTCATGCCGTGCTTGAGGATGAAGAACGGCGCTTTCACGTTCACCGCGAAGATCTCGTCGTACTCCCGCTCCTCCAATTGCCCGATCGGCCGTGTGGTACCGATCGCCGCGTTGTTCACCAGGATGTCCAGCCCGTCCGCGTGGCGGTCGAACTCCTCCCACAGTGCCTCGGTGTCCCCCGGCAGGCCCAGCTCCACGCCCACCGCGAACGCCGAGCCTCCGGCCCTCTCGATCGCCGCGACCGTCTCCTTCGCCGCCTTCTCGTTCCTGCCGTAGTGCACCGCGACCCGTGCGCCGTCACGCCCCAGCCGCTCGGCGATTCCTCGTCCGATGCCCCTGCTCGCCCCTGTGACGAGTGCCGTCCTGCCTGTGAGTACGCCCATGACGGGGCCCCCTTCTCATTTACCTAGCGGTCGCTACAGAAATGACCGTACAGCAGCCCGGCGACATTTCTCTAGTGCCCGC
This sequence comes from Streptomyces sp. 378, assembly GCF_030124145.1. Taxonomy (GTDB): domain Bacteria; phylum Actinomycetota; class Actinomycetes; order Streptomycetales; family Streptomycetaceae; genus Streptomyces. The sequence continues at coordinate 180,699 of NZ_JASKMS010000013.1, forward strand.
TATAAAATGCACCCCATGGTGAACGACGACGGAACCGCGAAGACCCTGAAGGAGCCCGACGCCACGAGCGCGAGGGTCACCGGGGGCGGCAAGACCAAGGCCAGGCCTCGTGGCCGCCCCCGCTCCTTCGATCGCGAGACCGCGCTGGAGAAAGCCCTTCTGGCCTTCTGGGAGCACGGTTACGAGGCCACGTCCGTCTCCGACCTCACCCGTGTCATGGACATCGGCGCGCCCAGCCTCTACGCGGCTTTCGGGGACAAGCGCTCCCTCTTCGACGAGGTCGTCCGCGTGTACGGCACGCGGCACGGATCCTTCACCGACCGCGCCCTCGCCGAGGAGCCCACGGCGCGGGCCGCCGTCGAGCGCATCCTCCGCGAAGCCGCCGCCGTCTACACCGAACCCGGCCACCCGCACGGCTGTCTCGTCGTCCACGCGGCCGCGAATTGTTCCAACCCCGAGGTGGAGCAGTCGCTGCGGGACCGTCGCAACGCCAACATCGCCGCGTTCGAGAGTCGCATCAGAGCCGATGTCGCCGCCGGCGTGCTGCCGCCGGCCACCGACGCCGCCGCACTGGCCCGCCACACCGGGGCGATGATCCAGGGCATGTCACAACAGGCGCGCGACGGGGCGAGCCGGGAGGAACTGGAGGCCGTCGCGGAAATTGCCCTGTCCATCTGGCCCCGCACAGGAACCCACACGGGTTAGGCTGCCTGCTGGGCGGCGGTGCGTCCGACGTGCCGCAGAAAAGACAACAACGAACAGCCTCTCACGCATGGACACTCACAAGTGGTCTAGTCCACAATGCGTAACGAGTGGCGCGTGTGCAACGCGCACCAGCCTCCGTCTTCCCCGCACAGGAAGGCGGACCGAGGAACCGAGGCTCTCTGCCCTGACTGCCCCGGCTCCTCATCCTTCGGCCGACCGGGACCGCACACCCCACGGCCGATGTTGCTCCGGGCTGCGGTGCCGGGAGGGTTGAGGGTCCCTCTCAGGCGCCGCGGCCCGCGGGTGTTTCAGGGCCGTACGAACCCCCGGGTACGCTCGCACACGTGCCCTCCATGAACGAACTCGTACGCCAGCACACCGCCCTCGACGACACCGACCTCGAGTGGCTGCACCTGCTGGTCTCGGAGTGGCAGCTGCTCTCCGACCTCTCCTTCGCCGACCTGGTCCTGTGGGTCCCCACCAGCGACGGCGCCCGGTACGTCTCGGTCGCCCAGATGCGACCCAACACCGGCCCGACCTCGTACCAGGACGACATGGTGGGCCACCTCGTCCCGCGCGGCCGCCGCCCGATGCTGGACGTAGCTCTCGACGAGGGCCGCATCGTGCGCGAGGGCGACCCCGAGTGGCGCGAGGAGGTACCCGTCCGGGTCGAGTCGATCCCCGTACGGAGGGAAGGGCGCGTCCTCGGCGTCATCGCGCGCAACACCAACCTCCTCACCGTGCGCACTCCGAGCCGTCTGGAGCTCACCTATCTGCAGAGTGCGTCCGACCTCGCGCAGATGATCGCGGCCGGATCCTTCCCGTTCGCGAACCAACAGCTCGACATGGACGCCTCGCCCCGGGTCGGCGACGGCCTGATCCGGCTCGACGCGGACGCCATCGTGCAGTACGCCTCCCCGAACGCCCTGTCCGCCTACCACCGGCTCGGCCTCGCCTCCGACCTCGTCGGGCAGCACCTGGGCAGGACCACCGCCGAACTCGCGCCGACCCGGGGCCCGGTGGACGAGGCGCTCGCCAAGGTCGCCAGCGGCTGGGCGCCGCGCGAGTTCGAGATCGAGGCCACAGACGGAGTGATCCAGTTCCGCGCCATCCCGCTCAAGCCGAAGGGCACTCGGATCGGTTCCCTCGTCCTGCTCCGCGACGTCACCGAACTGCGTCGCCGTGAGCGCGAGTTGATCACCAAGGACGCGACCATCCGGGAGATCCACCACCGGGTCAAGAACAACCTGCAGACCGTGGCGGCGCTGCTCCGCCTCCAGGCCCGGCGTATCGAGTCCGACCGTGGGCGCGAGGCCCTCGAAGAGGCGGTGCGGCGCGTCGGATCGATTGCGATCGTGCACGAGACGCTCTCGCAGAACCTGGACGAGCGGGTCGAGTTCGACGACATCGCCGACCGTGTGCTGGCCATGGTCGCGGAGATCTCCCCGGGCAAGGTCGCAGGCCGGCGCACCGGCCGCTTCGGCATTCTCGACGCCGAGGTCGCCACCCCGTTGTCGATGGTGCTGACCGAGGTGCTGCAGAACGCGCTGGAGCACGGTTTCCGCGAGGGCGACACCGGCACGGTGGAGGTTTCGGCGGTCCGTGGCGGCACGACCAAGGAAGCCCGGCTGCTGGTCACGGTGCAGGACGACGGGGTCGGCCTGCCGGAAGGGTTCGATCCGCACACCGCCGGCAATCTCGGCCTGCAGATCGTGCGGACCTTGGTGGAGGGCGAATTGGGCGGCACTTTCGACATGGTCCCGGCTCCGGACCGCGGCACCCGCGTCATCCTCGACCTCCCCGTGCGAGCGCAGAAGTAGCGGAAACCACAGTCCCGGACGAGGCGCCGGGCAGCGAAGAGGGCCCGGAAAGCGATGAGCCCCGGACCACCAAGTGGCCCGGGGCTAAAGCTCGTTGCTGCTTAACTAAGCGCATCGGGGGAACTGCGCGCTGCGGCTCGGGGGCGGGAGATGCGTACTCGCTGTACGCGCCGCCAAGCTCAGGCTGTCAGCAGGGGTGGGTTGTCAGGCGGAGGCCTGACGAGCCCGGTTGCGGGCGGCGCGGCGCTTCATGGCGCGGCGCTCGTCCTCGCTGAGACCACCCCAGACGCCGGAGTCCTGACCGGACTCGAGCGCCCACTGCAGACACTGCTCGATCACCGGGCAGCGACGGCAGACGGCCTTGGCTTCCTCGATCTGCAGCAGCGCAGGACCGGTGTTGCCGATGGGGAAGAAGAGCTCGGGGTCTTCCTCGCGGCAAACGGCGTTGTGACGCCAGTCCATGGCTGCTACCTCTCCTTGGTATTACATGCAGGGCTTGCTTGTGAATGTGAACGCTTTCACGAATCCCTCAACAAGTGAAGGGCCGACTGCCAGGTTCCCCGGCGAAGGTCCTGTGGGTTGAAGAGGGGTTCTGGTGATCAGTGGAGGCCGGTGTTGCGGGCCGTCTCGATCGCCACGTAGAGACTCGCAAACCTCAGCGGCGGATACAACCCCTTCCGGAAAGTTTTTTTTGATTCTTCGGTGTCGACTAGGTCACAGCCGTACTTCCATGGGGTGGATCCTGGCCTAAACGTTCGAGTGAAAGGACTTTAGCCAGTTCTGCTCACACAATCACACGCAGTGCACGGCGTACGCCTGTGAACGTCACGCTTGTTCGCAGGCCCAGGTGGTCACCGTCCATCTGGAGGGGGAGCGGGACCTTCGAATGCAAGGTGAACTCTGTCAAGTCATGCAGAGAGGTGGCGTGCTTGCCATGGGGTCCCCGCTCGGGGGACGAAGTGAGCAACTGGGTGCCATACCGGGCAACCGCCGCAGTGGACAGGCGGCTGAGACCGAAGAGATCGAGCCCGGTATCGAACGAGGCTTTAGGTGCCGCGTAGATCGGGCGATTCCCCAGAAACGTCCAGGGCGAGGTGTTCGAGACTATGGACAGCACCAGATCGGTGATCGGGTCGTGGCCGGCCCGCTCCAAGGTGATCGTCCCGTTGCGGCGGTTCGGCTCGCCCAGGAGCTGGCGCATGACCTGGCGCACGTAAAGGGCGTGTGTGGATTTCCGGCCGCGTTCGCGGTGCTGTTCCACACGACCCACCACACCGGCGTCGAAACCGAGGCCCGCGTTGAAGGTGAACCAGCGGGAGGGCACCGCTTCGTCCTCCGTGCCCGGCGTGCCCGAGGTCAGACCCAGGCCGACGGTGCGTTCGCTGCCGTCGCGCAGGGCGTCCAGCAAGGCGCCGGTGGCCTCCACGGCGTCGTTGGGCAGGCCCAGGGCGCGGGCGAAGACGTTCGTGGAACCGCCCGGGACCACGGCGAGACGGGGCAGATGCCCCGGAGCGGGACCGGCGTGCAGAAGGCCGTTGACCACTTCGTTGACCGTGCCGTCGCCGCCGAGGGCCACCACCAGGTCGATGTCGTCGCTGTCGGCCGCGTGCCGCCCCAGGTCGCGCGCATGGCCGCGGTACTCGGTGGTGACCGCCTCCAGCTTCATCTCGCTGGCGAGCGCATGGATCAGTACGTCGCGTGTGCGCGCACTTGTGGTGGTTGCCGCCGGATTGACCACGAGAAGTGCACGCATGACTGGCAGCGTACCTACTGGGTGGTACCCGGCCCATACCGAGGTAGGGATCGGGTAAGAGAGTGGGGGTGAACCGCGCCACGGGGGGCGTGTACGACGAGGGCTACCCTTCAGGGGTGAGCAGTGAGCAGACCCCCATCACCGAGGAAACCACCGGCCCCCGCCCCCGGCGTCTGGCGTACGCCGCGCTGCTGGCCGCACTGGAGGGGCTCGCGCTGGCCGTCGGTGGCGTCTCGATTCTCGTCCTCGGCCTCATGGGGCATCCGGACGACCGGCAGCAGGCGGTCACCGGAGGCATCACGCTGGTCGTGCTCGCGCTGCTGCCGTTGATCGCGGCCCGCGGCCTGTTCGCACTGCGCAGTTGGAGCCGCGGTCCGGCGGTGATCACCCAGCTCCTGGCGCTGCCGGTGGCCTACAACCTGCTGCAGGCCGACAGCATGGCCATTCCGGCAGGGATCGCCCTCGCGGTCGTGGCCGTCGCCTCGCTCGTGCTGCTGGTGAACCCCGAGACGACCCGGGCCCTCGGAATCCGCGGGCCCGGCAACCCCGGCAACCTGGAGAAGTAGCCGTCACTCCTCGACGAGGAGCTTCTCCCGCAGCTGCGCCAGTGTGCGCGCCAGCAGTCGGGAGACGTGCATCTGCGAGATGCCGACCTCCTGCGCGATCTGCGACTGGGTCATGTTGCCGAAGAACCGCAGCAGCAGGATCCGCTTCTCACGCGGCGGGAGATCCTCCAGCAGCGGCTTGAGGGACTCCCGGTACTCCACGCCCTCCAGCGCCTCGTCCTCGGCGCCGAGGGTGTCCGCGACCGCCGGGGACTCGTCGTCGGTGTCGGGGACGTCCAGGGACAGCGTGGAGTACGCGTTGGCGGACTCCAGGCCCTCCAGGACCTCCTCCTCCGAGATCCCCAGCTTCTCGGCGAGCTCATGGACCGTGGGGGAGCGGCCGTGCATCTGCGAGAGCTCGGCCGTGGCCGTCGTCAGCGCCAGGCGCAGCTCCTGCAGCCGGCGCGGGACGCGCACCGCCCAGCCCTTGTCGCGGAAGTGCCGTTTGATCTCGCCGACGACCGTGGGGGTCGCATACGTCGAAAACTCCACGCCGCGGTCCGGGTCGAAACGGTCCACCGACTTGATCAGGCCGATCGTGGCGACCTGGGTGAGGTCGTCCAGCGGCTCGCCGCGGTTGCGGAAGCGGCGGGCGAGATGCTCCACGAGCGGCAGATGCATCCGGACCAGCTGGTTGCGCAACTCCGCGTACTCCGGGCTGCCACTGCTCAGGGTGCGCAGCTTGAGGAACATCTCGCGCGCCCCGCTGCGGTCGGTGGCGCCGTGGTGCGCATTCTGCGCGTGGTGCGTGCGCGGCGCCTGATCCTCGGAGTGTCGCTCGTGCTCGCTCATCGTCCCGCCCGTCGCCCTTCCCCGAGCCCTCGCCTCCTCCGCCACTCTCGACTCCGCGGGAGTGGGGGGACCCCCCTGGGCCGGGGATGCGGCGATGCCCCCGCCCGGAGGCGCGCTCCGCACGGCACCGTCCCCCTCCCGCCCGCCGCCCGGGAGGACGGCCCCCGCGGAGTCGTCCTCGGGATGCGGGCGGGCCTGCTCGGGGATGCCGTCGATGCCGTCCGCCATACGCCGGGCACTGCTCGGGCCGCTCGTGCCCGTGGCCTCGGCCGGCAGCTCTCGTGTGCCGCGCTCTTCGTCCCGCACCGGCCCGTCCTCGCTCCTCACGCCGGCCCGGGTCCCGCGCCGCGCTGTTTGTAGAGGCTGATCGAAACGGTTTTGTCCTTGTCCACGGCGGAGGAGACCTTGCCCGCCAGAGCGGACAGGACGGTCCACGCGAAGGTGTCCCGCGAGGGGGCATGGCCATCCGTGGTCGGTGCCGAGACGGTGACCTCGAGCGAGTCGTCGACGAGGCGGAAAACACAGCTGAGCACCGAGCCGGGCACGGCCTGCTGAAGCAGGATCGCGCAGGCCTCGTCCACCGCGATGCGCAAGTCCTCGATCTCGTCGAGGGTGAAGTCCAAACGGGCCGCGAGACCGGCCGTGGCCGTACGCAGCACCGACAGGTAGGCACCCGCGGCCGGCAGCCGGACTTCGACGAAGTCCTGGGTCGCGGGCTCGCCTGCGATCTGGGACACCCTCACCTCCATGGTGGTACAAGCGTTTCAGGGCCGAGGGTCGCCCCCCGGGGGTAACGCGATACGTGGTTCAGCGGTGACGCTATCGCGCTCTCGACGATCCTGTCCCCGGGACCCCAACCCCTGTCGTTACTCACAGTAAACCTGTGGATACGCTCCGTGTCTAGGGGTTGGGCGGGCCCAAATGGGAAGAGCGCGCGCCGGGTTGACGTACCCAGACGTCAGACGGTCGAACCGTCCGGCGCCAGCGGCCCGTCGCGTCACACCAGGACATGGTCGACGAAGCACCAGCGCCAGGCCTCCCCGGGTTCGTGGGTCCGCATCACGGGGTGACCCGACTCCTTATGATGCTCCGCCGAGTGCCGCCCCGGCGAGGAGTCGCAGCAGCCGACGTGACCGCAGCTGAGGCACAGCCGCAGCTGCACCGGATCCAGGCCCTCCGCCAAGCACTCCGGACACGTCTCGCTGAGCGGGCCGGGCTCGGGGTGCGGCAGCGCGTCGGCGTGCGTGCACTGTTTCATGATTGCCAGGTTACGACGCTCGGGCCGAAGACCGCGTCGGAAAATGAGGGCGGGCGAGAACGATGGACGTGATGCCACTGCTGCTGCTCGTGGCGGGCAGTGCGGCGATCGCCACAGCCGCACGGCGCACCCCGGTGCCGGCGCCACTGCTGCTGGTGGCCGTGGGACTCGCGGTCAGCTACGTCCCCGGGGTCCCGGAGTACACGCTCGACCCGCACATCGTCCTGCCGCTCCTCCTGCCTCCGCTGCTGCACACGGCCGCGATCGACAGCTCCTACCTCGGCCTGCGGGCGCAACTGCGGCCGGTCGCGATGCTGTCCGTCGGGTACGTGCTGTTCGCCACCTTCGCCGTCGGCTGGGCCCTGTACGTGATCGTGCCGAACCTGCCGCTGACCGCGGCCCTGGTCTTCGGCGCGGTGGTGGCGCCCCCGGACGCGGTCGCGGCGACGGCGGTGGCCCGCCGGGTCGGGCTGCCGTCGCGGATCACCACGATCCTCCAGGGCGAGTCCCTGCTCAACGACGCCACCGCGATCACCGCCTACCGGGTGGCGCTGGCCGCCGCCGTCGGGGAGGGCGCCACCTGGGCCGGCGGCATCGGCGAGTTCCTGGTCGCCGCGATCGGCGGCGTCGGGGTCGGACTGGTGCTGATGGCGCCGATCCACTGGCTGCGCACGCACGTGAAGGAAGCGCTGCCGCAGAACACGCTCTCCCTGCTGATCCCGTTCGTCGCGTACGCCGTCGCCGAACAAGTGCATGCGTCCGGTGTCCTCGCGGTCGTCGTGGTCGCGCTCTACCTGGGACACCGCGCGTGGGAGGTCGACTTCGCCACGCGCCTGCAGGAGGAGGCGGTGTGGAAGATGGTCGCCTTCGTCCTGGAGTCCGCGGTGTTCGCGCTGATCGGGCTGCAGCTGCCGGTGGTGCTCCGGGGCCTCGGCGAGTACGCGGGCGTCGAGGCCGCGTGGTACGCCGTCGCCGTCTTCCTGGTGGTCGTCGCGGCCCGGTTCGTATGGGTGTACCCGGCGACCTTCCTGCCGCGCCTGATGTCGGCGCGCATCCGGGAGCGGGAGGGGCCGCTGACATGGAAGGGGCCGTTCGTCATCGCGTGGGCCGGCATGCGGGGCGTGGTCTCGCTGGCGATCGCCTTCTCCATCCCGCTCACCCTGCACGACGGCGAGGAACCGTTCCCGCAGCGCAACCTCATCCTCTTCCTGACCTTCACGACCGTCATCGGGACGCTGGTCGTGCAGGGCCTGACCCTGCCCCCGCTGATCCGGCTGCTCAAGTTCCCCGGGCGGGACGCGCAGAGCGAGACGCTTGCCGAGGCCAATGCCCAGGCGCAGGCCTCCCGGGCCGCCGAAAGGCGCCTGGACGAACTCCTCGCCGACGAGCGCAACGCCCTGCCCGCCCCGCTCGCCGACCGGCTGCGCACCGTCCTGGAACGCCGTCGCAACGCCGTCTGGGAACGGCTCGGGCAGGCCAACCCGATCACCGGCGAGTCCGTCGACGACACCTACCGGCGGCTGTCTCGGGAGATGATCAGCGCCGAACGTGAGGTGTTCGTCAGACTCCGGGACGGCCGCTACATCGACGACGAGATGCTGCGCACCCTGCTGCGCAAACTGGACCTGGAGGAGGCCGCGGCCTTCCGGGAAGCGGCGTGAGGGCGGAGCGCCGCCTCAGGGGAAGGGGCGGCCGGTGACCACGGCCGCGACCGCCGTCCCGCGGGGGAAGGCGCCTTCGCCGGCCAGGGCGACGAGTCCGTACAGCAGCTTGGCGACATACAGGCGTTCGACGGGCAGGTGGTGCCGGTCCTCGAAGTCCGCCGCGAAGGTGTCGAGCTCGGCGGGCACGCGCGCGTAGCCGCCGCCGTGGAAACGGTCGTCCAGGCTCCAGGCGCCGCGCCGGGCACCGAAGGCCTCACGCTGCAGGGCTTCCGTCTCGGCGGCCAGGAACCCGCCCTTGAGGACCGGCACGCCCAGGGCCCGCTGGCCGGGCGCGAGGCCGGCGGCCAGCCCCGCGAGCGTGCCGCCGGTGCCGCAGGCCACCGCGACGACCTCGGCGCGGCCCCGCAGCTCGACGCCGAGAGCCCGGCAGCCGCGTACGGCCTCGGCGTTGCTGCCGCCCTCCGGGACGACGTACGCCCCTTCCGCGTCCGCCGCGCGCAGGATGCCGGCCAGGGTCCGCGGCTCGGACGTTCGCCGGTACGTCGCCCTGTCGACGAAGTGCAGCCGCATGCCGTCGGCGGCGCAGCGTGCCAGTGAGGGATTGAGGGGCCGGCCGGCCAGTTCGTCGCCGCGTACGACACCGACCGTGGGGATACCGAGCAGGCGGCCGGCCGCGGCCGTGGCGCGCAGGTGGTTGGACCAGGCGCCGCCGAAGGTGACGACGGTACGGCCGGCCGCCGCGGTCAGGTTCGGCGCGAGCTTGCGCCACTTGTTGCCGATCAGCTCCGGGTGGATCAGGTCGTCCCGCTTCAGCAGCAGCCGCACGCCCCGCCGCTCGAACCGGTCGTCCACGACCTCCTGCACCGGCGAGGGCAGCCGGGGGCCGAGCGCGGCGAGTCCTGGGATGTCGGGGCTGGTCACCGAGCCATTGTCACCCGTGAGGTGGGAGGAAGGCTCGGGGCTGACGCGCTTGTCGACGGAAGGACGCCCCGGTCGAGGCGTCGGGAAGCGTGCGCCGCCGAACCGCGAACGGGCCCCCTCTGCCCAGTCGGGCGAAGATCCATTCCCGCTCTTTCGGGTAATAGCACCACGACGTTGAGTGAGGAAGGCTTGCCCGTGCACATCGGTGCCCGAGGCATATGGGCGTCGGTCACAACCGGGAGGGCAGTTCTCTATGTCGGTAGGCGAAGAGGTCCGCACGGAGCAGACCAAGCCGCAGCAGAGTCTCGGCACGGCGGCCGCGCGGAACCTGGCCACCACGACCAAGTCCGTGCCACAGATGCAGGAGATCAGCTCCCGCTGGCTGCTGCGGATGCTGCCGTGGGTCGACATCCAGGGTGGTACGTACCGGGTGAACCGGCGGCTGACGTACGCCGTGGGCGACGGCCGGCTGACGTTCGTGAAGACCGGCGACCGCGTCGAGATCATCCCCGCGGAGCTGGGCGAGTTGCCGGCACTGCGGTCGTACGACGACGAGGAGGTGCTCTTCGAGATCGCCCGCCGCTGTGAGCAGCGGGAGATCCCGGCGGGCGAGGTCATCGTCTCGTTCGGCAGCGCGTCCGAGGAGGTGTACCTCCTGGCGCACGGCAGGGTGGAGAAGGTCGGCACGGGCCCGTACGGGGAAGACGAGTCCCTCGGAGTCCTCGCCGACGGCGCCTACTTCGGCGACGACGCGCTGCTGAACGAGGACGCCATCTGGGAGTACACGGCCCGCGCGCTCACCTCGTGCACCGTGCTCGTGCTGCCCCGCCAGGAGTTCGCGCAGATCGCCGAGCGCTCCGACACCCTGCGCGAACACCTCCAGCAGCTCCGCTCCATCCCCTCGCAACGCTCCAACAGGTACGGCGAGAAGGAGATCGACCTCTCCTCCGGCCATTCCGGCGAGCCGGACATCCCGCACACCTTCGTCGACTACGACGCCCGGCCCCGTGAATACGAACTGAGCGTCGCCCAGACCGTGCTGCGCATCCACACGCGCGTGGCCGACCTCTACAACCAGCCCATGAACCAGACCGAGCAGCAGATTCGGCTGACCGTCGAGGCGCTGAAGGAGCGCCAGGAGCACGAGCTCGTCAACAACCGCGACTTCGGGCTGCTGCACAACTGCGAGTACGACCAGCGGATCCAGCCGCACGACGGCGTGCCCAGCCCGGACGACATGGACGAACTGCTCAGCAGGCGCCGCGGCACCAAGATGCTCCTCGCGCACCCGCGGGCCATCTCCGCGTTCGGACGCGAGCTCAACAAGCGCGGACTGGTCCCCGAGACCATCGACATGGGCGGCAACCGCATCCCCACCTGGCGGGGTGTGCCGATCTTCCCGTGCAACAAGATCCCCGTGTCGGACGCCCGTACGACGTCCATCATCGCTCTGCGTACCGGCGAGGCCGACCAGGGTGTCATCGGCCTGCGCGCCTCCGGCATCCCGGACGAGATCGAGCCGAGCCTGTCGGTGCGCTTCATGGGCATCAACGAACAGGCCATCATCAAGTACCTGGTCACGGCCTACTACTCGGCCGCGGTGCTGGTACCGGACGCGCTCGGCGTCCTGGAGAACGTCGAGATCGGGCGCTGGCAGTGACGCTCCCGGTATGCCGGCCGTGTTCCCGCCCGTCAGGGCGGGTACACCCTCGGGGTGCGAGCCCAGCGGCAGCGGAAGCGCCACCGTCCGCTCCTTCTCCGAGGCGGTCCCATGGGTGAGTCCCTCACGGAGTCCAGGACGGAGACGACGCTGCCCGTCCCGGGTGGACAGCGCGGCGCCGAGCCCCGGCAGGCGACCGGGACCGCGGAGAGGTGGGGGGCCACCGGCACGCAGCCGGACCACGGGCCGGAGCCGGTCGGAGGGCACGAGGCGGTCATGCTGCTGGAGCGGGCCCGGGCGGAGGTCGGCCCGGTGCTGCGGGCCGTGCTCGGCTCGCTGCCCGGGCCGATGCGCCGGATCGCGCTCTACCACTTCGGCTGGGAGCAGGCCGACGGGACCCCCGCGGACGAGGGTTCCGGCAAAGCGATCCGGCCCGCGCTGGTGCTCGCCGCGGCAGCCGCCCTCGGGGGGCCCGAGGCGCGGGCGGGGGCGGCTCGCGCGGCAGCGGCCGTGGAGCTGATCCACAACTTCACGCTGTTGCACGACGACGTGATGGACCGTGACACCACCCGTCGGCACCGGCCCACCGCCTGGACGGTGTTCGGCGACACCGACGCCATCCTCGCGGGAGACACCCTGCAGGCGCTGGCCCTGCGGCTGCTCGCGCAGGACCCGCATCCGGCGTCCCCGGCCGCCGCCGCCCGGCTCGCGGACTGTGTGGTCGAACTGTGCGCCGGGCAGCACGCGGACACGGCCCTGGAGCGGTGTGGCCCGGCCGAGGTCACGCTCGATGAGGTGCTCGCCATGGCAGAGGCCAAGACCGGCGCCCTGCTCGGCGGCGCCTGCGCGATCGGCGGGCTGTACGGGGGAGCCTCGGACGCGGAAGTGGCGGCGCTGGACGCGTTCGGCCGTGAGGCCGGGCTCGCCTTCCAGCTCATCGACGACGTCATCGGCATATTGGGCGACCCGCGCCGCACCGGCAAGCCCGTCGGTGCCGACCTGGCCGCCCGCAAGAAGTCGCTGCCGGTGGTCGCGGCCTTCACCTCCGGCAGCCCGGCGGCGGCCGAACTCGCCGAACTGTACGCACGGCCCAGCCAGAAGGAGGACCTGGACCACATCGCCCTGACCGTGGAGCGCGCGGGCGGCCGAGACTGGGCACAGGGTCAGGCGGCCGACCGGATGGCCCGGGCGATGCAGCAACTGGCCCGCGCGGTGCCGGACCCGGAGGCGGCGGGCGGGCTGCTGGCCCTCGCCGAGTTCGTGACCCGGCGCACCAGTTGACGACCGGTGGCGCCGTTCGGGCGGCAGCGGCCGAAGGGCGCCGGTGATGGCCGGGCGACCGGTTGTCGGGCGGCGGCAGACGATGGCCGGCCGTTGAGCGGAAGTATGTGACGGCCTTCGGGCGACCGAAGGGCGAAGAGCCCCGGAGTGCCGGGGCCGTGCGGCTCCTGACCCCGCACGGTCACCGGCCTCCGGTCGGCGGGTCCCGCACTGCCCCACGGTGTGCGGGGCCCGCCTCCTTCCCGTACTGGTCGAGTTTGGGTAAACGTTCGATCGAATCCCGCCAAGATCGGGCGTATACCGCTGCGCGTGGGCCAACCGCCCTACGATCGACGCCCGTCGGGACGAGCGAAGGGGCGGGGCATGGGCGTGGCCATCCGGACAGCGGGCGAAGGGGACAGGGAGCTGATCGTCCGGCTTCTGGACGAGGCGTTCCAGGACGACCCCGTGAGTGGCTGGGTCTTCCCCGGGGCGGAGGACCGCCGTGCCAAACACCCCGGGCTGATGGCCGCCTTCACCGACATCGTGCTCGCGGCCGGCCGCATCGACGTCACCGCGGACGGCTCGGCCTGCGCATTGTGGCTTTCCGTGCCCGCGGGTGAGGACCACGACGGTGACGCAGAGGACGAAGGCCCGGCCCAGGTGCGGGAGACCGTCGACCCGGACAACGAGCGCATCGAGATGATCGGCCGGCTGACGGCCGCCGTCCATCCCACCGGTCGGGCGCACGAGTACCTGTGGATGATCGGCGTGGCCCCCGGCCGCCAGGGCGAGGGCCACGGCACCGCGCTCATCGAGGAGGTCCTCGACCGCTGCGACCGCGAGGGTCTGCCCGCTTACCTGGAGGCCAGCAGCGCCCGCAGCCGCAAGCTGTACGAGCGCCTCGGGTTCGAGCCGGCCGGCCCGGCCCTCGACCTCCCCGACGGCCCGGCGATGTGGCCCATGTGGCGCGAGCCCGGACCGCACCGGACCGAGTAGCTGATACAAACGGCAGGGCCCACGCGCCTGGGATCTCGTCGGGCCGGTCCCGAAGTGAAGGTGGGAAAGAACGAGTTCGGCATCCACCTGTGCGGCGGTTCGAAGGTCGCCGGTGAACTGCTCGACGAGATCGACGAGATCATCGTCGATCATCGTCAAGACCTACCCCATGATGTACGGCTCGGGCATGCCGATGTTCGGCTCCGGGGTCGCGATCCCGGACTTACCCCGGAGTCCGTGCGCACCTTCGGCAACGGCGGGCTGGTGCGCACGTACAGCAGGAAGCGCTGAGCCGCCGACCGGCCTACCCTGAGGACATGGGCAGCGAACAACACGTCTGTCCGGCCTGCGGACAGCCGGTGGAAACAGTCGTCCGGCGCCACAAGACGCTGGGTGCATGGGTCCCGCGATGGGTGGCGGGACCGTGCCGCAACCCCGAGTGCGGCGCCTCCGACACAGAGGGCGCCCACCGCGGCGGACCCGGTGAGGGCACCCGGCCCGCCGGCGCTCCCCGGCGGGCCCAGTCCGCACGGCCCGCCGCCCCGCCCACCACGGCCCGGCCCCGGACGGCTCCCCGGAGAAAACGTCCCGAAAAACTCCTGAGTGCGTGTCGAGATGCGCGGCCCGGCTCCGACGTCCCCTGTGAAGAGCCGCCCGGCAGGGCGGTGAGAGCCGAAGGAGCGGACTGATGAAGTACCTGGTCATGGTGCAGGGCACACAGGCGGACTACGAAGCCATGCGCGGCAGGACGTCGGCGAACTCCCCGGCCTGGAGCGAGGAGGAGCTCCAGACCATGTTCGCCTACATGGGCGCCATCAACGACGACCTGGCCGAGACGGGCGAGCTCGTCGACGGGCAGGGCCTGGCCGAGCCGGCGCAGACCCGGCGTGTCACCCTCGGTGACGACGGCAAGGCCGTGATCACCGACGGGCCGTACAGCGAGACCAAGGAGCTGCTGGCCGGCTACTGGGTCCTGGAGTGCGAGAGCCTGGAGCGGGTCACGGAGATCGCCGCCCGGGTCGCCGGCTGCCCCCAGCCGGCAGGCGCCCCCGACTACCCCGTCGTGATCCGCCCGATCATGGACGGTTCCGGGGACATCTGAGGAACCGGCCGGCACCGACGGACACGCTGGTGAGGAACGCACCCGAGATCGAGGACCTGCTGCGCCGCCACGCACCGCAGGTCCTCGGCGCGCTGGTCAGGCGGTACGGGCACTTCGACGCGGCCGAGGACGCCGTACAGGAGGCGCTGCTCGCGGCGGCCGCGCAGTGGCCCTCGGCGGGCGTGCCCGGCAACCCTCGCGGCTGGCTGATCAGGGTCGCCGCCCGGCGGCTCACCGACGCCCTGCGCAGCGAGGAGGCCCGGCGGCAGCGCGAGGAACGGGTGGCGGCGCTCACGCCCCGCGACGCCTTCACGGCGCCGCCGCCCGGGGAGCGGGCGCCCCGCGAGGACGACACCCTCTCGTTGCTGTTCCTGTGCTGCCATCCGGACCTGACGCCTCCCGCCCAGATCGCGCTCACGCTGCGTGCCGTCGGCGGTCTCACCACGGCGGAGATCGCCCGGGCCCATCTGGTTCCGGAGGCGACGATGGCGCAGCGCATCAGCCGGGCCAAGCAGAAGGTGCGAGGTGTGCGCTTCGGCCGCCCCGACCGCTGGGAGCAGCGGCTGCCGTCCGTGCTGCAGACCCTCTACCTGATCTTCAACGAGGGCTACACGGCCACCTCCGGTGCCGCGCTCCAGCGCCGCGACCTCGCCGTCGAGGCCGTGCGGCTGGCCCGCACGGTCCACCGGCTGCTGCCCGACGACTGCGAGGCGGCGGGCCTTCTCGCCCTGATGCTGCTCACCGACGCCCGGCGTGCGGCGCGCAGCGGACCGCACGGCGAGCTCATTCCCCTCGACGAGCAGGACCGGGACCGCTGGGACAGGGCCGCGATCGAGGAGGGCGTCGCGCTGGTCACCCGGGCCCTGTCCCGCGGCCGGCCCGGGCCGTACCAGCTGCGGGCCGCGATCGCCGCCGTCCACGACGAGGCCCCCACCCCCGAGGCCACGGACTGGGCCGAGATCCTGGGCCTGTACGACGTCCTGGTCGGCCTGATCCCCGGCCCGGTCGAACGCCTGAACCGTGTGGTGGCCGTCGCCATGGTCCACGGCCCGCGTGCAGGGCTGGCCGAGCTGGACGCCCTGGCCGACGAGTCGGGGGGCCACCGCCTGGACGCCGTACGAGGACATCTCCTGGAGCGTGTCGGTGAGCCCGCAGCCGCCCGGGCCGCGTACGAGTCGGCGGCCGCCCAGACCCTCAGCACGCCCGAGCAGCGCTACCTCCGGGCCCGGGCGGCACGGTTGATCGATTAGCGCGGGCGACATGGGCGGACCGGGGAAGCGCTGCGGCAGGGTGTGGCGCATGGCGGTGATCGTGTGGCTGCTGGTCGTGGCGGTCGCGGGCGCGCTGACGCTGTGGATGCAGGACTCCACGAAGCCCGGGGGGCCGTACGTCCGGGAGAACGCGGACCCCGATGTGCCACGGGACGTGCCGCCCTGTCCGAGAAGTGATGAGGGCCCGGCCGTCGCCTGCGCCTACGGCACCTTCGGGGCCCGCTAGGCCCCTTCTGACGGATCTCCGCGGCGTCGCGACGCCCGGCACGCTCCCCCGTTCTCGGCTTCGCTCGAACGGGAG
>NZ_JASKMS010000014.1 GCF_030124145.1 Streptomyces sp. 378
CGAGCGAAGCCGAGAACGGGGGAGCGTGCCGGGCGTCGCGACGCCGCGGAGATCCATCAGAAGGGGCCTAGCCCTGGCCCCGCATCGGCCCTCCGAAGAGGTCCACCGCCCGCCGGACCTCCGTCAACTCCGCGGAGAGCGCGCTCACGGAGCCGATCGCCCCCACGATCAGCAGCAGGGAGCGGCGCAGCCGGCGGATCTCGGGGAGGCCGTCCGCGGCCAGGGCGGCCAGGGCGGCCAGTTCCTCCTCGGCGATGCTCCGGTCGGCGAAGTCGCCGGGATGGGCGGCCAGTCGGCGGCGCAACCGGGACACGGCGCAGGAGAGCTCCGTCACGCGCGGGTCCTCGTCGCCGCCCGTCACAGACCCCTGCCGCTTCTGCTCCACGCTCCGCAACACAGTCCTCCCCCTCGCACCTCGCCGTGCGCGTGCCCTTCCCTACGAAGTCCCCCACACCGGCCGGTCGGTCACCCCGGTCCGTCGGTGCGGGGACAGTAAACGACGCGGGCCATCAGGCGCCAGTCCATTGCGTCATCGACTTGTTTCGCTGAGTGACTTTCTGGCCCGAGGCGCACGCCTGTCCGATCCGCACCCCGCGCCGTCGCACCCGCGTGCGGGGCGTGGGGTATGCAGGGGTCATGACGACACGGAAGACGACGGACGGGGCGCGGGGGGTCGCGGGTCTGCTGCTCGCCGCCGGGGGCGGGCGGCGGCTCGGCGGACGGCCCAAGGCGCTGCTCCCCCACCGGGGACGGCCGCTCGTGGAGCACGCGGTGCGGATCCTGCGGGAGGGCGGCTGTGCGACCGTCCACGTGGTACTGGGCGCACAGGCCGACGCCGTGCGCGCACGCGCCGCACTGCCGGGCTGCGTCCTTGTCGACAACCCCGACTGGGAGCAGGGCATGGGGACATCGCTGCGCGCCGGGCTCGGCTCGCTCGCCGGCACGGGCGCCCGGGCCGCGTTGGTGTCGCTCGTCGACCAGCCCGGCATCGGACCGGAGGCGGTGGCCCGGGTCCTCGCGGCGTACGAGGGGGAGGCGTCCCTCGCGTCGGCCGCGTACGGCGGCGTGCGGGGCCATCCGGTGCTGTTCGGCGCCGCCCACTGGCCGGGCATCGCCGCGACCGCGACCGGCGACCGGGGGGCACGGGCCTACCTGGCGGAACACCGGCAGGCGATCGCCCTCGTCGAGTGCGGGGACGTCGCCCGGCCCTTCGACATCGACACCGAAGCCGATCTGGCCCACCTGGAGTGAGCGGGGTGGCACGGAGCGCCACCTTGCCTCGACTCAGAGATTCTCGACATCAACAAATGATTGAACTTCCACCATGAGGAAACTAGTATCCACTGATCAGAAGCGCCCGACGGCTCTCCGGGCGCCGAACGCCGTATCCGGAAAGACTGGCACCCGGTGCCGAGCACGCCGGATCGTCTTCACAGCTCGCTGAAGGAAGTGACCGTTCATGTCCGCTCCAGCGCCGTCCCCGCTGGCCATCGTCGACGCCGAGCCCCTGCCCCGGCAGGAGGAGGTCCTCACCGAAGCGGCGCTCGCCTTCGTCGCCGAGCTGCACCGGCGGTTCACGCCCCGGCGGGACGAACTCCTGGCCCGCCGCGCCGAGCGCCGCGCCGAGATCGCCCGCACCTGCACCCTCGACTTCCTCCCGGAGACCGCCGCCGTCCGCGCCGACGACTCCTGGAAGGTCGCCCCGGCCCCGGAGGCCCTGAACGACCGCCGGGTCGAGATCACCGGCCCCACCGACCGCAAGATGACCGTCAACGCCCTCAACTCGGGCGCCAGGGTGTGGCTCGCGGACTTCGAGGACGCTTCCGCGCCCACCTGGGAGAACGTGGTTTTGGGCCAGGTCAACCTGAGCGACGCCTACACCCGGAACATCGACTTCACCGACCCGGGGTCCGGCAAGTCGTACGCCCTGAAGGCGGACGAGGAGCTCGCCACGGTGGTGATGCGCCCGCGCGGCTGGCACCTGAACGAGCGCCACCTCGTCGACGCCGACGGCACCCCCGTGCCCGGCGCCCTCGTCGACTTCGGCCTGTACTTCTTCCACAACGCCCAGCGCCTGCTGGACCTCGGCAAGGGCCCGTACTTCTACCTCCCGAAGACGGAGTCCCACCTGGAGGCCCGCCTCTGGAACGAGGTGTTCGTCTTCGCGCAGGAGTACTGCGGCATCCCGCAGGGCACCGTCCGCGCGACCGTCCTCATCGAGACGATCACCGCCGCGTACGAGATGGAGGAGATCCTCTACGAGCTGCGCGACCACGCCTCCGGGCTGAACGCCGGCCGCTGGGACTACCTGTTCTCCATCGTCAAGAACTTCCGTGACGGCGGAGCGAAGTTCGTCCTGCCGGACCGCAACGCGGTGACGATGACGGCCCCGTTCATGCGCGCCTACACCGAACTCCTCGTGCGCACCTGTCACAAGCGCGGCGCGCACGCCATCGGCGGCATGGCGGCGTTCATCCCCTCGCGCCGGGACGCCGAGGTCAACAAGGTCGCCTTCGAGAAGGTCCGCGCCGACAAGGACCGTGAGGCGAACGACGGTTTCGACGGCTCCTGGGTCGCCCACCCCGACCTGGTGCCGATCGCCATGGAGTCCTTCGACAAGGTCCTCGGCGACAAGCCCCACCAGAAGGACCGGCTGCGCGAGGACGTCGACGTCGAGGCGGCCGACCTGATCGCGATCGACTCGCTGGACGCCAAACCCACGTACGCGGGCCTGGTCAACGCCGTGCAGGTCGGCATCCGTTACATCGAGGCCTGGCTGCGCGGACTCGGCGCGGTCGCCATCTTCAACCTGATGGAGGACGCGGCCACCGCCGAGATCTCCCGCTCCCAGATCTGGCAGTGGATCAACGCGGAGGTCGTCCTCGACAACGGCGAGCAGGTCACCGCCGAGCTGGCCCGCGAGGTCGCCGCCGGGGAACTCGCCGACATCAGGGCGGAGATCGGCGAGAAGGCCTTCGCGGCCGGCAACTGGCAGCAGGCGCACGACCTGCTGCTGAAGGTGTCCCTCGACGAGGACTACGCCGACTTCCTGACGCTCCCGGCGTACGAGCAGCTCAAGGGCTGACCGCGCGGCGGAACCGCTAGCGTTCCGAGTGGCCCAGGGTCTTGCCCGGGGCCACTCGGTCGCGTACGGCCTTCTTCACGGCCGTCGGCTCCGGGAAGCCCTGCTCGCGCCGGTCCCAGACGACCTCGTCGCCCACGCGGACGACGAACACCCCGCCCGTGCCCGGCTTCAGAGCGAGTTCCGTCAGCTCCGCCTCGAAAGTCGTGAGCAGTTCCTGCGCCAGCCAGGCCGCGCGTGGCAGCCAGCGGCACCGGGTGCAGTACTCGATCTCGACACGTCCGCTCATCCGAGGTGCACCGACCAATCCTGCCGGGCCGCGGGCTTGCCGTGCAGATCGGGCACCTGCTTGAGCCACGCGGGGCGTTCCTGCTGGTTCCTCGCCGCCCGGAGGGCCTCCTCGGCGGCGAGCTCCTCCCGGGTGGGGAAGCCGGTGGGCAGCCAGTCCCCGGAGGCCTGCGCGCGGGCGCGGAGGTAGGTCACGTACGCCTCGCGCACCTCGTCGGCGGTGGCGAAGCCCGGCTCGTCGGTGAGCCAGGCGTCCGGGACCTCCGCGAGGATCCGCCGCAGCAGCTCCTCGGTGACGCGGGGGGCCAGCTCGGCGTCGGCGGCCCGGACGTCGGGCCCGTAGTGGCCCAGGGCGTGGTGCCGGAAGTCGTAGGCCTTGCGCGGGTCGCTCGCGTCCCAGCGGTGGTGGAAGACCAGGGCGGCACCGTGGTCGATCAGCCACAGGCGCGGGGGTGCGACGCCGAGGGTGGGCCACACCATGAGGTTGGAACTGTGCACCGTGCGGTCGACGTTGGCGGTCAGGGCGTCGAGCCAGACGACCCTCCCCGCCTCCAGCGGGTCGACGGGGAAGACCCGGGCGATCTCCGGGGTGAAGTCCCGGGCGCCCGGCAGGTGGTCCATACCGAGGTTGAGGCCCGCGCTGGCCGCGTGCAGGTCGCGCACCTCCTGGTGCGGTTCGTGCTCCGCGATCGCCGGGTCGAAGTGCACCAGGACCAGCTCGGGGAAGCGCAGCCCGAGGGCCCGGGCCAGTTCCCCCACGACCACCTCGGCGACGAGGGCTTTGCGGCCCTGCGCGGAGCCGGTGAATTTCACGACGTACGTGCCCAGGTCGTCGGCCTCGACGATTCCGGGGACGGAGCCGCCGGAGCGCAGGGGCTCGATGTAGCGGGTCGCGGTGACCTCTCTCAGCATGGTCCAGGGCTCCACGGAGGGCAGGGTCCGAAGGGGCCATGGTAACCAGGCGTGACCGCGGGCGAAGGGCCTCGGGTCCGGGCCCGGCCCGTACTGCCGCCGGTTCGAGCGGCGGGCCGGGAGCTCGACGACTCGATCACCTTTCTTCGGCGCCGCCGTGCCGTTTGCCGTCGGTGCCGGTGGGGACCCGGCCGAACATGAGCGCAACCCCACGACGCCGCGTGATGCGGCAGAACCGGATCCTGTGGTTGCTGGACCGCCTGGAACACGAGCCCAGGGCCGACGCGGTGATCGACACACTCCGCAAGGGCGTGCGGGCCCTGCCCCTGGGGCGCGGCCGGGACCTGCTGCACGGCAGGTGGCTGGGGCACCCGGTCCACCCGCTGCTGGTGCAGGTGCCGATAGGGAGCTGGCTGTCGGCGGCGGTCCTGGACCTGTCCCCCGACCGCTCCCGCGAGTCGCGGCTGCTGATCGGGGTCGGGCTGGGCGCGGCGGCGCCCGCGGCCGTCTCCGGCTGGGTGGACTGGGCGGAGCTGCACCCCCGCCAGCAGCGGGTCGGGCTGGTGCACGCCCTGTCCAACACGGCGGCCGTGGGTCTGTACGCCGCCTCGCTGGCCTGCCGGGCCAAGGGACGCGAGGGGGCGGGCCGGACGTACGGCTTCCTGGGACTGACGGCGGTGGGGCTCGGCGGCATGCTGGGCGGCCACCTCGCCTACCGGCAGGCTTCCGGCGCCAATCACGCCGAAGAGGTCCCGAACGTCGTCTCCGCGGGCTGGCACCGGATCGGAACCGTCGACGAGTTCCCGGCCGGTGAGCCGGTGCGGCGCAGCGTGGACGACGTGCCGGTGCTGGTGGTGCGCGAGACCGGCGGGGAGATCCACGCGCTGGCCGAGCGGTGCAGCCACCTCGCGGGACCGCTGTCCGAGGGCACCGTCGCCGACGGGTGTGTCCGGTGCCCCTGGCACGGCAGCGTCTTCCGGCTCTCCGACGGCTGGAACGTACGCGGACCGGCCACCGCGCCCCAGCCCTCCTTCGAGACACGGATCACCGACGGCCATGTCGAGGTGCGCCTGCGTCATCAGAACGGCGGGAAGGCCTCGGGGAACGGACGGAAACCGGCCGGGCGGGGCGACACCACGGGAACGGGGGCCGCCCATGGGCACGGCGACCATGGCTGACCACCGCATCGCGCGCCGACTGCACGGCGCGCTCCGGCGCACCGGCCGCGCGTACGCGGCCGGTCACGACCGTCCACTGGGCGGCTACCTCGCGGCCATGGCGGGCTTCGCGGCGTACACGGCGGCCTGGACCACGGTGGTGCGGCGCAGCGGGCGCCCGGTGCCCGAGCGGCCCGAGCCGTGGGACGTGGTGCTGACGTCGGTGGCCACCTTCCGGCTCAGCCGACTGCTCAGCAAGGCGGCGGTGACCAGTCCGCTGCGGGCGCCCTTCACCCGGTACGTCGGGCCGCAGGGCCCCGCCGAGCTGCACGAGGAGGCACAGCCCGAGCAGGGCAAGCACACCGTCGGCGAACTCGCGACGTGCCCGTTCTGCATGAGTGTCTGGGTCGCCTCGACGCTGACCGCCGGCCAGTTGCTCTGGCCCCGGGCGACCCGCACGGCCATGGGCACACTCGCCGCCCTGGCCGGGGCGGACACGCTGCAGCTGGCGTACAGCGCGCTGATGGACAAGACGACCGGCGACTGAGCGACCGGACCCCGGGCCGGGGTCCGGGGTCCGGTCCGTACGCCGCACCCCCTTGTCAAGGCGATATTAGGTTAGGCTAACCTTCGCCGCGTGAGATCAGGTGAAGAAACGGCCGGCGCGACGCGTCTGCGCGGGCATCAACTCTCGGCCACCGGCGTGACGGTGTCGTACGACGGCACCGACGTCGTGCACGACGCGGCCATCACGCTGCGGCCCGGTGAGGTGACCGTGCTGGTCGGTCCCAACGGCAGCGGGAAGTCGACGCTGCTGCGGACGATCGCCCGGCTGCAGCGGGCCCGCCGGGCCGAGCTCAAAATCGACACCGGCACCGACGGTCTCGCCCTGACCGCCCGGCAGTTCGCGCGGTACGTGGCCCTGCTGACGCAGGGACGCCCCACGCCGAGCGGACTGACCGTGCGGGATCTCGTCGAGTTCGGCCGCTACCCCTACCGGGGACGCTTCGGCCGCCCGGATCCGGACGCCCCGGCCGCCGTCGAGCGGGCACTCGCCCTCACCGGGGTGACGGACCTCGCCGAGCGGGGCGCGGACCATCTGTCCGGCGGGCAGTTGCAGCGCGTGTGGCTCGCGAGCTGTCTCGCTCAGGAGACCGGCGTGCTGCTGCTGGACGAGCCGACGACCTATCTCGACCTGCGCTACCAGATCGAACTTCTCGACCTCGTCCGCGACTTGGCGGACGACCACGGGATCGCCGTCGGGGTCGTGCTGCACGACCTCGACCAGGCGGCGGCCATCGCCGACCGGATCACGCTGCTCGAAGCGGGCCGGATCGTCGCCGACGGCCGGCCCGAGGAGGTCCTGACCCCGCAGCGGCTGACCGCCGTCTACGGCATCCGGATCGACGTCGACACAGACCCCCACACCGGCCGGATACGGACCCGCCCGATCGGCCGGCACCACACCCGCACCACCAAGAGCGAAAGGCTCGGCACCACCTCATGAGACGTCTCCTGCTCACCACGGCCACCACCACCGCCGCGGCGCTCACCCTCGCCGCCTGCGGCACCACCGAGCCGGCCGCCGACAGCTCGAAGAAGAAGAGCCCCGAGGTCATCAGCCTCACCGACTCCACCGGCGCGAAGGTCGAACTCGACGGCCCCGCCAAGAAGGTCGTCGCCACCGAGTGGAACGAGGTCGAGAGCCTCATCACCCTCGGCGTCGACCCCGTGGGCGTCGCCGACGTCAAGGGCTACAAGACCTGGGACAGCGCCGTCCCGCTGAAGAACGAGCCGAAGGACATCGGCACGCGCGGCGAGCCGAGCATGGACACCGTCGCCTCGCTCTCCCCCGACCTCATCGTGGCCAGCTCCGACCTGCCGGACGCGGCCGTGAAGCAGCTGCGGAAGATCGCCCCGGTGCTGGAGGTGAAGTCCGCCGACGCCTCCGACCAGATCGGGCAGATGTTCGAGAACCTCGACCTGATCGCCGAGGCCACCGGCACCACGGACCAGGCCGAGACGGCCCGGAAGAACTTCGAGGCCAAGGTCGCCGAGGGCAAGAAGGCCCTCGCCGACGCAGAGCTGGACGGCACCGACATCGCCTTCGCCGACGGCTACGTCACCTCCAACCAGGTGTCCCTGCGCCCGTTCACCAGCGGTTCCCTGATCGGCGCCGTCAACGAGCGGCTCGGCCTGAAGAACGCCTGGAAGGTCAAGGGCGACCCGGCCTACGGTCTCGGCACCACCGACGTCGAGGGCCTCACCGCCCTGCCGAAGGACGTGCGGTTCGCCTACATAGGCAACGACGACGACAAGTCGAGCAACCCGTTCTCCGGGCAGCTGAAGAAGAACGCCGTGTGGACCTCCCTGCCGTTCGTGAAGGCGGACCGGGTGCACCGGCTGCCCGACGGCATCTGGATGTTCGGCGGTCCCCGGTCGATGGAGGCGTACATCGACGCCCTCGTCGGCGCGCTGACGAAGTAGCGCCGGTCGTGGCCGTCACCGAAGCACCCCCCGCCACCCGCCCGCCGACGGCCGCGTCCCGGACGGGTGCGGCCGCGGTGACGGCCGGGCTCGTCCTCCTCGTCGCCGCCCTCGCCGTCGTCGACGTCACCCAGGGCACCGCCGCCGTCGGGCCGACACAGGTGTTCAAGGCCCTGACCGGGCAGGCCGATCCGGGCGACGCGTCCGTGGTCGTCGCCTCCCGGCTGCCGCGGATGACCGCCGGCATCCTCGTCGGCGTCGTGCTCGGCATCGCCGGCGCGGTCCTCCAGGCCGTCAGCCGCAATGTGCTGGCCTCGCCCGACACCCTCGCGGTGAACGCCGGTTCGTACCTGGCGCTCGGGCTGGTCGGCGCGACCGGCGTCTCCCTGCCGCTGCTCGCCTCCTCGGGTGTCGCCTTCGCGGGCGGGCTGGCGGCCGCCGCCGTCGTGCTCGCCCTGTCCGGCCTCGGCACGGGCACCGTACGGCTGGTTCTCGCCGGTACCGCGCTCGCACTGGGCCTGAACTCCATCACGGAGGGGCTGCTCCTGCTCTTCCCGCAGCAGACGGAGGGCCTCTACCAGTGGAACCAGGGCAGCATCAGCCAGAACGGCTTCGACGGCGTCCTGCAGATGCTCCCCGTCGCCCTGGTGGGGCTCGCCGGGCTGCTGCTGGTCGCCCGCCGGGTCGACGCGCTGGCCCTCGGGGACGACGCCGCGCGCGGGCTGGGGGTCCCGGTGCACGCCACCCGCGTCACGGTGGTGGTGCTGGCGGCGCTGCTGTCCGCGGCGGCCGTCACACTGGCCGGGCCCATCGGCTTCGTCGGCCTGTGCGCCCCCGCGCTGGTCCGTCCGCTCGCCCGCCGGTTCCGGGGCTTCGTCCGTGCCCGGGCGGTCCTGCCCGTGGCCGGTCTGGCCGGTGCCGGACTGGTCCTCGGCTCGGACGTGCTGCTGCGCGCGCTCGTCCCGGCGGACACGGCCGTGGCCGTCCCCACGGGCATCGTCACCAGCCTGGTCGGCGCCGTCTTCCTGGTGGTGACGGCCCTACGGCTGCCGGACACCGCCGGGGCCGACGCCCCCGACCGGCTGCGCATCCCGAGCCGGACGGCGTTCCTCGTCACCCTGTCCGCGCTCGTCGCCGCAGTCGTCGGTGTCGCGCTGGCCGGCGTCCTGCTGGGCGACGCCAAGCTCCTGCTCGGCGATGTCGCCAACTGGCTCCAGGGGCGGGCCGGGCAGACCGTCTCGTTCGTCCTGGACACCCGCGTGCCCCGCGTGCTCGCGGCCCTGTGCGCGGGCGCCTCCCTCGCCCTGGCCGGTGCGCTGGTGCAGGCCGTGACCCGCAACCCCCTCGCGGAACCCGGGGTGCTGGGCGTCTCCGGCGGTGCGGCGCTGGGCGCCGTCCTGCTGGTCACCACCGTGCCCGCCGTCGGATCCTGGGGCATCGCGGGTGCCGCCTTCGCGGGTGCCGCGCTGGCCTCCGCCGTCGTCTTCGGGCTGTCCGCCCGGGGCGGTTACCGGCAGAACCGGCTAGTCCTCGTCGGCATCGGCATGGCCGCCGGTACCACGGCCCTGATCAGCCTGCTCATCGTGCTCACCGACCCGTTCAACGCCACCAAGGCGCTGACCTGGCTGTCCGGTTCGACGTACGGGCGGACCACGGCGGACGTCCTGCCCGTGGCACTCGTGCTGATGCTGGGCCTGGTCGTCGCGCTCGCCCGGCGCACCGAACTGGATCTCGTCTCCCTGGACGAGGACACCCCGCGGCTGCTCGGCCTCGGACTGCCGCGGGCCAGGCTGGGGTTCCTGGTGCTGGGTGTGCTGCTCGCCGCGACCGCCGTCGCCTCGGCCGGCACGATCGGCTTCGTGGGCCTGGTGGCGCCGCACGCGGCCCGGGCCCTGGTGGGCCGGCGGCACGTGCGGGTCGTGCCGGTCGCCGTCCTGCTGGGCGCCACGCTCGTCTGCACGGCCGACCTGCTCGGCCGCACCGTCATCGCCCCGGCCCAGTTGGGCGCCGGCCTGATGACGGCGGTGATCGGCACGCCGTACTTCCTGCGGCTGCTGGTGCGGAGCCGGAGTTCGACATGACCCTCCCGAAAGGGCATCAATAGCCACAACTCCCCGCGACTCCCTGTTGTATGGATCCACACCCACGGGGAGCGAGGGAGCATGGCCGAAAAGGACATCACTGACCCGGGCCCGCCCCCGGCAGCGAGCCTGAAGCCGGGTGCGATCGGGTTCGTCGACGCGTTGGTCATCGGCCTCAACGCGACCTCCCCCGCGTACTCCGTGGCGGCGGTCATCGGCCCGATCGTGGCGCTGGTGGGCATCCACGCCCCCGGGGTGATGCTCGCGTCGTTCGTGCCCATGCTGCTGATCGCGTCGGCGTTCTACTACCTCAACAAGGTCGACCAGGACTGCGGCACGACGTTCTCCTGGGTCACCCGCGCCATGGGGCCGTGGGCGGGCTGGCTCGGCGGCTGGGCCATCACGATGACCGGCGTCCTGGTCGTCGGGTCGCTCGCGGACGTCGCCGTGACGTTCTTCCTGCTCGCCGTCGGCCTGGACGGCTGGGCCGACGACGACGCGGTGCGGCAGGTGCTGACGGTGCTGCTCATCCTGGTGATGACGGCCGTCTGCGTGATCGGCACCGAGGTGTCGGCCAAGGTGCAGAACGTCCTCATCCTGGCGCAGGTCGTCTGTCTGCTCGCCTTCGCCGTGGTGGCGCTCTACCGCGTCCACGCCGGCACGGGCACCCTCGACGCCGTCGATCCGGAGTTCGGCTGGCTCGATCCGTTCGGGGCCGGCGGGGCGTCACTGACCGCCGCCCTGCTGCTGGGCGTGTTCATCTACTGGGGGTGGGAATCGGCGGTCAACCTCACCGAGGAGGTGGAGAACTCCGCCACCGCCCCCGGCAGGGCGGCCGTCTGGTCGACGGTGTTGCTGCTGGTGACCTATCTCGCGGTCGCCTTCGCGGTCGTGGCCTACGCCGGTACCGACTTCCTCGCCGAGAACGCGGCGGAGGAGGAGTTCATCTTCGCCCTGCTCGCCGAGGAGGCCATGGGCGGCTGGGACTGGGTCGTACTGCTGGCGGTCTCGACGTCCGCGCTCGCCTCCACCCAGACGACGATCATCCCGGCGTCGCGCACGGGCCTGTCCATGGCACGCCGGCACGCCCTGCCCGCTCATTTCGCCCGCATCCACCCGCGCTTCCGCACCCCCGACGTGAGCACCTGGTGGGTCGCCGGCATCGCCATCGCCTGGTACCTCGTCCTCTACCACGCCAGTGAGAACGCCCTCTTCGACTCCCTCACGGCGCTGTCCCTGCTGATCGCCTTCTACTACGCGCTCACGGGACTCGCCTGTGCGGTCTACTACCGCCGCCAACTCACCCGCAGTGTCCGCACCTTCTTCCTGATCGGTCTCGGCCCGCTGATCGGTGCGGGGCTGCTGGCGTGGCTGCTGGTGGAATCCGTGGCGGACATGTCCGATCCCGAGAACTCCTACAGCGGCGTCTCCTGGTTCGGGCTCGGGCCGCCGCTCGTCATCGGGATCGGCATCCTCGTCGTGGGCGTCGTCCTCATGATCGTGCGGCGGCTGAGGGCGCCCGCCTTCTGGTCGGAACACCCGAGCGTGGTCGACCCGCACCTCGTCGACGGCAAGGAGTCCTGAAGATGTCGGTGGTCCTCGGCTTCGACGAGTCCCCGGGCGCCCTGAGCGCCCTGCGTGTGGCCATCGAGGTGGCGGCGGCGTACGACGAACCGCTGGTGATCGTCTACGGCGTCGCCGCCCCCGGCGTCACGGGCGAGGAGTACGGCGCCCATCACGAGGCCGTCCGCGAGGCGGGCAGCACCGCGCTCGGCCGTGCGGTCCGGGTGGCCGACGAGGCCGGGGTGCGGACGTCGGTGGAGCTCATCGAAGAGCGGCCCGCGCAGGCGCTCCTCGACGCCGCGGCACGCCACGCGGCCAGGGTCATCGTGGTGGGTACGTGGGGCGAGAGCCCGGTGCGCGGAGCGCTGCTGGGCTCGACCCCGCACAAGCTGCTGCACCTGTCGAGCGTGCCGGTGCTGTGCGTGCCGGCGACCGGGTCATGAGGAGCCGGCGCCTCGCCTGGTGTGCGGGGTGAAGACGTACAGGCCCAGGATGTCGGGCACCGGCGCGACGCCGGGCCCGCCCTCCCGGACCCAGGAGACGACGTCCTCGGTGGCCGCCGGGTCGTTGACCAGGCCCAGCCACACCGGCCGGCCTCCGGCGGCCCGGCCCGCGGCGGACGGCTGGACGACGATGACGTTGGCCTGGTCGCAGACGTCGAGGCAGTCGGAGACGCGCACCGGCGCCGCCTCGCGCAGGCGCTCGGTCTGGGCGGCGTGATCGACGCCTCTGATCTTGCGGCTGCCGCAGCAGCAGTCCCGGCAGACGACGATGCGGCAGGGAACCCCCGCGTCCGGCGTCGCGGACATGTCGCGCCCTCCCTCTGTGCGTGTCGTGATGATCATGTCACGCGGGCGCCCGGGTCCCGCGGGTCAGGTCCCCTCCCCGAGCGGGTTGGGCAGCGGCCGGTAGCGGGCGTCGGCGCCGTCCGCACCCGTCCAGCGCAGCAGCAGGTTGGTCTTGGCGGGCAGGGTCGGTGAGGTGAGCAGGGCGGCGATCTCGGGGAGGTCGTGACGGGCGAGTGCGCGGCGCGCGGCGGGCCAGGGGTCGAAGCCGGGGTGGCGTTCGGCGAGGGCGCCGGCGATCTCCAGGAGGTGGTTGACGACCAGGCAGTACACGAGCCGCTCCCAGCCGGCCTGCCGGGACACGTCCGGCAGCAGCTTCACGCCCTCGGCGTCCCGGTACAGCGCCTGCACCGGCAGGCCGTCGGCGTCCACCGCGACCAGGGTGTTCTGGAGGTGAGCCTCGATGACGACACCGTGCTCGGCGAACGCCGTCAGGGCCGGGGGCACCACCTGCGCCAGGTACGCCGCCCACCAGGCCCCGGGGTCGGGGGCGCGGTCGAGCGGACTGCCGTCGAAGCCCTCGACGAGACCGGCGGCGAGCAGCGGGGTCGCGCCGGGCAGGAGACGGCCGCCGAAGCCGTCGCGGACGAGGACGGCCAGGGCCTCGAAGGCGAAGCCGGCGGTGCGGTATCCGCGGTCGCCGAGCCATGCCGGGGGCCCGTCGAACGTCTCGAAGGCGGAGCGGACGGCCGCGTCGGTCCGACGCAGGGCGAGCAGGTCGTGGCGCCACAGGCGGCGGATGTCGTTGGTGATGCGCACGTCCAGGCTGAACTTCAGGAACAGGTCGTGCTCGGGCGTGTAGAGGGTACGGATCGCGGCCGTGGGCCAGGTGTCGAAGGCGGTCGTGCCGAGCCGGACGAGCCTGCCGTCGGCGAAGGCGGCGGCGAGCTCGGGACCGGCCAGGTCCAGCTGCCAGGGGTGGGCCGGGAGCAGGCGGTAGCCGGGCGGGGCCGTGCCGAGGGCGTCGAGGGCGGAGGTGTCGCCCTCCTCTACGACGGCGTCCTCCCGCAGGCCGAGCAGGGCCACCGGGAAGCGGGCGTACGCCTCGGGCGCGTACGGCAGCCACCCGGCGGCGGGGCCGCCACCGCGCGCCTTGGGGGCGGGGTGGTGGGTGTGCCCGGTCAGGAGGGACTGCTCGGAGCGCAGGTAGAGGTCGCCGGGCGGGGTGGCCCGGGCCCGGGCGGCGAGCAGGGCGGCCACGGCGTCGCGGCTGTCGAGCATCTCGGCGGGCAGTTCGTGGTTGGACAGCCCGGTGTGCCGGCGCAGTTCCTCGGCGACGAGCTTGACCAGTTCGGTGTGGCCGAGGCGGTGCCAGGCGCCCGCCGCCCACGCTTCCGGTTCGGCGGGCCGCCGTGTCCCGCGCACCCGCAGCAGGCGGTCCCCGCCGGGCAGCCGGTAGACGCGGTGTGCGCCCTCCCGGCGCACCGGCCGGGCCACCTCCCGCAGCAGGCAGTTCAGCAGGGGTACGGCGGCACAGGCGTCGGCGAGGGCGCCGTGGGCCGCGCTTTCGCCGTGGGCGCAGTCGCCGTGGGCCGAGTCGTCGTCGGCGGGCGGGGGCATGAGGTCCACGCGTTCCACTCGTCCCTACGGTCCTTCCAGCGTTCCGGGCGGAGATGATCAGTATGTCGGTCGTCGCCATTCCGCTGTGACGCCCCTATTCGTACCCGAGGAGCCCGCCCGTGCACCGTCCCCCCACCGCCGAGACCGAGGTCGCCGACGAGCTGTCCGTCGTACGGCCCGGCCTGCTGCCGCGGTACGAGGCCGAACTGCCCGGCGCCCGGGCGGCCGTGCTGTCCCGGCTGTGGCGCGGTCTCGCCCATGATCCGCTGCCCTGGATCACCCGCGGGGAGCGATCGGGGGACGGGCTGACGCTGTTCCTGCCGGACGGTCGCCGGTTGCACGGCCCCCGGCCGGACCCGTACGCGACCGGCGCCCACGTCACCGCCGTACGGCTCGACCAGACGGCGTACGAGGATCCGGCGCGGCTGATGACGGACCTCGCCGTACCGCACTCCGCTTCCTTCGCCGCCGAACTCGGGCACAGCGTGGCCTCGTTGGCGCTGTCCCGAGCGGGGCAGGAGGGCGGCGGGGACGACCGGCCCGAGAGCGACTGGGAGTGGGAGCAGCGGATCGTCGACGGGCACCCGTTCCACCCGACCTGCCGGTCCCGGCCCGGTTTCTCGGTGGCCGAGCAACTCGCCTACGGGCCCGAGCACCGGCCGGTCGTGGAGCTCGGGCTGGTGCCGGTCCGGGCGGAGGAGTGCCTGGTGACGGGCGTGTGGCCGGGCGAACTGCGGGACGGGGGGCGGGTGGTGCTGCCGGTGCATCCGTGGCAGGCGGCGCATGTGCTGAAGCGGACCTGCGAGGAGCGGCGCCCCGCGCATCCGCTGATGTCCCTGCGGACGCTCGCCCTGCCCGGCGGGCCGCACGTGAAGACCTCGCTGAGCGCCCGGCTGACGTCCTCGGTGCGGGACATCTCCCTGCCCTCGGTGGCCGCGTCGGCGGTGCTGTCGGATTTCGCGGGGACACCGGCGGCGCGCACGGACGGCCTGCTGCACGTCACCCGCACCCTGGGCGCGGCGGCCGGCTCCCCCGACTTCGCGGCCGTCCTGCGGGAGTCGCCGCAGACGTACGCGGGCAGCGGCGAGCGGGTCCTGCCGGTGGCGGCGCTCGCCACCACCGGCCTCCCCCGATCACCCGTCTGGCTGGCCGGTTTCGCACGGCTCGCCCTCACGGTCGGGCTGCGGCTGCTGGAGCTGGGCGTGGCCCTGGAGGCGCACGGCCAGAACCTCTTGGTGGTCCTCTCGGCGGCGGGTGATCCGCTGCGGCTCGTCTACCGCGACCTGGCCGACATCCGTGTCAGCCCGGCCCGCCTCGCCCGGCACGGCATCACGATGCCCGAACTGCCCGCCCGCATGGTCACGGACGACGAACGCGCGCTCCGCCGCAAGCTGTTCGGCTCGCTGGTGGCGGGCGCGCTGGCCGGCACGGCCGGATCGGGCCCGGTGCTGGGAGCGGCCCTGGAGACGGCGGTGCGGGATCTGCCGCGCAGCCCCGATCTCGCGGCCCTGTGCGCGCATCCCCTGCCCACGAAGGCGCTGACGCTGATGCGGCTCTCGCCCCGCACCCCCGGGGACCAGTGGGCGGAACTCCCCAATCCGCTGCACTGACCTTCGTTTTGGAGCCGGAGCGGGGTGATCAATAGGATCCGGCGATGATCACAAGAACACGGCTGGCGGCAGGGGTCTGTGCCCTGCTCGCCGCGCTGACGGCCGGGCTCGCCTTCCCGGCCGGGGCGGCCGCCGGAGAACCCACGGGCCAGGACGCTCCCAAGGTCGACCTCGTCCTCGATGTGAGCGGCTCGATGCGGGCCCGGGACATCGACGGGCAGTCGCGGATGGCCGCAGCGAAGCAGGCGTTCAACGAAGTGCTCGACGCGACGCCCGAGGAGGTCGAACTCGGCATCCGCACGCTCGGCGCGAACTATCCGGGGGACGACCGGAAGAGGGGCTGCGAGGACACCGCGCAGCTCTACCCGGTCGGTCCGCTCGACCGCACGGAGGCCAAGACGGCCGTCGCCACGCTCCGCCCGACGGGCTGGACGCCGATCGGTCCGGCCCTGCTGAAGGCGGCCGGTGACCTGGACGGCGGCAACGGTTCCAAGCGCAT
Source organism: Streptomyces sp. 378 (assembly GCF_030124145.1). Taxonomy (GTDB): domain Bacteria; phylum Actinomycetota; class Actinomycetes; order Streptomycetales; family Streptomycetaceae; genus Streptomyces. The sequence goes on from NZ_JASKMS010000014.1 coordinate 16,085, forward strand.
CGTGCTCATCAGCGACGGCGAGGACACCTGCGCCCCGCTCGACCCGTGCGAGGTGGCCCGCGAGATCGCGGCGAAGGGCATCGGCCTGACCATCGACACGCTGGGCCTGGTGCCGACCGCCAAGCTGAGCCGGCAGCTGAGCTGCATCGCGGAGGCCACCGGCGGTACGTACACCTCGATCGAGCACCAGGACCAACTCACCGACCGGGTGAACGAGTTGGTGGACCGGGCGGCCGATCCGGTGGTGACGCCGGTGCCGGCGCGGGGTGCCGACCGGTGCGCCGGGGCGCCGACGCTGAAGTCGGGCCTGTACACCGACCGCGAGGAGTTCGGGCAGCAGCGCTGGTACCGGGTGGACGTGCGGCCGGGTCAGGAGCTGCGCGCCTCGGTGAGCGTCGCCGCGGACCGTGCGGTGAACCCCGGCTACGGCGTTCTGCTGCGGGCCGTGACGTCGAAGGGCCGCGAGATCGTGCGCGGCGAGGCGGCGGGCACCGGCCGTACGGACGTCATCTCGACGGGTCTGCGCTACCCGAAGGCCGAGAGCGACGACGAGGACGCCCCCGCCGAGGCGGTCTGCCTCGCCGTCGCGCACTCCTTCTCGGCGGCCCCGGGCGTGAAGACCACGCCCGGTCTGCCGCTGGAGCTGACGGTGGACGTCGTGGACGCCCCGAGCCAGGCGGGCGATGTGGCCGCCTTCGGTCTCGGCCGCGGCTGGTGGCTGCTCGGTGTGCTGATCCTCGCCGGCTTCCTCGCCGGTCTCGTCTGGGGCTGGCTGTCGCGCTGGCGGTTCGCGGTCTGGAGGACCAACTGATGCGAATGGTACGAGCGTTGAGTGCGGCGCTGCTGACCCTCGGGGTGGCGGTCGCCCCGGCGGCTGCCGACGCCTCGCCGAGCCCGTCGCAGGACGGCGCATCGGCCCCCACACGGGCCGGCACGTCGTTCCGTACGGCGACGGAGATCGAGCAGGGGCAGTCGGCCACGGCGAGCGGCTCCACGGGCGACTATCTGTACTGGTCGTTCCCGGCCGACACCGGACAGCGTCCCACGGTCGAGGCGACGGTGAAGCTGCCGCAGACCCACGGCTCCCAGACCTGGCAGCTCGACGTCTACGACGGTCTGCGCCGCCGTCAGGCCTGCCAGTACGGGGCGCAGACGCGCACCGCGGCGGCGGGCACGTCCTCCGTGGAGCTGGCCTGCGTCCTGCGCACGGTCCGCGCCTGGTCGGAGCCGTGGGCGAACGACCCGCTGCCGGGCACGTACTACGTGCGGCTGACGGCCACCGGTGTCGCCACCGCCGACCTCGGTCTCCCGGTCGGCAGTGAGGTGCGGGTGGAGTCCAAGGAGATCGGCGGTTCCGCGGCGGTGGACGGCTCGCTCGCCGAGCCGCTGGTGCCGGGGGCCGCCGCCAAGCCCGGGCAGGAGCGGGAGGACGCGGCGGTGCTGGCCGGTCTCGAACCCGAGGACGGCTGGGCGTCGGGCTGGTGGTCGGACCGGTGGGTGTGGACCGCGACCGGCGGGATCCTGGCCGCGCTGGCGGGTGTCGGCGGGTACGCGCTGACGCGCGGGACGGGACGGCCGTCCCGGGTGCCGTCGGGCGCCTGACGGACCCTCACCCGATCGCCCTTCGGTCCGACCGGCCTCACCGGATCGACCTTCGGTCCGGCCGGCCTCACCTGACGCGCCTTCGGTCGCACCGGTCCGGGCGACCTCACCCGATCCGCCGTCGGTCGCACCGGTCCGGCCGACCTCACCCGATCCGCCGTCGGTCGCACCGGTCCGGCCGACCTCACCCGATCCGCCGTCGGTCGCACCGGTCCGGCCGACCTCACCCGATCCGCCGTCGGTCGCACCGGTCCGGCCGACCTCACCCGATCCGCCGTCGGTCGCACCGGTCCGGCCGACCTCACCCGATCCGCCGTCGGTCGCACCGGTCCGGCCGACCTCACTCGGTCCGACCGGTCTGGCCGGTCTGGCCGGTCTGGCCTGATCCGCCTTCGGTCCGGCCGGCCTCGCTCATCGACCTGCGGAAGGCCCGCCACCGGCGGGCTTTCCGTCATGCCTCGCGCAGCGCCTTGGCGACGGGGCCGTCGCCGCTCACCGCCACCCGGCCCTCCCGCACGGCGTGGCGGAGGCTCAGCTCACCGCGGGCGACGGCCGTGCACGTGGCGGTGTCCAGGACGAGCCGCGTGTCCGGCTCACGGGGTGCGGGCCCGTCACCGTACAGGGGCCCCTCCTCGGCGCCGGCGTACAGATGGAACAGGCCTTCCTCCAAGCGGACTTCGACGAGACCCGCACCGTCCAGCAGGCGCAGCAGGGGCAGGGCGAACCAGTGCGCCCGCACCGCGTCCGTCGGCCGGCGCTGCCCGAGCTCCGCCTGGCCCCACTCCCCCAGCGCCTGCAACACGGGAAGCAACTCCCTCCCGCGCGGGGTGACTTCGTACACGTACGCCGCACCGGGCGGCGGCAGCCGGCGCCGGGTCGCGAGGCCGTCGCGCTCCATGTCCTTCAGGCGCGAGGCGAGTACGTCCGTGCTGACGCCGGGCAGATCCGCGTGCAGGTCGGTGTAGCGGCGGGGACCGGCGAGGAGCTCACGGACGATCAGCAGGGTCCAGCGGTCGCCGACCAGGTCGAGGGCACGGGCGGCGGAGCAGTACTGGTCGTAGCTTCGGCGAGGTGGCATGCGACGCAGTCTAGACAACTTGTTGGACTTTCCAAGCGACTACTTGGTAAAACCAAGCAGCACCAGTCGCCAGAGGGGAAGCAGCGCATGGAGTTCCGGCAGTCGAGCAAGCTGAGCGAGGTCTGTTACGAGATCCGCGGCCCGGTGATAGAGCACGCCGACGCGCTGGAGGAGGCGGGGCACAGCGTGCTGCGCCTGAACACCGGCAACCCCGCGCTCTTCGGGTTCGAGGCGCCGGAGGAGATCCTCCAGGACATGATCCGGATGCTGCCGCAGGCGCACGGCTACACCGACTCGCGCGGCATCCTCTCCGCCCGCCGCGCGGTCGCCCAGCGCTACCAGACCCTCGGCCTGGAGGTCGGCGTCGACGACGTCTTCCTCGGCAACGGCGTCTCGGAGCTGGTGTCGATGGCCGTGCAGGCGCTCGTCGAGGACGGCGACGAGGTCCTCGTCCCCGCCCCGGACTTCCCCCTCTGGACGGCGGTGACGACCCTCGCGGGCGGCAAGGCGGTCCACTACCTGTGCGACGAGCAGGCCGACTGGTACCCCGACCTCGACGACATGGCGTCGAAGATCACCGACCGGACGAAGGCGGTCGTGATCATCAACCCGAACAACCCCACCGGCGCGGTCTACCCGAAGGAGATCGTCGAGGGCATCCTCGACCTCGCCCGGCGGCACGGCCTCATGGTCTTCGCCGACGAGATCTACGACCAGATCCTCTACGACGACGCCGTGCACCACTCGGCCGCCGCGCTCGCCCCCGACCTGGTGGTCCTCACCTTCTGCGGCCTGTCCAAGACCTACCGCGTGGCGGGCTTCCGCTCCGGCTGGCTGGTGGTCACGGGCCCGAGGCAGCACGCGAAGGACTACCTGGAGGGCCTCACCATGCTGGCCTCCATGCGACTGTGCGCCAACGCACCCGCCCAGTACGCCATCCAGGCCGCGCTCGGCGGCCGGCAGTCCATCCGCGAGCTGACCACACCCGGCGGCCGGCTGCTGGAGCAGCGGGACGTGGCGTGGCGGATGCTCAACGAGATCCCCGGCGTGACCTGCGTGAAGCCCAAGGGCGCGCTGTACGCCTTCCCGCGGCTCGACCCCAAGGTGCACAAGATCCACGACGACGAGCGGTTCGTCCTGGACCTGCTGCTGCGGGAGAAGATCCAGGTGGTCCAGGGCACGGGCTTCAACTGGCCGGCCCCGGACCACTTCCGCATCCTGACCCTGCCGCACGCGGACGACCTGGAGGCGGCGATCGGCCGGATCGGGCGGTTCCTCGGCGGGTACCGGCAAGAGGGGGCCGGGCGGTGACCGGCGCGGTTGTCAGTGGCGGGTCGTAGCCTTCGAGCAGGTGGGGCCAGTGGCCCCGGGGCCTGTCCGAGGCCGGAGAGGAGCACGCCGTGACCCGACCGCCGACCGCCGCGCAGCGGCGGGTCATCGACGCCGCCGACCCCGTCACCGGGCGCCTGAGGGGCACGGAGTCGCAGCTCACAGCACTGGTGAAGCGGGGCCTCGCCTTCCGTCACCCCCGGCCGCCGCACGACCACTTCCTGACCCCGGAGGGGCACCGGGTGCGGCAGGGCATCACCCGGGCCCCCGAGCCCACCGGAGAGGCCCCCGCGCCGACGGGCGTGTTCGCCGCGCGCGTCGGCGGTGAGGAGGGCGCGACCGAGGCCGGGCCCGCCCGGCGCCGCGAGGTGCACAGCGCCTGGCAGGGGCTGGTGGAGCTGCGCCGCATGACCAACCCGGACCAGGCTGTGGACCGGCCGTGCGGCTGGGAGCGTGCGCATCTGGCGCAGGCCGCCGCGCTGGCCCTGGAGGCCGCCGGGCACCACCCTGCGGGGCAGCAGGGCGGGGGGTACCGCGTGCGGGAGACCCCGCAGCCGGAGGCCGTCGCCGTGCACGAGGTGGACGGCGAGGCGCTGCGGGCCTGCGCGGCCACCCTGGAAGGCGCGGGCTGGCAGGTGAGCGAGCATCGTGAGCCGCGCACCGGGGGCCGGTATCTGCTGGCTTCCCCGCGCCGGGCGTGATGGGCATGCCAAGATCGGTGGATCGTTGGGCAGGGCACGAGTATCCGAAGGGGAAGCCGTGAGCGAGCCGTTTTCCGTCCCTGTGACCGTCCGTGGATACGAGACGGACGTGCAGGGGCACCTCAACCAGGCGGTCTACCTGAACTACGCGGAGCACGCCCGCTGGTCGCTGCTCCGGGCCGCGGGGATCAGCCAGTCCGCGCTCTTCGGCAGCGGCGTGGGCCCGGTCGCCCTGGAGACGACCATCCGCTACAAACGCGAGCTGCTCGCGGGCGACGAGGCCGAGGTGACCTGCCGCTTCGAGTGGGGCGGCGGCAAGACGTTCCGGATCGAGCAGACCGTGCTGAAGGCCGACGGCACGGTGGCCGCCGAGATCACGGCGGTCGGCGGGATCCTGGACCTCGAGAAACGCAAGCTGGTCGCCGATCCCGCCGGGGTCTTCAGGAAGCTGGCGGCTGATCCGGGGATGTTCGGTCTCTAGGCGGCGTCCCGCCGGATCGTCATGTCCGCCGCGGGGGCGGCGAGTTCATCGGCACGTCTTCCCCTCGCCCCCTCGCCCCTGGCCCCCTGGCCCCCTGGCCCCCTGGCCCCCGGTCAACGATCGGTTGACCGGGGCAGAAGCCTGAGCGGAGTCCGGTGGGGTCAGGGCGCGGCCGGGGTCCTGGGAGCGCCCGTGAGTTCCTCGCCCGCCTCCATCGGGTGGGTCACCTCGTGTGCGTCCCGGCCGCCCCCGCCCAGGTGGTTGAAGACCAGGTTGAGCAGCACGGCCGCCACACAGCCCGTCGAGATGCCCGAGTCCAGGACGATCCGGGCCGTCTCCGGGAAGGAGTGGTAGAACTCCGGGGCCGTGATGGGGATGATGCCGACGGCCAGGGAGACCGCCACGATCAGGACGTTGTTGTCCTTGTCCAGGGCGGCCCGGACCAGGGTCTGGATGCCGCTGGCGGCAACCGAGCCGAACAGGACCACGCCCGCCCCGCCGAGCACCGGGCGGGGTACGACGGCGATCAGCGAGGCCGCCATCGGGCACAGGCCCATCAGCACCAGGAACCCGCCGCCGGCGGCGACGACGTACCGGCTGCGGATCTTCGTCATGGCGACCAGGCCGATGTTCTGTGCGAAGGCGCTGCACATGAAGCCGTTGAAGAGGGGGCTGATCGCGGAGCCGAGGGTGTCGGCGCGCAGGCCGGCCGCGATGGTCCTCTCGTCGGCCGGGCGGTCGACGATCTCGCCCAGCGCCAGCATGTCGGCGGTCGACTCGGTCATCGACACCACCATCACCACACACATCGAGATGATCGCGGCGAGCTGGAACTGCGGGGCGCCGAAGTGGAACGGGGTCGGGAAGCCGATGACGGCCGCGTCCGTGACGGGACCGAAGTCCGTGGCTCCGAACGGGATCGCGATCAGCGTGCCGATCACCAGACCGAGCAGCACGGCGATCTGCTTGACGAAGCCGGTGGTGAAGCGGCGCAGGAGCAGCACGATCAGCAGCGTGACGGCGGCCAGCCCCAGGTTGGTCGCCGAACCGTAGTCGTGTGCGGCCGGGTTCGCGCCCTGCGCCCAGCCGAAGGCGACCGGGAGCAGCGATATGCCGATCAGGGTGATGACCGTGCCGGTGACCACCGGCGGGAAGAAGCGAACCGCCTTGCAGAAGACGGGAGCGGCGAGGAAGCCCAGGAGTCCGGCGACGATGACCGCGCCGAAGATGATCGGCAGGGCGGCGGACTTGTCCTCGGTGGAGGCGACGATCGCGGTCATCGGAGCGACACCGGCGAAGGTGACACCGTTGACGAACGGCAGCCGGGCGCCGATCTTCCAGATGCCGAGGGTCTGCAGGAAGGTGGCGAGGCCTGCGGTGAACAGGCAGGCGCCGGTGAGGAAGGTCAGGTCGGTGGCGGTGAGGCCGATGGCCGCGCCGACGATCAGGGGCGGGGCGACGACGCCCGCGTACATGGCGGCCACGTGTTGCAGGCCGGTCGTCGCCATCTTGAGCGCGGGGAGTTTCTCGTCAACGGGGTGGTCGGCCACGGCGGCGTCCCTCCGGTCGGTTACACGGCTGAGCCCGAGGGCCACCGTGGGTGTCAGGGAGGTGGTGCGGGTGGGCTGGGGGTACCTCCCTGCTCGAGCGGAGTCGAGAGCTCGGGGGAGGGACCGGACGCGCGGCGGACGGTAGTGGCCGTTCCGGGGCGCACGCGTGCACGCGCGCCCCGGAGACGACCGCCGTGGTCCCCGCTCGGGTCCACGGCCGCCGGCCGGGAGCCGTCCCTCCCGGCCGGAGTATCCGGGTGGTCAGGCCTCGGCGGCGATCCGCGCCAGGCGCTGGGCCTCGTCCCGCGTGGCGCGGGCGATGGCGTCCTCGTCGGCCGTGAGCAGCCGCCCGTCCTCGACGATCTGCCGGCCGTCCACGAAGGAGGCGGTGACGGGGGCGGCGGCGCCGAAGACCAGCGCGGTCACCGGGTCGGCGATGGAGGCGTGGGCGAGCGTGTCCAGCTTCCACAGCACCAGGTCGGCGAGCTTGCCGGGCTCCAGGGAGCCGGTCTCCGCGGCCCGGCCCAGGACCTGGGCGCCGCCGTAGGTGCCCAGGCGCAGCGCCTGCCGGGCGTTCAGGGCGGCCTCCTTGTGGGCGCCGAGGCGGTTGACGAGGAGGGCGTTGCGCAGCTCGGTGTGGAGTTCGCCGGACTCGTTGGAGGCGGTGCCGTCGACGCCGAGGCCGACGGGGACACCGGCCGCGAGCATGTCGGGGACGCGGGCGATGCCGGCGGCGAGGCGGGCGTTGGAGGAGGGGCAGTGCGCGACGCCGGTCCCGGTGCGGGCGAAGGCGGCGATGTCGGAGTCGTTCATGTGGACGCAGTGCGCCATCCACACGTCCTCGCCGAGCCAGCCGGTGGACTCGAAGTAGTCGGTGGGGCCCATGCCGAACAGTTCGTGGCAGAACTTCTCCTCCTCCACGGTCTCCGAGCCGTGGGTGTGGAGCCGTACGCCGAGGCGGCGGGCCAATTGGGCTCCGTCGCGCATCAGTTCGGTGGAGACGGAGAAGGGCGAGCAGGGCGCGACGGCGACCTGGGTCATGGCGTCGAAGGAGGGGTCGTGGTGCCGTCGCACGGTCTCCTCGGTGGCGGCGAGCGCGCCGTCGAGGCTCTCCACGGCGAAGTCCGGGGGCAGGCCGCCGTCCTTCTCGCTGCGGTCCATGGAGCCGCGGGCGAGGGTGAAGCGGACGCCCATGTCGCGGGCGGCGCCGATGATCGCGCCGGACAGGTCGCCGGAGCCGTGCGGGAAGACGTAGTGGTGGTCCATGGCGGTGGTGACGCCGCCGCGGGCCATCATCGCGAGGGAGCCCTGGGCCGCCGCGCGGACCATCGGTTCGTCGATGCGCGCCCAGGTGGGGTACAGCGCGACGAGCCAGTCGAAGAGGTTGTGATCGGTGGCCAGGCCGCGGGTGATCCACTGGTAGAAGTGGTGGTGGGTGTTGATCAGGCCGGGGGTCACGAGGTGGCCGGTGGCGTCGATGCGGCGGGCCACGTTCTCCAGTCCCTCGGGGGCGGGGCCCGCGCCGAGGGATTCGATGCGGTTGCCGGCGATGACGACGTGCCCGGAGGCGTACTCGGTGTCGTGTCCGTCGACGGTCGCGATCGCGCAGTTCTCGATGACGATGCGCCGGTCTGCTGCCATGGTTCGTCCTTTGCGCTGATATGGAGGGGCACGGCAGGACCCTGGGAGTTTTGAGTGCCGTGGCCGGGAGGGGGTTCCCCGGCCACGGGTGCCGAAAGAGGGGAACGTCAGAGGTTGGTGAGGTCCACGGGGATCCGCGCCTCGCAGCCGTCCCTGAGGATCGTCGCCTCGATCAGGCCGTAGGGGCGGTCGGCGGCGTAGTACACCTCGTTGTCGTTCTTCAGCCCGAACGGCTCCAGGTCCACCAGGAAGTGGTGCTTGTTCGGGAGGGAGAAGCGGACCTCGTCGATCTCACTGCGGTGGTTGATGATCCGCGAACCCATCTGGTACAGCGTCTGCTGCAGCGACAGCGAGTAGGTCTCGGCGAAGGCCTGGAGCATGTGCTTCCGCACCTGCTCGTAGGACTTCTCCCAGTGGGGCATGCGCTGCTCGTCGTCGGTCCAGTTGAACCGCCAGCGGCCGGAGACCTCGGTGGCCAGGATGCGGTCGTAGGCCTCCTTCAGCGTCGTGTACTTGTCCTTGACGTAGCCCCAGAACTCGGAGTTGGTCGAGTTCATCACGACGAGGTCCTTCAGGCCGGAGACGACCTCCCACCGCTCACCGTCGTAGGTGATCTGTGTCAGCCGCGTCTCCTGGCCTGTGCGGACGAAGGAGTGCTTGACCTCGTCGGCGCCGATGAACCGCGAGTTGGCGTCGGAGGCCTCGATCCGCTCCCAGGCGTACTCCTCGATGCGGATCCGGGCCCGGTGGATCGGCTCCTGGCTGGTGACGAAGTGCCGGGCGAGGTGGATGCCGAACTGCTCGGCGGACTCGATGCCGTGCTCCTTGGCGAACGCGTACACCGTGTTCTTGGTGGTGTCGGTCGGCAGGACGTGGGCGTTGGAGCCGGAGTAGTGGACCTCGTCCATGTCGCCGCTCAGTGCGACGGAGACGTTCAGGTCCTTGATGTGGTGGGTGGCGCCGTCCCGCGTGATCTTGACGACTCGGTTCTCGGCCTTGCCGTACTGGTTCTGTCCAAGAATCGTGGGCATCTCTAGCTAGCTCCCTCGGTATACGGAGTAGCCGAACGGGTTGAGCAGCAGCGGTACGTGGTAGTGCTCACCGGGCTCTACGGCGAAGGTGATCGCCACCTCGGGAAAGAACGCACCGCTGTCCCGATTCGCGGGGGCGTCCTGCTGCGCATCGGCTTGCTTCTTCTCGAAGTACGGCTCGACGGCGAAGTCGAGCCGTACGTGGGTGGTGCCCTCCGGCAGCGCCGGCAGGTCCTTGCACCGCCCGTCCGCGTCGGTCGCGGAGCCGCCGAGCGCCTGCCAGTCCGCGGTCCGGCCGGTGCGGGCGCAGACGTGGACGGCGACGCCGCCGGCGGGACGGCCGGCGCTGGTGTCCAGGATGTGCGTGGACACGGACGCGGTGGCGGAGGTGCTCATGCTGCTGTCAGTCCTCTTCGACGAGTCGGGCCAGACGGATGCGGTTGATCTTCCCCAGTTCGCTGCGGACGATCTCCCGCTCCCGCTCCGGCGTGTTGCCGATCCGTTCCCTGACCGCGTCGCGCATCTGCTCGCCGGTGCGGCCGGTGGCGCAGATCAGGAAGACATGACCGAACTTCTCCTGGTAGGCGAGGTTCAGCTCCAGCATCTCCGCCTTGAGCGCGTCGGAGGCGCCGGCCATGCCGCGTTGCTCCCGCGCCGAGGTGGGATCACCGGGCTCGGGTCGGCCGATGGGCGGGTGGCCGGCCATCGCCTCGTCGAGGTCGGCGGCCGTCAACTCCGCCATGGCGGCGTCGCTGGCGGCGTACAGGTCCTCGCCGGTGGCGTAGGGGCGGGCGGCCAGCAGGCGCTTCGCCCACGCCGTGGAGGCGCACGCCTGATGGAGTGCGGCGAACGCCGCGTGCTCCTCGATCGTGTTGAAGCGGGCCAGGCCCGGCGGCGTGGAAGTGGACGTCACGGGAGCCTCCGTGGCCGGTTGCGGCCTTCGTGCTGAACGGGCGTGCCGATAGCTAACGCCCTTCCGCGACAGCACGTCAACAGTTTGTTGAAAATTCGGTGGCGCGAAACCGGACGGCGCCGCGCGGGTCCGGTCAGGCCCCCTTCTCGCGGTTGAGGTAGTTGTAGACGGTGAAGCGGCTGACGCCGAGGGCGCTCGCCACGGTCTCCACCCCGTGCCGTACGGAGAAGGCGCCGCGCGCCTCGAGTATCCGTACGACCTCCTGCTTGGCCCTGCGGTCCAGATCGGCCAGCGGCATGCCCTTGCGGCGCTCCATGGCGGCCAGGATGTGATCGAGGGAGTCGGCGAGCTGCGGCAGCCGTACGGCGACGGCGTCCCGGCCCTCCCAGGCGAGGACGACGTCGTCCGGGCCGGCTTCGTCGGGCGGGATCATCTCGCCGCCCATGGCGTCGACCAGGGGCTTGACGGCCGCGATGAACGGCTCGTCCCCGCCGCTCACGCCTCGCCCTCCCCGACCACGTTGACCTGGAGCGAGACCCGGGTGGCGCCGGCCTCCAGCGCCTTGCGGAGCAGGGCGTCCACGGCGGTGAGCACCGCGTCGGAACCACCCTCCGCGGTGTTGCCGAACGGGCCCACGTCCACGGCGTCCAGCTCGGCGGCCTCCACGACCTCACGGGCCACCACCGCGTGCGCGGGCGCCTCGTCCAGGTCGAACGGCTCGGTCGTGAACTCCACTCTCAGTCGCACGCCCTCAACCTAACGCGCGAGGCGGGCTTTCCGGCAGCCCCTCTTGACAGCCCTCGCACACCGCAGGCAATCTTCCGTTAAGCAGAAATAAGATTCCGCAATACGGAATAACCCCCATGGGAGTCCGCGCCATGGAAGACACGGAAGGGAGCGCCGCCCCGATGGGATTCGCCGACCAGCGCTTCAACGTCAACCTGTCGATCCTCTTCACGGAGCTCCCCCTCCTGGAGCGTCCCGCGGCCGCCGCCGCGGCGGGCTTCACCGCGGTCGAGCTGTGGTGGCCCTGGGTCGACGCCCCCGTCCCCGAGCGGTCCGAGCTCGACGCCCTCAAGCACGCGATCGAGGACGCCGGCGTCCGGCTCACCGGCCTGAACTTCTACGCCGGCCGGCTCCCGGGCCCGGACCGCGGCGCCCTGTCGGTCCCCGGGGAGGAGTCGGACCGGTTCCGCGCCAACATCGACGTGGCCGCGGACTTCGCCGCCTCCCTGCGCTGCACGGCGCTCAACGCGCTGTACGGCAACCGCGTCGAGGGCGTGGACCCGGCGGAGCAGGACGCGCTGGCCCTGGAGAACCTGGTCCTCGCGGCCCGGGCCGCCGACCGGATCGGCGCGGTCCTGCTGATCGAGGCACTGAACCGGCCCGAGTCCCCGCTCTACCCGCTGGTGTCGGCCCCGGCGGCCGTGGCCGTCGTCGACCGGGTCAACGAGGCGACGGGGCTGGGCAACGCCCGCTTCCTCATGGACCTCTACCACCTGTCCATGAACGGCGAGGACCTCCCGTCGGTGATCGACCGCTTCGCGTCGAGGACGGGCCATGTGCAGATCGCCGACAACCCGGGCCGCGGCGCCCCGGGGACGGGCTCGCTGCCCCTCGAAGACCTCCTCGACCAGCTGAACAAGGCGGGTTACGACGGCTGGGTCGGCCTCGAGTACAAGCCGGGCGACCGCCCGAGCGCCGAGGCCTTCGACTGGCTGCCCCGCTGACCCCCGCACCGAAAGGCACTTCACCATGAGCACTCTTCCCACGATCGCGTGGATCGGCCTCGGCATCATGGGCTCCCCCATGTCCGAGAACCTGATCAAGGCGGGTTACCGGGTCACCGGTTACACCCTGGAGCGGAACAAGCTGGACCGCCTGGCCGCCGCCGGCGGAACGGCCGCCGGCTCCGTCGCCGAGGCCGTGAAGGACGCCGACGTCGTCATCACGATGGTCCCGGCCTCCCCGCAGGTCGAGGCCATCGCCTACGGCCCGGACGGCATCCTGGAGAACGCGAGGTCCGGCGCACTGCTGATCGACATGTCCTCGATCACCCCGCAGACCTCGGTCGACCTGGCGAAGGCGGCGAAGGACAAGGGCATCCGCGTCCTGGACGCCCCGGTGTCCGGCGGTGAGGCCGGTGCCACCGAGGCCGTACTGTCGATCATGGTCGGTGGCGAGCAGGCCGACTTCGACGCCGCCAAGCCGATCCTCGACGCGCTCGGCAAGACCATCGTGCTGTGCGGTCCGCACGGCTCGGGCCAGACCGTGAAGGCGGCCAACCAGCTGATCGTCGCCGTGAACATCCAGGCGTGCGCCGAGGCCGTGGTCTTCCTGGAGAAGTCCGGCGTGAACCTGAAGGCGGCACTGGACGTCCTGGGTGGCGGGCTCGCCGGCTCGACCGTGCTGACCCGCAAGAAGGACAACTTCCTCACCCGGGACTTCAAGCCGGGCTTCCGGATCGACCTGCACCACAAGGACATGGGCATCGTCACGGACGCCGCCCGCACTGTCGGCGCGGCCCTGCCGGTCGGCGCCGTGGTCGCCCAGCTGATCGCGAGCCTGCGGGCGCAGGGCGACGGCGGCCTGGACCACTCGGCGCTGCTGCGGGCCGTGGAGCGGCTCTCCGGCGCCCGGATCTGACCTCCTTACGACCCTCGCGACCCCGGGGGTCCCACGATCCCGGGCGGCGCCACCCCTGACACCTGTCCTGTCGCGCCCAAAGGGGCGGCGTCGCCCGGAACCAGCCCTGCCCACTACTTCAACAAACTGTTGACGCTCTGATGGCTCGACCTCAGGCTCCACAAAGCGGAAACATTTTTCCGCTGCCCTCTCGTACGGAAGGTCACGATGTCGCAGCGCGTGCTCACCACCGAGTCCGGCGCCCCCGTCGCCGACAACCAGAACTCCGCCACCGCCGGCGTCGGCGGCCCGCTCCTGCTCCAGGACCAGCACCTGCTGGAGAAGCTGGCGCGCTTCAACCGCGAGCGCATCCCGGTGGGGGCACCGCCCACGCCGTTAAGGCAGTGGGGGAGCGTGGTGCACGCCCGCGGCTCGGGCGCGTACGGCCACTTCGAAGTGACCGACGACGTCTCGGAGTTCACCCACGCCGACTTCCTCGGCAGCGTCGGCAAGCGCACGGAGGTGTTCGTGCGCTTCTCGACCGTGGCCGACTCGCTCGGCGGCGCGGACGCGGTGCGCGACCCACGCGGTTTCGCGGTGAAGTTCTACACCGCGGACGGCAATTACGACCTCGTCGGGAACAACACCCCGGTGTTCTTCGTCAAGGACCCGATCAAGTTCCCGGACTTCATCCACTCGCAGAAGCGCGATCCGTTCACGGGCCGTCAGGAGCCGGACAACGTCTGGGACTTCTGGGCGCACTCCCCCGAGGCCACGCACCAGGTGACCTGGCTGATGGGCGACCGCGGCATCCCGGCCTCCTACCGGCACATGAACGGCTACGGCTCGCACACCTACCAGTGGACGAACAGCCGGGGCGAGGCCTTCTTCGTCAAGTACCACTTCAAGACCAACCAGGGCATCCGTTCCCTGAGCAGCGAGCAGGCCGCCGAGATCGCCGGTAAGGACCCCGACTCCCACCAGACGGACCTGCTCCAGGCCATCGAGCGGGGTGTGCACCCGTCCTGGACCCTTCACGTCCAGCTGATGCCGGCGGCCGAGGCCGCGGACTGCCGCTTCAACCCGTTCGACCTGACCAAGGTCTGGCCGCACGCGGACCACCCGCTGAGGCGCGTGGGCCGGCTGGTGCTGGACCGCAACCCGGACAACGTCTTCGCCGAGGTCGAGCAGGCCGCGTTCTCCCCGAACAACTTCGTCCCCGGCATCGGCCCCTCCCCGGACAAGATGCTCCAGGGCCGCCTGTTCGCCTACGCCGACGCCCAGCGCTACCGCCTGGGCGTCAACCACACCCTGCTGCCCGTCAACGCGCCCCGCGCCACGACCGCCGTCAACCACGGCCGCGACGGCTTCATGGCGTCCAACGCCCAGGGCCGGTACGCCAAGAACTACGAGCCCAACTCCTACGACGGCCCGGTCGAGACCGGCCGCCCCCTGTCGGCGCCGCTCGCGGTGAACGGCCACACTGGCACCCACGAGGCGCCTCAGCACACCAAGGACGACGACGTCTTCCAGGCCGGCGAGCTGTTCCGGCTGATGTCCGCCGAGGAGAAGTCCCGACTGGTCGCGAACATCGCCGGTGGCCTGTCCCAGGTCTCCCGCGACGACGTGATCGAGAAGAACCTCGCGCACTTCCACGCCGCCGACCCCGAGTACGGGCGGCGCGTGGAGGAAGCGGTCCGCGCCCTGCGCGAGGGCTGAGACTCCCTGACGGTGTCCGACCGCCCGGGGCGACCCGGACGAGGGGTGGTCCCCCGGGACACCGTCAGGGCGCGGACCGCGGCGGCTGCGAGCCAGTGCGGTGGTGAAGGGACCGGGCCGGCTTCTCGACCTGAGGGAAGCCCGCCCGGAGCCCGTCGCACCCGCCGCGGTCCTAGAGCACGGCCCCTCTCCCCAGACCCCGTCCGGCGGCGCGAACGTCCTGTCGCGCCCAGCCTCGCGCCGCCGGACGGCCGGCCTCCCCAGGGTGCGGAACCGTCCCGTTCGCAGCAGCCTGAAGACATGGCACCTCCCACCGAGCATCCGCATGTCGTGGTCCACGCCCCCGCTCTGGACGGCTCCCGCCGGGTCACCCTGGGCGAGGAGCCGCTGGGCGTCGCCACCCACACCGACGACGTCGCCGAGATCCTGCGCCTGGCCGACCTGTACGTCACCGACGTCGCGGAGAGCGACCTCGTCGAGTGGCAGGGCGGCGGCCCGGACGACTGGCCGGGGCTGTCGGAGCACCACGAGGCGTGAGCACGCCCACGGCACCGGTCGTACACCCCGTACGGAACCCTCAGATGAGCCTCTCAACCCGGCCCCGGGGGCTCCAGCAGCCCCCGGGGCCGGGCACATTCTCGTCACACGCGGCCGCCGCCACATCCGGGCCTCCGGCACGACGACCACCTCCGGCCCGGGCGCGCCCCGAGCGACCACGACCGGCTGTCGGCCGTAGCCCTGCGCGGCGAACCGGCCGTGACGGAAACGCATGGGGGGCGGCCCGTCCTCCCGGACGGGCCGCCCCTTTTGCCACGCGGGCTCAGACCTCCAGCGGCTTGATCGACGTCGGCGCGTGGCCGGGCTCCGTGGCGATCTCCTCGAACTCCACGACGTTGCCGATGTCGTTGGTGGTCGACATGGAGATGTTGGTGACGCGCTCCAGGATCGCCTCGACGACGACCGGGACCCGGTACTGCGCGGCCAGCTTCTTCGCCTGCTCGAAGGCCTCCCCGAGCTCGGCGGGGTCGGTGACGCGGATCGCCTTGCAGCCCAGACCCTCGGCGACCTTGACGTGGTCGACGCCGTAGACGCCGAGCTCCGGGGAGTTGAGGTTCTCAAACTCCAGGTTGACCTGGAAGTCGATCTCGAACGCCCGCTGCGCCTGCCGGATCAGCCCCAGGTAGGAGTTGTTCACCAGGACGTGGACGTACGGAATCCTGTGCTGCGCGCCGACGGCCAGTTCCTCCAGCATGAACTGGAAGTCGTAGTCGCCCGAGAGCGCGACGACGGACGCCTCCGGGTCGGCCTTGGCGACGCCGAGCGCGGCCGGGATGGTCCAGCCGAGCGGGCCGGCCTGGCCGCAGTTGATCCAGTGCCGGGGCCGGTAGACGTGCAGCATCTGCGCGCCGGCGATCTGCGAGAGGCCGATGGTGGAGACGTACCGGGTCTCCGGGCCGAAGGCCTTGTTCATCTCCTCGTAGACGCGCTGCGGCTTGATCGGGATGTCGTCGAAGTGCGTACGGCGCTGGAGGGCGGCCTTCTTCTCCTGTGCGGCGGCGGCCCACTGCGAGCGGTCGGGCAGCTTGCCGGCCGCCTTCAGCTCGCGGGCGACGTCGACGAACAGCCGCAGGGCCGCCTTGGCGTCGGAGGCGATGCCGTAGTCGGGGGCGAAGATCTTGCCGATCTGGGTCGGTTCGATGTCGACGTGGACGAACGTCCGGCCCGCCGTGTAGACGTCCAGCTTGCCCGTGTGGCGGTTGGCCCAGCGGTTGCCGATGCCGAGGACGAAGTCGGACTCCAGGAACGTCGCGTTGCCGTAGCGGTGCGAGGTCTGGAGGCCGACCATGCCGGCGTTCAGCTCGTGGTCGTCGGGCAGCAGGCCCCAGCCCATCAGGGTGGGCACGACGGGAGTGCCGGTCAGCTCGGCGAACTCGACGAGGAGTTCGGCGGCGTCGGCGTTGATGATGCCGCCGCCCGCGACGATCAGGGGTCGCTCGGAGGCGTTCAGCATCCCGATCGCCTTCTCGATCTGGGCGCGGGTCGCTGCGGGCTTGTAGACGGGGAGCGGCTCGTAGGTCTCCGGGTCGAATTCGATCTCCGTCAGCTGCACGTCGATCGGCAGGTCGATGAGGACCGGGCCGGGGCGGCCGGAGCGCATCAGATGGAAGGCCTGCTGGAAGACGCCCGGCACCTGCGCGGCCTCCAGGACGGTCACGGCCATCTTGGTGACCGGCTTGGCGATGGAGGCGATGTCGACGGCCTGGAAGTCCTCCTTGTGGATCACCGCGGTCGGAGCCTGGCCGGTGATGCACAGGATCGGGACGGAGTCGCCGATCGCGGAGTACAGGCCCGTGATCATGTCGGTGCCCGCCGGTCCCGAGGTGCCGATGCACAGGCCGATGTTGCCCGCGTGGGTGCGGGTGTAGCCCTCGGCCATGTGCGAGGCGCCCTCGACGTGCCGGGCGAGGGTGTGGGCGATGCCGCCGGAGGCCTTGAGCGCCGCGTAGAAGGGGTTGATCGCCGCGCCCGGGACACCGAACGCGTCGGTGACGCCCTCGCGCTTGAGGATCTCAACTGCCGCGCGGGCAGCGGTCATTCGAGCCATCGAGTACTCCTGCTTCGGCTGTCGGATTCGCACTCCCGTCGCGCCCCGCGGTGAGCTCTTCCGTATTGCGGAATTTACTTTCTACGATCTGGAATGAATGTATGTGGGGTGGGGGAAGGGCGTCAAGAGACGGCAAGCGCCGGACACGGAGCCGCCCGGAGGAGCACGATGGGCACGCTGTCCCGACGCGACACCGTTCTGGAGTGGCCATGGCCGAGACCGTTCCGGTGCGCTGTCCGGCCTGCCGCCGCGAGCACCGCTACACGGCTCCGGCGTACCCCTGTGTGTGCGGTGCGCCGGTCGCCCCGCGGCTGGACCGCGACGGCCCGGCGACGCCCGTCTCGCACCGGGTCTGGCAGGACGACTGGGTGACGGTGCGGTGCGGATCCTGCGGGCGGCGCGGCGAGTGGCCGCGCCCGGAAGTGGGGTGCGCGTGCGGGGTGGCGCTGCGGGTGGCGGTGGCGGAGGACCCGGGCGGCAGCGGGGACGAGGGCGCGGCGGCCGGGGGGACGCCGGCTCCCGAGCGCGCGACGACCGGCGAGAACACGGCGGCGGGCCAGCACGGCACGCCCGTTCAGGGGACACCGGCGGGCCAGCACGGCACAGACAGCCAGGAGGCACCGGCGAACCAGGACAGCGCGTCCATCCACGAGGCACCGGCGGGCCAGCACGGCACAGGCGGCCAGGACGCCACGCCCGGCCCCGACCCCGCGACCGGCCCCCGTGGGACCGCCGCCACCGACGCCACCTCCGCCTCCGCCTCCACCCAGCCCCCCTTCCGGTCCGTCGCCATCCGCAGCGCCCTGGACGCCGTCACGGCCACCGCGCTGTATCTGCGTTGGCTCGGCTTCCCGGGCGTCCGCCGGGCGGACCAGCGGCCCCCCTCCGGCATCGGACTGGCCGCCCGCGGCGTCCTCGCCCAGGTCGACCCGGCCGTGCGCCCGGCGACCCTGCGGGACGTGGAGTGCCTGTGGCTCGCGGCCATGACCGAGTCCGCGGAATGCCTCTACTTCTCCCTCACCGGGTACGCGGACGACGCCCGGGCCCGCGCCGATGCCCTGGGCGTCCCGCTGTTCGTCCTGGATCTCACCGGCACGCCGCGGCCGGTGAACGCCCCGGCCGGGACACTGGCCGCCACCGGCCCCCGTCAGCGGGCACCCTGACGCCGGACGCCGGCGCACCGCATACTCACCGCATGCGCATCCGCCCCGCCACCCGGGCCGAACTGCCCGTGCTCCAGGACATCGAGCGGGCCGCCGGCGCGCCCTTCCGCGACCTCGGCATGCCCGAGATCGCCGACGACGAGCCGCCCGCGCTCGACGTTCTGGAGCGCTACCGCAGGGCAGGCCGCTGCTGGGTGGCCGCGGACGACCTGGACCGGCCGGCCGGCTATCTCGTCGCGGAACCCGTGGACGGCGCCCTGCACATCGAGCAGATCTCGGTCCATCCGCGCGCCGCACGCCGGGGCGTGGGCCGCACCCTCCTGGCCCACGCCGCCGACCGGGCCCGCGCGGAGGGTCTGACGGCCCTGACGCTCACCACCTACACGGAGGTCCCCTGGAACGCCCCCTACTACGCGCGCCTCGGCTTCCGCCCCCTCCCGGAGACGGACCTCACCCCCGGCCTGCGCGAGATCCGCACGAGGGAGTCCGCGCACGGCCTGGACCGCCGACCGCGGGTGTGCATGCGCCAACCGTTGTGACCGGTGGACGCACGCCCCCTCAACCGTCGGCGAACCTCTCCCGCAGTTCCACCTTGCGCACCTTCCCCGACACCGTCATGGGGAAGGAGTCGAGGACGCGGACCCGGCTCGGGATCTTGTAGTGCGCCAACCGCCCCTCGCAGAACGCGCGCAGTTCCTCCAGTGTCGGCGGGTCGGCCGGGTCGCTGGGGATGACACAGGCCAGGACCTCCTCGCCGTAGCGCTCGTGCGGGACGCCGACGACCTGGACGTCCTGGATCCCGGGGTGGCCGTAGAGGAACTCCTCGATCTCGCGCGGGTAGATGTTCTCCCCGCCCCGAATGATCATGTCCTTGATGCGGCCGACGATCTCGACGTAGCCGTCCTCGCGCATCACGGCGAGGTCGCCGGTGTGCATCCAGCGGCCCGCGTCGACGGACTCGGCGGTCTTCTCCGGTTCGTTCCAGTAGCCGAGCATCACGCTGTAGCCGCGGGTACACAACTCGCCCGCCGTGCCGCGCGGCAGGGTGACGCCCGTGGCCGGGTCGACGATCTTCACCTCGATGTGCGGCAGGACCCGGCCGACCGTGCCGGTGCGGTGTTCCAGGTCGTCGTCCCGGCGGGTCTGGAGGGACACCGGGGACGTCTCGGTCATGCCGTAGCAGATGGAGACCTCCGCCATGTGCATCTCGGCGACCACCCGCTTCATCACCTCCACCGGGCAGGGCGAACCCGCCATGATGCCGGTGCGCAGGGAGGCGAGGTCGTAGGAGGCGAAGTCGGGGAGGTTCAGCTCGGCGATGAACATGGTCGGGACGCCGTAGAGGGAGGTGCAGCGCTCCTGCTGGACCGCCTCCAGGGTGGCCCGCGGGTCGAAGGACGGGGCGGGGATGACGATGCAGGCGCCGTGCGAGGTGGCGGCGAGATTGCCCATGACCATGCCGAAGCAGTGATAGAAGGGGACGGGTACGCAGATGCGGTCCCGCTCGGTGTAGGCGAGCAACTCCCCCACGAAGTAGCCGTTGTTGAGGATGTTGTGGTGGGAGAGGGTCGCGCCCTTCGGGAAGCCCGTCGTGCCCGACGTGTACTGGATGTTGATCGGGTCGTCGCAGGACAGCTCCGCGTACACCGCCCCGGGGGCGGCCCGGCCGAGCAGCGCCTCCCAACTCGGGTCGCCGAAGTAGACCACCTCCCGCAGCTCCGGGACCCGGCCGCGCACCTGGTCGACCATCGCCCGGTAGTCGCTCGTCTTGTGACCGACGGAGGCGAACAGCAAGGACACGCCCGCCTGCTTCAGGACGTACTCCACCTCGTGGGTGCGGTACGCCGGGTTGATGTTCACCATGATCGCGCCGATGCGGGCGGTGGCGTACTGGACGAGCACCCACTCGGGGCGGTTGACCGCCCAGATGCCCACCCGGTCGCCCTTGGCGACGCCCGAGGCGTGCAGGGCGGAGGCCAGCTCGTCGACCGCCGCGCCGAACTCGGCGTACGTCCAGCGCCGCCCGGACGGCACGTCGACCAGTGCCTCACGGTCCGGCCAGGCGGCCACCGCCCGGTCCAGGTCGGCCCCGATGGTGTCGCCGAGCAACGCCGTGTCACTGGTGCCGTGGCTGTAGGAGCTCACCGGAAGTCCTCCTCGCGGTACTCGGCGTCCGACCCGGCCGCCGTGGCCTCACGCAGCTCGATCCGGCGGATCTTGCCGGAGACCGTCTTGGGCAGGTCGCCGAACTCCAGGCGGCGGATGCGCTTGTAGGGCGCCAGGACCTGGCGGGAGTGCTCGAAGAGGACCTTGGCGGTGTCGGGGCCGGGCTCCCAGCCCTCGGCCGGCACGACATAGGCCTTGGGAACGGCCAGCCGCAGCTCGTCCGGGGCGGGCACGACCGCCGCCTCGGCCACCGCCTCGTGCTCCAGCAGCGCGCTCTCCAGCTCGAACGGACTGATCTTGTAGTCGGAGGCCTTGAAGACGTCGTCGCCGCGCCCGATGTACGTCAGATACCCCTCGTCGTCCCTGGAGGCGACGTCTCCCGTCCGGTAGTAGCCGCCCGCCATGGCCTCCGCCGTGCGGTCCGCGTCGCCGTGGTAGCCGGTCATCAGGCCCACGGGGCGGTGCGACAGGTCGAGCGCGATCTCGCCCTCCGCGGCGCCCGGTGCGCCGGAGACGGGGTCGAGGAGTTCGACGCGGTAGCCGGGGCTCGGCCGGCCCATCGAGCCGGTCTTGAGCGGCTGGCCGGGGCTGTTGGCGACCTGGACGGCCGTCTCGGTCTGGCCGAAGCCGTCACGGATGGTGATGTTCCAGGCGCGGCGGACCTGCTCGATGACCTCCGGGTTGAGCGGCTCACCGGCCGCGACGACCTCGCGCGGCGGCGTGCGCAGCTGCGTCAGGTCGGCCTGGATGAGCATGCGCCACACGGTCGGCGGGGCGCAGAAGGTGGTGACGCCCGCCCGGTCCATCTCGGTCATGAGCCGGGCGGCGTCGAAACGCGTGTAGTTGTGCAGGAAGACGGTCGCCTCGGCGTTCCACGGGGCGAAGAGATTGGACCAGGCGTGCTTGGCCCAGCCGGGAGAGGAGATGTTCAGGTGCACGTCGCCGGGTTGCAGGCCGATCCAGTACATGGTCGACAGATGGCCGATCGGGTACGACGTGTGGGTGTGCTCGACGAGCTTGGGCCGGGCGGTGGTGCCCGAGGTGAAGTAGAGCATCAGCGGGTCGTCGGCGAGGGTCGGGCCGTCGGGCACGAAGTCGGCGGAGGCGCCGTGGGCGTCGTCCAGCGGCAGCCAGCCGTCCGGCACCGCGCCGGCGGCGCCCGCGGCGATGCGTGTGTAGGCGCCGGGGACCTCGGCGAACTTGCCGGTGTCCTCGGCGCGCGCGATGACGTGCCGGACCCGGCCGCGCTCGACGCGGTCGCGCAGGTCGGCCGGGCCGAGCAGCGGGGTGGCCGGGATGACGACCGCGCGCAGCTTCATCGCGGCGAGGGCGATGATCCACAGTTCGGCCTGGTTGCCGAGCATGACGAGGACGCGGTCCTCGGCGCGCACGCCCCGGGCGCGCAGCCAGGTGGCGAACCGAGCCGAGCGCACCGACATCTCCTCGAAGGACAGCCGGGTCTCGCGGCCGTCCTCCTCGACGAGGTGCAGGGCGGTGCGGGCGTTGCCGTCGGCGATCTCGTCGAACCAGTCGAGCGCCCAGTTGAAGTACCGGGGGCGCGGCCAGCGGAAGCCCTGGTAGGCCGTCGCGTAGTCCTCGCGGTGTGCCAGCAGGAAGTCCCGCGCCTCGCGGAACATCTCCGTCGCCGATGTCATCTGTCCTCCTGGGTACCGGACCATTGCCGGGCGGCTCCGAGCCATCGTGTAATCCGTGATGCAGGTCTCACTACCCCCGAACGGGGGTGCGCCCGCGCGGGAGCCGTGGGGAAGGGGCGATCAGGTGACAGCAGACGCGTCCGACGCGGTCGAGATCCGGAACGCGCTGCTGCGCCTGCGGCGCGGCACCGGCCTTCCGGTCGCCTTCGGCGGCCTGATGGAGGCCGGGCAGCAGATGCGCATCAGCGAGCTGAGCGGCACCTCGACGCACGCCCTGCGGTCGCTGGTGGTGACGTCCGGCACCGGTCTCGGCGGCAAGTCGGTGGCGCTGTCCCGGCCGTGCGTGGTGACGGACTACTCGGCGTCGCGGCAGATCAGCCACGAGTACGACGCCCCGGTGGCCGTGGAGGGGCTACGGTCGGTGCTGGCCGTGCCGGTGGTGGTGCGCCACCGGGTGCGCGGGGTGCTGTACGGGGCGCTGCGCACGGCCCTGCCCCTGGGCGGGCGGATGCTGGACACGGCCGTCGAGGCGGCGCGGGACGTGGAGCGGGCGCTGGCCGTCCGGGACGAGGCCCGCACGCTCGCCGCCGGGGCCGGGGCGGGCCCGGGCTGGGAGCAGGTGCGGGAGGCGCACGCGGCGCTGCGGGCGCTGGCACCCCGGATCGCGGACCCGCAACTGCGCACGGAGCTGCTCGGGGCGTGTGCGCTGCTGACGGCCGAAACGGGCCGCTCGGTGCGGGTCCGGCTCGCGCCGCGCGAGGTGGACGTGCTGGCGTGCGTCGCGGCGGGCGCCACGAACGCGGTGGCCGCGGAACGACTGGGCGTGACGGCCGAAACCGTCAAGGGATATCTGCGGTCGGCCATGCGCAAGCTACGGGCCCGCACCCGTGGTGAGGCCGTGGTCGCCGCGCGACGGGCGGGGTGGTTGCCATAGGTTTGCGGTGTTCTGCGTGCTCCTGCGCGATCGCTTCGCCCGCGGGTTCCCCACGGGCCGCCGGCCTTGCGTTCCACGGCATTCGGGAGTCCGATGAATTCACGCACCGGCATGTGCTGTTATTTCCCTCACCACACCGTCCCTCCGAAATTCAAAGAACCGTTGCCTAATATTGGCCAGGACACGACACAGGGAGGGGAGCGGTGACCGTTCGACGGGACTTCCAGGAGCCTCCCAGGAGCCGCCCCGACCTGCTCATCGGCCGGGAGGAGCTGTTCACGTCGGCACGTGAGCAGCTCGGCCGAGGGGGCAGCGTGCTGCTCCACGGTCCGGCCGGAATTGGTAAGTCGACGGTCCTGCGCGCGCTGGCCGCGGATTACGCTGGTCCGGACCGCACGGTGTTGCGCTGCTCGGCGACCGAGTCGGAATCCCATCTGCCCTTCCTCGCCCTGGCCGACCTGTTCGGGCTGGTCCTGGACGACATCTCCGGTGCGTTGCCCGCCGCCCAGCGCACCGCCCTGGAGTCGGCGCTCACCGGCCGCGGCGAGTCCACGCTCCAGCGGGACGGGCTCGCGCTGCGCCTCGCCGTGCTGTCGGCGCTGCGGGCGCTGGCCGCCAAGGGCCCGGTGCTCGTGGTCGCCGACGATCTCCAGTGGCTGGATGCCGCCAGTGCCGAACTGCTCGGTTTCGCGGCCCGCCGACTGGGTGACACGCCCGTGCAGATGCTGTGTGCGGTGCGGACCGAGGGCCAGGAGTACGACCGCCACCTCCCCGCGTCGCCGCCCGACACGCTCGCCGTGCGGCTGGGCCCGCTGAACCGCACGCACGTCTCGGCGCTGCTCGACCACCGCGGCTACACGCCCCTGCCCCGCTCGACGATCCGCGACATCCACCGCACCAGCGGCGGGAACCCGCTCTTCGCGCTGGAGCTGGGCCGGGCCCTGGCCGAGAGCCCGGCCCGGCCCCGGCCCGGTGAGCCGCTGCCCGTGCCCACCTCGCTGCGGGCCCTGGTGCTGAGCCGGCTGGAGATGCTGTCCGACGAGGCCCGCCGCACCCTCCTCGTGGCCAGCGCCGGTGCCCGTCCCACCGTGGCGCTGCTGCACGCGGCCGGGCGGGAGCACGCCGAGGCCGAGACGGCCCAGGCGGCGGCGCTGGGCCTGCTGGCCACGGATCCCGAGGCACCTGCCTTGCGGTTCGCTCATCCGCTGATCTCGGCCGCGCTGTACGCGGAGGCCCCGGCGCAGGAGCGGCGGGCCGTGCACGCCGCTCTGTCCACGGCCGCCTCCGACCCGATCGAGCGAGCTCGGCACCTGGCCCTGGCGACCACCGGCACCGACCCGGACGTGGCGGCCCGGCTCGCCGAGGCCGGCGCGCTGGCCCGGGACCGCGGGGCCCCCTCCGTCGCCGCCTCGCTGGGGCTGCTCGCGGCCCGGCACACCCCGGCGGACAGCACCCCGGGCCCGGACGAGCGGCGGCTGCAGGCCGCGGAGGACGCGATCACCGCCGGCGAGGCCGATCTGGCCCGGGACATCGCCCGTGACGTGCTGACGCGTGCCACCGTGCCCGCCGAGCGCGTCCGGGCCTGGATGGTGGTCATCGAGGCGGCCGGGCAGGCGCTCGGCGAGGTCGACGCGGTCTTCCCGCAGGTCCTGGCCGACGCGGGCGACGACCCGGGGCTCCTCGCCCTGGTCCACTACCAGCTGGCCTGGCGCGGCCTGGTCGTCGAGGGCGACTTCGCCGAGGCCCGCCAGGAGGCGGCGCACGCGGCGGAGCTGGCCGCCCGGGGCGGTGATCGGCGCACCGAGCTGATGGCGCTGTCCTTCCAGGCCTCCACCGAGACCCTGATGGGCCACCCGGACGCCCCGGTGACCGTCAAACGGGCGCTGAAGGAACCCCAGGACCCCTACGTGGCCTGCCACCACAACGGCGCCGGGTCGGCCCGGTTCCGCTGGCTGATCATGAGCGACCAGCTGCCCGAGGCACGGGCGACCATCACCGCGCTGCTGCGCGAGGTGCGCCGGCGCGGCATGGTCGAGAGCGAGGTGCACTTCCTGCGCTTCCTCGCCGACACGGAACTGCGCTCCGGGCACTGCGGCCGGGCCCTGGACCTGGCCCGCGAGAGTCTGCGGCTGGCCCGGGACTCCGGGATCGGCGAGGGCGCCTCGGCCATGCTCGCCTCCCTCGCGGAGGCCTCGGCCGGGGACGTCGACCGGGCCCTGGCCCTCGCCCGGGAGGCGGCGGACCACGCCGAGGTCGACGGCGACCAGATGTACCTGTCCCGGGCCCTGGCCGCGCTGGGCTACGCCCAGTTGGTGGCCGGTGACCCGGCCGCAACCGTCCGTTCGCTGCGCCGGGTGCGGGAGTTGGAACAGGGCCTCGGCATCAACGACCCCGGGCGCGGCCGGTGGCACGGCGACCTGGCCGAGGCCCTGGTCCGCATCGGCGAGCCGGGCGAGGCCCAGGACGTCATCGACACGACCCGGGCGCACGCGCTGCGGCTGGGCCGGCAGAGCGTGCTGGCCGTCCTCGACCGGGCCGAGGCGCTGGTGCGGGCGGCACGCGGCGAACACGAGGCCGCCGTCGTCCGGTTGACGTCCGTGCAGGACCGGCTCGGGCGGCTCGGGTACGGCCTGGAGGAGGCCCGGGCCGCCTTCGCGCTGGCCCGTCTGCGCGCCCAGGCCGCCGCCGCGCCCCGCACCGGTGCCAGGCCCCTGCCGGGTCCGGCGTCGTACGACGAGGCCGCCCGGTTGTTCCGGCGCTGCCGTGCGCTGCCCTGGTTGCGGCAGGTCGACGCGGCCGCCACGGCGGGTCCCGCGGCGGTGGAACCGGCCGCCGCCACGCCGACCGTCGCCCTGGACGCGCTGGAGGGTCTGGCCGCGATGGAGCGTCAGGTCGCCTCGCTGGTGATGGAGGGCGCGACCAACCGGGAGATCGCGGGGCGCCTGTTCATCAGCGTCAAGACCGTCGAGGCGACCCTCACCCGGGTCTACCGCAAGCTCGGGATCCGCTCCCGGGTGGACATCGTCCGGCTGGCCGCGGGCCGTCGCACGACCTGACCCACCTGGGTTTACGGCGTCCGACCGAGGGTTATCCCTGCCCAACTCCCTTAGGGGGTTCCCTCATTGGGAGCCCCCTCGTCGGGGCTCTAGCTTGAGGGCGTGCCGCTCGCCGGGCACACGGAGATCCGAACAACGGCGTCAGGGTCCCCGTGCACCACCACCCGCGCGACCCCCCACCGGCAACTCCCCAAGGAGACCCATGTTCGGGCTCAACGCTGCCAGGAAGGCCGCCGCCGTCGCCGCGGCGACCGCCGCCGCCGCCACGACCGCGCTGCTCGCCGCCCCCACGGCCGTCGCCGCGCCCCAGCCGATCGTCGGCGGCACCACGACCACGACGTCCGCGTACCCGTTCGTCATGCAGATCACGGACGCCTCGCAGAACCAGTTCTGCGGCGGCACCCTGGTCTCGCCCACCAAGGTCGTCACCGCCGCGCACTGCATGGTCGGCGAGACCACCAGCAGTGTGCGCGTCGTCGGTGGCCGCACCTACCTCAACGGCACCAACGGCACGGTCAGCAGAGTCAGCAAGATATGGATCCACCCGAGCTACACCGACGTCTCCAACGGCGACGACGTGGCCGTGCTGACGCTGTCGACGTCGATGCCGTACACCCCGGCGAAGTACGTCTCCTCCTCCCAGACCTCGGTGTACGCGGCCGGCACCACCGCCCGCATCCTCGGCTGGGGCGACACCTCCGAGAACGGCAGCGCCTCCAACCAGCTGCGCACCGCGACCGTACCGACCGTGTCCGACTCCGGTTGCGCGAGCTCCTACGGCTCCGACTTCGTCAAGAGCGACATGGTGTGCGCCGGGAAGACCTCCGGCGGCGTGGACACCTGCCAGGGCGACAGCGGCGGCCCCCTGCTCGTCGGGGGCGTCCTGGCAGGCATCACGTCCTGGGGCGAAGGCTGCGCCCAGGCCGGTTACCCGGGTGTGTACACCCGGCTGACCACCTTCTCCAACCTGGTCACGACGCAGGTCAACTCGTGACCCGTCGCTAACTCCTGAGCACCCCTCAGGTGAATGACCAGGGGGCGTTGCGGGCCTCCACGAGCGGCCCGCAGCGCCCCCTCTCCATGTCTGCGGCGGGGCGCGGGGGTTTCAGGTCCGTACGACGCCGAACCGGATGTCGTACGACGCCCGCGGGTGCATGACCCGCAGCATCCGCTCGCCCTCGGCGGTGACCTCCTCCCGCTGGCCCCGGGTGAGGCGTCCGAAGGGCTCGATCACCAGCGCGTCCTCCTCCAGCCGCCACAACCCCGCCAGGAAGCCGTCGACCAGGAGCGTGCGGTAGGCCAGGTTTCCCTTCCACGAGCGGCCCCGGTATGCGGGCGGGACGACGCGGGTGCGGTCGGCGTGCGAGAGCAGCAGATTGTCGAACTCGGGGAGGAAGCGCGGCGGCGCGGGCGTGTCCGGGCCGGGGCGGGGGGCGTCCGGAAGGTCGAAGAGTTCGACGCCGCTCTCGTCCCGGAAGGTCACCAGATGGGGACGCAGGCGTTCGAAGGCGTCGCGCAGCCGGGTCATTCCGGCCCAGGTCTGCATGTCCTTCACGGAGGCCGGGCCGAACGCGGCGAGGTAGCGCAGGACGACCGCGTCGGGCGTGGGGGCCGGTTCGGCGGGCCGCCCCAGCCAGTGCTCGGCGGTGGTGAGACTGACCTGCCCGCTCCGCTCCCACAGACCGCGAGGGGTGACCTGCACGAGCGGGAGCCGGCAGCGGGCGGCGACCGCCAGGGCCTGTGGATCGGCGTCGGGCCATTCCCGCAGCAGGGCTTCACGCAGCTGCTTCATGGTGCGGGGCTCGGCCTCGACCAGGTCGCGGGCGAGCCCGGCGAGCCGGTCGAGATCGACTCCGGCGAGTCCGGCACGGAAGGTGACCAGCTCCCGGTCCCGGGCGGGCTGCGCCAGGGGCCGCAGGGTGAGGCAGTCGTCCGCGGTGTGGGTGTGGATGGTGGAGCGCATCGTGACGATCCGGACGACCTCGCGGTCCGCCATCGGCCGGGACAACGCCTCGGGGGTGAACCCGTCGAGCCGGGCGGCAAGCGCGTAGTAGGGCGGCTTGACGTTCTGCGCCTGGAGCCCGAGCAGATGCTCGACGGCCGCCGTGACGGAGAGCGGGGCGGGGCGCAGGAGCAGCTGCCGGCCGAGGGTCGCGCGGTTGAGGGCATGCGTGCCGAGCAGGGGTGCCGTGCCGGTGACGCTCCGCTTGGTGTTCGTCATGAAAGGCACGGTAGTGGGGCTTGCGGACAGGTTCTGGCCGCGACGTACCGGCGACCCGCCCGCCCCGCCGGGGAGCACCGGCCCGCGGCATCCGTCCTGATGGGCGCGGTCCGCACCGGCCTGTGCATCGTCTTCACGCGGCGGGACGGGCTCTGCTCGCGAGGTGATCAGCCGCGGATCAGCCCCCGCTCCCCCGCCCGGACCCCGGCCTGGAAGCGGGAGTCCGCGTCCAGGCCGTCGAGCAGCTCCGCCACCCGGCGCCGCTAGGTGCGCAGCGGCATGCCCAGGTCCCGGGCGGCGGCCTCGTCGGTGGCGCCGGAGCCGAGGGCGCGCAGGACCCCGGCGGTCCGGTCGTCGAGGCGGGACCGGCTCTCCGCTCCAGCGGTCTGGACTGGACGCCGGTCTACCCGACCATGCTGACCGAGGACGCCGCCCGGGGTGGCTACTCCGTCGGCGGGCGTCTGCCGATGAGGGGCAATCCGAAGATCAGCCGCGCGGACGTCGCCGACTTCCTGCACAGGGCGGCCCACAGCACCGAGTGGAGCCGGCGCGACGCCGTCATCACGGACTGACCGCCGGGCGGGTTGTTAGGTCCGCCGCGCCACCGGGTACTCGGCGGTGCGTTCACGGCACCCGCACCACAGGCTCCACTCGGGAGATCCGATGCTCCGACTTCCGCCCCGACCAGAACGCGCCGCCCCTCCATGAGTGACAGCACCGGACGGACGGTGGAGGGCAGGGAACGAGGCGCGGACCCGACGCGGTCGGCTCTGATCATGATCGACATGATCAACACCTACGACCACGAGGACGCCGAGTTCCTCGTGCCGTCCGTCGAGAAGGTCCTCCCCGTCCTGACCGAGCTGCTCGGCCGGGCCCGCGAGGCGGACGTTCCCGTGATCTACGTGAACGACAACTTCGGGCTGTGGCGCTCGCACCAGGGGGAGCTGCTGGAGGCGGCCCTGTCCCAGCCGAACGCCCATCTGATCGAGCCGATCCGGCCCGACGACCAGTCGCTCTTCGTCGTGAAGGCCCGCCACTCGGCCTTCTTCGAGACGCCCCTGTCGTACCTCCTGTCGAGCCTGAACGTCGGGCACGTGGTCCTGACCGGGCAGGTCACCGAGCAGTGCGTCCTCTATTCCGCCCTGGACGCGCACATCCGGCATCTGCAGGTGACGGTGCCGAAGGACGCCGTCGCCTCCATCCACCCCCATCTGGCCGACGCGGCGCTGGAGATGATGGAGCGCAACATGGGCGCCCGGATCATCACGGCGAAGGAGATCGACTTCGCGCCCCGCACCCCGTGAGAACGCCGGGCCGGAACGTCGCCCCTGACCGGTACGTCCGGCCGCCGGTTCCGGCCGCCGGCGCGGGGCCCGCCTTACGGAGTCATGACGTACGGCCCCGCTCCCGGGTGGTGGCGGCGGTGTGCGCCTAGCGTGCCCGTATGCGTGTACTGGTCACCGGCGGTGCCGGGTTCATCGGGTCCCATGTGGTCGCCACCCTGCGGGAGCGGGGGCACGAGGCGATCGTCTTCGACGTGCGAGAGGATTCCGCGGCCGACGTGCGCGACCCCGCGGCCGTGGGCCGTGCCCTGGCCGGTGTGGACGCCGTGTGCCACCAGGCGGCGATGGTCGGGCTCGGCAACGGGGTCGCCGACGCGGCGGACTACGTCTCGCACAACGACCTGGGGACGGCCGTGCTGCTCGCGGCCATGGCGGACGCGGGTGTACCACGCCTCGTGCTCGCCGGGTCGATGGTGGTCTACGGGGAGGGGCGGTACGCGTGCGCGCGGCACGGAGCGGTGCGGCCCGGTCCGCGGGCGGTGGCCGATCTCGACGCGGGCCGGTTCGAACCCGCGTGCCCGGTGTGCGGGGAGGACCTCGTCCCCGGGCTGGTCCGCGAGGACGCCCCGGCCGATCCGCGGAACGTGTACGCCTCGACCAAGCTCGCCCAGGAGCACCTGGCCGCCGCCTGGGCCCGCTGTACCGGCGGGTCGGCGGTGTCCCTGCGCTACCACAACGTGTACGGGCCCGGCATGCCCCGGGACACCCCCTACGCCGGGGTCGCCTCCTTCTTCCGTTCGGCGCTCGCCCGGGGCGAGGCCCCGCGGGTGTTCGAGGACGGGCGGCAGCGCAGGGACTTCGTGCACGTCCGGGACGTGGCGGCGGCGAACGCCGTGGCGCTGGAGGCGCGGAGCGCCCCGGGTGTACTCACCGCCTACAACACCGGCAGCGGTGTGCCGCACACCGTCGGCGACATGGCGCGGGCGCTGGCCGCCGCGTACGGCGGGCCCGAGCCGGTCGTCACGGGTGAGTACCGGCTCGGGGACGTACGCCACATCACGGCGGACTCGTCGCGGCTTCGGGACGAGCTGGGCTGGAAGCCGGAGGACGGGTTCGAGGAGGGGATGCGGGAATTCGCCCGGGCCGGGATGCGCGGCGCCCGGGGCCTGTCGTTCTGATCGGACCGGCGGTGAGGCCCGGCTTCTGTCACGCCCCGCGACGCCGGGACGATGCGGACGGCAGGCCCCTGGACGGGCGGGGCCTGCCGGGTTCAGGACGCGGCCGTGGGGAGGACCACCTCGAAGCGGCAGCCCCCGGGGATGTTGCGTACGCCGGCCCGGCCCTGGTGGGCCTCGACGATGCCGCGGACGATGGCGAGGCCGAGGCCCGCTCCCGCCGGGGGCGTCCGGGCGTGCGTGCCGCGCCAGCCGGTGTCGAAGACCCTCGGCAGGTCCTCCTCGGGAATTCCCCCGCAGCCGTCGGTCACGGACAGGACGACGCCCTCGGGAGAACGCTCGGCGGTGATCGCGACCGTGCCGTCGGCCGGTGTCCGGCGGATGGCGTTGACCAGCAGATTGCCCAGCACGCGGCTCATCTCCTTGCCGTCCACCTCCACCGGCACCGGTTCGATACGGCCGCCCACCAGCCGTACCCCGTGCTCGCGGGCGAGGGGGTCGGCGCCCGCGAGGGCGTCGCCGACCAGGTCGTACAGGGACATCCGGGTGGGGGTCAGTGCCAGGGCGCCGGCGTGGATGCGGGAGAGTTCGAAGAGGTCGCCGACCATGTCGTTGAGGCGTTCGACCTCGGTCCGCATCTGCTTGAGGTAGCGGGCCGGGTCGGCGGCGACGCCGTCCTCCAGGGCCTCCGACATGGCCCGCAGACCGGCCAGCGGGGTGCGCAGGTCGTGCGAGATCCAGGCGACGAGTTCACGGCGGGAGGTCTCCAGGGCGCGCTCCCGCTCCCTGGACTCGGCGAGCCTGGCGCTGGTGACCGCCAGCTCACGGCTCACCGCGGCGAGTTCCGCGGTGGCGGGAGCGTCCGGGGCGGCGAAGTGGCCGCCGTCGCCGAAGGAGCGCGCGGCCACGGCGAGTTCGCGGCTGCGGGCGACGACCCAGCGGCCCAGCAGCAGCGCGGTGGCCAGCGAGACGACGGCCGCCATGGCGACGACGGTCGTGACGACGGTCAGGTCGTGCGGCGACAGGAACATCGCCCAGGCCACGGCGAGCGTGCCCGCGAGCATCGCGACGACGCCCACCGCCGCCACCACCGCGAGCGAGACGGTCAGCGAACGGCGGCGGATCAGACGCAGTACGCCCGCTCCGGCCAGCCCCGTCACGGCGGCACCGGCAAAGGCGTACAGGGCGATCAGGAGGCTGTCGCGCACGGTCAGTCGTTCCCTTCGCCGGGTTCGAAGCGGTAGCCCACGCCCCAGACCGTCTGGATGAGCCGGGGCCGGGCCGGGTCGTCCTCGACCTTGCCGCGCAGACGGCGGACGTGGACCGTGACGGTCGACAGGTCACCGAAGTCCCAGCCCCAGACCTCACGCATCAGGTCCTCCCGGCCGAAGGCCCGTCCCGGGTGTCGCAGGAAGAAGGAGAGCAGGTCGAACTCGCGCAGGGTCAGGGCCAGTTCGGCGCCGTTCTTGGTGGCCCGGCGGGCCGCGGGCTCGACGCTCAGGCCGGCCGCACCCAGTCGGCCCCCCGTGGCCGCGGGGCGGCTGCGGCGCAGCACCGACTCGACGCGCAGGACGAGTTCGCGAGGGCTGAAGGGCTTGGTGACGTAGTCGTCGGCGCCGACCTCCAGGCCCAGGATGCGGTCGTCCTCGTCGCCGCGGGCGGTGAGCATGATGACGGGCACGGGGCCGTGGCCGCGGATGCGCCGGCACACCTCCAGACCGTCCATGCCGGGCAGCATCAGGTCGAGCACCACCAGGTCCGGCCGGTGCGCGGCGGCGCGGGTGAGGGCGGTCGGGCCGTCGTCGGCGCGGTCGACGGCGTAACCGGCGCGGTCCAGATAGCCGGCGACGACCTCGGCGACGGTCGGATCGTCGTCGACGACCAGGATCCTGGGGGACCTGTCCGCGGTCCCGGGGGGTTCGTACGGCTGCTGCATGTCTTCAGCCTGACACCACGCCCCCGCCGGCGGGCGTCCGGGCACCGCCCTGGCTTGCGACGTCCGCGTTTCGTAAGGAGCGATGGTCCGGTTTGCCCGATTCGCATTCGTAGGGTGAAACCGTGACGACTCCTTCGGACGTCGACGTGGTGCTGCCCTGCCTGAACGAGGCCGAGGCCCTTCCCTGGGTGCTCGAACGGATTCCGCCGGGCTGGCGCGCGCTCGTCGTCGACAACGGTTCCACGGACGGCTCGGCCGATGTCGCCCGCGCCCTGGGCGCGACGGTGGTGACCGAGCCGCGCCGCGGCTTCGGCGCGGCCTGCCATGCCGGGCTGACGGCCGCCACCGCCGACGTGGTGTGCTTCTGCGACTGCGACGCCTCCCTCGACCCGGCGCTCCTGGTCCCCTTCGTGCGCGAGGTACGCGACGGCGCGGCCGACCTGGTGCTCGGGCGGCGGCGTCCGCAGGGGCGGGGCGCGTGGCCGCCGCACGCCCGGGCCGGCAATCTCGCGCTGGCGCGGATGCTGCGCCGCCGCACCGGGCTGCGCCTGCACGACCTCGGTCCGCTGCGCGCCGCCCGCCGCGAGCCGCTGCTCGCCCTCGGCCTCAGCGACCGGCGCAGCGGCTATCCGCTCCAGATGGTCGTCCGTGCGGCCGACGCCGGATGGCGGATCGCCGAGCACGACGTGCCGTATCTGCCGCGGAGCGGTGCCTCGAAGGTGACGGGCACGTGGCGCGGTACCTGGCAGGCCGTACGGGACATGAGCCGCGTGCTGGCCGAGATGCCCAACCAGCAAGGAGGAACCGTCCGTTGACCACACTCCTCGTGATCGCCAAGGAGCCGCGGCCGGGCCGGGTCAAGACGCGGCTCACGCCGCCGTTCACGCCCGGGCAGGCCGCCGAACTGGCCGAAGCGGCCCTCGCGGACACGCTGCACGCCGTGGCCGCCACGCCGGCCACCCGGCGCGTCCTCGTGCTCGACGGTGCTCCCGGCCCCTGGCTGCCGCCCGGTTTCGACGTCGTGGCGCAGTGCGCGGGCGGTCTGGACGAGCGGCTGGCCGAGGCCTTCGCGCGCTGCGCCGGCCCGGCCCTGCTCATCGGCATGGACACCCCGCAGGTGACCCCGGAACTGCTCACCGTGGACTTCGCCGACTGCGACGCCTGGTTCGGACCGGCCGAGGACGGGGGCTTCTGGGCTCTCGGCCTGGCATGTCCGGACCCCGCGCTGCTGCGGGGTGTGCCCATGTCGGCGCCGGTGACGGGTGCCGTGCAGCGGGCCCGGCTGATCGCCGCGGGCCTGCGGGTACGGGACCTGCCCCGGCTGCGGGACGTCGACACCGCCGCCGACGCCCACGCGGTCGCCGCGCTGGCCCCGCGGGGGCGGTTCGCGGCGCGGCTGGCCCGGTGTCCGGCCGGGAGGCCCGTGGCCGGGCCGGTCTCGCGTCCGGCCGATCCCCGATGAGCACCGCACCGGCCGCGGCCCTGGCATGGGCCGCCGCCGACCCCTACGACGCCGCGCTGCGCGCCGGCCGCGGCCCCCTGTTCCTGCGGCGCACCGACGGCTGGCTGCTGCCGCTGGAGGTGGAGCGCTGGTGCGCCCGGGCCGACCCGGTCGACCGGGACGTGCTGGACCGCTGCGAGGGGACCGTGCTGGACGTGGGGTGCGGGCCCGGGCGGCTGGTGGCGGAGCTCGCCGCCCGGGGGCGGGTCGCCCTCGGCATCGACGTCAGCGAGGCCGCGGTGGAGCACACCGTGCGGCTGGGGGGCCAGGCGCTGCGCCGGTCGGTCTTCGAGCCGCTGCCCGGCGAGGGCCGCTGGGACACCGTTCTGCTCATGGACGGCAACATCGGCATCGGAGGTGACCCGCGCGCCCTGCTGGACCGCATCGCCGGGCTGCTGCGCCCAGGGGGGCTGCTGATCGCCGAGACCGCCCTCGCGGACGTCGACGAGCGCGTGCGCGTCCACCTCACCGATGCCCTGACCCTCGCCGGCGACCCCTTCCCCTGGGCACGGCTCGGCACCCGCGCGCTGCTCCGGCACGCGCGGGGCTGGGAGCCGGCCGGTCAGTGGACGGCCGGGGCGCGCCGCTTCGCCGCCCTGCGCAGCCGCAGCAGCCGCAGCGCCAGCAGCAGCGCCGAAGCGCCGAAGAGGACCGCGGTGATCAGCAGCCAGCGTGCGAGGAACACGTCGGCGGGCAGGCCGGTGGCGGACCGGTAGCGCCGCTCCACCATGCCGCTGATCAGCGGGAACCACACGAGGAGCAGCAGTCCGGAGAGGGCACACGGTACGCGCACGTACATCGCCCACTCCCGGCGGCGGACCGCGCCCAGTCCCCGCACCATCGCCCGGTCCGCCGCCGCGTACAGCGGCAGCAGCACGAGGTCGTGGAGCAGCGCCGCGCCCACGACCCACAGCGCCACGCCGAGCCAGTCGCCGGCGAGCAGACGCACCCCCGCATAGGCGGCGAGGGCGAACGAGCCGCACAGCAGCAGCAGATGCAGGGGGCTGCCGATGACGAAGCGTCCTCGCATCACAGGTCTCCGAACGTCATTCGGGCCACCCACTTGGTGTTCAGCACGCCGGGAGCGGCGGGCACGATGATCCGCGCCGGGTAGCCGTGGTCGGGGGACAGTTCCTCGCCGTTGACGTAGAGGGCGAGCAGGGAACGCGGGTCTGCCACCTGGTTGGCGCGCAGGGCGGCCTTACGGAAGGCGCCGCGGGGCTGGAGGGACTCGACGAACACGTCCGGCGGGTCGTCCTCGTACCCGACGAGGGCCGCGAGGTCGCGCAGCCGCACCCCGCGCCACCACTGGTCGGGCGTGGACCAGCCCTCCACACAGGCGATGGGCAACGCCGCGCTGTACAAGGGGAGTCGTGCGATCTCGGCGCGGCTGAGGCGGACCGTGCCGGTGCGCCCCCGCACGACGAGCCGCCAGGCGTCCGGGGCCGTTTGCGCCGCGTCGATCCCGGCGTACGCGGCGGTCTTGTTGATCTGGAAGCCGTTCGGGCCGCTGCCGGGTTCGCCGCCGCCGTGCGGGGCGAGGAGGGCGGTGCGCCGCAGCGCGCCGCCGAAGTTCTGCCCCACGGTCGTGGCGAACAGCAGCAGCGAGCCGCCCCCGACGAACCACAGGGCGCCCCGCCGGGAGACGGTCGGCTCGGTGGGACGCGGGGACACCAGGTCGTTCTTCTCCTCCCGCAAGTGCCGCAGATTGCGCAGCGCGGTGGGCGTCTTCAGCAGCGCGTGGGCCACGAAGGCGGCGAAGAACACCCAGGCGCCGTAGAAGTGCAGGGGGTAGAACGAGCCGGGGAAGACGTAGTCGAGCTGGACGTTGAGGACGCCGGTCACGAACTCGAACAGGGCGCCGCCGACGAGCAGGAGCAGCGAGATCCGCTCCAGGGCGTGCGCGAGCGAGCGGGCCGGCGGCAGGGCGAACAACCTCGGTACGACGGACCACAGCTTGGCGAGCAGGACGGGGATCAGGGTGACGCCGAGGGTGACGTGGACGCCCTGGTTCAGCCGGTACAGCCAGTGCGGGTTCGTCGGCCACGCGAACAGGTAGAAGCCGAGGATCCCCTTGTCCGGGGTCTTGTCGTTGACCGGCGACAGGTCCGGGTTGTAGGCGGCGTACGAGACGAGCCCCGTCACGAACAGCACGGTGATGCCGGCCAGGAGGACGAGGCCGAGCACGGAGGTGAGCCAGGGGCCGCGCAGGGGGCTGCGCCAGAAGCCGGGGGACGTGGGGAGCCGGGGAGGGCGGGGGTCGTCTCGCATGAACCGACGGTAGGCCGGGGCCGCCCCGCGCGAGGGTGTGCGACCCATGACGAAACGCTGACGTCTGGCCCGGCGGGCGGTCCGCGAGCGGCCGCACGGCCTAGCGTGCCGGTGTGATCCACACCCCGCCCTCCACTCCGTCGTCCCGAGGCCCGCGCCGTGACCTGTACGCGGCCGGGGCCGCCGTGCTGCTCGTGACGGTGTCGGTGCTCGTCGGCCGCCGCATCGAGGAGACCAGCCGGACGCTGTTCGTCGACTGGCCCCCGCTGCTGGCGTCCTGGGGACCGCATGCGGGCCTCGGCACTCCGGCGGCCGTCCTGGTGGCCGTCGCCGTCGTCGCCCACGGGCCCGCCCTGGCGGCCCGGCTGCCCTGGCGCGCCCTGCTCCCGGCGGCCTGGGGCACGGCCACGGTGTGGACCGTCTCGCTGGCCCTGGTCGACGGCTGGCACCGGGGCATCGCCCGCAGGCTCACCACCCGCTACGAGTACCTCCAGGTCATCGACCGCTTCCACGACATCCCGGAGGCGCTGCGCCACTTCACCCAGCACATCCTGCTCGACTCCCCCGACAACTGGCCCGCCCACATCGCCGGGCACCCGCCCGCCGCCACGCTCACCTTCGTGCTGCTCGACCGGGTGGGGCTGGGGGGCGGGGGCTGGGCCGGGATGTGGTGCATCACCGTCGGGGCGACCGCCTGTGTGGCCGTGCTGGTCACGATCCGCGCCCTGGCCGATGAGGCCCTGGCCCGCCGGGCGGCCCCCTTCCTGGTCCTGGCCCCGGCGGCGGTGTGGATGGGCACCTCGGCGGACGCGTACTTCGCGGCGGTGGCGGCGTGGGCGGTGGCGCTGCTGGCCCTGGCGGTCACCCGGGGGTCCCTGTGGTGGGCGGGCGCGTCCGGGCTGCTGTTCGGCCTGACCTGCTACCTGTCGTACGGCCTCACGCTCGTCGCGCTGATCGGGGCGGCGGTCCTGGTGCTCGGCCGCCACGGGGTGAGGGGGCGCCCGGCCCTGCTGGTGCCGCTGCTGGCCGGGCTGGCCGTGGTCCCCGCGGTGTTCACGCTCGCGGGCTTCGACTGGTGGGAGGCCTACCACCTGCTGGTCACGCGCTACCACCAGGGCGCGGGGGGTATCCGCCCCTACGGATACTGGGTGTGGGCCAACCTGGCCTGCACGGTGCTCATCACGGGACTGGCGACGGCGGCCGGACTGAGGCGGTCGGGGGCCGTCCTGGCCCAACGCCGCACCGGGTCCCCGGCCGGCCGCCGCCTGGCGTTCCTCGTGGCCGCCGCGCTCCTCGCCCTGCTCGTCGCCGATCTGAGCGGCATGAGCAAGGCGGAGACGGAACGCATCTGGCTCCCCTTCGCCCTGTGGCTGCTCCCGGCCTGCGCGTTCCTCCCCCGCCCCCGTGTCTGGCTGGCCGCGCAGGCGCTGCTCGCCCTCCTCCTCAACCATCTGCTGCTCACCGGGTGGTGACCGGCGCCGGGGGCGGGCCCCGGTGCGTGTGTCAGGCGGCCGGGCCGACATCACTCCTCACCTCGGCGCCGGCGTTCTCGTCCGCCGCCGGGCGCAGGCGCAGAAAGGCGGTGATCTGCTTGCCCTCGCCGAGGGACGTGACGGCGACGGCGGTGCTGACCGTGTGCACCACGTGCATTCCGTGTCCGCCGAAGCGCTGTCCGTCGCGCTGCCTGACCACCGGCCGCTCCGCCGATGTGTCCCACACGGTGATGGCCAGCCCTTCACCGGACAGCAGAAGAATCAGCCCGCAGGGGCCGGGAGCGTGCCGGATCGCGTTGGTGACGAGTTCGCTGACGACCAGTTCGGCGTCGATCGCCAGGGGGACCGGTACGGGAGGGCGGCCGTTGCACGGTACGTAGGCCAGGAACGCGCGCAAAGCCCGGCGCGCCTCGACGGCGCATGCTGCGCCTTCGGCCCAGCACGCGCCGTAGCGCAAGGGGGCCTGCTCGTCCGCGCCCGGCTCATCTGCCGCCTGCTTCATAAGCGGGATGACCATGAGGGCTCTTTCGTTGTTGTTCGTGTTGCTCAGGGGTCTTTCGGTCGTTCGCCTACCCCGGCGTGGTCCGCCCATACTGCCGCCGGCCCTCCGTTGTGATGTGCTTCGCGGTGATGTGCTTCGCGCCGCAGTCCTCCGGCGGCGACGGCCGAGGCGGGCAGGAGCACCGCGGTGAGGCCGCCTCACAGGGCGGTCGGGCCGTGGGGGGTGAGAGCGGTGCACGGCCGTCACGTCCGCGGCACCCTCGACGGGCCCGCGCTGACGGCACGGGCGCCGACCTGCTGACGGCCGTACCGCGCCGAGCCGCCGCGGCCCGCGGCAGGGTACGGCGGTCTCCCGGCGAAACCCGCCCCTACGGGCGGATCGGTCGCTAGCATGAGCGACGGCCCCGGCCGCGAGGGCGGGGAGAGCGGGATCACAGCCAGGGCGAGGGCAAGGTCACAGCCGCACCCTCTGCTGCTCGTTCGTGTCCGTGACCTAGCATCCGAGCATGACGGTCCTGCCTGACGACGGGCTTGAACTGGCCGGTGAGTTCCCTGACGTGCCCCATGAGCAGTGGCAGCGCCTTGTGGCGGGCGTACTGCGCAAATCGGGCAAGGACGTCGAGGGGGCCGAGGCCGAGGAAGCCCTGTCCACCGCGCTTGAGGACGGGTTGCGTACCCGCCCCCTCTACACCGCCCGCGACTCCGCACCCGAGCCGGGTCTCCCCGGTTTCGCCCCCTTCGTACGCGGTGGCCGTGCCGAGGGGAACACGGTCGGCGGCTGGGACGTACGGCAACGGCACTCCACGGCCGACCGTGACGCGGTGCTCGGTGACCTGGAGAACGGTGTCACCTCCCTCTGGCTGACGGTCGGGGAGGGCGGCATCGCGGTGCCGGACCTGGGCCGGGTCCTGGACGGCGTGTATCTCGACCTGGCGCCCGTCGTCCTCGACGCGGGGTGCGACGCCGAGCCCGCCGCGCGGGAGTTGCTGCGGGTGTACGAGGAGCGGGGTGTCGCCCGGGACGCGGCGCGCGGCAATCTGGGCGCGGATCCGCTCGGGCACGAGGCCCGCACCGGCCGGCGGTGCGATGCCGCGCCGGCGGCGGAGCTCGCGCGGTTGTGCGCCGGGCGATACCCGGGGCTGCGGGCCCTGACCGTGGACGCGCTGCCGTATCACGAAGCCGGTGGCTCGGCCGCCCAGGAGCTGGGCTGCTCGCTGGCCACCGCGGTGGCGTACCTGCGGGAGCTGACCGGGGCCGGGCTGGATGTCGAACAGGCTTGCGGGCAACTGGAGTTCCGGTACGCCGCGACCGCCGACCAGTTCCTGACGATCGCCAAGCTGCGCGCCGCGCGCCGGCTGTGGGCCCGGGTGGCCGAGGTCTGCGGGGCGCCGCGCGCGGGAGCGCAGCTCCAGCACGTCGTCACCTCGCCGGTGATGATGACGCGCCGCGACCCGTGGGTGAACATGCTGCGCACCACCATCGCCACGCTGGCCGCCGGGGCCGGTGGGGCCGACGCGGTGACCGTGCTGCCCTTCGACCACGCCCTCGGCCTGCCGGACGCGTTCGCGCGGCGGATCGCCCGCAACACCTCCACGATCCTCGTCGAGGAGTCGCACCTGTCCCGGGTCATCGACCCGGCGGGCGGCTCCTGGTACGTGGAGCGGCTCACCGACGAACTCGCCCACGCCGGCTGGGAGTTCTTCCAGCGCGTCGAGCGGCTCGGCGGCATGGCGGCCGCCCTGCGGTCGGGCGACGTCGAGCGGGATCTCGCCGAGACCTGGCAGGCCCGCACGGCCCGGCTGGCCAAGCGGCGCGAACCCGTCACCGGGGTCAGCGAGTTCCCGTTCCTCGCGGAGAAGCCGGTCGTCCGCCCGAGCGCTCCCGAGCCGCGCTCCGGAGGGCTGCCGCGCGTACGCCGGGACGAGGCGTACGAGACGCTGCGCGCCCGGTCCGACGCCCACCTCGCCGCGACCGGCTCCCGGCCCCGGATCTACCTCGCCGCGCTCGGCCCGGCCGCCGCGCACACGGCACGCCTGACCTTCGCCTCGAACCTCTTCCAGGCCGGCGGCATCGAGCCGGTCACGGAGGGCACCTTCGAGCAGAGCGGGGCGACGGAGGCCGTGCTGTGCTCCAGCGACGCGCTGTACGCGGAGCGGGC
Organism: Streptomyces sp. 378; assembly: GCF_030124145.1. Taxonomy (GTDB): domain Bacteria; phylum Actinomycetota; class Actinomycetes; order Streptomycetales; family Streptomycetaceae; genus Streptomyces. The sequence goes on from NZ_JASKMS010000014.1 coordinate 56,876, forward strand.
CGAGGCCGCCGTCCGGGAGCTCAAGGCCGCCGGGGCACGGCATGTGTTCCTCGCGGGCCGCCCCGGGGAGTACCCCGGAGTCGACGACCACGTCTTCGCGGGCTGCGACGCCGTGGCCGTGCTGTCCGCGACCCTCGACCGCATGGGAGTGTCCTGATGTCCGCCCCTACCGGCCCGTCCGTCCCCGACTTCTCCGGGATCGAGCTGGGCACCCCGGCCCCCGACGGTGGCGCCGACGAGTGGCGCACGGCGGTCAAGAACGCGTCCGGCGGGGACGACCTGCTCTGGGAGACGCCGGAGGGCATCGCCGTCAAGCCCCTCTACACCGGCCGTGACCTGGAGGGCCTGGACTTCCTCGACACGTACCCGGGCACGGCGCCGTCCCTGCGCGGCCCGTACCCGACGATGTACGTCAACCAGCCCTGGACGATCCGCCAGTACGCCGGCTTCTCCACGGCCGAGGAGTCCAACGCCTTCTACCGGCGCAACCTCGCGGCCGGCCAGAAGGGCCTTTCGGTCGCCTTCGACCTGCCCACGCACCGCGGTTACGACAGCGACCACCCGCGTGTGACGGGTGACGTCGGCATGGCGGGCGTGGCCATCGACTCGATCTACGACATGCGGCAGCTGTTCGGCGGCATTCCGCTGGACAAGATGACCGTGTCGATGACGATGAACGGCGCGGTGCTGCCGGTGCTGGCGCTGTACATCGTGGCGGCCGAGGAACAGGGCGTGCCGCCGGAGAAGCTGGCGGGGACGATCCAGAACGACATCCTCAAGGAGTTCATGGTCCGCAACACCTACATCTATCCGCCGAAGCCGTCGATGCGGATCATCTCCGACATCTTCGCCTTCACCTCGCAGCGGATGCCGCGCTACAACTCCATCTCCATCTCCGGCTACCACATCCAGGAGGCGGGTGCGACGGCCGATCTGGAGCTGGCGTACACGCTCGCGGACGGCGTGGAGTACATCCGCGCGGGACGTGAGGCCGGCCTGGACGTGGACGCGTTCGCGCCCCGGCTGTCGTTCTTCTGGGCGATCGGCATGAACTTCTTCATGGAGATCGCCAAGCTGCGTGCGGCGCGCCTGCTGTGGGCGAAGCTGGTCAAGCAGTTCGACCCGCAGAACGCCAAGTCCCTGTCACTGCGCACCCATTCGCAGACCTCGGGCTGGTCGCTCACCGCGCAGGACGTCTTCAACAACGTGACGCGCACCTGCGTCGAGGCCATGGCGGCCACCCAGGGGCACACACAGTCGCTGCACACCAACGCCCTGGACGAGGCGCTCGCCCTGCCCACCGACTTCTCGGCGCGCATCGCCCGCAACACGCAGCTGCTGCTCCAGCAGGAGTCCGGCACGACCCGCGTGATCGACCCGTGGGGCGGCAGCGCGTACGTGGAGAAGCTGACCTACGACCTGGCCCGGCGCGCCTGGCAGCACATCGAGGAGGTCGAGGCCGCGGGCGGCATGGCCAAGGCCATCGACGCGGGCATCCCCAAGCTGCGCATCGAGGAGGCCGCGGCCCGCACGCAGGCCCGGATCGACTCGGGCCGCCAGCCCGTCATCGGGGTCAACAAGTACCGGGTGGAGACCGACGAGCAGATCGACGTCCTGAAGGTCGACAACTCCTCCGTGCGGGCGCAGCAGATCGAGAAGCTGCGGCGGCTGCGCGCGGAGCGGGACGAGCAGGCCTGCCAGGACGCGCTGGACGCGCTGACCCGGGCCGCCGGCGGCGAGGGCAACCTGCTGGAGCTGGCGGTGCGCGCGGCACGCGCGAAGGCCACGGTCGGGGAGATCTCCGACGCCCTGGAGAAGGTGTACGGACGGCACGCGGGGCAGATCCGTACGATCTCCGGCGTGTACCGCAACGAAGCAGGGGAGTCGCCGTCCGTGGACCGCACCCGAGCGCTGGTCTCCGACTTCGAGGAGGCCGAGGGCCGCCGCCCGCGCATCCTGGTCGCGAAGATGGGCCAGGACGGCCATGACCGCGGCCAGAAGGTGATCGCCACGGCCTTCGCCGACCTCGGCTTCGACGTGGACGTCGGCCCGCTGTTCCAGACGCCCGCCGAGGTGGCCCGGCAGGCCGTCGAGGCGGACGTGCACATCGTCGGCGTCTCCTCGCTGGCGGCCGGTCACCTCACCCTCGTCCCGGCGCTGCGCGAGGCACTGGCCGAGGAGGGCCGCGAGGACATCGTGATCGTGGTCGGCGGGGTGATCCCGCCGCAGGACGTGCCGACGCTGCTGGAGATGGGCGCCGCGGCCGTCTTCCCGCCCGGGACGGTGATCCCGGACGCGGCGTACGACCTGGTGAAGCGGCTGTCGGACGACCTCGGGCACGACCTGTGATCGATGTCGACGCGTATGTGAAGGGCGTGCTCGACGGGAAGCGGGCGATCGTCGCCCGTGCCATCACACTCGTCGAGTCGACGCGGCCCCAGCACCGGGCGCTGGCCCAGGAGTTGCTGACCGCGCTGCTGCCGCACAGCGGCCGGGCCCGGCGGATCGGCGTCAGCGGGGTGCCCGGCGTGGGCAAGTCGACGTTCATCGACGCCTTCGGCACGCTGCTGACCTCGCTCGGGCACCGGGTGGCGGTCCTGGCCGTCGACCCGTCCTCCAGCCGTACGGGCGGCTCCATCCTGGGTGACAAGACCCGGATGGAGCGCCTGGCCGTGGACCCGGCGGCGTTCGTACGCCCCTCCCCCACCGCCGGCACGCTGGGCGGGGTCGCCAAGGCCACGCGCGAGTCGATCGTGGTGATGGAGGCGGCCGGCTACGACGTGATCCTGGTGGAGACGGTCGGCGTCGGCCAGTCCGAGACGGCCGTGGCGAACATGGTCGACTCCTTCCTGCTGCTCACCCTCGCCCGCACCGGCGACCAGCTCCAGGGCATCAAGAAGGGCGTGCTGGAGCTGGCCGACGTGATCGCCGTCAACAAGGCGGACGGCCCGCACGAGCGCGACGCCCGTGCCGCCGCGCGGGAACTGGCGGGCGCGCTGCGCCTGATGCACGGCAGGGACGCGTTCTGGACGCCCCCGGTCCTGCACTGCAGCGCCCGGGAGTCGACCGGCCTGGACACCGTCTGGGAACGCCTCGAACAGCACCGCACCCTGCTGGACTCCACCGGCCGTCTCACCGCCAAGCGCCGTGACCAGCAGGTCGACTGGACCTGGAACATGGTCCGCGACGAACTCCTCGGCCGCCTCACCGCCGATCCGGCGGTACGGGCGCTGGCGCCGGTGCTGGAGCGGCGGGTCAGGGCGGGCGAGCTGACCCCGACGCTGGCCGCCGAGCGGATCCTCGGTGCGCTGGGCGGCGGCTCCGAGGCAACGGGTTCCTGAACCGAACCGCGACCGGAAGCAGCCGGAGCGGCGACTTCACATACCCGGCTTGCATGAGTATGCAATGTGATACATACTCTTTCTATGTCCAAGGTCCTCACCTCCCTGCCCGCCGGCGAGCGCGTCGGCATCGCCTTCTCGGGCGGTCTCGACACCTCCGTCGCGGTCGCGTGGATGCGCGACAAGGGCGCCGTCCCGTGCACCTACACCGCCGACATCGGCCAGTACGACGAGCCCGACATCGCCTCGGTGCCCGGCCGTGCCCAGACCTACGGTGCCGAGATCGCGCGTCTGGTCGACTGCCGCGCGGCACTGGTCGAGGAGGGCCTGGCCGCGCTGACCTGCGGCGCGTTCCACATCCGCTCGGGCGGACGGGCGTACTTCAACACCACCCCGCTCGGCCGCGCCGTCACCGGCACGCTGCTGGTCCGGGCGATGCTGGAGGACGACGTCCAGATCTGGGGCGACGGCTCGACCTTCAAGGGCAACGACATCGAGCGGTTCTACCGCTACGGCCTGCTCGCCAACCCGCACCTCAGGATCTACAAGCCCTGGCTGGACGCGGCGTTCGTGACCGAGCTCGGCGGCCGCAAGGAAATGTCGGAGTGGCTGCTCGCCCACGGCCTGCCCTACCGGGACAGCACGGAGAAGGCGTACTCCACGGACGCCAACATCTGGGGCGCCACCCACGAGGCCAAGACCCTGGAGCACCTCGACACCGGCGTCGAGACGGTCGAGCCGATCATGGGCGTGAAGTTCTGGGACCCGTCGGTCGAGATCGCCGCCGAGGACGTCACCATCGGCTTCGTCGAGGGCCGCCCGGTGTCGGTCAACGGCAAGGAGTTCGCCTCCCCCGTCGACCTGGTGATGGAGGCCAACGCCATCGGTGGCCGGCACGGCCTGGGCATGTCCGACCAGATCGAGAACCGCATCATCGAGGCCAAGAGCCGCGGCATCTACGAGGCCCCGGGCATGGCCCTGCTGCACGCCGCCTACGAGCGGCTGGTCAACGCCATCCACAACGAGGACACCGTCGCCCAGTACCACACCGAGGGCCGGCGCCTCGGCCGGCTGATGTACGAGGGCCGCTGGCTGGACCCGCAGGCGCTGATGATCCGCGAGTCGCTGCAGCGGTGGGTCGGCGCGGCCGTCACCGGCGAGGTGACACTGCGGCTGCGGCGCGGCGAGGACTACTCGATCCTCGACACCACGGGCCCGGCGTTCAGCTACCACCCGGACAAGCTGTCCATGGAGCGCACCGAGGACTCCGCGTTCGGCCCGGTGGACCGGATCGGCCAGCTCACCATGCGCAACCTGGACATCGCCGACTCCCGCGCCAAGCTGGAGCAGTACGCCGGCATGGGCCTGATCGGCACCGGCAGCCCCACCATCGGCGCCTCCCAGGCCGCCGCGACCGGGCTGATCGGCACCATGCCGGAGCTGCCCGAGGGCGGCGCCGAGGCCATCGCCTCGCGCGGCGCGGTCTCCGAGGAGGACGCGTGGCTGGACCGCGCGGCGATGGAGTCCGGCACGGACTGACCGCACGGCGGCACGCGGGAAGACACGGGAAGGCCGGCTCGACGGTGTCGAGCCGGCCTTCGCGTTCGGGTGCCCGGTGGTTCAGCGTGACGTGCCGGCCATCTCGCGGACCGGAGCGTCAAGGGCGTCGAGGCCGCGCAGGATGTCCTCCACCCGCTGCTTGGCGTCGCCGAAGAGCATCTGGGTGTTCTCGCGGAAGAACAGCGGGTTCTGCACGCCCGCGTACCCGGCGGCCATGGAGCGCTTGAAGACGATCACGTTGGCCGCCTCCCACACGTGCAGGACCGGCATGCCGGCGATGGGGCTGGACGGGTTGTCGGTGGCGGCCGGGTTGACCGTGTCGTTGGCGCCGATGACCAGGACGACCGAGGTGGCGGCGAAGTCGTCGTTGATCTCGTCCATCTCCAGGACGATGTCGTACGGCACGTTGGCCTCGGCGAGCAGCACGTTCATGTGCCCGGGCAGCCGGCCGGCGACGGGGTGGATGCCGAACCGCACCTCCACGCCCCGCTCACGCAGCTTGCGCGCCAGTTCGGCGACCGGGTACTGGGCCTGGGCGACGGCCATGCCGTAGCCGGGCGTGATGATGACGGAGCCGGCGTCGCGCAGCAGTTCGGCGGTCTCCTCGGCGTTGATCTCCCGGTGCTCACCCTGCTCGCCGTCGTCGGCGGTCGCCGCCGGTGTGCCGAATCCGCCCGCGATCACCGAGAGGAAGGACCGGTTCATCGCCTTGCACATGATGTACGACAGGTAGGCGCCGGAGGAGCCGACCAGCGCGCCGGTGACGATGAGCAGGTTGTTGGCGAGCAGGAAGCCCGAGGCGGCGGCCGCCCAGCCCGAGTAGCTGTTCAGCATGGAGACGACCACCGGCATGTCACCGCCGCCGATGGAGGCGACCAGGTGCGCGCCGAGGGCGAGCGCGATCACGGTGACCGCGATGAGCAGACCCATGCCGGGGCGTACGACGAACGCCGCCGTGAGCCCCACGAACGCGACGAGCGCGCCGATGTTGAGGACGTGCTTGCCCGGCAGCGTCAGCGGACGGGAGTTGATGCGGGCGGAGAGCTTCAGGTAGGCGACGACGGAACCCGTGAAGGTGACGGCGCCGATGAACACCCCGATGAACACCTCGGCGTGGTGGATGCCCAGCAGCGAACCGGAGAGTCCGGGGTCGACGTCGAGGTAGCCGTTCCAGCCGACGAACGTGGCGGCGAGGCCGACGAGGCTGTGCATGATCGCGATCAGCTCCGGCATGCCGGTCATCTCGACGACCCGGGCCCGCCACAGGCCGATGCCCGCGCCCACCGCCGTGGCGACGGCGATCAGCACCAGCCCGGTGGCGGTGATACTGCGGGAGGCGAGCCCGACTGTGGCGGCCAGGGCGACGACCATGCCCGCGATGCCCCAGACGACTCCGGAGCGGGACGTCCTGTGCTGGGAGAGGCCGGCGAGGCTGAGGATGAACAGCAGCGCGGCGACGACGTAGGCGGCCTGGGCGGCCGTGTCTGTGGTCATCCCTGATCAGCCCTTCGAGAACATGCCGAGCATGCGGCGGGTGACGGCGAATCCGCCGAAGATGTTGATGCTCGCCAGCAGGATCGCGGCGAACGACAGCACGGTGACGGCGGTGTCGCCGTGCCCGATCTGCAGCAGTGCTCCGACCACGACGATGCCGGAGATGGCGTTGGTGACGGACATCAGCGGGGTGTGCAGGGCGTGGTGCACATTGCCGATGACGTAGAAGCCGATGACGATCGCCAGGACGAACACCGTGAAGTGGCCGAGGAGTTCGCTCGGTGAGAAGGCCGTCACCAGGAAGAGTGCGAGCGCTCCGGCGGCGACGAGGGCGTACGAGGACCAGGCCGGGCGGGAGGGCTTCGCCGGCGCCTCGGACGGGGCCGCGGCTTCCGGGGCCGGTGCGGCGGCGGGCGCGGCGGACACCTGGACCGGGGGCGGCGGCCAGGTCTTCTCGCCCGCGCGGACCACGGTCATCGAGCGCTGCACGACGTCGTCGAAGTCGAGGACGAGTCGGCCGTCCTTGCCGGGGGTGAGCAGCTTCAACAGGTTGACGATGTTCGTGCCGTACAGCTGCGAGGCCTGGGCGGGCAGCCGGCCGGGCAGGTCGGTGTAGCCGATGATCGTCACGTCGTTGTCGGTGACGACGGCCTTCCCGGCGACGGTGCCCTCGACGTTGCCGCCCTGGGCGGCCGCCATGTCGACGATCACGCTGCCCGGCTTCATGCGCGCGACGTCCTCGGCGCTGATCAGCCGCGGTGCCGGGCGGCCCGGGATGAGCGCGGTGGTGATGATGATGTCGACGTCGGCGGCCTGCTCGGCGTACAGCTGCGCGGCGAGCCGGTTGTAGTCGTCGGAGGTGGCCTTGGCGTAGCCGTCGGTGCTCACCTCCTGCTGGACGCCCACCGCGAGGAACTCCCCGCCCAGGGAGCGCACCTGCTCGGCGACCTCGGGGCGGGGGTCGGTGGCGCGGACCACGGCACCGAGGCTGCGGGCCGCGCCGATCGCCGCGAGCCCCGCCACTCCGGCCCCGGCCACGAGCACCTTGGCGGGCGGCACCTTGCCGGCGGCGGTCACCTGGCCGGTGAAGAAGCGGCCGAAGGCGTGCGCGGCCTCGACGACGGCCCGGTATCCGGCGATGTTCGCCATCGAGCTGAGGACGTCCAGGGACTGGGCGCGCGAGATGCGCGGGACGGCGTCCATGGCGAGCACGGTGATCGGACGGCTCGCCAGTTCCTCGACCAGTTCCGGGTTGAGGGCGGGGCTGATCAGCGCGATCAGCGTCGCCCCGTCGCGCAGCCGGCCGATCTCCTCGCCGGAGGGGGCGTTGACCTTCAGCACGATCTCCGCCTGCCACGGGTCGCCGAGCCGGGCTCCCGCCTCCTCGTAGGCCGCGTCGGAGAAGCGGGACGAGGCTCCCGCTCCCGGTTCGACCGTCACGTCGTAGCCGAGCGCGACGAGTCTGCCCACGGTGGCCGGTGTCGCCGCCACCCTGGTCTCGCCCGCAGTGGATTCGGCCGGTATGCCGATCCCCTGGGGTTGCGGTTCCGCTGGGACCATCGTCTGCCTCTCCCGTCGTTCGACTGCCTGTCCTGCTTGGTGCCCGCATCCTGCACGTTCGACGCGGCATCCGTGGCGGGCCGTGGTCACATGGCGCAGGAGGCCGTCCTCACACCACCGAGGGGTTGCCGTGGGACGCGTTCGGGGGGTATGGGTGTGTCGCCCGGGGCCAAAGAGTCCTGTGATGCGAGACGACGGGGCCCGGCGCAGACTGATGGCGTGAGCAGCACGCGCCCGGGGCGCGGCGAGGCCGCGCCCCCCTCCCGATCCGCATCGCAGCAGTCCGTGGCACTGGCGGCGATGATGTTCGCCGTCGCCATGACCTTCATCGACCAGACCATCGTGTCCATCGCGGCCCCGGACATCGACCGCGAACTGGGTCTGTCGTCCTCCGGCCTGCAGTGGGTGGTCAACGCCTACCTGCTCGCCCTCGCCGCGTTCTTCGCCCTCGGCGGCCGGCTCGCGGACCTCTACGGGCCGCGCCGGATCGTCGTCATCGGCACCCTGGTGTTCGTCGTGTCGTCGGTGCTGTGCGGCTGTGTCCCCGAGGGCGACGCCGCGCAGACCTGGCTGATCGTCTTCCGCTCCACCCAGGGGCTCGGGGCGGCCTTGCTGTTCCCCGCGGCCCTGGCCGTGGTGGTGTCGGTGTTCCCGGTCGAGCGGCGGGGCCGCGCCCTCGCCCTGTTCTTCGGGGTCACCGGCGCGCTGACCGCCGTCGGCCCGCTGCTGGGCGGCTGGCTGACCAGTTGGACGTGGCGCGCCGTGTTCTGGGTGAACGTGCCCGTGGCGATCGCGGCGCTGGTCCTCACGGCCCTGGCGCACATCCCCGACCGGCGGCGCTCCGGCACCCTGGACGTCCCGGGCGCCGTCCTGATCGCGGCCGGTATGGGCCTGAGCGTCCTCGGCTTCCAGCAGGCCTGGTCCTGGGGCTGGGACAGCTGGGCGACCTGGGTGTGCATCGCGGGCGGCCTCGCGATCCTCGCCGGGTTCGTCCGCTTCGAGCGGCGGGTGGAACATCCGCTGATCGACCTGCGGGTCTTCCGGGACAAGGCGTTCACCGTGGACGCGGCGGTGCTGTTCTTCTCGATGCTCGCCTTCGTCCCGCTGTTCTTCTTCACCTCCGTGTACGCCCAGGTGTCGCTGAGCGCCTCGCCGAACCAGGCGGCCCTGTTCCTGTTGTACTTCTTCGTCGGTTTCGCCATCGCCTCGCAGTGGGGCGGCCGGATCCTCGACAAGAAGGGCGCGCGTCCGGCCCTGAAGCTGGGCACGGCCGTGGGCTGTGTCGGTTTCGCCCTGTGGGCGGGCAAGCTCACCGACCTGTCCATGCACGACCAGTGGCCCTACGCCGCCCTCGCCGGGGCCGGTATCGGCTTCGTCCTGGCGCCGGCCTCCACGGACGCCGTCAACCGGGCCATCGGCGCCTCGTACGGCGAGGACACCGGCATCACCCAGACCGTGCGCAACTACGCGGCGAGCGTGGGCCTGGCCGTCTACGGCACGATCCTGACCCACGTCACGACCGACAACGTGGTGGGCACCCTGACGTCCCGGGGCATGTCCGCCGCCGACGCGGACACCGTGGCCCGCGACGTCACCGAGTCGATCACCGGCAGCGGCGACTCCCGGCCGCTCACCGGCACCGGCCCCGCCGCCGAGGCGGCCCGGGAGTCGATGTCCGCGATCCGCATGGACTTCGCCGAGGCCAACCAGTGGGTGTTCTACGGCATGGCCATCGCCCTGGGCATCGGCTTCCTGTGCGCCCTGCGGCACCCGGGTGGCAAGGTGGCCGACACCTCCTCGGTGGAGGAACCGTTCGAGCGGACGCACTGACCGGTGCCCCGCCTCCGTTCCAGGACGTGACACGGACGGCCGTCAGGGCGCGAGCGGACCGCCCAGGACGTCGAGGACGGTCCCTCCGAGCAGTCCGAGAACGACGGATCCGGCGGCCGCGCCGCCGGCGACCGCAGCTGCCGTCCGTGACGTCCTGCGGGCGTCACCCGCGGGTCCGCGTGCGAGGAACGCCGGGGCGATCCAGCGCAGGTAGTAGAAGAGGGACGCCACGGTGTTGACGGCCGCGACGACGGCCAGCCAGGCGTAGCCGCCGTCGATGGCCGCGCTGAACGCCTCCAGTTTGCCGAGGAAGACCGCGGTCGGGGGCGTGCCCACCAACCCCAGCAGGCAGACGACGAGCGAGGCCAGCAGGGCCGGGTGCGTCCGTGCCAGGCCCCGGTAGTCGTCGATGGCGTGGGCGCCGGGGAGTGCGCAGACGACGGCGAAGGCCCCGAGGTTGGTCAGCGCGTACCCGGCCAGGTAGTACAGCAGCGCCTCCTGGCCGAGGTCGGTGCGTCCGGCGACGGCCACCGGGAGCAGAAGGTAGCCGACCTGGCTGATGGTGGAGTACGCGAGCAGCCGTTTGACGTCCTGCTGGAAGAAGGCCGCCAGGTTGCCCAGGGTCATGGAGGCGACCGAGAGCACCGCCACCAGGTCGGCCCAGGGCAGGTCGGCGTCCGCCAGCGGCACCGCGCCGAGCCGGTAGAGGGCCGCCAGGGCGCCGATCTTCGGGATGGTGGTGAGGAAGGCCGCGACCGGGGCCGGGCTGCCCTGGACGGCATCCGGTACCCAGAAGTGGCCGGGCACGCCTCCGGCCTTGAACAGGACACCTGCGAGCAGCGCGAGCGTGCCGACCGCCACCAGTCCGGCCGGTGCCTCGGCGAGCTCGGAGCGCAGCACGGGGTACGCGGTCGCCCGGCCGGCGGCGAGCAGGACGGTGACGCCGGTGAGCATCAGGACGCCGAGGAGCGCCCCGACCACGTAGAACTTCAGGGCCGCCTCGGTGCCGGGGCCGTCCTTGCGGAACCCTGCGAGCGCGTAGGCGGGCACGCTGGCCAGCAGGTAGCCGGCGGCGAGGAGCAGCAGGTCCTGGGCTCCGGCGAGTACGAGGGCACCTACGGCGGCGAGCTGGAGGAGGACGTAGAACTCGGTTTCGCGCGGGTCGGCGTACAGGCGGGGCATGGCGAGCGCGAGGACGAGCAGAGTGCCGCCGAGGATGACGATCCTGCTGGTGGCGGTGACCGGATCGATGGCGAAGGACTCGCCGAAGGCCGTCTTCACCGGCCCGGCCGCGGCGATCGCGGCAGCCGCGATCCCTCCGATACAGGCCGCGCCCGCCAGAGCCCCGGTCAGCCACTGGCGGTGACGCGGAAGCCACGCCCCGAGCAGCAGCCCGAGCACGGCCGAGGCGGCGAGCAGGACCTCGGGCAGGAGGTCGAGGGGGTTCTCGTTCATCGCGGTCATCTCGTTCATCGCGCGAGCAGCTCCAGCACGGCGCGGGAGGCCGGTTCGATGACGTCGAGGACAAACCGGGGTGCGAGGCCGAGGACGACTCCCAGGGCCAGCAGGGGGACGATCGCGAGTCCTTCGTGGAGGCGGATGTCCGGGAAGGGCCGGTCGGTGCCGGGCGCGGCAACCGGCAGCCGCAGCGGTCCGAGGAAGATCTGTTGCAGGGCGCGCAGGAACAGGCCCGCGGTGAGCAGGATCCCGAGGACGGCGAGGCCGGTGGCGACCGGCTCGGGCCCGAGGCTCCCGGTGAGGATCTGGAACTCGGCGATGAAGCCGGAGAAGCCCGGCAGCCCGAGCGAGGCGAAGGCGGCGACGCCGGTCAGCGCGGCGAAGACGGGCGCCCGCCCGGCCACGCCGGAGTACGCGGACATCTCGTACGTGCGCCCGCGCTCGTACAGCACGCCGGACAGCAGGAACAGCGCGCCGGTCAGCAGGCCGTGGCTGACCATCTGGAAGACCGAGCCGGTCACGGCGAGGCGGCGGGCCTCTTCCTGGCCGTCAGCGACGGCCCCGGCCGCGCCGATCGCCAGGAGGATGTAGCCCATGTGGTTGACCGAGGTGTAGGCGACCATCCGCTTGAAGTCGGACTGAGCGAGGGCGACCAGGGCGCCGTAGAGCACGGAGACCACGCCGACGACCACGAACACGAGCGCGTAGTCGCGCCAGGCGCCGGGCAGGACGGGCATGGCGATGCGCAGGAAGCCGTAGGTGCCCATCTTCAGCAGCACGCCGGCGAGGATCGCCGACCCGGCGGCCGGGGCGTCGGTGTGGGCGGGGGGCAGCCAGGTGTGGAAGGGCACGGTCGGGGTCTTCACCGCCAGTCCGACGGCGATGGCGAGGAGGACCAGGGCTCCGTAGGCGGAGCGTCCGGCGAGGGGGTTGGCGTCGGCCAGTTCGACGATGTCGAAGGTGTGCGGGTCGGCGGCCAGGTAGAGGCCGATGAAGCCGAGCAGCAGGGCCAGGGAGCCGATGAAGGTGTAGAGGAAGAACTTCAGCGCGGCGCGGGCCGCGTTCTTGTGCCCCCATCCGGCGATGATGAAGTACATCGCGACGATCGACAGGTCGAAGAAGACGAAGAAGAGGATCAGGTCGAGGGCGACGAACAGGCCGAGGCAGGTGGTCTGGAGGAAGAGGAACAGGGCCGCGAACTCCCGGGGCCGTCGGGTCTCACGCCACGCGTACAGGGCGCAGGCGAGGAACAGCACGCAGGTGACGGCCACCAGCGGCAGGGACAGGCCGTCGACTCCGACGTGGTAGCTGATGCCGGCGCTGGGGATCCAGCGGGCCCGCGTCTCGTACTGCATGCCGCCGTCGGACCGGTAGCCCGCCCAGACGATCACCGTCAGGATCAGTTCGGCGGCGGCGGTCGCCGCCCATGCCGTCAGGAACAGCCTGCGGGGCGCGCTGCGCGGCACGCACAGCAGGAGGGCCGCGATGGCGGTCGGGAGCAGGACGATGGCCGTGAGCACGGCGGTCACCTCACGAGGACGAGGACGACGGCGAGGACGGTGAAGGCGGCGACCGCCTGGGCGAGGTACTGGTGCAGTTGCCCGGTCTGCGGCCGGCGCGCCAGGCGGCCGAGCGCGCGGGCACCGCCCGCCACGCCCTCCACGGTGCCGTCGACCAGCCGCTCCGCCTGGGCGTCGGTCCACCGCGCCAGCCGGACCGAGCTGCGGGCGGTGCCTTCGGCGGCGCGGTCCAGCACCCGGTCGTCGAAGGCGGCGAGCGCGTCGGCGAGGCGCAGCACCGGGTTCACCAGGAGCGTGCGCGCGGCGGACTCCATGCGGAGCCACTCCGACGCCGGGGAGGCGATCCGGCCGGGCAGGGCGAGCAGTTGCGGACCGCGGAACCAGACCACGGCGGAGACGGCCACCGCGAGCGCGCCGGGCAGGGCGAACTCCCATACGTGCGGGCCCGGTCGGGCCTCGCCGCCGAGCACCCGCCCCACCGCGTCCCGTACGGGCGGGAAGGACGTGACGGTCAGTGCGGCGCAGGCGACGGCCAGCGCCACGAGCGGCAGCCGGGCCGCGAACGGCGGCGGCTGCTCACGGCCGGCCGGTACGGCGACGGGCTGCCAGACGAACCACAGGGCCTTCGCACTGTAGACGGCGGAGATCACCGCACCGGCCAACCCGACCACGTAGAGCGCCGCGTTGTCCTCCAGGGCACCGGCGAGGAGTACGTCCTTGGCCGCCCACAGCGCCAGGGGCGGAACCCCTGCCAGTGCAAGGGCCGCGACGGTGAAGGTGATTCCGGCCGTACGGTGCCGCCGGGCCGCGCCGCGCAGGGCGGGCAGCGCCTTGGTGCCGAGGGCCGTCAGCCAGGCGCCCGCGACGAGGAAGGCGAGACTCTTCGCGGCGGCGTGGGCGATGAGCTGCATAGTTCCGCCGGTGACCGCGCCGGTCCCGGCGGCGAGCACCATGAAGCCGATCTGTGCGCAGGTCGAGGCTGCGAGGAGCTGTTTGAGGTCGGTCTGCGCCACGGCGACCAGGCCGAGCACCACCGCCGTCACCGCGCCCGCCCACGCCACCACCGGTCCGCCCCAGCCGGACTGCGCGAGAAGCGGCTCCAGCCGGAGCAGCAGATACGCCCCGGCCACCACCATGGTCGCCGAGTGCAGCAGGGCGGAGACCGGGCTGGGGCCCTGCATGGCCCTGGACAGCCAGAAGCTGAACGGCAGTTGGGCCGACTTGCCGAACGCGGCCGCGATGACGCCGGCGGTGATGATGTCGGACCACGCGCCGGTGGCGGCCGTGAGGTCCTCCAGGGCGAGGGAACCGGCCTGTCCGCTCGCCAGCGCCGCCCCGGCGGCGAGATAGAGGCCGAGGTCGGCGGCGCGGGTGGTGAGGAAGGCGGTGTTGGCGGCGTCCCCGCGCTCGGGGTCGCGCCACCAGTAGCCGATCAGCGCCCAGGAGGTGGCGCCCATCACCTCCCACGCCATCAGCAGGACCGGCAGCGTGGTCGCGGTGACCGTCGTCAGCATCGCGCCGCCGAACAGCAGCATCAGCCCGAAGAACCGGGCGCGTGCCTCGCCGGGTCCGATGTCCGTGACACTGAACAGCAGGACGGCCGCGGTCACCGCCGTGACGGTCACGACCATGAGGCCCGACAGCCCGTCGACCGCGAGTCCGGCGGGAAGCCCTTCGAGCAGCGGCGCCTCGACCCGCGGGTGCCCGAACGCCACCGCGACGGCCAGGCCGAGCGCGACGACGGCCGTGCCGACCGCGACGCCGGGGGCGTACCGGTCCGCCGGGCGGCCCGCGACCGCGAGCAGCGTCCCCACGGTCAGCGGCAGCGCGACGAGCACCCACAGCAGCGCGCTCACTCCTTCAGCTCCGCGGCCATGTCGGTCATGTCGACCTCACGGGATCGGAACAGCGCGGTCACGACGGCGAACCCGATGGCCATCTCCACCGCCATCACGGTGACCGCGAGAACCACCAGCACCTGCCCGTCGGCGGTGCCCGGGGCGATGTAGTGCCAGACGGCCGCCGCGCCGACGATGATGCCGCCCAGCATCAGTTCCAGTCCCATCATGAGCATCACGATCGACTGCTGGGTGAGCGCGCCGAACAGACCGATGCAGAACAGCGCGGCGGCGAGCAGCAGGAACAGTTCCAGGGTCATCGGCCCGTCCCTCCCCGGACCGGGTCGTCGGCCCTCCGTGCTTTCAGGTCGTCGCCGAAGCGGTCGTAGCGGCCCCGGCGGGTGGACAGGACGACGGTCGCGACGATGGTGGCGAACAGGGCGAGTCCCAGGGTCATCATGGTCAGCATCTGAGGACCCATCAGCGACATACCCAGGTCCATGGTGGGATCGTCCGACGGCCTGCCGCGCCGGGACGGCCACGGGGCGAGCAGGATCCCGGCGGCGAGCACGGCGAAGAGCGCCGCGCTGATCGCGACCGCGCCCTTCGTGTTGTGGACCATGGTCATCGGCATGAGCCCGGCCGGGTTCATCATGTACATCACCATGAACACGGCCATGATGGCCATCTCGATGGTCATCATCAGCACGATCACCACGCCGAGGTAGTCCAGCCCGAGCAGCAGCACCTCGCCGCCGACGCAGAGCAGCGAGGTCAGCAGCGCGTACGTCGCCCGGGCCATCGAGTCGAACCGGAACACCATGACTCCGGCGGCCACCGCCAGGAGAGCCAGCACCCAGAAGATCAGGTCATCGAGCATCGGCGGCATACCTCCCTCTCATCGGTTCAGGACGACGACGGCCACGAACAGCGCCTGAAGCAGCGTCAGCGGTACCAGCACCATCCAGGCCAGCTCCATGTACCGCTCCATCCGCAGTACGGGCAGTGCCCGGCGAGCGGCCACCAGCAGCGCCAGGACGGCGGCGGTCTTGATCAGCGTCCACGCCCAGCCCGGCAGCAACGGGCCGTGCCCGCCGCCGAGGAACAGCGGCACACTGAAGCCGGCGGTCACCACGAGCAGCACCCACCGCCCGCCCAGGAACACCAGCCGGTCCACACCCGCCAGTTCGGCCGCCGCACCACCGGCCGCGTCCCGCGACACCGGGTACGCGAACGGCCCCCAGAAGGACATCGCGAGCGCGCTCAGCAGATAGACGACGAACGCGGCCGGCATCCACACCACGAACCACAGGCCGTCCTGGGCCGCGACCACGTCCCCCACCCGCAGGGACTCGGCTCCCAGGGCGGCGGTGGTGAGCGCGAACATGTGCGGCAGTTCGTACGCGAGACCCTGCGCCAGGAACCGGTACCCGCCGATCAGCGACAGCGCCGAGTTCGGTCCCCAGCCCGCCATCCACACCGCCGCCCAGGCCAGGGCCTCCATCGCGTTGAACCACACGATGCCGACGGACGGATCGCTCACGGCACGGAAGCCCCACGGCAGTACGGCACCCGCGAGCACGGCGGCCACCGGAACCAGCGCCACGCCGAGCCTTCCGAGCAGCCGGTCGGCGGCCGTCGTACGGCGCGGCCGCTGAACGAGCAGCCGCAGCGCCTCGCGTAACGGAGCCGTCGCCCGCAGCCCGGCCTCCCGGACACTTCCGGCGGGCCCGCGCTCGGCCGATCCGGACAGCACCGCGTCGAATCCGGCCGCGACCACGGCCCCCACGGCCAGGGCGACAGGAAGGACGAGGGTCGCCCACAGGGGCGCTGCATCAGGCATGGACCACTCCGGGCACGGGTGCGAGGGCGAGTTCGTCGAGGTCGGGGTCCAGGCTGGCCACGATGATCCGTGCGCAGGCGAACTCGGCACCGGTCAGGAGGTCGGGGAGAACGTCGAGCAGCGCTCGCGACGGCGGCTGTGGCCCGTCCAGCCGGCCACGTGGGCCGGTCCGGTCGTCCGGCGCCAACGGCCGTGTGTCGTCGAGCCCTTGGAGGCCGCGCTCGGTCTCGCTCAGCCACCTCAGCAGCCGGTCGTACGCGTCCCCGTCCGCGGCGAGCGCCGGTCCGGTCACTCCGGCAGCCCGCGCCCTGTCCGCCGGCAACTCCCCGAGTCCGGCGATCGACCAGCGCAGGGACCCGGACCGTCCGACTCTGCGCACCGTCCTGCGCAGATCGCCGCCGACCCGCTCGCGCGGCGCCCCCGACAGCAGCTCGTCCCGCAGCCGACGGCACCGCGCCGCGACGTCGTCCCAGCCGACGACGGCGAGCAGCCGTCCCGCGCTGTCCAGATGCGCGGCACAGCGTCGGCGTGCCGCGCCCCCTCTGGCGACTTCCTCGCCGTGCGCGGCCCGCAGCCAGGGCTCGTCCCAGAACGGCGGTCGCGGGCCGTGCGCCACGGAGAGGTGGTCCACCTCGACGTCCTGTACGACGTCTCCCTGCAGGGTGAGACGGAGAATGAGACCCGTCGGCCAGTCGCTCAGCGCGGGACCGATCGGCACGTGCAGCCGGTCGAGCCGCAACTCGTCCCGGTCGTCCGCCCGATCGGCCATCGGCAGGCCCGCCACCTCGCCCATGGCGTGCATGTCATGACCCATGTGATCCATGTGGCCGCCGTGCCCTTGGTGGTCCATGTTGCCGCCATGGTCGTCACCCGTGCCGTGGTCGTCATGACCCTGGCCGTCGGATGCTTCGGGCGGCGAGCCGTCGTGGTGTGCGCCGTGGCCGTGCCTGTCTTCGTGTCCCTCGTGGTCGCCGTGGCCGTGCTCGTGGTCGTCCCCGTGTTCCTGCGAACCGGACGGGTGGGGCTCGTCCTGGTGAGATCCGGGCTCGTGCCCCGCGTGTCCGTGGCGCGGGCTCGGCGTCTGGTCCGCCATGGCGCGATGGTGCGCGGAATCGGCTGCCGCGTCGGCGCCGTGCGGAGTCGCCGCCCTGTCGGCCAGGTCCCCGCGCGCCGTGCCGAGGGCGTGTGCGACCTGCCCGCTCTCCCCCACCACGACGCGCACGGCGGGCTCCGGCATCGACCGCTCGATGCGGTCCAGCCACTCCGCGTCCTCCGGCGCCGGAACGCCGCAGACGACCAGCAGATCCGCGGCGGCCGGAGCGCCGACCACGGGCCACCCCCGCCGGCGCACCTCCGCCTCCGTCTCCAGCCGGAGTTCCGTCGCTCCGGGCAACGTGACCGCGAGCACCGCCGGACGGTTCATCGCCGTACGCCGGACAAGCCCCCTCAGGTCCACCTCAGAGCCCCCTCACGCCACGCGTACGCCACCGCCGCGAACAGGATGCCGAGGAAGAGGAACATCTCGACGACGGCCGAGGTACCCACCTCCGAGACGACCTTCACCCACGGGTACATGAAGAGCATCTCCATGTCGAAGGCGAGAAAGATCATGGTGACCGGGTACCAGCGCACATGGAACCGGGACACGGCGTGCTCTCCCGGCTCGAGCCCTCCGGCGAAGGGGCCGGTTTCGAGGGGAGCCCGCGCTGCCGCCAGCCACAGGCCCAGCCCGTACAGGCCGATCAGACCGGCCCCCACCACACCGAGGAGGACCAGCATCGGCTGCCATGAATCCATTCCGCCCGACCTCCGTTCTCGGCGTCCTACCGCACATGGTGCGGGACCGTCCGGTCCGGGCCCTGGAAGCAGGGCCCGGACCGCCGGGAACAATCCCGCCCAGGACCCGGTTACCCCCCAGGGGTATGGTGATGCCTCCTTCTCGAGAAAGGAGAAGCACATGGTTCAGAAGGTGTACGACGTCAAGGGCATGACGTGCGCTCACTGCGTTCAGGCCGTCAGCTCCGAACTCGCCGGTCTCCCCGGGGTCGATGACGTCCAGGTGGATCTGCCGTCGGGCAGGGTCACGCTGCCCAGCGAACAGCCGCTGGATCGCGCCGTCGTCGCCGCGGTCGACGAGGCCGGTTACGAGCTCGCCGGCGGAGAGGCCCGGTAGCCCGGCGGGCGGACCCGCTGCGCCGGGCTGCCGGTCGCCCCGTCGTCAGGCTCACGACGGCGGCACTGCTCCCGGCCACGGCCTCCCATCGGCGGCTCATCGGCCGCGCTCGCCCACCGTCCCGCGCGCCTCAGTGCGTGTGCCCGGCCTCCTCCTCGGCGGACCGGGTCCGCGAGGGCTGCCCGGACGCGTCCGCCGCACCGCCCGCGTGCACCGTGAAGGCCGCGGTACGGACCTTGCCCTCGTGCTGGAAGTCCAGGAACAGGCGGTACGCGCCGGCGCTCGGCGCCGTCGCCGTGAACGAGACGTCGGGGCCGGGCTTCGTCCTGCCGTCGCCGGGCTCGCCGTTGGGGTGGACGTGCAGGTAGGCGAGGTCACCCGAGCGCAGGGCGACAAGGTGGCCGTAAGCGCCCAGGTAGGGCTGGAGGTTGCGGACCGGCTTGCCGTTCTTCGCCACGTTCAGCGTGAGTTCGCCGGCCTTGCCGGGGGTCAGCGCGCCGCGCAGCCTCACCTCGTAGCCGTCGACCTTCGCCGTGGTGTTGCGCTCGGGCAGTTCGCCGGGCTCGTACGGCCCGGACGCGGCGAGGTCGGCACCGAGGGTGAGCGCTTCGCCCCCCTTCGGCTTGAAGTCGGCGAAGACGCGGTAGCCGCCGGCCTCGGGCAGGTTGACGGGCGTCGACCAGGTGCCGTCCGCGGCCCGGGTGGGGTGCAGGTGGCGGTAGACGGCAAGGTCACGTGAGGCGACGATCAGGTGCAGATCCTTGCCGTGCTCGCGCTGGTACCCGGTGACCTTGCGTCCGGTCCCGTCCCGGACCACGGCGAAGCGCAGGTCGGTCTTCTTGCCGGCCTCGACGCGCGGGGTCTTCAGGTCGAGCGTGTAGCCGCCGCTGGAGATCTCGAGGCCGCCTGGCGGTGCCGCCTCGTGACCGCCGCCCTGCGCCTCGCGGTGCCCGGCCGTCTCTTTCTCGTGCCCGGCCGTCTCTTTCTCGTGCCCGGCCGTCTCTTTCTCGCGGCCGGCGGACGCGTGGCCTCCACCGTCACTGTGCGTGCCGCTCTTCGGCTCGGGCGAGATCGGGCCGACCACGCCGCCCACGCCGTAGGCGGTGCCGAACGTCGCGGCGAGCGCGGCGGCGAAGACGGTGATCCTCAGTCCGGTGTTCATGACCACTCCTACTCTCCGGGCCGCTCATGCAGGCGACCGACGCCTTCAACATACCCCCATGGGGTATCAAGTCAAGTCCGGGCAGTGCTTGCCATGCTATACGGGAGGGGGGTATACATGAAGGCGTTCCTGAATACCCCCTAGGGGTATAAGCCACTAGTTGCCGGAGGACCCGTGTCGAACTGCTGCACCCCCGACGGAAGCTGCCACACCACGGCGGAGAACAAGACCACCTACAAGGTCGACGGCGTGGGCAGCGCGCACTGCCAGGGCGTCGTCGCCAAGGCGGTGGGCGGCCTGGAGGAGGTCGCCGCGGTCGAGGTCGAGATCGGCACCGGCCTGGTCACGGTGACGACCGCGGCCGAGCCCGACGAGGCGCTCGACGCGCTGATCGCCAAGACCGTCGACGAGGCCGGCTACGACTTCGCCGGCCGCGTGACCGCCTGACATCGCATCCGTGAGCTCCGGGGAGCAGACATGACCACCACCACGTCCGGCGCCGCCGAGGTCGAACTCGCCATCGGCGGCATGACCTGCGCCTCGTGCGCCGCCCGGATCGAGAAGAAGCTCAACCGCCTGGACGGGGTCGAGGCCACCGTCAACTACGCCACCGAGAAGGCGAAGGTCACCTTCCGCGAGGACGTGACCGTCTCGGACCTGATCGCCACGGTCGAGGCCACCGGCTACACCGCGCGGGAGCCCCGGCCCGAGACCGCCCGCTCCGACGACTCGGCGTCCGGTGAGGGCTCGGCCCAGGAGGAGAGCGACGAGCTGCGGCCGATGCGCCAGCGGCTGACCGCCGCCGTCGCGCTCGCCGTCCCCGTGATCGCGATGGCCATGGCCCCGGCGCTGCAGTTCGAGTACTGGCAGTGGCTCTCGCTCACGCTGGCGGCGCCCGTGGTGACCTACGCCGCCTGGCCCTTCCACAAGGCCGCCTGGACCAACGCCAAGCACGGTGCCGCCACGATGGACACGCTGATCTCCGTCGGTACCTCGGCGGCGTTCCTGTGGTCCCTGTGGGCACTGTTCTTCGGCACGGCCGGTACGCCCGGCATGACGCACCCCTTCGAGCTGACCATCGCCCGCACCGACGGCGCCGGGAACATCTACCTGGAGGCCGCGGCCGGCGTCACCGCCTTCATCCTGGCCGGGCGCTACTTCGAGGCGCGCTCCAAGCGAAAGGCGGGGGCGGCGCTGAAGGCCCTGCTGGAGCTCGGCGCCAAGGAAGTCACGGTGGTGCGTGACGGCCGGGAAGAGCTCATCGCCGTCGGCGAGCTGAAGGTCGGCGACCGGTTCCTGGTGCGGCCCGGTGAGAAGATCGCCACCGACGGTGTGGTCGTCGAGGGATCGTCCGCCGTGGACGCCTCCATGCTCACCGGCGAGTCCGTACCCGTGGAGGTCGGCACCGGGGACGCCGTCACCGGTGCCACGCTGAACGCCGGCGGCCGCCTGGTCGTCGAGGCCACCCGTGTCGGCGCCGACACCCAGCTCGCCCGCATGGCCAAGCTGGTGGAGGACGCGCAGAACGGCAAGGCCGCCGCACAGCGGCTCGCCGACAGGATCTCCGCGGTCTTCGTACCGGTCGTGATCGCCCTGGCGCTCGGCACCCTGGGCTTCTGGCTCGGCAGCGGCGCCGGACTGACCGCCGCCTTCACCGCCGCGGTCGCCGTCCTGATCATCGCCTGCCCGTGCGCCCTGGGCCTGGCCACGCCGACCGCCCTCATGGTCGGCACCGGGCGCGGCGCCCAGCTCGGCATCCTCATCAAGGGCCCGGAGGTCCTGGAGACGACGCGCAAGATCGACACCATCGTCCTGGACAAGACCGGCACCGTCACCACCGGCAAGATGACCCTGCTCGCCGTGCACACCGCCGACGGCACCGGCGAGGACGACGTCCTGCGCCTCGCCGGCGCCCTGGAGCACTCCTCGGAGCACCCCATCGCCCAGGCCGTCGCCTCCGGCGCCGCCGCCCGGGTCGGCACGCTCCCCGCTCCGGAGGACTTCGCCAACATCGCCGGCCTCGGCGTCCAGGGCATCGTCGAGGGCCGCGCGGTCCTGGTCGGACGCGAGAAGCTGCTGGACGAGTGGGCCATGTCCCTGCCGGAGGAGCTGCGGCGCGCCAAGGCCGAGGCCGAGGCGGCCGGGCGTACCGCCATCGCGGTCGCCTGGGACGGCGAGGCCCGCGCGGTCCTGGAGGTCGCCGATGCCGTCAGGGAGACCAGCCCCGAGGCCATCGAGCGGCTGCGCGGGCTCGGCCTCACCCCCATCCTGCTGACGGGCGACAACAAGGCGGTCGCCGAGGCGGTCGCCGCGGAGGTGGGCATCGCCCCCGAGCACGTGATCGCCGAGGTCATGCCGCAGGACAAGGTCGACGCCGTCAAGCGCCTGCAGAGCGAGGGCCGTTCGGTCGCGATGGTCGGTGACGGCGTCAACGACGCGGCCGCGCTGGCTCAGGCCGATCTGGGCCTGGCGATGGGAACGGGTACGGACGCCGCGATCGAGGCGGGAGACCTGACGCTCGTGCGGGGCGACCTGAGGGCCGCGGCGGACGCCATCCGCCTGTCCCGCAGGACGCTGGGCACCATCAAGTCCAACCTCTTCTGGGCCTTCGCCTACAACGTCGCCGCGCTGCCGCTCGCCGCCGCCGGCCTGCTCAACCCGATGATCGCCGGAGCGGCCATGGCCTTCTCCTCGGTCTTCGTGGTCGGCAACAGCCTGCGGCTGCGCGGCTTCCAGCCCGCCGACCGCTGAAGCGGCCGACGACCAGGACGGGAAGGAGGCCGCCGCGGCCGGAGAGCAGACGACGGCAGCGCCGGGTTCGCGTCCGACACGGGGAGTTCCTGCTGGAGGTACAGGCGGTGAGCACGGCCACCGACCGGGCGGACGTCACCTTCTACACTCGGTGACGGCACGGCATATAGCCGTAATGCCCTGATTGCCTTCTCGCGGGGCGGGCACTCAGGGCATGTGCACACACAAGAGCGCGAGCGACCGCGCAGGGTGCTGCTCACCGGGTGGTTCAGCTTCCGGGACGGGGAAGCCACCGCCGGGGACGTGTTGGCCCTGCGCCGGGTGGAGGACGTGCTGCGGGGCACGGGCCTTCCCTACGACGTGGCCTGGAGTCCCCGCTTCCGTCCGGAGGCGCTGCATCTGGACCGGCTGTGGCCCGAGGACTACACCCATCTGGTGTTCGTGTGCGGCCCGCTGCACGGGCCGCAGATCGAGGAACTGCACCGGCGGTTCGCGCACTGCGTGCGGATCGCCGTCGGCACCTCGGTGATCGATCCCGCCAGCACGGCCGTGACCGGCTTCCATCGGGTGCTGCCCCGGGACGGACCGGACAGTGAGCCGGTGGAGGACCTCGCGGCGCGCGCCCCGGACGTACCGGCACGGCCCGTCGTCGGGGTGATCCTCACCCACGGGCAGGCCGAGTACGGGCATCTGCGGCGGCACGGGCAGGTCGCCGAGGAGGTGACGCGCTGGCTGGCCGGGAAGGACTGCGGCCGGCTGGAGCTGGAGACCCGGCTGGACACGCACGACTGGCATCTGAGCGCGACACCCGCGCAGTTGCAGTCCGTGCTGGCCCGCCTGGACCTCGTCGTCACGGACCGGCTGCACGGTCTGGTGATCGCGCTGCGCGTCGGCACGCCGGTGCTGGCCGTCGACCCGGTCGCCGGCGGCGCCAAGCTGACCGCGCAGGCCCGCGCGTGCGGCTGGCCCGCGCTGGTGCCCGCCGAGCGGCTGGACGTGCGGCAGCTGGACCGCTGGTGGGACTGGTGCCTGACCGGCGGCCGGGTGACCGCCCGGCAGATCCGTGACGGGTTCCGCGAGGGCACCGTGCCGGACAGCGCGGACCGGCTCGTCGAGGCGCTGGCACGGCCGGTGCCCGGTTAGCCCGAGGGCACGGCCGGTGCCCGGTTAGCCCGAGGGCACGGCCGGTGCCCGGTTAGCCCGAGGGCACCACGGGGCACCCGGTGGTACGTCCCCTGCTGTACGTCCCCCCGCTGCACTTCCCCCGCCGCACGTCCCCCTCGGAGGAGAGACGGTCCGGCCGCCCGGAAGGAGAGAGCGTGTCCATCGGTCGACTTCCCGAGAACGAGCAGCGCATCCTCGACGAGATGGAGCGGGCCCTGCGCCGCGACCGTCGCCTGGCCCGCAGGTTGCGCACCCACCGAGTGAGCCGCCGCCCCGACCCCGCCCGCGTCCTGGCCCGCCTGGGTTCCTACCGCCCCCGTGGCTGGACCGTGGCGGTCCTGCTCGCGGTGTCGGTCGGGCTGATGGTGGCCGGCATCGTCACGTCCGAGCCAGGTGTGATCTGGGCGTTCGCCGCGCTGTGGCCCCTGACGCTGTTCGCCGCGTTCCGGCTGATGTGCCGGTGGTGCGAGGACTGAACCCCCTCTCCTGGCCGTACCGATACCCAGCCGCTGGGCGCGACCGGCCCGAACAGGGTGACGGAGCGCGTGGCGTGGGTGGCCGCGAGGTGGGGGCCCGGGGCGGTCAGGGGTGCCCGGAACCGTCACGGGCCCGGCACCGTCACGCACGATCCAGCGCCGTCAGACGCCCAGGGCGGTCACCCGCGCCCGGGACCGTCACGGGCGCCCGGGAGCGGTCACGCGTGTCCGGTGTGCCCGCCCGGACCAGGGTCGGCCGTGAACGCCTGCCGGATGGGGCGTTCGTCGACGAGGACGCGGCCTTTCGGCGGTCCGTCCAGTACCGCGCGGACGGCCGTGAGCAGGTCCGGCGCGACGTGGTCGGCCCGCGTGGTCTCCTCGGGGCGGGTGCGCCCGTTCGGGACGAGGATGCCGTGGGCGCCCGCCCGGCGCGCGGCTTCCGCGTCGGCGGCGGTCGCGCCGACGACGACGAGCTCGGCGGGCCCGGTGCAGATCCGCCCGCCCGCCCAGAGCAGCATGCCGGGCTGCGGCCTGCGGCAGCCGCAGCCGTCGTCGGGGTCGTGTGAACAGACCGCGAACACGTCGAAAGGGCCGAGGAGTTCGTCGACGCGGTGGTTGACGCGGCGGACGTCGGCGTCGGTGAGCAGCCCGCGGGCGACGCCGGGCTGGTCGGTGACGACGCCGGTGCGGATGCCGTGCTCGCGCAGCAGGGCGAGCGCCTCGCGGGCGCCGTCCACGGGACGTACGCGGTCGGGGTCGGCGTTGTGAGGGACGTCCTCGACGAGTGTGCCGTCGCGGTCGAACAGCACGGCCTTGACCGGGCTCACGGGGTGGCCTCCTCCTGCCAGGCGGGGGTGTGTCGGTGGCGCCAGGCACCTGCCAGCCGGTGCCAGGTCGCGGTGGGCGGGATGAGCACACTGGTGGCGAGCACCGTCGTCACCTCGTGGCGGGTGCGCGGGCCGGGGGCGATCCGGGCGCGGGCGAACTCCGCGGTGCCGGCCGCCCAGCCGAGGGCGCAGGCCGTCGCGGCCCGTCCGTGGCCGGTGGCGGCGAGGGCGCAGGCGGCGATCCCCGCGGTCGTGATGGCCGCGTGGCCGCGGATCCGGCCGCGCGGCGCGACGGCCTTGCCCCACCAGTCGGGGCCGTGCAGCTGCCGCATGAGGGCGTCGTCGGCGTTGCCGCGCTGCCGGCGCACGGAGGCCCAGCGGGAGGCGGAGCCCACGGGGTGGCGGGTGGTGCGGCGGCCCTGCCGGATGCGCCGGCCCGAGTCGAGGACGCGCAGCGCGAGGTCGGCGTCCTCGCGGAAGGCCCTCCGGAAGCGTTCGTCGAAGCCGCCGACCTGCTGGAGGACCTCCGTGCGGTAGGCCATGTCGGCGGTGACCCAGTGGGCCCTGGCGAGTCCGGCGGTGCCGCGTTCCCAGTCGGTGGGGCGGCGTTCGCCGGGCAGCGGCACGACGAGGACGCCCTGGACGCCGGCGGTGTCGGGGGACGCCTCGGCGAGGTCCTCGGCCAGCTGGTCGCACCAGTGGGCCCCGACCTGGACGTCGTCGTCGAGGAACACGGTCCACGGCGCGCGCACGGCGCGCAGCCCGGTGTTGCGGGCGGCGGCGGGCCCACGACCGCCGCCGCCCAGCACGGTGGTCCGCTCCCGCAGGTCGCCGAGGACGCTCAACGGGTGCTGGAGCGGACCGGGTTCGGGGTCGGTGCGGTCGTCGACGAGGACGATCTCCTCGGGGCGCGGCCCGGTCGCGGCGGCGAGGGCGGCGAGACAGTCGGCGAGGGTGTCCGGTACGAGAGTGGGGATCACGACGGCGTACGAGGTCATGCGGGCGGGCCTCCCTCCGACGTGTGCGCGGACCACGGTGCTGGCGGGTGCCGCGGTACGGCTTCCTCAAACACCTGGTCAGGCCGTCGGGGCACGCCTCGACGACTGTACATAGCGCGTATACACGCGATGTATAGTCCCGGCATGCCTTCTCTGACCAGGAAGACGAAGAAAACGGGGACCGCGTTCCGAACGGCGGGAACGCTCGCGGTGACCGCCGCCCTCACCCTCGCCCTGAGCGGCTGCACGGGGGCCGACACCACGGCTCCCAGCGCCGCCCGGGCCCGCCCGGCCACGGACCCGCAGGCGGCCCGTCTCGGCGCCGTCGACTGCCGCGGGGTCAAGTGCATCGCACTCACCTTCGACGCCGGACCGAGCGAGCACTCCGCGCGGCTGCTGGACATCCTGAAGGAGAAGCAGGTC
Source organism: Streptomyces sp. 378 (assembly GCF_030124145.1). Lineage (GTDB taxonomy): Bacteria > Actinomycetota > Actinomycetes > Streptomycetales > Streptomycetaceae > Streptomyces. Next base: position 83,294 of record NZ_JASKMS010000014.1, read on the forward strand.
CCGGCGACCTTCTTCCTCCTGGGCAAGCGGCACATCGAGAAGTACCCGGAGCTGGTGCGGCGGATGGCCGACGAGGGCCACGAGGTGGCCAACCACACCTGGGACCACAAGATACTGACGAAACTGAGACCCGAGGAGATACGCGAGGAACTGGAACGCCCCAACGAGGAGATAGCACGCCTCACCGGCCGGCGCCCCACCCTGATGCGCCCGCCGCAGGGCCGCACCGACGACACGGTGCACGCCGTCTGCCGCGAACTGGGCCTGTCCGAGGTGCTGTGGAGCGTGACGGCGAAGGACTACCAGACGACGGACTCCGACCTGATCACCCGCCGCGTCCTCGACCAGTCCTCCCGGGACGGGATCATCCTCCTGCACGACCTCTACGACGGCACGGTGCCGGCCGTACCGGGGATCATCGACGCGCTGAAGGAACGCGGCTTCGTCTTCGTCACGGTGCCCCAGCTGCTGGCGCCGGGTATGGCGGAACCGGGTGAGGTGTACCGATGACGCGCCATGGGTTCCCTACGATCGGGGAGTGGCGAACTTCCTGCTCGAACGCACCGTCCCGCTCCCCCTCGACGAGGCCTGGCGGCGGATCACACGGTGGCCGCGGCACGGTGAGGCGGTGCCGCTGACGGTGGTGCGGGTGGTGCCGCCCGGGCCGACGCGCGAGGGCACCCTCGTCGTGGCCCGCTCGGGCGCCGGGCCGCTGGTCTTCGACGACCCGATGGAGGTCACGATGTGGCAGCCGCCCGAGGGCGGGGCCGCGGGGAGGTGCCGGCTGGAGAAACGGGGCCGGGTGGTGCTGGGATGGGCCGAACTCGACGTGCGGCCCGGGCCGGGGGGCCGTACGCGGGTGATCTGGCGGGAGGAGATCCGCATCCGGTTCCTGCCGCCGCTCTTCGACGGTGTGGTGCGGCGCTCCTCGCGGTACGTGTTCGGGCGGGCCCTGAACCGCCTGCTCAGACAGCCCTGACGGACCGGCCGCCGGGACGGGGACGCACCGGCGTCACCCGGGCAGGGCCCTCAGGCCACCGAGCCGATCCGCTCCACCGTCTGCGACTCCGGGTCGTGGTGGATCGGCGTGTGCGCCCCGGTCAGGGAGACGCCGCTGCCGCCCCGCCGGCCGGCGACGATCTCCGACGCGATCGACAGGGCCGTCTCCTCGGGGGTGCGGGCCCCGAGATCCAGGCCGATCGGCGAGTGCAGGCGGCTCAACTCCATGTCGGTGACGCCCACGTCCCGCAACCGGGCGTTGCGGTCCAGGTGGGTGCGCCGGGAGCCCATGGCACCGACGTACGCCACCGGCAGGCGCAGCGCCAGCTTCAGCAGGGGCACGTCGAACTTGGCGTCGTGGGTGAGTACGCACAGGACCGTCCGCGCGTCGACGTCCGTGCGCTCCAGGTAGCGGTGGGGCCAGTCGACGACGATCTCGTCGGCGTCGGGGCAGCGTGTCCGGGTCGCGAAGACGGGGCGCGCGTCGCACACGGTGACGTGGTAACCGAGGAACTTGCCCATGCGGACCAGGGCGGAGGCGAAGTCGATCGCCCCGAAGACGATCATGCGGGGTGCGGGGACCGACGACTCGACCAGAACGGTGAGGGGCGCTCCGCAGCGGGAGCCCCGCTCACCGATCTCCAGGGTTCCCGTGCGGCCGGCGTCGAGGAAGGCTCCGGCCTCGGCGGCGACCGTGCGGTCCAGCTCCGGATGGGCGCCGAAGCCGCCGTCGAAGGAGCCGTCGGGCCGCACCACGAGGGCCCGGCCCGTCAGTTCGCGCGGGCCCGACACGATCCGCGCCACCGCCGCCGCCTCCCCTCGGGCGGCGGCGGTGAGCGCGGACGCGACCACCGGGCGGACCGGATCGGCGGCCCGTACCGGGGTGACCAGGATGTCGATGACGCCGCCGCAGGTCAGGCCCACGGCGAAGGCGTCGTCGTCGCTGTATCCGAAGCGCTCCAGGACGGGTTCGCCGTCCCGCAGCGCCTGCTCGCACAGTTCGTAGACCGCGCCCTCCACGCAGCCGCCGGACACCGAGCCGATCGCCGTGCCGTCGGTGTCCACCGCGAGCGCGGCGCCGGGCATGCGGGGCGCGCTGCCGCCGACGGCCACCACGGTGGCCACGGCGAAGTCACGGCCCTGCTCGACCCACCGGTTCAGCTCCTCGGCGATGTCCAGCATCTGTCTCGGTCTCCTCGGGGTTGCGGCGGGCAGGGCGTCAGTGGACGCCGAGCCAGCTCTCGATCGGGTTGAGGGCGAAGTAGACGAGGAACACCGCCGTGAGGATCCACATGAAGGCGCTGATCTCGCGCACCTTGCCCTGCGCGGCCTTGATGGCGACGTAGGAGATGACGCCCGCGGCGACACCGGTGGTGATGGTGTACGTGAACGGCATCAGCACGACCGTGAGGAACACCGGGATGGCGGTGGCCCGGTCGGCCCAGTCCACGTGCCGGGCGTTCATCAGCATCAGCGCGCCGATGACGACGAGGGCCGCGGACGCGACCTCCTGCGGCACGATCGCCGTGAGCGGGGTGAAGAAGAGGCAGGCCGCGAAGAACAGGCCCGTGACCATGGAGGCCAGACCGGTGCGGGCGCCCTCGCCGACACCCGTCGCCGACTCGATGAACACCGTCTGCCCGGAGCCGCCGGACACGCCTCCGATGGCGCCGCCGGCCCCGTCGATGAACAGCGCCTTCGACAGGCCCGGCATACGGCCCTTGTCGTCGGCGAGCTTCGCCTCGGTGCCGACGCCGATGATGGTGGCCATCGCGTCGAAGAACCCGGCGAGCACCAGGGTGAAGACGATCATCCCGACCGTCATCGCGCCGACCTCGCCCCAGCCGCCGAACTCCACGTCCCCGAAGAGCGAGAAGTCCGGCATGGAGACGGCGCTGCCGTGCAGTTCGGGCGCGCCGCCCGCCCACTGCTTGGGGTCGACGACGCCGGCGGCGTTCAGGACCGCCGCGACGACCGTGCCGCCGGCGATGCCGATGAGGATGGCGCCCGGGACGTTCCGGGCCTGGAGCATGAAGATCAGCAGCAGGGTGCCGGCGAAGAGCAGGACGGGCCAGCCGGCCAGTTCGCCCGCCGGGCCGAGTGCGAGGGGCGTGGCCTCGCCCTGGTGCACGAAGCCGGACTTGTAGAAACCGATGAGGGCGATGAACAGGCCGATGCCCATGGTGATGCCGTGCTTGAGGGCGAGCGGAATCGCGTTCATGATCATCTCGCGCAGGCCGGTGACGACCAGCAGCATGATGATCACGCCGTACATCACGCACATGCCCATCGCCTGCGGCCAGGTCATCTCGGGCACGACCTGGGAGGCGAGCACCCCGGAGACGGACAGGCCGGCGGCGAGGGCCAGGGGCACCTTGCCGACGAAGCCCATCAGCAGGGTGGTGAAGGCCGCCGCGAACGCGGTCGCGGTGATCAGGGCCGGCTGGGCGAGGGTGACTCCCGCCGCGTCCTTGCCGGACAGGATCAGGGGGTTGAGCAGGAGGATGTACGCCATCGCCATGAAGGTCGTGATGCCGCCGCGCACTTCACGGGCGACCGTGGACCCTCTGTGGGATATGTGGAAGTACCGGTCGAGCCAGGACCGTCCGGCCGGGACGCGGGTGCCTTCGCCCGCGTCTTCGGCTGTGGCCCTCGGCTCCAGTGATTGCTGGGTCATGGGTGCCGTCTCCCAAGTTTCAAAGGGGGTTGGGATGTTCACGACCCGGGGGACGGCCCGAGACGAACTGGGGACCCGGGGGGTGGCGCCCCCCGGGGGGAACGAGACTGCTCAGCCCTCGGAGAGCTGCGTACCCGTCAGGTGTTCGGGCCTCACCGGAGTCCGGTTCAGCTCGAGCCCGGTCGCGTCGCGGATGGCCGCGAGCACGGCCGGGGTCGACGACAGGGTGGGTGCCTCGCCGATGCCGCGCAGCCCGTACGGGGCGTGCTCGTCGGCGAGTTCGAGGACGTCGACCGGGATGGTCGGCGTGTCGAGGATGGTCGGGATCAGGTAGTCGGTGAAGGAGGGGTTCTTGACCTTCGCCGTCTTGGGGTCGACGACGATCTCCTCCATGACCGCCACGCCCAGGCCCTGCGTGGTGCCGCCCTGGATCTGGCCGAGCACCGACAGCGGGTTGAGCGCCTTGCCGACGTCCTGGGCGCAGGCCAGTTCGATGACCTTGACCAGGCCGAGTTCGGTGTCGACCTCGACGACAGCCCGGTGCGCGGCGAAGGAGTACTGCACATGCCCGTTGCCCTGGCCGGTGCGCAGGTCGAAGGGTTCGGTCGGCCGGTGCCGCCATTCCGCCTCGACCTCGACGGCCTCGCCCTCCAGGACGTCGACCAGGTCGCCGAGGACCTCACCGCCGTCGGTGACGACCTTGCCGCCCTCCAGGAGCAGCTCGGCCGTCGCCCAGGCCGGGTGGGAGGAGCCGAACTTGCGGCGCCCGATCTCCAGGACCTTCTCGCGGACCAGCTCGCAGGAGTTCTTCACGGCGCCGCCGGTGACGTACGTCTGCCGCGAGGCCGACGTCGAACCGGCGCTGCCCACCTTGGTGTCGGCCGGGTGGATGGTGACCTGCGTGACGCCCAGTTCGGTGCGGGCGATCTGCGCGTGGACGGTGACGCCGCCCTGGCCGACCTCCGCCATGGCGGTGTGCACGGTGGCGACGGGCTCACCGGCGACGGCCTCCAGGCGGACCCTGGCGGTGGAGTAGTCGTCGAACCCTTCGGAGAAGCCGACGTTCTTGATGCCGACCGCGTAGCCGACCCCGCGGACGACGCCCTCGCCGTGCGTGGTGTTGGACAGGCCGCCCGGCAGCTGCCGTACGTCGGCGCCCTCGCTGGACTCCCACTGGCGCTCCGGCGGCATCGGCATCGCCTTGACGCGGCGCAGGAGTTCGGCGACCGGGGCCGGGGAGTCGACGGGCTGGCCCGTCGGCAGGAGCGTGCCCTGCTCCATGGCGTTGAGCCGGCGGAACTCCACCGGGTCCATGCCGAGCTTCGCGGCGAGCTTGTCCATCTGCGCCTCGTAGGCGAAGCACGCCTGGACGGCGCCGAAACCGCGCATCGCGCCGCAGGGCGGGTTGTTGGTGTAGAGGGCGATGGCCTCGATGTCCACGTCCTCGACCACGTACGGGCCGACGGACAGGGAGGAGGCGTTGCCGACGACGGCCGGGGAGGCGGAGGCGTAGGCGCCGCCGTCCAGGACGATCCGGCACTTCAGGTGGGTGAGCTTGCCGTCCTTGGTGGCCCCGTGCTCGTAGTGGAGCTTCGCGGGGTGGCGGTGGACGTGCCCGAAGAAGGACTCGAACCGGTTGTAGACGATCTTGACGGGCTTGCCGGTGCGCAGGGCCAGCAGGCAGGCGTGGATCTGCATCGACAGGTCCTCGCGGCCACCGAACGCGCCGCCGACGCCGGCCAGCGTCATCCGCACCTTGTCCGTGGGCAGTCCGAGCACGGGCGCGATCTGTCGCAGGTCGCTGTGCAGCCACTGCGTGGCGATGTAGAGGTGGACGCCGCCGTCCTCCTCCGGCACGGCGAGGCCGGACTCGGGGCCGAGGAAGGCCTGGTCCTGCATGCCGAAGGTGTACTCGCCCGTGACGATCACGTCCGCCCGTTCGCGTGCCGCCGCGACGTCACCGCGGATGATCGGCTGGCGGTGCACGATGTTGGGGTGCGGGACGTGGCCGGCGTGGTGGTCGTCGCGGTGCTCGTGGACGAGGATCGCGCCGGGGGCGGTGGCGGAGGCCTCGTCGGTGACGACGGGCAGCTCGCGGTAGTCCACCTTGATCTTCGCGGCGGCGCGGCGCGCGGTCTCCGGGTGGTCGGCGGCGACCAGGGCGACCGGCTCGCCGTGGTGACGGACCTTGCCGTGGGCGAGGACCGGGGTGTCCTGGATCTCCAGCCCGTAGTTCTTCACGTCGGTGGGCAGGTCGTCGTAGGTCAGGACGGCGTAGACGCCCGGTGTGGCCAGCGCCTCGCCGGTGTCGATGGACACGATCTCGGCGTGCGCGACGGTGGAGCGCAGGATCTGCCCCCACAGCATGTCCTCGTGCCACATGTCGGACGAGTACGCGAACTCGCCGGTGACCTTGAGGGTGCCGTCGGGGCGCAGCGTGCTCTCGCCGATGCCGCCCTTGGTCCGGGATCCCTGGGTGATCTTCGTGGGGGTTCCGCTGGGGGAAGCCATGATCAGACCGCCTCTCCCTGCCGGGCGGCCGCGAGACGGACCGCGTCCATGATCTTCTCGTAGCCGGTGCAGCGGCACAGGTTGCCCGACAGCGCCTCGCGGATGTCCGCGTCGGTCGGGTTCGGGTTGCGCTCCAGCATCTCGTCGGCGGCGACCAGCAGACCGGGGGTGCAGAAGCCGCACTGCACGGCGCCGGCGTCGATGAACGCCTGCTGGATCGGGGAGAGTTCGGTGCCCTCGCCGGTCTGCGAGTCCTGCCCCTTCGCCGCCCACTGCCGGGCGTCCTGGAGCGAGGTGCCGCAGGCGCCGGTGGCGCAACCGCCGTGTTCCGCACGCTGCTTGGCGAAGTCGGCGAGCCCCTCGACGGTGACGACCTCCCGGCCCTCCACCTGCCCGGCGGCGACCAGGCACGAACACACCGGCACACCGTCCAGCCGGACCGTGCACGAGCCGCACTCGCCCTGCTCGCAGGCGTTCTTCGAACCCGGCAGCCCGAGCCGCTCCCTCAGCACGTACAGCAGGGACTCGCCCTCCCACACGTCGTCGGCTTCCTGCGGACGGCCGTTGACCGTGAAGTTGACGCGCATCACGCAGCTCCCTCGATGGTGCGGCGGGTGCCGCGGTAGGACTCCCAGGTCCAGGTCAGCGTGCGGCGGGCCATGACGCCGACCGCGTGGCGGCGGTAGCTCGCGGTGCCCCGGACGTCGTCGATCGGGTTGCAGGCGGCGGAGCACAGGTCCGCGAACTGCTTGGCGACCGACGGGGTGATGATCTGCCCGTTGTCCCAGAAGCCGCCCTCCTCCAGCGCGGCGTTCAGGAATTCCTCGGCGGCCTTGGCCCGGACGGGTGTGGGAGCGGCCGAGCCGATCCCGGTCCGCACCGTCCGGGTCCGCGGGTGCAGGGCGAGCCCGAAGGCGCAGACGGCGATGACCATGGCGTTGCGCGTGCCCACCTTGGAGAACTGCTGCGGTCCGTCGGCCTTCTTCACGTGCACGGCCCGGATCAGCTCGTCCGCCGCCAGCGCGTTGCGCTTCACGCCCGTGTAGAACGCGTCGATGGGGATACGGCGCGTGCCGCGCACCGACTCGACCTCCACCTCGGCGCCCGCGGCGAGCAGGGCGGGGTGGGCGTCACCGGCCGGGGAGGCGGTGCCGAGGTTGCCGCCGACGCCGCCGCGGTTGCGGATCTGCGGGGAGGCGACCGTGTGCGAGGCGAGGGCGAGACCCGGCAGCTCGGTGCGCAGGTTCTCCATGATCTTGGTGTACGGCACGGAGGCACCCAGCCGCACGCTCTCCTCGCCGACCTCCCACTCGGAGAGATCGCCGATGCGGTTCAGGTCCAGGAGGTACTCGGGCCGGCGGTGGTCGAAGTTGATCTCGACCATCACGTCGGTGCCACCCGCAATCGGCACAGCCGAGGGGTGCTCCGCCTTCGCGGCGAGCGCCTCCTCCCAGCTGGCGGGGCGAAGGAAGTCCATGACCGGCTCTCTTCTTCGTCTTCTCGTGGGGCGTTCAGATTGAGCCAATCCGTGTGCGGCGGTCCCGGCTCGTTCATGTGCTGTTGACGCGTAGTGGAGCCAGTACACAGCGCGTTGCGCCGAGCGAGTCAGTCACGGAAACCATGAAGGAGTTGGCTGGCCAGGACAGGCATCTTGTAGATTCGTATGAACGGAGGTCATCGGAAACCTCCTCGTTCTCCTGGGGAAACGCGCGACACAGCCGCGTGACCTGGGACACAGCCCGGATGCGGTCCGGGGGCCGACGGGCGCCGCCCGCCGACTCTCCGAACAGGCGTTCCTCGCATTTCCCTCCAAGATCCACCATAGATTTCGAGACAGAGAACGGCGGCGACGAGAATGCGGCTGCGCGCACTGCTGGACACCGACGCGCTGGGCCTCAAGCTGCTCGGCGGCGAGGACGAGCTGGACCGCACCGTGCGGGGTGTGATGACCACCGACCTGCGCGACCCCAGCCGCTACCTCGCGGGCGGTGAGCTGGTGCTCACGGGCCTGGCCTGGCGCCGGGACGCCGACGACTCCGAGCCTTTCGTCCGGATCCTGGTGCAGGCGGGCGTGACGGCGCTCGCCGCGGGCGAGGCGGAGCTCGGGGACGTCCCCGAAGACCTGGTGGTGGCCTGCGCCCGCCACCACCTGCCGCTCTTCGCGGTGCACGAGTCGGTGGCGTTCGCGACGATCACCGAGCACGTCGTACGGCAGGTCTCCGGCGAGCGCGCCGGAGACCTCGCGGCGGTCGTCGACCGCCACCGCCGGATGATGACCTCCGGCCCGGCGGGCGGCGGCCCGGACGTGGTCCTGGACCTGCTCGGCACGGACCTGGACCTGCGGGCCTGGGTCCTCTCCCCCACCGGCCGCCTGATCGCGGGCTCGAAGGCGGCGGGCCCCGCCCTGCCGGCCGGGACGTGCGCCCGGCTCGCGGGAGAGCACCTGGCCGCCGCCCGCACGGGCCGCCGCGGCCCTCACCGCGCCGTCCTGGGCGCCACCACGTACTCCCTGTTCCCGGTCCGCTCCACGGGCCGCTCCCCGCAGCCGTCCCGGGACGTCCGCGAGACCGTCCTGTCGGACTGGCTGCTGGCCGTCGAGGCGGACGCCGGGGACTGGCCGGAGGAGCGCCTGGACCTGCTCTACGGCGTCACCCAGCTGATCGCGGTCGAACGGGACCGCCGCGACGCCGCCCGCACGGTCCGCCGCCGCCTCGCCCAGGAGGTCCTGGAACTGGTCCAGGCGGGCGCGGCACCCGCCGAGATCGCCGCCCGGCTGCGCGTGGCGGCGCCGGTGCTGCTGCCCGGCCTGGGCACCGCGCCGCACTGGCAGGTGGTCGTGGCCCGCGTCGAGTGGGACGGCGAGGAGATCGAGGGCGGCCCGGTGGCGCAAGCCCTGCTGGAGGAGGTCCTCGTCGACCCCGCTGCCGCCGGGCCCGAGCACTCCGACCGCATCGCCGTGGCCCACACGGGCGACGAGGCCATCGCCCTGGTGCCCCTTCCGGCCGTCTCGACGGAGCACGACGGCTCGGAGACGGGCGTCCTCGCCGACGCGCTCCTGGAATCGGTGCGAGACCCCCTGACGGCGGGTCTCGACGGCGACGGCCGTCTCACCCTGGGCGTCAGCGCGGCCGTCCACTCGGCGGAGGGCCTGCGCGGCGCGCTGGAGGAGGCCCGCCACGCCCGCCGCGTCGCCGCGGCCCGCCCGGGCCGGGTCTGTGCGGCCGGCCACCAGGAACTGGCCTCGCACGTCCTGCTGCTGCCGTTCGTCCCGGACGACGTCCGCCGGGCCTTCACGGCCCGCCTCCTGGACCCCCTGCGCGACTACGACCGCCGCCACCGCGCCGAGCTGATCCCCACCCTGGAGGCCTTCCTCGACTGCGACGGCTCCTGGACCCGCTGCGCCGGCCGTCTGCACCTGCACGTCAACACGCTGCGCTACCGGGTCGGGCGTATCGAGCAGTTGACGAGTCGCGACCTGTCGCGCCTGGAGGACAAGCTGGACTTCTTCCTGGCGCTGCGCATGAGCTGATACGCGGGGCGGACCCGGGACCCCCCCCGCGTCCCACGACTTTGTGAAATCCTTCACCCGCCCTCTTGGCCCGGCCCGCCGATTCGTGCTGAGATGCCGCCACCACTCAACAGCTCGATGGCGTGCTCGGGGAGGGCAACGTGGCGCATACCGCCATGTCTGGTAACGGAACGACCGCCGGTGACGATCCCCTCCAGACCGCGGTATGGCGGCTGCGCTCCCGCGGGTGCTGGGCCGACGCGGCCGCCCTGCTGCTGCCGGCCACACCGGCGGCGGCCCTGCAACGCGCGTCGCTGCTGGTGGAACGGTGTCTCTACACCGAGCAGGGCTGGGAGGAGGCCGAGGACGCGCTGCGCACGGCCGAGGCGATGGCCCACAGCGACGACGAACGGGGCGCGGCCGCTTGTGAACGCGGGTACTTGGCCTACGCGGCGACCCTGCTCGCGGTGCGGGACCGGGCCGACGAGGCGCGGGCCGCGCTGGGGCGGGCCGCGGCGCTGGTCCCTCCGGGGGCTCCGGCGCGGGCCCTGCTCGACTTCCGTCGCGGGCTCCTGGCGGAGAACCTGACGAGCGCGCCTCAGGCCGCGCGGGCCGCGTACCGTCGCGCCCATGCGGGGGCGACCGCGCACTCCGATCCGCTGCTGCTGTCCTTCACGTGGCGTCACCTCGCGGGACTGGCCCTGCGGGACGGGGAGTTGGCGGAGGCCCGGCACGGTTTCGCGGAGTCGCTGCGGATCCGGGAGGAGCTGGGGTACCTCGTCGGTACGGCCCCGGCGCTGGTGTCCCTCGCCGACGCCGAGACGGAGCCGGAGGCCTCCCGGCTGCGGGAGGAGGCCCGGCGGTTGTTCCGGCTGCTCGGGGGCGTACCGACGTGGCTGTCCCGCCAGTTGGCACCGCCGGTGCCACCGGCCGCGACGGCTTGAGGGGGTGCGGAGGGCTCGGCGCTGTCGCTGAGGGCGGGTAGACCCGCGGCCCGGCGTGACGGGGCACACCCGTGCCGCCCTCGGCAGCCCGATGGCCCGCGGCTCAGCGGAAGCGGCGGCCCGCCCCCGCGCGCCCACAGCCGCCGTACGACGGAAGGGGACGTGTGGGGGGGTGTCCGCCCGCGGCGGTTGGCGCGTCAACGACCAGTCAGTCGGTATGAGAGTCCATCGCGCCGTTCCGAGGACGAACACCCCCCCCCGGCGCGGCCCCGACCCGCACCCGGCGCACGGCGAAGACGCGCACTCCCGGTGCGATCCCGCCCCACCACCCGGCGAAGAGGCGCAGACGACGCGCACCCTCACCACCGCTCAAGCTCAACCGGCCGCAGCCGCCCCCGCGAAGTGCTCGCCCACCAGCGCCCGCACCACATCCAGGTCCCGCGCGATCAGCGCGTCCAGCAACGCCGTGTGCTCGTGCGCGTCCGCCACCAGCTCGGCCCGCCCCCGGCCCCCCGGCGCACCCCCGACCAGCGGCCATTGCGCCCTGCGGTGCAGATCCTCCGCGATCCGGACCAACTGCTCGTTACCCGAGAGGGACAGCACGGCGCGGTGGAATCCCCGGTCGGACTCCGCGTAGGTCGCGCGGCAGCCGGAGGACGCCGCGCGGACCGTCGCCTCGGCGAGCGGGCGCAGCGCGGCCCAGCGTTCGGCGGGGACGGTACGGGCCAGCCGCAGCATCACCGGGACCTCGATCAGCGTGCGGATCTCGGCCAGTTCCGCCAGTTCCCGCACTCCCCGTTCGACCACCCGGAACCCACGGTTGGGCACGACCTCGACGGCCCCTTCGAGGGCCAGTTGCTGCATGGCCTCCCGGACCGGCGTCGCCGAGACCCCGAACCGCTCGCCGAGCACCGGCGCCGAGTACACCTCTCCCGGCCGCAGATCCCCGGCCACCAGCGCGGCCCGCAGCGCGTCCAGGATCTGCCCGCGCACGGAGGCCCGCTGGATCACCGTCCGAGCCCGTGGCGCGGGCGGTTCACTGTGCGTGTGCTCCCCCCGCACCGCCCCGGACTGCTGCGGCACGCGCGCCTGCCCGGCCGGCGCACCCGGCGCGGCCGACGCACCCGGACCGGCCGCCCACGGAGTCCCCGTTTCCGCGGAGCCCTGCGCTCCCTGCTTCACGGGTCCTCCTCCGGACGTATCGGTACTTGGGGTCATTGCGGCGGGTTGTTACTCGTCCGTCAAGCACCATAAGCGCCCCGGCCCTCAGAACACATCCCCGTTCAATCCCCACGGGCCATGAGTAAGGTTAGGCTTACCTTCAAGAAGCCCCGTTTCACTCCGACGGATCGGTGATCACATGCCCGCGCCCCTTTCGGCCGTCTCCGGCGCCTACACCCGCCTGGCCGAAGTCCTCCCGGGGCTCGCCGTCACCGAACTGGCCGGCGAGGACCGGGCGCCGCGGGGCGGCGGCTGGACCGCGGCGGCCGACCTCGCGGCCGCCGGCCCCGCCCTCGACCGCTTTCTCGCGTGGGACGTGGACCAGATCGAGCGGGACTACGCCGCGCAGGCCCGCCCCGACGTCGTCGCCGGCTTCGGTCTGCACCGCTACGCCTGGCCCGCCTGCCTCCTGATCACCGTGCCGTGGTTCCTGCACCGCCGGGTCCCCCGCTACCCCGTGACGCACGTCTCGTACGACCGCACCGCCCCCGGCCACGCCCTCGGGCACCTGGCCGTCCGCCCCTCCGGCTTCGCCTGCCTGCCCGGCGACGAGGCGGCCGCCCTGCCCGGCGCCCGGATCGTCCCGGACGAGGAGGCGCTGCGGGCGGAGGTACGGTCGGCGGTCGCCGAGCACCTGGAGCCGGTCCTGACCGGCTTCGGCCCCCGGATGCGGCGCCGCGGCCGCGCCCTGTGGGGGATGGCGACCGACGAGATCGTCGAGGGTCTCTGGTACGTCGCCCAGTTGCTCGGTGAGACCGAGGAGCGGCGCGCGATGCGCGACCTGGAGCTGCTCCTGCCGGGCGCGACCAAGCCGTACGTGGGCACGGCCGCGTTCCGGGAGCTGACCGGCCCCGGCGGTGAGCCACTGCTCACCCGCGACCGCGCGAGCTGCTGCATGTTCTACACGCTGCGCCCGGAGGACACCTGCGCCACCTGCCCGCGCACCTGTGACGCGGACCGGGTCACCAGGCTGCTGGCCACGGCCAGTTGACGCACGAGCGGTCGATCAGCCCCGGCGTCCCGTAAGATCACCGCGGAACCGGTCACCCACACGCCCACAGGCGATTCACATCTTCCTCACGCGTCACGGGAACTTTCCGGAGAACCACTCGTACGGGTAGTCTTGTTCGAACTCAACTCCCGCCCCTCAAGCGGCAGTTCGAGCAGAACGCCGCCCTGGGCATTCCCTTGCACTTCCTTGGCGGCCTCTTGCCCCGAAACCCCCTGAGGGCCAATGGGATTGGGCCAATATGGCGGGCGTTACGCCCTATCCCAATGCAAGGGACCACCCAGATGAGACTGACCGACATATCGCTGAACTGGCTGCTTCCGGGCGCCGTGCTTCTCCTGGGCATGCTGGCGGCGGTGGCGGTGCTCGCGCGCGGCAAGCGCTCCTCGGTCAAGGACACGAGCGCGGACGACTCCTGGGAGCGCAGCGAGGAACGCCGCAGACGCAAGGAAGCCCTTTACGGCACCCTCTCCTACCTCCTGCTCTTCTGCTGTGCGGCCGTCGCCGCCCTGCTCTCCTTCCACGGCCTGGTCGGCTTCGGTGAGCAGAACCTCGGCCTGTCCGGCGGCTGGCAGTACCTCGTCCCGTTCGGCCTGGACGGTGCGGCGATGTTCTGCTCCGTCCTCGCGGTACGCGAGGCCAGCCACGGTGACGCGGCACTCGGCTCCCGGATACTGGTCTGGACGTTCGCCTTCGCCGCGGCCTGGTTCAACTGGGTGCACGCGCCCCGGGGCGCCGGCCACGCGGGTGCCCCCCACTTCTTCGCCGGCATGTCCCTGTCGGCGGCGGTCCTCTTCGACCGCGCTTTGAAGCAGACCCGCCGAGCCGCCCTGCGGGAGCAGGGCCTGGTGCCCCGCCCGCTGCCGCAGATCCGTATGGTGCGCTGGGTGCGGGCCCCCCGGGAGACCTACCGCGCCTGGTCGCTGATGCTCCTCGAGGGTGTGCGCAGCCTGGACGAGGCGGTAGACGAGGTACGCGAGGACAAGCGCAAGAAGGAAGAGACCCGGCAGCGGCGGCGCGACCAGCAGCGCGTGGAGCGGGCCCAGCTGAAGGCGATCAGCCGCGGTCACCGCGGCCACTTCGGCCGGGGCGGCGGACGGCAGCTCGAGGTGCAGGTGGAGCGCGGCTCCTCGCAAGTCTCCGCGGAGCCTGCCATATCCGCGCCGGAACCCCTGCCCGTCCGCTCGCGTCCCTCCCTTCAGCCGGTCCGCAAAGGCGCTGACCCGGTGACCGTGGACCTCACCGCGGAGGACGACACCATGGCACTGCCGCGGCTGGACTCCCTGGAGCGCAAGCTCAAGGACCTTGAGCAGCAGTTCGGTTAGCCGAGCCGCAGAACGGCGGTGAGGGGCGTGGCCTGCGGGCCGCGCCCCTTCGGCGTTCAGGCCGCCTCGGCCTCCAGCTCGAACCAGACGGCCTTGCCCACTCCGTGCGGCCGGACCCCCCAGGCGTCCGCGAGGGACTGCACCAGGAGCAGGCCCCTGCCGTTCGTGCCCTCGTCGGGGACCGCCACCCGCAGCCGGGGCCTGCGGGCCACGAAGTCCCGCACCTCCACCCGCAGTCCGCGGGGTAAGAGGGTGACCGTGAGGACCGCGTCGTGGTCGGTGTGGACGATCGCGTTGGTGACGAGTTCGCTGGTGAGCAGTTCCGCGACGTCCGATTGTCCGTGCTTCCCCCACTGTCCGAGCAGTTCCCGCAGGGCCCGGCGGGCCTCCGGGACGGCCCGCAGGTCCGCCCGCCCGAGTCTGCGCCTCAACTGGGGCGCCGGCGCCTGCTCCGTGACGTCGTCGGTCCTGTCCACCACCGTCTTCGTCGAGAAGCCCCCGATCGCTATGGGACCGCCTCGTCGTGCCTGCCTCTCCATGACCCCCGCCCGCGTGCCGATGTCGGTTCCCCTCCTGCTCGAACACGTTCACGGGGATCCATGCCCCAACGGGCACGCGGCAGTCATGTCGAAGCGTCAACGACCAGGTGTTCGGCCACCGGGGCGGAACGGGCGGTCCGGGCGGCGGGTCGCCGAGCGGTAGGCGGGTGGAGGGGAGGGGGACAAGAGGTTAGCCGATCGGAGTCCTCGGGTGGAGCCTGACCGCCGGAGATCGGACGATGGGCCGAGGGCCGACTGCCGCTCCGCGCGTACGCGGCGAAGAGCCGGGGCGGCGGGCCGGAGTGCGCGGCGCCGCGGTGAAGTTGGCCGAAGTACGACGGTCCGCACGGCCGCCACGAGCGGTAGGGGGCCGCCCTCCCCCACCCCCGTGGCGGGAGGACGGCCCCTGTCTTCCGTCGGCCGCGGTCAGTACAGCTTGTTGACGGCGGTGGTCGTCGTCTTCTTGAAGGCGCCGACGGGGGCGTCCCCGAAGTCGCCCATCTGGCCCCACCCCACGACGGTGACCGTCCTGCCGTCGCGCCCGACGGACAGCAGCGAGATGTCCGTGGCACCCCAGGACGTCTCGGTGTGCAGGCCACGGACGCGGGCGCCCTCCTCGACCGGCAGTGAACCGTAGTCCCGGCCCTCGGCCTTGACGTCCGGGTTGTTCCTCTCGATGCGCTCGGCACAGGTGCGGATCAGGTCGTCGTAGTGCTTCGCCAGGGCCTTCGCCAGGGCTGCTGTGTCCGCCACGACGGTCAACTGCTCGGCGCTGGTCTCCAGATCGGTCCGGAACTCCCGGTACCGGTAGTCGTAGGAGGTCACGCTCTCCGTATCCACGCAGAAGCCGAGTCCGTCCGGGAACCCTTCGGTGACCGGGCCGGCGGTCCAGGACGAGGTCGGGTGCGGCGGCAGCTGGGACGCCGACAGGAACTTCGGTGCGGCGGCCTTCGGCGCGGCACCGGCGGCCGGTGCCGTGAGGACCGTGCCCGCCGCGAGGGCGGCGACGGTGAGGGCGGTGAGCGCGCTGGCTCGGACGTGCTTGGACATGGGTGTCCCCCGTGGGTGAATGCGTGGATGGTCGATGCCGCTGCCGGGCCGGCTGGGCGGCCCGGACCTGGTCGGTGCGACACCAGAAGCATCAGCGGTCACGCCGGGCGGACGCAACAGCCCGCGTCCGATCCGGCACGGTGGAACCATCCCAGCCCGTCTGACGTGCAGGTACATGAGGTGCCTGGGATGCCGTTTCCGGGCCGGGTCGGACCTTGAGGACGGGGGAACGGTGTCGGCACAGCACGACGTGGACGACGTCGGGGAGTTCGCGGCGCTGCTGAGAACGCTGAAGGAGCGCACGGACCGCAGTTACGGGTCACTGGCCCGGCGCCTGGCGATGAACACCTCGACCCTGCACCGCTACTGCGCGGGCGAGGCGGTCCCGGTCGACTTCGCCCCCGTGGAGCGCTTCGCCGCCCTGTGCGGGGCGTCCCCGGAGGAACGTCTGGAGCTCCACCGCCGCTGGCTCCTGGCGGTGGCGGCGCGGCAGCGGCCCCGTACCGCCGGCGCGGCCGGTACGGCAGAGGAGGGCGCGGTCGCCGCCGTGGCGGAGGAACCGGAGGCCGCGGTCGCCGCCGTGGCGGAGGAACCGGAGGCCGCGCCGGCCGATGTCGAAGGTCCAGCCGATGAGGCGCCGCCGCCTCCCCGCCGCCCCTGGTACCGCCGCGGACGCGTCGCGGTGGGCCTGGCGGCCGCCGGCGCGGTGCTCGCGGTACTCGGGAGCCTGGCCGCACTGCCGGACGGGCGGCGTGCGTCCGCCGACGGCCGTGTCCCGTCGGCCGGTCCGGCCCCGTCCGGTACGGCGGGGTCGGAGGCCCCGGACCGCGAGAGCGCCTCCCCCGCTCCGAGCGACAGTTCCCCCACCGCCCGGCGGCCCTCGCCCTCCGCCCCTCCGAAGCAGAAGCCCTCCCCCTCCCCGTCCGGCCGCACCACCCCGCCCGCCGGCGCGGCCGACCCCGCCGTCCCCCTCACCTGGTCAGCCGACTCCCAGGCCTGGAAGCTCGGCTGCGGCCACGACTACGTCGTCGCCAGGCCACCCGGGCAGGTGGCACCGCCGCCCGTCCCGCAGGACGCCGGAGTCTGGGCCGCCGCACACAACGCGGTGCACGGCGGCGAGACACTCGTGCGGCTGTCCGTGCAGGGGCGCACCGACACGGCGGTCGTACTGGAGGCGCTGCGCGTGCGCGTGGTGGGGCGTTCGGCGCCCGCCCCGGGCAACGCCTACTCCATGGACCAGGGCTGCGGCGGTTCGCTCACGCCGCGCTCGTTCGACGTGGACCTCGACAAGGACCGCCCCATCGCCCGCTCGGTCGCCGGGGGCGACGCGGGTACGCCGATCCCGGCGATGCGCATGCCCTACCGCGTCTCCGCGCAGGACCCCGAGGTGCTGCTCGTCAACGCCCGGACCCAGGCATGCGACTGCCGCTGGTACCTGGAGCTGGACTGGTCCTCACAGGGCCGCACGGGCACGGTACGGATCGACGACGGCGGTCGCCCGTTCCGCACCAGCGGCATCAAGGACCTGCCCCGCTACACGTACGACACCTCCGCGCGCGAGTGGACGCCCTACCGCTAGAACCGGGACACGTCGCGCTCACCACCCCCTCCGGGTTCCATCAGGTCACACGAGCGGCGCTCACGCCTCCCACACCGCGGCGGCCGTGCGGTCGTCCGCATAACCCTTGACCCGTACTTGGGAGTCGGCGAGGAACGCGGCGAGGCCGGGCGGCTCGGGCCGGGACCACCGCTCGGCGAGGTACTCGCCCAGTTCGGGCTCACCGCGCAGCGGTTCGGCGAGACCGGCGCTGCACATCAGGAGCGTGTCACCCGGGCGGGCGACGGAGGTCCGGAACCGGAAGGGCTCGCGGGGCGGCTCCGGGGCCGGTTCGTACGGGCTGGGTGGTGTCGGGATGCCCAGGTCCATGGTGAGCCGGTCCCCCTCGGGGGTCTCGGAGGGCGGCGAGCCGAACCCCACGACGGGTTCGCCCTTGAGATCGGCGACCTGCGGCTCGATGTCCTGCCACTCCCCCTCCCGCAACCGGAACAGTCCGCCCGGCCCGACCCCGAAGAACACACGCGTACGGCAGGCGGGATCGGCCGGCAGCAGCAGGCAGCGCAGGCTGGCCGCGTACTCCTCGGGGTCCACGCCCTGCTCGGAGGCGCTGGCCCGCAGCTTGCCGAGACTGCGGTCCGTGAGCCGGTGCAGCCCGGACTTGAGGTCGCCGCGCCGGCCGTCCCTTATGTCCTCGACCAGACGCGCGTGACTGCGCCCCACGGCCCGCCCGATCCAGCCACAGGCCTCGGCGGCGGCCCGGTGCGCACCCCGCGTGGCCCGGGCCCCGGTCGCCATCGCCACCAGCAGCAGCGCCTGCTCCCCCGCGCCGAACCGGGCGTTGAGCAGCGCGTCCCTGCGGGGCTCCCCCCGGTACCGAGCGGAGTCCCCCCGCACGGAAACGGCCCGCAACGTGCAGGCTCCGTACCGGGCCCCGTCCAGCACGGTGTCCGCCACGAGGTCGTCGAGATCATCCGGATCCGCGGCCGGGAGAGCGGTGGGTTCGGCGTCGTAGGTGGGCGGCCGGGTCCCGACGTGGCCACGGGGCCCGGGGGTGCGCACGGGGCGCTCGATCCGGGGGCCGGGATGGTCGGTCGCGGGAGGGGGGACGGGGGGCGAAGACAGAGGCGGCGGCGGAGTCGACTGCAGGGGCTCGGCGGGGCGTTGCGCCGCGGGCGGCGGCTCGGCCGGGCGGTACGCCTCGGACGGCGCGTCGGCGGGCTGTCGCACGCCGGACGCCGACTCGGCCGGGCGCGGCGGCGCCGAGGGCGGGTCCGTAGGGCGGCGGGCGGCGGTCGGCGGCTCGGGAGGACGTGGGGGCACGGGCGGCTGATCGGGGCTGCTCGTCGGCGAGGCACCGGACCGTGGCGGCACGGGCGGCCAGGCGGCCGTGGCCGGGTGCGCCGTGGAACCGGGCTCTGCGGCAGGCAAGGCCCCGTGACCCGCCTCGGGTGGTGCGGACACGGGTTCGTCGGGGGGCGGGGCGGCTGCCGGAGGGGTGGGACTCTCGGGTGTGCCGGCCGCCGTGCCCGGGAGGGCCTCGGGGCCCGGCCAGGCCGGGGGATCCGCGGGGGGCGGAGGGGCCGGGGGATCCGCGGGGGGCGGAGGGGCCGGGGGATCCGCGGGGGGCGGAGGGGCCGGAGGCGTTCGCGACGCGGGGAACGCCGAGGCGGGGGACTGCCCCGGGCTCGCGGCGGGCCCACGGGGACCGGCCGCGGGCGGCGCGTCGCCTGCCCGCTCGGCCGAGGGTGTGCCGGGCGCCGCCGCGGGCGAGGCCGGTCCACCCGGGCGCTCTCCGGCGGGCCTACGGAAGCCGGTCGGCGCGTTCGCATCGCCCGGGTGCCCGTCCGCGGGCGCACGGAAGCCGGTGGACGGGACCGCGCCGCCCGGGTGCCCGTCCGCGGGCGCACGGAAGCCGGTGGACGGGGACGCGCCGCCCGGGGGCTCGTCCACGGGCCCACGGAGGCCGGTCGGCGCGTTCGCATCGCCCGGGTGCTCGTCCGAGGGCGGGCGGTCGGCGGGGCGGCCGGGTGGTTTCGCCGCCGTCGGGAAGCTCACGGGACCCGGGGGGCGGGCCGGGGGTGGTTCCCAGGGGGCGCGCTGCGGGGTCCGGTCGCCGGGGCGGAGCACGTCCATCATGTCGTCGGCCCCGGACCGGGGCGCCGGGACCACCGGCTCCGCCCGGGAGGGCCGCCGCACCGGCCCGGCCGCGGATCCGGACCGTCCTTCCGGACCGTCTCCCACGGCCCCGGACGCGGACGCGAACCGGTCGTCGAGGGAGTCCGGTGCCGGTGTGGGTCCCGTGTCGTCGGTGGAGTCGTCGTACAACTGCCTCCACCAGTCGTCCTCGGGACCGGTGGGCCTTCCCCCCTGCTGGCTCATGCCGGTCATTGTCCACCGCACGAGCGGGATGAAAACGGGGCTTGTGGAAAAAACCGGCCGGTCACCCGCCGGTGAACGACACGTCGAGTGAGCCGTAGAACGGTCATGCGATATTCGGCGTCCGGCGGTCCGCGAGCGGCTGACCTGTGGGTCTGAGCCCCGGCCACGCTGCTGACCTGCGCGTTCTCGCGTATTCCGGCAGTCTGGTCAGATGGGAGTGTGGGACCTCCTGCTGGTCGGACTGGTCATCCTGTTCGGGCTGTGCGGAGTGCTGCTGCCCGCCATGCCGGGATCGTGGCTGGTGTGGGCCGCGGTCATGTGGTGGGCGCTGAAGGATCCGCAGCCCGTCGCCTGGTGGGTGCTGGTCGGCGCCACGGCCCTGCTGCTCGTCTCGCTGGGCGTGCGCTGGGCCCTGCCGCCCCGGCGGCTGCGCGTGAACCGCACCAACAGCCGCATGCTGGCCTACGCCGGAGCCGGTTCCGTCCTCGGTTTCGTCCTGGTTCCCGTCCTCGGCGCGATCCCCGGATTTCTGGCCGGTGTCTACCTCTTCGAACGGCTGCGCCTCGGCCGTCACGCCGACGCGGTCGCCGCCCTGCGCACGGTCATGCGCGCGGGCGGCTCCCGCATCCTGGCCGAACTGTTCACCTGCCAGCTGATCGCGGCGGCCTGGGCGGGCGCGGTCGTGTGGGTCTGAGTCTCACGCCGGCAGCACCCCCTCGTGGGTCAGCAGCCGCACCTTGCGGTCCAGGCCCCCGGCGTATCCGGTCAGTGCGCCGTCCGCCCCGATCACCCGGTGGCAGGGGCGGACCACCAGCAGCGGATTCGCCCCGATCGCACCGCCCACGGCCCGCACGGCCGCCCGGGGCGCCCCGATGCGCGCGGCGATCTCGCCGTACGTCACGGTCGAGGCGTAGGGGATGTCGTCCAGGGCGGCCCAGACCTTCTCCCGGAAGGCGGTGCCCTCGGTGCGCCAGGCCAGATGGAACTCCTTCAGCTCCCCGGCGAAGTAGGCGGTGAGCTGTTCCTCGGCCTCCCGGAAGGGCCCGGCGTCGCGTCGCCAGTCGTCGCGCACCTCGCGTCCGCCTTTCTGGCCGGGCACGGACACGGAGGTCAGTTCGCCGGTCGGGGCGGCGGTCAGGAGCAGCGGCCCGAGGGGGCCGGGCACGCTCGTCCAGTAGGTCGGGTCGGTCATCACAACTCCCACTCCCCTGCTGCGCGCAGGTGGTTCACAGCGTACGAGCGCCAGGGGCGCCAGTGGTCGGGGGCGTCGAGGCCCGGCAGGGCCACGTCCGGGTCGCCCAGGGCGCGGGTGCGGATGACCGCGACCGTGCGGGCGTCCAGCCCGGGCACGGCGCGCAGGGCGTGCCACGTGTCCTCCCGGTCGGCGCCGGGGTCCAGCCGGACGGCGTGGTCGGCGAGGGCGGTCGTGAGCGCGCCGAGGGTGCCGTCGGGTTCGGCCCCGGCGAGGACGGCGGGCTCGGGGAAGAGGTGGGTGAGGCTGCCGCAGGGGGCGTCGAGGGCCTTGCCGTAGCGCCGTACGAGCCGTTCCGTCTCCGCGGGCCCCACCAGCGCGCGTACGGCGAGTTCCTCCGGGTCGGCGGTGCCGGGTGAGCGCAGACCGGGCCGGGCGGCGACCAGGGGTGCCAGCCGCGGGTCGGCGGCGAGGCGCCCGTCGACGGCGAACGGGTCGGCGTCGAGGTCGAAGAGCCTGCGCAGCCGCTGGACGGCGGTGGTCAGGTCGCGCGGGTCGGTGAGGTGAAGCCGGGCGTCGAGCCAGCCGCCCGGGTGGGCGCCGGGTCCGGTCCGCGTGGTGCCGGGGCGTTCGCCGACTGCGACGATGCCGGTGCCGTACGGGAGGCGGAGGGTGCGCCGGTAGGTGCGGGTGCCGGGCGGGCCGCTCACCTGCTCGATGCCGGGCACGGCCTCGCGTTCCAGCAGGTCGAAGACGGGCCCGGCCCGGTAGGGGCCGCGGTGGGCGAGCCGGAGCGGGATGCCGGCGTTCGGGGTGGCCGTACGGCGGCCCCGGCCGTTCTTCGGTGCGGCGGCGCGCAGCTCGCTCGGGGTCGCCGCGTACACGGCCCGGATCGTGTCGTTGAACTGCCGCACGCTGGCGAATCCCGACGCGAACGCGATCTCGGTGATCGGCAGTTCGGTGGTCTGCACCAGGACGCGCGCGGTGTGGGCCCGCTGGGCCCGGGCGAGGGCGACCGGCCCGGCGCCGAGCTCGGCGGTGAGCTGCCGCTGCACCTGTCGTGCGCTGTAGCCGAGGCGTCCGGCGAGCCCTGGGACGCCCTCCCGGTCGACCACGCCGTCGGCGATCAGCCGCACGGCCCGGGCGACCACGTCCGCGCGGACGTTCCACTCGGCGGAGCCGGGCACGGTGTCCGGGCGGCACCGCCGGCAGGCCCGGAATCCCGAGCCCTGCGCGGCGGCTGCCGTGGCGAAGAACCGTACGTTGGCCCGCTTCGGGGTGACCGCGGGGCAGCTCGGCCGGCAGTAGATGCCGGTCGTCTCGACGGCGAAGAAGAACACGCCGTCGAAACGGGCGTCGCGGCCGCGTACGGCCTCGTACCTGGTGTCCGCGTCCGTTCCCTGGTCCGTCACAGGTCCAGTCTCCGCCGTGGGCCGGGTGGCCGCTGGCGGAAATCGGACAGCACGCTCGACACGGTCGGCGGCCCGTCGGCGGCCTTTTTACGAACGCCAGTGCGGTCCGCGCTTCGCCTCCATCGCGGCCCTGCCGATCGCCCCCTTCCGCTTCCAGTCCTTGCGGATCTCGGCCCGCAGGCGGGCGTCGGTCTTGGCGACGATGCGCTGGTTCTCGCGCAGGAGCTTGCGGTAGCTCTGCAACCGTCGTTCCGGCAGTGCGCCGGTCTCGATGGCGGCCAGCACGGCACAGCCCGGCTCGGCCTCGTGGGCGCAGTCGTGGAAGCGGCACCGCTCGGCCAGTTCCCCGATCTCGGAGAACACCTGCCCGACACCGGTTTCGGCGTCCCACAGGCCGACGCCGCGCAGTCCGGGGGTGTCGATCAGGACGCCCCCGCCGGGCAGCGCGAGCAGGTTGCGCGTGGTCGTGGTGTGGCGGCCCTTGCCGTCGATGTCCCGGGTGGCCTGGACGGCCATCACGTCCGCGCCGAGCAGCGCGTTGGCGAGGGTCGACTTGCCCGCGCCGGACTGCCCGAGCAGCACGGACGTCCCTCCGCCGACGATCGCGGCGAGCACGTCGAGCCCTCCCCTGTCGTCGACGCAGCTGACCGGCAGGACCGGCACGCCGGGCGCGCTCGTCTCCACGTCCTGGACGAGGTGCGAAAGGGTCACGGCGTCCGGCACGAGGTCGGCCTTGGTGAGGACGACGACGGGCTGGGCCCCGGACTCCCAGGCGAGCGCCAGGAAGCGCTCGATGCGGCCGAGGTCCAGCTCGACCGCGAGGGACACGGCGATGACGGCGTGGTCGACGTTGGCCGCGAGGATCTGCCCCTCGGAGCGCTGGGAGGAGGTGGAGCGGACGAAGGCGGTACGGCGCGGCAGACAGGTGCGCACGTAGCGCGGGTTCCCGCCGGGCTCGACGGCGACCCAGTCGCCGGTGCACACGACCCGCAGGGGGTCGTGGGGGGTGACGAACGCGGTGTCGGCCCGCAGGAGTGCGTCGGCGGTGACGACGTCGCACTGCCCACGGTCGACCCGGACGACGCGGCCGGGCAGCAGCCCTTCGGTCGCGTAGGGGGCGAACGCCTCGGCCCAGGCCTCGTCCCAGCCGTAGGGAGCGAGCGCGGAGGAAACGGATGAAGCGGATGAGGAAGAGGAAGACAAGGGTGACCCTTTCCAGGTCGGCCCCGGCCCGACAGTCGGTCGGATCAGCCGGCGGCCGCGGAGGTGGACGTGATGAACTGGACGCGGGCAGCGCTCATCGCAGTGACAGCCATCGGTCGACACCTCCTCGTTCTTCTGCTTCTTCTCGTCGTGGAACCGCCGTGTGCGCGGAACCGCCGTCACGCTATCCGTTCACGGCGGAGGTGCGTCAACCGCTTTTCGCGCAGGCTCGGCCGTTCAGCTCGAAGTCGTACGGCGGGGAGTTCTTCCCGCGCCAGGAGGCGAGGAAGCCGAAGGCCAGGTCGCCGCCCGCGGGGACCGCCTTGTTGTAGTCGGCGGCGGTCGCGGTGACGCGGGAGCCGTTCTGGGCGACGGAGGCGTCCCACATCTGGCCGACCTGCTGGCCGTCCCGGAAGGACCAGGCGAGGCGCCAGGAGTCGAGGGACTCGGCGCTGGTGACGGTGACGGTGGCCTGGAAGCCGTCGGGCCACTGGTTGACCAGGTCGTACTCGACCCGGCAGGCGGGTTCCCCGCTCTCGTCGGGCTCGGCCCGGTGGGTGGGTGAGGAGGTGCCCTGCGGTTCGGTGTGGCGGTTCTCGTCCTCCGGCGTGCCGGAGGGGTCCGGCCGCTCGGTCCTCTGGGCGTTGCGGGTGTCCGGCTTCGAGGTCGCGGGCGGCAGGGAGGGGGCGGAGGGCAGGGACGGGCCGGGATCGGCCACCGGCTGACGGTCGACGCCCTCGCGTGCGCCGAGGTCGTCGCCCTCGCCGCCGAAGGGCATCAGGGAGACGCCGAGGGCCAGCACGGAGACCAGGACCGCGGCGACGAGGAGGCCGTTGCGGGCGGCACGCGCCTTCTGCTCCACCTCCTCCGGCTCTCCGGCGGCCTGGTCGGCGGCGCCGGGGCGTCCCGCGCCGAGCCGCACCTCGGCGGCGCGGCGGCGGCGCTCCAGGTAGGCGAGGCCGCCCCAGCCGATCACTCCGCCGGCCAGCGCACCGGGCAGTCCGCCGCCGTGCAGGCGCAGACAGGCGGCGGCCTCGGCGCACTGCACGCAGGTGGCGAGGTGGCGGGAGAGGTCGCCGGGCGTCTCGGCGGCGGAGGAGCGGGTGACGGCGTCCAGCAGCCGGGCGTAGCTGCGGCACCGGGCGTCCATCGGCGTGTCGAGGTGGTTGCGGTGGCAGCGTTCCCGGAACAGGGTGCGTACCTGCTGGAGTTCCTCGGCGGCGCCGGCCGGGTCGAGGCCCAGACGGCGCGCGACCAGGGGCAGCGGCAGCGCCTCCACCTCGGCGAACCAGAGCAGTTCCGCGTCGGGCTGCTGCAGATCGCGCAGGCCGCGCAGTGCGAGCGGGCGCTGCAGGGGCGGGCCGGTGTAACGGGCGGCGTTGTCCGAGTTGAGCCACAGGCGCAGGTCGGGGTCGAGTTTGTGGCCTTGCCCCTCCTCTTCCCAGGCCGCGGCCGTGGTGCGTACGGCGGTCAGCAGCAGGGGTATGCGGGGCAGCCGGGCCGGGCGGCGGCCGGTGCCGCGGACCGGGCCGGATTCGGCGGCCCGGGCCTCGCGTATGCCGTGTGCGAACGCCTCGCGGCCCAGCTGTGCGGCGGCGGTGGAACCGGAGGTGCACAGGTCGGCGTACGCGAGGACCGCGTCCCAGCACTCGGAGAACAGCGCGGCCTCGGTGGCGTCCTGAGGGGTCGGCAGGTCGGGCATGAGTCTCCTGCATCCACAAGCGAGGTCAACTCACCACATCGGCATTGGAGTTGGGGGGAACCTCGCGGCAGGGCAAGAGCTTTTCACGCCTCTCACACAACTGACAAGCGCCCTGTTCAGATATCACGACAGGGCGGCCGCACCCCCGTGGCTCCGGCCTCGGAGTGTCATACGGGTACGACCGCCCTGCTGCTCAATGTCGTGCCGCCGCGAAGGACGACGTCATCGAAGCGTTATCAAACAGCGGTCGATTCGTCGGCCGGGAGGCTGTCCATGAAGGAGCTGACCGAGAAGACCGCGTTGCCGGCACCGGGCGGCCCGTAGCCGGGGGGCGAGGAGAGACCGAAGTCCTCCATCGTCTGCCGGTAGGCCTGGAGCAGGCGGATGTGGTACTCCAGGGGCGCACCCTGCGGGTTGGCCTTGCCGAGCGGCGTCGTGGGCTCCGGGCACCAGGTCGTGAAGCGGGGCGTGATGCCGTGCGACATGAAGAAGCGCAGGCCCTCGGTGGTGGAGGCGATGGCCTCGTCGACCGTCTTGAAACCGAACGGCTCGGCCATCTCCACGCCCGCCACGAAGTTGGGGATGACGTTGCGCGCACCGAAGATCTCGGCCGAGTCGAGGATCCGCTTGTGCCACTCGTCGCGGCCGACGTACCGCTCCTTGCCCGGGCAGTACATCTTGAAGAGGTACTCGTCCCACACCTCGTAGTTGGGGTGGTAGATCTGCACCCCGTAGTCCTTGAAGCGCTGGACGTCGTCGCGGGGCAGCGCCTGGGCGACGACCTTGCCGATCCAGCGGCCGGGGAAGCGCTCCTCGATGGCCTTGGCGTAGTGGCCGTAGAAGTCGGCCTCGTCGCGGCCGGAGACCGTCTTGGTGATGGCGCCGCCGGTGAGGGTGTAGGCGGTGGAGGCCTTCGCCGTGTCGTACCGGTCGATGATCTCCAGGGCCTCCAGGACCTCCTCGACGTCCTTCACGCCCGTGTAGGGCCGGCCGGCGGCCTTGTGCTGGCGCCAGTTGTGGTTGATGTCGCAGTACTGGCACTCCTCCTTGGCGCCGAAGTACTGGCAGACCCGGAAGACGGTCAGGTAGATCAGGTAGCCCCACTGGATGGTCGGGGCCACCTCCATGACCGACTTCCCGTTGGAGAGGGTGTGCCGGTAGTACTCGGGCATGGGCGGCACGCCGACGTCGGAGATCCGCTTGCCGTCGAGGTAGAGGCCGAGCACCCCGTCCTCGTTCGCGGCGACGCGGTACGGCGAGGAGGGGTTCACCCTTACCGAGACGACGGTGCGGCGCAGGTCGTAGGGGCCGCCGGTGAGGATGATCTCCTCGGGCGGCCGGCGCAGCGCGGCCTCGCCCAGTTCGGGCAGGGTGCCGTGGTCGAAGGAGAAGATGAAGTACGACTTCGGCTTGACCTCGCCGCCCTCGTTGTCGCTGAGCGCGGACGGGTCGAAGGCGACTCCGCCGCGGAGCAGGTCCTCCTTGAAGACGGCCTCCCGCGGCACGTGCGGGAACCGCTCCATCAGATCCTCGACCAGCGCGGTACGGCTGCCCATCCCGTGTCTCCTCCCGGTTCGGACGTACGACTCCTCACGGTATGCCCATGGGTGTACGCGGCCGGTACCGGGTCCCCCCGAGCCGATGGAATGTCCTGTTCGTGATGCCTTTCCGCCGGGGTGGCGAGCGGGTCAGGCTTCGCGCGCCAGTACCGCCCAGTCGACCCCGTGCGCCGGCTCCTCCCCGGCCAGCAGCCGTTCCGCCTCCTGTGCGACCGTCAGGCCGAGCCGGGCCAGCTCGTTGCCCTGGGAGCCCGCGAGGTGGGGGGTCACGAAGGCGCCGGGCAGGTCGTAGAGGGGCGAGTCGGCGGGGAGCGGCTCCGGGTCGGTGACGTCGAGGATCGCCGTCAGGCGCCCGGCGCGCAGTTCCGCCACCAGGGCGTCGTGGTCGACCAGCGCGCCGCGCGCGGTGTTGATCAGCACGGCCCCGTCGGGCATCAGGGCCAGCTCGCGGCGGCCGATCATGTGGTGGGTCTCGGGCGTCTCGGGGGCGTGGACGGTGACGATGCCGGACGTACGCAGCAGCTCGTCCAGGGGCAGCAGGGGGACGCCGAGCTCGGCGGCCTGCCGCTCGTCGACGTACGGGTCGGTGAGGGCGGGGCGCAGGTCGAAGGGGCGCAGCAGGTCGAGGACGCGGCGGCCGATGCGGGAGGCGCCGATGACGCCGACCCGGCGGCCGTAGTTGCCGATACCGGGGATGACGCCCCAGCCGGTGGACGTGCGGGAGGTGCGCAGGCGGTCGCGGGCGGCGAGGACGTCCTTCCCGGCGAGCAGGATCATGGCGAGGGTGTACTCGGCGACCGGCAGCGCGTTGGCGGCGGCGGCCGAGGAGACGGTGACGCCGCGCTCCCGGAGGACGTGAGTGGCGAAGGACTTCACGGAGCCGGCCGAGTGGAGCACCGCCCGCAGCCGGGGAGCGGCGTCCAGGACCGCCGCGTCGAGGCGGGGGCACCCCCAGCCGGTCACCAGGATCTCGGTCCGGGCCAGCGCGTCGAGGACACGCGGCTCGGTGAAGTCCTGGGCCACGAGGTCCGGATCGACGTCCACGGACTCGCGCAGCCGCGCCAGCACCCCGGGCGGGAAGACCTGCGGCACGTTCTCGGCGGCCATGGCGAACAGTGCCTGGGGGCGCTGGCTCAAGGAGGTGACCTTCCGGCTCGGGGGACGCATGCGGAACGGCTCCCGCCACACGGGTAGAAACCGCTCTCTACCCTGCCTACGGTAGGCCGGGTCGGGCGGCAGCGGCAACGGACACCGGGCGGGGTAGGTTCCGGCGGGGGCTTCCCGGCCCCCGCTGTCTCGGGGAAGGACGACGCGATGAACGGGACCGTGACCAACTGGGCGGGCAACATCACCTACGCGGCCAAGGAACTGCACCGGCCCGGTTCGCTCGCCGCGCTGCGCGCGCTCGTCGCGGACGGCGACCGGGTGCGGGTCCTGGGCAGCGGGCACTCGTTCAACGAGATCGCCGAACCGGGTCCCGAGGGCGTCCTGCTGTCGCTGGCCGGCCTGCCCCCTCAGGTGGACGTCGACACGGCCGCCCGTACGGTTCGCGTCGGCGGCGGCGTGCGCTACGCGGAGCTGGCCCGCCAGGTGCACGGGCAGGGGCTCGCACTGCACAACATGGCGTCCCTGCCGCACATCTCGGTGGCCGGATCGGTCGCCACCGGCACCCACGGCTCGGGGGTGCTCAACGGCCCGCTCTCGGCGTCCGTGCGGGAGGTGGAGCTGGTCACGGCCGACGGTTCGGCGGTCACCATGGGCCGGGACGAGGAGCGGTTCGGCGGGGCCGTCACCTCACTCGGCGCGCTCGGCGTCGTCACCGCGCTCACCCTCGACCTGGAGCCGGCCTACGAGGTCGAGCAGCACGTGTTCACCGAACTGCCGCTGGAGGGCCTGGACCAGGGGGCGTTCGAGACGGTGATGGCGACGGGGTACAGCGTCAGCCTGTTCACCGACTGGCGGGCGCCGGGCTTCCGTCAGGTGTGGCTCAAGCGGCGCACCGACCAGCCGCTGCCCGCCTTCCCCTGGGCCACTCCCGCCACCGAGAAGATGCACCCGGTGCCGGGCATGCCCGCGCTCAACTGCACCGAGCAGTTCGGTGTGCCGGGGCCGTGGCACCAGCGGCTGCCGCACTTCCGGGCGGAGTTCGTCCCGAGCAGCGGGGCGGAACTTCAGTCGGAGTACCTGCTGCCGCGCGGGCACGCCGTGGAGATGCTGCACGCGCTCGACGCGATCCGCGCGACGATCGCGCCCGTGCTGCAGACCTGCGAGGTGCGCACGGTGGCCGGCGACGACCAGTGGCTGAGCCCCTGCCACGGCCGGGACACCGTCGCGGCACACTTCACCTGGGTCGAGGACACCCCGGCGGTGCTGCCGGTGGTGCGGCGGGTCGAGGAGGCGCTGGCCCCCTTCGGGGCACGGCCGCACTGGGGCAAGGTGTTCGCCGTACCCGCCCCCGCCGTGCGCGCGCTGTATCCGCGGCTCGGCGACTTCCGGGCGCTGACGCGGGAGCTGGACCCCCGGGGGAAGTTCACCAACACCTTCGTGCGGGAGGTGCTCGCAGCGGGGGCGTAGGCGGGCACCGGGGCCGGTCGGCCGTCCGCGGGGGGCGGCCCGCCGAGTCGGGTTCATGACGTGCGTCCGCGCGGCACGCCCGCGCGGACGCCGCACCCGGTCTTGCGAGGAACCCCAAGGCCTGCGTCGGTCAGGTGGTGACGTGGGGGCGGACGCGGGAGGTGGAGTTCGTGGCGCGGTCGGCCTCGTCCTTGACGAGCAGGGACATCAGGGACGCCACGGTCAGCCCCGCCTCGGCCGGGTGACGCAGCACCTTGCCGGGGTCGATCCGGTACGTGTTGGAGCGCCCCTCCCGGGTGTGGGAGAGGTATCCGTCCTGCTCCAGGTCGGCGATGATCTTCTGCACGGCTCGTTCGGTGAGCCGGCAGTGGGCCGCGATGTCCCTGATGCGGGCGCTGCGATTGTCGGCAATGGCGGCCAGCACGCGGGCGTGGTTGGTGAGGAACGTCCATCCGGTGTGTGGCTCGGGCACTCCATCCATGCTCCAACTCTAGCGACATCACATTCACGCACTCAAAAACACGTACTCCATTTCATGTATCAGTTGACGTGTATGGGGTAGAGGGGCAACGCTGGAAGCGGAGGCAAGGCGGACAGACGAGGGAGAACAGGGCCATGCCGGAGCCTGCGTACGCTGCGCTGTCTCACCCGCAGCCGGGGGCCGCACCCGTGGTGGGCGACAGTGCACCGGCGGCGGTCCCGCCGTGCATGGCGACCATGGACGTCGTTCCGGACGGCGACCGGATGTCCGTGACGATGTGGGGCGAACTGGATCTGGGCAGCCGTCGGCTGCTGCCCGAGCTCTACGACATGCTCACCCTGTCGGGCAGCGGCATCGACCTGCGTCTGGACGCGGTCGGGTTCTGCGACTGCTCCGGCCTCAAGGCGCTGCTGGACCTGCGCGCACACGCCGTCGACCAGGGCAAGACGGTCACCGTCCGGTCCTGCGGCGTCGCGGTCGAGCGCCTTCTCGGCCTGACGGGCACGCGGGAGCTGTTCGAGGACACCGACCCGCGTGAAGGCGGGGACACCGCCCTGCGGGAAGGCGAGGAGGCCGACCCGCGGGAAGGCGCCGTGCCCGCCACCGCCCCGCCGCAGGAGGACGACCAGGACCTCCGCGCCGAGGTCACCCAGCTGCGCCGCGCCATGCAGACCCGGCCCACCATCGATCTGGCCCGCGGCATCCTGATGGCCTCCTTCGGCCTGAGCCCCGAGGCGGCCTGGAGCGTGCTGGTCAGGACCTCCCAGAACACCAACACCAGGCTCCACAACCTGGCCCAGGACCTGACGGGGACCGTGCGCGGCACCCCCCTGCCCGAGCAGGTGCAGCGGCAACTGGCCGCCGCGGTCGCCGGCACGGGCCGCCGGGGCGAGGAAGCGGCGGGCACTACGGGCCGGGCCGCCGAGGACGCGGACTGACGACACCCCGCCCCGCGCCCCGACCGCACCCGCACCCGCACCCGCACCCGCACCCGCACCCGCACTGAGGCATCATGGGCAGGCCACGGTCGGCCATCACCGGCTTTCACCAGGCCCGCACTTTATAAAGCCCCTTTCCTAACCCCTTGTCGAAAGTCCCGGCAGCCCATAGCCTTGCGCCGCGCCGGTGCCGACGTCCGACCCGGCCGGCCGGTCTGGGAAGGAATGGGGCACCCGGTGAAGCGCACCTCACGTGACATCCGCACCGCGAACCGCTACGAGGTGCTGCGCCAGATCATCGCCGAGTCACCCACCTCCCGGCAGGAACTGGCAGCGGCCACAGGCCTGAGCCTCGCGACGGTCGCCACCCTCGTCGGCGAACTGCTCGACCTCCGCATGATCATCGAGGTCGGCTTCGAGGACTCGGCGGGCGGGCGCCCCCGCGGCCTGGTCGCGGTCAACACCTCGGGCGGCGCGCTGATCGGCGTCGACATCGCCGAGACGTACGTCCATGTCGAGCTGTTCGACCTGGGCCTGAACGTCCTGGCCCGCGCCGAGGAGGATGTCCCGCCCAGTGAGAGCCTGCCCGAGCAGGTGGTCGGGCACGTGGCCACCGCCGTCGGCTCGGTGGTCACCCAGGCCGGCATCGAGGGCGCCCGGGTGCTCGGGGTCGGCGTGAGCGTGCCCGGGCAGGTGGACCGCGCGACCGGCATCTCGGAGTACGCGCCCAACTGGGACTGGCACGACGTACCGCTCCTCGAACTGCTCACCGAGCACATCGCCTACCCGCTGTACCTGGACAACCCGCTGCGCGCCAGCGCGGTCGCCGAGCTGTGGTTCGGAGCCGCGCGCGGGCGCGGGAACGCCGTGGTGGTCAACCTCGGCACCGGCGTCGGCGCCGGGCTCGTCCTCGGCGGCGGGCTGCACCGCGGCGTCAGCAACAGCGCCGGCGAGTGGGGCCACACCACGATGGTGCTGGACGGACGCCTGTGCCGCTGTGGCGACCACGGCTGTGTGGAGGCGTACGTCGGCGCACGCGGCATCATGCTGAACCTGTGCGAACTGAGCCCCGGCAGCCCGCTGTTGCACCCCGATGACCAGACGGCCACCATCGACGCCCTGGCCCGCGGGGTCGCGGCGGGCGATCCCGTGGCGCGCCAGGTCGTGCACGACACCGCCCGCTATCTGGGCGCCGGTGTCGCGGACCTGGTCAACCTGTTCAACCCCGAGGTCGTCGTGTTGAGCAGCTGGGTGGCGCGCACCCTGGGCGAGCCGCTGCTGCACGAGGTGCGCGAGGCCGTGACCCGGCACGCGCTGCCACGGCCGCTGGCCGCCACCCGGGTCGTTCTCTCCCCGATCCCCACCGACCCGGTGTGCCTCGGCGCGGCGACGTTCGCGCTGGAGGGCGCACTGCAGGCCGTCGGGCAGCGGAACGGCACACGCACCGCCCCCGCGAGGAGACGCACCACCGTCCCACCGCCGTAGGGGTGGAACCAACTCCTCCACTCCCTCCGGGTGTTCGAAATCGCGAACCGGACACAACGCTTCGTGCAGACTTCGTCCAACCCCTTGCCGAAGGCTTAACCGAAGCTCTAGCGTCCCGCACCGCACCTCCCTTTGAGCCATCTGGTGCGAGCCCCCGGGCCGTGACATCAGGCAGTGAGCCGCAGAGCCGCAGCCGCACTCGAGACAAGGACGTCAGCATGTCGGCATCGAGCAACATGAACTGGGACCGCCGCAACGTACTGCGGGCCGCGATGGGCCTGGCCGCCGCGGGCGGACTGGCCGCGTGCGGCAGCAACACCGGACGGGGCGGCGGG
Organism: Streptomyces sp. 378; assembly: GCF_030124145.1. Taxonomy (GTDB): domain Bacteria; phylum Actinomycetota; class Actinomycetes; order Streptomycetales; family Streptomycetaceae; genus Streptomyces. The sequence continues at coordinate 115,895 of NZ_JASKMS010000014.1, forward strand.
TCCGGGTCCGGCAAGAACCTCGTGCAGTACTTCCACGCGTACGGTGAGGCCGGAACCGAGCAGGCCATCAAGAGGTACGCGAAGGCCTACGACAAGGCCAACGTGACCACACAGTGGATCACCAGCGCCGACTTCGAGAGCAAGCTCTTCGCGACACTGCTCACCGACAACGCGCCCGACCTGTTCGAGTTCCATCCGCAGATCCAGATGGTCAAGAGCGGGCAGGTGGCGGATCTGACCGACCTCATCGAGCCGGTCAAGGACGACTTCAATCCGGCGGACATCAAGTCGCACACGGTGGACGGGAAGATATACGGCGTCCGCATGATCGACGACCCGCAGTTCTTCTTCTACCGCAAGTCGATGCTGGAGAAGGCGGGCGTCGACGTGCCGACCACGCTCGACGAGCTGATGGAGGCCGCCGCCAAGCTGACCACCGGCAAGGTCAAGGGCCTGTACATGGGCAACGACCTGCACAGCGTCAACGACACGCTGATCTGGTCGGCCGGCGCCCAGCACCTCGACGAGAAGAACCAGATCGCCTACCACACTGACGGCGTGATCGAGGGCCTGAAGAAGATGCGCAAGCTGTTCACCAGCGGCGACCTTCTGCTCGGCGCACCGACCGAGTCCTGGGACCCCTCCTCGTTCAACCAGGGCCTGTGCGCCATCCAGTTCTGCGGCATGTGGGCGATGCCGGCGATCCAGGACGCGCTCGGCGACGACTGGGGGGTCTTCCCCTTCCCGAAGGTCACGGACTCCGGCAAGCAGTCGGTCTACAACGGCGGCTGGTCGATGTTCGTCAACGCCAAGGGCAAGAACGTCGAGGCGGCCAAGGAGTACGTGAAGTGGCTGTGGATCGACCAGAAGCAGTACCAGGAGGACTGGGCCACCTCCTACGGCTTCCACATTCCGCCGCGTAACTCGATCGCGGAGTCCGCCGACAAGCTCAAGTCGGGCAACGCCGCCGAGGGCGTCAGGCTCTTCAACGAGTTCGGGCACTTCGACAACATCGGCTGGACCCAGGCCATGCGCACCTCGTTCGAGGACGTCTTCGCCAACTGCGTCCGCAAGAACATGGACCCGGAGGCCGCCCTCGACAAGTGCGACGCCGCCGTCAACCGCGAGCTCAAGAAGCTGTTCGGATAGACCGCGGGACGGACCACGACATGTCGACGACCAAGACGCGCGACCTCGCGCGCCCTGCCGCGGTGAAGGCCTCACCGGCCAAGCCGCGGCGGGGTCTGCGGGGCAGCCCCACCTTCAACTTCTGGATCTTCACCGGGCCGTTCCTCATCGGCCTGGGGATCTTCGTCTACGCCCCGATCCTGTGGAGCCTCTGGCTCAGCTTCTTCGAGGCACGCTTCACCGTCACGCCCGACAAGTTCGTCGGCTTCGACAACTACGTGTACATGCTGACGAACGACGACTTCGTCGGCTCACTCGTCACGTTCACCGTCTTCGCCGCGTTCATCGTGCCCACCACCTGGGCGCTCTCCCTGAGCCTGGCCCTGCTGGTGAACCGGCTGCGCTTCATGCGGGCGTTCTTCAGGTCCGTCTTCTTCCTGCCGACCGCGTGCAGCTACGTGGCCGCCTCGCTGATCTGGAAGATGTCCATCTTCAGCGGAGTCCGCTTCGGCCTGATGAACACGGTCCTGAGCTGGTTCGGGATCGAGAACATCGCCTGGCTGGCCGACCCCAACCCGCCCTGGTACTGGCTGGTCATCGTCACCGCGCGGCTGTGGTTGCAGTCCGGCTTCTTCATGATCCTCTTCATCGCGGCGCTGCAGAACATCCCGGACGAGCTGTACGAGGCCGCCGCCATCGACGGCGCCAAGCCGGGCTGGCAGACCTTCCGGTACATCACGCTGCCGCAGCTGCGCGCCACCTCCACCGCGGTGGTCCTGCTGCTGCTCATCGCCGCCTACCAGGCCTTCGACGAGTTCTTCAACCTGCTGTCCAAGACCACCTGGGGTCGTCCGCCCCTCGTCGAGCTGTACTACAAGGCCCTGGGCGAGAGCCAGGACTACGGCGCCGGCAGCGCGGGCGCGGTCATCCTGACCGTGTTGATCTGTGCCGTGACCCTGCTCCAGGGCAAGTTCATGGGCTTCGGAAGGGGGGAGGAGTCCAAGTGACCACCACAGTGCCCGAGGTGCGGAAGTCCGCGCCGCCGTCAGGCAAGCCCCGCCGCGACAGGCGCGGTGGCGGCGTGATGAGCTCCACCGGCCTCTACATAGCCACCGGGATCGCCGCCCTCCTCTTCCTGATCCCCTTCTACCTGATCATCCGCAACGCCCTCTCCACCGATGCCGAGATCACCGGAGAGAACTGGAAGTTCTTCCCCACGGACATCCAGTGGGGCAACGTCAGTGAACTGTTCACCGACGAAACGGTGCCCTTCGCGCAGTCCCTGTGGAACTCCGCGATCGTGGCCACCCTGCACACCGTCGGTGTCCTGCTGGTGTGCTCCCTCGCGGGTTACGGCCTGGCCCGCATCCCGTACAAACACGCCAACAAGGTCTTCTACGCCGTCCTGGGCACCCTGATGGTCCCGACGGCGGTCACCTTCGTTCCGAGCTTCGTCCTGGTGTCGTCGCTCGGCTGGGTGGACACCTACCGGGGTCTCATCATCCCGGGCCTGTTCAGTGGTTTCACCTGCTTCCTGTTCCGGCAGTACTTCCTGGGGTTCCCCAAGGAGCTGGAGGAGGCGGCGCGCGTGGACGGGCTGGGATACTGGGGTGCCTACTGGCGCATCGTGGTGCCCAACTCGCTGAACTTCTTCGCGGCGATGGCGACCATCACCTTCATCAACGGCTGGAACGCCTTCCTGTGGCCCCTGGTCATCGGCCAGGACCCGGGTTCGTGGACCGTCCAGGTCGCGCTCTCCAACTACATGACCAACCAGACCGTCGTCTTCCACCTGATCTTCATGGCCACGGCCTTTTCCATCCTGCCCCTGGTGTTCGTCTTCCTCTTCCTCCAGCGCTGGCTGGTGCAGGGGATCGCACAGACCGGCATCAAGGGCTGAGCTAGGAGACCGATGTCTTTCCGCACGACCCCATCCGTCGACTACGTCGAGGACGTCTCCCCGGGCACCGGGGCCCTGCCGCCCCGCGCCTGGTACGCGTCCTCGGACGCGCGGTCCCTGTCCCTGAACGGCAGCTGGCGCTTCCGGCTGTCCGCGACGATCGACGCCGAGGACGACTCGTTCGCCGAGGAGGGCTACGACGCCGGGAACTGGGCCGAGGTCACGGTCCCCGGGCACTGGGTCCTCCAGGGCGACGGGGCGTTCGGCTCCCCGATCTACACCAACCACCTCTACCCCTTCCCGGTGGACCCGCCGTACGTCCCGACGGAGAACCCGACCGGTGACCATCTGCGCGTCTTCGACCTGCCGTCCGACTGGCCGTCGGACGGCGGGGCGGTGCTGCGCTTCGACGGTGTCGAGTCCTGCGCCCGCGTCTGGCTGAACGGCACGGAGCTCGGCGAGTTCAAGGGCTCCCGGCTGCCGCACGAGTTCGCGGTCGGCGAGCTGCTGAAGCCGGGCGCCAACGTGCTGGCCGTGCGCGTGCACCAGTGGTCGGCCGGGTCGTACCTGGAGGACCAGGACCAGTGGTGGCTGCCGGGCATCTTCCGTGACGTGACGCTGCTGCACCGCCCGTCCGGCGGCGTGGGCGACTTCTTCGTGCACGCCTCCTACGACCACACCACCGGCGAGGGCACCCTGCGCGTCGACTCCGACGTCGACGGCCGGGTGAGCGTGCCGGCCCTGGACATCGATGTCGCCACCGGCGAGCCGGTGACGGTGGCCGTGCAGCCGTGGACCGCCGAGACGCCGAAGCTCTACGACGGTGTGCTGGCCACGGGCGGGGAGCGGGTACCGCTGCGGATCGGTTTCCGCACGGTCGTCCTGGAGGACGGGCTCGTCAAGGTCAACGGCAAGGCCGTCCTGTTCAAGGGCGTCAACCGGCACGAGTGGCACCCCGAGCACGGGCGCGCGCTCGACCTGGAGACCATGCGCGAGGACGTGCTGCTGATGAAGCGGCACAACCTCAACGCCGTGCGCACCTCCCACTACCCGCCGCACCCGGCCTTCCTGGACCTGTGCGACGAGTACGGCCTGTGGGTCATCGACGAGTGCGACCTGGAGACCCACGGCTTCACCGAGCAGGACTGGCGGGACAACCCGGTCGACGACGACCGCTGGACCCCGGCCCTGCTGGACCGCGCGGCGCGCATGGTCGAGCGGGACAAGAACCACCCGTCGGTCGTGTTCTGGTCGCTGGGCAACGAGGCCGGCACCGGCCGCGGGCTCACCGCCATGGCCGAGTGGATCCGTGACCGCGACCCCGAGCGGCTCGTGCACTACGAGGGCGACTGGAACTGCCGCGACACGGACGTGTACTCGCGGATGTACGCCTCCCACGACGAGGTCGAGAAGATCGGGCAGCGGCTCGACGGCGGCACCCACAAGCGCCGTGAGCTCCCCTTCATCCAGTGCGAGTACGGGCACGCCATGGGCAACGGCCCGGGCGGGCTCGCCGACTACCAGGAGCTGTTCGAGAAGTACGAGCGGCTCCAGGGCGGGTTCATCTGGGAGTGGATCGACCACGGCGTCAAGCACCCCGAGCTGGGCTACGCCTACGGCGGTGACTTCGGCGAGGAGCTGCACGACGGCAACTTCGTCTGCGACGGGCTGGTCTTCCCGGACCGGACCCCGTCGCCGGGTCTCGTCGAGTACAAGAAGGTGATCGAGCCCGTCCACATCGAGGGCGACGGCGCGAACGGCACCGTGCGGGTCACCAACAAGCACGACTTCGCCGACCTGTCCGCGCTGGCCTTCGAATGGTCGTGCCAGGTGGACGGCGAGACCGTCGAGTCGGGTTCGCTCGGGGTGCCGGCGCTGGCACCGGGCGAGAGTGCCGAGGTGAAGCTGCCGGAGCCGCCCATGGACGGCCGGGGCGGCGAACGCCAGTGGACGGTGCGGGCGCTGCTCGCGGACGACACGTCCTGGGCCCCGAAGGGCCACGTCGTGGCCTGGGGTCAGTTCGCGGTGGGGGCACGGCCGCTGCCGTCCTTCCCCGCGACCGACCGGCCGGTGCTCGACGAGCACCGGATCACGCTCGGCCCGGCCCGGTTCGACGCCCGCACCGGGGCGCTCCTCTCGGTCGACGGGGTGGAGGTCGCCGCGGCGCCGCGGCTGGACGTGTGGCGGGCGCCGACCGACAACGACGACGGTGCCGAGTGGCAGACCGACACCCGCTACGGGATGCTGTGGCGCACGCTCGGCCTGCACCGCATGCGGCACCGCCTGGTCTCGGTCGAGGCCGGCGACGACGCGCTGACCGTCCGGACCCGGGTGGCGCCCGCCGCCCGCGAGGTGGGCCTGGACACGGTGTACCGCTGGACGTCCGACGGCGAGCGGCTGCGGCTGTCCGTGTCCGTGACGCCGCAGGGCGACTGGACGGTGCCGCTGCCCCGGCTCGGTGTGCGCTTCGGGCTGGCGGAAGCGGACCGGGTGGAGTGGTTCGGCGGCGGTCCCGGCGAGGCGTACCCGGACACCCGGAAGGCGTCCATGGTGGGCCGCTGGCAGTCGACGGTGGACGGGCTGCAGACGCCGTACGTGCGTCCGCAGGAGAACGGCGCCCGTGCCGACGTGCGCTGGGTGGAGCTCGGAGGCCTGCGGATCGAGGGCGACCCGGAGTTCTGGTTCACCGCGCGGCGCTGGACGACCGAGCAACTCGACGCCGCCCGGCACCGCAGCGATCTCACGGCCGGCGACACGGTGTGGGTCAACCTCGACCACGGGCTGCACGGCATCGGTTCGCAGTCCTGCGGCCCGGGTCCGCTGCCGCAGTACTTCCTGAGGGCGCAGCCGGTGGAGTTCTCGTTCGTCCTCTCGACCGTCGGGTAGGCAGCCGATTAATCGATTGACCGACTGATCGACATTCCGACAGGGTCGGGGTGTCCTCCACGGCCGGTCGGCCCTCGCGCCGACCGGCCGTCGCTGTGTTCACCACTTGGGAGTTGGTGGGTCAGTTGAGTGTCGCCATCGAGGTCCGCGGGTTGTCCCGTACCTTCCACACCACCGTCCGCCGCCCCGGCTTCACGGGCGCCGTCCGTTCCCTCGTCAACCCGGAGCGGGTGGCCAAGCACGCCGTCCGCGACATCACCTTCGACGTGGCGGCGGGCGAACTCCTCGCCCTGCTCGGCCCGAACGGCGCCGGCAAGTCCACCACCATCAAGATCCTCACCGGGATCCTCACGCCCACGACTCGACCGGAGTCCCGTACTGGCTCGCGGCGGCCTCACCGCTGCTCGGGCTGCTGGCGTATCTGGCGGCGCGCGGGCTGTGGAAGTGGAGCCTGCGGCATTACAGCGGGATCAACGGCTGACGGTCCGGCCCGGCCCGACCTGTGGATGGGGGTGAACAGGGCGGCCACGGCGAGCAGGACGCAGGTCGCTCCGGCGGCCAGGGCGACCGGTGCCGTGCCCTGTTCCTCCGCGGCCCAGGTGAGCACGGCGGCACCGATCGGCGCCGCCGCGTAGTGAAGGGTCCAGAACGCGGAGGTGACCCGGCCCAGGAGGTGTTCCGGAGTGACCTCCTGGCGGAGCGACAGCGAGCAGGTGCCTCCCATGGCGGCACAGGCGAGGAAGGCGGCACTCAGGGCCGCGACGGCCGGCACGTCACGCGCCCAGCCGAGCCCGGCGAACGCCACACCGCAGCCCGCGACCGAGCCGGTCCACGTCGGCCCGAAGCCGAGGCGGCGACGGATCCCGGCCACGAGCAGGGCACCGGTGATGGTGCCGAGCGCGCCGACGGCCATGACGGTGCCCACGGTGCCGTCGTCGTGCCCGAGGTCGTGCTCGAGGTGGTAGATGACCAGGTCGTGGATGCCGAGGGTGCGGCAGGGCGATCAGTGCGAAGGAGTCACCGAGCACGGAGAGGGTCTGAGCGGCCCAGAAGATGCCGAAGTCGCGTTGCCGCCACAGCGGACGCGTACCGCGTGAACCGTCGTCGGCCGTCTCCGTGGGCCTGCCGTGTCCGTCCTCGCGCCGTGCCGCCCCGTGCGTCATGCCGCCTCCCCCGCCCCGCGTCCCCGGCAGCCTTACGGCTGTGCCCGGCGGCCGGGGCGCTCACACCCGCGTTCCCGTGTCGCGGCAGGAGCCGTGCCGCGTTGTGCAACGGGGAGTACCTGCGGTGGGAGCTGGAGCGGCAGCCGCTGGGGGACCCCCGGTGGGACGCGCATCGGCTTCTGCCGGTCCTGCGGCGCATCCTGGTTGACGGGGACCCGCCCACGCAGCGTGCCCTCTTCGCCGGGATCGGCGAGGCGGCGCGTGGGGTCGGGCACGGCGAGGTCCTCGACTCCTGGGGCGGGGATCTGGGCCTGCTGCGTCCCTTCTGACACGAGGGTGTTCCCCACTGTTCGCGCGGCTCCCCTTGCGCACCACGGGTGTTGCCCTCGAACCTGAGCATCGTTCAGCTCCTCCCCTTCGCCTCTCCGACCGGAGACACCCCCCATGAAGAGACTGATCGGCACCGCCGTGGCCGCCGCCCTGGCCGTCACGAGCCTGACGACCACCGCCGTGACACCCGCCGCCGCCGCGGACTCCGGCTCCTTCAACGTCCTCACCTACAACGTCGCGGGCCTCCCCGAGGGCCTGAGCTCCGGCAGCCCGGAGAAGAACACTCCGCTGATCTCCCCCCGGCTCGGGGCGTACGACCTCGTCAACGTGCAGGAGGACTTCAACTATCACGCCGCCCTGTACGCGGGCGACAACCATGCCCACCGCACCGCGACCAGTGGCGGCGTCCCCTTCGGAGACGGCCTCAACACCCTCTCGGACATGCCCTTCGAGGACTTCCAGCGGGTGAAGTGGAACAAGTGCACCGGCACCAACTGCCTCACGCCGAAGGGCTTCTCCCTGGCGCGGGTACGGCTCGCCGAGGGTGCCTTCCTGGACCTCTACAACGTGCACACGAACGCGGACGCCACCGACGACGCGCTCGCCGCCCGTCGCGCCAACGTCGAGCAACTGTCCGCCTTCATCCGGGCGAACTCGTCCGGCAACGCGGTGATCGTCATGGGCGACACCAACACGCGTTACACGCGCGCCGGCGACAACATCCGCACCCTCGTGACCGAGAACGGCCTGACCGACGCATGGGTCCAGCGGGTGAAGGGCGGGACGGCCCCGGCGCAGGGCAGTGACCCGCTCGTCTGCCCCACCACAGCACCCCCGAACGACTGCGAGGTCGTGGACAAGGTCCTCTACCGCGGCAGTCGGCTGCTGAACCTGGACGCGACCCGCTACAGCAACGCGTGGGCGTCCTTCCTGGACCCGTCCGGCGGCAACCTCTCCGACCACTTCCCGCACGCGGTCGACTTCTCCTACACCCTCAACTCGTCGCTGCGCGCGAGCGACTTCTTCGGCGGCCCGCACGGCACGGCCTTCAACGACGCGGACGACCTACCGCCGACTCCCTCTCCCCGCACCCTGACGCTGCGCGGCAGCGCCCGACTGGACGCCGTGTCCCTCACCCACGACGGCGGCACGACCCTCACCCACGGCGGCACGGGCGGCACCGCGACCTCCCTGACCCTGGCCGCCGGTGAGCACCTGACCTCGGTCAGGCTGACGCAAGGCCGGAAGGACGGCCGTACGCGCCTGTTCTCGGCGGCCTTCACGACGGACCGGAACCGCACCCTGTCCGCCGGCACGGCCACGTCCGACGCGAAGACCTTCACCGCTCCCTCCGGCTGGCAGATCGTGGGCTTCACCGGCCGCTCGGGCGCCGAGCTCGACAAGCTGGGGATGGTGTACGCGCCGATCCGCTGAGCGGCCCGGCCGGCACCGCGGGGCCGGGTGTGGTCCCGGCCCAGCGACGGCGTCCCTCGGCGGCTACGACCTTCCACAGCCACTGCGCCCTGGAGTCCACGGGAGCCTTCGGCGCGTCCCGCGATGTACAGGCCTCGTGGGACAGGGCGCTCCACGCCCTGCACACACCGCTCCGGAACTGGCCCCGCGCGAAGGGGACATCCGAGGGCTGAACCGGCCCGCCCCGAGGACACGGCCGGCGTCAGGGCCGAGGCCTGCTCGCCGGGCACCGGCCCGTGGAGCGTGACCGCTCGGCGGTCACCCACCGATCAGCCGCGTCAACAGGCTCCAGGTCGGTACACCCGGCGGGCGGTGAAGGCCGCCACGGCGTCGTAGGAAGGCGTCGCACCCGTCGGTGTCCGGCCGGCTCGCAGGTCCGCCATCGCCTCCAGGGCCGCGCCCAGCGCCCGCCGGTACAGCAGCGAACCGAGGCTGACGCGGTGTACGCCCGCGTCGGCGAGGTGCGCGACGGACGGGCCGCCGGGCGAGTAGAGGACGTTGAGGGGCACGTCCAGGTGGCGCACCAGCGCCTCGATCGCCCGCAGGTCGGTGAGGCCGGGGACGAACACCCCGTCCGCGCCCGCCTGCCGGTAGGTGTCCAGGCGCGCGAGGGTGCCGTCGCCGTCGCCCAGCCAGTGGGTGTCGGTGCGGGCGTTGACGAACAGGCCGGGAGCGGCCTGCTTGACCGCCTCGATCTTCGCCGCGTGCCGGGCGGCCGGTCCGAGCCCGTCCTCCAGGTTGATGCCGACCGCCCCGACCGCGTACAGCTCCCGAGCGAACTCCCCCACCTCGTCCGGATCGTCGCTGAATCCGCCCTCCGCGTCGACGGACAGCAGGAACGGTCCGGACCCCAGGGCCACGGCGAGCCGCAGCGTCTCCTCGCGGGTGGCCGCCGCCCCGTCGGGCAGTCCCGCGGCCGCGGCGACGCCCAGGCTCGTCGTCCCGATGGCCGGGTGGCCCTGCTCCGCGAGGGCCCGGGCGGACGCGTGATCCCAGGCGTTGGGCAGGAGCAGGGGCTGCCCGGCGTGGTGGAGGGCGGCGAAGGCGGTCACGGACCGGCTGGACGGCGTCTGCCGCGGATCTGCGCTCATGCCGCCATGCTGGGCCCGGCTCGCTTCGGTGCGGACCGAACCATGGCGGCCGTGGGCGAACCCGGCCGGTCATGACGTCAGTCGACGGTCACACCGGCCCCGTCCAGCCGGACCCGCACCCGGGGCCCCTCGCTCCAGTGGGCCGTGAACTCCGCGCCGGAAGCGGTCACGGTGACCGTTTCCGCCAGCGGGGCCGCATCCGTCTCGGCGGTGAGCCGGGCCAGAGCGACGAACAGGGTGGAGTCCCCGGTCGTGACGCCGGTGAGGTCCTCGTCGAGGCCGGCCGCGGGCAGCAGTTCCGCCCGGACACCGTCCGGTGCGCTCCAGCCGGTCACACGGACCCGCGTCCCCGGCTCCGCGCCCACCACCAGATGCGCGCGCACCTCCACCGCCCCGCGCGCCAGCACCACACTCGTCACCCGGGCTCCCCCGCCCGCCGCGTGCCGGGACGCCACCCAGCCGTCGCCCACGCCGAGCGGTTCGATGCCGGTGCGGCCCGGGTCCCCGGCGACCAGGACGCTGTTGTCGTACGAGTCGGCGGGCGTCGTCACGGTGGAGTACGCGAGCCGCGTGTAGTACGGGTCGTAGCGGACGTCCTCGCTGCCGTGGTTGTGGAGGCGGACCACGCCGTCGGAACGGGTCGCCTGGAGCAGCCAGTTGGGCGGACCGACGGGGGTGACGAAGTCCGCGCGCTCGGCGGCGGCGGGTTCCTCCGGTGCCGTCCACACCTCGTGGTCCGGGGGCAGCAGCAGGCCGAGGAAGCCCTTGCTCGCCCAGTACGGGGAGGCCGGGCCCGAGTAGCCCTGCAGGACGGACTCGTCGGGGCCGTGCCAGCCGAGGGAGAGCAGGCCCCGGTCGTCCACCGCGCCCCGGTCGAGGAAGTAGCGCAGTGCTCCCGAGGCCAGGCGCCGGGTCTCCCCCGGCGGCAGAGGCGTACGGCCGGTCAGCGCGCCGAGCCACAGCGGTGCCGTCGTCGCGAAGCGGTAGGTCAGCGAGCGGCCCTGGTGCATCGGGGCTCCGTCGCCGCCGAACAAGCGGGCGTAGTCGGAGAGGTGGCGTTCCAGACGCGCCCCGTACAGGTCCAGCAGGCGCTCGTCGTCCTCCAGCCAGGCGTGCAGCACCGGGTAGAGGTGCATCGCCCAGCCGTTGTAGTAGTCGTACTTGCGGCCGTCGCCGTCGGTGTACCAGCCGTCCCCCACGTACCACTGCTCGATACGCTCCAGGCCGCGGTCGATCGCCGCGCGGGACGCGTCCGGCTCGTGGTCGATCTCGGCCAGGAAGCCGCCCACCGTGACCGGGAACAGCTCCCAGTTGCAGGGCCACGCCTCGGCGGTGAGCGCGTCGCCGAGCCAGGCGGCGGCCCGCTGCCGCACGCCGTCGTCCAGCCGGTCCCACAGCAGGTCCCGCGTCAGACGGAGGGCCAGGGCGATCGAAGCCGCCTCCACCAGGGGCTGGCTGCGGTCCTCGATGCGGGGCCAGACGCCCGAGACGCCGGCAGCCAGCCCGTCGGCGTAGCGCTCCAGGGCCTTGTCGTCGCGGCGAAAGGCGGCCAGCAGCAGCGTGCGGGCATAGCCCTCCAGGCCGTCGGAGAGGCGGCCCGACCAGCTGGTCCGGTCGCCGGGCAGGTGGTAGAGCGCGCGGTCCTCGCTCGCGTACGGCTCGACGGCGGTGAGCAGGGAGTCGGCCGCCGCCTCCCAGTGGGCGCGGGTGTATCCGGTGAACGGGGATGTCGTGCGGTCGGCGGGAGGCAGCTGCATCGCGTCTCTTTCGTGCTCATACAGGTCGGAACAGGTTGGGCCTGGAGCGCCCCGGTTCCGGTCGGGGCGCCCCAGGGGTTCATCCCACCCGCACCTTGCCCTTCGGCACCAGATGCCGGGTGACGAGTTCGTCGCGGACGAGGCCCGCGTAGGCCGTCGCCCCGCGCACGGAGGTGTGCGTGTTGTCCCGCGCCTCGTTGGTGAGGTACAGCGCCTTGGAGCCTTCCACGCCGAGGGACTCCACCAGCGTCTTGGTCTTGGCCGTGAGGTCGATCAGCGGGACGCCGCGCGCCGCGGCGACCGAGCGGATGACGGCCGGGTGGTCGACACCGAGGCCGTTGACCAGGAGCGCGGTTCCGTTGTTCAGCGTGCCGTCGGAGTTGAACCAGCGCCGCACGATGGGAGTGACAAGGACCGGCTGTCCGCCCCGTTCCCGGACGCCCGCGACCAGGGTCTCCAGGTTGGCCCGGTAGGTGGCCTCATCCGTGGTCTTGTCGTTGTGCGCGAGCTGGACCAGGACCAGATCGCCGGGGCGGATCAGGGGCCGTACGGTGGCCCACAGCTTCGGGTTCCCCAGATACGAGACCGTACTCTCCCCGGAATCGGCGTAGTTGGCGACGGACACGCCCTTGCGGAGGTACTGGGGCAGTTGCTGGCCCCAGCCGGAGTAGGGGTCGCCGGGCTGGTCGCAGACGGTGGAGTCGCCGACCAGGAAGATCTGGCGCGCGTGCCGGGCGGGTGTGACCTTGATGCCGGCGAGGGCGGGGGCGGCACCGCCGATCCGCAGGTCGAGGCCGGGGGTCCCCTCGGGGCCGGTGGGCTCGCCCTCGGGGGTGCGGACGTTCACGGTGAAGCTGTGGGTGACGCGCTCGCCGGCCGGGGCGGCCGTCTCGGGGAGAAGGGCGCGGCGGGTCTCGCCACTGACGCTCGTGCTGGACGCGGCCTTCCCGCCGAGCGTGACCCGGACGTCGTACGTGCCGGGCGGGACGTCGAAGTGGCAGGCGTCGGCGGTGCAGTGGGCGAGGCCCCGGCTCCCGCCTGCCTCGCCCGCGTGGGCGGGTACGGCCGACAGGGCGGTGCCCAGCGTCACGGCCGCCAGCACGGCGATGTTGAAACGTCTCACTCGCAGCTCCTCCGTCACGGCGACAAGGCCTGGCGGCTGAACGTATCGCTTGCGGCAAGCGCTTTCTAGACCTCCGGGCGTTTTCGCAAGGATGCTCCCTCCAGAAGAACGAAAGCCCTTTCGCGAAATCGATTCAACTGTCACTCTCGCTCACACCCTCCGCCTCACACCCCCCAACACCCCCCCACACCCCCACCCCACATCCACCTCCCGAAGGAGGCACCCCCCATGTCCGGACCCGCGAAGAGACCGGTCGGCCGCCGCGCCTTCGTCCTCGGCGCCACCACCGCCGCCGGCGCGGCCCTCACCGGCACGGCCCAGGCGGCCGGCTTCGGCTGGGCCGACGACGGCTCGGCGTACGTCATCGACACCGGCGCCCGATTGGTGTTCAAGGTCAGCAAGTCCACCGGCGACCTCACCTCCCTGGTCTACCGGGGCACGGAGTACCAGGGCTACGGCGGCATGAACTCGCACATCGAGTCCGGCCTCGGCGCCTCCACCGTGAGCATCAGGCAGTCCGGCCCGACGATCCTGGTCTCCGTCACGCATGGCACGCTGCGGCACTACTACGCGGCCCGCAGCGGCGAGAACAACGTCTACCTGTGGACCGACAAGGCCGACACGTCCGTGTCCGCGACCCGGTTCATCGTGCGCGTGAAGAAGGGCGCGTTCCTCAACGACGAACCCGACTCCTACACCTACGCGCCCACCGCCATCGAAGCCTCGGACGTCTTCCGGAAGTCCGACGGCCAGACCCGCTCCAAGCACTACTCCAAGCTGCGCGTCATGGACTACGACCACATCGGCTGGTCCGCCGGCGGCGTCGGCCTGTGGATGATCCGCAGCAACCACGAGAAGGCCTCCGGCGGCCCCTTCTACCGCTCCCTGCTCCGCCACCAGAGCGCGGACGGCGGCGGCCTCTACGAGATCCTCTACTACGGGCAGAACCAGACCGAGAACCAGCGCTTTGGCCTGCAGGGCCCGTACGTCATCGCCTTCACGGACGGCGGGGCGCCCTCCTCGGCACTGTTCCCGGGCACGCTCACCACGCCGTGGGCCGACTCGCTCGGCATCCCGGGGTACGTGCCGGCGAGCGGCCGGGGCAAGGTGGCGGGGGTCGGGATCTCCGGGCGGGACACGGCGTACCCGTACACGGTGGGGCTGGCCAACGCGGCGGCTCAGTACTGGGGTGCGGCGCGTTCCTCGGACGGCTTCTTCACCGTCCCGGGTGTGCTGCCGGGCACGTACACGCTGACCGTCTTCAAGGGCGAACTGGCGGTGTACACCACGTCGGTGAGCGTGTCGGCGGGCGGCACGACCACCCTGAACACGATCGCGATCCCGTCCTCCAACGACCCGTCGAACGCGAGCGCGATCTGGCGGATCGGCGACTGGAACGGCACGCCGGGCGGGTTCAAGAACGCGGACCTGATGACGTACGCGCATCCGTCCGACGTCCGGGCCGCGTCCTGGACGGGGAACGTCGTCATCGGCAACGGCGAGACGGCGGCCTTCCCCTGCTACCTCTGGAAGGACGTCAACAGCGGCATCCTGGTGTACTTCCGGCTGACCGCCGCCCAGGCCGCCGCCGCGCACACCCTGCGGATCGGGGTGACGACGGCGTACGCCAACGGCCGCCCGCGGGTGACGGTCAACGACGCCTGGACGTCCGCCGTCCCCTCCCCGCCCACCCAGCCGAACACCCGGTCGCTGACCAACGGTTCGTACCGCGGCAACAACCACACGTTCACGTACAGCGTCCCGGCGTCCGCCTGGAAGACGGACACGAGTCAGTACAACGTGCTCCGGATCGACGTGGTGAGCGGGTCGGGGGCGACCGGTTTCCTCAGCGCGGGGACGGCGATCGACGCGATCGACCTGCTGGCCTGAGGGCACTCGGGGCCGTCATGTCCCGCGCGTCCACTGCTGGTTGGTGCCGCCGTTGCACGTGTACGTGATGAGCGCGGCACCGTTGGCGGTGGACGCGCCGTTCACGTCGAGGCACTCCCCGGTCGCGCGGGACTTGACGTTCACGTACGAGCCGGTGGTGGTCAGCGACCACTGCTGGTTCGTCGCGGAGGCGTCGCAGTTCTCCTGCGTGACCGTGCTCGCGTTCTCCCGCAGGCACAGGGAGCTGTTCCTGACCATCAGCTGGTAGGAGCCGCCGCCGACGGACTTGAACCAGTACTTCTGGTTGGCGCCGCCGTTGCAGTCGTACTGCTTGAGCTGAGCGCCCGCCCGGAGCGACTGGCTGGTCACGTCCACGCACTTGGAGGAGTGGCGGGCGATGAGGGTGTGGTACGTGGCGTTCACGCCGGAGACGGTCCCGGCGGCCGTGTCGATGGTGACCTCCGGCGACCAGGACATGGACATCGTGGTCGAGTTGGAGAAGGTCAGCGGCAGCCAGACGTAGCGCGAGTCGTTGACGGTCCCGCCGAAGGAGTTGCCCCAGCGGTCACCCATGTAGAGGTACGAGGTGCCCGAACTGCCCTGTACCGGAAGGACGTAGGCGGTCTGCGAACCGTACGTCGTCGAGTCGCCGACGTTCTTCATGGCCGACCAGGGGCCGGCGATGCTGGTGGCCGTGGCGTACTGCTGCTGGTTGGGGTTCCAGCCCGTGGCGCCCGAGGTCAGCATGAAGTAGACGCCGCCCCGCTTGAACAGCGCAGGGGCCTCGCGGTGGCCGCCGGGCCAGGGGTTGGCGACCAGGCTCGCGATGCCCGTGTAGTCGGCGGTGAGGCGGTAGATCTGCAGGTCGTAGTTCTCCCGGGCGGCGGAGATCATGTAGCCGGCGCCGTCGGTGTCGACGAAGACCGTGATGTCACGGGACATGTGCCGGTCGAGCGGCCGGAAGCTGCCCTTCCAGGTGTAGTTCCCGTCGACGGTGTCGGAGACGGCGACGGCCGCGCGGGCCTCGCTGTAGTCGGTGCCGTTCTCCTTGTGCATCCACATCACGAACTTGCCGGTGGAGGCGTTGTACATGACCTTCGGCCGCTCGATGTTGGCGGTCGCGAGTTCCGGGTCGCTGGCCTCGGTCAGGACGTGGTTGCGGAACTCCCAGT
Organism: Streptomyces sp. 378; assembly: GCF_030124145.1. Classification (GTDB taxonomy): domain Bacteria; phylum Actinomycetota; class Actinomycetes; order Streptomycetales; family Streptomycetaceae; genus Streptomyces. The sequence goes on from NZ_JASKMS010000014.1 coordinate 131,808, forward strand.
TCTTCAGGTCGGTCGAGCGGTAGGCGTCGACGTACCGGAAGGTGTTGTCGGCGTTGCGGTGTTCGCCGAACCAGTAGTAGTAGGTGCCGACCTTGAGGACGCCGCCGCCGTGCGCGTGGACGGGGTTGCCGGAGGTGTCCGTGAACTGGGTTCCGTTGGTGATGGTCTGGGGCGCGGCCTGGGCGGGCCCGCCGGTGGCGAGGGCGCCGAACAGCCCGAGGCACAGGGCGAGGAGGGCGGCGTGGGCACGTCTCATGTCAGTCGCTCACCTTCACCGTGTCGGCGACCGGGACGCCGAAGTCGGGGGTGCCGTCGCGCTTCCAGCCGAGTTTCTGGACGCGGGTGTGGCGGTTGGGGTCGTTCAGCGGGTCGCCGTCGATCTCCTTGTACTGCCGGGCGTGGTAGACGAGGACGTCGGTGCGCCCGTCCTCGGCGACCGTGAAGCAGTTGTGGCCGGGGCCGTACTGCTTGGTCGTGTCGTTGCTGGTGAAGACCGGGGTCGGCGACTTGGTCCAGCTCACGGGGTCCAGGAGGTGGCTGTCGGCGTCGGCGGTCAGCAGGCCCACGCAGTAGTTGAAGTCGGTGGCGCTGGCCGAGTACGTCATGAAGAGGCGGCCGTTGCGCTTGAGGACGTACGGGCCCTCGTTGACCTTGAAGCCGATGCACTCCCAGTCGTACTCCGGGGTGGACAGCCGCACCTGCGGGCCCTTCAGGGTCCACGGGTTCGCCATCTCGGACAGGAAGATGCCGGTGTTGTTGTCCATTCCGGGCTCGTGCTGCGCCCAGGCCAGGTAGCGCTTGCCGCGGTGGGTGAAGGTGGTGGCGTCCAGGGAGAAGGTCTCCCAGGCCGTCTTGACCTGGCCCCGCTCCACCCAGGTGCCCTTGAAGGGGTTGGGGTGGGCGTTCTCCAGCACCCATATGCGGATCGCCCAGACGTCCTCGGCGGGCGCGGAGGCGAAGTAGATGTACCACTTGCCGCCGATGCGGTGCAGTTCGGGCGCCCAGATGTGGGCGCCCATGGGGCCGGTGGCGTGGGCCCGCCAGATGACGGACTCGTCCGCCGTGCCGAGGCCGTTCAGGGTGCGGGAGCGGCGCAGGATGATGCGGTCGTACTCGGGGGCGGTGGCGGTGAAGTAGTAGAAGCCGTCCTTGTGCCGGTGGATGTGCGGGTCGGCACGGTTGCGGACGAGGGGGTTGACGACGGGCGCCGGCTTCGGGTGCCCGCCGGGGGCCTCGGCAGCGGTTTCCGTCCGGGGTGCCGCCCCGGCGACGCCGGGGAGGGCGGGGACGGCGGCCAGGGCACCGGCTGCTGCGGCGCCCTTCAACAACAGTCTGCGGCTGGGGGGTTCGGGCAGAGCGTGGTCGCGGTCGCGGCTCATGCGCAGGGGGCCTGCCTCTCACTGGGGACACACGGCGTTGCCATTCCAACGACATCTGAAATTTCGAACACCATCTGTCATTACGAACGCCGAAAACGTAAGGGGGCGGCACGAGGAGGTCAACGGGTCTGACGGGACGAACACATCGCGCGCGTTGCGGAAGCGGCAGCCGCCGAATCGTTCGTCGTCGGCGGGGACATGGCCCGTCTCCGGTCATGTGCGCGGCCTCACTCGCACCGCGGCGGCGTCCGCGGGCGTCCTCGCGGCGGTCGCTTCCCTGGTCACCGCTCCCGGCGGTCGCCGCTCCCCCGGCGGTGGCCGCCGTCGCCCGGGACGTCACGGCCGAGGTGCGGTCGCCCGGTCGTCGGGGAGGCTCGTCAAGTCCGTCGAACCGGTGCTCGCCGTACGGACCGTCCGCCACGGCGACCCTGTTCGGTCGGTCCGGGTTCCGGCGTCACAGCTCGGACTCGCCCCACACCGTGACGTCCACCTCGTCCCCCACCGCCACTCTGCCGGGCCGCAGTACCGCGTACTTCGTGCCGAAGGCGACGCCGCCCTGGGCGGCGCGGCGGTAGCCGGCGAGAGTGCGGAGGGGTTCGGGGCCCGCCCGGGTGCCGGCCCGCTGGTCGACCAGGGTGACCGCGCAGCGGATGGCGAGTTTGGCGTAGCCGAGTTCCGTGGTGCCGATGCGCAGGCGGTGGGCCCGGTCCTCCGTGTGGGGGTCGTCCCAGCCGTCGATGACGAGGTTGGGGCGGAAACGGTCGTGAGGAAGGGGGCGGGCACCGCGGTCGGCGAGCTTGGTGGCGAGGAGGTCCAGGGTGGCGCGGGAGATGACGTGCAGGGCGCAACTGTCGGCGTAGCCGGAGGTGCCCGGTGTCAGGCCGTCGGTCACCCGGCTGTGTTCCGGCGGGACCCGCACCAGACGGCTTCGGGCGCCGAGCCGCGCCGAGAGCCAGTCCGCCGCCTCGTCGCCCTGGTCGATGCCCTGGTAGGCGGTTCCGAACAGGTCCACCTTCCGCCGGGTGCCGGAGGTGTCCACTCGGAGGTGGAGGGACTCGGCCCCGGGCGCGGTGAGTGTGAGGTGGCCGCCGTCGGGGGCGATCAGGGGGCGGATGACGGCCAGCAGCGGATCCCTGCGCTGCGTCCGGTACACGCCCTCCTCGCTGACCACCATGAAGCTGCGGTCGTGCGCCGGTCCGGCCGGCGTCAGCAGCGCCTCGGACACCGACGTCCCGGCGCAGCCCTTGACGGGGTAGTACGACAACTCGACGACTCGGGCCATGACCTTCGGTCCCCCTCCGTGCTTCAGCGGCCGCTGGGGGCTTCGGGAAAGCCGAGCCGGGGGGCCAGCAGCCGGGCCTCGGCGGCCCGCTCGGCCAGGAACTCCAGGGCCAGGCCCCGTTCCCGGTAGCGGAGTTCGGCCGGGACGGCGCCCTCGCCGCCGTGGGCCACGCGCTCCTCGTCCGCCCGCGCCGGCATCAGGGCCGTGAGCCGGTCGTACTTCACCGCGGAGGCGCACACCCCGAGTCGTACGAGCTGTTCGTCGCCCCGCCAGCCGCTGCGGCGCAGGCCGTGCACGTAGGCGTCGTAGGCCGCCTTGGCCAGGCCCGGCAGGTCGGCGGCGGGCACGAACAGGTCGAAGACGCAGTCGGGCAGGTACGTGCCGAGGTCCTCCCCGAGGGCGCCGTCGCCGGTGAACGCCCAGTCGAACAGGACACTGGTGCCGGGGCCGTCGGAGCGGAGGTTCGCCGGCCGCTGGTCGAGGTGGGAGAGGGCGCGGGGCAGCGACTCCATGACCGTGAGGAACCACGCGCGGTCGTGGTGGAGGCGGGCCAGGTCCTCACGCAGGCCGGGCGGGAAGTGCCGCCGGATCAGGGGGTGTTGCCACGCCTCGTCGTCGAGCGGGGCCTGGCCGGTCGTCTTCCCCGAGATGTGGTCCCGCAGGAAGCCCCGCGACAGCCAGGGGGCGTCCTCCCCCGCGCCGACCGCGCCCTGCGCGGCACCCAGGCGGTGTGCGTGGTCGACGTGGCGGGTGAGGGACCAGGCGGTCGCCGGTTCGCCCGGCACGTCCTCCAGCCACAACGCCACGTCACCGTCCGGGCGTTCGGCGCACTCCAGCAGCCGGGGCGCGCGGATGCCCTGCCGCTGCCAGACCTGGGCGAGGCCGGACCGGTAGACGTACGCCTCGCGGCGCCAGAAGTTCCGGTGGCGCGGGTCGTTGGACGCCGACCAGGCGACGCCGGTCTCCTTCGTCCGCGTCAGCACCTTCAGGACGGCCGAGCGGTCGCCGCCCGTGACCCGCCACACCCCGGCCGTGACGCCGTTGCCGGGGTCGTGCGGGAGCGGCTCGAACACCGCCTGGTCCGCCGGGACTCCCAGGACCTCACGTACTTCGGCATGCGCTGCAGCGACCTCGGGCATCCCCCGATGCTATGCCGACACCTCCGCCGTGTCCTTGCGCCCCCGCAGCCACACGTACACCGGGATACCGGCGAAGAGGAACAGCACGCCCTGGTAGACGGCGGCGTACCCGGCTCCGGCGATCAGCCAGAACGAGAAGCCGAAGGAGAGGGCCGCGACCGTGAGGTCCCGGACGAGGCCCGCCGGGCGGACGCGGTCGCGCGTGCCGCGGGCCAGCCAGTACAGCTGGGCCGCCGCCGACAGCAGGTACGGCACACAGCCGGTGAACGTGGTGATCAGCACGAGGACGCGGAAGGTGGTGTCCGGGCCGGCCGTGTAGTTGAGGGCGATGAGCAGCGAACCGAGGATCACACAGGCCCACACGCCGAAACCGGGGACGCCGCCCTTGCCCAGCCGCGCGAAGGGAGCGGGGAACAGACCGTCGCGGGCGGCGGCGTAGGGCATCTGCGCGGCCATGAGGATCCAGCCGTTGAGGCAGCCGGTGATGGAGGCGACGGCGACCAGGGCGATGGCGGTACCGCCCCAGCCGCCCCCGGCGATCGCATCGACCGCGTCGGCGAAGGGGGCGCCCGACTCGACGAGCCGGTCGTGCGGGACCAGGCCGAAGACGGCGACCGTGCCGAGGACGTAGACGAGGGCGGACGCCAGGGTGCCGAGGACGCTCGCCCGGCCGACCGTGCGCTCGGGGTCACGGACCTCGCCGGCGCTGACCGCGGCCGACTCGACCCCGAGGAAGCTGTAGAGCAGCAGCGCCGCGGATGCGGCCAGCGCGCCGGAGACGCTCTGGCCGGAGGCGTTGAACGGGCCGAAGTTGTCCGCGTCGACGAAGAACAGGCCGATGGTGGCGAGCAGGAGCAGCGGTACGAACTTCAGGACCGTGGAGACGACCTGCACCGTGCCGACCCAGCGCGTGCCCGCGAAGTTCGCCGCGGCCGGCAGCCAGAGGGCGGCCAGGGCGACGACGGCCTGGAGGGCGTGGTTGCCGTGCAGGGGTATCAGGACCTCGACGTAGCCGACGACCGCGACGGCCAGGGCGGCGATGCTGACCCAGCACATCGTCCAGTACGACCAGGCCGACAGGAACCCGGCGAACTCGCCGAAGGCGTCCCGCGGGTAGACGTAGAGCCCGCCGGTGACCGGGCTGCGCCGGGCCAGCCTGCCGAAGAGCAGCGCGAGCAGGACGGCTCCGACCGAGAGCACGAGGAAGGCGAGCAGGCTGACCGTGCCGTAGGGGGCGACGGTGGCGGGCAGGGCGAAGATGCCGCCGCCGATGATGTTGCCCATGACGAGGGCCGTGGCGGCGGCGAGGCCGAAGGTGCGGCGGGGAGCCGGGGCCGCGGCGGCGGCGGTGGCCGGCTCGGGGGATCCGGGACCGGCGGGTCCGGCGGCCTCGGCGGGGCGGGGGACGGTCATGGGGGTTCCTGTACGAGCGGAGGGGGAGGGCCGTGATCGTAACCCGCCGTCCCACATGCTGGTCGACCTGTTCATACACTGGACACACTCGGCTGGGGTCCGCCGCCGGTTCTCGACTACCGTCGTCGGCATGACCAGCACCCTCACCCTCGCCGAAGCGCTCGCCGCCGGGACGGTCGTCCTGGACGGCGGCATGTCCAACCAGCTCGAGTCGGCCGGGCACGACCTGAGCGACGAACTGTGGTCGGCGCGGCTGCTCGCCGAACAGCCGGAGGCGGTGACCGAGGCGCACCTCGCCTACTTCCGGGCGGGTGCGGACGTCGCGATCACCGCCAGTTACCAGGCCACGTTCGAGGGGTTCGCCAAGCGTGGGATCAGCCATGACCGGGGGGCCGAACTCATGGCGCTGAGCGTGGAGTCGGCCCGGGAAGCGGCCCGGCGGGCGCGCGTCTCGCGGCCGTTGTGGGTGGCGGCCTCGGCCGGTCCGTACGGGGCGATGCTCGCGGACGGCTCGGAGTACCGGGGGCGCTACGGGCTGAGTGTGGACGAGTTGGAGCGTTTCCACCGGCCGCGCCTGGAGGTGCTGGCCGCGGCCGGGCCCGACGTGCTCGCGCTCGAGACGGTCCCGGACGCCGACGAGGCCGCGGCCCTGCTGCGGGCGGTGCGCGGGCTCGGGGTGCCGGCCTGGCTGACGTATTCCGTCGCCGGTGGCCGCACGCGGGCCGGGCAGCCGCTGGAGGAGGCCTTCGCCCTGGCGGCCGAGGCGGACGAGGTGATCGCGGTCGGGGTGAACTGCTGCGCTCCGCAGGACGTGGACGGCGCGGCCGCGACGGCGGCGCGGGTCACCGGCAAGCCGGTCGTCGTCTACCCCAACAGCGGCGAGACCTGGGACGCCGAGGCCCGCGCCTGGACCGGCCGTCCCACCTTCACCGTCGGCCAGCTGAAGGGCTGGCAGCAGGCGGGGGCGCGGATGATCGGCGGCTGCTGCCGGGTGGGCCCTGAGGGCATCTCGGGCATCGCGGGGGCACTGGGGGCCAAGTAGGCCGGCAGTCGGCCCATGCCCCTCCTCTCGGTCTCCCTCCGCTGCTAGCCTCCGACTTGGGAACCGGTTGCTACGGCATTACCGCAGTTCCCGAGGGGGTGGGCGCGGACCGGCGCCCGGGAAGGACGAGGCAGGCATGACGAGGAAGAGCGGGGACGCGAGCCGTAGCACCATCCGGGACGTGGCGGCGCGCGCGGGGGTCTCCGCGTCGACGGTGTCCCGGGTGCTGGGCGGCGCGTATCCGGTGAGCGCGGCGACGCGCGGGCGGGTGATGCGGGCGGTCCGCGAGCTGGACTACGTGGCCGACGCCCGGGCGAAGGCGATCGCCGGGGTCGGCACGCCCACCCTCGCCTTCGTCCTGGAGGACATCACCGGCCCGTCGTTCGCGCTCATGGCGCACGGCGTGGAGCGCGAGGCGACCCGGCTCGGCCACCTCTGTCTGGTGTGCAGCACGGAGGGCGACGTCCGGCACGAGCTGGAGTTCGTCGAGATGATGCGCGCCCAGCGGGCCGCCGCCGTGATCCTGGTCGGCGGCACGGCCGACACCCCCGAGTACCGTGAACGCACCCACCGGATGGCCGACTCCCTCGCCTCGGCCGGTTCCCGGCTGGTCCTGTGCGGCCGGCCGCCGCTGGACCCGGGCGCCCCGGTGACGGTCATCGAGTACGACAACGAGGGCGGCGCCCACACCCTGGTCGCCCACGTGCTCGCGCAGGGCCACCGCCGGGTGCTGTTCCTCGGCGGCCGGGCGGACCACACCACGGCCCTGGGCCGCGAACGCGGCTACCTCGCCGCGCACCGGGCCCGGGGGCTAACCCCCGACCCGGCCCTGATCCTGCACGGCGACTTCACCCGCGACGCCGGTCACCGCCTGATGCGGCAAGCGCTCAAGGACGGACTGGAGTTCACGGCGGTGGTGGCCGCCACGGACATGGTCGCGGCGGGTGCCCTCACCGCCCTGCACGAGGCGGGCCTGAAGGTGCCGGACGACGTCTCCCTCGCCGGATACGACGACATCCCCTTCGCCCGTGACCTGCACCCCGCCCTGACGACGGTCCACGTCCCCTACGAGGAACTCGGCCGCCTCGCCGTCCGCACGGCTCTGGAGCACACCCCGGGCGCCCCGGACGAACACCTGCTGCTGGGCACGCACGTGGTGGTGAGGGACTCGGTGGCCGCGCCCCAGCCCCGCTAGGGGGTGTCCGCTGCGACACCGGGTGGTCGCTTGGTCGACAGGGCGGCCGGGACGGCGCAGGATTCGGTACGTGCCCGACCCTTCGCCCGTCCCGCTGCCCATCGGCTACCGGTGCCGCCCGGCAACCGCTGACGATGTCGCCGCGATCCACGGCCTGGTCGCCGGCTGCGAGCGGGCGCTGCACGGCGGGGCCGCCACCGGAGCCGACAGCATCGCCGCCGATCTGGCCCGGCCGGAACTGGACCCGCGGTCCGACACACTGCTCGTGCAGGACGACGCGGGCGTACCGGTCGGCTGGGGCTGGGTGCACGGCGGGCGTCGCAGCGCGATCGATGTGCATCCCGACCACCGCGGCAGGGGGCTGGGCAGCTCCCTGCTCGCCTGGGCCGAGGCGCGTGCCCGGCAGACAGGCAGTGCGCGGCTGGTCCAGTCGCTGCCCGACGGCGACACGGCGGCCGTCCGGCTGCTGCGCTCCCGCGGATACGCGCCCTTCGTCACCGAGTGGCTGCTGGAGATCGCGATGCCCACCGAACCCGCGGTGCCCGAACCGCCGCCGGGCATCACCGTGCGGCCGTTCCGTCCCGGTGACGAGCGGGCCGCGTACCAGCTCACCGAGGACGCCTTCGGCGCATGGCAGAAGCGGCGGAAGCCCTACGAGGAATGGGCTCGTCTGACCGTGGAGCGCGCCGCGTTCGCACCGGCCCTGTCCCCCGTGGCGTTCGCGGCCGGCCACATGGTCGGCGCGGTGCTGGCGCTGGACGTCCCGGGTTCCGGCGAGGGATACATCGACCGTGTCGCGGTCCGGCGGGACCACCGCGGCCGCGGCATCGCCCGCGTGCTCCTGCGGGAATCGTTCCGCGCGTTCCACCGGCACGGCCGGCGAACCTGCGTCCTGTGGACGCACTCGGCCACCGATGCCCTGTCGGTGTACCGGCGGCTGGGCATGACGGTGCGCCGCAGCTCCACGGTCTACGGCAGAGCGCTCGACGGCGCGACATGACCGGGGCGCTCCCGCGCCGCCGCGCTCCGGGGCTCAACCGTGCCGCCGAAGGGCCCCGGACCGGCGGAGCCTGCGTACGGCCGACCGCAGCTCCGCAACGCGCGCGGGCGAGCCGCCGGCCGGGACCGCCACGGGAGCGGACTCCGCAGGAGGAGGCGTGACGGCGTCGATCGCCCAGAGGGCGAGTCGCGGGGGCCGTAGGCCGTGTGGGCCGGCCCGTCCCCGGCGTCCGGCGCGCTGTCGCCGAACACCCGCACCGGATGCCTGTCGTCCCAGGGCTCCCAGCCCGGGTCGCCGTCCGTGGCGAAGCGCACCCAGGCCGCGTGCATGGCGTCCGCCAGCTCCTGCGGCGCGCCCTCCCCGGCCGGTTTCCGGGACTCTTCGGCCTCACCGGTGTCGAAGACGAAGCCCAGTTCCAGCGCGTGGCAGGCGCCGAGGCCGGGGAGGTTCGAGGGCCAGGCGAACTCGTAGAGGTACGACGGTTCCGCGCGGGCGTCGGCCAGGTGGTGCAGGGGGAGGCGCAGCAGGTGGTCGGTGACGAGCTGGCCGACGAGTTCCGCCGTACCGGCGTCGGGGTGCAGGGCACGGTAGCCGCGCGGTACCTCGCCGCCGCAGTGGCAGCGGGCCATGGCGCCAGCGAGGGCGACCGCGCCGAGGCGGTCGACGCGCTCCAGCAGGCCGCCCGGCACCAGCCACAGCCGGTACTCGTCGCGGGTCCAGCCCATCAGCAGCTCGACGCCCGGGGCGGCGCCGCCGTCCGTGAGGCCTCCAGGGGGTCGCGCGGGACGACGTCGCCGTCGACGACGAGCCCGAAGGCGGGTCCGCCGACCACCGGGCTGCTCAGTCTCCCCACTTCGGCCTGGGTGCGCAGCAGCAGGTCGCGGTCGACGGCGGCGAAGGCCTCGGCGGTGGCGCGGATCTTCAGCTGGGCGGCCATACGGCGCACCATCCGCCGTACCCTGGCCCGCTCGGACGCCTCGGGCGGCCCGCTCTGCAGGACGGCCCGGCGCACCAGCCCCTGGGTCCGCGGGGCGGCGATGAGGGCGCCGACGCTGATGGCCCCGGCGGACTGGCCGGCGAGGGTGATGCGGCCGGGGTCGCCGCCGAAGGCCTCGATGGACTCGTGCACCCAGGTCAGGGCGGCGATCTGGTCGCGCAGGCCGGGGTTCGGCGGCGTGTCCGGGAACAGTCCGTAGCCCTCGACGCCCAGCCGGTAGTTGATGGGTAAACAGACCACGCCGTCGCGGGCGAAGAGTGGCCGTCGTAGACGGGTACGGCGCAGGAGCCCCGGGTCAGGGCGCGCCGTGCAGCCAGACGAGAACGGGCAGGCGGGCCGCGGGGTCGGGCTGGTGGGTCCGGACGTTGAGGTTGAGGCAGTCGTCACCGGGCACGACCGGGTCGGACAGGTAGTGGGCGAAGGCGTCGGAGTACGGCGGTTTCGGCGGGGTGGGGCCGAAGGAGCCGGCGTCGCGGACACCGTCCCAGGGCGGCGGGGGCAGAGCCGGCGGAAGCGGTGGGGGCCGAAGGGAGGGGCAGCGTACGGGATGCCGCGGAAGACCGCGCCCCCGCACTCGTACCGGCCCCGCAGGGCACCGTGGGGCGTGCGCACCACGGGGTCCGCCTGGTCTGCCGTCATACGTCCACCAGCCCCCTCACCGCGCTCGTGCACCGTGAAGATCAGAGCAGCTCGTTGTGGCCCGGTATTCCGGCGCACGAGCGGGTGTGAGGGCTGTTCGGGTTACTTCGCGTACATCAGCGTGCCGAAGCCGAGCTGGTCGAATCCGCCGCTGGTGGTGCCGTAGTCACCCCCTCCGCCCTCGGGGGCGACGGACATGCACATCTGGGAGATGTACTTGTCGTCGAGGAGCAGCCGCCTGCCGTAGTGGTAGTGGAGCATCGCCCACACGGGGCGGGCCTGGCCGCGGGACGCGGCGCCGGGCACGGTCTGCGACTGCTGGGCGCAGTTCTGGCCGGTGCCCCAGGTGTACGTGGTGAACGGCACGTTCATGTTCAGGTTGTACTTGGCGACGTACTGGGCGGCCTTCATGAAGCGGCGGCCGTCGTAGGAGTAGAGGTCGTCGCCCTGGTTCCAGGCCATCTCGCAGAGCGCGCCCATCTGGCCCATACCCATGACCGTGTGGCCCTGGTCGCGGCCGGACTCCTGCCACTGGCCGAGGTCGTAGCCCTCGACGTTGCTGTACAGGAACGGGACGGCGTGCTGGATGGAACCGTTTCCCGCGCCGGACTTGAAGTACGTGACGGCCTGGTCGTACTTGGCGGCGTTGTCGGTGAGGATCCCGATGGCCAGGACCGAGGCCATGTTGCACAGGTCCCAGTTGGCCCAGTAGTTGGTGACGCAGGCGTCGTTGTGGCCGGTGAGGAACTGGTTGTTGAGCGGATAGAAGACCCTGACCATCATGTCCTGGGCGGCGGCGAGGTCGAACGCCGGGTAGTCCCGCATGAGTTCGCAGGCGTTCGCGAACTGCCAGCCGTAGATGCCCGCGGCGAGGAATCGGTCGGCGTTGCCGGTGACCGTGGTCAGGGTGCGTGACCAGGCGTTGAGGATGTTCGCCGCGCACTTGGCGTTGGCCTCGGTGCCGCCGACCTTCCAGCGCAGCGCGTTCTGGTAGGCGGCCGCGATGTCGTTGTAGAGCAGCGAGTAGTTCTCTCCGGTACCGCCGCGGATGACGGTCGCGGTGGCCCGGGGTGCCCAGGTCGACTGGGAGCGGGAGTTGGCGGTCAGTCCGTTCCAGCCGGACAGCCAGGGGTCGTCGCCCGCGGCGACCCTGACCTTGGCGCGGTTGATGTCGCCGGCGTTGTGGAGCATGCCGGGGTGGGTGAAGGCGGCGGGGGCGGCGTCGGCCGTGGCGGCGGTGGCTCCGGCGCCGAGGGCGAGGGCCGCGGTGAGGCCGCCGGCGGCCTTGAGCAGACCGCGGCGGCTCACCTGGCCGCCCTCGGGGTGTGTGTGGGGGGAAGTGCGGCTCATGTGGGGTTCTCCGATCCGTGGAGTACTACAGGGGGGTGATTCTCACCTCGTCGAACTCGGCGGTGCTGCGGGCCAGGGGGTCGCGGGAGCAGACCACGAGGCCCACGTAGTAGGGGGCGTCACCAAAGCCGGGGATGTCCCCCTCGGCGAGGGGGGTGAAGGTGGCGCCGGCGTCGGCCGAGGCGGATGCGGTGAAGTGCGTACCGGTGCGCTTCAGCCGCAGCAGGCAGGGGGCGGTGACCGCCGCGTTGCCCGTGAAGGTGGACCTTCCGGCGACGGTCGGGCGCAGCATCAGCTGGGCGCTCGTGCCGCCGGTGACGATCGTCCCGGCCGCCTGGTCGAACGGCGACAGGGACTTGGCCATGAGCAGGCCGACCCGGTCGCCGGTGGCTCCGGCGCGGGAGACCAGGCGGACGGTGACCTCGCAGTCGCCGCTGGCGGGCCGTCGAACGAACTGGCCCGTCATGCCCTGGTTGTTGACGGTGAGGTCGGTCCCGGCACCCCGCACCACGAAGGTCCCGTCCTCGTGGGCGGTGCTGCCGGGCGTCCGGACGGCGACCACGCCGAGGGTGCCGTAGGCGCGGTCGTCGAGGATGACGTCGCCCAGGTCGCCGTGGGTCCAGGGCGCGGGTGGCGGGGTGCCGACCGTGAGGGTGAGCGTGCCGGTGGCGTCTGCGGCGGCGTTGCCCGCGGTGGTGGTGACGGTGAACTCACCGGTCCTTGTGGGGGCTCCGGAGATCAGGCCGGTGTGCTTGTCGAGGCGCAGGCCGTCAGGGAGCCCCTTCGCGGTGAAGCGGACGGGCTCGTGCGTGGCGCGCAGCAGGTGGGTGAAGGGGGCGCCCTTGTTCGCGAACGCCACGGTGGACGAGGTGAGTCGTGGCGCGCTCGGCGTCGGCATGGCCGCCTCCGCCGGCTCCGACAGCGGGCCGCGTCCGGCGCGGTTCGTCTTGGCCACCGCGTAGTGGTACGTCGTGCCGGGCCTGCCGGTCGCGTCGGCGTACCGGATGCGGGTGCCGAAGCCCACGGCGCCGATGCCGGAAGCGAGGCTCTCGAACGGGCCCTTGGCGGAGGTGGAGCGCAGCACCTGGTAGCGGGCCGACAGGTCCGGGTCGGTCCAGGTCAGCTCGACGGCGTCGGCGCCCTGGACGGCCCGCAGGTCGCCCGCGGCCCGGGCCGGGCGTGGCACGGACCAGATCTCGCCGCCCGTGCGGGAGGTGACGCCGACGTTGTCGAAGGCGCCGGTGCCGGTCTCGGCGAAGTCCTCGTCGACCCCGAGGCAGGAGGTGAGGGTGAGACCGACGTAGGCCGTCTTGCCCAAGTCGACCTCGCTGGAGCCGACTTCGGTCCAGTGGGTGCCGTCCGGGGAGATGGCGCCGGTGCAGCGGTCGCCCCGGCGGGTCACCCGGACCCAGTAGGGCATGCGCAGCCGGTAGCCGTCGCCCGCGCCCTCGACGTACGGGGCCTGAAGTGGGGTCGCCGACTCGGGGAGGTCGCCGAGGGAGGAGATCGGGAAGGCGGCGCTGGTGGTGATGGTCTGCTGCTGGGACGGTGGTACGGGCGTGCTGCCGGTGCCCTTGACCGCGGCCCCCGCCTTCGCCCGTACGGACCACACGCCGCTCCAGGTGTGCAGCGGCAGGCCCTGGATCAGCATGGCGGCATGCGCCGCGTCCGCGTCCAGGCCTGCGCGAACGGTGACGCCGATCTTTGAATACTGGGAGCTGAGGGGATACACGATCCGGGCGGTGATCGTGCCGTCGCCGCGCAGCGGCAGGTACGCCAGGCGGTGGGTGTCGGCGGTGCCGGACGCCTCCAGCACGAACCGCTCGCCGTCGAAGACGGCCGAGCCGGGAATCCTCACGTCCCCGACGTCCCGCGTCTCCCAGGGGTCGGGCAGCCCGGGGACCGCCGCCGCCCAGGCCGAACGGGCGCTGGTGCCCAGGGAGTTGGTGGCGGTGATCCGGTAGTAGGAGGGCCTGCCCGCGCGGGCGTCACGGTCGGTGTACGCCGGTTTGTCGAGGCCGCTCGCGATCGTCCCGTACGGTCCGTCGGCACCGGTCGCCCGCAGGACCGTGTACGACTCGGCCCACGCCGACGGCACCCACGCCACGGTGACGGACTTGTGGCCGCCCACCGCCGTGACACCGGCCGGAGCCGTGGGCCTGGCCGGGGACGGGGCCTTCGTGCCCGCGAAGGTGAGGGTGCCCCAGCTCGGCAGGTCGTCGTTGCTGCCCTCGACGACGCGGGCACCGCCCGTGCCGCGGAAGACGGCCGCCTTGGTGTAGGGGGCGTCGAGGCCCCGGACACCGGCGTAGTGCGCGTAGGCCATCTCGTAGATCGGAGGCAGGTTTCCGCGCCCGACGGCGGAGACGGACTTCTTGACGTACTTGCCGGTGCGGTCCAGGTCGGGGACGAAGGGCACGTCGCCGCCGAGGTTGTAGCGGGCGGCGTACTCCACGTTCTTCAGCAGCCGGTAGTCGTCGAAGGCGTACAGGTCGACGCCCTGGTTCCAGGCGACCTGCGCGGCGTCCGCGAGCAGGCCGACGGCGAGCTGCTCGTGGCCCTGGTCGCGCCCGGACTCCTGGCCCTGTCCCGCGTCCGTGACGATGCGGTGCGGGACGCTGCCGTTGCCCGCCCCGGCGGCGGCGAACCTGAGTGCGTCCTCGAAGAGGGTGGGCTCCTCGCAGAACACGCCGATGGCGAGGATCGACTGGACGGACGTCAGGTCCCAGTTGCCGTTGGCGTAGAGCATGTAGCCGGAGATCGCCGGATACCAGACGCGCAGGAAGGACTCCTCGCAGCGCGCGATGTCCTCCTTCGCCCAGCCGTCGTAGCCGGTGTGCCGCAGCAGTTCGGCGGCATTGACGAACTTGAAGACCTGGAGGCCCGCGCCGAGCGGCCCGTCGGCGCCGGTGACGGCCGTCAGGGACGCCGACCAGGCGTTGAGGATGTCGCGGGACTTGTCGGCGTAGGCACGCTCGCCCGTGACGCACCACATCAGCGCGGTCTGGTAGGCGGCGGCCGAGTCGGCGACGGCCTGGTTCTGGAAGTTGGTGGGGCCGCGACCCCAGGAGGTGATCTGGCCGGTGTTCTGGATGGTGTAGGTGGCCTTCGAGCGGGCGTGCGCCGCGAGCGCGAGGTAGCCGTCGTAGACCGGGGATTCCTTGGCGGCGACGGCGGCCTTCATACGCGCTATGGCGTCGGCGCTGTGCAGCAGCCCGGGGTGCGTGAAGGCGCGGAGCCCGGTGGTGCCGTCCTGGCCGGCCGCGCGGGCGCTGCCGGGCGCGAGCAGTCCGCCCGCGCCCGCCACCAGCAGCAGGGCCGCCGTGCCGCCGAGGAAGTTCCGGCGGCTCGGAGCAGATGTGGTCATGACGCGGCCGCCTCGGCGGTGGTGAGGAACTTGAGGTTCGTCACGTGCTCGTTGACGAACATGGGCACGCCGTCCGAGGCCAGGTACCACGTCGGCTTGCCCGTGCTGTCGGCGATCACCCTGCCGTTGACTCGGAGGTTCTCGAAGGTGACGTCCTTGATCGCGTGCTCCGCGTCGAGGCCGGCGATGATCGAGAGGTCGGCGTTCTTGCCGTTGTAGCTGAGGTCCTTGATGTAGACGGACTCGATGCCGCGGCCTGCCGACGTGTTGTACTTCGGGTTGTACTCGACCCGCATGTGGATGAGCTGGCCCCAGCGGAAGTCCTCCACGCGGATGTCGTCGAACCTGACGTCCCGGACGAGGTTGCTGTCACCGACCATGAAGGCGATGGCGCCCTGGTAGGTCACCTGCGGCTCGCGGTGGTCGAGGATGTCGATGTTCTCGTAGCGCAGGTTCTCCAGCATCTCGGGGGTGTCGGAATTTCCGTGCACGCCGATGTTGATCGGGTGGGCGACGTCGGCCCAGAGGGAGCAGTTCTTGACGGTGATGTTGCGGGTGTCGCCGTAGAAGTCCCAGCGGTGGGTGTAGAGGGCGACGCAGTCGTCGGAGGTGCGCAGGAAGCAGCCGTCGACCGTGACGTTCTCGGAGCAGTAGAGCTGGATGCCGTCACCCCAGCCCTGGTGGCTGAAGGCGCGCAGATTCCTGATGGTGAGGTTGTTGGACTCGGCGACTCTGATGTTCTCGTACCGGGGGTTGAGGATCGTGACGCCGTCGATCGTGACGTTGTCGCACTTGCGGACGAAGACCGCGCCACCGGTCGTGTCGTAGACCACGCCGCGGCCGATCAGCCGGCAGTTCTCCACGCCCTCGAAGATCACGCTGGACATGAGGACGGCGCCCGGGGCCAGGTAGACGGTAGTGCCGGTGGGCACCTTCAGGGTTCGGTCGGGGTGAGTGTGCAGACCGGGCCCGAAGTACATGACCTTCTTGTCGCCCTCGGTGGGCACGTTCTGCTCGAGCGGGTTCGCGAACAGGTGCAGGCAGTCGAAGATCTTGTCGTCGACCTGGACGACCAGGTTGCGGGGCCGGTCCAGTGTGAAGCGCGCGGTGCTGCCGAGCACCTCGGGCTTGATGCCGTACGAGTCCGGGCGGATGCGGACCTTCTCGCCGCCGCCCGGGTGGTACGTGACCTCGACCTCGACGGTGCCGGAGAAGTCGAAGGCGGCCCAGGAGGAGCTCTGGGCCTTGTTGCTGCCGGTGTTCGCGTCGATCAGTGCGAGCTTGGCAAGGTAGACGCCGAGCTTCTGCCAGGTGCCTCCGAGTGGCCGGACCTTGACGGTGAAGGAGTTGTTGACAGGCACCTTCGGAAGGGTCGGGTGGATGACCACTCGGTCGCCGGTGGTGCCGTTCTCCTCCGCCGCAGCGGCCTGTGTGGTGCCCGCGATGCCGCCGGCCAAGCCGGCGGCAGCGATGACACCGGCGGCCTGGAGGGTGGTTCGGCGTGACAGAGGCGTGTTCATGCGTAACTCCTTGCAAAAAGTTCGGTAAGAGGGGTTACTTCAGGCCGGTCGTGGACATCCCGGCGACGAAACCGCGCTGGGCGATCAGGAAGATCAGCAGGATCGGCACGACGTACATCACGGAGGCCGCGGCCTGGAGGTTGGTGATCGGCGAGCCGGCCTGGGTGACGTAGGTGGACATGATGGCCACGGCGAGTGTGGTGCGGTCGGTGGAGAGCAGCAGCTGCGGGGCGATGTAGTCGCCCCAGGTCCAGGTGAAGGCGATGATGAAGCTCGCGGACAGCACCGGCCAGGACTGCGGCAGGAAGATGCGCCAGAAGATCATGCCGTAGCCGCAGCCGTCGACGATCGCGGCCTCCTCCAGCTCACGGGGCAGGCCGGCGAAGAACTGGCGGAAGAGGAAGACCAGATACGGGGCCGCGGCCAGCCCCCAGAGCACCCACGGCCAGTACGTGTCGACCATGCCGAGCTTCGCGAAGATCAGGTAGGTCGGCAGCAGAGTGATCATCTGGGGCAGCATCATCGAGCCGAGCAGGATGCCGAACAGCCACTTCTTTCCGGGCGCGTCGAGGCGGGCGAAGCCGAAGCCGACCCAGGCGGAGCTGAGGGTGACGAGTGTGGCGTAGAGGAGGGCGATGATCAGGGAGTTGCGGGCGTAGCCGAGGAAGTCGACGAGGTTGAAGGCGTCGGCGAAGTTGTGCCACTCGAAGTGGGTGGGCAGCCAGTGCACGGGGGCTGCGGCCGTCTCCGCGGAGGTCTTCAGGCCGGTGAGCAACAGCCAGCCGAAGGGCCCGAGGAGCAGTCCGGTGATGACGACGAGGACCGTGTAGAGGACGAGGCGGCTGACGCGGACCTTGACGCGGGCAGGCGACTTGGGGGGAAGACTGGCGGCGGTCACTTCTTCGCCTCCGGGTCGACGTTGTAGAACACCATGCCGGACGCGAACTTGAAGATGATTCCGGTCACGATGAGGATCAGGACGAAGAGCACCCACAGCAGCGCGGAGGCGTAGCCGTAGCGGCCGAGCGCGAAGTACTGGGCGAACACGTGCATCATGTAGAGGTAGTTGGACTGCGGGACGGTCGTGACGCTGCCCGTGGTGCCGATCGGGGCCAGCAGCAGCGGCATGATGGTCTGCACGGACGCGATCACCCCGGTCACCGTCTGGAAGAGCAGCACGGGGGACAGCAGCGGTACGGTGATGCTGCGGAAGGTGCGCCAGGCGCTCGCTCCGTCGATGCGGGCGGCCTCGTGCAGTTCACGCGGGACGTCCTGGAGCCCGGCCAGCGAGATGATCATGATGTTTCCGGCGGTCCAGAGCACGGTCATCAGCAGGACGTAGCGGGCATAGGGGTCGGCCATCCAGCCCACGGCGTCGAAGCCGAAGAGGGTCAGGACGCCGTTGGCGGCACCGGAGTTCTGGTCGAAGAGCGTCTTGAAGGCGATACCGGCGCCCACCGGGGGCACCACGGCCGGCAGATAGAGCAGGGTGCGGAACAGGCCCCGCGCCTTCAGGGGCCGGTTGACCAGCACGGCCAGGCCGAGTCCGGAGATGATGGACAGCGGTACCGAGGTCAACGCGAACAGCCCCGCGCGCCCCAGGGAGTCCCAGGTCGTGGGGTCCGAGAAGAGCTCGCTGTAGTTGCCGAGCCCGACGTACGTCCAGTGCGGCGAGATGCCGTCGTACGTGGTGAAGCTCAGCCACAGCGCGTACGCCATCGGCACGATGGTCAGCAGCAGGAAGCCGATGATCCACGGCGAGGTGAACATGTAGAACGCGCGGTGTCGGCGCGCTGTCATGGAGACCCGCGGCCGGCCTGCCTGCCGGGCGTCACGGGCGGTCACCGTCGAGCGGGTCCGCTGTGCGGCCGAGTTGAGCTGATCGACGGTCATGCCACCTGCTCCTTACCGCGCTTGATCTGCTCGTTGATGACCGAGTTCAGGCGCCTGGCGAGGGCGTCGACGGACATCTCGCCCTTCATCGCGGCCGGGGCGATCTGGTTGAACAGGGCGTCGAAGGAGTCGCCGGTGATGTAGGGGCTGAAGGCGACCACCGAGAAGTGCTTCAACTCGTTCTCCTGCACCTTCAGCACCCGCTTCTGGTACTCCGTCCGGGCCGGCATCAGCGGACGCAGGGACTTCAGGGTGGGAATGCCCCAGCCGCCGGCGGCGCGCGCCTTGGCCGGCGCCTCGCCGAAGAACCACTCGAAGACCCGCCACGCGGCGTCCTTGTTCTTCGCCTTGCGCGGCATCCACAGGCCGGTGCCGCCCTGACAGGGGCTGAGCCGGGGACCGCCCGCGAACTTCGGGGCGGGGGCGAGTCGGGAGACCTCGGCCAGCTTCTCGTCGGTGTTGATCATGCCGCCCATCCAGTAGCCGGAGTTCGACATGGCCATGCGCCCGGCCTGGTAGGTGGGCCCGTCCCAGCCGTTGGGGTCGAGCAGGATGAGGCTCGGCCCGACCTTGGCCTTGCAGAAGTCGATGTACCAGGTCAGCGCCTTGCGCGCCTCGGGGGTGGTGAAGTCGACGCGGGAGAAGTCGTCATCGAAGAGGCTGCCGCCGGCGGACGCCGTCAATCCGGTCAGGAGCGCGGCCCGGGTGAGCCCGCTGTAGGTGCCGCCGAAGACGGTCGTCTGGCCGTTCTTGCGCCGCACCAGGCGCCTGGCGTTCTCGAGCCACTCCTCGAACGTGATCGGCTCGAGCTCCGCCGGGTAGTCGACCCCGGCCTTGTCGAAGGACGCGGTGTTGTACCAGTACATCGAGTCCTGGGAGAAGTCCTTCGCCATGCCGTAACGGGGACCCTTGCCCTGGGTCTTCCCGTCGAACCGCCACAGATCGTTGACCGGGTCCAGGTCGTCGAGCTTGAGAACGCCGCTCTTGGCGAAGTAGGGGTCCAGCTCCTCCATCACGTCGCGGGCCGCGAAGTACGCCGTGTCCGTGGCGCCGACGGCACGCACCAGGTCGGGTGGGTTGCCGGCGGTGAGCATGGCGATCAGTTTGGTGATGTCCTGCTGCACCGTCTTGATCGTGATCCCGGTGTCCTTCTGGCACTGCCTGATGAGTTCCGGCGCGATGTCCTCGGGCTTGACCATCAGGGTGACGCTGTCGCCCGAGCCACCGCTCACGCTGTCGGACACCTGCAGGGCGCAACCGCTCAGGGCTGCCGCGCCGGACACGGCGCCGCCCGCGGAGAGGCTGAGGAATCGGCGGCGGCTCAGGGAAGCACCAGCACGTGGGTGCATGAACGCACCACCTCCTGCTCTTGCTGTTCGAGATACCGGTCAGATGACGGAAGGCCGACCGGAGAGCGTCACTTTGGCAACCGGTTGTTGTACGTGGGCAGAGCTTCATCCCGCCCGCATGGTGCGTCAAGAGCCTGAGCGGATTTTCGAAAAGACTGTGAGGAGGGAACCGGTTGCCGTACGGCCTCTTGTCGCTGCGTAGCGCCGACGACGGACCGCCCGAGGCTGACCTCCCTCCACCGAAACAGCAGTAATCGATTTCCGGAATCAGTCGCACTGCTGGGTCATGACGTAGGGGTGGCGCTGAACCGAACCCTGCAAAGCTCGCCCCGGCCGGGCGATTGACCACCGCTTCCCTGCGGATCTACGGTAGAAGACGCTTTCTGAAACTGTTTCCATCCCTCTGCTCCAGGAGAGTCATGCCCAGCCCTCAGCTGCCGCGGGCCGTGTTCGCGATGGACCCGGTGCACCTCCCGCTGCTCTTCCCTCCGCCGCTGATGGAGCGGCTGAGGCGCACGGCCGACATCGATCCCGGGCTGGTGGTGCGTGACTTCGCCGATCCGGCCGGCGCCGACGCACTGGCCTCCGCCGAGGTGCTGATCACCGGCTGGGGCTGCCCCCATCTGGACGCCGGTGCCCTCGCGGCGGCCCCGAAGCTCGACGCCGTGCTGCACGCGGCCGGCTCCGTCCGCTCCCTGGTCGGCGAGGCCCTGTGGGAACGCGGGGTCAAGGTGTCCAGCGCGGTGACGGGCAACGCCCTGCCGGTCGCGGAGTACACGCTCGCGATGATCCTGCTGCTCGGCAAGGACGCCTTCGACCATCGCGAGCGTTTCCGCCGGACCCACGCCTACCCGGGCCCGGCCGAGACCTCGACGACCGGCAACCTCGGCCGTCGGGTCGGTGTCATCGGCGCCTCCCGCGTGGGCCGCCGACTGCTGGAACTGCTGCGGCCCTTCGACCTCACCGTCCTGCTGCACGACCCGTACGTGAGCCCCGCCGAGGCCGCCGCCCTCGGTGCCGAGTCGCTGTCGCTGGAGGACCTGCTCCGGCACAGCGACATCGTGAGCGTGCACGCCCCCGACATCCCCGCGACCCAGCACATGCTCGACCGCGACCGGCTCGCGCTGATGCGGGACGGCGGCGTGCTCGTCAACACCGCCCGCGGCGCGCTGGTCGACCACGAGGCACTCACCGACGAGCTGGTCTCCGGCCGGCTGAACGCGGTGCTGGACGTCACCGACCCGGAGCCGCTGCCCGCCGGATCGCCGCTGTACCACCTGCCCAACGTGTTCCTCACCCCGCACATCGCCGGCTCCCTCGGCAACGAACTGGAGCGTCTCGGCCGCATCGTCGTCGAGGAACTGGAGCGCCTGGCGGCAGGCGTACCGCCGCTCCACGAGGTGCGGCACGCGGATCTGGCACGGGTGGCGTGACGCCGGGACGGCGTGAGGCCCGTTGTCCACAGGCCCTCGATGACGTTGTCCGCCCGTTGCCCACAGACCCTCCAGCCTGGAGGAACGATGGGATACCGTTTCCGCACGGTGGCCTCGGCGGCAGGCTCGGTCTGCTCGGTCGGGCCGGTCTGCTCGGTCGGGCCGGAATGTCCGGGCTGGGAGAGTCGGAGACCTCGGGGCCGCGAGGACCGGTTCGCAGCAGGACCGGACCCGACCGCACGGCGCGACCGCGTCTTGTGGCCGGGCCGGGCGGCAACGGACCGGGACGGGGCGGGCCGAAGCGCGGCCGGACCGAGGCGCGGCGGACCGTGGCACGACGGACCGACGTACCACGGGCCGACGCACCGAGCCCGCGGCACCACGGCCGACGCACCAAGGCCCGGGGGCCAGCGCCCCGGCCACCGGCCGCGACACCCCGGCCCCGCCACCGGCCGGACACCGCAACACCCCGGGCCGCCACTGGCCGGACCGCAACACCCTGGCCACCACCGGCCGGACCGCGACAACCGGACCACAACGGACCGGGTCACCACCATGAAGGAGCCGCAAGGGTGAGTCAGCGCAAGGCGACGAGTGACGCCGGCCGGGCGACCATCCGTGATGTCGCGGAGCGCGCGGGCGTCTCCGTGGCCAGCGTCTCGCGGGTGCTGTCCGGGAACTACCCGGTGTCGGAGGAGCTGCGCCGCCGGGTGATGAAGGTGGTCCGGGACCTGGACTACGTCACCAACGCCCATGCCCGTTCGCTCGCCGGCGGCGGCACACCGACGGTGGCGATCCTCATCAACAACATCACCGGCGCCGCCTTCGCCCACGTGGCGAAGGGCGTCGAGGGCGCCGCCACCCTGCGCGGCTGGCTCTCCCTGGTCGGCACGACCGGTGACGACCCCGAGCGGGAACTCGCGCTGGTGAACCTCATGCGCCAGCAGGGCGTAGCCGCCGTGATCCTGCTCGGTGGCGCCTACGACTACGACGAGTACCAGCTGCGCATGGCCCGCTTCGCCCGTTCCCTGGACGCGGCGGGCTCGCACCTGGTTCTGGTGGGCCGGCCCCCGCTGGAGGGCGACGTCCCGGCGACGACCGTCGACTACGACAACGAGGGCGGTGCCTACGCGATGGCCAGCCACCTGCTCTCGGCCGGCCACCGCCGCGTCCTCGTCCTGCCCGGCCACGCCGAACTGACCACCGCTCAGGCCCGGTCGCGGGGCGCCCAGCGGGCCTTCGAGGCGTACGGGGTGCCGTTCGATCCGGGGCTGGTGCGGCACGGCCGGTACGACTACGAGCACGGGTACGAGGCCGTCGAGACGGCGCTGCACGAGACGCCGGACTTCACCGCGGTGCTGGCCGGGACGGACGTGGTCGCCGCGGGTGCCATGCAGGCACTGCGCGCGGCGGGCCTGCGGGTGCCCGAGGACGTCTCGATCGTCGGCTACGACGACATCCCGCTCGCCTCACAGCTCACGCCCCAACTCACCACCGTGCACGTGCCGTACGAGGAGATGGGCCGGGTCGCGCTGCGGGCGGTGGCCGACCGGCGCGAGGGCGGCGCGGGCCGCCGCAAGAGCGCCGACGGCGACCATCTGGTGCTGGGCACCCATGTCGTCGTCCGTAACTCGGTCCAGCCGCCTCCACGGCGCGGATAGCCACCTGCCCACACATCGGATGGCCACCTGCCCCGCGTGGTGGGCACACCCGTCCAGGGCGGCCCACCGCCGCCGCAGCCACAGTCACCACTGAGAGCGTTACGTAACCGGTTTCTCCATCCTTTACGGCCTGCTCCAGGGCCTGCCGCCATGCTCCCCCAGCCTCGGCACCGAGTATCCGAAAACCCCCCTGACCTGCGCCCATGTGGCGCAGGACGGGAAACACCTCCGGTGCACCCAGCCCTAACCGCCCGGCCCACCCGCCGTAACAAATTCCCGCGCACCTCTTGCTATGAGCGGACACATCCGCCTACCGTCCCAGCAACCGCTTACTACAGCTTCCGCTTGGCCGAACCCCCCGCAACCGCGAGCCGACGTTTTCCGGCCGCCGTTCCTGGCCGGCACCCCCGAGCCGCCGCCGTCCTCTCGTTCTGAGAAACGCCCTATTCCGAAGGATCACGGTCAGATGAACTTCACGAGCCCCCGGAGAAGGTTCGCCTCCGCCGCTGTCGCGGGTATCGCGCTGACAGGTCTGCTCTCCGCCTGCGGCGGATCCGGCTCGGATGACGACGCCGCGTCGAAGTCCGGCCCGGTCACGCTCCCCTTCTGGGGCTGGGCCAACGGCCAGGAGGCGGTCGTCAAGGCGTTCAACGCCTCGCACAAGGACGTCCAGCTGAAGTACACCAAGGTCACCGACCAGCTGACCATGCAGAAGCAGCTGACCAACGCGGTCAAGGCCGGCAACGCCCCCTGCCTGGTGCAGAACACCGCCGAGTACGTGACGAGCTGGGTCTCTCAGGACGCGCTCGCCGACATCACGCGGTACGTCGAGGGCGAGAAGAGCAAGTTCAACACCGGTGCCTGGGTGAGCGCGCAGGTGCAGGGCAAGCTCTACGGAGTGCCCACCAGTTCGGCGCCCCAGTTCACGATCTACCGCACGGACATCTTCAAGAAGTACGGGCTCGAGCCCCCGGCGACCTGGGACGACTTCATCGCCGCGGGCAAGGTCCTGAAGAAGCACAACATCAAGATCACCAACTACGCCGGTGAGGACCCGAGCACCCTGGAGGTGCTCGCGATGCAGGCGGGGGCGCACTGGTATGCCATCGACGGCAACGCCTGGAAGGTGGACTTCCAGGACGAGGGCACCCTGAAGGCCGCGAAGGTGATCCAGGAGATCATCGACAACGACCTGAACGCCAAGCTGTCCTTCGCCGACTACGCGGCCGTGCAGCGCAGCTACGACTCCGGCGCCACCGCGACCCGGCAGATCTCCACCTGGCAGATGGCCGGCATGGTGCAGAACTTCACCAAGTCCTTCGGCGACTGGGCCCTGGCCCCCTGGCCGGCGTACCAGGGTGAGGCGGCCAAGACACCGGCCGGTACGAACCTGACCGGCAGCGTGACCCTGGTGACCAAGCAGTGCAAGGACCAGGAGCAGGCGGCCCGGGCGGCGCTGTGGATGTCGACGAACCAGGACGCGGTCAAGACGATGGCGAGCCCGGAGACCGGCAACGGCGTGATGCCCGCGCTGGCCGACAGCGATTCCTACGTCGGTGAGTCGATCTCGCGGAAGCTGCTCGGCAAGAACTACGACCCGGCGAAGAAGGTCGTCACGGACAGCCTGGGCACCGTCACCACCGACTGGACCTACGGGCCCAACTGGACCGCGATGTTCACCGAGCTCCAGGCGGGCTGGGCCAAGGTCGTCAACAAGGAGCAGAAGGTCACCGACCTGCTCGCGCACATGCAGGAGTGGACGGTCAAGGACCTGAAGTCCCGCGGTATCAGCGTCAAGGGCTGAGGCATTCGATGATTCGCTCCATGCGCTGGAAGGGTGCCGCGTTCACGGTGCCCTTCCAGCTCGGCTTCCTCTTTCTGTATCTGCTCCCGATCGGCTACGCGGTCTACGAATCGCTGTTCACGGAGAAGCAGTCCGGGCTGGGTCTCGGCGGGGCGACGACGGAGTTCGTCGGGCTCGACAACTACACCCAGGGGCTGACGGACTCGGCGTTCATGACCTCCATCTTGCGGGTGGTGCTCTTCGCCTGTGTCCAG
The DNA here is from genome assembly GCF_030124145.1 of Streptomyces sp. 378. Taxonomy (GTDB): domain Bacteria; phylum Actinomycetota; class Actinomycetes; order Streptomycetales; family Streptomycetaceae; genus Streptomyces. The sequence goes on from NZ_JASKMS010000014.1 coordinate 156,525, forward strand.
ATCCCGGTGATGCTGGTGATCAGCCTGTTGCTGGCGCTGTTCCTGGACGCGCTCACGTCCCGGGTGACGAGCAGGTTCCGGATCGTGCTGCTGGTGCCGTACATGATTCCCGGCGTGGTGGCGGCGATCGTGTGGGTCAACCTCTACAGCCCGGATGTCGGCCCGCTCACCGCGATCGGCAAGACGCTCGGTTTCGACTGGAACTTCTTCGCGCCGTCGATGGTGTGGCCGTCCATCGGCAATCTGCTGACCTGGCACGGCATCGGCTACAACATGGTGATCATCTACTCGGCGCTGCAGGGCGTGCCCCGCGAGTTGTTCGAGGCGGCCCGGCTGGACGGTGCCTCGGAGCTGCGGATCGCGCGCAACATCAAGATCCCGTTCGTGCGCGGGGCGCTGGTGCTGACGGGTCTGCTGTCGATCATCCAGATGCTGCAGATCTTCAATGAGCCGGCGCTGTTCCGGAACATCACCCCGCAGACGGTCAGCGACAGCTTCACCCCGATCATGATCATCTACAACCAGGCGTTCAACGCGGGCGACTACAACTACGCGGCCGCCCTGTCGGTGCTGCTCGCCCTGATCCTGGGCATCGCCTCCTTCCTCTTCTACCGGCTCACCTCGAAGGAGGCGGACTGATGACGCTGACCGAGCAGGCCACCGAGCGGCCCGAGGTCCGCGGCGTCCGGCGTCTGTCCCAGCCGGACCCGGCCTCCCGCGGGCGCGGCGGTCAGCGTTTCCTCCTGGTCGGGCTGGTGCTGGCCAGTGCCTACAGCCTGTTCCCGGTGTGGTGGCTGATCGTCGCCGCGACGAAGGACCGCACGGCGCTGTACCAGAGCAACGGCCTGTGGTTCTCGGGGTGGCACCTGTGGGACAACCTGCATCAGGTGTTCACGTACCAGGACGGGATCTTCCTGCGGTGGACGGCCAACTCGTTCCTGTACGCGGGCGTCGGCTCCCTCGGCGGCACGCTGATCGCGCTCGCAACCGGTTACGGACTGGCCCGCTTCGACTTCCCCGGGCGTAACGCGATCTTCGCGTGTGTCGTGGGCTCGTTCCTGATCCCGATCGCGCTGCTGACCCTGCCGCTGTATCTGCTGTTCTCCGCGATCGGCATGGTGGACACGCCATGGGCGATGCTGATCCCCTGCCTGATCAACCCGTTCAGCGTGTACCTGGCCAAGGTGTACACGGAGGCGACGATCCCCTACGAGCTGCTGGAGGCGGCCCGGATCGACGGCGCCGGCGAGCTGCGGATCTTCTTCAGCATCGTGCTGCGGATGATGACGACGGGCGGGGCGACGGTGTTCCTGCTCGCCTTCGTGAACACCTGGAACGCCTTCTTCCTGCCGCTGACGGTGCTGCGCGGCAAGGAGAACTGGACGCTCAACCTCGGCCTCTACAACTGGACCGGCACGCGCCTGGAGTCCGGCATCGACCTGACGGGCCTGGTACTGACCGGAGCGCTGCTGTCCATCGTCCCGATGGCGATCATGATGGTCGCGATGCGCCGCTACTGGCGCACGGGCGTGACCCTCGGCGCCCTCAAGTGATCCCCCTTCGCCGTTTCCCCTGACTCCTGGGGGCCGCAGGTGACCCTGACTCCCCGCGGCCCTCAGGTGACCGACGCTCCGGGAGCCCCCGCGTGACCGTCCTGCACAACCCCGTCCTCCGCGGCTTCGCCCCCGACCCGTCGCTGGTCCGGGTCGGCGAGTGGTACTACGTGGCGACCAGCTCCTTCGAGTGGTTCCCTACGATCCCGGTCCACCGCTCCCGGGACCTGTCCCACTGGGAGTACGCGGGTCACGTCCAAGGGGCGGCCCCCGGGAACTCGCTGGCCGGTGTGCCCGACTCGGGCGGCGTCTGGGCGCCGTCGCTGAGCTGGGACGGGGAACGGTTCTGGGTGACGTACACCGTCGTGCGCTCGGTCGGCACGCCGTACTTCGACCTCGACACGTACATCTCGACGGCCACCCGCGTCGGCGGCGAGTGGAGCGCTCCGCGCCGGGTCGCGAGCCACGGCTTCGACCCGGCCCTGTTCCACGAGGACGGCCGGCTGTGGCTGCTGAACCTGCAGAACGACCACCGGCCGGGGGGTGACCGGTTCGCGGGGATCGTCGTGACGGAGCTGGACCGGGACACGCTGGAACCGGTCGGCGACGCGCACCTGCTGCTCCAGCACGACCGGCTGATCGAGGGGCCGAAGCTGCTGCGGCGCGACGGCTGGTACTACCTGGTGCTCGCGGAGGGCGGCACGGGCTGGGAGCACGGGGTGCGGGTGGCTCGGAGCAAGGAGCTGACAGGGCCGTACGAACTCGACGCACGGCCCCTGCTGACCACCCGGGACGATCCGGACGCGCCGTTGCAGAAGGCCGGGCACGGCGAGCTGGTCGAGACGCCGGACGGGCAGTGGCTGCTGAGCCATCTGACGGCCCGTCCGCTGCACACCCCGCAGGGCCGCCGCTGCCCGCTCGGCCGGGAGACCGCGATCCAGGCGGTCACCTGGGACGCCGGGGGCTGGCCCCGGCTGCGGCAGGGAGGCTGGCATCCCGCGGTCGAGGTCGACGTACCGACGCGGCCGCACCCGCTGCCACCGGCCGCGGCGGCGGAGGACCTGTCCTGGCCGTGGAGCACCCTGCGCGAGCCGCCGGACCCGTCCTGGGCCGACACCACGGCTCGGCCCGGGTGGATCCGGTTGCGCGGCCGGCACGGGCCGGAGTCCCGGTGGGCGGCCGGACTGCTGGCCCAGCGCGTCACCGAGCACCGAGCGGAGGCCCAAGTCACCGTGGAGGCAAGGCCGGTCACCTTCACCCAGGCGGCCGGGCTGGTGCTCTGGTACAACCCCGAGGCGTATCTCGCCCTGGACCTGACGTGGGCGGAGCCGGAGGGCGAGCCGCAGCGCGGACAGCAGTGGGGAAGCACCGCGGACGGCCGTACGGTGCTCAGCCTCGTCGAACGCGACGAGGACGGCGTGCGGCAGGTCGCTGTCGTCGGCGTGCCGGAGCACGGGCCGGTCACGCTGGGGGTGACGGTCGAGGGGGCCGACGCGCGCTTCTGGTACGTACGCGACGGGGTGCGCACGGCGGTCGGTCCGGCGCTGGACTTCGGCCGGCTGTCCGACGACCACGGCTCCCGGCTGCGGTTCACGGGGGCGATGGCGGGGATCCACGCCCGGGACCTCGTGGACGCGGCGTTCACGGCGGACTTCACCGGGTTTCGGCTGACCTGCGCACCCGGCTGACGGTGTCGTTCGGGGTTTCGAAAGTTTTGCCCGGCGCGTGGCAAAGAATTCAGTTATCTTCCCGCCGTCCTGCGCCGCACCTACAGTAGGAAGCGCTTTCTGCCCGGCCGGACCTCGTGACCGCCGTGTGCAGTGCTGGTCGAAACTTTCCACGGCCCACGGGCGGGCCGGAGAGGTGGGTTCCCGATGGTCCGTACGGCGAGTGCGAGCGTGACGGCCGGTCCGACGCTGGCGGTCGTGGCGCGCGAGGCGGGGGTGTCGGTGCCGACCGCGTCGAAGGTGGTCAACGGCCGCGAGGACGTGGCACCCGAGACCCGCCGCCGTGTGACCGAGGCGCTGGACCGGCTCGGGTACGTGCGCAGACCCCGCTTCGACGCGGCGAAGCCGCCCCGGCTGATCGATCTGGTCGTGCACTCGCTGGAGAGCTCCTGGTCGGGCGCGGTGCTGCACGGTGCGGAGGAGGCGGCGCACGACGCGGGCCTGGAGGTCGTGGTGTCGGCGGCGCTGATCCGCTCCCGGGTCGGCCGCCCGGAGCGCGGCTGGCTGGACAAGCTGATCGCCCGGGGCTCCTCCGGGGTCCTGTTCAACCTGGCCGAGCTCAGCGACTCGCAGTACGCGTGGCTGGAGCAGCACCGCATCCCGTTCGTGATGCTCGACCCGGTGCAGGAACCGCCGGAGGGCGTGGTCTCGGTGGGGGCGGCGAACTGGCGGGGCGGTCTGACCGCCACGGAGCATCTGCTGTCGCTGGGGCACGAGCGGGTGGCCGTCATCGCCGGTCCCCGCCGCACGATGTGCAGCAGCGCCCGGGTCGCCGGGTACCGCTCGGCGCTCGCGTCGGCCGGGGTCCGGCACCGCCCCGACTACGTCCGGCACGCCGGTTTCGACGAGCGGGTCGCCCACCGCCGCATGCTGGAGCTCCTCGACCTGCCCGAGCCGCCGACCGCCGTCTTCGTCTGCTCGGACCGGATGGCGCTGGGTGTCTACGCGGCCCTGGCCGACAGGGGGTTGAGGGTTCCGGACGACATCAGCGTGGTCGGCTTCGACGACCTGCCCGAGGCCCGCTGGGCCTCCCCCGCCCTGACCACCGTCCGCCAGCCGCTGTCCGAGATGGCCGCGACGGCCCTGCGGTCGCTGCTGCGTCTGATGGACGGCCATCATCCGGAGTCCACACGCACGGAGCTGTCGACGCGTCTGGTGGAAAGGGCGAGCACGGCGGCGCCGCGCGCATAGGAGGTGCCGGGGCCTCAGTGGCGTCGACCTCGAGGTCCCCGAGGGTGCGCAGGGCGGCGATGCCCCCGGGAGGGAGTCGTCCCGGTGGCCGGTGGCGCGGGTGTGGACGAGCAGTCGTGGTGCCGTGACATCCGAACGCAGGTGATCCGAGGCCGCCGGGCGGGCCGGTTCGGCGACCGAAATTTTCGGGCCCGGCGCCGCCCGGCCCGGCCGGACCGGGGTGTCCGATTCGTTCAAGACCGGGCTGCGCGGGTCTGCCTACGGTGACTCCATGACCGCACGATTCGATGCCATCGGCCTGGTCGTCTCCGACATGGCCGCCTCCGTCACGTTCTACCGCCGGCTCGGGTTCGCCTTCCCGGACGGCGCCGAGGAACAGCCGCACGCCGAGGCCGGACTGCCCGGCGGGCTGCGGCTGATGTTCGACACCGAGGAGACGGTCCGCTCCTTCCTGCCCGAGTGGCGGCCGCCCGCCCCGGGGGGCCGGACCTCACTGGCTCTGCGGTGCGACGGGCCGCGCGAGGTGGACGCCCTCTACGAGGAGCTGGTCGGCTCCGGGTGCCACGGCGAGCTCAAGCCGTGGGACGCCTTCTGGGGCCAGCGGTACGCCGTCGTGCTCGACCCGGACGGCAACGGGGTGGATCTGTTCGCCCCGCTGGCCACCGCGGCCGAGTAGCTCCCCCAGCGGCAGGCCGGACAACTCCCTCACGTCACGCGCCAGATGGGCCTGGTCGGCGTAACCGGCCCGGGTGGCCGTCTCCGCGAAGGGCACACCGCTCCGGGCCATCGCCAGGGCGCGGTTCAGCCGCAGGACGCGGGCCAGGGTCTTGGGTCCGTAGCCGAAGGCGGACAGCGAGCGGCGGTGCAGCCGGCGGGCGCCGACGCCCAGTGCGTCGGCGGTGGCGGCGACCGAACGGCCCGCGTCGAGGGCGGTGACGATCTGCCGGAGCAGCGGGTCCGGGGGTTCGGTACCGGCCGCCTGGCGCAGTGCCAGGTCCTCCAGGCCGCTCGCCGGGTCGCGGGCCGCGTTCACACGGTCGGCCAGTCGCCGCACCCGCGCGGCCGGCCACAGGTCGGCGAGCTCGACGCGCCGGTCACGCAGCTCGTGCGCCGGCACGCCCAGGAGCGCCGGGGCCGTGCCCGGGTAGAAACGGACCCCGGCCCAGGGGCCGGCCGCACTGTCCGGAAGGTGGGCGCGGGTGTCGGGCCCGGCGACCAGCAGCCGCCCGTCGTGCCACAGCAGATCCATGCACCCGTCGGGCAGGACCCGCCCCGCTCCGGGCGGGGACGGGGTGTTGGTCCACACGACCGCCCCCGGCAGCCGCGACGTCCGCTCCGCGTACACGGGGCCAGGCTACGCCGCGACACGGGGGCCGGCGCGGGGTCCTGTGCCTCGCTCCGCTGCCTCGCGCGCTCGATCGCGCGATCGGCGCCTCCTACTGCCATGCGCCCCCGATGATGCGCCACGACGGCACCTCCGGGCCCGGCGCGCTACGCCACCCGCCCCCGGTACTCCACCGGACTCACCCCGTACACCCGCTTGAACGCCGTCGACAGGGCGAAAGCGCTGCCGTAGCCCACCTCGCGGGCGACCGCGTCGAGGGTGTCGGTGGAGTCGCGCAGACGGTCGGCGGCCAGGGCCAGGCGCCGGCCGGTGAGGTAGGACATCGGGGGTTCGCCCACCAGGCCGGTGAAACGGCGGGCCAGCGCGGCACGGGACACCCCGGCCTTCGCTGCGAGCGCGGCGACGGTCCAGGGGTGGGCCGGGTTGTCCTGGAGCAGGCGCAGCACGCCGCCGACGACCGGGTCGGCGAGGGCCCGGTACCAGGCCGGTGCCTCCGCCTCGGGGCGTGCGAACCAGGCCCGCAGCGCGGCGATGACCAGCAGGTCGAGCAGCCGGTCCAGGACGACCTCCTGGCCGGGTTCGTCCCGGACGATCTCCTCGGTGAGGTACGGCATGAGGGGGCAGTCCCACACCTCGGGCGTGAGGGCGAGCAGGGGCGGCAGGGCGTCCAGCAGCCGCCCGCTGATCTCGCCCTGCAGGGGGTAGGTGCCGATCAGCATGACGGTGGCCCCGTCGAGCCGGTCGCCCCAGGTGCGGACGCCCAGGTCCATGGAGCCGTTGAGGGGCCGTCCGTCGGGGTGGCGGCACTCCTGGTGCGGCAGGATCACCGCCTGCGGTGCCGTGTCGGGGGCGTCGGCGCAGGTGTACGGGTCGGGGCCGCGGGCGATGGCGAGGTCCCCGGCGCCGAGCCGCGTGCACGCGCCCCGGTCGGGCACGATCCAGGCCTCGCCGCGGACGACGAGCATCACGGTGAGCGGGGCCCGGTCCTCCACGCGCACCGCCCACGGCGGGTCGAAACAGGCCCTGATCATGAACGCGCCCCGCGCGCGGGGGCCCTCCAGGAGACCTGCGAGGGGGTCCCCCCGCCAGAGGGTGTTCGAGCGTGGCGGCGCGTCCATGGGGCCAGCGTAGACGCGGGCGTATGGGAATGAGCCGTTCAGCCATGGTTCCGTGCGGTGTACGGCAGTTGACTCGACGGCATGACGAACACGGCGGACAACACGGCACGGATCCCGAGGGAGATGACGGTGGTGGTGACGGGCGCCTCGGGGCGTACCGGCAGCCGGGTGGCGCGGGCCGCGGCGGCGGCCGGGCTCATGGTGCGGGCGGCGTCGCGCACGACCGGCTTCGACTGGTGGGACGGCTCGACCTGGGCGGACGCCCTGCGCGGCGCCGACGCGGCCTACCTCGTCCACCCCTCGGACGTCGGCGCTCCGGGTGCCGCCGAGGTGGTCGGCAACCTCGCGCGGGAGGCGGTCGGCCTCGGGGTGCGGCGGCTGGTGCTGCTGTCCGCGCGCGGCGAGGACCAGGCCCTGCCCACCGAGGAGGCGCTGCACGCGTCGGGGGCGGACTGGACGGTCGTACGGGCCGCGTGGTTCGCGCAGAACTTCAGCGAGGGTCCGCTGGTGGCGGAGCTGCGGGAGCGCGGGGAGCTGGTGTTCCCGGCCGACGAGGTGCGCGAGCCGTTCCTCGACGTGCGGGACATCGCGGACGTGGTGGTGACCGCGCTGACGGCCGGAGACCGGTATACGGGGCGCACCCTCACGCTCTCGGGGTCCCGGTTGCTGACCTTCGGGGAGGCGGTGGCGGAGATCGCGGGGGCGACGGGGCGTCCGCTGACGTACCGGGCCGTCTCGGCACGGGAGTACGGGGAGGCGCTGGTGGGGTTCGGTGTGCCGCCGGAGGAGGTGGCGGGGATGACGGAGATCTTCGGCACCCTCCTCGACGGCCGCAACGCCCGCCTCTCCGGCGGGGTGCGGGAGGTCCTGGGCCGCGATCCCCGGGACTTCGGCGATTTCGTGCGCGAGGAGGCCGCGGCCGGGACCTGGAGGCCCTGAGACCGGCGTCCGTCACCGCTCCTCGGGCGGCCGTCCCTCCCCGTTGATCTGGGTGGTCTTCACCTGGGCGTTCTTCACCTGGGTGTTCTTCACGTGGGTGCTCTTCACATGGGTGCGCAGCCGGGACGACACGTCCTCCGGGGGCAGGAAGCGGGACCAGCGTTCCGGGAACTCGGAGGGCATGTCGGGATCGGCGTCGCCCGCGGCGGTGGCGCGTGCGACGTACTCGGCGACCTGGGCCTGCCGCAGCCGTTCGTTGGCCTCGCGGGCCGCGGCGGTGGCGGCGGCCGGCCAGACCCGGTCGATGGCGGCGTTGACGGCGGCCCCGACGAGCACGGCGAACGCGGACACACCGATCCACAGCAGCACGGCGACGGGCGCGGCGAGGGAGCCGTAGATCGTGGGGCCCTCCACCGTGCTGGACAGGTAGATCCGCAGCAGGAAGCTGCCGAGCACCCACATGCCGAGGGCGACCAGCGCGCCGGGCACGTCCTCGATCCACGGGGAGCGGACCGGGACGGACACGTGGTACAGCGTCGTCAGGAAGGCGATCGACAGGAGGATCACCACCGGCCAGTACAGGACCTGCACGAGCGTCGTCGACCACGGCACGACCCGCACCACCGCATCCGGCCCGGCCACCATCAGCGGCAGCGCGACCGAACCGATGAGCAGGGCCACGATGAACAGCAGGAACGCCAACAGGCGGGTCTTGACGATGCCCCGGACACCGTCGAGGCCGTACATCACGGTGATGGTGTCGATGAAGACGTTCACCGCGCGGGAGCCCGACCAGAGGGCGAACAGGAAGCCGATGGAGATGACGTCGGGCCGGCCGCCCTTCATCACGTCGTGCAGGATCGGCTGGGCGATCTCGCGCACGCCCCGGTCGGACAGGACCGTGCGGGAGGCCTCCAGGAGGCTGGTCTGGAGGCTCTCGATGGTGTCGGCGCCGGTCCAGGCGTCGACGTAGCCGAGCAGCCCGATCATGCTCAGCAGCAGCGGCGGCACCGACAGCAGCGTGAAGAACGCGGCCTCGGCGGCGAGGCCGAGGATGCGGTACTCGATGCAGGAGTTGACGGTGTCCTTGAGCAACAGCCAGGCGGTCTTGCGTTTGGAGACGTTCCGGTACAGGGCCCGCGCCCGGTGGAGGCGCCCGGAGGGCGTGTCGGGGGTGTCACTCGCTGGCTGCACCCCCTAACGGTATCCGTCGCGCCCGGCCCCACTCACCCACAGGCCGGGTCTTCGCGGACCGGCCCGGGTCCGCCGAGTGCCAAGGTGCTACCGCGGGGTACTTTCGCAGCATGGCAGGCAGCACCCACACCGTGACGAACCAGGTCCCGCCGCTGGTCGGCTACGACGTCTTCTCCGCCGACCGGGCCCTGACCGCCGCGGTCGGCCGGCACCTCGACCCGGAGCTGCGCGAGGAGGTCCTCGGCGAGTTGGCGGCACTGGGCCGGACCTCCGGCTCGGCCCAGGTGCAGGAGTGGGGGAGGCTGGCGAACGAGAACCCGCCCCGGCTGCTCACGCACGACCGGTACGGCAACCGTGTCGACGAGGTCGAGTTCCACCCCTCCTGGCACCGGCTGCTCGGCAAGGGCGTCTCGGCCGGTCTGACGGCGGCGTGGGACCGGCCGGCCGGGCATCTGCGGCGGGCCGCCGCCTTCCTGGTGTGGACGCAGGTCGAGGCCGGCAACGGCTGCCCGCTGTCCATGACGCACGCGGCGGTGCCCGCCCTGCGCCATGACCCGGACCTGGCCGCCGAGTGGGAACCGCGGCTGACGTCCATGATCTACGAACGTGAGCTGCGGCCCGCCCACCTCAAGGCCGGGGCGCTGTTCGGGATGGGCATGACGGAGAAGCAGGGCGGCAGCGACGTCCGGGCGAACACCACGTCGGCCCGGCCGCTCGCCGAGGACGGGACGTACCAGCTGACCGGGCACAAGTGGTTCTGCTCGGCGCCCATGTCCGACGGTTTCCTGGTACTGGCGCAGGCGCCGGGCGGGCTCACCTGCTTCCTGGTGCCGCGGCTGCTGGCGGACGGCACGCGCAACGTGTTCCTGCTCCAGCGGCTCAAGGACAAGCTCGGCAACCGGTCGAACGCCTCGGCCGAGGTCGAGTTCGACGGGACCTGGGCGCGCCGGGTGAGCGAGGAGGGGCGCGGGGTGCGCACCATCATCGAGATGGTGGCGGCGACCCGGCTCGACTGTGTGCTGGGCTCGGCGGGGCTGATGCGGCAGGCCGTGGCGCAGGCGGTGCACCACTGCACGTACCGCGAGGCGTTCGGCGGGAAGCTCGTCGACAAGCCGCTCATGCGCAACGTCCTGGCCGACCTGGCGCTGGAGTCGGAGGCGGCGACGACCCTGGCGCTGCGGCTCGCGGCGGCCTGCGACGACGGGGGCGAGCAGGAGCGGGCGCTGCTGCGGATCGCCGTGCCGGCCGCCAAGTACTGGGTGACCAAGCGGTGCCCGTCCGTTGCCGTGGAGGCGGCGGAGTGCCTCGGCGGCAACGGGTACGTGGAGGAGTCCGGAATGCCGCGGCTGGTGCGCGAGTCGCCCCTGAACTCCGTCTGGGAGGGCGCGGGCAATGTCCAGGCGCTGGACGTGCTGCGGGCGTTGCAGCGGGAGCCGGGGGCGCTGGACGCGTATCTGCGGGAGGTCGGGCAGGCGCGCGGCGCGGATCACCGCCTCGACGCGGCCATCAAGAACCTGCTGACCGATCTCGCCGACCTGGAGGGCGTGGAGGGGCGGGCGCGGCGGCTGGCGGAGCGGCTCGCGCTGGTGCTCCAGGGCTCGTTGCTGGTCCGTTTCGCGCCACCGCAGGTCGCCGACGCGTTCTGCGCGGGGCGGCTCGGGGGCGACGGGGGCGCGGTCTTCGGGACGCTGCCGCACACGCTGGACCTGGCGTCGGTGGTGGAGCGGGCCCGGCCGGTGTCCTGACCCGGTCCGCCGTCGGGTGGACGGGAGAAACGGGGGTGGTGCCGCGCCGACACGGCACCACCCCCGCCGCACTGGCCCGTTCGAGCCACTGAACGCCGCTCGGGACGGCGCCGCTCAAGTTTCGGACACGGCGGGCCGGGCCACCAGGGTTGCAAGGGGTTGCAACTTGCTGCTGACTGCGTGCGGACCGTGCGCACACCCCTCGGGCAGGCGGCACTATGAGACGGACCGTCGAAAAGCGACTCCGGGGGGCGCACCGCGTATGGACGTCACGCACTTGGCCGCCGTGGACAGCTCGCGCGCGGCCCGGGTCCTCAGCGAGGTCCGCTCCGCCCGGCTGGCCGGGCAACCCGCTCCGGTGGCGCCGCGTCCGGTGATCGAGCGGTCCTGGGAGCGGATGCTGCGCAGCGGCGTCGACCCGGATCACGACGTCCGGGCGGATCCGCTGTCCCGCGAGGAGGTGCAGCGGCGGCGCGAGACGTCGGTGTTGCGCCATGTGCTGCCGGTGCTGCGGGAGGGGCTGCTGGCCGCCGCGGACGTCGCCCACCACATCATGGTGGTGGCCGACGAGGACGGACGGGTGCTGTGGCGCGAGGGCAGCCCGCCGGTGCTGCGCAAGGCCGACGGGCTCGGCTTAGAACTCGGCGCGGACTGGCGTGAGGACGTCGTCGGCACGAACGGTGTGGGCGCCCCGGCGGTGGTGCGCCGGCCGGTGCAGGTGTTCGCGTCCGAGCACTTCGTGCGCTCCCAGGCCGGGTGGACGTGTGCGGGTGCTCCCCTGACGGATCCGCGGGACGGCCGGCTGCTCGGCGTGGTGGACGTGAGCGGGCCGCTGGAGACGATGCATCCGGCCACGCTCGCCTGGGTCGGCTCGGTGGCCAAGTTGGCCGAGGCGCGGCTGCGGGAGATGCACGTGGAGTCGCTGGAGCGGCTGCGGGCGGTGGCGGCGCCGGTGCTGGCCCGGGCCGGCGTCCGTGCCCTGGCCGTCGACCCGGACGGCTGGACCGCCGCGGTCAGCGGCATGCCGTACGTGCGACGCGTGGCCCTGCCCAAGTCGCTGTCCGCGGGCCCGAGATGGCTGCCGGCGCTCGGGCTGTGCTCGGTGGAGCCGCTGGCCGGGGGCTGGCTGCTCTCGGCGGCCGCCGACGAGCCGGTGCCGCACGGCCCGGCCCGGATCGTGCTGGACCTCAGGCAGGCGCGGCACTGGTCGGTGCAGGTGCACGGCGGGGCGGGCTCCTGGACCCGGGAACTGAGCCCCCGGCACGCGGAGTTGCTGTATCTCCTCGCCGTCCACCGCTCGGGCCGCAGCGCCGCGGGCCTGGCCGGGGACATGTTCGGCGACCCGGCCCGCACGGTCACGGTGCGCGCCGAGATGTCGCGGGTGCGGCGGTATCTGGGGGCGTTCCTGGAGCACCGGCCGTACCGGTTCGCGGAGGACGCCGAAGTGGAGGTGCTGCTCCCGGAGGACCCGCGGCATCTGCTGCCGCACTCGACCGCACCGGCGGTGAACAGGCGGCGCGGGTCCGCATCGCCGCCCTGAGGTTCACCGCACGTGCCGTACACACCGTCCCGAGGGTGCATCTTTCGCATATTTGCAGGGTCTTCGTCCCCCGCACCGCTTACCTGCCGTAGCATCCCTCTACGGGCCACCCCACCTGCTCCTCCGTCAACGTACGGATCACCAGGCGCAGTTGGTCCGTCTCGGGAGGACGTTATGAAGCATCGCGGCAGACACCGGCGGCGCAGGCGGGGCAGGGCGCTGCGCGCGACCCTGGCCGGGACGGCCCTCGCGCTCACCGCCGCCGCCACCCTGATCAGCGCTTCACAGGCCACCGTCACCGATGCCCCCGGGGCGCTGAAGCCGGTCGCGTCCGACGACGGCGGGCGGCTGCCGCTGGCCGAGCACCGGGTGCCCGGGCGGTGGCTGGACCGGCTCGCGTCGAAGATGGGCCGGCCCGTGGGTGTCGGCACGGTGCTGGAGGGTGCCGACCTGCCGTTGCGGGACGCGGCCCACTGTCCGGCGGCCGACAAGCACAGCCTGCCGGTGGAGCCGGCGGCCACCCGCGTGTACTGCTTCGGCGGCTCCGACACCCGGGGCTGGCGGGCCGGCGGGGTCACCACCTCCGGCGACGCGGACGACGACGGCCGCTGGGGCGGCAACCGCGTGATCCTCTCCGGCTGGACCCGCGGCGCCGCCGAGGGCGGGTCCCTGGACGGCCCGGCTCCCGGGCAGGGCCTGGCCAAGGTCGCCTTCGTCGACGCGAACGACTCCGCCCGGCTGCGCTACACCTGGGCCCTGCTGGCCGTCCCGGTGGACGGCGGGCGGGACTACCGGGGGCTGGTCTCCCCGCTGTCCGGCATGGTCTGGTACCAGGACAAGCTGCTGGTGACCACCCGCGAGCGCGACCGGGACGCGCTGTACGTGTACGACATGGACCGCATCCAGCGCGCCACCGTCGAGTCCGACGCGGTCGGCCGGGTCCGGGGCGGCTGGGCGGCGCACGGCCACCGGTACGTGCTGCCCGCCGTGGCCTCGTACACCCTGCCCGGCGGCGACGACGTGTCCCGCCCGGCCACCGTCTCCCTGGACCGCAGCACCTCCCCCGACAGTCTGGTCGCGAGCGAGTGGGTGCCCGCGGACGGGGACCGGCGCACCCGGCTGTGGCGCTACGCGCTGAGCCGGGACCCGGCCCGCTCGGGCCTGCTCAGCACGGACTCCTCCGGACGGGCGGCCCCGGTCGAGGCGTACGAGACGAGGACGACCGATGTGCGGGGTGTGCTGGCGTACCGCTCGGGCTGGTATCTGGACCGCGCGGCGGGAAGCCCGGGCGGTCACGGGACGCTGTGGCGCCAGGACGAGGAGGGCGCGCGGGCGACGCGGTGCGGCACGGACGGGACACGGCGCTGCTGGAGCGGCCGGTCGGGTTCCCTGTCCTACTGGGAGGAGACCGGCGAGGTCTGGTCCCAGTCGGGGCGGACGCTGTTCGCGCTGCCGCTGGCGTCGATCGACCGGGCGCTGGGCTGACGGGAGCGGCCCGCTGGGCACGGGGCCGATCGACAGACGAGCGGGTCGGATGATTTTCTGGCCCGCATGACCACCATCGCCGTGACCACCTGGTCCCTGGAGCAGACCTCCCCGACCGACCTGCTGCCGGCCGTCGCGCCGGGCGGGGACGTCCGGGTCGTCCGCTCCGAGGTACCCTCGCCCGAGTTCAGCCGGTTCCTGTACGCGTCGGTGGGCGGCGACATCCTCTGGACGGACCGGCTCGGCTGGTCGTACGAGCGGTGGGTGGAGCACCTGGAGCGGCCCGGCGTGGAGACGTGGGTGGCGTACGACCGGGGCACGCCCGCGGGGTACGTGGAGCTGGAGGCGCAGGACGACGCGGTCGTGGAGATCGTCTACTTCGGGCTGCTGCCCGCCTTCCGGGGCCGGCGCATCGGCGGGCACCTGCTGTCGTACGGCACGGCCCGGGCCTGGGACCTCGCGGACCGCTGGGCCGGGCTGACGCCGACGAAGCGGGTCTGGCTGCACACCTGCAGCAAGGACGGCGAGCACGCGATGGACAACTACCGGCGGCGGGGCTTCAAGCTGTTCGACACCAAGGTCGAGGAGGAGGCGGAGGCCGCCGCTCCGGGACCGTGGCCTGGGGCGTTCCCCGTCTGACCTGGACGGACACCTCGGGGGCACTCGATGTGACCCACAACACCCTTGTCTTGCTGTGCGAGACAAGGGTGTCCGCATCTTGGACGAAGCTGGACTGTGTCCAGATCGCCGTGACACGCTTCCGTCATGTCTGGAACTGGGATTGCCTTGGTGAGTCGGCGGCACGTCGACCTCGGCCGCATGTCCAGCGCCATCTGTCCGGCGCACTGAGCGTACTCAGCCCGCGCCCGACCTTCTTCTTTCCCGCCTCACCCCTCGCGCAATGACGCGCCCTATGCCCATGCGCCCGCATGCGCAGGTCAGAGCCGCATTTTCGCCTGTCCCGAAGGACGTATCAACCATGGCCGCCACCCCGCAGAAGCCTGCCGCCGCGACTCCCCGCCGCAAGGTGAGCCGTCACCGCGGTGAGGGCCAGTGGGCCGCGGGGCACTTCACCCCGCTGAACGGCAACGAGCAGTTCAAGAAGGACGACGACGGTCTCAATGTGCGGACACGCATTGAGACGATCTACTCCAAGCGGGGCTTCGACTCGATCGACCCGAACGATCTGCGCGGCCGTATGCGCTGGTGGGGGCTGTACACCCAGCGCAAGCCCGGCATCGACGGCGGCAAGACGGCGATCCTGGAGCCGGAGGAGCTGGACGACGAGTACTTCATGCTGCGTGTCCGGATCGACGGCGGGGCACTGACCACGCGGCAGCTGCGGGTCATCGGCGAGATCTCGCAGGAGTTCGCGCGCGGCACCGCCGACATCACGGACCGGCAGAACGTGCAGTACCACTGGATCCGCATCGAGGACGTTCCCGAGATCTGGAACCGGCTGGAGGGCGTGGGCCTGTCGACGGTCACCGCCTGCGGCGACACCCCGCGCGTCATGATCGGCTCGCCGGTGGCGGGCATCGCCGAGGACGAGATCATCGACGCCACCCCGGCATTGGAGGAGATGAAGCGCCGCGTCCTGAACAACCCGGCGTACTCGAACCTCCCCCGCAAGTTCAAGACGGCCATCTCGGGTTCGCCGGTGCTGGACGTGGTGCACGAGATCAACGACGTCGCGTTCGTCGGCGTGCGGCACCCCGAGCACGGCCCCGGCTTCGACGTGTGGGTCGGCGGCGGCCTGTCCACCAACCCCAAGCTGGGCGTGCGGCTGGGCACCTGGGTGTCGATCGACGACGTGCCGGACGTCTACGAGGGTGTCATCTCGATCTTCCGTGACTACGGCTACCGCCGGCTGCGCACCCGCGCCCGCCTGAAGTTCCTCGTCGCGGACTGGGGCCCGGAGAAGTTCCGGCAGGTGCTGGAGGACGAGTACCTCCAGCGCAAGCTCACCGACGGCCCGGCTCCCGAGCAGCCGTCCCAGCTCTGGCGCGACCACATCGGTGTGCACCGGCAGAAGGACGGCCGGTTCTACGTCGGCTTCGCGCCGCGCGTCGGACGCGTCGACGGCGCGACGATCACGAAGATCGCCGATCTCGCCGAGGCGCACGGCTCGGGCCGGGTACGCACCACCGTCGAGCAGAAGATGATCGTCCTCGACGTCGAGGAGAACCAGGTCGAGTCGCTCGTCGAGGCCCTGGAGGCGCTCGACCTCACCGCCCGGCCCTCCTCCTTCCGGCGCGGCACCATGGCCTGCACCGGCATCGAGTTCTGCAAGCTCGCCATCGTCGAGACCAAGCAGCGCGGCTCGCAGCTGATCGACGAACTGGAGCGCCGTCTGCCGGACTTCGACGAGCCGCTCACCATCAACCTCAACGGCTGCCCGAACGCCTGCGCCCGTATCCAGGTGGCGGACATCGGTCTCAAGGGCCAGCTCATGCTCAACGACCAGGGCGAGCAGGTCGAGGGCTACCAGGTGCACCTGGGCGGCGCCCTGGGCCTGGAGGCCGGCTTCGGCCGCAAGGTGCGCGGCCTGAAGGTCACCTCCGAGGAACTCCCGGACTACGTCGAGCGCGTCCTGAAGCGGTTCCAGGCCGAACGCGAGGACGGCGAGCGCTTCGCCGCCTGGGCGGCGCGGGCCAGCGAGGAGGCCCTGTCGTGAGCGAGCGGGCGGCACCGTTCTACTGCCCCTACTGCGGCGACGAGGACCTGCGTCCGAGCGAGGCCGCCGAGGGCAGGCACGGCGCGTGGGAATGCGCGGCGTGCAGCCGGGCCTTCTCGCTGAAGTTCCTCGGGCTGCTGGCCCAGGGGCTGAAGCGATCCGATTCCGGAGGGGCACAGATATGACGACCGTTCAGGACATGCGCACCGCCGGGGAATGGAAGCAGCTCGCCGAGCAGGCGGGCCGTGATCTGGAGGACGCCTCCGCGCTGGAGATCCTCCGGTGGGCGGCCGAGACGTTCGGCAAGCGCTTCTGCGTGACCTCCTCGATGGAAGACGCGGTGGTCGCCCACCTCGCCGCCCGCGCCATGCCCGGCGTCGACGTGGTCTTCCTCGACACCGGCTACCACTTCGAAGAGACCATCGGCACCCGTGACGCGGTCGAGGCCGTGATGGACGTCAACCTCATCACGCTCACCCCGGTTCAGACGGTCGCCGAGCAGGACGCCGAGTACGGCCCGAAGCTGCACGACCGCGACCCCGACCTGTGCTGCAAGCTGCGCAAGGTGCAGCCGCTGGAGCAGGGCCTGAAGGACTACCAGGCCTGGGCGACCGGTCTGCGCCGCGACGAGTCCCCGACCCGGGCGAACACCCCGGTGGTCGGCTGGGACGAGAAGCGGCAGAAGGTCAAGATCTCGCCGATCGCCCGCTGGACTCAGGACGACGTCGACGCGTACGTCACCGAGCACGGCGTCCTGACGAACCCCCTGCTGATGGACGGCTACGCCTCCGTCGGCTGCGCCCCCTGCACCCGCCGCGTCCTTCAGGGCGAGGACGCGCGCGCCGGCCGCTGGGCGGGCCGCGGCAAGACCGAGTGCGGGCTGCACGGATGACGACGACGATTCAGGAGAGTGACGTGACGACCGGAGCCACCGTCTGGCTCACGGGTCTGCCGAGCGCCGGCAAGACCACGATCGCCTACGAACTGGCCGGCCGGCTCCGCGAGGAGGGCCACCGGGTCGAGGTGCTCGACGGCGACGAGATCCGCGAGTTCATCTCGGCGGGCCTCGGCTTCAGCCGCGAGGACCGGCACACCAACGTGCAGCGCATCGGCTTCGTCGCCGAGTTGCTCGCCCGCAACGGTGTGCTGGCCCTCGTCCCGGTCATCGCGCCGTACCAGGACAGCCGGGACGCGGTGCGCAAGCGCCACCAGGCGAACGGCACGGCGTATGTCGAGGTGCACGTGGCCACGCCGGTCGAGGTGTGCAGCGAGCGGGACGTGAAGGGGCTGTACGCCAAGCAGGCCGCGGGTGAGCTCTCGGGGCTCACCGGGGTCGACGACCCGTACGAGGCGCCCGAGTCGCCCGATCTGCGGATCGAGTCGCAGAACCAGACCGTGCAGGAGTCCGCGGCTTCCGTGTACGCCCTGCTGACCGAAAGGGGACTGGCATGACGACCGTCGCCACCGTTTCCGAGGAGACCGACAGCCCGTACGCGCTGTCGCACCTCGACGCCCTCGAGTCCGAGGCGGTGCACATCTTCCGCGAGGTGGCGGGCGAGTTCGAGCGGCCGGTGATCCTCTTCTCCGGCGGCAAGGACTCCATCGTCATGCTGCACCTGGCGGTGAAGGCCTTCCGCCCGGCCTCGGTGCCCTTCTCGCTGCTGCACGTGGACACCGGGCACAACTTCCCCGAGGTCCTCGACTACCGCGACCGCACGGTGGAGAAGCACGGGCTGCGGCTGCACGTCGCCTCCGTGCAGGACTACATCGACCGCGGTGTGCTCAAGGAGCGCCCGGACGGCACCCGCAATCCGCTCCAGACGCTGCCGCTGACCGAGAAGATCCAGGCGGAGAAGTTCGACGCCGTCTTCGGCGGCGGCCGCCGCGACGAGGAGAAGGCCCGGGCCAAGGAGCGGGTGTTCTCGCTGCGGGACGAGTTCTCGCAGTGGGACCCGCGCCGCCAGCGCCCGGAGCTGTGGAACCTGTACAACGGCCGGCACGCGCCGGGCGAGCACGTCCGTGTGTTCCCGCTGTCCAACTGGACCGAGCTGGACGTGTGGCAGTACATCGCCCGCGAGGGCATCGAACTGCCCGAGATCTACTACGCGCACGAGCGTGAGGTGTTCTCCCGCAGCGGCATGTGGCTGACCGCCGGCGAGTGGGGCGGACCCAAGGACGGCGAGAGGGTCGAGAAGCGGCTCGTGCGCTACCGGACCGTGGGTGACATGTCCTGCACCGGCGCGGTGGACTCCGACGCCGACACCATCGAGAAGGTGATCGTCGAGATCGCCGCCTCCCGGCTCACCGAGCGCGGCGCCACCCGCGCCGACGACAAGATGTCCGAGGCCGCGATGGAAGACCGCAAGCGCGAGGGGTACTTCTAGAGATGAGCACGATCACCACCGAGGAACTCTCGGAGACCACCCTCCTGCGGTTCGCCACCGCCGGTTCCGTCGACGACGGCAAGTCCACCCTCGTCGGGCGGCTGCTGCACGACTCCAAGTCGGTCCTCACCGACCAGCTGGAGGCCGTGGAGCGCGTCTCCGCGAGCCGCGGCCAGGAGGCGCCGGACCTCGCGCTGCTGACGGACGGCCTGCGGGCCGAGCGGGAGCAGGGCATCACGATCGACGTGGCGTACCGCTACTTCGCCACGCCCCGGCGGCGGTTCATCCTCGCCGACACCCCGGGCCATGTGCAGTACACGCGCAACATGGTGACCGGCGCCTCCACCGCCGAGCTGACGGTGATCCTGGTCGACGCCCGCAACGGCGTCGTCGAGCAGACCCGCCGGCACGCGGCCATCGCGGCCCTGCTGCGCGTCCCGCACGCGGTCCTCGCCGTCAACAAGATGGACCTCGTCGGCTACGACGAGAAGGTGTTCGCGGCGATCGCCGAGGAGTTCACGGCCTACGCGACCGAACTGGGCGTCCCCGAGGTCACCGCCATCCCGATCTCGGCGCTCGTCGGCGACAACGTCGTGGAGCCTTCCGCGAACATGGACTGGTACGGCGGCCCGACCGTGCTGGAGCACCTGGAGACGGTCCCGGTCGCGCACGACCTGAGCCACTGCCACGCCCGGCTGCCCGTGCAGTACGTGATCCGCCCACAGAGCCCGGACCACCCGGACTACCGCGGCTACGCCGGTCAGATCGCGGCCGGTTCCTTCCGCGTCGGCGAGGCCGTCACGGTACTGCCGTCCGGCCGGGCCTCGAAGATCGCCGGTATCGACCTGCTCGGCGAGCCGGTCGAGGTGGCCTGGACGACGCAGTCGGTCACTCTCCTGCTGGAGGACGACATCGACATCTCGCGCGGCGACCTGATCGTGCCGAGCAAGGACGCGCCCGCGACCACGCAGGACATCGAGGCGACCGTCTGCCATGTCGCCGACGCCCCGCTGACCGTCGGCCACCGGGTCCTCCTCAAGCACGGCACCCGCACGGTCAAGGCGATCGTCAAGGACATCCCCTCCCGCCTCACGCTCGACGACCTGTCCCTGCACCCGCACCCGGGACAGCTCGTCGCCAACGACATCGGCCGGGTGAAGATCCGTACCGCCGAGCCGCTGCCGGTCGACTCCTACGCCGACTCGCGCCGCACCGGCTCGTTCATCCTGATCGACCCGAACGACGGCACGACCCTGACCGCCGGCATGGTCGGCGAGTCGTTCGCCGCCCCGGAACCGGTCCGGGACGACTCCGCGGACGACGGGTGGGACTTCTGACATGACCACCCCCGGTTTCTACTCCATGTTCGCCAAGGAGGGCGGCCGCGTCGGCAGCGGTGCGCTCGGTAGCGGGCAGGGGGGAGTGGCGCGATGTGTGTGCTGACGTACGCGCACCGCATGCGCGCCCTCACCCGCCACCGCCGTAGACGCAGACCCGCCGACCTCCCGGCCACGACCTGAGAGACCGTGACCGCCGGGCCTCCGAGAGGAACACCTCCCGTGCCTGCTTCATCCGCTCGCCGCCGCGGCCTCGCGGTCATCGCCGCACTTCCGCTGCTCACGGTGGCCGCCTGCGGCTACGGCTCCCAGGCCAAGGACGACGGCGCCGCGAAGATCGCCGCCGGAGCGAAGAAGATCGAGGGGCTCGACTCCGTCAAGATCGGCTACTTCGGCAACCTCACCCACGGCACCGCGCTGGTGGGCGTGCAGAAGGGCATCTTCCAGAAGGCGCTCGGCGCCACCGAGGTCCGGTCGGCCGTCTTCAACGCCGGTCCCTCGGAGATCGAGGCGCTCAACTCCGGTTCCATCGACATCGGATGGATCGGCCCCTCCCCCGCCATCAACGGCTACACCAAGTCGGGCGGCAAGAACCTGCGCATCATCGGCGGTTCGGCGTCCGGCGGGGTGAAGCTCGTGGTGAACCCGGACAAGATCAAGTCGCTGAAGGACGTCAAGGGCAAGCGGATCGCGACCCCGCAGCTGGGCAACACACAGGACGTGGCGTTCCTCAACTGGGCCTCGGAGCAGGGCTGGAAGGTCGACCCGCAGAGCGGCAAGGGGGACGTCACGGTCGTCCGCAGCGACAACAAGGTCACCCCGGACGCCTTCAGGGCCGGGTCGATCGACGGCGCCTGGGTGCCGGAGCCGACGGCGTCGAGGATGGTCGCCGAGGGCGGCACCGTGCTGCTCGACGAGTCGACGCTGTGGCCGGACGAGAAGTTCGTGATCACGAACATCATCGTGCGGCAGCAGTTCCTCGAGGAGCACCCGAAGGTCGTCGAGGCCCTGCTCAAGGGCTCGGTCGAGACCAACAGGTGGATCAACGCCCACCCGGACGCGGCGAAGGAAGCGGCCAACAAGCAGCTGGAGGCCGACTCCGGCAAGGCACTGCCCGCGGATGTGCTGGACCCGGCGTGGAAGTCGATCCGGTTCACCGACGACCCGCTGGCCGCCACCCTGAACACCGAGGCGGAGCACGCGGTCGAGGCCGGGCTGCTCGAGAAGCCGGACCTGAAAGGCATCTACGACCTCGCGCCGCTGAACGAGGTCCTCAAGGCCGAGGGCGAGCCCACGGTCGACGACGCCGGTCTCGGCGCGAAGTAAGCCCGCATCCCGAAGCCGCATTGTGAAAAGTTCCCAGGAGGTGACGACCATGGCCACGACCCTCGCCAAGGCCGCCGACGGCACCGAGGCGGCCACGCACGCCGCCCGGATCGCACACGTGTCGAAGTCGTTCGCGGGCCCCGCCGGGCAGCAGCTCGTCCTGGACGACATCACCCTCGATGTCGCGCCCGGCGAGTTCGTCACCCTCCTGGGTGCCTCGGGCTGCGGCAAGTCCACCCTGCTCAACCTGGTGGCGGGCCTGGACCGGCCCTCCGTCGGCGAGATCACCACGGACGGCCGCCCGGCGCTGATGTTCCAGGAGCACGCGCTGTTCCCGTGGCTGACCGCGGGCAAGAACATCGAACTCGCCCTGAAGCTGCGGCGTGTGCCGAAGGCCGAGCGCCGCGAGCGTGCCGAGGAGCTGCTCGAACTGGTGCGGCTGAAGGGCGCGTACGGCAAGCGGGTGCACGAGCTGTCGGGAGGGATGCGTCAGCGCGTCGCACTGGCCCGTGCGCTCGCGCAGGAGAGCAAGCTGCTGCTGATGGACGAGCCGTTCGCGGCGCTGGACGCCATCACGCGGGACGTGCTGCACGACGAGCTGACGCGCATCTGGCGCGAGACGCAGTTGTCCGTCCTGTTCGTCACGCACAACGTGCGTGAGGCGGTCCGGCTCGCGCAGCGCGTGGTGCTGCTGTCCTCCCGTCCGGGACGGATCGCACGCGAGTGGACCGTGGACATCGCGCATCCGCGCCGCATCGAGGACACCGCCGTGGCGGAGCTGTCCGTCGAGATCACCGAAGAACTGCGTGGGGAGATCCGCCGTCATGGCCAGCACTGATTCGACGACCGTCGCCAAGGACGGCAGCGATCTCGCCGGGCTGGAGGCGGGCCTCGACGCGCTGGAGTCGAGGCAGACGCTCCGCACGCCGTTCCGGCAGACCTTCGTCCAGAAGATCCTGCCGCCCGTCCTCGCCGTCGCGCTGGTGCTGGCCCTCTGGCAGGCGCTCGTCTCGTTCAGGATCGTCGACGACCCGACCAAGCTGCCCGCTCCGTCCGCGGTGTGGGACGTCGTCCGGACGGCGTGGCTCCAGGGCGAGTTGCTCGGCTACATCTGGACCAGCGTCTCGCGCGGTCTGCTCGGCTTCTGCCTCGCCCTTCTGATCGGCACGCCGCTGGGACTCATCGTCGCCCGGGTGAAGTTCATCCGCGCCGCGATCGGCCCGATCCTGTCGGGCCTGCAGTCCCTGCCGTCGGTCGCCTGGGTGCCGCCGGCGGTGATCTGGCTCGGCCTGAACAACTCGATGATGTACGCGGTGATCCTGCTCGGCGCGGTCCCGTCGATCGCCAACGGCCTGGTCTCCGGCGTCGACCAGGTGCCCCCGCTGTTCCTGCGCGCGGGCCGCACGCTCGGCGCGACGGGCCTGAAGGGCACCTGGCACATCGTCCTTCCGGCCGCCCTGCCCGGCTATGTGGCGGGCCTGAAGCAGGGCTGGGCCTTCTCCTGGCGCTCCCTGATGGCCGCCGAGATCATCGCGTCCTTCCCCGACCTCGGCGTCGGCCTCGGCCAGTTGCTGGAGAACGGCCGCAACGCCAGCGACATGGCCATGGTGTTCGAGGCCATCCTGCTGATCCTCGTCGTCGGCATCGCCATCGACCTGCTCATCTTCAGTCCGCTGGAGCGGTGGGTGCTGCGCAGCCGAGGCCTCCTGGTGAAGAGCTGAAACCCATGATCGACAAGCCCGTTCTCCTCGTCATCGCCCACGGCAGCCGCGACCCGCGCCACGCCGCGACGGTGCACGCCCTGGTGCGCCGGGTGCGCGCACAGCGCCCCGACGTGCGGGTGGAGACGGGCTTCCTGGACTTCAACGTCCCCTCCGTGCAGGGGGTCCTGGAGTCCCTGGCGGTGCAGGGCGTCCGCGACGTCGTCGCCCTGCCCCTGCTCCTGACCCGGGCGTTCCACGCGAAGGCGGACATCCCCGCGGTCCTCGCGGACGCGCCCCCGCAGCTGCGCATCCACCAGGCGGACGTCCTCGGCCCGTCCCCCCTCCTCGTGGGGGCCCTGGAACGACGCCTGTACGAGGCGGGCCTGACACCCGCCGACAAGTCCTCGACCGGGGTCGTCCTGGCCTCGGCGGGGTCCACCGACCCGGAGGCGATCGCAGTGATCGCAGCAATCGCGCGGGAGTGGCGGCACACCGGTTGGTGCGCCGTGCGGCCTGCGTTCGCCTCCGCATCCCTTCCGCGCACGGAGGACGCCGTCCGCCGACTCCGCGCACTCGGCTGCTCCCGCGTCGCCGTCGCCCCGTACGTCCTGGCCCCCGGTTTCCTCCCGGACCGCATCGCCCGGGGCGCGGCGGAGGCGGACGTGCTGGCGGACGTCCTGGGCCCGGCGCCGGAGGTGGCGCGGGTGGTACTGGAACGGTACGAGGCGGCACGGATGCTCGGCGTCGAAGAGGCGGGCGGCGTCCTGCGGCGGCGGGGCGACGGTCAGGTGCCGGAGGCGGTCCTCGTCGCCGGATGACCGCCCTGGGCGCGGAAGGGCACCGGTCCCGGTCGTGCCCCGCCAGGACCGGCGACGCCCTTCGCAGGGGCCGCGTCACCGGTCCCGGTCGTGCCCCGCCAGGACCGGCGACGCCCTTCGCAGGGGCCGCGCCCCCTACGCGCCGGTGCCCAGGTCCAGCCGCTGGTGGATCAGGCGGGCGAAGTGGTACAGCGTGCGGCCGGTGGCCAGGTCGGCCGGTCCGAGGCGGATGTCGAACAGCTCCCTCGCCTGCGTCAGGAACTGCACGCCCAGCAGCGAGTCGAGACCGAAGTCGGTGACGTTGAGCGCGGGGTCCAGGTCGGCCGGATCGGTCTGCAGGACGTCCGCGAGGAGCCGGGTGATCGTGCCGGTGATCTCGCGCACCGCCTCGTCGGCCGGGAGATCCGCCAGCGTGCTCAGGAGCTCGTTGCGCGCGTCCGCCGACACGGCGGAGGACGACGGCGCCAGCGCGGCGAACCGGGGGGTGGCCAGGGCGGGGAGCAGGTGGCGTGCGGTTCCCCAGCGGTAGCGGCCCGCGCCCGCGACATCGGTACCGGCGGCCAGGCAGCGGTCGGCGGTGGTCAGGACCTCGGCGGGAGTGAGCAGTTCCAGACCGCGTCCGGACATCGCGGCCCCCATGCCGCTGCGCGCCACATAGCCCGTCTCCCCGATCGGCCCCCAGGCCAGGCTTGTACCCGCCCGGCCTGCGGCGCGGCGGGCCCGGGTGAGGGCTTCCAGGTAGGCGTTGGCCGCCGCGTAGGCGGCCTGACCCGGATTGCCGATACCGGCCGAGACGGAGGAGTAGGTGAGGAACAGGTCCAGGTCGCGGTCGGCGGTGAGACGGTCCAGCAGTGCCGCGCCCGCCGCCTTGGGCGCCAGTACGGCGGCGAACCGGTCGTCGGTGAGGTCGGCCAGCGCCGCGTCGTCCATGTGCATCGCCGCGTGCACCACGCCCCGCAGCCGGTGCCCGGTGGCGTCCACGGCGTCGAGGACCCGGCGCAGCGCCGCTTCCTCGGTGACGTCGGCGGCGTGGGCGGTGACGTGCACGCCACGTTCGGTGAGGTCCCGCAGAAGGGCCGGTGCCTCGGGTGCGTCGGGTCCGCCGCGGGAGACCAGGGCCAGGTGCCGGGCACCGCGGTCGCCCAGCAGGCGGGCGGTGGCGGCGCCGAGTCCGCTCAGTCCGCCGGTGATCAGGTAGGTGCCGTCGCCGTCGAGGCGGAGCGTGCCGGGCGCGGGCTCCACGGGGACGGGTTCGTCCAGCGGGTCGAAGGTGACCACGACCTTGCCGGTGTGCCGGGAGTGCTGCAGAAGGTGGAAGGCCTCCTCGACCCGGGCGGCGGGGTGGACGGTGTGGGGCAGGGGTCGGTACGTGCCGGAGGCGACCTCCGCCTCGAAGTCGGCGAGGAGACGGGAGCCCCGTTCCGGGTCGTCGATGGCGGTGTCGAGGTTGAAGCCGATGAACGTGAGGCTGCGGTCGAAGGGGCGCAGTGTGATCGGGTTGTTGAGGAAGATGTCCCGTTTGCCGAGTTCGATGAACCGGCCGCCCGGGCCCAGCAGGTCGAGGCCCTGGGCGATGGCCTCGCCGCTGAGGGAGTTCACCACGACGTCCACGCCCCGGCCACCGGTCAGTTCCCGGACTCGTGGGACGAAGTCCAGGGTGCGGGAGTCGAGCACGTGCTCGACTCCGAGGGTGCGCAGCAGGTCCCGTTTGGTCTCCGTGCCGGCGGTGGCGATGACGCGGGCGCCCTGCCGGCGGGCGCACTGCAGGACGGCCAGGCCCACCGCCCCGGCCCCGCCGTGCACGAGCACGGATTCCCCGGAGCGAAGGCCCGCCTGGTTGACGAGGGTCTGGTGCACGGTCAGGAAGGCGACGGGGAAGGTCGAGGCCTCCGTGAAGCTCATCCCGTCGGGGATGCGGACGACGGCGGCGGCGGGGGCCGTCGCGTGGGAGGCGAGGGCGGCGGGCACCAGGCCGCAGACCCGGTCCCCCGGCTTCAGATCTCGCACTCCCTCTCCGACGGCGCGCACGACGCCGGCGCCGTCGGTGCCCAGCCCGCGGCCGATGGGGCTGTTCTCCACCGCCTCGGGCGGCAGCAGGCCGTTGGCCCGCATGGGGTCGCGGTAGTTCAGGGCCACGGCCCGCATCTCGAGGGCGACCTCTCCCGGGCCGGGCTCGGGAAGGTCCGTCTGCCGCCAGACCAGCCGCCTGCGCAGGCCGGGGTCGCGTGCTTCCAGGATGAACGGAGCACCGGCCGGAACGCCGGGGGGCTCGTCGGCCGGATGCTGGATGTGCCGGGGGACGAATCGGCCGTCGGCGGTCAGGACGATCTCGTCCTCCCGGGCGGCCGGATCGTCGCCGCGTGCGAGCAGTTCCCCGGCCAGGCGGCGGGCGTCGGCGCCGGCGTCACCGGTGCGGTGGCAGGACAGACGTCGCAGGCGCAGGTCGGGCCGCTCGTTGGCGAGGGTGCGGCAGGCCGCCCAGACGGCCGCGTCGACCGGGTGCGTCGGCTGTTCCGGGGCCGGGAACAGCCCGGTGGGGCGAGTGACGAGCCAGATGCCGGGGCCGGTGCGGCCCTGCGGGTCGTCGCAGGCGGCGGCCAGGGATCGCAGCATCGCCGCGCGACGGGTGGTCGGCGCGACGGTGTTGTGCGGGCCGGTCTCGGCGAGCAGCAGGACGAGGTGTGGATCGGGGGCCGTGGGCAGGACCGCCTTCCAGGCGGCGGCACCGTCGGGCGCGGTGACCACGGTGGCCTCCCCCAGGTGGGCGGTGAGCGCCTGGGCGGTCGGCAGCTCGGTGGCGTCTTCCACGGCGACCACCCAGGCGGCGCCAGGACCCGTCCGCAGCGGCTCCGAATCGGGCACGGGGCCGTGGTCCGCCGCGGCGAGCAGGACGGAACGGTCCTCGGGCCCGGTCTGCGCCACGCGCGGGAAACCGCACCGGGCCAGCAACGGTGCCCACGCGTCGCGGGGCAGGATGCGGGAGGCCGGGCGCAGGGTGTGGTCGCCGCGCTCCCAGAAGTTGTTCAGCGCGCCGGACAGCAGGGCTTGCAGCCGGGCGTGGTGAGCTTCGGTGACCAGCAGGTGCCCGCCGGGGGCCAGCATGCCGTGCAGCCGGCTCAGGGTCGCGGCCAGATCGGTGGTGGCGTGCAGGGCGTCGCCCGCGAGGACGAGGTCGAAACCGCCCGGGGGCAGGCCCTGGCCGATCAGGTCGGCGTCCGGGTCCAGGGTGCGGTGGTCGACGAAGTCGTGGGAGGCGAAGCGGTGTTCGGCGCGGGTGAGCACGCTCGGGGCGGCGGCCGTGCAGGTGTAGCGGGTCCGGTCGGCCGGGAGGACGGGGAGGACGGCTGCCGTCAGGGCGGTGGTGGTGGCGCCGAACTCCAGGACGCGCAGCGGACGGTCGGCCGGCCAGCGGGCGACGATGTCGCCGAGCAGCGCCTGCACGACGCGGTGGGTGAAGCGGTGGGCCGGGTCCGTCTCGTGGAGTAGCTCCAAGGTGCCGTCCGCGGCGGGCAGCAGTTCGCGGGCGTCGGCGCGTCCCCGCACCACGTCGGGCAGTCGGCGCAGTTGCCGGTTGAGGAGCAGGGTGCGGGCGCCGAACGCGGGATGGTCCTCCACCAGGTCGCGCAGCAGCGCCTCCGCCCTGGTCTGCGCGCCGGACAGCTGCCAGGTGTCCTCCGCCTGCCGGGCGAGGCCGTGCTCGGCCAGCAGGGGGAGCATCAGCCGCGCGAGCCGCCGGTGCCGGGGCTGCATGCCCCCGGCCACCAGGTCGGCCATCGAGAACGGGGCCGAGGGGTCGGTGAGAAGTCCGCGCAGCGTCTCCGCCCAGCAGTGGGCGCCGGCCTGTTCCGCGGCGGCGGTGAACCGGCGGTGGCCGTCGTCGTCCAGGGCGGCGCGGGCGGCGGCGATGCGCGGTTCGGCCGCGCGCCCCACCTCGACGGGCTCGGGAAGCGGGGAGGGCGCGGCGCGACGTGCCGGGTGGGGGGCGGCCCGCAGGACGGTGTGCTGGACGGTCAGCGGGACGCGCTCGATCATGTGGCCGCGGCGGGTGCGGCAGCCCTCGATCTCGGCGGTGACCGTGCCGTCCGGGTCGGCGTAGGTGATGTCCCAGCACATCTCGTTGGCGCTGCGGCTGCGGCGGCGCAGGTGCACGACGCCGGTGGGCGCGGGCGTGCGCCACACGCGGACGGACCGGAACACGGTCGGCAGGAACGCGGCGGACTCCGCCTGCGCCCCGGCGAGGGCCACGGTGGCCTGGAGCGGCGCGTCGATCAGGACGGGGTGGGCGGTGTAGGCGTCGGTGTCGTGCCGCAGCCGGTAGCTGACCAGCACCTCGTCGTCGCCGGCGTCGATGTGGTCGATGAGCTGGAAGTCGGGACCGCAGTTCAGCCCGATGCCGTGGCAGGTCCGGTAGAAGTCCGGACCGTCGAGGCCGCGGTCGCAGCGTGCTCGGAGCGCGTCGACGTCGAGCGGGGCGGGTGCCGTGCCGAGCAGGGTCCGGACCTGGGCGCGTACGACGGGCACGCACTCCCCGCCGTGTTCCTCACGGACGCTGATGGTGACGGCGCCGTCGTCGGGGGTGACCGAGGTCTGCAGGGCGACCGGCGTCGGGTCGGGCCACGGCACGGACAGCGGACGGCCGATCTCCAGGTGCCGTACCTCGACCGGGCGTTCCAGGGCGCGCCGGCCGGCGCTCAACGCCATCTCCACGTAGGCGGCGGCCGGCATGAGGACGTCGTCGCCGATCCTGTGGTCGCCCAGCCAGGGCACCAGTTGCGGTTCGACGGTGCCGTGCCACACGGGGTGCGGGGCGGGCATCCGCTCGCCCACCAGCGGATGGTCCAGCAGGCCGCTGCCGATGGCGGCTTTGACGAGGTCCTGTGGGGCGCCGTGCCAGTGCCGTTCGCGCTGCCAGGCGTAGGCGGGCAAGTCGACCACCCGGCCCGGGCGGGGGAAGTGGTGGCTCCAGTCGGTCGCGGTGTCGGCGGCGAGTGCCGCGGCGACGGCCGCCGCGGTCTCGCGGGGGCCGTCCCCGTCGCGGTGCAGGGTGGCCACGCAGGTGGCGCCGGTGTGGCGCAGATAGGGGCGCAGCACCGGGTGCGGGCCGATCTCGACCAGGAGGCCGGCGTGCCCGTCGGCGAGGCGGGCGGCGGCCTCGGCGAACCGGACGGGTTCGCGGACGTTGCGCCACCAGTACTCGGCGTCGAGTTCGGTCCCGTTCAGCGGGGTGCCGGTGACGGTGGAGAGGAACGGGATGCGGGCCGGGGCGGGTTCGAGGCCGTCGAGTGCGGCGAGCAGGGGTTCCCCGATGGGGTCCATGGCCCGGCTGTGGAAGGCGTAGTCCAGGTCCAGTTCGCGGAAGAAGACACCGCGGCCGGTGAGTTCGGCCCCCCAGGCCGCCAGCGTGTCGGCGTCCCCGGCGACGGTCACGTCACGGTCGCTGTTGATGCCCGCGATCTCCAGTGCCCCGTCGTGACGGAGCAGTTCCTCGCGAGCCTGTGCCTCGGGCAGGCCGACGGCGGCCATGCGGCCCCGGCCGGCGGTGGCGCCCTGGGTGCGGCTGCGCTCGGCGATCACCAGCGCCGCCTGCTCCAGTGTCAGGGCTCCGGCGGTGTGGGCGGCGGCGACCTCGCCGACACTGTGTCCGGTCACCGCCCGCGCACGCACCCCGTGCGAGGCCAGCAGTGCGGTCAGGCCGACCTGCACGGCGAACAGGACCGGCTGGGCGATCTCGGTGCGCTGCCACGTCCGGGGGCGCGGGTGGGCCAGTTCCTTGGTCACCGACCAGCCCAGGTGGGGCGCCAGGGCCGCGTCGGCCTCCTCGACGGCCCGGCGGAAGGCCGGTTCGCTCTCCAGCAGGTCGGCGGCCATGCCCGGCCACTGGGAGGCGTTGCCGGAGAACACGAACGCGGTTCCGTCCCGCTCGCCCTTGCGTACGACGGCCCCGCGGGCGGGTTCCCCGGCCGTCAGCCGGTCCAGCTGCCGGGCGGCGTCCTGCGGCCCGGCGGCCAGGACGGCGGCGCGGTGCGGGTGCGCGGTGCGGCGTACGGTGCTGGTACGAGCCAGGTCGTAGAACTCCTCCGGCGCCGTGTTCCGCAGCCGCTCCGCCATGCGGGCGGTCATCTGCTGCAGCGCCTTGGGCGACCGCGCGGAGACGACCAGCGGCAGCGGGCGGCCCTGCGGCGCCGGGCCCGGCTCGGGATCCCGGGCGGCGGCGGGCGGGGTGAGGACGGCGTGGGCGTTGGCCCCGCCGAAGCCGAAGGCGCTCACGCCGACGGCGGCCCTCTCGCCCGGCTCCAGCGGTACGGGCTCGACGGCGGGGGCGAGTCCGAGGCCGTCGAAGTCGATGCGGGGGTTGAGGGGAAGGGCGTGCAGGGACGCCGGTACCAGCCGGTGGCGCAGCACCAGGATGGCCTTCAGCAGGCCGGCCATGCCCGAGGCGGGTTCGAGGTGGCCGACGTTCGACTTCACCGAGCCGATCGGCAGCGGGCCGCGGCGGCGGCGCCGGCCCAGCGCCCGGCCGATGGCCTCGGCCTCCGCGGGGTCGCCGACCTGTGTGCCGGTGCCGTGGGCCTCGACGTACACCAGGTCGTCCGCGTCGATGCCGGCCTCGGCGTAGACCGTGTGCAGCAGCGCCTCCTGGGTCTCGGCGCTGGGCACGATC
This sequence comes from Streptomyces sp. 378, assembly GCF_030124145.1. Lineage (GTDB taxonomy): Bacteria > Actinomycetota > Actinomycetes > Streptomycetales > Streptomycetaceae > Streptomyces. The sequence goes on from NZ_JASKMS010000014.1 coordinate 187,268, forward strand.
ATGCCGGTGCTGCGGCCGTCGGTGTTGTTGCCGGTGGCGGCCAGTACGGCGTGGACGCGGTCGCCGTCCGCCACCGCGTCCGCGAGGCGCTTGAGGACGACCACCCCGCCGCCCTCGGCTCGGACGAAGCCGTCGGCGTCCGCGGAGAACGCCGCGCAGCGTCCGCGCCGGGACAGCATGTTCGCGTAGGAGAACCCGGCGAAGGAGTAGGGGTTGGACAGCACGTTGACACCGCCGACGAGGGCGACGCGGCCGGTGCCCTCGCGCAGGGTGCGGCAGGCCCGGTCCAGGGCGACCAGGGCGGAGGAGCAGGCCGTGTCGACGGCCATGCTCGGGCCGCGCAGGTCGAAGGCGTACGAGATCCGGTTCGCCGTGATGGACAGGGTGGCGCCCGGCATGGTGTGCGGGCTGGTGTGGTTCTGCATCATCGACAGGCTCACGCCGTAGCCGGGGTCGGAGACGCCCACGTACACGCAGGTGTCCGACCCGGCCAGTGACTCGGCGGGGATGGCGGCGTCGTCGAGTGCCTCGGCGGCCATCTCCAGGAGCAGCCGCTGCTGCGGGTCGATGTGCCGGGCCTCCGCGGGCGACATGCCGAAGTAGGCGGCGTCGAAGGAGGCCACGTCGTCGAGGAAACCGCCGGCGGCGGTGTAGCTGCGGCCGGGCCGCACGGGACCCGGGTCGACGGTGCGGTCCCGGGGCAGCCGGTCGGCGGGCATCTCGCCGACCACGTCCCGCCCGTCACGCAGCACGGACCACAGTCCGTCCAGGTCCGTGACGCCACCGGGAAGGCGACAGCCGACACCCACCACCGCCACGGCTCGTTCGAGCTGGTGCATCGTCAAGTCCCCTGTCTTCCCGTGCCGGTTGCGGGTCATATGGTGCGGCTGGGACGGGTTCGGGGAACGAAGAATCCGCTGCGGATCACTCGTTGGGGTGGAGACCACCGCACAAACGGCATTCCGGCCCGGCGGCGTACAGCGCGTCGTTACGGTGACGCGGTGCCCGAAGCCCTCCGCGCGCGCATCGCCGCCGTTTCCGCTCATCTTCCGTCCCGCTACCGGACCTTGGAGGAGATCCGCGTGAAGATCACCGAGACCGGTGGCTACGCACCGTCGCCCGGTCTGCTGGAGGATCTGACCGGGGTCCGGGGAGTCCATGTGCACGAGGACGGCGAGAACGCCTCCGACCTCGCCGTGAAGGCCGCCCGCTCGGCGCTGGACGAGGCGGCCCTGAAGATCGACGACATCGGCCTGCTGTTGTTCGCCTCGACCTCGCAGGACCTGGTCGAACCCGCCACGGCCCACATCGTGGCCACCAAACTGGGCGCCTCCTGCCCGGTGTTCGACGTGAAGAACGCCTGCAACAGCTTCCTCAACGCCATGGAGGTGGCCGCGTCGTTCATCGAGACCGGCCGCTACCGCACGGTCCTCATCGCCTGCGGTGAACCCTCCACCCTGGCCACCCGCTGGCACGCCCCCACCCGGGAGGATCTGTTCAGGGCCCTGCCCGGCTACACCGCCTCCGACGCCGGCGCCGCGATGGTGCTCACCGCCGGCCCCGCGGGCGACGGCGACCCCGGCATCCTGTCCCTGCGGTTCGTCAGCAACTCCCCGGCCTGGCAGGCGTGCACGGTGGCCGGCGGAGGAAGCATGCACCACCTCTCCGTCCACGACGACCACACCACCCTGCGCCTGAACGGGGACCTGCGGCAGAGCGCGCTCGACGTGCTCCCCCGGATCCTGGACACGGCCGGGGAGGAACTGGAAGCGGCGCGTTGCGGCGCCTTCGCCTTCATCGCCTTCCACCAGATCGCCATGCCGCAGTACCGCGAGGTGATCGACTCGTTCTCCCTCCCCGAGGACCGGTGCATGCCAGCGGTGGCCGAGCACGGGAACTGCGCGGCGGCGTCCCTGCCCCTGCAACTGGCCAAGGCCCGGGAGGCCGACCGCATCGAGAGCGGGGACCTGGTCGGGATGATCGGCCTGGCCAGTGGTTTCAGCTTCGGCCTGGCTGTCGTCCGGTGGTGACCGCACGAGCCGGCCACGCCCCGGTACCGGATGCCACCACCCGGGCACGGCTGCTGCCGGGCTATCCGGAGCCCCGGCACTGGCGGCGGGTGCCGGTCACCGGACAGCACTACCTCGACCTCGGCTCCGGCCCGCCGGTGCTGTTCCTGCACGGCAACCCCTCGTGGAGCTACGTCTGGCGCGCGCTGCTGCGCCGGCTCTCCCCGCACGCCCGCTGCGTGGCACCCGACCTGCCGGGCTTCGGGCTGTCCCGGCATCTGCGGCCGGCGGACGGCGTCCCTGACCCCTACGAGGCCCAGCTGGAAGGCCTGGACGGTCTCCACCGCCACCTGGTGCGGGACGCGGGCCTGCCGGAGCGGGGCTGGACGTTCGTCCTGCATGACTGGGGCGGCCCGCTCGGCATCGCCTGGGCGCTGCGGAATCCGGGGGTCGTGGCCCGGCTGGTCGTCTGCAACACCCTGGCCTTCCCCTTCCCGGACGGCTTCCGGCTGCCGTTCTACCTGCGCTGGATCCGTGACCACCGGCCGGTCGCGGAATTCGTCCACGCCACCAACGCGTTCGCCCGCGTCGCCGTCCACGCCGGGGTGCACCGCCCGCTGCCGCCGACCGAGCGCCGGGCGTTCCTGCGCCCCTACGTCCGCAGGCGGGAACGCAGGGCCGTCACGGACGCCGTGCGCGCGATCCCCCGCGGCCCGTCGGACCCCGTCTGGCGGCTGCTCGACCCTCCCGGTGCCGGACCGGGTCTGGCGGAGCTGCCGCTGCTCATCGGCTGGGGCATGCGCGATCCCGTGTTCACCCCGGTCCTGCTGGAGGAGTGGGCGCGCCGCCACCCGCACGCCGTCATCCACCGTTTCCCCGACGCCGGGCACTTCGTGATGGAAGACGCCGCGGCCGAACTGAGCGACCTCATCCGCGACTTCCTCCAGGGGGCACCGTGACCGTTCCCGGTATCGCCGCACGCCTGGCCGACCGGCCCGATGCCGTCGCCCTCGTCGAATGCCGCAAGGGAACCTCCCGCACGACCCGTCGCGGCGAGCTGGTGGGCCGCTGCCACCACCTCGCGCGGGCCCTGCGCGACGCGGGGGTCCGGCCCGGCCACAAGGCCGTCGTGATGACCCGCGACGCCCACGACCTCACCGCCGTCTCCTACGCCCTCGGCCTCCTCGGCGCCGTCCCCGTGCTGATCGAACCGCGCGCCGAGGTGGGCCGCTGCCTGGAGGACGTCGCCCCGGACGTCTTCGTCGGGGAACCGCTGGCCCACCTCGGGCGCCGGGCCCTGGGGTGGGGCCGCCCCCACGTCCGGATCCCCCTGGTCACCGGATCCCCACCGCTCCCCGGGGCGCGGCGGCTGGTCACCCGAGCGCCGGCCGCCGACGGCCCGCTTCCGCAGACGCGGGAGCCCGACGGCGACGGACCGGCCCTCATCGCCTTCACGTCCGGCTCCACGGGACGGCCCAAGGGGGCGGAGTACCGCCACAGCACCTTGGCCGGCCAGCTCGACGCGCTGACGACTCTGATGGACCCCCGGCCCGACGACGTACTCCTCGCCGGGTTCCTGCCCGTCACGCTGCTCGGCCCGCTGCTGGGGATGACGACCCTCGCCCCGGCCGTCAACCACCTGGCCCCCGCCCGCACCTCGCCGGAGGAACTCGTCGGGCCGATCCTGGAACACCGGGCGAGCATCCTGCTGGCGTCTCCCGCCGTCCTCACCCTGATCGCCCGCCACTGTGCCCGCCACCGCGTCACGCTTCCCTCGGTACGGCAGGTCCTGTCCTTCGGCGCCCCGCTGCGCGTCCGCCTCGCCGAAGCCCTGCGCGAGGCCGTTCCGGACGACGCCGAGATCCTCAGCGTGTACGGCGCCACGGAGTGCCTGCCCGTCTCCTCGATCGACGACCACGACCTGCGTGCCACGCGCGACCGGCCGCCAGCCGGGCACGCCGGCACCTGTCTGGGCCGATCCCTGCCCGGCCTCCGCGCCCGGATCCTGGACGCCGACGCCACGGGGCTCGGTGAGATCGCCGTCTCCGGTCCCACCGTCAGCCCCGTCTACCACGCGCGTCCCGACGCCGACGCCGTCGCCAAGAGCGACACCGACCACGGCGTGCTGCACCGCACCGGGGACCTGGGCCGGCTCGACGACGAGGGCCGGCTGTGGTTCCTCGGCCGCAAGGCCCACCTGGTCACCGGCTCCGGCTTCACCCTGGCCACCGAGGACATCGAGGCGGCCGCGGACACCGCACCCGGCATCCGGCGCACCGCCCTGGTCGGGGTCGGCACGGCCGTCTGCCAACTGCCCGTCCTGTGCGTCGAACCCCTGCCCTCCACCTCCCGCGCCGCTGCCCTGGCAGCCGTGCGCGCGGCCCTGAAGGACCATCCGGAGGGCCACCGCGTCGGCGCCCTGCTGATCCGCCCCCGCTTCCCCACCGACCCCCGGCACAACTCCAAGATCGACCGCATGCGCCTGGCCGGCTGGGCCGCCCGGCGCCTGCGCGGGAGGAGCCGATGAAGGTACTGGTCACCGGCGGGAGCGGCTTCCTCGGCAGGGAGATCTGCCGTCGACTGCGCGCACGCGGCGACGTCGTCTCCTCCCTGTGCCGCCGCCCGAGCACCGCGCTGGAGGAGCTCGACGTCCAGCAGCACGTGGGCGACCTCGCCGACCCGGCGGCGGTCTCGCGCGCCGTCGCCGGGTGCGACGCCGTCGTCCACAACGCCGCCCTGGCCGGCGTCAGCGGCCCGCCGCGGCCCTACTGGGCCACCAACGTCGTCGGCACCCGCCATGTGATCGAGCAGTGCCGCGTCCACGGCGTCCGCACGCTCCTCTACACCTCGACGGCCAGCGTCGCCTTCCGGCCCGGCGGCCTGGAAGGGGTCGACGAGAGCCTCCCCCACGCCCCTTGCCACCTGGCCGCCTACCCCGCCACCAAGGCCCGCGCCGAGGCCCTGGTGCTGGCCGCGCACGGCCCGGAGCTGGCCACCGTCTCGCTGCGCCCGCACATCATCTGGGGGCCGGGCGACCCCCACTTCGTCCCCGCCCTCGCGCGTGCCGTGCGGGTCGGCCGGCTGCCGATGCCGGGGGACGGCTCCAACCTCGTCGACACCACCCATGTCCGTACCGCCGCCCACGCCCATCTGCTCACCCTGGACCGGCTACGGCAGTCACCGGAGCAGGCGGGCGGCCGCGCCTACTTCATCGGCCAGGACGATCCGCGTCCGCTGCGCGAGATCACCCGGCACTTCCTGCGGGCCGCCGGTCTCGACGCCCGCTGGTGCGCCCTGCCGCCCCGGCTCGCGACCGCCGCAGCCGGCGCCGGCGAAGCGCTCCTGCGCGCGGCACGGAGCACCCGCACCCACGCCCTGAGCCGCTTCCTCGTCGCGGAACTGCTCCATCCGCACTACTTCGACCTCACCGCCGCCCGCCGCGACCTCGGCTTCGAGCCGCCGATCGGATTCGACGCCGGCATCGCCGAACTCACCCGGTCCGCCCCCGCCCACCCTTGACCACAGCAAGGAAACGCCGTTCCGGACACCCACACCACCGTCCGTTCCATCCTGACCAGCGCCTTCCGCGTCCCGGAGGACGAGATCCGGCCCGACCTGACGCTGGGGCAACTGCAAAGGAGCCCCGTCGGCAGGACGTCCGCGTCGCCGTCAGCCACTTCTTCGGCTTCGGCGGTCACAACGTCGTCCTTGCCCTGGCCAGATCCTCCTGACCGGCCGCACGGCTGGTCAGAGGCGTCCGGACGGGGCTAGGCCCCTTCTGATGGATCTCCGTGGGAGAAGGAGCGGCGTTCGGTGCGTGCTCTGGGGGTCCCCCCTG
>NZ_JASKMS010000015.1 GCF_030124145.1 Streptomyces sp. 378
CTCCCGTTCGAGCGAAGCCGAGAACGGGGGAGCGTGCCGGGCGTCGCGACGCCGCGGAGATCCATCAGAAGCGGCCTAGAGGACGAGGGCGGCGCCGCAGGCCGCCATCGCCACCGTGCACAGCATCGCCGCCGTCGCGTGCCGGGGCGCGAACGCCACGGGGCTCGACGCGGCGGCGAGGATGCGGATCCGGCGGTGGGCGATGCCGAGGAAGCCCAGCCACAGCACACAGCACAGAGCGCACGAGACGGCCGAGGCCGCCGACACCCCGCCGTGCAGCGCGGTCCTCACCGCGAGCACGGCGACGACCGTCCCCGACAGCGTCGTACGCCGCCACGCGAGCCGGGTCCGCTCGGGCTGCAGTCCGGGATCGCGGTCGGGGTCCCGCCGCCGTGCGGCCGGGGCGCTCACCCCTCCCACCCCACGAGCACCACCAGGACCATGGCGACCGCCACGACGGCGACGACGAGGCTCAGCAGGGCCGGGAACCGCGACACCGGCAGATCCTCACCCCGGCGCATGGCCCGCTCGCAGCGCACCCAGTGGTTGACGGCCCGCAGCGAGCAGAGCACGCCCGCCGCCAGCAGGGCGAGCGCCAGCCCGACCCGCCAGCCCCAGCGCAGATCCGGCAGGAACTGGTCCACGGCGAAGCCGCCGCCGATCAGCGCGAGCGCGGTGCGCAGCCAGGCGAGGAAGGTGCGTTCGTTCGCCAGGGAGAACCGGTAGTCGGGCGTCTCGCCGTCCTCCCGGACCTCGGCGGGCGCGAACCACAATCGGACGTTCCGCACGAACTCGATCACGTGCGCGACCCTACCCGGGAGCCCGGCCCGGCTCCGCGTCAGCCGGCCGACCGGAACGCCTTGAGCCGCTCGTACGCCGCCAGGCCGTCCGGCACCCACTCCCAGTCGTCCAGGCGCCGCTCGACCTCCCTCTCGGGCAGGAAGTCGTACCAGGCCACCTCTTCGGCCTGCGGCTGTACGGGAAGCTCGCAGCGAACCTCGTAGACCGCCGACCACCAGCTCTGTCCGGAGCCGTTGTCGTAGAGGAACCTGAAGAGGTGCCGGGGCAGGGGGAGGCCGGTCACGCCCAGTTCCTCCTCGGCCTCCCGCAGGGCCGCGGTGTCGTAGGACTCGCCCGCGCCGACGACTCCGCCGACGAACATGTCGTACAGGGAGGGGAAGACCAGCTTGGTGGGCGTGCGCCGGTGCACGAAGACGCGGCCCCGGGCGTCCCGGGCCTGGACGAACACGCAGCGGTGGCGCAGGCCCCGGGCGTAGACCTCACCGCGCGGAAACCGCCCGACGACCCGGTCGTTCTCGTCGACGATGTCGAGGATCTCGTCAGCAGCGCTCATGCCCTCATCCAAGCAGGGCGCGTGCCCGCCGTGGGCCGCGGTCCGTCAGGGCGAGGCGGGGCTCACCGCGGGTGCGGCCACCCGTGCCCGCTCCGGTGCCCCCTGCGGCATCGCCGGATGCAGACCCAGCAGCACGATCCCGGCGACCACGGCCAGCAGACCACCGGCCTCCCAGCCCAGGGCCGCCGCGTCGGTGCGCAGCCGGTCGCCCAGGAAGCCGACGCCGCAGACGATCCCGGCGAGCGGCTGGGCCGCGGTCAGGGCCGGCAGCGACGCGCGCAGGGACGCGGTCTCGAACGCGCTCTGCACGAGGACCAGCCCGGTGACGCCCAGCGCGAGCACCGCGTACGGCTCCCAGCCGGTGAGCAGCGCGGCGAGGCCGCCCTCGGAGACCTTCTGCCCGCTGACCCGGGTCAGCGCGTCCTGCACGCCGTAGAGCAGCCCGGCGGCCAGTGCCAGCAGCACCGGGCCGGAGCTCAGCCGGGACCGCCTGCCGTGGGCCGTCAGCAGCAGGGCGAGACCGATCATGACCCCGATGATCACCCATTGCCGTACCGGATCGGACGTCGCGGCACCGCCCTCCGGCCGGCCCGCCACGATGAACGCGGTCACCCCGCCCGCCAGCAGGAAGAGGCCGGCCCAGCCCTGGCGGCCCAGCGGCTGCCGGGTCTGCCGGCGGGAGAGGGCGAGCGCGAAGAGCAGGTTCGTCGCGAGCAGCGGCTCCACGAGCGACAGCTCACCCTGCCCCAGTGCGGCGGCGCCGAGCCCCATGCCGACCACCATCAGCGCGATGCCGCCGAGCCAGCGCGGCACCTTCGCGAGGTCGATCAGCAGCCGGAAGGAGAGGAAGTCGCTCAGCGGGGCCCGCTGAGCCGCGTTCTGCTGGAGGACGAATCCGAAGCCCAGACAGCACGCGGCGCCCAGGGCGAGCGCCAGAACTACAACCGACACGCGGTGTACCTCGATCGTCAGGTCGGGTCACGGTTGCGTAGGGGCCGACAGTACCGGCCGGCTCCGCCCGGCGCGCCCGTACGTCATGCCATCGTCGGGGGCGATGACAGCCCGCGCCATGACGTGGGTCACAAAGGGCGAAAGGGAAAAATCGGATCACTGTCACGTCGGCCTCCCCTGCCTGTCGGGTCACAATTCGCTCACGAGTAACGGCAGTTGACGCGTGTAACGTCCTTGCGGCCCTTGACGGCGACCCTTGGCTGCGGCTTGGCTGTGTGTGATCAGTTCATGGCGCTGCGCTCATACGCGCTCCCTCTGCCGCCGTGAGCCGGAACACAAGAAGAGCGCGTGAGGAAGTTCGCGGTGTCCCCACCCCCGCCTCCCCTCGGCCGCGGCCGCGGCCGCAGACGTGCGGCGCAGGCCTTCGACGAGGCCCTCGACGACGCCGACCTCGTGGCCGCCCGTGCCGCACTGGCACAGGGCCGCTGGCAGAGCGCCCGTTCCCTGCTGGCGCACACCGGCGACGACTGGGACCGGCGGGGCCACCGCGTCACCGTCCTCGCGCGCGAGTCCTACTGCGCCGCATGGGCCCGGGAGTGGCTGCTCGCCGAACCCGAGTCCGCCGACGCCTCCGTGCTGCTCGCCCTCGCCGAGGTCCGGCGCGTCCTGCACGGCAAGGCCAAGCCGGTCCGCGCCCGCGAGCACTGCCAGGCCGCCGCGGCCCGTGCCCCCGCCGACCCCACCCCGTGGCTGGGCCTGCTCATGCTGGAGTGCGCGGTCGGCAGCGACCAGGACGTGATCCGCGGCTTCGAAGCGGTCCGCGGCCGGTACGCCGACCACCACCACGCCCACCACCTGATGGTCGCCCGGCTCGCCGACCGCCGCACCGAGGCCGGCCCGGACCCGCTGCACGAGGTCTACGACTTCGCCAACTGGGCCGCCGAACAGGCACCCGCCGACTCCCCGCTCGCGATCCTGCCGGTCATCGCGCACGCCGAGCGCTACCGCGTGCTGGCCGCCGCCGGACACGAACCCGCCGACCCGGCCGCCTCCGGCCACTGGGCGGGGCGCCGCGCCCGGCAGGTCATGAAGGCCGCCTTCGACTGGTGGCTGGAGTGGGAGCTGGAGGGACACCCGCGGCGGCTGGTCGACCTGAACTTCCTCGCCCACGCCAAGGTCTGCGAGGGACGGGGCGCCGAGGCCGCCGCCCTGTTCCACCGGATCGGCCGCTACGCGACCCCCGCCCCCTGGTCGTACCCGGACCGCGACCCGCACACCGCCTTCGCCGCCGCCCGCGCCGGCGCGCTCGGCACGGCCTGACACCCCCGCCCCGAAGAGTGAGGACGCTTACCCCGATGACCACGGACAGTTCGAGAACGAGCCCAGCCGCATCCGGCGGCATCAGTACGTTCAAGGGGCAGGAGCGCGCCCTGCGCGCCGACCGGCTCGGGACCGGAGGGCTGCTGCTCTCCGTCCTCGCCGCGACCGCCCCCCTCATGGTGGTCGCGGGTGTCATGCCCACTACATTCGCGGTGATGGGCATCGTCGGCCAGCCGCTGCTCTTCGTCCTCCTCGGCATCGTCCTGATCCTGTTCAGCGTCGGTTACGCCGAGATGAGCCGCCACGTCCACAACGCGGGCGCCTTCTACGCGTACGTCTCCCGGGGCCTCGGCGGCACCGCCGGCGCGAGCGCCGCCCTGGTGGCCCTCGTCGCCTACAACGCGCTCCAGGTCGGCATCTACGGCATCTTCGGCTTCGAGGTCTCCGGCCTCCTCGCCACCTACGCCGACGTGGACATCGCCTGGTGGATACCGGCCCTCGTGGCCGCGCTCGCCGTCGGGCTGCTGGGCTGGCTCAAGATCGACGTCAATGCCCGGGTGCTGGGCGTGCTGCTGGTCATCGAGGTGCTCCTGGTCGTCATCTTCGACATCGCCGCGATCGCCGACCCCGCCAAGGAGGGCCTGTCCCTGCACGCCTTCAACCCGGACACCCTCACCGGCGCCGGCGTCGGCACCGCGCTGTGCTTCTGCATCGCCGCGTTCCTCGGCTTCGAGCAGGCCCCGGTGTACGCGGAGGAGACCAGCCGCCCGCACGTCCTGGTGCCGCGCGTGATGTTCCTCGCCGTCGGCGGGGTCGCCGTCTTCTTCGCGCTGAGCAGCTGGGCCCTCACCGTGGCCACCGGCCCCTCCGCCATCGTCGGCACATCCCAGAAGCAGAGCGCGGGGCTGCTGTTCTTCCTCACCGAGTCCCGCCTCGGCGGCACCTTCACGGACGTCCTGCACGTCCTGTTCGTCACCGGCATGTTCGCCGCGCTGCTCAGCTTCCACAACGTCGTCGCCCGCTACGCCTTCGCCATGGGCCGCGAAGGCCTGCTGCCCGCCGCCTTCGGCCGCACCAGCGGCAGCAGCGGCGCCCCGGGCACCGGCTCGCTGCTCCAGACCGCCGTGGCCGTGGTGGTCGTGGCCGCCTTCGCGGTCGCCGACGACAAGCCGGCCGGCGACCCGACCACACCCGTCCTGCAGCTGTTCACCTGGTTCGGCAACATCGGCGCCCTCGGCGTGATCGTGCTGATGGCGGCGGCGTCCCTGTCCGTCGTCGTCTTCTTCGTCCGCCGCGGCGCCGCCGGCGCCCAGGCCTGGCGGCTGGTCACGTCCGCGCTGGCGGGCATCGCCCTGCTGGTGATCGCCGTCTACACGGTGAAGGACTTCGAGGTGCTGGTCGGCGCCGGCCCCGACTCGTCGCTGAGCTGGGTGCTGCCCGGCGTCATCGGCCTCGCCGCGCTCGCCGGTGTGGTCCTCGGCCTGGTGCTGCGCGCCCGCGCCCCCGAGAAGCACGCCCGGATCGGCCTCGGCAACGAGGCGTTCCAGCTGGACAAGGCGGCCTCCTCCTGACGAGGCCCGCGTAAGAAGTGGTTACGGAAATCTGACGAGCACCCGCGATCCCTGTCGCACCGGGGCCGCGGGTGCTCGAATGGGCACGTGAACGAGGACGTACACCAGGGTGTGAACGACGAACACCCCGAAGAGCGGGGCACCCCGATCGGCCGTCGCGTCTTCCTCGGCACCCTCGCCCTGGGAGCCGTCGGCGTGGTCGCCGCACCCCCGCTGCAACGCGGGCTGGAGGGCTTCCTCGGCGGCGCGGCCGACAAGGACCCCACCGGCCTGACCGGCCTGCTCCCGAACGGCGGCGGCTTCCGCTACTACTCGGTCGCCTCGTCCGTCCCGCGCAAGAACGCCCGCAGCTACCGCCTCACCGTGGACGGCCTGGTCGACCGCCCCACGACCTACACCCTCGACGGCCTCAAGGCCCTGCCCCAGACCCGCATGGTCCGCGACGTCCAGTGCGTCACGGGCTGGCGCGTCCCCGACACCCCCTTCGAGGGCGTACGTCTGTCCCGGATCCTGGACGCGGCCCGGGTCCGCCCCACGGCCAAGGCCGTCCGCTTCACCTGCTTCGACGGCACGTACACCGAGAGCCTCACCCTCGACCAGGCCCGCCGCGCCGACGTCCTGGTCGCCCTGCGCATGCAGGACAAGGACCTCGGCCACTCCCACGGAGGCCCCGTCCGCCTCTACGTGGCGCCCATGTACTTCTACAAGTCCGCCAAGTGGCTCTCCGGCATCACCGTCACCGACGAGGTCCGGCCGGGCTACTGGGAGGAGCGCGGCTACGACGTCGACGCCTGGGTGGGCCGCTCGAACGGACGGGACGATGAGCCTACGAGCTGACGCGCCGTCGGCCACGGCCGATGTGCGCCGCTTCACCCCTGCGCAGCGCTGGATCCACCGCACCACGGCCGCGCTGATGGGCCTCTGCGTCGTCACCGCGGCCTGCCTCTACATCCCCCAGCTCGCCGAACTCGTCGGCCGCCGCGCGCTCGTCGTCACCCTGCACCAGTGGTCGGGCCTCGCCCTGCCCGTCCCCGTCCTGGCCGGACTCGCCTCCCGCGCCTTCCGCGCCGACCTCGGCCGCCTCAACCGCTTCGGCCCGCACGACCGCACCTGGCTGCGCGCCGCCCTGCACCGCGACAAGCGCCACGCGTCGCGCCCCGCCGCCAAGTTCAACGCCGGCCAGAAGATCTACGCGACCTGGATCGCCGGCGCCACACTGGTCATGCTCGCCACCGGCCTGATGATGTGGTTCACCCACCTCACCCCGATCCTCTGGCGCACCAGCGCCACCTTCGTCCACGACTGGCTGGCCCTCACCATCGGCATCGTCCTGGCCGGCCACATCGGCATGGCCCTGGCGGACCCGGAGTCCAGAAGGGGCATGCGCACGGGCAGGGTGAGCAGAGACTGGGCGAACCGGGAGCACTCCTTGTGGCGCCCGTAAGCACGTCGCCCTGAGGGGTCCACCGAGGCCGCCGATGATCCGTCGGTCACATCGCACGCGGCCGTGTGCACCCGGTCGCCCGGAAGCTCGGCGGCGGCCTCGGCGAGCCGGTCCTGGTCGCGCCCGTTCAGGACGACCGGGCAGCCGGCCCCGCCAGACCGCGCGCGAGGGCGAGTCCGATGCCCCGGCCGGAGCCGGTGACCAGGGCCGTACGGCCGCCGATGCCGAAGAGGGGATGAGCCGTCATCGCCGCGACTCTCCTAGATCACCAGGGACAACAGCAGGACGAGGCCGCCGGCGACCACCGAGATGATCGTCTCCATGACGGACCAGGTCTTGATGTTCTGGCCGACACTCAGCCCGAAGTACTCCTTCACCATCCAGAACCCGGCGTCGTTGACATGGCTGAAGAAGAGCGAGCCGGCGCCTATGGCGAGGACCAGCAGGGCGGCGTGCGTGCTCGACATGTCGGCCGCCAGCGGGGCGACCAGACCGGCCGCCGAAACCGTGGCCACCGTCGCCGAACCCGTCGCCAGACGGATCACCACCGCGATCAGCCAGGCCAGCAGCAACGCCGGGATGGACCAGTTCTCGGAGATGTCCAGGACCATCCGGCCCACACCGGTGTCGATCAGCGTCTGCTTGAAGCCGCCACCCGCGCCGACGATCAGCAGGATGCCCGCGATCGGCATGAGGCTCTTCTCGACGAGCGGCGAGATCCGCTCCTTGGAGAAACCGGCGGGCCGCAGCAGCGTGAAGATGCCGACCAGTACCGAGACGAGCAGGGCGATCATCGGGGCGCCGATGACGTCGAAGACGCGCTGCACCGGGTTCTCGGGGTCGTCCACGACGATGTCGACCAGCGCCTTGGCGAGCATGAGGATCACCGGAAGCAGCACCGTGAAGAGCGTGGCACCGAACCCGGGGCGCCTGTCGAGCTCCCCGGAGGCGCGCTGCGGGATCATCTTCTCGGGGGCCGGCACGTCCACCCAGCGGGCCGCGTACTTGGAGAACACCGGACCGGCGATGATCACCGTGGGTATGGCGACGAGGACGCCGAGCGCCAGCGTGATGCCGAGGTCGGCCCCGACCGCGTCGATCGCGACCAGCGGACCGGGGTGCGGCGGCACCAGTCCGTGCATCACGGACAGGCCCGCGAGCGCCGGAATGCCGATGCGCATCAGCGAGTAGTTGCCGCGCTTGGCGACCATCAGCACCACCGGGATCAGCAGCACGATGCCGACCTCGAAGAACAGCGGCAGCCCGATCACCGAGGCGATCAGCACCATCGCCCACGGCATCGACCGCCCGCCGGCCTTGGCGAGGATGGTGTCGACGATCTGGTCGGCGCCGCCGGAGTCCGCGAGCATCTTGCCGAGGATCGCCCCGAGGGCGATCAGCACACCGACACCGGCGACCGTGGAACCGAGGCCGGCGCTGAAGCTGAGGAGCACCTTGTCCAGCGGCGCCCCGGCGATCGCTCCGAGCGCCAGCGACCCGATGGTCAGCGACAGGAAGGCGTGCAGCTTGAACTTGGTGATGAGCAGGACGATGACGGCGATGCCCGCCAGGACGGCGATGCCCAGCTGAGCGTGACCGGCCGAGGTGATCGGCTCGGGTGCGTCCGCTGCCAGCATCTCGACGCTGAGTCTGGTCACGGTGGTTCCCTTGTGTTGGGGAGGAGGGGAGAGGGAGGGAGAAGGCGCCGGGGGTTACCGGGAGGGCTCGGGGAGGGCCGCCAGGGCGTGCGCCGCCCGTTCGGTGATCTCCTCCGGGCCGCCCGCGACATCCACACCGATTCCCGCCTCGTCCGCCTCAAGGGGCTGGAGCGTGGCGAACTGGGAGTCGAGCAGTGCCGTGGGCATGAAGTGCCCCTGCCGGTGTGACATCCGGTCCTCGATCAGCGCGCGGTCACCCGTGAGGTGTACGAAGACCACGCCGGGAGCCGCGGCCCGCAGCCGGTCGCGGTACGACCGCTTCAGCGCCGAGCAGCTGACCACCCCGCCGAGCCCGGCCCGCCCGTGCGCCCACGCGCCGATGGCGTCGAGCCAGGGCAGGCGGTCCTCGTCGGTGAGCGCGGTACCGGCCGACATCTTGGCGATGTTGGCCGACGGGTGGAAGTCGTCGCCCTCGGCGTACGGAACGCCGAGCCGGGCCGCGAGCAGGGGACCGATGGTGGTCTTGCCGGTGCCCGCTACGCCCATGACCACGACGACATGGGGGGTGTTCATCGCTGCCTCACTGTCTGCTGTCCGAGGTCGACACCTGATGTCGACGCAACTGAAACCCATTAGGTACGACTAATTCAAGAGGCAGTGATGAATAAGTCTGACTTTTGGCTGCGTGATCTACCCCGTACGCTGAGTGCATGAGCACATCGGACCGGGGGCTGCACGGCCGTGTACTGGACACCCTCGGACCGGAGATCACGGCGGGTGAGTATCCGCCGGGCAGCGTGCTGCGGACGGACGAGCTCGCCCAGCGCTTCGATGTGTCACGCTCCGTGATGCGCGAGGCGGTCCGCGTCCTGGAGTCCATGTACCTGGTCGAATCGCGCCGCCGCGTCGGAGTGACGGTCCGCCCGAAGTCCGAGTGGAACGTCTACGACCCGCAGGTCATCCGCTGGCGTCTGGCGGGTGCCGACCGCCCCGGGCAGCTGCGGTCCCTCACGGTGCTGCGCTCGGCGATCGAACCGGTCGCGGCCGGTCTCGCCGCCCGGCACGCCACATCGGAGCAGTGCGCGCGACTCACCGAGTGCGCCCTCGGCATGGTCGCCCACTCGCGCGGCCACAAGCTGGAGGGGTACCTCCTGCACGACGTCGCCTTCCACCGCGTCATCCTGGACGCGTCCGGCAACGAGATGTTCGCCCGGCTCGGGGACGTCGTCGCCGAGGTCCTGACCGGCCGCACCCAGCACGACGTGATGTTCGAGGACCCGGACCCGGCCGCCGTCACCCTGCACGTCCAGGTCGCCGAGGCGGTCCGCGCCGGCGACGCGGTCCGGGCGGAGGAACTGACCCGCCAGATCACGGTCGGCGCCCTCCAGGAACTCGACATCCTGGCGCCGTAGCGGCTACGCCGGAAACTCCCCGTCGACGTACACCCAGGCACCGTCGACCCGCTCGAACCGGCTCCGCTCGTGCAGCGAACCGCCCCGGTACGACGCCCGGAACTCCACGCCGCCGGTGGAGTGGAACGCGGACCCGTCCGTCGTCCCCAGGATCTCCAGGCCCGTCCACCGCGTCCCCGGGTCCAACTCCAGCGTCCCGGGCCGCGTCCGCGGATGCCAGGTCCGCAGCAGATACCCGGCGTCCCGCTTCACGAAGGCGCAGTACCGCGACCGCATCAGCGCCTGTGCGGTCGGTGCGGCAGCCGCACCCGAGTGGTACCGGCCACAGCACGCCTGGTAGTCCTGGGGGAGCCCGCAAGGACAGGAACGCCTGGTCATGGTCACCTTTCCGCGGCAACGACCGAGGGCCGCGACCTCGCGGTCACGGCCCTCAGCTTCATGTGTCCGAGGGGGGACTTGAACCCCCACGCCCGATAAAGGGCACTAGCACCTCAAGCTAGCGCGTCTGCCATTCCGCCACCCGGACAAGGTGTCTGTCGCGCGGGTCCTCCCCGCGGCGACGACGTAAACATTACCAGGCTTTCCAGGGTGGCCGATCACCCCCCGTCCGCGCCCCCGCGAGGCGTGAACGGCCCGTGACGGCCCGGGAGTGCCCTTGGGGTGCGGGCGCGGGAGAGGGAGGATGAGGGGGACCCACCAGCAGTGACAGCGGGAGGAAGCACGTGAGCGAGACGGACACGGCCAGGAGCGTCACCGGCGAGGACGAGGTCGTGGACCTCTGCCGCGAGCTGATCCAGATCGACACCAGCAACTACGGCGACCACTCGGGTCCGGGCGAGCGGAAGGCGGCCGAGTACGTCGCCGAGAAGCTCGCCGAGGTCGGGCTCGAACCGAAGATCTTCGAGTCCCACCCGGGCCGCGCCTCCACCGTGGCACGAATCGAGGGCGAGGACCCCTCCCGGCCCGCGCTCCTGATCCACGGCCACACCGACGTCGTACCGGCCAACGCGGACGACTGGACCCACCACCCCTTCTCCGGCGAGGTCGCCGACGGCTGTGTGTGGGGCCGCGGGGCCGTCGACATGAAGGACATGGACGCGATGACCCTCGCGGTCGTCCGCGACCGGCTGCGCAGCGGACGCAAGCCCCCGCGCGACATCGTCCTCGCGTTCCTCGCCGACGAGGAGGCCGGCGGCACGTACGGCGCCAAGCACCTCGTCCGCAACCACCCCGACCTGTTCGAGGGCGTCACCGAGGCGATCAGCGAAGTGGGCGGCTTCTCGTTCACCGTGAGCGAGCAGCGCCGGCTCTATCTGATCCAGACGGCCGAGAAGGGCATGCACTGGATGAAGCTCACCGTGGCGGGCACCGCCGGGCACGGATCGATGATCCACCGGGACAACGCGATCACCGAGCTGTCCGAGGCCGTCGCGCGGTTGGGGCGGCACACGTTCCCGGTGCGGGTCACGAAGACCACCCGTGCCTTCCTCGACGAACTCGGTGACGCGCTCGGTACGGAGCTCGACCCGGAGGACATGGAGTCGACCCTCGCCAGGCTCGGTGGCATCGCCAAGCTCATCGGCGCGACCCTCAGCAACACGGCCAACCCCACGCAGTTGGGCGCCGGCTACAAGGTCAACGTCATCCCGGGCGAGGCGACCGCCCACGTCGACGGACGCTTCCTGCCCGGACACGAGGAGGAGTTCCTCACCGACCTCGACCGGATCCTCGGCCCGAACGTGCGGCGGGAGGACGTCCACGCCGACAAGGCCGTGGAGACCACCTTCGACGGCGCGCTCGTGGCGGCGATGCAGTCGGCGCTGGTGGCCGAGGACCCGACGGCCAAGGCGATCCCGTACATGCTCTCCGGCGGGACGGACGCCAAGTCCTTCGACGACCTCGGCATCCGCGGCTTCGGCTTCGTGCCGCTGAAGCTGCCGCCGGAGCTGGACTTCGCCGGCATGTTCCACGGCGTGGACGAGCGGGTGCCGGTGGAGGGCCTGCGGTTCGGCGTGCGGGTGCTCGACCGCTTCATCGACGCGTCCTGAAACCGCCCCGGCCGGTGGCCCTATTCGCTCGCGCGTACGGAATCTACTGGGAAGAGTGAATGCGACGATAAGCTCGTAGCCTCATTACTCCCTCCTCGTTACAGGTAATGCGATCGCAAGATGGGTCGCTTTGCCAACTAGGAGGAATAATGATCAAGAAGGTCGTCGCTGCTGCGGCTGCCACCGGTGGGCTGGTTCTCGCGGGCGCGGGCATGGCCGTCGCCGACTCGGGTGCCCAGGGTGCCGCCGTGCACTCCCCGGGCGTCCTGTCCGGCAACGTTGTCCAGGTGCCCGTTCACGTCCCGGTGAACGTCTGCGGCAACACGGTCTCCGTGATCGGGCTGCTGAACCCCGCCTTCGGCAACACCTGCATCAACCAGTGATGCTTTCCCCTCGCTGAGGGGGATTCCAAGCCATCGGTCCCGGAGCGCGTGCCATGCGCTCCGGGACCGAACGCTTCTTTCGAGGAATTCGAGAAGAATTCGAGACACGGTCGAAGGCAGGTATTCAGCAATGCGACAGGCTACCCGCAAGGGTCTGATGACCGTGGCGGCCGCGACCGGCGTGATCGCCGCCGCGGGCGGCTCCGCGCACGCCGACTCGGGCGCCCAGGGCGCCGCTTCGGGGTCGCCGGGCGTGCTGTCCGGGAACTCGGTGCAGGCGCCGGTGCACGCGCCGGTCAACGTCTGCGGCAACACGGTCAACGTCATCGGGGTGCTCAACCCGTCGGTCGGCAACTCGTGCGCCAACCAGGGCGGTGGGTCGTCGTCGGGGGGATACGGCGAACACGGCGCCCACGGCGGCTCGCACGCGGGCGGTCACGCCACCGACTCGCCCGGCGTCGGCTCGGGCAACCACGTCCAGGCGCCGGTCCACGTGCCGGTGAACGTCTGCGGCAACAGTGTCGACGTCATCGGCGTCGGCAACCCCAGCACGGGCAACGGCTGCTCGAACGGTGGCGTCGGCCACCACGGCACCCCGCCCGGCGGCGGTCACGAGACCCCCGGTCAGCCGGGCGGCTCGGGGGATCCCGGCCACCCGGGCGCCCCCGGTAACCCGGGCAATCCGGGTGATCCCGGCACGCCGGGTCACCCCGGCGACCCCGGAACCCCTGGCGGCTCCGGAACCCCCGGTCACCCCGGCGACCTCGGAACCCCGGGCACTCCGCCCGCCACCGCCCTCGGGACCCCTGGCGGTTCCTCGCACGGGAACCAGCCGGACGGCCAGTTCCTGACGCAGCCGAAGAGCGACGCCCAGCTCGCCAGCACCGGCAGCGATCTGCCGCTCGGCCTCGCCCTTCCGGCCGGCGCGGGCGCGCTGCTGGCGGGCGCGATCCTCTACCGCAAGGCGCGCGCCTCGGCCTGACACGGCCCCCCGGAAACGGAGCGGGCCCCGCGGAGGCGGGGCCCGCTCCGTCATGTATTTCTCCCCGTGCCCGTCTCAGCTCACCACGTGGCCCGCACCTGGCGGATGATCCTTCGACGCAACCGCACCCTGCGGCTGCCGTCGCGCAGCAGGCTCAGACGGTACAACTCCCAGTTTCCGTACTCCGCGTGGTCGGTCAGCAGACGTGCCGTTTCCTTGCGGGAGACCCCACGAGGGACGTGCACATCGACAAATTCGTATTCCGGCATCGCATCTATTGTGCGGGCTGGGGCCAGGTACGGATAGCGTCTGCACTATGTCTGATGCTGCGCAGCCCACCGCTGCCGAGGTACGCGCCGCCGCCGAGGCGGTCAAGACCGCGCTCGACCGCCACCTGGCCGCGGTCGAACGCCGGTCGGGAGAGGACGACCCGGCGGTCTACGAGGCGTTCAACCAGCTGGCCGCGGCCGCAGAGGTGTATGACGAACTGCTCTACGACCGCTACGACGAGGTCACGCCCTTCGAGATCCCCGGGGCGGAGGACGCGCTGCCCCCGTACACCGGTCCCGAGGAACCGAACGCGCTGAGCGTGCTGATCCGTCGTGACTACGCCGTCGCCGAGCCTCAGCGGCTGCTGGCGCACGCACAGCGGATCGACTCGGCGGAGGGCGATGACGGCGCCCCGGCCTCCGGAACGGTGCACGGCGCTCTCGGGCTGCTGTTCGGCGAGTTCGAACCCGACGAGATCGCCTCCCGGCACAAGGAGTTCGGGCTGGAGGAGGGCGACTCCACGCTCTGGGTGACGGCGGCGGACGAGCCGGCCGAACCCGGCGAGTGGCTGGAGGCACCGTTCGAACAGGTCGACGCGGAGCAGGTGGTCTGCCGCTTCGACGTCAGCGCCGTCTTCGACGACGAGATCGACGACGTCGACGATGACGAGGAAGACCTCGAGGACGAGCTCGTCGGCGACCTGGACGAGGACGAGGACCTGGAACCGCTGGAAGCGGACCGCCGCTGAGCGCACCGCAGGCGGCCCCGGGGTGGTGGTCACGGGCCCGGCCCGTGACCACCACCCCGTCACGTACCGCTGATCTGCGGTGCGAGCAGCACCGGAAGCCGGGTGGTCCGCGGCTTCGCCGGAACCTCGGCCACGGCCCGGGGGAGCGCCTGCTCCACGCCGTGCACCACGGACAGATGCCGGTCGGCCCGCCCGAACGCCGTGTACACCCACGGCCGGCTGAGCGCCTGCGCCGCGTCACCGGGCAGCACCACGACCACCGCGGGCCACCGGCTCCCCACGGCCTGGTGCGCGGTCAGCGCCCAACCGTGCCGCACGGTCTGTTCCACCCGCTCCTTCGGCACGACGACGGCCTCGCCCTCGCACGACAGATGCAGCCCCTCGGCATCCGCCTTCACCACCCGGCCCGGCAGCGCACGCCCGGGGACGGGGGAGTAGACGATCCGGTCGCCGGGGTCGAAGCCGCCGAAGCGGCCCGGGCCGGGGTTGAGCCGCTCCTTCAGCGCCGCGTTGAGTACGCGCGTCCCGACCGCTCCGCCGTGCCCCGGCGTGACCACCTGGGTCTCGTCGGCCGGTACGCCGATCGCCCGCGGCACCGAGTCCACGACGAGCTGCACCGTCCGGTGCACGGCCTCGCCCGCGTCCCGCACCGGCACGATCACGACCTCCTTGCCGGGGGCCTCGACCTGGTTCAGCTCGCCGATGCCGATACCGGAGACCAACTCGCCCAGCGGCCCCGGATCCGGCCGCCGTGAGGCCACCTGGGGACAGATCCGTGCCGTGAGCAGATCCGCGAACACCCGGCCCGGTCCCACGGACCACAGCACCGCCGGATCCCCGGCCAGCACCAGACGCGCCCCGTCCGGCAGCGACTCCGTCAGCAGCGCCGCCGCCTCGACATCCAGCTGCGGCGCGTCGAGCACGACGAGCAGATCGAGATCGAGGGCCCCGTCCGCGTCCCGGCCGGGCCCTTCGAGGCCGGAGAGCAGTCCGGCGACGGTGGCCACGGGGGCGCCGCCGGGTGTCTCGTCCGCTCGCTCGGGGCCGTCCGCTGCCGGGCCGGACCGGCGCAGCAGGGCCGCGAAGCGGTTGCGGCCGATCGGACCGTGCGCGGCAGCCCAGGCCCGCAGCCCGAGGGACCGCGCGGTGTTCAGCAGCGCCGCGGGCTCGGCCAGAGCCGCCTCGCCGCCGGTGTGCAGCACCAGGCCCTGACCGGCGACCGCGCGGATCAGCTCCGCCGTCGACCCCTGGGCAGCGGCGGCGGCCCGCTCCCAGTCCTCGGCCGAACCGTCCTGCTTGGGCACCGAGTTGACCAGCCGGGCCAGACCGTCGGCCAGGCTCTCCTCCGCCAGCGCGTACCGCTCCAGTCCGACCAGGACACGGACCGGGCGCTCCTCGTCCTCCGCCGCGCCCTCCTCGTCGCTCCGGGCCGGGGCGGCGGCCTTCTCCTCCAGCGCGTCCTGGAAGACCAGGGCCTCGCCCTCCGCGATCGCGTCCTGCACGGCACCGTCGGGCTCCGGGACGCCCCGCTGGGCCAGGGCGGCGAGGAGCGCCGACATCTCCAGGGCGGTGTGCCCGGCCAGCGCCGCCTGCTCCAGGAGCCAACCGGTGAGGGCCCGGCCCCGCCGCTCGTCGTCCGGGCCGCACTCGGCTCCGAGCAGGGCCCGCGCGAAACCGTCGGCCTGCTCGGGGCGCACGCCGGGGATCCGCAGCAACTGCCAGGGGTCGGCGCGCAGCCGTTCGTCCGCTCCCTCGCCGAGCGCGGCGGCGATCTGCGGCGCGAGCACCTCGGGGGCCCCGCCCTCGCCGAGCACCCGCTTCACGGACAGGACCGCCTCCGGCGCGGGAGCCACTGGGGCGGTGACGGGCTCGGACGCCACCGGCTGGGGCCGCCGTTCCGGCTCGGGGGCGGAGCGGCGGGGGGCGGGGCGGGGCTCTTCGAACACGGTGGCCACCGGCTTCTCGCCGCTCTCTACGGCCCGTACGGCCGCGAGCAGGTCGGCGGCCTTGCCGCTCAGTTTGGTGCCGGCCTCGACGGGCGCCTTCTTCTCGGCCTTGCGCTGTTCGATGCGCTCCCGCTCGGCCTGCTGGGCCCGCAACTCGGCCTCGGCCTCGGACACCTGCGCGGCACCTGCTGCAGCGGCCTCGGAGCCGGACTCCTGCCCGGCGCCTGCTGCAGCGGCCTCTGTTTCGGACTCTTGCCCGGCGCCTGCTGCAGCGCCCTCGGTGTCGGACGTTTGTCCATCGAGCGCTTCACTGCCCTCGGTGCCGGACTCATGCCCGTCTGCGGCTTCAGCCCCCGCGGGCTCGGCCCCCTCCCCGGCGCCCACTTCGGCACTCTCCGTGCCGCCCCCCTCCCCGGCGCCCGCTTCGGCCCCCTGCTCGGCGCCGCCCTCGCCGCCCTCGCCTCGGCCGATCCGGGCAGCTCCGGCCGGTGTGCTCTCGGCGCCCGGCGTCCCCGGCTCGGTGTCCTCCGTGGTCTCGGGCTCCGTGCTCACAGCGTGCTCCAGTCGTGATCGGGATAGCGGTGCACGGGCGCCGACACATCGTCGAGCGCCCGGCAGATCTCGTCAGGAAGACTAAGGGTCTCCACTGACAACGCCGCCGTGAGCTGCTGCGCGTTGCGCGCGCCGACGATCGGCGCGGCCACCCCCGGCCGGTCGCGGACCCACGCCAGGGCCACCTGGAGCGGCGTCACCGCCAGTCCGTCGGCCGCGGTGGCCAGGGCGTCCACGATGCGGCTCGCCGTGTCGTCGAGATACGGCGCGACGAACGGCGCGAGATGCTCCGAGGCGCCGCGCGAGTCCGGCGGCATCGAGTCGCCCCGGTACTTGCCCGTCAGCACCCCGCGCCCGAGCGGCGAGGACGGCAGCAGGCCTATGCCCAGATCCAGCGCGGCCGGCAGCACCTCGCGCTCCACACCGCGCTGGAGCAGGGAGTACTCCAGCTGCGTACCGGCGAGGCGGGTCCTGCCGGGAGCCGAGAGCTGCCAGGTCGCGGCCTTGGCCAGCTGCCAGCCGCAGAAGTTGGAGACGGCGGCGTAACGGGCACGCCCGCTGGAGACCGCGAGGTCGAGAGCCTGGAGGGTCTCCTCCAGCGGGGTGTCCGGGTCGTACGCGTGCACGTGCCACAGGTCGACATGGTCGGTGCCGAGCCGGGCGAGCGAGCCGTCCAGCGCGGAGAGCAGATGGCCGCGCGACCCGTCGAAGCGGCGGTCGGGGTCCGCAACGCTGCCCGCCTTGGTCGAGATGACCAGGTCGCGGCGGGGCACCAGGCCGTCGATGAGCTTTCCGAGGAGGTATTCGGCCTCACCGTCGCCGTACACGTCCGCGGTGTCGACGAGGGTCCCGCCCGCTTCCCAGAAGGTCTTCATGAGGTCCGCGGCGTCGTGCTCGTCGGTGTCCCGCCCCCAGGTCAGGGTGCCGAGCCCGATCCGGGACACACGAAGGCCGGTGCGACCGAGTTGCCTCTGCTCCATGAACGCCGAGATTACTGGCCAGAACCTACGGTGTGGGTGGCTGTGGACCACCGATTTCCGGGAGCGGGACCGTGAGGTCGCCCGATCCGACGGTGCCGGGTGTCCTCGGTCAGCAGGTGCCGTCCGACACCTGAAGCCCCTTGTTCGCGCCCGCCGTTCGGCTCACGACGGCCGGCACGCAGCCGGCGGCGTCCGCACGGAAGGCGTACGGGATGCCGACGGTGGTGTTCGACTTCGGGTCGGGTCCGGCCGGATGGTTCTCGCGGCCGGGAGCGGACCAGGTCACGTTGTCGAAGATGTTGCCCCCGACCTGCCAGTAGCCGGCCTCGTCGGTGTAGAAGGTGCCCAGGACGTCCTTCGAGTCCTCGAAGTAGTTGTTGTCCACCTTGGCGCGGGCGCCGGCCCGGGAGTTGATGCCGGACTCGTTGAGGCGCACGTAGTGGTTGTTGTAGAGGTGCGCGATGCCGCCGCGCAGCAACGGGGCGCGGGAGTCGATGTTCTCGTACCGGTTGTGGTGGTAGGTGATGTAGCCGTTCGACCGGTCGCTCTCGCTGTTCCCGACGAGGCCGCCGCGGCCGGAGTTGCGCAGGACGCTGTAGGACAGGGTCACGTACTGGGTGTTGTCCTTGAGGTCGAACAGGCCGTCGAAGCCCTCCGACTCACCGCCCGACGCCTCCAGGGTGGTGTGATCGATCCACACATTGCGGACGTTGCGCTCCATGCCGATGGCGTCCCCGCCGTTGGACGTGGGAGAGCCGGACTTCTTGACATTCCGGACGGTCACGTTCTGGACGATGATGTTCTTCGATTCGCGGATGTGGATGCCCACTTGGTCGAAGACGGCGCCGCTACCGACCCCCACGATGGTCACGTTGCTCACCTTCTTGAGCTCGATCACACCGTCGGCGGTGTCGCAGCTGCCGCCGGAGACCTTCTTGGTGTTGGCGTGGCTGATGGTCCCGGTCACCTCGATGGTGAGGGGGGTGCTGGTGCTCGCCCGGCCGCACAGGGCCTGGTGGATCGCCGTGCCGGTGGTCGCCCGCACCGTCCGGCCTCCGGCGCCGCCGGTGGTTCCGCCGTTCTGGCTCGCGTAGCCGGTGGCGCCGCCGGTCGCCGCCGACGCCTCGGGCATCGACACGAGAGTGCCGGTCCCGGCGGCGAGGGCCATCGTGGCCAGCGCGGCGTGGAGCCTCAGGGGGAGTGTTCGCTTCATCCTTGCCTCTCCGTTCGTCTTCGGACGGTGGTGACGGAAAGCGCTTTCCAGCGAAAGGTACGAACGTGCTGTGGACGCGTCAATGGCCGCGTCCATGATTTCTGTTCACTCATCTAAACGACTGCGGGGCCGTGACCGTGTACCTCGCCCCCGCCCCCGCGCTAAGGTGCCCGGACAAGGCACGTTACTGATCAGTAAGGGGATGCGGCATGCAGCTCGGTATCAACCTCGGCTACTGGGGTGCCGGAATGGACGCGGACAACCTGGCCGTCGCCCAGGAGGCCGACCGGCTCGGCTACGCCGTCTGCTGGGCCGCCGAGGCCTACGGATCCGACGCCGCCACCGTACTGAGCTGGGTCGCCGCCCAGACCGAGCGCATCGACGTCGGCTCCGCCATCTTCCAGATCCCGGCCCGTCAGCCCGCGATGACCGCCATGACCGCCGCCACCCTCGACTCCCTCTCCGGCGGCCGCTTCCGCCTCGGCCTCGGCGTCTCGGGCCCGCAGGTCTCCGAGGGCTGGTACGGCGTCAAGTTCGACAAGCCGCTGGCCCGCACCCGCGAGTACGTCGAGATCGTCCGCAAGGCCATGACCCGCGAGCGCCTGTCGTACGAGGGGCAGCACTGGACCCTGCCCCTGCCCGGCGGCCCCGGCAAGCCGATCAAGCTGACCGTGCACCCGCAGCGCGAGCACATCCCGCTGTACATCGCCGCGATCGGTCCCAAGAACCTGGAGCAGACCGGCGAGATCGCCGACGGCGCCCTGCTGATCTTCCCGGCCGCCGAGCACCTCGAGGACACGACGATCGCCTATCTGCGCGCCGGGCGCGAGAAGGCCGGCAAGACCCTCGACGGGTTCGACGTCTGCCCGACCCTGCCGCTCGCCGTCGGCGACGACAAGGACGTGGCCGGGCTCGCCGACACCTTCCGCCCCTACACCGCGCTGTACGTCGGCGGCATGGGCAGCCCCAAGCAGAACTTCTACAACCAGCTCGCCCAGCGCATGGGCTACGAGCGGGAAGCCGCAGAGATCCAGAGCAAGTACCTCTCCGGCGACAAGCAGGGCGCCGCGGCCGCCGTCCCGCACGACCTGATCGACAAGACGACCCTGCTCGGTTCCGTGGACCGCATCGCGGACCGGATGAAGGCCTACGCCGCGGCCGGGGTCACCACCCTGTCCCTCGCGCCGGCGGGCTTCACGCTCGACGAGCGGCTCGCGTCCCTCAGGGCCGGCACCGAGGCCCTGGAGCGCGCCGGGCTCGCCTAGAAGCTTTCAGCGGCCGTGGTGGGGGCTCGGGGGTCTTCCCCGCCACGGCCGTCACGCGGAACAACGCGCGGGGCCGCCGCCGGTTACGGCACAGCGCCTCGCCCGGCCCGGCACACCCGCCCCGGTGTCCGCCATTCGGTGGAGTTGTCCCTCACCCCTGTTGCGGCACTCCCGGCCCCGCACTTGACTCGTTCTTCGCGGCGACCTGCGGAATGCCGCAGTTCGCCCACGCGCGCGGGAGAGGTGCCCACGATGCTTTCGGCCAAGAGTCTGTTCCAGGAGATCCTCGACAACGACGAGTCCTTCGCGCTGTTCTGCTCCATCGCCGCGAGTGGCGAGTCCCAGGGCGGCTGGGAGAACGCCCGTATCGCCGCGCTCGTGCCCGAGGCCGAGCGCGAACTCGCCCCCAAGATCAGCCGGCACGGCGCCGACGAGGACAAGCACGGCCGGATCTTCAACGCCCTGCTGAAGAAGCGCGGACTCCACCCGGTTCCGGTCCCGCCGGAGACCGACTACACGATGCTCCTGGAGAAGAACGGCATCGGTGTCGCCCACGCGCAGCTGCGGCGCGACGAGCCGCTCACGGTCCAGGACATCGTCACCTACCTCTCGCACAGCAGGGTCACCGAACAGCGTGCCACCGATCAGATGGACCAGCTCCGCAAGCACTTCGCCGACCACCCCGACATCGGCCGCGCCCTCAAGCAGATCTCCCACGACGAGGACAACCACCTCGCCTACTGCCACGAGGAACTGCTGCGCCTGGCCTCCGCGGGCCACGACCGGGCCATCCGGCGCACCCTGCGCGAGTGCGCGCTCGCCGAGACCCGGATCTACCGGGACGTCAGCCTCGCCGTCATGGCGCACATGGGCCGCATCCTCGGCTGGCCCAAGGCCAAGTCGGCCGTGCTCGCCGCGGGCATTCACGCGATGTACGCCTACGAGCGCATGGGCGGCTGGCGCCGGATGGTGTCGCTGACGACGCCCGAGCGCCGCAACGTCCTCGGCGGCCCCGCGACCCCGGAGCCCGATGTCACCCGACCCGGCCCGGCTACAGCCACCCGCGGCGTTTGAACAGCCGGAAGATCATCACCTCCAGGGTGGCCATCAGCACGAGCAGGGCCGGATAGGACCAGACCCAGCGCAGCTCGGGCATGTGCTCGAAGTTCATGCCGTAGATTCCCGCCAGCATCGTGGGGATCGCGGCCATGGCCGCCCACGCGGAGATCTTCCGCATGTCGTCGTTCTGCCGGACGCTCATCTGCGCCAGGTGCGCCGAGAGGATGTCCGACACCAACCGGTCCAGGTTCTCCACCGACTCGTTCACGCGCGTCAGGTGGTCGCTGACGTCCCGGAAGAACGGCCGGGCCCGGTCGTCCACGAACGGCACGGTCACACCGGTCGACGCCGTGCCCGCCAGTCGGCTCATCGGCGGGGCCAGCGGCCCGGTCGCCCGGCGGAACTCCAGGACCTGCCGCTTGAAGTCGTAGATCCGGGACGCCGTGTTCCGCGTGCCCCCGCCGTCCGGCGAGAACACCTCCGCCTCCAGGCCCTCCAGGTCGGTCTGCAACTCGGTCGCCACGTCCAGGTAGTGGTCGACTGTTGCGTCGGCGACCGCGTACAGCACGGCCGTGGGGCCTTTGACGAGCAGCTCCGGCTCCTGCTCCAGCCGCCCGCGGACGGCCTTGAGCGGGGAGCCCTCGCCGTGCCGGACGGTCACCACGAACGAGTCACCCAGGAAGATCATGATCTCGCCGGACGAGACGGTGTCACTCCGCGGCTCGTACGCCACCGGCTTGAGCACCACGAAGAGCGAGTCGTCGTACACCTCCAGCTTGGGCCGCTGATGGGCCTTGAGGGCGTCCTCGACGGCCAGCGGGTGCAGCCCGAACTCCCTGGTCACATGGTCGAACTCGTCCTCCGTCGGCTCGTGCAGCCCGATCCACACGAATCCGCCCGCCGTGCGGGCCTCACCCAGGGCGTCGGAGAGATCTTCGGGCCCTCCCGTCCGCTGTCCGTCGCGGTAGATGGCACAGTCGACGATCACGAAGCGAGTCTCCCGTCACTCGAACGACACCGCACGCGCGCGTGCGCCTACGCTGGAGCGCATGCCCACGCTGATCCTGGTCAGGCACGGACGCTCCACCGCCAACACCGAGGGACTGCTCGCCGGCTGGACGCCCGGTGTCGCCCTCGACGAGCGCGGCGCCGCGCAGGCCGCCGCGCTCCCCGGGCGGCTGGCCGCACTGCCCCTCGCCGAAATCGTCGCCAGCCCGCTCCAGCGCTGCCAGGAAACGATCCGGCCGCTGCTCGACGCCCGCCCCGACCTGAACCCCCACACCGACGAGCGCATCGGCGAGTGCCACTACGGCGACTGGTCCGGACGCAAACTCGCCGAACTCACGGACGAACCCCTGATGGAGGTGGTGCAGGCGCACCCCTCCGCGGCCGCCTTCCCCGGTGGCGAGTCCATGCGGACCATGCAGACGCGCGCCGCCGAGGCGGTCCGCGAGTGGAACGCGCGCGTGGAGCGCGACCACGGCGCCGACGCCGTCTACCTCATGTGCTCGCACGGCGACATCATCAAGTCGCTCGTCGCCGACGCACTCGGACTTCACCTGGACCTCTTCCAGCGGATTTCCGTAGAACCGTGTTCCATCACCGCGATCCGCTACACACGACTGCGGCCGTTCCTCGTCCGGCTCGGCGACACCGGAGACTTCACGTCCCTGGCGCCGCGCGAGGAACCGCCGGGCACGGAGGCCGAAGTCGGGGGCGGTGCGGGCGCACCGTGATCGTTCGCCGCAGTAGGGTGAAGCGGTCGCAGCAGTGCCGTGCTCATACGTTTCCCACGATCCCCATGGAGACAGGACGTGTCCCGTCAGGTGTTCCTCTACGACCATCCGGAGCGTTTCGTGGCCGGCACGGTCGGACTGCCCGGGCGCCGTTCGTTCTTCCTCCAGGCCTCCGCCGGCTCCCGCGTGACCAGCGTGGCCTTGGAGAAGACCCAGGTCGCCGCGCTCGCCGAACGCATGGACGAACTGCTCGACGAGGTCGTACGCCGTAGCGGCGGCAGCGCCCACGTCCCCGCCGTCGCACCCCCGGACACCGACACCGCCCCGCTGGACACCCCCATCGAGGAGGAATTCCGGGTCGGCACCATGGCGCTCGCCTGGGACGGCGACGAGCAGCTCATGATCGTCGAGGCGCAGGCGCTCGTGGAGCTCGACGCGGAGACCGCGGAGGACCTCGCCGAGGCCGAGGAGCGGCTGCTCCAGGACGAGGAGAACGGGCCCCCGATGCTGCGCGTCCGGCTCACCGGCGCGCAGGCCAGGGCCTTCGCCAAGCGCGCCCTCGACGTCGTCAACGCCGGGCGGCCGCCGTGCCCGCTGTGCAGCCTCCCGCTCGACCCGGAAGGACACGTATGTCCGCGCCAGAACGGATACCGCCGCGGAGCGTGACGCCGCCGCCCGACGCCGCCGAGCTGCTAGCCCGGGGCGAACTGACCGTCCGCGGACGCATCCGGGAGGCCTCCAACGCGGCCCTGTACTGCACGGTGTCCCACGACGGCCGGGACGCGGCCTGCGTCTACAAGCCGATCACGGGGGAGAGGCCCCTGTGGGACTTCCCCGACGGCACGCTGGCCCAGCGCGAGGTCGCCGCGTACGAGGTCTCCGAGGCGACGGGCTGGGGCCTGGTGCCGCCCACCGTGCTGCGCGACGGGCCCTACGGCGAGGGCATGTGCCAGCTGTGGATCGAGGTGACGCCCGAGGCGCGACTGCTCGCCCTGGTCGACGGCGAGGAACCGGAGCCGGGCTGGAAGGCGATCGGCTTCGCCGAGGTCGGCGAGGGACGCACCGCGCTGCTCGTGCACGCCGACGACGAACGGCTGCGGCGGCTCGCCGTGCTCGACGCCGTGATCAACAACGCCGACCGCAAGGGCGGCCACCTGCTGCCCACCGGTGAGGGACGGTTGTACGGGATCGACCACGGGGTCACGTTCAACGCCGAGAACAAGCTGCGGACCCTGCTGTGGGGCTGGGCGGGGGAGCCCTTGCCGCAGGAGGCCGTCGAGGCCCTCGAAGGCCTGCGGAAGGGCC
The DNA here is from genome assembly GCF_030124145.1 of Streptomyces sp. 378. GTDB lineage: Bacteria > Actinomycetota > Actinomycetes > Streptomycetales > Streptomycetaceae > Streptomyces. The sequence goes on from NZ_JASKMS010000015.1 coordinate 24,198, forward strand.
TGGCGGAGGGCGGGACGCTGGCCGCGCGGCTCGAACCGCTGATCACCCGCGCCGAGATCGACGCCACCCGCGCGCGGGTCGGCGCCCTGCTCGCCTCGGGGACCCACCCGGAGCCGAGCGGTGAGTGGCCGGCGATCCCCTGGCCACCCGTCTAGGGGGTGTTTCGAAAGTCCTGTGCGGTGCCCGCGGTGTCCGGTGCGTGCTCTCGGCGTGCCGGACGAAGGCCCTCGTACTGGACGTACTTGGGGTTTCGGCCGGTGCGGCGAGAGCGCGTGCCGGGCGCCGTGGGTGCTGTGCGGGATTTTCGAAACACCCCCGAGCAGCACAGGCACCCGGGACACCGCAAGAGCGCCTTCTCGGCCGAGTGGCCCGCTCCCGTTCGTATCTGGAACTCCAGTCCGGTTAGGCTCATGGCATGCATGCCTGGCCCGCTTCCGAGGTCCCCGCCCTGCCTGGTCAGGGCCGCGACCTGAGGATCCACGACACCGCGACCGGCGGCCTCGTCACCCTCGACCCCGGTCCCGTCGCCCGTATCTACGTCTGCGGCATCACCCCGTACGACGCCACCCACCTGGGACACGCGGCGACCTACAACGCGTTCGACCTCGTGCAGCGCGTGTGGCTCGACACCAAGCGGCAGGTTCACTACGTCCAGAACGTCACCGACGTCGACGACCCCCTCCTGGAGCGGGCGCAGCGCGACGGCATCGACTGGGCCGCGCTCGCCGAGAAGGAGACGGCCCTCTTCCGCGAGGACATGACGGCCCTGCGGATGCTGCCGCCGCGGCAGTACATAGGCGCCGTCGAGGCCATACCCGGGATCGTCCCGCTCGTCGAGCGGCTCCGGGACGCCGGTGCCGCCTACGAACTCGACGGTGACGTCTACTTCTCCGTCGAGTCCGACCCGCACTTCGGCAAGGTCTCGAACCTCGACGCCGCGGCGATGCGGCTGCTGTCCGCCGAGCGCGGCGGCGACCCGGACCGCCCGGGCAAGAAGAACCCGCTCGACCCGATGCTGTGGATGGCGGCCCGCGAGGGCGAGCCCAGCTGGGACGGCGGATCGCTCGGGCGCGGCCGGCCCGGCTGGCACATCGAGTGCGTGGCCATCGCCCTCGACCACCTCGGCATGGGCTTCGACATCCAGGGCGGCGGCTCCGACCTGGCCTTCCCGCACCACGAGATGGGCGCCTCGCACGCCCAGGCCCTCACCGGCGAGTTCCCCATGGCCAAGGCGTACGTGCACGCCGGCATGGTCGCCCTCGACGGCGAGAAGATGTCCAAGTCCAAGGGCAACCTCGTCTTCGTCTCCAGGCTGCGGTACGACGGCGTCGACCCGGCCGCCATCCGGCTCGCGCTGCTCGCCCACCACTACCGCGCCGACTGGGAGTGGACCGACCAGGTCCTCCAGGACGCCGTCGCACGGCTCGGCCGCTGGCGGGCCGCCGTGTCCCGGCCCGACGGGCCGCCGGCACAGACGCTCGTCGAGGAGATCCGCGAGGCCCTCGCCGACGACCTGAACGCCCCGGCCGCGCTGACCGCGGTCGACCGCTGGGTCGCGCTCCAGGAGCAGAGCGGCGGCACGGACATCGGCGCGCCCGGCGTGGCCTCCCGGGCCGTGGACGCGCTGCTGGGCGTGGCGCTCTAGCCGGGAAGCGGACAGAACCAACCGTGGGGCGTCTCCCGGCCGGGAGACGCCCCACGGTTCGTGTGGTGCCCTCAGTCCTCCGACGACTCGTCGTCGTCCGTACCCGGCTTCGGCGGCTTTGGCGGGCGGGTGCGGCCGCCCGGGTTGTCCCGCAGGTACGACGTGCTGTCGCTGCCGTCCGCCGTGGCGTGACCGCCGGTGGCGGGTGGTCCGCCGCCGTCGCGGCGCCGCAGGTAGCGCTCGAACTCCCGGGCGATCGCCTCGCCCGACGCCTCCGGCAGCTCGGCGGTGTCCCGGGCCTCCTCCAGCGACTGGACGTACTCGGCGACCTCGCTGTCCTCGGCGGCCAGCTGGTCCACGCCGACCTGCCAGGCGCGCGCGTCCTCGGGCAGCTCGCCCAGCGGGATGCGCACGTCGATCAGGTCCTCCAGGCGGTTCAGCAGCGCCAGCGTGGCCTTCGGGTTCGGCGGCTGCGACACATAGTGCGGCACCGCCGCCCAGAGCGAGACGGCCGGGACACCCGCGTGCGTGCAGGCTTCCTGGAGGACACCGACGATGCCCGTGGGGCCCTCGTACTTGGTCTCCTCCAGATCCATGCGGCGGGCCAGGTCCGGGTCGGACGTCGTCCCGCTGATCGGAACCGGGCGGGTGTGCGGGGTGTCGCCCAGCAGGGCGCCCAGGACGACCACCAGCTCCACCCCCAGTTCGTGCGCGAAGCCGAGCAGTTCGTTGCAGAACGAACGCCACCGCATGGACGGTTCGATGCCCCGGACGAGGACGAGGTCGCGCGGCTTGTCACCGCCGACCCGGACCACCGACAGCCTCGTCGTGGGCCAGGTGATCTTGCGGACGCCCGCTTCCATGAACACCGTGGGGCGGTTCACCTGGAAGTCGTAGTAGTCCTCGGCGTCCAGCGCCGCGAACACCTCGCCCTTCCATTCCCTGTCCAGATGCGCGACCGCGGTGGAGGCGGCGTCGCCGGCGTCGTTCCAGCCCTCGAACGCGGCCACCATGACCGGGTCGACCAGCTCGGGAACCCCCTCGAGCTCGATCACCCAGCGCCTCCTTCCGACGTGCCCTCGCTTGACCACCCAACCTTACGGCGTGCCGCGGGGGCGCCCGCAGCCCCCTTGCAGGGGGAGTGCCCCATCACTGCCCCGCGATCCGCCCCCGAACACCCCGCACGCTTCCGGGCGATGCGCGGGCGCCGGTCACAGCGTGGAGCGCAGCCACTGCTCCACGCTCGCGATGTGCACGGTCGCCCACGAGCGCGCCGCCTCGGCGTCCCGGTCGCGCAGTGCGGCGAGGATCGCCCGGTGCTCGCGCAGGGTGCGGGCGACGGCGTCCTCCTGGGTGAGGCCGCGCCAGATCCGGGCCCGGGTGGTGGGGCCCGACAGCCCGTCGAGGAGCGAACAGAGCACGGAGTTGCCCGAGCCGTGCACGATGCCCCGGTGGAACTCCAGGTCGCAGGCGACGAGATCCTCCACGGACGGGGCCTCGCCGAGCTTGTCCAGCTGGGCCGTCAGCGCGTCCAGTTGCTGCTCGCTGATCCGCACGGCCGCCATGGCGGTCGCGGCCGGTTCCAGGATGCGGCGTACGGCCAGGAACTCCAGGACCGTGTCGTCGCGGTGGAAGTCGACGACGAAACTCAGCGCCTCCAGCAGGAGTTGCGGGTCGAGACTGGTGACATAGGTGCCGTCGCCCTGCCGGACATCCAGGATCCGCATCAGCGACAGGGCGCGCACGGCCTCCCGCAGGGAGTTGCGGGACAACCCGAGGTCGGCGGCGAGTTCGCTCTCCTTGGGCAGCCGGTCGCCCGGGCGCAGCGCGCCGGAGACGATCATTCCCTTGATCTTCTCGATCGCCTCGTCGGTCACTGGCATGGTCGACCTCCCTGTCGCTGCAGACCTCCGACGTATCAGGCCATTATGGGGGTCGGGAAAGCGGAAGGGGCGGCTCCGTCGGCGCTTGGGTTCTAGGAGTCGTTGCAACACCCCAGTTCAAGGGGTGCGATGGACTTCGAGATCCGTAAGGACCGGACGAAGCCTCAGGGCAGAAAGAAGCTCACCCGGGAGCGGGAGGCATACTCCCGGCTCATGCGGCAGGGTGTGAGCAACCGGGAAGCATGCCGGATCGTCGGGATCGACGTGCGGACCGGCCAGAAGTGGCGCAACGGGCGTCACGCATACGGAAACCGGAAGGCGCTGCCACCGATCAACGTGGTGGCAGCGCCTTCCGGGCCGTCTCGGTACCTGGGTGAGGCGGACCGCATCCACATCGCCGACCGGCTGCGGGAGAAGGCGACCGTGCGGGCGATCGCCGCGGAGCTGGGCCGCAGCCCGTCCACGGTCAGCCGGGAGATCCGCCGCAACCGCCACCCGGTCAGCGGCCAGTACCGTCCGCACACGGCCCAGGCCCGCGCCGATGCCCGCCGGCCCCGTCCGAAGCCCGGGAAGATCGGCGAGAACCCGCAGCTGCGGGACTTCATCCAGGACCACCTGGACATACGGTGGAGCCCGGAGCAGATCTGCCAGGCTCTGCGGGCACAGTTCCCCCAGCGGCCGGAGATGCACGTGGTCCACGAAACGGTCTACCAGGCCCTCTACGTCCAGGGCCGGGGTGAGCTGCGCCGAGAACTCACCCGCGCTCTGCGCACCGGGCGTGCCCGGCGCAGGCCCCGCCGCCAGGCCCAGCAACGCCAGCCGCGATACGCCACTCCCATGGTCATGATCAGCGAACGGCCGGCGGAGGCGGCGGACCGGGCCGTGCCCGGCCACTGGGAGGGCGACCTGATCATCGGCAAGGACGGGAAGTCGGCCATCGGCACCCTGGTCGAACGCGCCACCCGCTACGTCATGCTCCTGCATCTGCCCGCGGACCACGGCGCCGAGAGCGTCCGCAACGCACTGGTCACCACGGTCCAGACGCCGCCCTCCCACCTCAGGCGGTCCCTGACATGGGACCAGGGATCAGAGATGGCCGCCCATGGCTCCTTCACCCTCACCACCGACGTCCCGGTCTACTTCTGCGATCCGGCCAGCCCATGGCAGCGCGGCTCCAACGAAAACACCAACGGCCTGCTCCGCCAGTACTTCCCCCAGGGCACTGACCTCGCCGTCCATACCCGCGAGCACCTCGACGCCGTCGCCGCAGAGCTGAACGGCCGCCCACGCAAAACGCTCGGCTGGGAAACCCCAGCCGAGCGCCTGCATAAACTGCTCACGGCCTGATCAACACGACCACGTGTTGCGACGACCCCTGGAAACCGCCGCGTGGAGCCGCCCCTTCCGGCACCGGGTGCCCCCGGGCCGTTCCTACTTCTTGTCGAGCAGGTCCTGCACCTTGGCGCGGACGTCGTCCGTGGCGAGACCCCGGATCGTCAGCGTCGTGCGGCGGCGCAGCACGTCGTCCTGCGTCTCGGCCCACTCGTGGTCCCGGGCCCAGACGACCTGCGCCCAGATCTCCGGGGCGTCGGGGTGGACGCGCTCGGCGAGCTCGGGGCTCTCGTTGGCCAGGCGGGCGATGTCGAAGGCCAGCGAACCGTAGTGCGTGGCCAGGTGCCTGGCCGTGTCGGCCGCCATGCGCGGGCCCGGCGCCGGCCCGTCCGTGAGCAGCCGGTGGGCGACCGCGCGCGGGTTGGCGATGCCGGGCAGCGGCAGCTTCTTCGGCAGCGCGCTGATCGGCTCGAAGTCGTCGCCCAGCGGGTGACCCGGCAGCGCCTCCAGCTTCTTCATGATCGTCCGGCCGATGTGGCGGAAGGTGGTCCACTTGCCGCCCGCGACGGACAGCATGCCGCCCCGGCCCTCGGTCACCACCGTCTCGCGCTTGGCCTTGGCGGTGCTGCCGGGGCCGCCCGGCAGCACGCGCAGACCCGCGAAGGCGTAGGTGATGAGGTCGCGGTTCAGCTGCTGGTCGCGCACCGAGAAGGCGGCCTCGTCGAGGATCTGCGATATGTCCTGCTCGGTGACCGACACGTCCGCCGGGTCGCCGTCGAACACCTCGTCGGTGGTGCCGAGCAGCAGCATGTCCTCCCAGGGGAGGGCGAAGGTGATGCGGTACTTGTCGATCGGGGTGGCGAGCGCGGCCTTCCAGGGGGAGGTGCGCTTCAGGACCAGGTGCGCGCCTTTGGACAGGCGGATGGAGGGAGCCGCGTTCGGGTTCTCCATCCGGCGCAGGTGATCGACCCACGGACCGGTCGCGTTCAGCACGAGCCGGGCGTTGACGCCGAACTCGTCGCCGGACAGGCGGTCCCTGAGCTCGGCACCGGTGACGCGGCCCTGGGTGAAGCGCAGGCCCGTCACCTCGGCGTGGTTGAGGACGACCGCGCCCGCCTCCACGGCCCCGCGCACCGTCATCAGCGCCATGCGGGCGTCGTTCATCTGGTCGTCGCCGTAGACGGCCACGGCCTTGAGGTTCTCGGTGCGCAACTCAGGCACGTCCTGCGCGGCCTTGGCCGGCGAGAGCAGGTGGCCGACGCCGTCACCGAACGCGGAGAGCGCGGAGTAGGCGAAGACGCCCGCGCCGAGCTTCGCCGCGCCGTGCGGCCCGCCCTTGTACACGGGCAGGTAGAACGTGAGCGGGTTCGCCAGGTGGGGAGCCACCTGGCGGGAGACCGCACGGCGCTCGAAGTGGTTCTCCGCCACCAGCTTCACCGCGCCGGTCTGCAGGTAGCGCAGACCGCCGTGGAGGAGCTTGGAGGAGGCGGAGGACGTGGCACCGGCGAAGTCGCCGGCGTCCACCAGAGCCACCCTGAGGCCGGACTGCGCGGCGTGCCAGGCGGTGGAGATGCCCAGGATGCCGCCGCCGATCACGAGAAGGTCGTACGACGCCTTGGAAAGCTGCTCCCTGGTCTCGGCTCGGCTCGGGTTCGAGCCGGAGGCCGGGTGCGTCCCCAGGGCAGGCACGGACTGCAGGGTGGACTTGGTGGTCATGCTGTTTCTTACTCCTCGTCCTCGAGCCAGCCCATGGTCCGCTCGACGGCCTTGAGCCAGCTCTTGTACTCACGGGCGCGGGTCTCCGCGTCCATGCGGGGGGTCCACTCGGCGGCCCGCCGCCAGTTGGCGCGCAGGTCGTCGGTGCTGTTCCAGAAGCCGACGGCGAGACCGGCGGCGTAGGCGGCGCCGAGGCAGGTGGTCTCGGCGACCATCGGGCGCACCACGGGGGCGTCCACGAAGTCGGCGAGGGTCTGCATCAGCAGGTTGTTGGAGGTCATGCCGCCGTCGACCTTCAGGGCGGCCAGCTCCACGCCGGAGTCCTTCGTCATGGCGTCGGCGATCTCCCGCGTCTGCCAGGCGGTCGCCTCCAGGACGGCACGCGCGAGGTGTGCCTTGGTGACGTACCGGGTCAGACCGGCGATCACACCGCGGGCGTCGGAGCGCCAGTACGGGGCGAACAGGCCGGAGAAGGCCGGCACGAAGTAGGCGCCGCCGTTGTCCTCGACCGACAGGGCGAGGGTCTCGATCTCGGCGGCGGTGGAGATCAGGCCCATCTGGTCGCGCATCCACTGCACCAGCGAACCGGTGACGGCGATCGAGCCCTCCAGGGCGTAGACCGTGTCCTGGTCGCCGATCTTGTAGCCGACGGTGGTCAGCAGGCCGCTGTAGGAGTTGATGATCTTGTCACCGGTGTTCATCACCATGAAGGTGCCGGTGCCGTAGGTCGACTTGGTCTCGCCCTCGGCGAAACAGGTCTGGCCGAACAGGGCCGCCTGCTGGTCGCCGAGCGCGGAGGCGACGGGGATGCCGCCGAGCAGGTCGCCCAGCTTGCCGCCGGTGATCTCGCCGTAGACCTCTGCGGAGGAGCGGATCTCGGGCAGGATCTGCTTCGGGACGCCGATGGACTCGCAGATCTTGTCGTCCCACTGCATGGTGTGCAGGTTCATGAGCATGGTGCGCGAGGCGTTGGTGACGTCCGTGACGTGCTTGCCGCCGTCGGTGCCGCCGGTCAGGTTCCAGATGACCCAGCTGTCCATGGTGCCGAAGAGGATGTCGCCGGCCTCGGCGCGCTCCTTGAGCCCGTCGACGTTGTCGAGCAGCCAGCGGGCCTTCGGGCCGGCGAAGTAGGAGGCCAGCGGCAGGCCCGTCTCGCGGCGGAAGCGGTCCTGGCCGACATTGCGCCCGAGCTCACGGCACAGGGCGTCGGTGCGGGTGTCCTGCCAGACGATGGCGTTGTGGACGGGCTCACCGGTGTTCTTGTCCCACAGCACGGTCGTCTCGCGCTGGTTGGTGATGCCGATGGCCTTGATGTCGTCGCGGGTGATGCCGGCCTTCTCGATGGCCCCGGCGACGACCTCCTGGACGTTGGTCCAGATCTCGGTGGCGTTGTGCTCGACCCAGCCCGGCTTCGGGAAGATCTGCTCGTGCTCCTTCTGGTCGACCGAGACGATCCGGCCGTCCCGGTCGAAGACGATGCAGCGGCTGGAGGTCGTGCCCTGGTCGATGGCGGCGATGAAGGGGCCGGCGGTGTGCGCGTCGGTCACTGTGTCTCCTGGAAAGTTCCGTGTTTATGGGGCTTTACGTACGGCGCGTGCCGAGAGTTTCGCGAAGCGGGGATGAATGCCGCTCCTAGGCGAACGCGACGTTGTAGATGCCTGCGGCGATGGCCCCGCCGATCAGCGGGCCGACCACCGGAACCCAGGCGTAGCCCCAGTCGGAGCCGCCCTTGTTGGGCAGCGGCAGCAGGGCGTGCACGATGCGCGGACCGAGGTCACGGGCCGGGTTGATGGCGTAACCCGTCGGGCCGCCGAGGGACAGGCCGATGGAGACCACCACGAGCGCGACGATCAGGGCGCCCAGGGTGCCCAGGCCGTTGCCGTTGTCGTTCAGGCCCTGGGTGAGCACGGCGAGGACCAGCACGATGGTGCCGATGATCTCCGTGGCGACGTTCTGCCAGGCGACCCGGACCTCGGGGCCGGTGGAGAAGACGCCCAGCACGGGGCCGGCGCCCTTTTCCTGGGCTTCGACGGCCTTGACCGCGGTGTCCTGCGCGCCCGGACCGCCGACGACCTCGCGGTCGGTGAGGTGCGCGTGGAACTGTCCGTAGTAGGCGATCCAGACCAGGGCGGCACCGATCATGGCGCCGAGGATCTGTCCGGCCAGGTAGACCGGGACGTTCTTCCAGTCGCCGTCCTTGATCGCGATGCCCACGGTCACGGCCGGGTTCAGATGGGCGCCGGACAGCGGCGCCGCGGTGTAGACGGCCGTGAGCACCGCGAAGCCCCACCCGAAGGTGATGGCGAGCCAGCCGGCGTTGCGGGCCTTGGAAGCCTTGAGCGTCACGGCGGCGCAGACGCCGCCGCCGAGCAGGATGAGTATGGCGGTACCGATGGTCTCGCCGATGAAGATGTCGGAGCTGGACACCCGCGACTCCTTTGTCCTTCGTCCAGGGGTGAAGTGCGATACCGGCCTGGCCTTGTCACACTCTAGCGCGTATTGCCGGTAGCTGTTCGACAATGTCGACCGATGGACGGGAGTCTTGCTTCGGCGTTACGAGCACGTCAAGAGCTGTGTTGTCGAAAACACGATCGTTACTGATCGCCCCGGACTCAAGGATCTTTGCCGCAGGTGAGCGCGGACATGCCGAGGACCGGAACGCCGTACGACGCCCCGGTCCACTCGTGTGCCGTCAGAACCGCCCGGCGCCCAGATCGCGCGAGACCGCGCGGGCGCAGTCCCGTACCGCCGCGATCAGCTCGGGCCGCAGCGCGCCCTCCTCCTCGGACCGGCACAGCCGCTCCACGGCGCCGGTGATGCCGACCGCGCCGACCGGCATGCGCCGCCGGTCGTGGATGGGGGCGGCGAGGGAGGCCACACCCTCCCAGGTCTCCTCCACGTCGGCCGCGTAACCCCGCGCGCGCGTGACGTCGAGGAGGTGCTCGAAGTCCTCCGGCTCGCACACGGTCCGGTCGGTGAAGGCCTTGCGGTCGGCCTCCAGGGCCTCGCTGTGCGCCACCGGGTCGTAGGCCGACAGCACCTTGCCCAGGGCCGTGGAGTGCAGCGGCTGCATGGCCCCGATCTCCAGGACCTGCCGGCTGTCGTCGGGCCGGAACACGTGGTGCACGATCAGCACGCCCTGCTGGTGCAGGACGCCCAGGTAGACGCTCTCGCCACTGGAACGGGCCAGGTCGTCGGTCCACACCAGGGCGCGCGCCCGCAGCTCGTGCACATCGAGGTAGGTGGTGCCCAGGCGCAGCAGCTCCGCGCCCAGCTGATAGCGCCCGGACGCGTCGTCCTGCTCCACGAAGCCCTCCTGCTGGAGGGTGCGCAGGATGCCGTGGGCGGTGCCTTTGGCCAGGCCCAGCGACGAGGCGATGTCCGACAGGCCGAGCCGCCGCTCGCCGCCCGCGAGCAGCCGCAGCATCGCGGCCGCCCGTTCGAGCGACTGGATGTTCCGTGCCATCGCCGTACTGCCTCCGTCCCCTTCGACCGCCGACAAGCGGCACCACAGCCCTCGTTCGGCAATGTCGAACACTACCGGTCGATGCCGACCTCTCGCTAATGGCACGTCGCCATTTGTTGCACGCCATGACCGGCCGGCGCGCCGGACGTCTCCCGCGCCCCGTCCTGCCCGGGCGACGCGCACCGGTCACGGTCGGGGAATCCGAGGCGCTGCCGCTGCCGGCCGTACGGCCGCGTCCGGCTCGTGGACGCGCTGTCCATCCAAGCCCACTCCCGGTTACGCTGGCGCGGTGCGCCCTTCCCCGGAAGCCCTCAGGCTGTCCGGGAAGCCGCAAAGCCGACAGCCGTCGCATTTGAGGGAGCCCTTTACATGGCCTCGTTGCCGCCGACCCCTTCCGCAGACAGCCGGACCCGTGTGTCCGCGCTCCGAAAAGCCCTGGCCACCCGCGTGGTCGTGGCCGACGGAGCCATGGGCACCATGCTCCAGGCGCAGGACCCCACGCTCGAGGACTTCGAGAATCTCGAGGGCTGCAACGAGATCCTCAACCTGACGCGGCCGGACATCGTCCGTTCGGTCCATGACGCCTACTTCGCGGTCGGCGTGGACTGCGTCGAGACCAACACCTTCGGCGCCAACCACACCGCCGCCGCCGAGTACGAGATCGCCGACCGGGTGCACGAGCTGTCCGAGGCGGGTGCCCGGATCGCCCGCGAGGTGGCCGACGAGTACGCCGCCCGGGACGGCCGCCCGCGCTGGGTGCTCGGCTCCGTCGGTCCCGGCACCAAGCTGCCCACGCTCGGCCACGTCGGCTACGCCACGATCCGTGACGGCTACCAGGCCAACGCCGAGGGCCTGCTCGCCGGCGGCGCGGACGCGCTGCTCGTGGAGACCACCCAGGACCTGCTCCAGACCAAGGCGTCCGTCCTGGGCGCCCGCCGGGCCATGGAGGCCGTCGGCGTCGAGGTGCCCCTGCTGTGCTCCATGGCCTTCGAGACCACCGGCACCATGCTGCTCGGCTCCGAGATCGGCGCGGCACTGACCGCGCTGGAGCCCCTCGGCATCGACATGATCGGCCTGAACTGCTCCACCGGCCCGGCCGAGATGAGCGAGCACCTGCGCTACCTGACGCGTCACTCGCGCATCCCGCTGCTCTGCATGCCGAACGCCGGCCTGCCCATCCTCACCAAGGACGGCGCCCACTTCCCGCTCGACCCCGAGGGCCTGGCCGACGCCCAGCAGAACTTCGTCCGGGACTACGGCCTCTCCCTCGTCGGCGGCTGCTGCGGCACGACCCCCGAGCACCTGCGCCGGCTGGTCGAGCGCGTCCGGGACGTCGCCCCGAGCGAGCGCAGCCCGCAGCCCGAGCCGGGCGCGGCCTCCCTGTACCAGACCGTGCCGTTCCGGCAGGACACCTCCTACCTGGCGATCGGTGAGCGCACCAACGCCAACGGCTCCAAGAAGTTCCGCGAGGCCATGCTGGAGGGCCGCTGGGACGACTGCGTGGAGATGGCCCGCGACCAGATCCGCGAGGGCGCGCACATGCTCGACCTGTGCGTGGATTACGTCGGACGCGACGGCGTCGCCGACATGGAGGAGCTGGCCGGCCGCTTCGCCACCGCCTCCACGCTGCCGATCGTGCTGGACTCCACCGAGGTCGACGTCATCCGGGCCGGCCTGGAGAAGCTCGGCGGCCGGGCCGTGATCAACTCCGTGAACTACGAGGACGGCGACGGCCCCGAGTCCCGCTTCGCCCAGGTCACGGCCCTCGCCAAGGAGCACGGCGCCGCCCTCATCGCGCTCACCATCGACGAGGAGGGCCAGGCCCGCACCGCCGAGAAGAAGGTCGAGATCGCCGAGCGGCTCATCGACGACCTGACCGGCAACTGGGGCATCCACGAGGAGGACATCCTCGTCGACTGCCTGACCTTCACCATCTGCACCGGCCAGGAGGAGTCCCGCAAGGACGGCATCGCCACCATCGAGGGCATCCGCGAGCTCAAGCGGCGCCACCCGAAGGTGCAGACCACGCTCGGCCTGTCCAACATCTCCTTCGGCCTCAACCCGGCCGCCCGCATCCTGCTGAACTCCGTCTTCCTCGACGAGTGCGTCAAGGCCGGCCTGGACTCGGCGATCGTGCACGCCTCCAAGATCCTGCCGATCGCCCGATTCAGCGAGGAGGAGGTCAAGACGGCCCTTGACCTCATCCACGACCGCCGCGCCGAGGGCTACGACCCGCTGCAAAAGCTCATGCAGCTGTTCGAGGGCGCCACCGCCAAGTCCCTCAAGGCCGGCAAGGCCGAGGAGCTGGCCGCCCTGCCGCTGGACGAGCGCCTGAAGCGGCGCATCATCGACGGCGAGAAGAACGGCCTCGAAGCGGACCTCGACCAGGCCCTCCAAGAGCGGACCGCGCTCGACATCGTCAACGAGACCCTCCTGGAGGGCATGAAGGTCGTCGGCGAGCTGTTCGGCTCCGGCCAGATGCAGCTGCCGTTCGTCCTCCAGTCCGCCGAGGTCATGAAGACGGCCGTCGCCCACCTCGAACCGCACATGGAGAAGACCGACGAGGACGGCAAGGGCACCATCGTGCTCGCCACCGTGCGCGGAGACGTGCACGACATCGGCAAGAACCTCGTCGACATCATCCTGACCAACAACGGCTACAACGTCGTCAACCTCGGCATCAAGCAGCCGGTCTCCGCGATCCTGGACGCCGCCGAGGAGCACCGGGCCGACGTCATCGGCATGTCCGGTCTGCTGGTCAAGTCCACAGTGATCATGAAGGAGAACCTGGAGGAGCTGAACCAGCGCGGTCTGGCGGCGAACTTCCCGGTCATCCTCGGCGGCGCCGCCCTCACCCGGGCCTACGTCGAACAGGACCTGCACGAGATCTACGAGGGCGAGGTCCGCTACGCCCGCGACGCCTTCGAAGGCCTGCGCCTGATGGACGCCCTCATCGGCGTCAAGCGGGGCGTGCCCGGCGCGAAGCTGCCCGAGCTCAAGCAGCGCCGGGTCAGGGCGGCGGCCCCGGCCGCCGTGGAGGAGCGCCCCGAGGAGGGGCACGTCCGCTCCGACGTGGCCACCGACAACCCCGTCCCCGAGCCGCCCTTCCGCGGCACCCGCGTGATCAAGGGCATCCAGCTCAAGGAGTACGCGAGCTGGCTCGACGAGGACGCCCTGTTCAAGGGCCAGTGGGGCCTCAAGCAGGCCCGCACCGGTGAGGGCCCCTCCTACGAGGAACTCGTCGAGAGCGAGGGCCGGCCCCGGCTGCGCGGCCTGCTGGACCGGCTCCAGACGGAGAACCTGCTGGAGGCGGCCGTGGTCTACGGCTACTTCCCGTGCGTCTCCAAGGACGACGACCTGATCATCCTGGACGAGCAGGGCAACGAGCGCACCCGCTTCACCTTCCCTCGCCAGCGCCGGGGCCGCCGCCTGTGTCTGGCCGACTTCTTCCGCCCGGAGGAGACCGGTGAGGTCGACGTCGTGGGCCTCCAGGTCGTCACCGTCGGCTCGCGCATCGGCGAGGAGACCGCACGGCTCTTCGAGGCCAACGCCTACCGCGACTACCTCGAACTGCACGGACTGTCCGTGCAGTTGGCCGAGGCGCTCGCCGAGTACTGGCACGCCCGCGTGCGCTCCGAACTCGGCTTCGCGAGCGAGGACCCGGACGGCATGCAGGGCATGTTCGAGCTCAAGTACCGCGGCGCCCGCTTCTCCCTCGGCTACGGCGCCTGCCCCAACCTGGAGGACCGGGCCAAGATCGCCGACCTGCTCGAACCGGAGCGCATCGGCGTCCAGCTGTCCGAGGAGTTCCAGCTGCACCCGGAGCAGTCCACGGACGCCATCGTGATCCACCACCCGGAGGCGAAGTACTTCAACGCCCGCTGAGCCCCTTCCGGGCGCCCGGGCCAAAAGAAGCGTTTCGTCCGCGCACGACGTAGACTGGTCGGTCCACCGCAGGCCGGTTCCCTCCAGGGAACCGGCCTGAACGTCCCTCAAGGAGGTACGTGGATGACCAGTACGGTCCCCGCGCTCGGCACCCTGACGGCCGAAGGTTCAGCACTGCAAGCCGTGCTGCTCGACATGGACGGCACCCTGGTGGACACCGAGGGCTTCTGGTGGGACGTCGAGGTCGAGGTCTTCGCCTCCCTCGGTCACACGCTCGACGAGTCCTGGCGCCATGTCGTGGTCGGCGGCCCCATGACCCGCAGCGCGGGCTTCCTCATCGAGGCCACCGGCGCCGACATCACCCTCGACGAACTCACGGTGCTCCTGAACGACGGCTTCGAGGCGCGCATCGGCCGCGCCCTGCCGCTGATGCCGGGCGCCGGACGGCTGCTGGCCGAGCTGTACGAGTACGAGATCCCCACCGCCCTGGTCTCCGCCTCGCACCGGCGCATCATCGACCGGGTGCTGACCACGCTGGGCGCCCACCACTTCAGCCTCACGGTGGCCGGCGACGAGGTGCCGCGCACCAAGCCCCACCCCGACCCCTACCTGGCCGCCGCATCCGGGCTCGGCGCCGACCCGGCCCGGTGCGCCGTCATCGAGGACACCGCCACCGGAGTCGCCTCCGCCGAGGCCGCGGGCTGCCAGGTCGTGGCCGTGCCCTCCGTGGCCCCCATCGCCCCCTCCCTGCGCCGCACGGTCGTCACCTCCCTCGAAGAGGTGAACCTGACATTTCTGCACGGGCTGATGACGGAAATGCGCTAGGCGTTCACCCAGCGTGCAGCGGCGTTAGAACGGCAATTCCGAAGGCGAATTCGAACTCCCCCGGAGCCGCGAATTCCCGTACCCTCGAACCTGTTTACGCGTGTGACGTTCCCCACGCGGTCCGGGCTCGACAGCGGTTCCGCCATGTGCTGCGCACCCCCTCCGGGGGGCTGCGGGCGCGCCCTTGTGTCCCGATTGATGAAACGCTGCACCAATGCTTCCACTGTCGGGTTTTCGGTGTGTCCGCACCCGGTTCCGCAGCGTGATGGGTGCTCAACTCCGGCCGTTGCGAACCCTCCTGCCGGCCCCGACTAATCTCGTCGCGAGAACATCGCCCCACCCCCGTGATCCGCTGCGCCACCCCTGCATGCCGGGTACACGGAGTCGACAGCTCTGGAGAAACTCGAGCATGAACCGCAAGACTTTGGTGCTGCCGGCCGTGATCGGCCTGCTCGCGCCGGTGCTCGCCGCCTGCGGCGGGTCCGGCAGCGGGAGCGGCGACAGCGGCGCGATCGTCGTCGGCACCACGGACCGGTTCACCGCTTCGAAGGACGCCCCGGCGCCCCTCGACCCGGCGTACGCCTACGACGTCGGCACCTGGAACATCCTGCGCCAGACCGTGCAGACCCTGATGATCCAGCCGCGCGGCGAGGGCGAGCCGGTACCGGAGGCCGCCGAGCGCTGCGGCTTCACCGACACCGGCAACGAGCGCTACGCCTGCACCCTGCGCGACGGCCTGAAGTTCGCCAACGGCGACTCCATCACCGCGGCCGATGTGAAGTACTCCATCGACCGCGCCCGCTCCCTCAAGGCCGACAGCGGCGTGTTCGCACTGCTGTCCACCGTCGACACCGTCGAGACGCAGGGCGACCGCGAGGTCATCTTCCACCTCAAGACCGCCGACGCGACGTTCCCGTACAAGCTGTCGACCCCGGTCGCGGGCATCGTCAACCCCGACGACTACCCGAAGAACAAGCTGCGCGACGGCTTCGAGCTGGACGGCTCCGGCCCGTACACCCTCAAGGCCGACGTCGAGAACGGCGAGTTGGTCGAGGCCGAGTTCACCAGGAACCCCGAGTACCGGGGGACCCTCGAGGTGAACAACGACAAGGTCGACATGGTCTCCTTCAAGGACGCCGAGGCCATGGGCGAGGCGCTGGACAAGGGCGACATCGACCTGATGGCCCGCGCCATGTCGCCGGAGCAGATCCGCGAGCTCTCGGGCGACGCGGACACCGATGTCGACCTCGTCGAAATGCCCGGCCTGGAGATCCGCTACCTCGGCTTCAACACCGACGCCCCCAGCGTGAAGTCCAAGGCCGTGCGCCAGGCGATGGCCCAGGTCGTCAACCGCAGCGCCCTGATCTCCAAGGTCTACGGCTCCCAGGCCGAGCCGCTGTACTCGCTCGTCCCGGCCAGCGTCACCGGCCACTCCAACTCGTTCTTCAACAAGTACGGCGAGCCGAGCGTCACCAAGGCCCGCTCCCTGCTCAACCAGGCGAACATCAGCACCCCGGTGAAGCTCACGCTGCACTACACGACCGACCACTACGGCCCCGCCACCAAGAAGGAGTTCGAGGTCCTGCGCGACCAGCTGAACTCCAGCGGGCTGTTCGAGGTCGGCATCAAGGGCACCCCGTGGGACACGTTCCGCCCGGCCGAGAAGAAGGGCGAGTACGACGTCTACGGCATGGGCTGGTTCCCCGACTTCCCGGACGCCGACAACTTCCTCGCACCGTTCCTCGACGCCGACAACACCCTCGGCTCGCCGTACGACAACCGGCAGATCCGCGACACCCTGATCCCGGAGTCCCGCCGCGAGGCCGACCGACTGTCCGCCTCCACCAGCCTGACGGACATTCAGGACATCGTCGCGAGTGACGTGCCGATGCTGCCCCTGTGGCAGGGCAAGCAGTACGTCGCCGCGCGCGACGACATCACGGGTACCGCGTACGCCCTCAACTCCGCCTCGACGCTCCAGCTGTGGGAACTCGGGCGGGGTGTGAGCGGCTGACGGACCCGCTGGATCCCCGGGGCCCCTGACCGAGACCCCGGGGAGCCGTGCCCCGGAGCCAGGAACACGCTCCGGGGGTTCTCGAGAACCGACGACAAGGCACACACGTGAAGATACGCAACCAGTGGCCGGCTCTGCCCATCGTGGCGGGCCTCGCCTCCGGACTGCTGACCGGCTGTGGCACGGAGAGCGGAGACTCCGCGGGGGACGGCTCCAACGTGGTGGTGGGGATGTCCGACGACATCCTGGCCACGGACCCGGCCTCCGGCTACGACCCCGGCTCCTGGCTGTTGTTCAACAACGTCTTCCAGTCCCTGCTGAGCTTTTCCAAGGGCGCCACGGAACCTCAGCCGGAGGCCGCCGAGACCTGCGCCTTCACCGACACGGGGACCACGGTCTACACGTGCACGCTGAAGGACGGCCTCAAGTTCAGCAACGGCAACGAACTCACCTCGAAGGACGTCAAGTTCTCCTTCGACCGCATGCTGAAGATCAACGACCCCGACGGGCCCGCGATCATGTTCCCCATGCTGGAGAAGGTCGAGACGCCGGACGAGAAGACGGTCGTCTTCCGGCTCAACACGGCCGACGCCACCTTCCCGAGCAAGATCGCCTCAGGCGCCGGCTCCATCGTCGACCACAGCCAGTACGACCCGGACGGCCTCCGCAAGGACGGCGAGGCGGTCGGCTCCGGCCCCTACAAGCTCGACTCGTTCGACGACGGTCAGGCGGTCTTCTCCGTCAACGAGAACTACAAGGGCACCGCCGAGGTGAACAACACCGGCGTGACGCTCAAGTTCTTCGACGGTGACCAGACGGCCCTGAAACAGGCCATCCAGAAGGGCGACGTCGACATCGCCTACCGCGGTCTCACCGCCGGCGACATCGCGGACACCGAGAAGGCCGACGACGGCACCGGCGGCGTCGAGGTCGTCGAGGGCAGCAGCGCCGAGGTCCAGCACCTGGTGTTCAACATGGACGACCCGGTCGCCGGAAAGCTCGGCGTCCGCAAGGCCATCGCCCACCTGCTCGACCGCGAGGCCCTCATCAAGGACGTCTACCAGGGCACCGCCACCCCGCTGTACTCGATCATCCCGGCGGGCATCGCAGGCCACAACACGGCCTTCTTCGACACCTACGGCGCCCGCCCCTCCCGGTCCAAGGCCCAGGCCGCGCTGCGCGAGGACGGCATCACCCGCAAGGTGAAGCTGACCCTCTGGTCGACCCCGTCCCGCTACGGCCCCGCCACCGACCAGGAGCTGACCGCCATCGCCGGCCAGCTCAACGCCAGCGGCCTGTTCGACGCGAGCGTCAAGTCCGTCCCGTTCGGCCAGTACGAGAAGGACATCGCCGCCGGCAAGTACGGCGTGTACGTGAAGGGCTGGGTGCCGGACTACCCGGACGCCGACAACTTCACGGCCCCCTTCTTCGGCAAGGGCAACGTGCTGAGCAACAACTACACCAACGACACGATCACCGGTTCGCTCATCCCGCGCACCGCCGCCCTGACCAACCGGGCCGCCACGGACAAGGAGTACGGCGAGCTGCAGGACATCGTCGCCGCCGAACTCCCCGTCCTGCCGGTGTGGCAGGCCAAGCAGTACGCGGTCGTCCGCGACGGCGTCTACGGCCTGGAGTACTGCCTCGATGCGTCGACTGTGTTCCGCTTCTGGGAACTCAGCAAGGACGCCTGACGCGTCGGTAGCACGCAGAGGTGTGGAGAAGGGCGCCTCCCGCTCGGCGGGGGGCGCCCTCTCGTGTATCGGCCGACCGGGGCGCTACTGCGCGCCGGGGCGCACCAGCCCACTCTCGTACGCGTACACCGCGGCCTGCACACGGTCGCGCAGGCCCAGCTTGGTCAGCACGTGCCCCACGTGCGTCTTGACCGTCGTCTCGCTGACGAACAGGTCCGCGGCGATCTCGGCGTTGGACAGCCCGCGCGCCACCAGCTTCAGCACCTCGACCTCGCGGTCGGTGAGCGTGTGCAGCGTGTCCGGCACCGGCTCGTCACCCGACGGCAGATGCGTGGCGTACTTGTCGAGCAGCCGGCGCGTGATGCTCGGCGCGAGCATCGCCTCACCCGCGGCCACGACCCGGATGGCCTGCACCAACTCATTGGCGGGCGCGTCCTTGAGCAGAAACCCGCTGGCCCCGGCGCGCAGCGCCTCCACCACGTACTCGTCGAGGTCGAAAGTGGTCAGCACCAGAACCTTCGCCGGACCGTCCCGCCCGGGCCCGGTGATCTGCCGGGTCGCCTCCACACCGTCCATCCGCGGCATGCGGATGTCCATCAGGACCACGTCGGGCTGCAGGGCCCGCACCTGGTCGAGCGCCTGGAGGCCGTCTCCGGCCTCGCCGACGACCGCGAGGTCCTGCTCGGCCTCCAGGATCATCCGGAAGCCGGTACGGAGCAGCGGCTGGTCGTCGACCAATAGGACGCGGATGGCCACGTAAGTCTCCTTCGCTAGTCCGGCCCCATTCTGCCCTGCGCGGGCCCGCCGGACTCAGCCGCCCTCACCGGCGACGACCGCGTCACCGGCGGGACCGGCGCCGGGCCCGCCTTGACCGGCCCCCTGCACCGGCAGCTCCGCCGCGCGCACCGGCAGCGGATAGGGCGGGGGAGTGCCGCCGAACTCCGGGCAGTGGGCCTGGTGGTCGCACCAGCCGCACAACTTCGTGGGGCGCGGCCGCCAGTCACCCGTCTCGGTGGCCAGCCGGATCGCCTCCCACAGCGCCAGCAGCTTGCGCTCCACCCGCTCCAGGTCGGCGAGGACCGGGTCGTAGGTCAGCACCTGGCCGCTGCCGAGGTACACCAGCTGGAGCCGCCGGGGGATCACGTTCTTCAGCCGCCACACCACCAGGGCGTAGAACTTCATCTGGAACAGCGCGCCCTCGGAGTACTCGGGCCGGGGCGCCTTGCCCGTCTTGTAGTCGACGATCCGGACCTCGCCCGTGGGAGCCACGTCCACCCGGTCGATGATGCCGCGCAGGCGCAGCCCCGACTCCAGCTCCGTCTCGACGAACAGCTCCCGCTCGGCCGGCTCCAGCCGACTGGGGTCCTCCAGGGTGAACCAGCGCTCGACGAGCTGCTCCGCCTCGCCCAGCCAGCGAGCCAGCCGCTCACCCTGCGGATCGTCGGCGAACAGCTCCACCACCTCCGGCCGCGTCTCGCGCAGCCGGTCCCACTGGCCGGGGATCAGGGACTTGGCCCGAGGCGCCGTACGCTCGGCGGCCGGGGCGTCGAAGAGCCGCTCCAGGACCGCGTGCACCAGCGTGCCCCGCGTCGCCGCCTCACTCGGCTTCTCCGGCAACCGGTCGATGACCCGGAAGCGATAGAGCAGCGGACACTGCATGAAGTCACTGGCGCGCGAGGGGGACAGCGAGGCGGGCGCTATGGCGGCGGGGCCGGTCGGGGCGGTCGTCTCCACCGTCTCCCCTGCTGCCGTCGCGGGCCCGGCCGATCCCGGCGGATCCACCGCCGCGGCCGGGCTGCTGTCGGGCTGCGCCGCGCCCTCGGTGCTCGTCTCCATGCCCCAGACCATACGGCCCGCCACTGACAGTGACCCAGTCGCGGTCGCGCCGTGCGCGAGGTCAGAAGCCGTGAGGGGAGGGGAGGTCCGGGAAACACCGGGGGTGCCGGGGCGAAACGCACCTCGACGGACGCATACCATCGACTCGAGACCCTCCCGTCCGGCAGGCGCGGGAGACGCTTCGATCGAGGGGACACCGGTGGACGAGAGCGGCGGGCGCGGGCGGCCGCAGTCCGGCAACGACGAGTCGGCCGAGCGCCACACGGGGCTTCCGGCCCGGTCCGCCGACCCGACCCCCGCCGACGAACAGCCCACGGACGAGCGGCGTTTCACGCCTGAGCGGCCCACCCGGGCAGCACACACCCCAGGAACAGAACCCGTCGTGCCCAACGGTCCCGCCGACGCCCCGGCGACGGACACACCGGCAACCCGGCCGGACGCCCGCGAGGACGACCCGTCCCCGGACCGGGCCCCCGCCACCGGCGGCTCCCCCGACGAGCCCGCCGACACCCCCGCCCCACCCCCGCCCCCTGTGGATCCCCCGGCCGCTACCGAGCCCGAACCCCCGGCCTCCACCGATGCCCCACCCACCGCCTACGCCGGGAACCCACACGCGGCTTCGGCGGAGGGCCCGCACAGAGCGTCCAGCGACGGCCCGGACGCGGTTTCGGCGGAGGGCCCGCACGGAGTGTCCAGCGACGGCCCGGACGCGGTTTCGGCGGAGGGCCCGCACGGAGCGTCCAGCGACGGTCCGGACGCGGTTTCGGCGGATGGCCCGCACGGAGTGTCCAGCGACGGCCCGGACGCGGTTTCGGCGGATGGCCCGCACGGAGCGCCTGCCGACGGTCCGCATGCGGCTTCCACCGACGGCTCGCACGGAGTGTCCAGCGTCGGTTCGCATGCGGTTTCGGCGGAGGGCCCGCACGGAGCGCCCGACGACGGCCCGCACGGAGCGTCAGCGGACGGCCCGCATGGAGCGTCCAGCGGCGGTCCGCATTCGGCGTCCGCCGACGGCCCGCACGGAGAGTTCAGCGGCGGTCCGCACGCGGCGTCCGCCGACGGTTCACACGGGGCCTTCGCCGACGGTCCGCATGGAGCGCCCGCCGACAGCCCGCCCGGGGCCTCCGCCGACGGTTCCCACGCGGCCCCCGCCCGGGGCAAGCACGACGGTCGCCCGCCGGAGGGCGACACCCACCCCGACCGTGCCTACGCCAGTGGCCCCCACTCGGCCCCCGCCACCGGCCGGCCCGAGACCGACCGGTTGCACAAGGCCCCGGTGCCGGACTCCGGCGACCACGAGCCTTCCGGCCGCGCCCCTGCCCCTGCCCACGGCGACCGTCCCCTCGCGCATTCCGCCGACGGCAAGGGCCCCGCCCCCCAGCGGCCCGAGCCGCGGGCCGGGCTGCTCATGGGGCGGCCCTTCGGCGTGCCCGTGTACGTCGCGCCGAGCTGGTTCCTCGTCGCCGCGCTGATCACCTGGGTCTTCGGCGGCCAGCTGGAGCGCGTGCTGCCCGAGCTCGGGGCCGCCCGCTACCTGGTCTCCTTGTTCTTCGCGGTCGCCTTCTACGCCTCCGTGCTCATCCACGAACTCGCGCACACGGTCGCCGCCCTCCGCTTCAAGCTCCCGGTCCGCCGCATCCGGCTCCAGTTCTTCGGCGGCGTCTCCGAGATCGAGAAGGAGGCCGAGACCCCCGGCCGGGAATTCGTGCTCGCCTTCGTCGGGCCCCTGCTCTCCCTCGTCCTCGCCGGTGTCTTCTACGCCGCCATGCAAGCCGTGGAACCCGGCACCGTCCCGGGCGTCCTGCTCGCGGGCCTGATGATCTCCAACCTCATCGTGGCGGCGTTCAACCTCCTGCCCGGCCTGCCCCTCGACGGCGGACGCATGCTCCGCGCCGTCGTGTGGAAGATCACCGGCAAGCCGATGAAGGGCACCATCGCCGCCGCCTGGGTCGGCCGCGCCCTCGCCGTCTGCGTGCTCATCGGACTGCCCCTGCTGACCCAGTCCGGTGCCCTCGGCACCGACGCCGTCGACAACGTCGGCATGGACACCGTCCTCGACGCCCTGCTCGCCGCCATCCTCGCCGCGATCATCTGGACCGGCGCCGGCAACAGCCTGCGCATGGCCCGCCTGCGCGAGCACCTCCCCGAACTGCGCGCCCGTGCGCTCACCCGCCGTGCCGTCCCGGTCGAGTCCCACACCCCCCTCTCGGAAGCCCTGCGCCGAGCCAACTCCGCCGGCGCCCGCGCCCTGGTCGTCGTCGACGCGAACGGCAGCCCCGTCTCCCTCGTCCGCGAGGCCGCCATCGCCGGCGTGCCCGAGCACCGCCGCCCCTGGGTCGCCGTCAGCGGCCTCGCCCAGGACCTCACCGACGGCATGCGCGTCTCGGCGGAACTGTCGGGCGAGGAACTCCTGGACGCCCTGCGCGCCACCCCCGCCACCGAGTACCTGGTGGTGGAGGAGACCGGCGAGATCTACGGCGTCCTGTCGGCGGCCGACGTGGAGCGCGCCTTCGTCAAGGCGATGGCGAGGCCGTCCTAGTGGTCGGTGGCCCTCTCCGGGGCCGGTAGGCTGGTCACATGTCCGAACCGACCGGTGCCGCCCGCAGGCGCGGGCCCTTCAAGGTCGGGGACCAGGTTCAGCTGACCGACCCCAAGGGCCGCCACTACACGTTCACGCTCGAGGCCGGGAAGAACTTCCACACCCACAAGGGTTCCTTCCCGCACGACGAACTGATCGGTGCTCCCGAGGGCAGCGTTGTCCGCACCACCGGAAACGTCGCCTACCTCGCGCTGCGCCCCCTGCTCCCCGACTACGTCCTGTCCATGCCCCGCGGCGCCGCCGTGGTCTACCCCAAGGACGCGGGGCAGATCCTGGCCTTCGCCGACATCTTCCCCGGCGCCCGCGTCGTGGAAGCCGGCGTCGGCTCCGGCTCGCTCAGCAGCTTCCTGCTGCGGGCCATCGGCGACCAGGGCATGCTGCACAGCTACGAGCGCCGGGCGGACTTCGCCGAGATCGCCCAGGCGAACGTGGAGCGCTACTTCGGCGGCCCGCACCCCGCCTGGCAGCTCACCGTCGGCGACCTCCAGGACAACCTGTCCGACGCCGACGTCGACCGCGTCATCCTCGACATGCTCGCCCCCTGGGAGTGCCTGGAGGCCGTCTCCAAGGCACTCGTGCCCGGCGGCATCCTGTGCTGCTACGTGGCGACCACCACCCAGCTCGCCCGGACCGTCGAGTCCATCCGCGAGATCGGCTGCTTCAACGAGCCGACCTCCTGGGAGACGATGATCCGCAACTGGCACATCGAGGGCCTGGCCGTCCGCCCGGACCACCGCATGATCGGCCACACCGGCTTCCTGCTCACCGCCCGGCGCCTCGCCGACGGCGTCGAGCCGCCCATGCGCCGCCGCCGCCCCGCCAAGGGCGCCTACGGCGAGGACTACGCCGGCCCCAACGCCGACGGCGGCGCCGCCCGCTGAGCCGACCCGCCACCGCGTCAACGCACAGGCGCCGTGGCGCAGTTCCCGGATCCCTACCGGAACTGCGCCACGGCGCCTTTCCGTTGCCGCCCCGGGTGAACCCTCGCGCGACGCCGTTGACCTGCACGAAGACCGTCACGGCCCCTGTCGCGCCGCGGCAGGAGCCGTGACCGCACAAGCCCGCTGACACAGCGGCAGGAACCGTAACCCTTCTGACTTCCCAGGCAACGGACATGCACACCCCGCCGTTCCCTCGCGGTGTGACGTGTGGCACCATGCTGGCCACCCCACCGGCACAGCCTCAGGAGACACTCCTAGTGCAGTCTTCCGCCGTCCCGGAGCTCGCCCACACCCACACCCGTCCCATCCACTGGCTCGCCACCGCGACGGCCGTCGCCGGCGTCGTCGCCTTCTCCTCGGTCCTGCAGCCCGGCGCGGCGACGGCGGCCCAGCCGGCCGCCCCCGTGACCAAGAGCGCTCCGGCGCACACGACTCCACCCGACCCGAACGCGGTGACGTTCCCACTCGACTGCGGCCCGGTGAAGGCCGTGGTGAAGAAACGGGCCTCCGGGGACCTCGACGGCGACGGCAGACCCGAGACGGTCGCCGTGATCCACTGCGACTCCCCGATGGGCACCCCGCCGGACGGCGTGTACGTCCTCACGCGCGACGCCGACGGCGGCAAGCCGCGGGTCGTGGCCACACTGCTCGACCCCGAGGACGGCACCATCGTCACCGACTTCGCCGTCCGCTCCGGCGCCGTCACGGCCACACTGCTCGGCTACTCCTCTGCCGACGTGCCGCGTTGCTGTCCCGACGAGAAGAGCGACGCGAAATGGCGTTGGCAGAACGGCTCGTTCGTCCGCTCCACTCCGGCCGGGGCCCGCAGCGTATGAGGGGCGTGAGCCGAAGCGTGTGAGATATCAGACAGTAGTAACGGTACGTAGAGAAGTAGTCACTCTGCGTCCGGCCCGAAGACCTCGGCCCTGTCCGAAACCCGACGTACGTGGATGCATTCGCCCGGACACTCCTTCGCGGAGTCGATCACGTCCGTGAGGAGCGGGAGCGGAACGGGCGTTGTCGCGCCCGTGCCCTGGAGCAACTCGTCGTCGGCGCTCTTCACATAGGCCAGACCGTCGATGTCCAGCTCGAACACCTCGGGCGCGTACTGGGCGCAGATGCCGTCACCGGTACACAGGTCCTGGTCGATCCAGACCTCCAGCTCCTCGCCGTCGGCCCCGGCCACCTGCTGCACGCTCATCTCTCCTGCCGTTTCTCCGCCGAGCCGCGCCGGGAATCCGGCCAGCTCCGGCGGGTGTTGAACAGTTCGACCCTACCCTCGGCTGGGTTCCAATCATGTTCGCTGGGTATTCCCCTGGCGTGAGGGAGAGCGCAAGGGTGAAGATCGGACACACCCCGACCGTCTTTGTGATCTAGGGGTTTCAATCGACACCCGCCCAGGTAGGGTCTGGAAGCGTCCAGCTCCCCTTGGAGGAGGTGAGGACCGTGGCAGCCCACGACGACGACATGAACCGCGGCATCCGCCCGGGACGCGGGTCCGACGACCCGGCCGGGCAGATCGCCTACCTTGAGCAGGAGATCGCCGTCCTGCGACGCAAGCTCGCCGACTCTCCGCGACACACGAGGATTCTCGAAGAGCGGATCGTCGAGCTGCAGACCAATCTGGCCGGCGTGTCCGCGCAGAACGAGCGACTCGCCAACACGCTCCGTGAGGCCCGTGACCAGATTGTGGCTCTCAAGGAAGAAGTCGACCGGCTCGCGCAGCCGCCGGCCGGCTTCGGTGTCTTCCTGACGGCCAACGAGGACGGCACCGCCGACATCTTCACCGGCGGTCGAAAGCTCAGGGTGAACGTCAGCCCCGGCGTCGAGCTCGAAGAGCTCCGGCGCGGCCAGGAAGTAATGCTCAACGAAGCGCTCAACGTGGTCGAGGCCATGGAGTACGAGCGCGTCGGTGACATCGTCACCCTCAAGGAGATCCTCGAGGACGGCGAGCGGGCCCTCGTGCTCGGGCACACCGACGAGGAGCGGGTGGTACGGCTTGCCGAGCCACTGCTGGACGTGAACATCCGCCCCGGTGACGCCCTGCTGCTCGAACCCCGCTCGGGCTACGTCTACGAGATCGTTCCGAAGAGCGAGGTCGAGGAACTCGTCCTCGAAGAGGTCCCCGACATCGGCTACGAGCAGATCGGCGGTCTCGGCGGCCAGATCGAGGCCATCCGCGACGCGGTCGAGCTGCCGTACCTCTACCCGGACCTGTTCAAGGAGCACGAACTGCGGCCACCGAAGGGTGTCCTGCTGTACGGGCCCCCCGGATGCGGCAAGACACTCATCGCCAAGGCCGTGGCCAACTCACTGGCCAAGAAGGTCGCCGAAGTGACCGGCCAGGCCGCCGGCAAGAGCTTCTTCCTCAACATCAAGGGCCCCGAGCTCCTGAACAAGTACGTCGGTGAGACGGAGCGGCAGATCCGCCTCGTCTTCCAGCGGGCCCGTGAGAAGGCCAGCGAGGGCACCCCCGTCATCGTCTTCTTCGACGAGATGGAGTCCCTCTTCCGCACCCGTGGCTCCGGAGTCAGCTCGGACGTGGAGAACACCATCGTCCCGCAGCTGCTCGCCGAGATCGACGGTGTGGAGGGCCTGCAGAACGTGGTCGTGATCGGCGCCTCCAACCGCGAGGACATGATCGACCCGGCCATCCTGCGGCCCGGCCGACTCGACGTGAAGATCAAGATCGAGCGTCCGGACGCCGAGGCGGCCAAGGACATCTTCGGCAAGTACCTCACCGAGCGTCTCCCGCTGCACGGCGACGACCTCGCCGAGCACAGCGGCTCCAAGGCCTCCACGGTCCAGAGCATGATCCAGACGGCTGTGGAACACATGTACGCCGAATCCGAGGAGAACCGCTTCCTGGAGGTCACCTACGCCAACGGTGACAAGGAAGTCCTCTACTTCAAGGACTTCAACTCCGGCGCCATGATCGAGAACATCGTCGGCCGCGCCAAGAAGATGGCGATCAAGGACTTCCTCGAGAAGAACCAGAAGGGCCTGCGCGTCTCCCACCTCCTCCAGGCCTGCGTGGACGAGTTCAAGGAGAACGAGGACCTGCCCAACACCACCAACCCGGACGACTGGGCCCGGATCTCCGGAAAGAAGGGCGAACGGATCGTGTACATCCGTACGCTCATCACCGGAAAGCAGGGTGCGGACACCGGACGCTCCATCGACACGGTGGCGAACACCGGTCAGTACCTGTAAAAGGCAGGGCGGCTGCGGGTGCCCTCGACGGGTACCCGCAGCCGACTGTTTTTCAGGCCACGGCTGGAGCAACGCAATGACGCAAATGATCTCCCCACCAGCGCAAAGGCGTTCTAGGCTCTTGCATACCGCCACGTCGCGCAGTGCGGGGACGGGCACCGCACACGCAACCGAGCGCCAGCGGTATCTGAGCGGCGCCCACGACCGAGGGCGCCGCCGGGCAAGGAGGGCCGCATGACCGTACGGCGAGTAATGGGCATCGAGACGGAGTACGGGATCTCCGTCCCCGGCCACCCCAACGCCAATGCCATGCTCACCTCGTCCCAGATCGTGAACGCCTACGCGGCGGCGATGCACCGGGCCCGCCGGGCCCGCTGGGACTTCGAGGAGGAGAATCCGCTGCGGGACGCGCGAGGCTTCGACCTCGCCCGTGAGGCCGCCGACTCCAGCCAGCTCACCGACGAGGACATCGGCCTGGCCAACGTGATCCTCACCAACGGCGCACGGCTCTACGTCGACCACGCACACCCCGAGTACAGCTCCCCCGAGGTGACCAACCCCCGCGACGCCGTCCTCTGGGACAAGGCCGGCGAACGGATCATGGCCGAAGCCGCGGAACGGGCCGCCCAGCTGCCCGGTGCCCAACCGATCCACCTGTACAAGAACAACACCGACAACAAGGGCGCGTCCTACGGCACGCACGAGAACTACCTGATGAAGCGGGAGACCCCCTTCTCGGACATCGTGCGCCACCTCACCCCGTTCTTCGTCTCCCGTCAGGTCTTCGCCGGAGCGGGCCGCGTCGGCATCGGCCAGGACGGGCACGAGCACGGCTTCCAGCTCAGCCAGCGAGCCGACTACTTCGAGGTCGAGGTCGGCCTCGAGACGACGCTCAAGCGCCCCATCATCAACACCCGTGACGAGCCGCACGCGGACGCCGAGAGGTACCGCCGCCTGCACGTGATCATCGGCGACGCGAACCTGTCGGAGATCTCGACCTACCTCAAGCTGGGCACGACCGCGCTGGTGCTGTCGATGATCGAGGACGGTTTCATCGCCGTCGACCTGGCCGTCGACCAGCCCGTCCGCACCCTCCACCAGGTCTCGCACGACCCGTCCCTCAAACGCCTGATCACACTCCGCAGCGGCCGCACGCTCACCGCGGTCCAGCTGCAGATGGAGTACTACGAGCTGGCGCGCAAGTACGTGGAGGAGCGGTACGGCGCCGACGCCGACGACCAGACCAAGGACGTCCTGTCCCGCTGGGAGGACACCCTCACCCGTCTGGAGCACGACCCGATGAGCCTGGCCGGAGAGCTGGACTGGGTCGCCAAGCGGGAGCTCATGGAGGGCTACCGACGCCGGGACACCCTTGACTGGGACGCCGCCCGACTGCACCTGGTCGACCTCCAGTACGCCGACGTGCGGCCCGAGAAGGGCCTCTACAACCGTCTGGTGGCCCGCGGGCGCATGAAGCGGCTGCTGACCGACGGGGACGTCGAGCGGGCCCGCACGGTGCCGCCCGAGGACACGCGCGCCTACTTCCGCGGGCGCTGCCTGGAGCAGTACGCGGACGACGTGGCGGCGGCCTCCTGGGACTCGGTGATCTTCGACCTGCCGGGCCGGGACTCGCTGCAGCGCGTCCCAACCCTGGAACCGCTTCGCGGAACGCGTAATCACGTCAAGGAGCTCCTGGACCGCTGCCGCACCGCGGAAGACCTGGTCAGGGTGCTTTCGGGCGGGTGAACGCGTTGAGCGGGTACTCGCCGGGAACCGGCCGGGCAGGGTGGAAAAGCCCTGGTCCGGGAATCATCGAGATGGTCCCCGTACGTTGGAGCAACTGCGGGGCCATTGTCAGACCCGGCGAGTAGGGTCTGATCTTGACCGAGCAACTGTGTCGGGCGAACCGAGCGGGGTGAGGGATATGGCGACCAAGGACACCGGCGGCGGACAGCAGAAGGCCACCCGGTCCACCGAGGAGGTCGAGGAGCAGGCGCAGGACGCGCAGGGCTCCGAGGACCTCAAGGAGCGTCAGGAGAAACTGAACGACGACGTGGACTCGGTTCTGGACGAGATCGACGACGTACTCGAGGAAAATGCCGAGGATTTCGTTCGAAGCTTCGTGCAAAAAGGCGGGCAGTGAAGGCCAATGGCGCGCTTTAGCCTTTGATTTGAAGGTGGCGGGGGATGGAAGCGGCCAGCGAGCCGAACGCGAAGCAATGCAGGAAGTGTCGGCGAGATCTGCCACTTGCTGCATTTGCCCGTGACAAGAATCGGCGAGATGGCCTCCGGGTGCACTGCCGGGAGTGCGTGGCGGAGTACAGCGCCGCGCACTACCGGCGGCGCCGGGCGGCCGTGGGGAAGCCGGTCCGCGAGCGGGTCGACGTTCCGGCTGGATACAAGCTCTGTCGGACGTGTGGCGAGATCAAGCCTCACAGCGAGTGGCACCGTAACGCGACCGCTTCCGACGGACTGTCAACGCGCTGCAAGGCATGCCGGGCGGTGCAGGGTCGGCAAGGGCATCTGAAGCGCCAGTACGGCATCACGGAAGCCGAACGCGATCGTCTGATCGCCTCTCAAGCAGGCGTGTGTTGCATTTGTCTGTCGGCCGTGCCCGAGCATGTGGATCACTGCCACAAGACGGGTAGGGTCCGAGGCGTACTGTGCTTCAGCTGCAACGCTGCACTGGGGCAGTTCAAGGATCGGCCCGATGCCATAAGGCGGGCTGCCGCTTATGTGGAAGGAATCGCGTGGAAGCCAACACTCGTAGCACCGGGCGTCTACCGGCTGCCTTCCTGACGCCAGGGTCCTCCTCCTTCATGGACTTCCTGTCCGAGCACCAGCCGGAGATCCTGCCCGGCAACCGGCAACTGCCCCCCACCCAGGGTGTGATCGAGGCGCCGCACGGCACCACGATCGTCGCCGTGACGTTTCCCGGGGGTGTGGTCCTCGCCGGTGACCGGCGGGCCACCATGGGCAATGTGATCGCGCAGCGGGACATCGAGAAGGTTTTCCCGGCCGACGAGTACTCGGCGGTGGGGATCGCCGGCACGGCGGGGCTGGCCGTCGAGATGGTGAAGCTGTTCCAGTTGGAGCTGGAGCACTTCGAGAAGGTCGAGGGTGCGCAGTTGTCTCTGGAGGGCAAGGCGAACCGGCTGTCGACGATGATCCGTTCCAACCTCGGCATGGCCATGCAGGGCCTGGCGGTGGTGCCGCTGTTCGCCGGGTACGACGTGGACCGTGGCAAGGGCCGCATCTTCTCCTACGACGTCACCGGTGGTCGCTCCGAGGAGCTGAACTTCGCGGCCACGGGTTCCGGGTCGATCTTCGCGCGCGGTGCGATGAAGAAGCTGTTCCGGGACGACCTCAGCGAGGCCGAGGCCACGACGCTCGTGATCCAGGCGCTCTACGACGCGGCAGACGACGACTCGGCGACCGGCGGTCCCGATGTCGCCCGCCGGATCTATCCCATCGTCACCGTGATCACCGACGACGGCTTCCGCCGGCTCACCGAGACCGAGGCCTCCGAGATCGCGCGCTCGATTCTCGAGCGGCGGCTGGAGCAGCCCGACGGGCCGCGGGCCGCGCTGCTGTAGGCGGCGGTCGTGTTCGTGAGGGTGGTCCTGTGAATCGACGGAATCTTCAAGAGAGGGACGGATAACCGGTGTCGACGCCGTTCTATGTCTCACCCCAGCAGGCCATGGCCGACCGGGCGGAGTACGCCCGGAAGGGCATCGCCCGTGGTCGCAGCCTGGTCGTGCTGCAGTTCGCCGACGGCATCGTGTTCGTCGGGGAGAACCCGTCCCGTGCGCTGCACAAGTTCAGCGAGATCTATGACCGGATCGGTTTCGCGGCCGCCGGCAAGTACAACGAGTACGAGAACCTGCGGATCGGTGGGGTGCGCTACGCCGATCTGCGGGGTTACACCTATGACCGGGACGATGTGACGGCCCGGGGCCTGGCGAACGTGTATGCGCAGACGCTGGGCACGATCTTCTCCAGCGCCGCCGAGAAGCCGTACGAGGTGGAGCTGGTCGTCGCCGAGGTCGGTGAGACGCCCGAGGGTGATCAGATCTACCGGTTGCCGCATGACGGCTCCATTGTGGATGAGCACGGCTCGGTGGCGGTGGGCGGTAACGCCGAGCAGATCAGCAGCTATCTGGACCAGCGCCACCAGGAGGGCATGACGCTCGCGGAGGCGTTGAAGCTCGCGGTGCAGGCGCTGTCCCGCGACACCAACGGCAGCGAGCGGGAGATTCCCGCGGAGCGGTTGGAGGTGGCGGTGCTGGACCGCACGCGTCCGCAGAAGCGCAAGTTCAGGCGGATCAGCGGTCCTCAGCTGTCGCGGTTGCTCGATGCGGGTGCCGCCGGCGGTGAGGCGGAGGGGGCGTCGGAGGACGCCGAGTAGTGCTGGCGTGGTGTGGCGCGCTCCGGCCTGTGCGTTCGTGGCCGGGGCGCGTTGCCGTGTGCGGGTGGGCGTCTGTTTCGCCTTCTCGCCGGGTGGTGGGTCGGGGCCGTGCCGGAGGTCTCCGTCCTCGGAAAGGGTCCGCTCAGCCTGCGGGCATGCGTGCCGCCTGGGGTGGCACGGGTGGGCGCTGGGGGTACCCCCTGCTCGAAGAGCTTGGGGGAGGCACCCCGCACCGCCGGGTCGCGGACCCGCCCACCCCGGCACCGACGCAGCGGCACAGTCAACGAGGCGGTGCCGTGGAGCTTCGTACCACCAGGTGGACCGGGATGTCCCCGCTCTCGGGTGTGCGGTCTTCCAGGACGGCCAGCAGGGCCCGCATGCCGCGCTCGCCGAAGAGCTCGGCGTTGAGGTGGACCGTCGTGAGTTCCGGGTCCATGGCTGTGGCCAGGGCCAGGTCGTCGACGCCCGTGACCGACAGGTCGTCCGGGATGCGCAGGCCCAGGCGGCGGGCCGCCTTGTAGGTGCCGGCCGCGAGTTGGTCGTCGTCGCAGAGGACGGCGGTGGGGCGGGGGCCGGGAGCGGTGAGGGCCGTTTGGGCGGCGGTCACGGCTCCGTTGATGGAGATGGGGGAGTGGGCCGTGCGGACGGAGGTGCCCGGTACTTCGTCCAGCCGTGCCGCCAGTTCCCGGGCGCGTACGTCGAAGGTCCAGGAGGGGACGTCCGCCGCGAGGTGGAGGAAGCGGCGGTGTCCCAGCGAGAGCAGGTGAGTCGCTGCCTGGCGGATTCCGTCGGCGATGTCCAGGTTCACGGTTGCCGCCCCCAGGCTGCCGTCCGGGTCGCTGTCCAGCATGACCAGCGGCAGTGCCTCGCCGCGGATCGCGGTGAGGGCGTCCGCGGCCATGGAGGAGGCGAGGACGCCGTCCAGCGCGGATTGTGCGGAGGCGAAGGGGTCTCGGGCGGGGCCGATGCCCTCGGGGGAGGGGTAGAGGACGACTCCGAAGCCGTGTTCGGCGGCGACGCGGGCGGCGCCGGTGTAGACGCCGGCGAAGAACTCGGTGGTGAGGGCGGGGACGACCAGGAGGACCGTGCGGGTGCGGCCCAGGCGCAGGTTGCGGGCGGCCAGGTTCGGGCGGTAGCCGAGGTCGCGGGCGGCCTCGCGGACGCGTTCGGCGGTCGCCTGGGAGACGCGGCCGCGCCATTTGTCGCCGAGGACGAGGGAGACGGCCGCCTGGGAGACGCCGGCGGCCTGGGCGACGTCCCGGCTCGTGGGTCGGGTGCTGCCTCGTGCCACCGTTGGCCTGCTCTTTCGTCTGGACTCGTGAACAGCGGACATGGTACGTATGGAAGTCGACGTTATACGTAAAACCTAGGGCGGGGGACATGGCCACGGGATACCTGGAGATCCTTCGGGCGCGACACGCCGCCCGACTGCTCGTCGGCACACTGGTCGGCCGGCTGCCCAACGCGACGGCCGCCATCGCGATCGTGCTGTTCGTCCGGGCGGAGGGCGGCACCTACAGCCTGGCGGGGGCGCTGGCGGCCGTCTACGGGGTCGCCAACGCCGTCGGGCAGCCCGTGCTGGGCCGGATCGTGGATCTGCGCGGACAGCCGCGTGTGCAGCTTCCGGCGGCCGTCCTCTCCGCGCTGGCGATGGCGGTCTTCGCCTTCTCGGGCATCGGGTCGCTGCCGCTCGCGTATGCCGCCGTGGCCGGGGCCGGGCTCTTCACGCCGCCCCTGGAGGGCGGGCTGCGGGCGCTGTGGCCCTCCGTGCTGCGGCGCGAGGACCAGGTGCACACCGCGTACGCCATGGACGCCGTGGCGCAGGAGGTGATGTTCACCGTCGGGCCGCTGCTGGTGACGTTGTGCGTGTCCCTGTGGTCGGCCCAGGCCGCGCTGCTCGTGCTGAACGTGGTCGGGGTGCTGGGGGCGCTGTCCGTGGTGGTCTCGAAGCCCTCGCGCGCCTGGCGGTCGGCGCCGCGCGAGGCGCACTGGCTGGGCGCGCTGCGCTCACCGGGTCTGCTCGCGCTGCTGGCGGCGTTCCTGTTCATCGGGATGGCGCTCGGGTCCATCACGGTCGCCTCGGTGCCCTATGCGGACGAGCACGGCGGGGACGCGGTGTACGGCTGGCTGATGGCCGCCCTGGGTTTCGGCGCGCTGGTCGGTGGCGCCGTCTACGGGGCGCGCCAGTGGGCCGGTGAGCCCGCGCGGCGACTGCGGGTGCTGGTGGCCCTTCTGGTGGTGTGTTATCTGCCGTTGATGCTGATGCCGGACGCGGTGCCCATGGTGGGGCTCACCGCGCTGGCCGGCGTCTTCCTGGCGCCCGCCATCGCCTGCGCGTTCGTGCTGGTCGACCGGCATGCCCCGCGGGGCACGGTCACCGAGGCGTTCTCCTGGCTCGTGACGACGTTCACCGTGGGCCACTCGGTGGGGACGGGCGTCGCGGGGCCGGTGGTCGAGACGGGCGGGGCCCTGTGGGGATTCGCCGTGCCGGCGGCCGCCGGTGGCGTGTCTCTGCTGGTTTTGACCGCCACGGGACGGGTAGTCGCAGCTCCCGGCCAGGGAGCGGTGGTCGCAGCGGGTTCGGAAAATGATCCAAACCGTGCTGTCGAACCCCGTTTCAGTTCAGGGGATCGGGCGTAATGTTCCCTCATGGACCGCCGCATTTTCGGGCTGGAGAACGAGTACGGCGTCACGTGCACGTTCAGGGGACAGCGCCGCCTGTCTCCTGACGAGGTGGCGCGGTACCTCTTCCGCCGTGTCGTGTCATGGGGCCGCAGCAGCAATGTCTTTCTGCGAAACGGCGCCCGCCTCTATCTCGACGTGGGATCGCATCCGGAATACGCGACACCGGAATGCGACAACGTGACCGAACTGGTCACCCACGACAAAGCAGGCGAGCGCATTCTCGAAGGACTCCTGGTGGACGCCGAACGACGCCTGCACGAGGAGGGAATCGCGGGCGACGTCTACCTCTTCAAGAACAACACCGACTCGGCGGGCAACTCCTACGGCTGCCACGAGAACTATCTGGTCGCCCGGCACGGGGAGTTCTCCCGGCTCGCGGACATTCTCATTCCGTTCCTGGTCACACGGCAGCTGCTGTGCGGTGCCGGCAAGGTGCTGCAGACGCCGCGCGGTGCCGTGTACTGCGTCAGTCAGCGGGCCGAGCACATCTGGGAGGGCGTCTCCTCGGCGACGACCCGCTCCCGGCCCATCATCAACACACGCGACGAGCCGCACGCGGACGCCGAGCGCTACCGCCGCCTGCACGTCATCGTGGGCGACTCCAACATGTCCGAGACGACCATGCTGCTCAAGGTCGGGGCCACCGACCTGGTACTGCGCATGATCGAGGCGGGCACGGTGATGCGGGACCTCACCCTGGAGAACCCGATCCGGGCGATCCGCGAGGTCAGCCACGACATCACCGGCCGCCGCAAGGTCCGCCTGGCCAGCGGACGGGAGGCCTCCGCCCTGGAGGTGCAGCGCGAGTACTACGAGAAGGCCCTGGACTTCTGCGAGCGCCGGGGCATCCGCACCGGCACCGTCGAGCAGGTCCTGGAGCTGTGGGGCCGCACCCTGGACGCGATCGAGGCCGAGGACCTCGACCGTATCGGCACCGAGATCGACTGGGTCATGAAGTACAAGCTCATCGAGCGGTACCGCGCCAAGCACAACATGACCATGTCGCACCCGCGGGTCGCGCAGATAGACCTCGCCTACCACGACATCCACCGCCGTCGTGGCCTGTACTACCTGCTCGAGAAGAAGGGCCAGGCGGCCCGTATCTGCAACGACTTGAAGATCTTCGAGGGCAAGTCCGTTCCGCCGCAGACCACTCGGGCCCGGCTGCGCGGTGACTTCATCCGGCGGGCCCAGGAACAGCGCCGTGACTTCACGGTGGACTGGGTGCACCTCAAGCTCAACGACCAGGCCCAGCGGACCGTGCTGTGCAAGGACCCGTTCCGTTCCGTGGACGACCGGGTGGAGAAGCTGATCGCCGGAATGTGAGCCGGTTCCGGCCAGTCCTGAAAGCCGATGCCCGGGGGTCTTCGCGCCTCCGGGCATCGGCCCTTTCCGTTCCGGAACCACCGGCAGGGGAGCGGCCCGGGTGGCGTCGTGTCGCGCGGTGAGGCGAGTGGGGAGTGTGTACGCCGTAGAGTGGCGGGCATTGCCCCCACACCACCGATCCCAGTTGGACTGATGAACTACAACACGAAACGACGCGTGGCCGCGCTGCTGGCCGTTCCCGCCCTGTTGTTCACCGCCGCGTGCGGATCGGACGACGGGAACAACGGCGACACGGCGGGAGGCGTCGCCGAGGTCAAGGGGAAGGTCGGGGCGAAGCCCGAGATCTCCGTGCCCAAGGACGGCAAGCCGTCCGACAAGACCGTGGTCAAGACGGTCTCGGCGGGCAGCGGGACCCCGATCAAGGGCTCGGATTTCGTCCGCCTGGACTGGACCGTCGAGAAGTGGGGCGGTGACCAGGAGCTCGGCGGTACCTGGGCCGCGGGATCGGCGGGTGACAAGGCGCCCCGGCGGCAGTCCATCGAGCAGATCGGCAAGCCGAGCCAGCAGCTCCCCGAGAAGGTCCTGGACGCGATGAAGGGCAAGAAGCCCGGCAGCCGGATCCTGGTGCAGGGCACCGCGGGCGACCTGATCGGCCAGAGCCTGAACACCTCCTCCGGGATCGCCGCGAAGGACGTGCTGATCTGGGTGGTCGACCCGGTCGGTGCCGCGAGCGTCGACGCCAAGGCCGAGGTCGAGGGCGAGCAGGTGCCCTCCGAGGCGGGCATGCCCGAGGTGAAGTCCCCGTCGCAGAAGGCCGCGGTCATCACCGTCCCCAAGGGCGAGAAGGCTCCCAAGGACCTCAAGGAGCAGGTGCTGATCAAGGGCGACGGCAAGAAGGTCGAGGCCGGGCAGGGCCTCATCGCCCAGTACACCGGGGTCAAGTGGGAGGACGGCAAGAAGTTCGACTCCTCCTGGGACCACGGCGGGGCCACCGCCTTCCAGATCGGTAACGGCTCCGTGGTGGCGGGCTGGGACAAGGGCCTCGTCGGCAAGCACGTGGGCGACCGGGTGCTGCTGGTGATCCCGCCGTCGCTCGGCTACGGCGCGAGCCCGAGCAGTGAGCTGGCCAAGAACACCCTGGTCTTCACGGTGGACATCCTCGGCACGGTCTGACCCGGCCGGTCTGTGAGACTGTTCCCGACGCAGGTCACGTAACAAGGAGAGATGAAGTGAGCATCGACAAGCCCGAGATCGACTTCCCGGGCGGCGAGCCCCCGGCGGACCTCGAGATCAAGGACATCTGGGAGGGCGACGGCCCGGTCGCCGAAGCCGGCCAGACCGTCACCGTGCACTACGTCGGTGTCGCCTTCAGCACGGGTGAGGAGTTCGACGCCAGCTGGAACCGCGGCACCCCGTTCCGCTTCCCGCTGGGCGGCGGTCGGGTCATCAAGGGCTGGGACCAGGGCGTGCAGGGCATGAAGGTCGGCGGCCGCCGCCAGCTGACCATCCCCGCGCACCTCGCCTACGGCAACCAGAGCCCGACCCCGGCGATCAAGCCCGGCGAGACGCTGATCTTCGTGGTCGACCTGCTCGGAGTCTGAGCAGGACCCGAACAGACTCGATCATGTGGGGCCCATGCCTGTTCGGGCATGGGCCCTCGGCTTTTGCCGTGCCACCGTGTGGCGGTACGGTCATCGCTCGTAAGCACCATAGGGAGGCGAAGCGGGTCGATGGCCATTGCCAAGGCCGAGCGGCTGATGAATCTGGCGCTGTGTCTGCTCGGGACACGTCGTCCGCTCAGCAAGCGTGAACTGCGCGACTCCATCGAGGCCTACGTCGAGGCCTTCGGGCCGGGTAACGGCGCGACCGGCTCCGATGATTCCTTCAACCGCATGTTCGAGCGTGACAAGGACGATCTGAGGGAACTCGGGCTGGTCATCGAGACCGTCGAGAGCCTCGACGGCGACGTCGGCTACATGGCCCGCCGCGACAGCAACCGCCTCCCGCCCATCACGCTCGACGCCGAGGAGGCCGCCGCCCTCGGTCTCGCCGCCAAGGTGTGGCAGCAGGCCCGGCTCGCCGGAGCGGCCAGCGGCGCGCTGCAGAAGCTGCGCGCGGCCGGACTCCCCGAGGACGTCGACCCGTACGGGTCGCACGGCGCGCTCGAACCGCGCATCCCCGTGCACGAGGCGGCGTTCGAGCCGCTGATGCTGGCCTGCCGGGACCGCAGGCCCGTCGCCTTCGACTACCGCAAGGCCACCGCCGCCCACCCCGAGCAGCGGCACGTGGAGCCGTGGGCGCTGGAGTGCTGGCGGGGCCACTGGTACCTGGCGGGCTGGGACCGCGACCGGGGCGCCGAGCGGGTCTTCCGGCTCTCCCGGATCACCGGCAGGGTCCGCTCGCGCGGCGGCCGCTACACCGCTGACGTGCCGGACGTCGTCACCGTCCGGGAGACCGTCGCGAGCTGGGCCGGGGAGATAGCCGACCGCTCGGCGCGGATCCGGCTGCGCGCGGGCGCGGGGTATCCCCTGCGGGCGAAGGCCACCTCGGTCCGGGAACTCGGGGACGGCTGGGACGAGTTGGAGATTCCGTACGGCCATGGGCTGGACGCCTGGCTGGTGGAGTTCGGGCCGGACGTGGTCGTCCTGGAGCCTGCCGAGCTGCGGGCCGACGTGGTGGACCGGCTGCGCGCCGTGGCCAAGGGCTGAGGGGGAGCGGAAAGACAGTGGCAGGCAAACCGGTCAGGCCCGTGAACGCCATCGACCAGACCCGGCGGATGCTCTCGCTGGTGACGTATCTGAGGGAGCGTCCCGGGGCCCGGGTCGAGGACGTCGCGCGTGCCTTCGGCATCAGCGAGGACGAGCTCGTCTCCGACCTCGACGTCCTGCCCATGTGCGGCACCAGCTTCCGCGGCGGTGACCTGCTCGACATCGACACCGACGGCGAGCGCATCTGGTGGCACAACCCTGCCGCCCTCGCGGCGGAAGCGGCCGAGCCGCTGCGGCTCGCCGCCGACGAGGCCACCGCCCTGCTGGTGGCCGCGCGGGCGGTTTCGACCCTGCCGGGACTGCGCGAGAGCGACCGGCAGGCGCTGCTGAGGGCGACGGCCAAGGTGGAGACCGCGGCCGGTGAGGCGGCGGGCGCCAGCTCGCGGCTGTCGGTGACGTTCGAGTCCGAGGGCGGCGTCTTCGCGGACGTCGACCGGGCCATCGCCGAGCGCCGCCGGCTGTGGATCCGCTACTACTCGCCCGCGCGCGACGAGGTCACCGAGCGGGAGATCGACCCCATCCGACTGGTCAGTGTCGGGCACACGTATGTCGAGGCCTGGTGCCGCCGCTCCGAGGCGCGCCGCACCTTCCGGCTCGACCGGGTCGCCGAGATCAAGATCCTGGACGAGCCGTCGGCGCCGCCCGAGATCGAGCTGCGCGACCTCTCGGAGGCACTGGTGCAGCCCGCGGCCGAGGACCCGGAGGTCGTGGTCGAGGTCGGGCCCGGTGGCCGCTGGGTCGCGGAGTACTACCCGCACGACAGTGCGGATGAGCTCCCGGACGGCGGGCTGCGTATCACTCTGCGGACCCCCGAACCGGCATCGCTCAGGCGCCTGGCGCTGCGGCTCGGGCGGGACGGCCGGATCGTCTCGCCGCCGGAGCTCGCGGCCAGCGCCCGCCTGGCGGCCCGTGAGGCGCTGGCGGCGTACGACGGGATCGAGGCGGTGGAGACGGCTCGCGCCGCTGAGACCGTCGAGGCGGGCGGGCCGCAGCCGGTCCCGGACGGGCCGGGCGGCGGGCGCGAGTGAGCCGCGGGTGCCCGCCGGAACCCGCGGCCGGGCAGGGCCGGGCCGGGCCGGGGCGTCGGCCGGTCGGGGCGTCGGCCATGGCACCGGTCGTGGCGTCGGCCGGGATGCTCCGGCGGCGAACGACCCCAGGAAGAGGAGCGAGGGCTTGAGCGAGTCGGCGACGTCCGGTGGTGTCGGGGGCATGACGGTGGATTCCGCGTTCGCCGGGATGAGAAGCGTGGCCCCGGTGGTCTTCAGGGCGGGCTGCCCGGACTGCCGGGGGTGCTTCGAGCTCGCCGCGGGCGCCCTGCGCCTGGCCATCGGCGCCACGAGCCGCACCACCTTCTACTCCTTCACCTGCCCCGAGTGCGGCGCGTCCGTCCGCAAGCCGGCGGGGGAGCGGATCGTGGAGCTGCTCACCGGTGGGGGAGTGCGGACCCTCAGGCTGCACTCCACCGTCTAGAGGGTCGGGGAGTTCGCGCCGTCGGGAAGGTCTAGGCTCGGCGTCATGTTCTGGCCGATGTTCGCGGTTGCCGTGGGTTGTGTGGGTCTGGTCGTGCTCGGGGTGTTCGCCGTGCGGGTCTTCGTGGAGGCACAGCGCCTGGGCAGGCAGGTCACGGACTCGGCGCGCCGTATCAACCGGGCCGCGGAGGATCTGGAGCGGGCGGCGGAGAGCGCGGCCCGTTCCGTTGACGCCTTGTGAGACGTCCGGCGGGCGCGGCCGGGAGTTGCGTTTCGGGACACTTCGCCCTGTCACGTCGGCGGTTCGGACAGGTACGCTGCTGGTCGCGGCCCGGTTAACGAGGCACTGGCCGCGGACGGGAGTACGCACAGGGGATGCAGAGGGATTGCCTCACGTTTACCCCCGAGCGTTACGATCGCTGCCAGCACGATCGTTCGGACAAGTGTCCGACCGGTCGGACAGCACCCCACACAGCCGCCTCGGTGAGAAGGTAAAGACTTATGTTCGGAAGGCTCGGAGCTCCCGAGATCATTCTCATCCTCGTCGTCATCATCCTGCTGTTCGGCGCGAAGAAGCTTCCGGACATGGCTCGGTCGCTCGGCAAGTCGGCCCGCATCCTCAAGAGCGAGGCCAAGGCCATGAAGGACGAGAACAAGTCCTCCACGACCCCGGCCGGCCCGCCCAACGACGACGAGCCCTCGAAGCGCACCATCCAGGCAGCGCCCGGTGACGTGACCAGCTCGCGCCCGGTCAACGAGCCCACGGACACGACCAAGCGCTGACGCAGGGCCGGTGACCTCCGGCCCGCCGCACGAGATGGGAACGTGGGTTGCTGAAGTCTGCCCGCAAGCAGGAGAAGGATCCCGAGGGGCGGATGCCCCTCGCGGAGCACCTTCGCGAGCTCCGCAACCGGCTCGCCAAGGCGATGCTGGCGATCGTCGCCGTCACGATCGTCGCCGCCTTCTTCTACAACGACATCATCAACTTGATCACCAAGCCGATCCTCGACTCGGTCGGCTGTGACAAGACCTTCCAGGAACTGGCCAGGTCGCAGTCCTCGAAGCCGTGTGCGCAGATCACCATCAACGGTCTGATCACCCCCTTCACGCTGGCGCTGAAGGTGTCGCTGATGGCCGGTGTCGTGCTGGCCTCGCCGGCCTGGCTCTACCAGCTGTGGGCCTTCGTCGCGCCTGGCCTGCACCGGCACGAGCGGAAGTACGCCTACGCCTTCGTCGGCACGGGCGCCCCGCTGTTCATCACCGGCGCGTACTTCGCCTACACGGTGCTTCCCACCACGGCGAGGGTGCTCCTCGAGTTCACGCCGGGGGGCACGTCCAACCTCCTCCCGCTGGACGACCTGCTCGACCTGGTCATGCGGATGGTGATCGTCTTCGGCCTCTCGTTCGAGCTGCCCCTGCTGCTG
The DNA here is from genome assembly GCF_030124145.1 of Streptomyces sp. 378. Lineage (GTDB taxonomy): Bacteria > Actinomycetota > Actinomycetes > Streptomycetales > Streptomycetaceae > Streptomyces. The sequence continues at coordinate 65,327 of NZ_JASKMS010000015.1, forward strand.
GTCATGCTCAATCTCACCGGGGCGATCACCGGCAAGCGGATGCTCGGCTGGTGGCGCGGCATGATCATGGGCATCACGGTCTTCGCGGCCATCGCCACGCCCAGCACCGACCCGCTGACCATGCTGATGCTCGCCGGGCCGATCTGGGTCCTGTACTTCGCGGCCGTCGCCCTCTCCCTGCTCAACGACCGCCGCCGCAGCCGTCGGGACGCCCTGGGTCCCGACGACGACGAGGCCTCCGAGCTGGACCTCACCCCCGACGACATCGGCGAGATCGAACCCGTGACCACCAGCCGGGCCGCCCTGCCCGAGCAGGCGGGCGCGGACCGCTCGGAGCGGGTCAACGGTTATGACGACGTGACCTGAAGATCGGCAGGCGGATCGTAGGGTCGGTCGCGTGACCGGCGAGATCACCCTCTTCGTCAACCCCACCACGGGCCGCGGCCGGGGCGCCCGCGCCGCGCAGCCGGCCGCTTCCGCGTTGCGGGCGGTCGGCTTCTCGGTCCGTACGGTGCTCGGGGAGGACGCCGCGGACGCCCTCGCCCGCGCCCGTGCGGCCGTCGACGGCGGCACCGGCGCGCTGATCGCCGTCGGCGGCGACGGCATGGCGAGCCTCGCTCTGCGGGCCGTCGCCGGCACCCGCACCCCGCTCGGCCTGGTCGCCGTCGGCACCGGCAACGACTTCGCCCGTGCCCTCGGCCTGCCCGTGCGGGAGCCGGCCGCCGCGGGCCGCATGATCGCCGACGCCCTCAAGTGCGGCCGGATCCGCGACATCGACCTCGGGCGGGTCGGCGACCGCTGGTTCGGCACGGTCCTCGCCTCCGGCTTCGACTCCCGTGTCAACGACCGGGCCCACCGCATGCGATGGCCCACCGGCCGCCTCACGTACGACGTGGCGATGATCTCCGAACTCGCCGCGCTCCGGCCCGTCCCCTACCGCATACGGCTCGACGACGGCGAGGTCCGCGAGGTCGAGGCGACCCTGGTGGCCGTCGGCAACGGCTCCTCCTACGGAGGCGGCATGCGGATCTGCCCGGACGCCGACCTGACCGACGGGCTGTTCGACGTCACCGTCGTCGGGGACTGCGGCCGCGCGACGCTGCTGCGGGTGTTCCCGAGGGTCTACCGCGGGACGCACGTGGAGCATCCGAAGGTGACGGTGGTGCGGGCGGCCCGAGTGGAGATCGCCGCCGAGGGCATCACCGGCTACGCCGACGGGGAGCCGCTCGGGCCGCTGCCGCTGAGCGCGCGCTGCGTACGCGGGGGCGTGCGGGTCGTCGGCCCCTGAGCTGCGCTGATCCGAGGTTTCACAGGAGCGGATCCGGATAATGATCGTCCTGTTGTCAGTGCGGCCCGGTACGCTCGAAAGCACGATGACAGAGGACCTCTCACCGGCCGAGCGGTACGCGGCAGCCCGCAAGCGTGCTGTCGAGCAGGCCACCGCGCTCGCCACCTTCCGCGAGATGTACGACTTCGGCCTCGACCCCTTCCAGATCGAGGCCTGCCAGGCGCTCGAAGCGGGGAAGGGCGTGCTCGTCGCGGCGCCCACCGGCTCCGGCAAGACGATCGTCGGCGAGTTCGCCGTCCACCTCGCCCTCCAGCAGGGCAAGAAGTGCTTCTACACGACGCCCATCAAGGCGCTGTCGAACCAGAAGTACGCCGATCTGTGCCGCCGCTACGGCACGGACAAGGTGGGCCTGCTCACCGGCGACAACAGCGTCAACTCCGAGGCGCCCGTGGTCGTGATGACCACCGAGGTGCTGCGGAACATGCTGTACGCCGGTTCCCAGACCCTCCTGGGCCTCGGCTACGTGGTCATGGACGAGGTGCACTACCTCTCCGACCGGTTCCGGGGCGCCGTATGGGAAGAGGTGATCATCCACCTCCCCGAGTCGGTCACGCTGGTCTCGCTCTCGGCGACCGTGTCCAACGCCGAGGAGTTCGGCGACTGGCTCGACACGGTCCGCGGTGACACCGAGGTGATCGTCTCCGAGCACCGGCCCGTGCCGCTGTTCCAGCACGTGCTGGCCGGGCGGCGGATGTACGACCTGTTCGAGGAGGGTGAGGGCCACAAGAAGGCCGTCAACCCCGACCTCACACGGATGGCGCGCATGGAGGCGAGCCGGCCGTCGTACCAGGACCGCCGGCGCGGCCGGTCCATGCGCGAGGCCGACCGCGAGCGCGATCGCCGGCAGCGCTCCCGCATCTGGACGCCGAGCCGGCCCGAGGTCATCGAGCGGCTCGACGCCGAGGGGCTGCTGCCCGCCATCACGTTCATCTTCAGCCGCGCCGCCTGCGAGGCCGCCGTCCAGCAGTGCCTGTACGCGGGGCTGCGGCTCAACGACGAGGAGGCACGCGAACGGGTCCGCGCCCTGGTCGAGGAGCGCACGGCGTCCATCCCGACGGAGGACCTGCACGTCCTCGGCTACTACGAGTGGCTGGAGGGCCTGGAGCGCGGCATCGCCGCCCACCACGCGGGCATGCTGCCGACCTTCAAGGAGGTCGTCGAGGAGTTGTTCGTACGCGGCCTGGTCAAGGCCGTGTTCGCCACCGAGACCCTCGCCCTCGGCATCAACATGCCCGCCCGCTCGGTGGTGCTGGAGAAGCTCGTCAAGTGGAACGGCGAGCAGCACGCGGACATCACCCCGGGCGAGTTCACCCAGCTGACGGGCCGGGCCGGACGGCGCGGCATCGACGTCGAGGGCCACGCCGTGGTGCTGTGGCAGCGCGGCATGAGCCCCGAGCACCTCGCGGGTCTGGCCGGTACGCGCACGTATCCGCTGCGCTCCAGCTTCAAGCCGTCGTACAACATGGCGGTCAACCTGGTCGAGCAGTTCGGGCGGCACCGCTCGCGCGAGCTGCTGGAGACGTCGTTCGCGCAGTTCCAGGCGGACAAGTCGGTCGTCGGCATCTCCCGGCAGGTGCAGCGCAACGAGGAGGGCCTGGAGGGCTACAAGGCCTCCATGACGTGCCACCTCGGCGACTTCGAGGAGTACGCGCGGCTGCGCCGGGAGCTGAAGGACCGGGAGAACGAGATCGCGCGGCAGGGCGCGGCGGAGCGGCGCGCGGAGGCCGCCGTGGCGCTGGAGAGGCTGAAGCCCGGTGACGTCATCCACGTGCCCACCGGCAAGTACGCGGGCCTGGCGCTGGTGCTGGACCCGGGCCTGCCCGCGGGCCGTTCGAACGGCCACCGCGGCTTCGAGCACCACGACGGGCCCCGCCCGCTGGTGCTGACCGCGGAGCGGCAGGTGAAGCGGCTGGCGTCGATGGACTTCCCGGTGCCGGTCGAGCCGTTGGAGCGGATGCGCATTCCGAAGTCCTTCAACCCCCGCTCCCCGCAGTCCCGTCGGGATCTCGCGTCGGCGCTGCGCACCAAGGCCGGGCACATCCCGGCCGAGCGGCACCGCAAGCGGCGCTCCCAGGCGGCCGACGACCGCGAGATCGCCCGGCTGCGCACCGCGCTGCGCGCGCATCCCTGCCACGGCTGCAACGACCGCGAGGACCACGCCCGTTGGGCCGAGCGGTACCACCGGCTGCTGCGCGACACCTCGCAGCTGGAGCGGCGGATCGAGGGCCGCACGAACACCATCGCGCGCACCTTCGACCGCATCGTGGCGCTGCTCACCGAGCTGGACTACCTGCGCGGCGACGAGGTCACCGAGCACGGCAAGCGGCTCGCCCGGCTGTACGGCGAGCTGGACCTGCTCGCCAGCGAGTGTCTGCGCGCCGGTGTCTGGGAGGACCTCGGCCCGGCCGAACTGGCCGGGTGTGTCTCGGCGCTGGTGTTCGAGGCGCGGGCCGCGGACGACGCCATGGCGCCGAAGGTGCCGTCCGGGAAGGCCAAGGCCGCGCTGGGTGAGATGGTGCGGATCTGGGGGCGGCTGGACGCGCTGGAGGAGGAGTTCCGGATCACCCAGACCGAAGGGGTCGGGCAGCGCGAGCCCGATCTGGGCTTCGCCTGGGCCGCGTACATGTGGGCTTCCGGGAAGGGCCTCGACGAGGTGCTGCGCGAGGCGGAGATGCCGGCGGGGGACTTCGTGCGGTGGTGCAAACAGGTCATCGACGTGCTGGGGCAGATCGCCGCGGCTGCTCCGCAGGGGTCTTCCGTGGTGAAGAACGCCCGTAAGGCCGTTGATCTGTTGCTGCGGGGAGTGGTCGCCTACTCGTCGGTGGGGTGAGCGTTCGATGCGCGGGTGACCGTGGTGCGTGGTTGCTCGCGCGGTTCCCCGCCCCCTGAAGGCATCGTTGTACTGAAGCCCGTTCACCCGCAATGGTGACGGGCTTTCGCATGCCCGTTCTCCATGACGGAGTGTATTCGAACGATTTCGCATCGTGTAAACGACTGAGCGTACTATCCCTTCGCGTCCGGTTTCCGGCAGTTGCTGAATATGACATGGCGATGATCCGGTCGGACTAAGCTCGCCCGCAGCGCACCGGCTTGAGCTGAATTCGTGCGCTTGTTCCCCAATGTGCGGAAGATCCCGACAGCTTCATGACATACCCCCTGTAAGTCCCCCCGAACCTCAGTCGACTCCTGTCAGAAGGCCCACATGGTGAGTGTTCAATCTCCTCCCGGTCGCCGTGAACTCCCCTACGCGCGCGTGCTGTTGCTGCCCGCCATAGTCATGGCCGCGGCGACCGGAGCCGCCGTCGCCCTGGTGGCGGAGCCCGCCCGGGGCGCCGTCGGCTGGTGCGGCGGCATCGCCACCGCGCTGGTGCTCGCCACGGCGGCCGAGGCGGTGCGCCGCGGCCGTGCGCTGCGCAACCAGCGTGCGGAGCACGCCCGGCACGCCGCGCACCTGGAGCAGCGGATCGCCGCCCACGAGAACGAACTGGTCCACTTCTCGCGGGAACTCGTCCCCGCCGCGCTCAACCTGCTGCGCACCGGAGAATCCCCCAGGGAGGTGATTCGCAAGCTCGGTCTCGCCAACCCCGCGTTCCGCGACCTCCCCGCCCCGCAGGCCGAGACGCTGCTGACGGTGCTCAAGATCGTCGACCGCGAAGTGACCATGCGTGACGCCGCCGCGCGCTCCTTCGTCAGTGTCGCCCGCCGCGTCCAGGCGATCATCCACCAGCAGGCCGAGGAACTCCGGGAGATGGAGGAGGACCACGGCCGCAACCCGGAGGTCTTCGACGACCTGCTGCGCATCGACCACGGCAACGCCCTGATCGGCCGCCTGGCCGACTCCGTCTCCGTCCTCGGCGGTGGCCGCCCCGGACGGCAGTGGCCCGAGCCGGTGTCCCTGTACAGCACCCTGCGCGGCGCCATGTCCCGCATCCTGGAGTACCGGCGTATCCAGCTGTCCTCCATCGCCAAGGTCAGCGTCAAGGGCATCTACGTCGAGCCGGTCATCCACGCCGCCGCCGAACTCCTCGACAACGCCACGCGCTACTCGCCGCCCCAGACCAAGGTGCACGTCACCGCCACCGAGGTGCAGACCGGCGTCTGCATCGAGATCGAGGACGGCGGTGTCAACCTCAACGAGGAGGCCCGCGCCCGGATCGAGGGCATGCTGGACGCCGCCAAGGCGGGCGTCGACCTCCAGGACATCGGCGAACACCCGCGCCTGGGGCTGGCCGTCGTGGGCCGGCTCTGCACGGCGTACAACATGGAGGTCTCGCTGCGCGCCTCCGCGTACGGCGGCGTGCGGGCCATCCTCATCGTGCCGAGCGAGATGATCACCCACGAGCCCGGTGTCGGACTCGCCCACGGCATCGGCGCCACCGGCATCCCCATGACGGTCGGCATTCCCGAGGGCCCGAAGCGCGCACCCAAGAGGCGCCGTCCCACCATGCCGAAGATCCCCGCCACGGTCTCCCTGGAGGACGACGACGCCCCCGAGGTCACCGAGTGGACCACGAACGGCCTGCCGCAGCGCCGCAGCAGGGTGAAGATGCCGCTCGCCGAGCGGCTCGCCCAGCAGGCCGCCAACGAGAAGGCCGACCGTGAGGCCGCCGAACGGGGCGAGTACAACCCCTGGGCGACCGCGGAGCCCGAGCCCCAGCCCCTGCGCGACATGAACGCCCCCGACGCCCCGGGCAAAGGCCTCGAGGCCTTCTGGGAGGGGCTCAAGCAGGGCATCGAGCCCGGCACGCACCCGACCGACTTCATTCGGAACCCGACCAAGTACCTGCATCTGCTCAACGACCCGGCCCCCATCGAGGCCGACGACGAGGGGGACCTCAAGTGATCCAGCAACGGGGCAATTTCGACTGGATGCTCAAGCAGCTCGCCGACGGCGTGCCCGGCATCGAGATGATCGTGGTGCTCTCGGCCGACGGCCTGCGCATCGCACGCTACGGCGGGGAGCCCGACGCGGCCGACCGGGTCGCCGCGGCCTGCGCCGGCCTGCAGTCCCTCGCGGGCAGCGTCTGCCAGGAACTCACCGTAGGCGACGGCGAGATGAAGCTCGTCATGATCGAGATCGACCGCGGCTACTTCTACCTGATGAGCGCCGGAGCCAACGCCTTCCTCGCGGTCCTCTCCGACGTGCGGTGCGAACCCGGCCGGATGAGCGCGATGATGCGCGACCTGGTCGTCCGGATCGGCGGGCACCTCACCAGTCCGCCCCGGCGGAACGGGCAGATCGTATGACTCCTCCCCGACGCCAGAGGCGCGACCTCGCCGCGGAACCGCCCACACCCAAGGAGGGTGAGGACAAACCCGGCAACCCGGAGCGGATGTACGTGGTGGCCGGCCCGGACGGTGAACGCGCCGAGCTCGACCTGGTGACGTTAATCGTGGCGCGCGCGACGGACCCGCCGCCCTCCGCCTCTCCCGAGCAGGCGGCGCTGCTCCGACTCTGCGCCGCCCCCCTGTCCGTGGCCGAGCTGTCGGCCTACCTCAACCTGCCGTTCAGCGCGATGGGCGTACTGCTCACCGAGCTGCTGACGGCGGAACTGGTGCAGGCGCGTGCCCCGATCGTCCGCAAGGCGCGCACCGACCGTTCCCTCCTCGAAGCGGTGATGAATGGACTTCAACGGCTCTGACACCATCCCGGGCCCCCGGGCCGAGGACCAGCTGCCCCACACGGCACAGGCCGCGGCCAAGATCGTGATCGTGGGTGGCTTCGGCGTCGGCAAGACGACCATGGTCGGTTCCGTCAGCGAGATCACACCGCTGACGACCGAGGAGACCATGACGCAGGCCGGCATCGGTGTCGACGACAACTTCGGCTCCGCGTCCAAGACGGCCACCACCGTCGCCATGGACTTCGGCCGGATCAGCATCACCGACCAGCTCGTGCTGTACCTCTTCGGCACACCCGGCCAGCAGCGCTTCTGGTTCCTGTGGAACGGGCTGTTCGAGGGTGCCCTCGGCGCGGTGGTGCTGGTCGACACCCGGCGGCTGGAGGTCAGCTTCGACGTCATGGGACGCCTGGAGGAACGCGGCGTGCCGTTCGTGGTCGCCATCAACTCCTTCCCGGACGCTCCCCGTTACGACATCGAGGAGCTGCGCACGGCCCTCGACCTCACGCCGGACATCCCGATCATCGAGTGCGATGCGCGGCGGCGGGCCTCCAGCCGCGACGTCCTGATGACCCTCATGCGCTTCCTGCACTCGCTCGCCATGACGGGCTCGCTCACCTGACCCGTAGCACCCACCCCCACACCTCCCCCCAGACACCTGGATTCACTTCAGTTTCGGAGCGATCACTGTGACGCCTGAATCCCACGCCCCGACCAGTACGGACGACCTCCGGCCCGGCCCGCCCCCCGGCTGCCCCGCGCACGGCCTCGGGCCCGGGGGACTGCACCGGCTGCACGAGGCGGAGGACCTGGGAGCGCTGTACGAGCAACTGCGGGACCAGCACGGTCCCGTGGCGCCCGTACTGCTCCACGACGACGTGCCGATGTGGATCGTCCTCGGCCACGCCGAGAACCTGCACATGGTGCGCTCGCCCTCGCAGTTCTGCAGGGACAGCCGTATCTGGACCCCGCTCAGGGAGGGCCTCGTCAAGCCCGACCACCCGCTGATGCCGCACATCGCCTGGCAGCCCATCGCCTCGCACGCCGAGGGCGACGAGCACAAGCGGCTGCGCGGCGCGGTCATGGGCGCCATCTCCACCATCGACTTCCGCAGCCTGCGCCGCTACATCAACCGCAGCACGCAGGTGATCGTCAACCGGTTCTGCGAGGCGGGCGAGGCGGACCTCGTCCGCCAGTTCACCGAGCACCTGCCGATGGCGGTGATGTGCGAGATCCTCGGCATGCCCGACGAGTACAACGACCGGCTCGTCGAGTCCGCCCGTGACGCGCTCAAGGGCACCGAGACCGCGATCGCCAGCCATTCCTACGTCATGGACGCCCTCAGCCGGCTCACCGCGACCCGCCGCGCCCAGCCGGAGGAGGACCTCGCCAGCTATCTGATCACCCACCCGGCCCGGCTGAGCGACGACGAGGTCAGGGAGCACCTGCGCCTGGTGCTCTTCGCCGCCTACGAGGCCACCACCAACCTGCTGTCCAACGTGCTGCTCACGGTCCTGATCGACCCGCGCTTCCGGGCCCAGCTCAACGGTGGTCAGATGACGGTGCCGGAGGCGGTGGAGCAGTCCCTGTGGAACGAGCCGCCGTTCAGCACGGTCTTCGCCTACTTCGCCAAGCAGGAGACCGAGCTGGGCGGGCAGCGCATCCGCCGGGGCGACGGGCTGCTCTTCGCGCCGCTTCCCGCCAACGTCGACCCGCGGGTGCGGCCGGACCTCAAGGCCAGCATGCAGGGCAACCGCTCGCATCTCGCCTTCGGCGGCGGCCCCCACGAGTGCCCCGGGCAGGACATCGGCCGCTCCATCGCCGACGTGGGCGTGGACGCGCTGCTGATGCGGCTGCCGGACGTCGAACTCGACTGCGACGAGGAGGAGCTGCGCTGGACGGCGTCCATCGCCTCCCGGCACCTGGTGGAACTGCCGGTGCAGTTCTCGCCCAAGCCGCCGCAGGACGTGCAGGAGGTGCCGAACCACAAGCCGGTCGCCGCGCAGCGCTCGGACTGGCAGATCGGCACCGCGCAGCCGCAGGCGGCACCGGCCGGGGCGCAGCCTCAGCCGGCCGCCGCGCAGCCCCGGCCCTCGGTCGCCGGGCCGCAGCCCGTACCGGTGCAGCCGGTGCCGGTGCCGCCGCAGCCGGCCGTCGCGGAACCGCGCGGCCGCAAGGGGGTCTGGCAGCGCTTCCTGAGCTGGTGGCGCGGCTACTGACCGTCCGACGGGCCGTCGTACGTCCCGGCGGCCCACCGGTCGTACGACGCCCAGGCCGCGAGCGCCCGGCCGCTGCGGAACCGGTGCTCCACGCCCGTGACCGGGTCGGTGAACTCCAGGCGCCGCGCCAGCAGTTGGAGCGGACGCCGGAAGTCACCGGCCGCCACGGGGGCGGTCACCTCGGGGTAGAGGGGGTCGCCGAGGATGGGCAGGCCCAGGGCGCACATGTGGACGCGCAGCTGGTGGGTCTGCCCGGTGGCGGGCACGAGCCGGTACCGGGCGAGTCCGCCCGGGTGGTCGCGGCATTCCACCAGTTCGACGCGGCTCACGGCGTTGGGCTCGCCCGGCACCTCCCGGGCGGTGAGCGTCCCGCGCTCCTTCACGATCCGGCTGCGCACGGTCCGGGGCAGGGGGAGGGCGGGGTCGTACGGGGCGACGGCCTCGTACTCCTTGCGGATCCGGCGGTCGCGGAACAGCGTCTGGTAGGCGCCGCGCTCCTCGGGGCGCACGGTGAACAGCACGAGTCCCGCGGTGAGCCGGTCCAGGCGGTGCGCGGCGGTGAGCGCGGGGAGGTCCAGCTCGCGGCGGAGCCGGGCCAGCGCGGTCTCGGCGACATGGCCGCCGCGCGGGGTGGTGGCGAGGAAGTGCGGCTTGTCGGCGACGACGATGTGCTCGTCCCGGTGCACGACCTCCAGCGGGAAGGGCACCGGCACCTCGTCGGGCAGGTCCCGGTGGAACCACACGAACATCCCGGGCACGTAGGACGCGTCCGCCGCGACGGGCCGTCCGTCCGCCCCGACGATCAGGCCCGCGTCGAACATGCCGTCGACGACCCCGGCGCCCGCCCCGGAGAGCCGCTCCACCAGGTGCTCACGCACCGTGCTCCACGGCCCCGCGACGGGCAGCCGCACCCGCACCGGGTCCACGCCGTGGCGCTGCGGCAGGGGAGAGGGCGGGACGGGGGTCTTACGTCTCATCGCGGCCCAGCGTACGAGGCCGGAGCGCGGGGAAAACCACTGGGAGCGGCGGTGGGTTCTTGTCAGGATGCGGGCATGCCGTTCCTCATCGGCCCGGTCCTGACCGCCGGGACACTCGCGGGCCGCCCGCAACCCACTCTTCGCGCCGACGGCGGACTCGTCCTGAGGCCGTGGCGGGCCGGGGACGCGCCCGCGGTGTACGAGGTCTTCCAGGATCCGGTGATGCACCAGTGGCACGCCCGTGCCGCGGACTCCGTGGCGGAGGTCGCCGGCTGGATCCGCGCCTGGCACCAGGCGTGGGAGGGGGAGCGAGAGGCGCACTGGGCCGTGGCCGGCGCGGACTCCGGCGTGCTGCTGGGCCGGGTGGCGCTACGCGAGCTGCGGCTCGACGACGGGACGGCGGAAGTGGCGTACTGGACCGCTCCGGCGGCCCGGGGCCGGGGCGTGGCGGTCCGCGCCACGGTCGCGCTCACCCACTGGGCCTTCGACGAGGTCGGCTTCCATCGGCTGGAACTCCTGCACGCGGTGCGCAACGAGGCGTCGTGCCGTGTCGCGACCAGGACCGGCTTCGCCCTGGAGGGCACCAAGCGCAGTGCGGTCCTGCAGCCGGACGGGTGGCACGACCTGCATCTGCATGCGCGGGTACGCGGGGACTGAGCCGGGCCCCGCACCGCCCGTGTGCGACCGCCCTCAGGCCGCGGACGCGTGGCTCTCCTGCTCCGCCTCGATCCGGGCGTTCCACTCGCGCTTGGAGGCCTGCCAGCCGTCCTCGTTGTGGCCGTGGCGCCAGTAGCCGGAGATCGAGAGGTCCTCGCGCGCGACCTGGCGCTCCACGCGGAGCAGATGGCGCAGCTGCTTGACGAAGTGCGCCTCGCCGTGGACGAAGGCGTGTACCCGGCCCTCGGGGAACGCCAGACCCCGCACGGCCTCCACCAGTGCCTCGCCGCGCGGGCGGGCGCCGCGGTGCAGCCAGACGACCTCCACGTCCGAGTCGATCTTCTGTTCCTCCTCGGGGCCGGAGACCTCCACGAAGGCGAAGGCCCTGGCCCCGCGCGGCAGCGCCTCCAGGGCGCAGGCGATCGCGGGCAGCGCGCTCTCGTCCCCCACGAGCAGATGCCAGTCGGCGTCCGGGGCGGGCGCGTACGCCCCGCCGGGTCCCATGAAGCGCACCGTCTCGCCCGGCCGGACACGCAGGGCCCATGGTCCCGCCAGGCCCTCGTCACCGTGGATGACGAAGTCCAGGGTCAGCTCGCGGTGCTCGGCGTCCCACTGGCGGACCGTGTACGTCCGGGTGACCGGCCATTGTTCGCGCGGCAGCTCGTCCCGGACGCGCTGCAGGTCGAAGGGTTCCGGGTAGGTCACGCCCACGGGCGGGAACAGCAGCTTCACATAGTGGTCGGTGCACGTGCCCACCGAGAAGTCGGCGAGGCCCTCGCCGCCGAGCACCACACGCTGCATGTGCGGGGTCAGCCGCTCGGTGCGGACGACCTGCGCGGAGTGGATCCGGCGCGGCTGGCGGCCCGGTCGCTCTGCCATGAGGACCTCCCTGTCCCGATAGTTAGGCTAACCTAAGCTAGCACTTCGCCCCCACTTCACACCTCTTGTGGCGAAGGTCACCGCGCGAGCGTCGTCAACAGGCGCTCCAGGGACCCGCCCAGTCCCCAGCGGGCGGCCAGCGCCTCCAGCGCCTCCGGGTCGCGCGGAGCCCGCGGCAGCGCCGTGGAGACGTCCGGCAGGGGCACGTCGTCGGCGACCCGGACCACCTTCGGAGCGACCGCGAGATACGGACGCGCCTCGTCCAGCCGCCTGCGCTGGGTCGGAGTCAGCTTCGACCGCCGGTCCTCCACCGCCGCCAGGATCCCGGCCAGGTCCCCGAACTCCGCCAGCAGCTTGGCGGCCGTCTTCTCACCGATGCCCGGCACGCCCGGCAGGCCGTCGCTGGGGTCGCCGCGCAGCAGGGCCAGATCCGCGTACCCGCTGCCGCCGACCCCATACTTCTCACGCAGCACCGCCTCATCGGTGTGCTGCAGAGTGCCCACGCCCTTCAGCGGGTAGAGCACGCGCACCCCGCGCGCGTCGTCCACCAGTTGGTACAGGTCGCGGTCGCCCGTGACGATGTCGACCGGGCCCTTCGCCCGTGCGGTGAACGTGCCGATCACGTCGTCCGCCTCATAGCCGGCGACCCCCACGCGCGCGATGCCGACCGCGTCCAGCACCTCCTCGATGACCGGCACCTGCGGCGACAGCGTGTCGGGCACCTCCTCCTCGTCCGGCCCCGTGGCGTGCTCCTCGGCGACGCGGTGGGCCTTGTACGACGGGATCAGCTCCACCCGCCACTGCGGCCGCCAGTCGGCGTCCATGCAGGCGACCAGCAGGTCCGGCCGGTGGTCCTTGACCAGGCGGTCGATGAAGTCGAGCAGTCCGCGGACCGCGTTCACCGGCGTGCCGTCCGGGGCCCGGACCGAGTCCGGGACACCGAAGTAGGCGCGGAAGTAGAGGGAGGCGGTGTCGAGAAGCATCAGTCGTCCGGTCACGCCACGCATCATGCCGTACCGCACCGACAGCCTTCCCCGCCGCGCAACGGGTGCGGGCCGACCTCTCGGGTCGTGTGCGAGGGCAACGGTAGGAATTCGGCCAACCACGGAGCGCTATGCCGCCGCCCGGGCTTCGCCGTGTCCCGGGGCTGCCTGGGGGCGTCCGTCCGCGTTCCCCCGTCGGGGGGCGATCAGGGCCTCGACTCGGCCGGTCCGGCGCTCGCTAGGCTGGCGTGAACTGTGGGGTCCGACCGCACGCCGTGTGACACCGATGTGACGGGCGCATGCAACGGTTTGCCGAACATGCGTAGGGTGCAGACAACTCAACAGAAGCAGTGCGCCGGGACACCGTCGCACGGGGAGCGGATCGACGGGCGAAGAAGGGAGCCGGAGCCATGGGCGACCACAAAGAGCAGCCTCTTCGGGTGGGTGCGGCCGTGCGCCGGCGGCGCCGCGCGTTGGAGCTCACCCTCGCCGTCGTCGCCGCGCGCAGCGGCCTGTCGGTCCCGTTCCTGAGCCAGATCGAGAACGACCGGGCACGCCCCAGCACCAGCTCCCTGGAGAAGGTCGCGGACGCCCTGCGCACCACGGCGGTGGAACTGCTCGCCGCGGCCGACCCGGCGTGCAGCGTGGACGTGGTTCGCGCCGACGGCACCGAGCCGCTGCCCCGGACCCGTTCCCTCGTGCGCGGACATCACCAGATGCACGCCTCCGAGTTCACCGGTGACCATGACGCCGCCCGTGAACTCCAGTGCCGCAACGACCAGTTGATGTACGTCGCCGACGGCGCCGTGGAGATCGAGGCGGAGGGCCGCGCCTACCGCCTGGGCCGCGGTGACACCCTGTATCTGACCGGTGGCGTGCGGCATCGCTGGCGGGCGACCGAGTCGGACACCCGGGTGGTCGTCGTCGCCGTGGCGGAGCACATCGAGGCGGTCCGGGACCGGCCGCGCCGGTGAGGGTCGTCTCGCTCGTCCCCTCGCTGACCGAGGCCGTGGCCCGGTCCGTGCGGCCGGGAACCCTGGCCGGCGCCACCGACTGGTGCACGCATCCCCCGGACCTGGACGTCGTGCGCGTCGGCGGCACCAAGAACCCGAAGACCGACCGGATCCTCTCCCTCGCGCCCGATCTGGTGATCGCCAACGAGGAGGAGAACCGCGCACCCGACATCGAGGCCCTGCGCGCGGCGGGCGCCGAGGTCCTGGTGACGGAGATCCGCGACGTGCCGCAGGCCTTCCGGGAGCTGGCCCGGGTGCTGGACGCCTGCGGGGTGACGGCCCGCCCGCGCTGGCTGGACGAGGCGGAGGCCGTCTGGTCGTCCCTGCCGGAGCCCGGGACGCGGCGCAGGGCGGTCGTGCCGATCTGGCGCCGCCCGTGGATGGTCCTGGGCCGCGACACCTTCGCGGGTGACGTCCTCGCCCGCCTCGGCGTCGACCTCGTGCACGCCACCCACCCCGACCGCTACCCCCGCGTCCCGCTGCCGGAACTCCGCGCCACGGCACCGGACCTGGTGGTCCTCCCCGACGAGCCGTACCGCTTCACCGCGGACGACGGCCCCGAGGCCTTCCCCGGCCTGCCCTGCGCGCTCGTCAGCGGACGGCACCTGACGTGGTACGGACCGTCACTGGCCGAGGCGCCGCGGGTCCTGGGCCGGGCGCTGCGAGCAGCTCACCCCTGAGCAGCCCGCGCACAGTGCCCGCGACGGCGGTGCCCCACGCCGCGACCAGCACCGCGTACAGCACGAGCGCCGGACCCGCGTAGGCGAGGAGCCCGGTGTGGCGACCCAGGGCCTCGGCGCCGGTGACACAGGTGCCGACCGGGAAGGTGAACGACCACCAGGTCATCGAGAACCGCATCCCGTGCCGCCGGGCACGCAGCACGAGGGCGGCGGCCAGGAGGAACCACAGCAACGCGAACCCCATCACGGGCACGCCGTAGAGCACGGCCAGGAGGCCGAAGCCCTCGCTGTACGGCTCCGGCACGACGCCCGGCGCGACGTCCGCGAAGGCGCCGACGGCCGTGGCGGACTGCCCGAGCGGGCCCAGCACCAGGAACAGCGTCGGGGTGAGGGCGAGGGGCAGCGGCCCGCCGGTCACCAGGCGCGTGAAGACCAGCGGCAGCATGACCAGGGTCGCGAGCAGGCTGAGCCCGAACAGCGCGAAGCAGAACACCAGCAGCGTCTCCCGGGCCTGACCGGGCGGCAGATGCGGCACCAGGAGCGGCCCGACGGCGGCCGACACCATGGGCGCGACGAGCGGCAGCAGCCAGACCGGCGTGGCCTGCCCGGGCTCCACCCGGTGCCGTACGGCCATCAGACACGGCACCGCGACGGCCGCGGCGAGCCCGAGGACCGTACCGGCGGTGAACAGCACCGCGTCGAGCGCGACGGCCGCCCGCAGGCCGATCCAGTCCCGGCCGACGGTGAGGCCACCACCGCCCACGGCCAGCAGGGCCATGGCGAGGCAGCCGTAGAAGGGTGCCGTCGCCGGGTCGAGGAGGTGGGTGCGGGCCTGGTCCCGGTGCCGGGTCCAGTGCGCGGCCCGCCCCGCGAGGAGGGCCAGGAGCAGGAGGAGCGACAGGGCCCACACCCCCGTGAGTGCGCCCCGCAGCCCTGGGACGTGCGGTGGCAGGGCCGCGCCCGCCGTGGCGACGACGGCGGTGCCCATCACGGTGGCGTACCAGTTGGGTCCGAGGTGGCGGACGGAGAGCGGGTACGTGAGGGGCCGGGCTGCGGTGACCATGTCGCCACGGTGAGGCCGGGGGAGGCGCACCACCAGGGAGTCCGCCTCTATGGCGACATAAGCTGGGTTTATGAGCAACGCGGATGAACAGCCCGGGCCCTCGGCCGCCGGTGCCCTGGCGCACCGGGTGCCCGATCTGGGCGCCCTGGAGCTGCTGCTCGCGGTGGCGCGGCTCGGCAGCCTCGGTGGGGCGGCGCGGGAACTGGGCATCACCCAGCCCGCGGCCAGCAGCCGGATCCGGTCCATGGAACGGCAGCTCGGCGTGGCGCTGGTGGACCGGTCGCCCCGCGGGTCCCGGCTCACGGACGCCGGGGCCCTGGTGACGGACTGGGCGCGACGGATCGTGGAGGCGGCCGAGGCGTTCGACGTGGGGGCGCAGGCGCTGCGCGTGCGCCGCGACTCCCGGCTGCGGGTGGCCGCGAGCATGACCATCGCCGAGTACCTGCTGCCCGGCTGGCTGCTCGCGCTGCGCGCACAGCGGCCCGACACGGCGGTGTCGCTGCACGCGGGGAACTCGACCGTGGTCGCGGAGCGGCTGCTGTCCGACGAGGCGGACCTGGGGTTCGTGGAGGGGCTGTCGGTGCCGGCCGGTCTCGACTCGGCGGTCATCGCCCACGACCGGCTGATAGTCGTGGCCTCGCCCACCCATGCGTGGGCCCGGCGGCGGCGTCCGCTGGCCGCGGGCGAACTGGCGACGACCCCGTTGATCCTGCGCGAGAAGGGCTCGGGCACGCGCCAGGTGCTGGACGCGGCGCTCGGCGGGCTGGCCCGGCCGCTGATCGAGCTCTCCTCCACGACGGCGGTGAAGGCGGCGGCGGTGAGCGGGGCGGGGCCGGCGGTGCTGAGCGAACTCGCGGTGGGGGAGGAGCTGGCGATGCGGCGGCTGGTGCGGGTGCCGGTGGACGGGGTGGCCCTGGCGCGGGACCTGAGAGCGGTGTGGCCCACCGGGCATCGCCCCACGGGTCCGGCGCGGGACCTGCTGTCGCTGACGCGGGGATGACCCCTGGCCCGTCCCGTCCTTCGCGTCAGTCGCCCGAAGCCGCTTCCACGAGCGCCCGCATCACCCGCAGGTCCTCGCCCATCTCCGGATGCCACTGCACGCCCAGGACCCAGTCGGCGGAGGGCAGTTCCACCGCCTCCACCGTCCCGTCGGCCGCGTATGCCGACGGGACGAGGCCCGCGCCCAGACGATCCACCGCCTGATGGTGGTACGTCGGCACGAACGTCTCCTCCGGCACGACACCGGCGTACAGGCTCCCCGGCACCGGCTTCACGGCATGCCCGCCGAAGACGCCCACGACCTCGGCGTGACCGTCGATGTGCTGCACGAGCGTCCCCCCGAGAGCGACGTTCAGCAGCTGCATCCCCCGGCAGATGCCCAGCAACGGCACCCCGGCCCGCAGCGCCGCCTCGATCAGCGCCAGCTCCCACGCGTCCCGCTCCGGCGCCGGCGGTCCCGTCCGCGGTTCGCGCTGCGCCCCGTAGCGCACCGGTTCCACATCCGGCCCGCCCGCGATGACCAGACCGTCCAGGCGGGCGACGGCAGCCGCCGCGTGCCCCGGGTCGTCCGGCGGCAGCATCGCGGCCAGGCCGCCCGCCCGCTGCACCAGCCGGGGGTAGCCGACCGGGAGCAGGGCGGCCTCCAGCTCCCACACGCCCCAGCGCGCACCCGATTCCAGATAGGTGCTGACCCCGATCAACGGCCTGCCCACGACGGCTCCCTCACCGCTCGACGCCTCAGTCCCGTGCCAACTCTGCCTCGGCCGCCGCCAGCGCCGCGAACTCCTCCTCCGGCGCGCTCGCCACCAGCCGCCTGCGGCTGTACAGGCCGAAGTACCCGACGGCCACGGCGTACACCGCCAGCGCGATCAGTGCCGCCGTCACGTCCACCAGGAACGTCGCGACCAGCGCCGCGCACGCCAGCACCAGGGCGACCGAGGACGTCAGCACCCCGCCCGGCGTGCGGTACGGCCGTTCCAGCTCCGGTTCCCTGCGACGCAGCACGATGTGCGACAGGGACATCAGCGCGTAGGAGATGGTCGCGCCGAAGACGGCGATGTTCAGCATCCGCGCGCCGTTGCCCGACACCGCCGCCAGCAGGAAGCCGATCGTGCCGGGTACCAGCAGGCCCAGATACGGGGCCTTGCGGCGGCTGGTCAGCGACAGGAAGCGGGGCAGGTAGCCCGCGCGGGACAGGGCGAACAGCTGGCGTGAGCCCGCGTAGATCAGGGAGAAGAACGACGCCACCAGACCCGCCAGGCCCGCGTAGTTCACGATCCGGCTGAGGGCCGTCGCCTCGCCGTTCGGCTGGAGCGCCTCCACCAGCGGGTTGCCGGCCTCCTGGACGGCCGCGGAGCCGCGCGCGCCGGCCGCCGCGAAGAACGTGACCACCGCGAGCACCACCAGGATCCCCATCGACCAGCGGATCGCCTTCGGCAGCGTACGGGCCGGCTCCTTCGTCTCCTCGGCGGCCAGCGGCACGCCCTCCACGCCGAGGAAGAACCACATGCCGAAAGGGAACGCCGCCCAGATCCCGAGCAGGCCGAACGGCAGCCAGGAATTCGACCCCGCGGCGGAGGAGTCGACCGGGATGTCGTCCAGCGACGCGAAGGAGAAGTCGGGCAGCGCCGCCAGCGCGAACACGATCAGCGCCACCACGGCGATGCCGGTGACGACGAAGCTGAAGCGCAGCGCCTCGCCGACGCCCCACAGGTGGATGCCGAGGAAGATGGCGAAACAGACCAGGTACAGAGGCCAGCCGGACTCCAGGCCGAACAGGCCGAGCGACTCGACGTAGTCCCCGATGAAGATGACGATGGCGGCGGGCGCGAGGACGTACTCGATCAGGATGGCCGTGCCGGTCAGGAAGCCGCCCCACGGGCCGAGCGCCCGCCGGGCGAAGCCGTAGCCGCCGCCCGCCGTGGGCAGGATCGAGGACAGTTCGGCGAGCGCGAAGACCATGCACGTGTACATCGCGCCCATGAGCACCATGGCGATCGCCAGGCCCCCGAAGCCGCCTTCGGCGAGGCCGAAGTTCCAGCCCGAGTAGTCGCCGGAGACGACGTAGGCGACGCCGAGGCCGGTCAGCAGCACCCAGCCGGCGCTGCCGCGGCGCAGTGCTCTGCGTTCCAGATAGTCGTCGCCCTCCCGGGCGGCGGGTGTGACGGTGGGTTCCTGGGGCATGGGCAGACTCCCGACGGGGCGGCGGTCACGGGGGCGAGCGTGCTACTGCTCAATGGAATGGAGCCATACCTTTGCGGTGCCGACCGAGAGAAGGCAAGACCCGTGCGTTAATCGCCCGTAAATCCTCACCGCGCCGCGACACCCGCCCGGCTCAGCCGAGGAAGCCCCGCAGCAGCGCCGCCGTACCCCCGCAGTGCTCGCGCGCGATCTCCCGCGCCTGATCGGCTTCGCCTTCGATCACGGCCTCCACCAGGGCGGTGTGCTGGCGCTGGGAGTGCTCCAGGTTGCGCACCAGCAGCGGGATGCAGTCGAGCAGGTCGTTGACCGTCGCGCGGACCGCCGCGTACTGGGCGGTGAGGGTGGGGGAGCCGGACAACTCGGCGATCGTGAGGTGCAGCAGCGTGTCCAGGCGGCGGTACTCGGCGAGCGGTGCGTCGCGCGTGCGCGCCAGGGCCTCGCGCAGCCGGTCCACCTGCTTGGGCTCCAGCCCGTGCGCCGCGCACAGCCCGGCCGCGCCCACCTCCAGCACCTCCCGGAACCGCAGCACGTCCTCTATGTCGACCTCGGCGACCCGGCGCCGCAGCTCGTCCTCGCCGACGGCGTCCGCGCGCGGCAGCACGAACGTGCCGCCGTACCGGCCGCGCCGCGACTCCACGAGCCCCTGGTCCTGGAGCACCTTCAGCACCTCGCGCAGCGTCACCCGGCTGATCCCCAGCCGCTCCGCCAGCTCCCGCTCGGCCGGCAACCGCTCGCCCCCCGGCACCAGACCCAGCCGAACGACCTGCAGGATCTGCTCCAGCGCCTCCTCGAAGCCGTTGCCCGCGCGCACCGGCCGCAGCACCGGCGTCAGCCCGTCGCGCTCCGCCCCGCCGCCGTCCACTTCCTCCGGCATGTGGCCGTACCCCCTTCCCAAGCAATGGTTCTCCGCAATACCTTATGGCTCCCGGCGGACCCAAGGAGCCTAGGAGGCCATCCCGTGGCAGACCGCACACCCCCGCTGAGCGTCGAGGAACTGCACACCCTCGTCGCGGGCGGTGAGATCGACACTGTCGTCCTGGCCTTCCCCGACATGCAAGGGCGACTCCAGGGCAAGCGGTTCGCCGCACGCTTCTTCCTCGACGAGGTCCTGCGGCACGGCACCGAGGGCTGCAACTACCTGCTCGCCGTCGACACCGAGATGAACACCGTCGACGGCTACGCGATGTCCTCCTGGGACCGCGGCTACGGCGACTTCGCCATGCACCCCGACCTGACCACCCTGCGCCGCGTCCCCTGGAACGCGGGCACGGCCATGCTCCACGCCGACCTCGCCTGGGACGACGGCTCCCCGGTCGTCGCCGCCCCCCGGCAGATCCTGCGCCGCCAGCTGGAGCGCCTCGCCGAACTCGGCTACACCGCCCAGGTCGGCACCGAGCTGGAGTTCATCGTCTTCAAGGACACCTACGAACAGGCCTGGGACGCCGGCTACAAGGGCCTGACCCCGGCCAACCAGTACAACATCGACTACTCGGTCCTCGGCACCGGCCGCGTCGAGCCCCTGCTGCGCCGCATCCGCAACGAGATGTCCGGCGCCGGCCTCACCGTCGAGTCCGCCAAGGGCGAGTGCAACCCCGGCCAGCACGAGATCGTCTTCCGCTACGACGAGGCCCTGGTCACCTGCGACCAGCACTCCGTCTACAAGACCGGCGCCAAGGAGATCGCCGCCCAGGAGGGCATGTCGATCACCTTCATGGCCAAGTTCAACGAGCGCGAGGGCAACTCCTGCCACATCCACCTCTCGCTCGCCGACGCCGACGGCACCAACGCCATGGCCGGCGACCTCGAAGGCGGCATGTCCGAGGTCATGCGCCACTTCCTCGCCGGCCAGCTCGCCGCCCTGCGCGACTTCTCCCTCCTCTACGCCCCCAACATCAACTCCTACAAGCGGTTCCAGCCCGGCTCCTTCGCGCCGACCGCCGTCGCCTGGGGCCAGGACAACCGCACCTGCGCGCTGCGCGTGGTCGGCCACGGCCGCTCCCTGCGCTTCGAGAACCGCCTGCCCGGCGGCGACGTCAACCCCTACCTCGCCGTCGCCGGACTGGTCGCGGCCGGACTGCACGGCATCGAACAGAAACTGGAGCTGCCCGAACCCTGCCCCGGCAACGCCTACGCCGCCGACCTCGACCACGTCCCCACCACCCTGCGCGAGGCCGCCGAACTCTGGGAGAACAGCACCGTCGCCCGGACCGCCTTCGGCGACGAGGTCGTCGCGCACTACCGCAACATGGCGCGCGTCGAACTGGACGCCTTCGACGCCGCGGTGACCGACTGGGAGCTACGCCGCTCCTTCGAACGCATGTGAGGTCCTTTGTGTCTTCCGAGCACCTTCTGGACGTGCTGAACCCCGCGACCGAGGAGGTCGTCGCCGCCGTCGCCGGGGCGAGTCCGGCCGACGTCGACACAGCCGTCACCCAGGCCGCCAGAGCACAGCGGATCTGGGCCGCCCTCGCCCCCGGCGACCGCGCCCGGCTCCTGCGCCGCTTCGCCGCCACCGTCGACCAGCACCTGGAGGAACTGGCCCGGCTGGAGGTCCGCGAGGCCGGGCACCTCATCGGCAACGCCCG
This sequence comes from Streptomyces sp. 378, assembly GCF_030124145.1. Classification (GTDB taxonomy): domain Bacteria; phylum Actinomycetota; class Actinomycetes; order Streptomycetales; family Streptomycetaceae; genus Streptomyces. The sequence goes on from NZ_JASKMS010000015.1 coordinate 86,553, forward strand.
CTGGGAGGCCGGCAACGTCCGCGACCTGCTCGACTACGCGGCCGGAGGAGTGGAGCGGCTCACCGGCCGGCAGATCCCGGTACCGGGCGGCCTGAACGTCACGATCCTCGAACCGCTCGGCGTCGTCGGCGTGATCGCGCCCTGGAACTTCCCCCTGCCGATCGCCGCCTGGGGCACCGCCCCCGCCCTCGCGGCCGGCAACGCCGTCCTCCTCAAGCCCGCCGAGACCACCCCGCTCACCGCCCTGCGCCTGGCCGAAATCGCCCTGGAGGCCGGGCTCCCCGAGCACCTCTTCCAGGTCCTGCCCGGACGCGGTGACATCACGGGCGACGCCCTGGTCCGGCACCCCGGAGTCGCCAAGATCGTCTTCACCGGTTCGACCCGGACCGGGACGCGCGTCGCGGCCCTCGGCGCCGAGCAGGTCAAGCCCGTCACCCTCGAACTGGGAGGCAAGAGCCCCAACATCGTCTTCGCCGACGCCGACCTCAAAACAGCCGTCGACCCCTTCTCCTTCCTGGACAACTCCGGCCAGGACTGCTGCGCCCGCACCCGCGTGCTGGTCCAGGAGAGCGTCTACGACGAGGTCCGCGAGCTGCTCGCCGAGGCGCTGGCCGCCGTGGTGGTGGGCGACCCGGCCGACGAGAAGACCCAGATGGGCCCGCTGATCTCCCGGCAGCAACTGGACCGCGTCCGGAGCTTCGTGCCCGACGGCGCCCCGGCCCTGCGCGGCAGCGCCCCCGAAGGCCCGGGCTTCTGGTTCCCGCCCACCGTCCTCACCGGGGAGAGCCCCGACTCGGCCGCGGCCTGCGAGGAGATCTTCGGCCCGGTCGCCGTCCTGCTGCCGTTCACCGACGAGCAGGACGCGATCCGCCTCGCCAACGGCACCCCCTACGGCCTCTCCGGCTCCATCTGGACCCGGGACGTCGGCCGCGCCCTGCGCGTCTCCCAGGCCGTCCGCGCCGGCAACCTGTCCGTCAACTCCCACGCCAGCGTCCGCTACTGGACCCCGTTCGGCGGCTACAAGCAGTCCGGCGTCGGCCGCGAACTCGGCCCCGACGCCCTGGCCGCCTTCACCGAAACCAAGAACGTCTTCATCAGCACGGAGGGCCCCGCACAGTGACTGCCCAGGAAAACATCTGCCGCCGCCTGGTCGGCCGTACCGCCGTCGTCACCGGAGCCGGCAGTGGCATCGGTCTGGCCGCCGCCCGCCGTCTCGCCTCCGAGGGCGCGCACGTCGTCTGCGGCGACGTCGACGAGGTCCGCGGCAAGGCCGCCGCCGAGGAGACCGGCGGCACCTTCGTGACGGTGGACGTGACCGACCCCGACGAGGTCGAGGCGCTCTTCAAGACCGCCTACGACACCTACGGCAGCGTCGACATCGCCTTCAACAACGCCGGCATCTCCCCGCCCGACGACGACTCCATCCTGGAGACCGGGCTGGAGGCCTGGAAGCGCGTCCAGGAGGTCAACCTCACCTCCGTCTACCTGTGCTGCAAGGCCGCCATCCCCTACATGCGGCGCCAGGGCAAGGGTTCCATCATCAACACGGCGTCCTTCGTCGCCAGGATGGGCGCGGCCACCTCGCAGATCTCGTACACGGCCTCCAAGGGCGGTGTCCTCGCCATGTCCCGGGAACTGGGCGTGCAGTTCGCCCGCGAGGGCATCCGCGTGAACGCCCTGTGCCCCGGCCCGGTCAACACCCCCCTCCTCCAGGAGCTGTTCGCCAAGGACCCGGAGCGGGCCGCGCGCCGCCTGGTGCACATCCCGCTGGGCCGGTTCGCCGAGGCCGAGGAGATCGCCGCCGCCGTGGCCTTCCTGGCCAGCGACGACTCCTCCTTCGTCAACGCCACCGACTTCCTGGTCGACGGCGGGATCGCCGGGGCGTACGTCACACCCTTGTAAGCCGGTGTCCGGCGGGTCCGGTTCGCGCCCTACAGTGCCGGGATGAGCATGACGCCTGCGCCCGGCTGGTATCCCGACCCGCACGCCCCGCACCTCCAGCGCTGGTGGGACGGCACGGCCTGGACCGAGCACCGCCGAGCGCCCGAGGCCCCCGCCGCCCCGCCGCCGGGTGGCGGCACCGGCCGCACCAAGGTGGTCGCCCTGACCGCCACGGGCGTCGTCCTGGTCGCGGCGATCGTCACCGGAGCCGTCGCCCTCGGCGGGGGCGACGGCGGCGGCACGAAGACCAGGACGGCCCCCACCTCCACCGTCGAACCCACCTCGGACTCGCCGGAGCCGACTCCCGAGGCGTCCGCCTCCGAGTCCTCCGCCGACGATCCCGCGGTCGTCGAGGACCAGCTCAACGGCATCACGTTCCCGCTGCTCGACGGCTGGGTCCGCCCTCAGTACGTCGCCCAGGACGACGTCGTCATGACGACCGACGGCACCTACGACTGCCCCGGCGGCGTGGGCCTGTGCCGCCGGGGCATGGTCTTCTCCCGCACGGTGACCGAGAACGACGAGAAGTCCCCCGAGGCCCTCGCCAAGGCGGACATATCCGAAGCCGCCGACGAGGCCTACGACCGCGACCGGCTCGGCCGCGAGCTCTACGGCGGCCTGGAGTCGCACCAGGTCGTCAAGTCCGGGCCGGTCGCGGTGGCCGGCCGCGCCGGATACCTCGTGCGCTGGCGCGTCACGACCGCCAAGGGGCCGGGCGGCTACGTCCAGTCGCTCGTCTTCCCCTCCAGCGTCGGCACCGAGTCACCGGTCCTCGTCCGGTACGTCTTCGACGCCGGCGAGGACGGACCGCCGCTCGCCGACATGGACCGCGTCACCAAGGGCATCCGCCCGGTCGGCGACGCGGACACGGGCGGCGGAGTCGGCAGCAGCATCGGCCCGGCGGACTGACGCCCCAAAGGCCTACAGGCCCACAGGCCTACAGGAACGTGTGGCCCTCGCCGCGGTAGGTCGGCACGGTCGCCGTCACCGCGTCCCCCTCGACCAGGTGCAGCCGGTCGAACCGCTCGCACAGCTCACCGGCCTTGGCGTGCCGGAACCACACCTTGTCCCCGATCAGCAGGTCGTCGGCGGGAGAGCCGAGCAGCGGCGTCTGCACCTCACCGGCGCCCTCCTGAGGGTCGTAGCGCAGCCCCTCGGGCAGATACGGCACCGGCGACCGGTCGGGCCCGGCCGCGCCCGAGGCGGGGTACCCACCGCCGAGGACCGTCACGACCCCCACCCCCGGCCGCCGCACCACGGGCTGGGCGAAGAGGGCCGCCGGACGGCCGCTGAACGACGTGTAGTTGTCGAACAGGCGCGGCACGTACAGCCCCGACCCCGCGGCGATCTCCGTCACCGCGTCCTCGGCCGCCGTGTGCTGCACCGAGCCGGTGCCGCCGCCGTTGACGAACTCCAGACCCGGCACGACGGCGCGCACCGCACGCACCACCTCCGCGCGCCGCTCGGCGAGTTCACGCTTGGCGGCCGCCTGCATCAGCCGGATCGCGCGGGACCGCAGCGGACGCCCGGCCAGCGCGTCCCCGACACCGGCGACATGCCCCTCGTACGCCATGATCCCCACGACCTCGAAGCCGGGGCGCCGGGCCACCGCCCGCGCCACGTCGGCCACCTCGGCGGGGGAGTGCAGCGGCGAACGCCGGGCCCCGACCCGCACCCGCCCGCCGAGCAGCCTCAGGGAGGTGTCCAACTCCAGGCACACCCGCACCACTTCACGCCCGCCGCCCCGGGAGGCGTCGATCAGATCCAGTTGGGCCACGTCGTCGACCATGACGGTCACGGCGGCGGCGAGCTTGGGGTCACCGGCGAGTTCGGCGTACGCCGCGCGGTCCGCGGACGGGTAGGCGAGCAGCACGTCCTCGAACCCCGACCGGGCCAGCCAGAGCGACTCGGCGAGGGTGAACGACATGATCCCGGCGAACCCGTCCCGGGCCAGGACGCGTTCCAACAGCGCCCGGCAGCGCACGGACTTGCTGGCGACCCGGACGGGCTTGCCCCCGGCGCGGCGGACCAGATCGGCGGCGTTGGCGTCGAAAGCCTCCAGGTCCACGATCGCGAGAGGGGCGTAGAGATGGGCGGTGGCCCGGTCGTAACGGGCCCGGTCGGCGGCGCGCGCAGTCATGAACGCAGCCTGCCAGACCCGATTACCGCTGGGTAGGGGGATGTTCCGGGCAGATGCCCCGGCCTCGTGGACTGGTTCCCGTTCGCCCAGGAACAAGCCGTAGAGTGACGCGCACGTACGGCGGGCGACGCCGGCCGGGGATCCGCGCCGGGATGACGCTCCGTTCGTACGGGTATGTGTGCCCGGGACGATTCCGTGCCGGGCCTCGGGCAGGCGACACCGGCCCGCGTGAGACGAGCGGCCCGGGCATGAGGAAACGGGGGGTGCATGAGCACGGAAGCGCGGCGCGCCTCCTTCCCCCCACGCCCCACCACCCCTCCACGCCCGTCCCCCCCACCGGCCCCGCCGGAGGACCCGGCGCACCACGAGCAGGACACCCCGGGCACCGCCTCCGGCCCCGGCACGACAGCGGAAGCCACCCCGCCCCGGACGGATGGCGCGGAACCCTCCGACCGGCCGAACAACCACCCCCGGTTCCCGCACCCCGGGGCCTCGAACCCCGCTGCCGCCGCACCCCGGCGCACCGAGCCCGTCGCACCGCCCCCGCCCCGCGCCTCCACCCGCTTCCCCGACGCGCCGCCCGGCGCGGGCCGCGAGACGCGACCCGACGCCGCAGCACCGGACGCCCCTCCGCGACCGCGCCCCTTCCCCGCACCGGGCTCGCCCGATCGGGCGGAGCGTTCCGGCACCGGGGAGGGGCGCCACCTCCCCGCACCGGGCTCACCCGGCCGCGCGGAGCGTTCCGGCACCCCGGAGGGACCCACGACCCAGACGTCCGGCAGGCCGTTCCGTCTCTCCCCGCCCGGCCGTACGGACGCCTCGGCCGGGGCGCAGCCCGAGACGTCCGGCCGGCCGTTCCGCCTCCCCATGCCCCGCCGCACCGGCGCCCCCGACGAGCACGCGTCCGAGACGACCGGGGGCGTGCGCCCGGCCCCCGCCGCCCCGACGTCGGACGAGCCCGCCCAGCCCCCGGTCCGCCCGACCGCGCACGGGACGACGGCCATACGCCCCGGCACCGACGCGACTTCGGGCGTCGGGCACGGCACGGGTCTGCCCTCGGGTGAGCCCTTCGTCCGGCCTGCCGTGCAGGGGGCGCCCGCTGCGCGCTTCGGCACTCCGCCGCGCCCTGCGTACGAGCCGTCGGCAGCCACCGGCACCGACGCGACTTCCGGTGCCGGGCACGGCACGCGTCTGCCCTCAGGCGAGCCCTTCGCCCGGCCTGCCGCGCAGGGGGCGCCCGCCGCGCGCTTCGGCACCCCGCCGCGCCCCGCACACGAGCCGTCACCCGCCACCGGCACCCCCACCGGCAGCGACGCGACCGCCCGACGCGGTACGCGCCTGCCTCCCGCTCCCACCCGGCCGCCGGCCCCCTCCGCCGCACCGCCCCGGAACCCCGCCCCCGTCTCTCCCGACCCCGCCCTCTCCTGGAGCGCCACGCGCCCTCTCGTGTCGTTCGGTGAGCCCGAGGGCTACGACGGCGCCGCCCGGCCCCGGCCGCTCGGCGGGCGTGGTGCGTCCCAGGCCGCCGCGGCCGCCGTCTGCCTCGTCCTCGGGCTGGGCCTCATCTCGGGCGCGGTCACCGGCAGCTGGCTCGTCGGAGGCTCCGGGGAGGACGGCGCGCCCAGCACCTTCGCCGCGGCGGGAAGCCTCTGGCACAGCGTCCCGGTCGACCAGTTGTTCCCGCCGACGGTGCAGGGCAAGGGCGCCGGTCCCGGCGGCGCCGACCGCACCTGGACCCGCATCGCCGTCGCCCCGGACAGCGGCTGCAAGGACGCCTTCGACCCGCTGCTGCGCAAGGTCCTGGCCCCGGCCGGCTGCGAACGCCTCCTGCGCGCCACCTACACCGACGCCACCGAGAGCTACGTCACCACCGTCGGCCTGCTCTTCACCACGGCCGACGCCCCCGGCATGACCGCCCTCGCGAACCGTTTCCGCAACGAACGCCTGGACCGCCGCAGCGACCTCATGCCCCTGCCCTACGCCGCCGAGGGCACGCCGGCCGCCGACTTCGGCCCCGGGCAGCGCGCCTCCTGGACCGTCTCCGTGCTCACCGAGGCCCCCGTCGTCGTCTACGCCGTCTCCGGCTGGGCCGACGGCCGCAGCGTCGACGACCCGCAGCCCGCCGGGGACGCCATGGAGGCCGGTGCGACCAGCGCCGCCGCCCAGGCCGGCCTCGGCAACGAGGCGCAGGGCCTCGCGGACCGCGTCGAACGAGACTTCCGCAGAAACGTCCGCTCGGCCTCGGAGCAGCCGTCGTGAAAGCCGTCATGTCCCGCGCGGGCGGGTTCCTGAGTGTTCTCCTCGCGGCAGGCCTCGTGCTGGTCCCCTCCGCCACCGCCCACGCCGACGGCATCCGCGCCCAGCAGTGGGCCCTGGAGGCCATGCACACCGAGCAGGCCTGGCAGACCACGAAGGGTGAGGGCGTCACCGTCGCCGTGCTGGACACCGGCGTCGAGGCCGACCACCCCGACCTGGCCGGCAACGTCCTCCCCGGCAAGGACCTGATCGGTTTCGGCGCCGAGCCCGGCGACCGCGCCTGGGCCCGGCACGGCACCGCCATGGCCGGCATCATCGCCGGCCACGGACACGGCCCGGGCAACACCGACGGTGTCCTGGGCATCGCCCCCGAGGCGAAGATCCTCCCGGTCCGCGTGATCCTGGAGGACGGCGACCCCTCCCGTGCCAAGGCCCGCAGCACCCGCGGCAACGCCCTCGCCGAGGGCATCCGCTGGGCCGCCGACCACGGCGCCGACGTCATCAACCTCTCCCTGGGCGACGATTCCGCCTCCGCGCACCCCGAACCCGCCGAGGACCAGGCCGTCCAGTACGCCCTGAAGAAGGGCGTGGTCGTCGTCGCCTCCGCCGGCAACGGCGGGGAGAAGGGCGACCGCATCTCCTACCCGGCCGCCTACCCGGGCGTGATCGCCGCGACCGCCGTGGACCGTGCCGGGACCCGCGCCCCTTTCTCCACCCGCCGCTGGTACGCCACCGTGAGCGCTCCGGGCGTCGACGTCGTCATCGCCGACCCCGACCGCAAGTACTACGAGGGCTGGGGCACCAGCGCCGCCGCCGCCTTCGTCTCCGGCGCCGCCGCCCTGGTCAAGGCCGCCCACCCCGACCTGACCCCGGCCCAGATCAAATCCCTCCTGGAGGACACCGCCCGCAACGCTCCCGTCGGGGGCCGCGACGACTCCCGCGGCTTCGGCTTCATCGACCCGGCCGCCGCCATCGAGGCGGCCGGCCGGCTGAAGCCGGAGGGCCTGCACTCGGCGTCCTACGGCGCGAAGTACTTCGGCAGCGGCCCGGACGCCGCCGCCTCCGACGACGGCACCGCCGACTGGGCCGCCCCTCTCGCGGGCGGCGCCGGCGTCGGCCTGCTGGTCGCGGCGGTCGTCCTGTGGCGGGACCGCCGTACGGGCCGCGAGGCCGTCTGAAGCCGCCGCCGGTGGCGCACCACCCGGCCGATAGGGTCGACGAGTGGCGAACAAGAACATCCCGGACCCCGGCTTCTCCGACGACGACGGCTCCGCCGACCCCCGGCTGAGCGCGGCACTCGCCGCCTGGTCCGCTGACCGCGGCGCGCTGGGCCCGGTCCTCGACGCCCTCAAGGGCGCCCGGCTGCTCGTGCCCGTCGTGGCCGTGCTCGGCGAGGTCGAGGAGGACGAGCGGGGACTGCGCCGCGAGAAGACCAGCGACATGGCCGTACCGACCCTGAAGGCCGGCAACCGCACCGCCCTGCCCGCCTTCACCTCCACGGACTCCCTCGCCCGCTGGGACCCGGCTGCCCGCCCCGTCGCCGTACCGCTGCACCAGGCGCTCCAGGCCGCCGCGCACGAGAAGGCGGACACGATCGTGCTCGACCTGGCCGGACCGGTGCCGTTCGAGCTGACCGGCCCCGCCCTGCTCGCCCTCGCCGAGGGCCGCACGACCCCCGACCCGCTCACCGACCCGGCCGTCGTCGAGGCCGTGCGCGCAGCCGTCGCCGCCGAGTCCGCCGTCCTGCGTGCCCACCTCGGCCCGGGCCGGGCCGACGGCACCCTCGCCCTGGTCCTGGACCCGTCCGCGGTGGCGGCCGAAGCCGCGAGGGCGGTCGCCGAGCGGCTCGCCGCCGACGAGACACTGAGGGCCCGCCTGGTGCGCGGCCTCGACCTGGCAGTCCTGCCGGCCGGGGCGACGCCGCCGGGCGAGCCCTTGTACGTACGCGGATGAACTAGCCGTAGACCGGGCCCGTGTACTTCTCGCCCGGGCCCTGGCCCGGCTCGTCCGGGACGAGCGAGGCCTCGCGGAACGCCAGCTGAAGCGACTTCAGGCCGTCGCGCAGGGGAGCCGCGTGGAACGAGCTGATCTCGGTCGTGGAGGCGTCCAGCAGACCGGCCAGCGCGTGCACCAGCTTGCGGGCCTCGTCGAGGTCCTTGTGCTTCTCGCCCTCCTCGGTCAGACCGAGCTTCACGGCGGCCGCGCTCATCAGGTTGACGGCGACCGTCACGATCACCTCGACGGCCGGGACCTCGGCGATGTCGCGGGCCATGGCGTCGAAGTCGGGGGACTCAGGAGGGGTCTCACTCATGCCCACACGATAGGCGCAGGGAGCGGGTCCTCCCCACGGGACCCCGGTACGCCCCGATTGGCCGTCCCTGGCCCCTACTGGTAATCTCGTGTAACGACCGGTCGGACACGTATGCCTCACAGCCCGCGAGCCCGGCCCACAAGTGGAGGCTTTCGAACTCCCACCCGATCGCCCACAGGGGCGGCGGGTCACCGGTCAGACGGTCCCGTCCTCGTGGCGGCGTTCCGTCCGAAAGCGCGCCCCGCGGCATCCGCGGCGGTGCTCCGGTAGTTCGAGGAGCCCCGCCTGGGATCGTCCGGGGCATTTTTGTTGCCTCGGCGCGGTTGGTCTATCGAACACAGACGTTACGCGGCCGTCCGCCAGACCGTCGCGTGGTGCTACCGAGGAGGATCCATCAGCGCCGAGCCCCGCATCAACGACCGGATTCGCGTTCCCGAGGTGCGACTTGTCGGTCCCAGTGGCGAGCAGGTGGGCATCGTCCCCCTGGCCAAGGCACTGGAGCTTGCGCAGGAGTACGACCTGGACCTGGTCGAGGTCGCGGCGAACGCCCGTCCGCCCGTGTGCAAGCTCATGGACTACGGGAAGTTCAAGTACGAGTCGGCCATGAAGGCCCGTGAGGCGCGCAAGAACCAGGCGCACACGGTCATCAAGGAGATGAAGCTCCGGCCGAAGATCGACCCGCACGACTATGACACCAAGAAGGGTCACGTCGTTCGGTTCCTCAAGCAGGGCGACAAGGTCAAGATCACGATCATGTTCCGTGGTCGCGAGCAGTCCCGGCCCGAGCTGGGCTACCGACTGCTGCAGCGTCTCGCGGAGGACGTCCAGGACCTCGGTTTCGTGGAATCGAACCCGAAGCAGGACGGCCGAAACATGATCATGGTTCTCGGTCCGCACAAGAAGAAGACCGAGGCGATGGCCGAGGCTCGCCAGGCGCAGGAAGCCCGCAAGGCGGAAGCGAAGGCCAACCCCGGCAAGTCGCAGAACGCCGCGGAGTCCGAGGAGCTGGCTGAGGAGCCCGCCGAGGAACACGCAGAGGCGTGACTCCCCGGGACGCCAGTCCCAGGAAGTAACCGAAACAAGACGACGCTCCACCGTGCCCGGTTTCGCGACCGGGCACCGGAGCGCCACCGACGAGGAGAGAACGGCGCTATGCCGAAGAACAAGTCGCACAGCGGTGCCAGCAAGCGCTTCAAGATCACCGGCTCCGGCAAGGTGCTGCGCGAGCGCGCCGGCAAGCGCCACCTGCTCGAGCACAAGTCGTCCCGCGTGACGCGTCGCCTCACGGGCAACGCCGAGATGGCCCCGGGCGACGCCGCGAAGATCAAGAAGCTTCTCGGCAAGTGACGTCCCGGCGCGCGAGCGCCGCACGGACGCCGGACCGGGACCCAATCGATTTCGGGTCGTGTGAGCACCCCCACGACCCCGCTACAAGGAGTTAACTAGTGGCACGCGTCAAGCGGGCAGTCAACGCCCACAAGAAGCGCCGGGCGATCCTCGAGCAGGCCTCCGGCTACCGCGGTCAGCGCTCGCGCCTGTACCGCAAGGCCAAGGAGCAGGTCACCCACTCGCTGGTCTACAACTACAACGACCGCAAGAAGCGCAAGGGTGACTTCCGTCAGCTGTGGATCCAGCGCATCAACGCCGCTGCCCGCGCCAACGGCATGACCTACAACCGCTTCATCCAGGGTCTGAAGGCCGCGAACATCGAGGTCGACCGCAAGATCCTGGCCGAGCTGGCCGTCAACGACGCCGGTGCGTTCGCCGCGCTCGTCGAGGTCGCCCAGAAGGCGCTGCCGAGCGACGTGAACGCGCCGAAGGCTGCGTGACACCGGCTCGAGCCGATGTGACTGAAGGACCCGCAGGCCGGACGGTCTGCGGGTCCTGCTGTGCAGCTACCGAGAAAGCGAACCGGATGTCTCCCGCCACCCCCGAGCTCATCTCCCCCCGCTCCCCCCGCGTGCTGGCCGCGCGGCGGCTGGCCAAGCGGAACTTCCGGGGGAAGGAGCGGCTGTTCCTCGCGGAGGGGCCGCAGGCCGTCCGGGAGGCGGCCGGGCACCGGACCGGGGCCGCGGCCACGCTCGTGGAGCTGTTCACGACACTGGAGGCCGCCGAACGCCACGCCGACATCGTGGGAGCGGCCCGGGACGCCGGAGCACGGGTGCACCTCGCCGCCGAGCAGGTCATCGCCGACATCTCCACCACGGTCACCCCACAAGGGCTCGTCGGTGTCTGCCGGTTCCTGGACACGCCGTTCGAGGAGGTCCTCGCGGCCCGTCCCCGGCTCGTCGCCCTCCTCGCCAACGTCCGTGACCCCGGCAACGCCGGGACCGTCCTGCGCTGCGCCGACGCGGCCGGCGCCGAGGCCGTCGTCCTGACCGACGCCTCCGTCGACGTGTACAACCCCAAGGCCGTCCGTGCCTCCGTCGGCTCCCTGTTCCACCTGCCCGTCGCCGTCGGTGTCCCCGTGGAGCGGGCCGTCGACGCGCTGCGGGACGCCGGGGTCCGGGTCCTCGCCGCCGACGGGGCGGGCGACCGCGACCTCGACGACGAGCTCGACAAGGGCACCATGGGCGGGCCCACCGCCTGGGTCTTCGGCAACGAGGCGTGGGGTCTGCCGGAGGAGACCCGCGCCCTCACGGACGCCGTCGTGCGCGTTCCCATCCACGGGAAGGCCGAGAGCCTGAACCTCGCCACCGCCGCCGCCGTATGTCTCTATGCGTCGGCGCGTGCACAGCGCGCCTCCGGAGGGTGCCGCTCCGTCACCGGGAACTAGTAGGGTGACCAGCTCAGGGACCCCTCTGCGGAGCCTTGGAGGTGGGGTACGGGGATGAGTGGCGGCACGAGCAGCGCACCGGGAGCCCAGGACGCCGGGAGCCCGCCCGCCGCGTCCCGGCCACCCGGTGATCCGGCCGGCCTGGGCATCGACCCCGACCAGCTGCCCGACGGGCTCGTCGTCGCCGACGAGCAGGGCCGGGTCATCTGCTTCAACGCGGCCGCCGAGCGCATCACCGCGGTCCGCGCCGAGGACGCCCTCGGACAGCCGCTGGAAAAGATCCTGCCGTTAGAGGACCTGGAGGGCCGGCGCTGGTGGCAGCTGACCGACCCGTACGGCGGACTCGCCATCCGCGCCGGACAGCCCGAGCGCAATCTGCTCCTGCCCGGCGGTCGAGAGGTGCTGGTCTGCGCGCGCTACGTCCGCACCCGGCCCACCGGACCCGTACGGCGTCTGGTCGTCACCCTGCGCGACACCGAGGCCCGCCGCCGCACCGAGCGCAGCCACGCCGAACTGATCGCCACCGTCGCCCACGAACTGCGCTCGCCGCTCACCTCCGTCAAGGGCTTCACCGCCACGCTGCTGGCCAAGTGGGAACGGTTCACCGACGATCAGAAGCGGCTGATGCTGGAGACCGTCGACGCCGACGCCGACCGGGTCACCCGGCTCATCGCCGAGCTGCTCGACATCTCCCGCATCGACTCCGGCCGGCTGGAGGTGCGGCGCCAGCCCGTCGACATCGGCGCCGCCGTCTCCCGGCACATCCAGGCCCACGTCGCCGCCGGACAGCCGGCCGACCGGTTCCTGCTGCGCGTCCAGCAACCGCTGCCCGACCTGTGGGCCGACCCCGACAAGATCGACCAGGTGCTCGGCAACCTGCTGGAAAACGCCGTGCGGCACGGCGAGGGAACTGTCACGATCGACGTCACGGCCACGGCGTCCCCCCGCGAGGGCGAGGACACCGGCACGTCGGTCACGGTGAGCGACGAAGGGTCCGGCATCCCGGAGGAGTCCATGAACCGCGTCTTCACCCGCTTCTGGCGGGGCAGCAAGCGCGGCGGGACGGGCCTCGGGCTCTACATCGTCAAGGGCATCGTCGAGGCCCACGGCGGCACCATCACGGTCGGCCGCGCCCCGGGTGCCGGCGCCGAGTTCCGATTTACCTTGCCCGTGAGCGCTCCGGCCTATCTCGCCTGAGCCCCGCGGGCGCATGCGTATACCTCCACCCCGTTAGACTCGGCCCTTGGCACCTTTGTGTCCCTTCAGGCGGCCGTCCGAGTCGGAGACGGGGACCTCCAGCCAGCCAATCGGAAGCACGGGAAGAGATGTCGGCACCGAATAAGTCGTACGACCCTGTCGAGGTCGAGACGTTGAAACCGGAAGAGATCGAGCGCATGCGGGACGAGGCGCTCGCCGCCTTCGCCGCCGCGGACTCCCTCGACGCGCTCCACGAGGCCAAGGTCGCCCAGACCGGCCCCGCCTCGCCGCTGGCCCTCGCCAACCGCGAGATCGGCGCCCTGCCCCCGCACGCCAAGGCCGAGGCGGGCAAGCGCGTCGGCCAAGCCCGCGGTGCCGTGAACAAGGCCCTCGCCGCCCGCCAGGTGGAACTCGAGGCCGAACGGGACGCGCGCGTGCTCGTCGAGGAGGCGGTGGACGTCACACTGCCGTACGACCGTGTGCCGTCCGGCGCCCGGCACCCGCTCACCACGATGATGGAGCGGGTCGCTGACGTCTTCGTGGCCATGGGCTACGAGGTCGCCGAGGGACCGGAGGCCGAGGCGGAGTGGTTCAACTTCGACGCGCTCAACTTCCTGCCCGACCACCCGGCCCGGCAGATGCAGGACACCTTCTTCGTGCGGGGCCCCGAGGGCACCGAGGAGTCCGGGTCCGGCGTCGTCCTGCGCACGCATACCTCGCCGGTGCAGGCCCGCGCGCTGCTCGACCGTGAGCTGCCGGTCTACATCGTCTGCCCCGGCCGGGTGTTCCGCACCGACGAGCTGGACGCCACGCACACGCCCGTCTTCCACCAGATCGAGCTGCTCGCGGTGGACGAGGGCCTGACGATGGCGGACCTCAAGGGCACCCTGGACCACATGGTCCAGGCCCTGTTCGGCGCGGACATGAAGACCCGGCTGCGGCCGAACTACTTCCCGTTCACCGAGCCCAGCGCCGAGATGGACATGCTCTGCTACGTCTGCAAGGGCGAGTCCATCGGCAACCCCGACCGCCCCTGCCGCACCTGCTCCTCCGAGGGCTGGATCGAGCTGGGCGGCTGCGGCATGGTCAACCCGCGGGTGCTCACCGCCTGCGGCGTCGACCCCGAGAAGTACAGCGGGTTCGCCTTCGGGTTCGGCATCGAGCGGATGCTGATGTTCCGCCACAACGTCGAAGACATGCGAGACATGGTCGAGGGTGACGTCCGGTTCACCCGGCCGTTCGGGATGGAGATCTGATGCGGGTCCCGCTTTCTTGGCTGCGGGAGTACGTCGACCTGCCGGAGACGGAGACCGGCCGGGACGTGCAGGCCAAGCTCATTTCGGCCGGTCTGGAGGTCGAGACCGTCGAGCAGCTCGGCGCCGACCTCAAGGGCCCGCTGGTCGTCGGCCAGGTGGCGACGATCGAGGAGCTGACGGAGTTCAAGAAGCCGATCCGCTTCTGCACCGTCGACGTCGGCCAGGCTGGGGGCACCTCCCAGGCTTTCGGCACTGGGGGAGGCACGGGGGAGCCGCAGGAGATCATCTGCGGCGCCCGCAACTTCGCCGTCGGCGACAAGGTCGTCGTGGCGCTGCCCGGCGCCGTCCTGCCCGGGGACTTCCAGATCGCCGAGCGCAAGACCTACGGTCGGATGTCGCGCGGCATGATCTGCTCCAGCGACGAGCTGAACATGGGCGACGACGGCACCAAGGGCATCATCGTCCTGCCGCCGGAGACCGAGATCGGCAAGGACGCCGTCGAACTGCTGGAACTGGTCGACGAGGTCCTCGACATCGCGGTCACGCCCGACCGCGGCTACTGCCTGTCCATCCGCGGTGTCGCCCGCGAGACAGCCACCGCCTACGGCCTGCCGCTGCGCGACCCGGCGCTGCTCGACGTGCCCGGACCGAACGCGTACGGCTACCCGGTGCGGATCTCCGACCCCACCGGCTGCGACCGCTTCACCGCCCGCACGGTGACCGGTCTCAGCGCCGAGGCCCGCTCCCCGATCTGGCTCCGGCGCCGGCTCCAGAAGGTCGGCATGCGCCCGATCTCGCTCGCCGTCGACGTCACCAACTACGTGATGACGGAGCTCGGCCAGCCCCTGCACGCCTACGACCGCGGTCTGGTCCAGGGCACGATCGGGGTGCGCCGGGCCGAGGCGGGCGAGAAGCTCACCACCCTGGACGGTGTCGAGCGCACGCTGGACGCCGAGGACCTGGTGATCACCGACGACCGCGGCCCGATCGGGCTCGCCGGCGTCATGGGCGGCGCCAACACGGAGATCGCCGACCACGACGACGTGCAGAACGCCACGTCCGACGTGGTCATCGAGGCGGCGCACTTCGACGCGGTGTCGATCGCGCGCACCGCCCGCCGGCACAAGCTGTCCTCCGAGGCGTCCCGGCGCTTCGAGCGCGGCGTCGACCCGCAGGCCGCGGCGGCCGCCGCGCAGCGCACCGTCGATCTGCTGGTCCTGCTCGCGGGAGGCACCGCCGAGGCCGGTGTGACCGAGATCCTCGCCCCGTCCGCGCCGCGCACCATCACCATTCCGTCCGACCACCCGGACAAGGTCGCGGGCGTCGCCTACGGCCGCGAGACCGTCGTGCGCCGCCTCCAGGAGGTCGGCTGCGACGTGTACGGGCAGGACGAGCTGATCGTCACCGTGCCGTCCTGGCGTCCGGACCTCACCGACCCGAACGACCTGGCCGAAGAGGTCATCCGGCTGGAGGGCTACGAGAACCTGCCCTCCACGCTGCCCAAGCCGCCGGCCGGCCGCGGTCTGACCGACCGGCAGCGGCTGCACCGCCGCGTGGGCCGGGCCCTGGCCGGTGCCGGGTACGTCGAGGCGCTGAACTACCCGTTCATCGGCGAGCAGGTCTTCGACCAGCTCGGCCTCGACGCGGACGACCCGGTCCGCCGCGTCGTGAAGCTCAGCAACCCGCTCAGCGACGAGGAGCCCGCGCTGCGCACGACGCTGCTGCCGGGTCTGCTCGCCGCCCTGCGGCGCAACGACGGCCGGGGCTCGCACGACCTCGCGCTGTTCGAGACGGGTCTGGTCTTCCGGCCGCGCGAGGAGCAGCGGATCGCCGCCGTGCTGCCCGTCGACCGGCGCCCGGCGGATGAGGAACTCGCCGAGCTGAACGCGGCGCTGCCCGAGCAGCCGCGGCACGTCGCCGTGGTCCTCGCCGGTGCGCGCGAGCAGGCCGGCTGGTGGGGCAAGGGCCGTCCGGCCGACTGGGCCGACGCGGTCGAGGCCGCCCGGGCCGTCGCGCGGGAGGCCGGTGCCGCACTCGTCATCCGCAAGGGGCAGTACGGGCCGTGGCACCCGGGGCGGTGCGCCGAGCTGGTGCTCACCGTCGACGGTGCCGAGCGGGTCGTGGGGCACGCGGGCGAGTTGCACCCGCGGGTCGTGAAGGCCCTCGGGCTGCCCGCGCGCACCTGTGCGATGGAGATCGACCTGAACGCGGTGGAAAGTGCCGGTGATGCCACGACGGCGGCACCGCGGATCTCCACGTTCCCCGTCGCCACGCAGGACGTCGCCCTGGTCGTCGACGCGTTCGTGCCGGCCGCCGAGGTCGAGGCGGCGCTGCGGGACGGGGCGGGGGAACTGCTGGAGTCCATCCGGCTGTTCGACGTGTACGAGAACGCCGAGCAGTTGGGGGAGGGGCGGAAGTCGCTCGCCTATGCGCTGCGGTTCCGGGCCTCCGACCGGACGCTGACCGTGGACGAGGCGTCCGCGGCCCGGGACGCCGCGGTGGCCCTCGCGGGCGAGCGGGTGGGTGCGGAACTGCGGAGCTGAGTGCCCAAGGGAAGGGGACTGCGGTGTCTTGGCGCCTGCGGGTTCGTCGTGGTCGTTCGCGCAGTTCCCCGCGCCCCCGAGAAAGGGTCGGGTCACCTCACTCGTTTGAGTGGTAAAGGTGGATGATCTCCCCCTTTTCGGTGTGCTGTCGACAGAATCGGACCGGCCTTCTCGGGCCGGTCCGATTCTGTGTGTCAGGGCCTATGGGGGGGCCATCGGCATGATCCACATCAGGGGTCGGGTGCGCAGCCTCGGTCTGCCCGCGGTATGGGGCGCGGCGGCTGTCACGTACAAGCTGGCCTGCCCGCTCGCCCAGGAGACCGGCCTCCAGGCCCGGATCGTCACCAGCGCGGTGTTCTTCGCGGTGGGGACCGGGCTGATTCTGCATGTGCGGCGGTCGCTGATGCGCGAACTGCGTCAGCTGCGCCGGGTCGCGGGCGCCGCGCAGAGCGCCCTGCTGCGGCCGTTGCCCGCCCGGATCGACGGGCTGGACGTGGCGGCCGCCCAGGTGGCGGCGGAGCGTGGTGCCGCGGTCGGGGGCGACCTGTACGAGGTCGTCGCCACCGAACACGGCGTACGGGCCGTGATGGGTGACGTACGCGGGCACGGGATCGGCGCGTTCGGGACCGTCGCCGCCGTGCTCGGCTGCTTCCGCGAGGCCGCGCACGACGAGCAGGACCTCGGCGGGGTGCTGCGGCGGCTGGAGCGGGCTCTGGAGCGGCATCTGCGTCAGGAGCATCCCGCGAGTGCGGCCGAGGAGTTCGTGACCCTGCTGCTCGTGGAGATCCGGCCCGACGGTGCGATGCTCGCGCTGAACTGCGGCCATCCGTGGCCGTACCGGGTGAGCGGCGTCGAGGTGGAACAGCTGGCTCCCGGCGATCCGCATCCGCCCCTGGGGCTGTTCCCCCTGCCGGCCGTTCTGCCGACCGTGGACCTGGGGTATCTCCAGGCCGACGAGGCGCTGTTCCTCTTCACGGACGGCGCCCAGGACGCGCGGGACGCCCGTGGCCGGTTCTTCCCGCTGGCCACCGCGTTGACGAGCGTCGCGCGGGACGGTCCGCTCTCCTCGCGGGGTGTCGTCGCAAGGATCTCCACGGCCCTCCTCCACCACACCCGGGGCACTCCTCCGGACGACATCGCCCTGCTGGTGCTCACCAACAGCCGGAGGACGCCGTCGGGGGCGCGAACATCCACGACGCACCCGCAGCAGAGCACACACCTCTGACACCACGGCGGGAGATCGCGCCGCCGGCGATGCCGTCCGCCCCGCCACGGAGTGTCGGGCAGGCGGCCGGGCGGACGGCGGTAGCGGGCCGCCGCGTGTACGAGGGGGAGCCGGCGGCCCGGCCGGCCTCTTTCGAGGCAGTTCAGTCAACCGGTCGGCGACTCTGAGCGACAGTGCGCACACCGTGCGGATTCGAGCACTCCGTTCACACCCCGTGTGAAGGCGTAACCACTAATCTGGCCGCACCGAGCCATCCGGGGGGCCCACATGCAGCCCAACACTCTGCTCGACGCGATCCTGGACGAGGCGGGGATCTCGCACGCGGGGCTGGCCGCACACGTCAATCAGGCGGGACGAGCCCGTGGCCTGTCCCTGAGGTACGAACACACCGCCGTCGCCCGGTGGCTGAAGGGGCAGCGGCCCCGGGGTCAGGTGCCCGACCTGATCTGCGAGGTGCTCGCGGGCCGGCTGCAACGGCAGGTCACCCTCGACGACATCGGCCTCGGCGTGCCCGGCGAGCCCTCCGCCCCGCACACCGGCTCCCTGTCCGGGTTCGTCGAACGGGCCACCGCCCTGTGGCGATCCGACCAGCAGCAGCGTCCGCACATCCTCGGCGCGCCCGCCCTCACCGGCACGCCCGCCGTGATGCCGGTGTGGGAGTGGGAGAACCCCCCCGAGGACGTCGACGTCTCCCGCGGTGGCCGGCACCGGGTCACCTCGGGCGACCTGGAGATGCTGCGGGCCGCCCGCACGCACTACGAGCAGATGTACCGCAAGGCCGGGGGCATCGCGACACGGGCCCGTATCGTCGGCTTCCTGAACGCCGAGGCCGCCCCGCTGCTGCGCGGCGGTTACACCGACCAGACCGGCCGGCAACTGCACCGCGCCACCGGCGGGTTGGTGGCCGTCGCCGGCATCTGCGCCTATGACTCCGACGCGCACGGACTCGCCCAGCGCTACTTCCACCAGGCGCTGCGGCTCGCGAAGGCCAGCGGGGACCGGGGACTCGGTGCGTATGTGATCGCCCTGCTGGTCAACCAGTCGCTGTTCATGCGGGAGTACCGGCAGTCCGTCGCCTTCGCGGAGGCCGCGCTGCGGGCCGCCGGCAAGCACATCACCCCGGCGCTCGCCTCCGACCTGTACGCCATGCAGGCCAAGGCCTACGCGCATCTCGGCGACGGCGGCAGCGCCCTGTCCTGCATCCGGCGGGCCGAGCAGTCGGCCGAGCGGATCCGGCGCGGTTACGAGCCCGACGAGACCGGCTATGTCCAGCCGGGGCTGGTCAATGTGCAGGTGGCGGAGGCGCTGCTCAGCCTCGGGGAGATCGCGGCCGCCGGGGAGCATGCCGCGGCCGCCGTGGACAACCCGGCGCACGATCGCGGCCGGGTGCATCGGCTGGCCATGCTCAGCACCATCGAACTGCGGCAGGGCAACGCCGACAAGGCGGTGGCCATCGCCGTGCAGATGGCCGAGCAGGCCCGGGGCATGGAGTCCCAGCGGCTGCGCGACCGGCTGCGCGCGGTGCGGGAGCACCTGGTGCGCAGTGGTTGCGCCGGCACGGCCGAGGCCGCCGAGCTCATCGACGGAGCCCTGCGCGTACCGTTGTAGATCGGGCGTGGTGCCCGTGTCGCCCCCAGGCGCTTCCCGCGCGCCTGCTGTCCGTGCGTCCCTGCTGCGATATTGCCACTTACTCGACGGAAGGTGGCAGAACCGTGCAGTGGACGAAACACAACGAGCAAACTGTGTACTCAAACCGCTGGTTCAGCGTCAATCTCGCGGATGTCGAACTGCCGGACGGCCGGCATCTGGACCACTTCCTCATACGGCTGAGGCCCGTCGCGGTGGCCACGGTCGTGAACGAGGCCAACGAGGTGCTCCTGCTCTGGCGGCACCGTTTCATCACCGACAGCTGGGGGTGGGAACTCGCGGCCGGGGTGGTCGAGGACGGCGAGGACATCGCCCGCGCGGCCGCCAGGGAACTGGAGGAGGAGACCGGCTGGCGGCCGGGGCCCCTGCACCACCTCATGAGCGTGGAGCCGTCCAACGGGCTCACCGACGCCCGGCACCACGTGTACTGGGCCGCCGACGGCGAGTACGTCGGGCACCCCGTGGACGACTTCGAGTCGGACCGCCGGGAATGGGTGCCTCTCAAACTCGTCCCGGACATGGTCGCCCGCGGTGAGGTCCCGGCCGCCAACATGGCGGCCGCGTTACTTCTGCTGCACCATCTGAGGCTGGGTCAGGACCCGTTGCCCTGAGCTAATGCCCCAGCGCCTGCCAGATCGCCACGACGAGGGCACCCACGGCGGTGAGGGCGGCGACCGCGGGCAGCGGCCAGCGCGCGTGTTCGAGTGTGTGGATCCGGGTGTTGAGCTCGTCGAGTTCCTTGGCGGTTTCCTCGGTGCGGTGACTGAGCAGCGCCAGCCCGCCCTCCACGCGGGCGTAGGCCACATCGAGGCGGCGTCGTAACTCTGCGAGTTCTCCATGGACGACGGGATGCTCGGGATCGATGGTCACGAGTCCGCTCCTTTCCGTAGTCGTTTCACATCCCTTGCATGCTCATGGGGAGTCAACTCGCCTGGTGGGCGCCTGGGGAGAGTGTGCGAGGGGCATATGCGAGCCCGGCGCGCACACGGTGTGTGAATGCCGCGGGCCCGGCGCCAACTCAGGTGCCGGGCCCGCCGACTGGCCGAAATCTGACCGTCCGTAATCGGTCTCGGCGGGTACCCGGGACCGCATGAGGAAGTGGCGGAAGTACGCGGTGTACGCGCTGGCGCTCTACGCGCTGTCGGTCCTGGTGTTCCGGTACTCCTCCGGCGGAACGGGATGGGGCACGGCGCTGCTGCTCGCCCTGGTGGCCACTCCGCTCGCCCTCTGGATGGGCTGGCTGCGCAGCCGCCTCAACGAGCGGGCGGCGGAATGGGGACGCCGCCGGTTCCGGCCGTGGCCGGAGGAACGGCGGCGTTGAGGTGGCTGCGGCAGCCGGACGGTCAGGCGTAGGTGTAGAAGCCCGAGCCCGTCTTGCGGCCCAGCCGGCCCGCGTCGACCATGCGCTGCAGGAGCGGGGGAGCGGCGTACAGGGGCTCCTTGTACTCCTCGTACATCGACTGCGCGACCGAGGCGACCGTGTCCAGGCCGATCAGGTCGGACAGCTTCAGGGGGCCCATCGGGTGGGCGCAGCCCATCTCCATGCCGTTGTCGATGTCCTCGCGGCTGGCGATGCCCGTCTCGAACATCCGGATCGCGGAGAGCAGGTACGGGATCAGCAGTGCGTTCACCACGAAGCCGGAGCGGTCCTGGGCACGGATCGCGTGCTTGCCGAGCAGCTTCTCGGTGAAGAGCTGGGCGCGGCTGATCGTGCCTTCGGACGTGGTGAGCGCCGGGATCAGCTCGACGAGCTTCTGCACCGGGGCCGGGTTGAAGAAGTGGATGCCGATGACCTGGTCGGGCCGCGAGGTCGCCACGGCCAGCTTCACCAGGGGGATGGAGGAGGTGTTGGAGGCCAGGATGGCGTCGGGCCGGGTCACGACCTGGTCGAGCACCTGGAAGATCTCCGTTTTGACCTGCTCGTTCTCCACGACGGCCTCGATCACGAGGTCGCGGTCGGCGAACTCGCCGAGGTCCGTGGTGAAGCTCAGGCGGGCCAGCGTGGCCTCCTGCTCCTCCTCGGTGATCTTGCCGCGTTCGGCGGCCTTGGCCAGGGAGGTGAACAGCCGGGTGCGGCCGATCTCCAGGGCTTCGCCGGTGGTCTCGGCGACCATGACGTCCAGGCCGGCCCGGGCGCACACCTCGGCGATCCCCGCGCCCATCTGACCGCAGCCCACGACTCCGACGCGTGCAATGTCTCCCGCTGGGGTGTCCGTCACATCGACCCTTTCGCTGCTGATCCACGACCGGGCAGGCGGGCCGGGTCCCGGCGCCTGCTCCGTTCGTGCACGTTACCGCCAAGTATCGATGATCGATCGCGGGGGGCGGGTGCGATTCGGGCATGCTGGCCCCGGAGCGATCCGCGACCGGGCGGATCCGCGGCTTTTGGGGCATGCGGATGGGACGAGTGTCACGCAGGGCGTTCGCGGTGGCGGCGCTGTCGGCTTTCACGATGATGCCTTCGGCGTCGGCCGCGACCGGACGCCGGGGCGGAGCGCCGGACTCCGAGATGCGGGGCGTCTGGCTCGCGTCCGTGGCCAACCGCGACTGGCCGTCGAAGCCCGGGCTGACCGCGTCGCAGCAGCGCGCCGAGCTGCTCACCCACCTCGACACCGCGGTCCGCAACCGGCTCAACACCGTGTTCTTCCAGGTCCGGCCCACGGCGGACGCGATGTGGCCCTCACCGTACGAGCCATGGTCGCAGTACCTCACCGGCACCCAGGGCGAGGACCCCGGCTGGGACCCGCTGGGCACGGCCGTGGAGGAGGCCCACGCCCGGGGCCTGCACCTGCACGCCTGGTTCAACCCGTACCGGATCGCCGCCCACGCCGACCCGGCCCGGCTCGCCGCCTCCCACCCCGCCCGGCGGAACCCGGACTGGGTGGTGACGTACGGCGGGAAGCTCTTCTACAACCCGGGGCTGCCCGAGGTCCGTGCCTTCGTCGAGGACGCGATGCTCGACGCGGTGGCGAGGTATCCCGTGGACGGCGTCCACTTCGACGACTACTTCTACCCGTACCCCGTGGCGGGGCAGAGCTTCGACGACGACGACGCCTACGACGAGCACGGCGGCGACTTCCCCGACCGGGCCGCCTGGCGGCGGGACAACATCGACCGGCTGGTGCGGGAGACGGCGGACCGCGTCAGGGAGATCCGGCCGGGCGCCCGTTTCGGCATCAGCCCCTTCGGCGTGTGGCGCAACGCCGCGACCGATCCGCTCGGCTCGGACACGCGGGCGGGCGTGGAGACCTACGACGACCTGCACGCGGACACGCGGACGTGGGTGCGCGAAGGCTGGATCGACTACATCGTCCCGCAGCTGTACTGGAACATCGGCTTCACCGCCGCCGACTACGCGAAGCTGGTGCCCTGGTGGGCGGAGGTCGCGCGGGGCAGCGCGACGCAGCTCTACGTGGGGGAGGCGCTGTACAAGGCCGGTGACCCGGCGCAGCCCGCCGCGTGGCAGCGGACGGACGAGCTGTCCCGGCACCTGACGCTGGCCGGGCAGCATCCGGAGGTGCGCGGACACGTCTACTTCGCCGCCAGGGACGTGGCGGCCGACCGGATCGGGGCGATGGCGCGGGTGGTCGCCGACCACTACCCGGAGCCGGCGACACCCCCACGCTGACTCACGGCCCGGTGGTGGTCTCCCGGTGCCGGATCTCCGTGTCGGGTCCCGGGGAGCACACGCCCTCGTGCCCGTCCTCGAACCGGACCCGGTACGGCGGGTTGCCCTCCTGGCCGAGCACTTCGACGATCTCGCCGACCTTGTCGTGCTGACCGACCACCCTGCCGTGCTGGACAAGCTGGTCACCCACGGTTGCGCGCATCTGGGTCCTCCTCACGAGGTGCGGAGCAGCGGCCGTGGCCTGAGGCCCAGGCCGAAAGGCGCCTGCCGGCGAGGGCCGTGCGCCGTGCCGCTCAGCCGCGTGATCGCTGTGTGACGGCGATGCAGACCAGCACCGCCGCGGCCGTCAACGGGGCGGCGACCGTGAGGTGCTCGCCCAGCAGCAGCACCGACCACACCAGTGTGAGCAGCGGCTGGGCGAGCTGCAACTGGCTGGCCTTGGGGATGCCGATGGCCGCCATGCCGCGGTACCAGACGACCAGCCCGGCGAACTGTGAGCCCGCCGCGACCCACAGCAGTCCGGTGACGCTGTGCGCGGTGAGCCGCACGGGTTCGTGCGCCAGGGCGAGCGCGGCGACGGGCACGGTCAGTGGCAGGCACAGCACCAGCGCCCAGCCGATCACCTGCCAGCCCGGCATGACCCGGGCCAGCCTGCCGCCCTCGGTGTAGCCGGCCGCGCAGACCAGCAGCGCGGCGAAGAGGTACAGGTCGGCGGTGGTCAGGGCGCCGCCGCTCTGCTGCGCCGTGAAGGCCAGCACCGCCGCCGCTCCCGCGAGGGCGGCGACCCAGAACGTGCGCGAGGGGCGGGTGCCGACGCGCAGCGCGGAGAAGAGCGCCGTCGTCAGCGGGAGCAGGCCGACCACGACGGCGGCGTGCGCGGTGGTGGACGTCCGCAGCGCCAGCGTGGTCAGCAGCGGGAAGCCGAGGACGACACCGGCCCCGACGATCGCGAGTCCCGGCCGGTGCCGCCGGGCGGGCGGCGGTACGCGCAGGGCCAGCAGACAGCCGCCCGCGATGAGTGCGGCCAGGACGCTCCGGACGGCGACCAGCGACCAGGGCCCGAAACCCTCCAGTCCCCACGCGGTGGCCGGGAAGGTGAGGGAGAAGGCCACGACGCCGAGCGCGGCCTGGAGGGTGCCGAAGCCGGGGCGCTTCGGTGCCGAGGCGACGACTGTTATCGAAGGTGCGGCAGTAGCGCTACTCTCTGCTCTCATGCAAGAGCGTAGCAGCGTAGGGGAACTCGCGGAACAGCTGAGGCGGGAGCTCGACCGCTATCCACCGGGTGGAAAACTGCCGTCGAGTCGGTCGCTCGTGGAACGGTTCCGGGTGAGTCCCGTGACGGTGTCGCGGGCGCTGGCGCAGCTCGCCGCCGAGGGTCTGGTGGTCACCCGGCCCGGCGCCGGCGCGTTCCGCGCACAGCCCCGGACGGCACCGGCCCCCGCGGGGGACACCTCCTGGCAGGAGGTCGCCCTCAGCGCCGACGGTACCGCCGACCTCGTGCCGCGCTCGGTGGACGCCTCCGGGGTGCTGGTGTCGCTGGCCGCGCCGCCGCCCGGCGTGATCGAGTTCAACGGCGGCTATCTGCACCCGTCGTTGCAGCCCGAGCGGGCCATGGCCGCCGCCCTCTCGCGGGCCGGGCGCCGTCCCGGGGCCTGGGGACGACCTCCCATGGAGGGGCTGCCCGAGCTGCGCGAATGGTTCGCGCGGAGCATCGGAGGTTCGGTCACGGCCGCCGGAGTGCTGATCACCGCGGGCGGCCAGTCCGCGCTCACCACCGCCCTGCGCGCCCTCGCCCCGCCCGGCGCCCCCGTCCTGGTCGAGTCACCGACGTACCCCGGCATGCTCGCCATCGCCCGGGCGGCCGGCCTGCGTCCGGTGCCCGTCCCGGTGGACGCCGACGGTGTGCGGCCGGAGCTGCTCGCGGACGCGTTCCGCGCCACCGGCGCCCCGGCCTTCGTCTGCCAGCCGCTCTTCCAGAACCCGACCGGTGCCGTGCTCGCGCCCGGACGGCGCGCCGAGGTGCTGCGCATCGCCCGGGAGGCGGGCGCCTTCGTGGTCGAGGACGACTTCGTGCGGCGGCTCGTGCACGAGGACGCGGGGCCGCTGCCGCGCCCGCTGGCCGCCGACGATCCCGACGGCGTCGTCGTCCACGTCTCCTCCCTGACCAAGGCGACCTCGCCCAGTTTCCGGGTGAGCGCCCTGGCCGCCCGCGGGCCGGTCCTGGAACGGCTGCGCGCCATCCAGGTCGTCGACACGTTCTTCGTGCCGCGCCCCCTCCAGGAGGCCGCGCTCGAACTCGTCGGCTCGCCCGCCTGGCCGCGCCACCTGAGGGCCCTCTCCACCCAGCTGAAGGCCCGCCGGGACGCGATGACCGGCGCACTCGCCCTGCACCTGCCGGAGTTCTCCCTGCCCCACGTCCCGTCCGGCGGCTACCACCTGTGGCCCCGCCTGCCCGACGGCACGGACGAGTCGGCCCTGACCTCCGCGGCCCTGCGCGCCGGAGTCGCCCTCACGCCCGGCCGCCCGTACTTCAGCGCCGAACCACCGGCCGCCCACATCCGCCTGAGTTTCGCCGCGGTCGCCGGAACCGGGGAGATCGCCGAGGGTGTACGGCGGTTGCGCACCGCCTGCGACGCGGTGCCGGCATAACCACTCGACGCACGTCCGGGCGGCCTGCCAGCATCGCGGACATGACCGACACGCCGAGCCTGCCCGAGGGCTACGAGATCTCCACCGACCCGGCCCGTATCGACGCCGGACGGGTGCACCACTGGCTGTCCACCGACGCCTACTGGGCGCTGGGCCGGTCCAGGGAGAAGCAGGACCGGGCGATCGAGGGGTCGCTCAACTTCGGCGTGTACGACGGGGTGTCGGGGGAGCAGGTCGCCTACGCCCGGGTGATCACCGACCGGGCGACCTTCGCGTGGCTGTGTGACGTCTACGTCGATCCGTCGGTGCGCGGCAAGGGGGTCGGCAGCGCGCTCGTGGGCGCCGTACGGGACGAGACGCGGTCGTACGGGGTGCGGCGGGTGCTGCTCGCCACGCACGACGCGCACGGGGTGTACGAGAAGCACGGGTTCGCGGCGCTGGAGCGCCCCGAGCACTGGATGGCGCTCGTCTTCGGCCGGTGAAGGTCGGCACACCCTGGGTAACTCGTAGGCAACACCCCTTGACCTGCGCACTTGGGGACCTCACGATCGCCGCATGCCACTGAGGGTCACGTTCGTCGCCGCCGCGCGCAGCTCCGCTCTGCTCGCCGAGCGTTTCGAGGACGACCGGCCGCTGGACCAGGCCGGCTGGGGTGAGGTGGAGCGCGTCGCCCAGGAGCTGCTGCCGCTCGCAGCGGCGGAGCTGCGCTGCTGTTCACCGGCCCCCCGCAGCCGGTCGACGGGGGAGGGGCTGGGGTACGCGCCGCTGGTGCAGCTCGGCCTGCGCGACTGCGACATGGGCCGGTGGCGCGGGCTGACGCTCGGCGAGGCCATGGCCCGGGAGCCGGAGGCGGTGGACGCCTGGCTCGCCGACCCGTGCGCCACCCCGCACGGCGGCGAGTCCCTGGTCGACTTCATCACCCGTGTCGGCGGCTGGCTCGACACCCGGCCCGTCGAGGACGGCTGCCGGGTCGTGGCGGTGGCCGAACCGTCCGTGATCCGGGCCGCCCTGGTCTATGTGCTGAAGGCGCCGCCCTCGACCTACTGGAACCTCGACGTCCGCCCGCTGTCGACGACCTGCGTGACGGGCCGGGCGGGCCGCTGGAACCTGCGTTTCGACAAGGCGTCGGCTCAGCCCTCACGCGCGTAACGGGTCGTCAGCACCAGGTCCTTGGCGGGACCGCGGACCCGCCACACCGTCCGCCAGTGGTCCGCGTCGCGGACCGTGAACTCGCCGCGGTAGAGGTCGGCCGCACAGGGATGGCCGGTGACATGCCGGCCGGACGTCAGGTCCAGGTCGTGGAACGGCCGCCCGTCGGCGAACCGCACGTCCGCCGCGCCGCCCGGACCCGGCAGGAAGCGCAGCGTCCGCTCGGCGGGCCGGGCGACGCCCTGCCAGACGAAGGTGCCGGACTCGTGGTGCAGCAGCCCGCCGGTCACCGGTGCGGCGCGCCCGTCGCCTTCGTCCGGCAGCGGGCCGAACTCCGTGACACCGGTGAACTCACCCTCCGCGCCGCTCGCGAGATCCCGCACCGACCGTGACACCCGCCAGCGCCCGGCCAGATACGCCAGTGCGTCCGGCACCGGCCGGAACTCGCCCATCCTGCCCCGCTCTCCGTCCCAGTCGTTGTCGCGCGACCCATTGACGCGCCTTCTCCCCCTCCCTATCTTGCCGTTCGAAGTGCTGATCAATGTCTGATATTTCGAACACTCCTCTACCAGAGAGCCGCGGAGTATCCATGCCAAGCACCGCCGCCCGCACCCGATGGAGAGTCGGTCTCACGACCACCGCCCTCCTGACGGCAGCAGCCCTCGTACCGGCCCCCGCGCACGCCGAGGACGTCACCGACTACGCGATCACCGTCCACCCGTCCGCTCAGGGCGCGAAGATCGACGACACGATGTACGGCGTCTTCTTCGAGGACATCAACCGGGCCGCCGACGGCGGTCTGTACGCCGAACTCGTGCAGAACCGCTCCTTCGAGTACTCCACCGCCGACAACGGCTCCTACACGCCCCTGACCTCCTGGACGGCCGGTGGCACGGCCCAGGTCGTGAACGACGCGGGCCGGCTCAACGCCCGCAACCGCAACTACCTCTCCCTGGGCGCCGGTTCATCCGTCACGAACGCCGGCTACAACACCGGCGTCAGGGTCGAGCAGGGCAAGAGGTACGACTTCTCGGTGTGGGCCCGCGCCGAGAGCGGCACCACGCTCACCGTCTCGCTGAAGGACGCCGCCGGCGGCCTGGCCACCGCCCGCCAGGTGGCCGTGAAGGGCGGCTGGACCAAGTACAAGGCCACCTTCACCGCCACCCGCACCAGTAACCGGGGCCGGCTCGCCGTCGCCTCGGCGAACGCCGCCGCGCTCGACGAGATATCGCTCTTTCCGCGCGACACCTACAAGAAACAGCCGAACGGCCTGCGCAAGGACCTCGCCGAGAAGATCGCCGCCCTGAAGCCCGGCTTCGTGCGCTTCCCCGGCGGCTGTCTGGTCAACACCGGCTCCATGGAGGACTACAGCGAGGCCTCGAACTGGCAGCGCAAGCGCAGCTACCAGTGGAAGGACACCATCGGCCCGGTCGAGGAGCGTGCCACCAACGCCAACTTCTGGGGCTACAACCAGAGCTACGGCCTCGGCTACTACGAGTACTTCCGCTTCTCCGAGGACATCGGCGCCATGCCGCTGCCCGTCGTCCCCGCCCTGGTGACCGGCTGCGGCCAGAACAAGGCCACCGACGACGACGCCCTGCTCAA
The DNA here is from genome assembly GCF_030124145.1 of Streptomyces sp. 378. Taxonomy (GTDB): domain Bacteria; phylum Actinomycetota; class Actinomycetes; order Streptomycetales; family Streptomycetaceae; genus Streptomyces. The sequence goes on from NZ_JASKMS010000015.1 coordinate 114,876, forward strand.
GCGGCACATCCAGGACGCCCTCGACCTCATCGAGTTCGCGAACGGCTCGGCGACCTCGAAGTGGGGCAAGGTCCGCGCGCGGATGGGCCACCCCAAGCCCTTCCACCTGACCCACATAGGAGTCGGCAACGAGGAGAACCTCCCCGAGGAGTTCTTCGCCCGCTTCCAGCAGTTCCGGGCCGCGATCAAGGCGAAGCACCCGGACATCACCGTCATCTCCAACTCGGGCCCGGACGACGCCGGCGCGACCTTCGACACCGCCTGGCAGCTCAACCGCGAGGGCAAGGTCGACATGGTCGACGAGCACTACTACAACAGCCCGAACTGGTTCCTCCAGAACAACGACCGCTACGACTCCTACGACAGGAACGGCCCCAAGGTCTTCCTCGGCGAGTACGCCTCCCAGGGCAACGCCTGGAAGAACGGCCTCTCCGAAGCCGCCTACATGACAGGCCTGGAGCGCAACGCGGACATCGTCAAGCTCGCCTCCTACGCCCCGCTGCTCGCCAACGAGGACTACGTGCAGTGGCGGCCCGACATGATCTGGTTCAACAACCGTGCCTCCTGGAACTCGGCCAACTACGAGGTCCAGAAGCTGTTCATGAACAACGTCGGTGACCGCGTGGTCCCCTCCGAGGCCACCACGACCCCGGACGTCAGCGGCCCCATCACCGGTGCCGTCGGCCTGTCGACGTGGGCGACCAGCGCCGCGTACGACGACGTGAAGGTCACCTCGGCGGACGGATCGACCCTGCTGAGCGACGACTTCTCCGGTGACGCCTCGCGGTGGAGGCACTCCGGCGCGGGCAGTTGGAGCATCCAGGACGGGGCGTACGTCCAGACCGACACCGCCGCCGAGAACACCATGGTCACGGCGGGCGACCCGGCGTGGAAGGACTACGACCTGCATGTGAAGGCCACCAAGAAGTCCGGCAAGGAGGGCTTCCTCGTCGCCTTCGGCGTCAAGGACACCGGCAACTACTACTGGTGGAACCTCGGCGGCTGGAACAACACCCAGTCCGCGATCGAGCAGGCCGTGGACGGCGGCAAGGGCACCCTGATGACGAAGGCCGGATCGATCGAGACCGGCCGTGCCTACGACATCGACATCAAGGTCCGCGGCCGCCAGGTCACCCTGTTCCTGGACGGTGAGGAGTGGGGCAGCTTCAAGGACGACAAGCCTGCCGAGCCGTTCCGCCAGGTCGTCACCGAGGACGCCCGGACCGGTGACCTGATCGTCAAGGTCGTCAACGCCCAGCCGGCCGAGGCCCGTACGGCCGTCGACCTCGGTGGCGCCAAGGTCTCCTCCACGGCCCGGGTGACCACCCTGGCCGCCGACGAGGACGCCGTGAACACCGAGACGGACACCCCGGTGACGCCGGTGACGTCGACCTTCCGGGGTGTGGCGAAGAAGTTCACGTACACCTTCCCGGCGAACTCCGTCACGTTCCTCAGGATCAAGCAGAGGTAGGACCGCCGGTGCGGGCCGCTGCCCCCGGGGCAACGGCCCGCACCACGCGCGTCACCGCGAGCGGAGCCCGTCGCCGGTGTGCCCCACGCCGCCGTACCGTGACGCCCGCCGAGCGGGGCGGTGCGTGTTCTTCCCCGTGCGACGGGTCCGGGCGCGACGGTGGGGCGGGCTCAGCGGCGGGCCGTCCACCCCCGGGACCGTCGGCAGCGGCAGCGGCTGCTGCGCGAAGCGCCTCGCACCATTGCGCACCGGAGAGGTGCAACCGCCCTTCGGGGCCGGAACCTTTCCGGCGGATCGGGTGCCGGCTGCGGCTCACGCTCCGCGCCAGACGTCCGCGTGGCACTAGCCAGGCCACCACTCGGCCGCTGGTCGTGGGCGGGCTGGGGAACCGGCTGCTCCTCGAGGTCTGTGGCGTCAACCACGTCGAAGAAGGAGGTCTTCGCGTCCGTGTGCCTGGGGGGCGACACGATTCGCCGGACGTTCCGCAGATGTCACCCCTACCACCGCCGCGACAGAAAGGACCCGTCGGACGTCGGCACTTGCCATCGTGAAACCGATCGGTTTACAGTCGAGTGAAACCGATCGGTTTTCTGGCGGAAGGGGCAGCTCATGACCGACATCAAGGGCTCGGTGGCAGTGGTGACCGGCGGCAGCCGGGGAATAGGCAAGGCGCTGGTGCAGGCCCTCTACGAGAGGGGTGCCGCCAAGGTCTACGCGACGGCCCGCGATCCCCGCACCGTCACCCACCCGGACGCGGTTCCGCTGGCCCTCGAGATGACCGATCCGGAATCCGTCGCAGCGGCCGCGGATCAGGTCGAGGACGCCACCATCCTGATCAACAACGCCGGAGCGCTGCTCGGCGGGTCCTTCCTCGACTCCCCGGTCGACGACGTCCGCCGCGAGTTCGAGATCAACTTCTTCGGGCCCCTGCACACCACCCGTGCGTTCGTTCCGGTCCTGGAACGCAACGGGGGCGGTCACATCCTCACCGTCCACTCGGTGCTGTCCTGGGTGACGTTCCCCGGCGTGGAGGCGTACAGCGCGTCCAAGTCCGCGCTGTGGTCACAGACGAACGCGCTGCGCCTGGCGCTGCGCCCGCGTGGGATCACCGTTACGGGACTGCACGTCGGCTACGTCGACACCGACCTGGTCGCCGGCCTCGACGCGCCCAAGAACTCCCCGCACACCGTCGCGGAGCTGGCCCTCGACGGCATCCAGGCCAACGCGCCCGAGGTCCTCATCGACGACCTGACCCGCCAGGTCAAGGGCGCCCTGTCCGCTGACGTCACAGCTCTCTATCCCCAAGTAGCCGCAGGCGCCCAGGACTTGCCCGAGTGAGGCGTACCGCGGCCGCGTCGCGGACGTGCACCGGCGACGGGCCGGGTACGGCCGGAGCCATCACATCCCAGGAGATGAACATGCCAGTGACCAGCGGAACCGAATCCGCCATCAGGATCCCCGGAACCAGCACCCACTTCCTCGACCCGAACCCCACAGAGGGCCGAGGCGAGGGACGGCTGCGCTACCTCGCAGGCGGAACGGGCGCGCCGCTGGTCCTGCTGCACACCGTGCGCACCCAGGCCGAGCACTTCCGCCACCTCATCCCGCTGGTCCAGGAGCGGTACACCGTATACGCGCTCGATCTGCCCGGCATGGGCTACTCGCAGATCGTGCCCGGCGCCTCCTACGAGGAGCCCGCCATGCGTACCGCGGTCAAGAGACTTCTCACCCAACTGGATCTGCGTGACGTCACGCTGCTGGGGGAGTCGATGGGCGCCGTGCTCGCCCTCACCGCGGCGGCCGATCTCCCCGAGCGGGTCCGTCGGGTCGTGGCGGTCAACCCCTACGACTACGCGGGCGGAATCGCCAGGTCAGGTCTCCTGGCACGGCTGATCGTCCCCGGCATCCTCGCGCCCGGTGTAGGACCGGCCTTCGCCAAGGTGGAGCCCCGGCCCGTCATGCGCGCGGTGCTGAGCGGCGGCCTCGTCGACAAGACCGCTCTGCGGGCCGACTACCTGGACGAACTCCTCAAGGTCGGCCGCCGCCCGGGATACCCGACCGTCGCCCGTGCCGTGTACGGGAACCTGCCCAGCCTCGCCGCGGCCCGCCCCCGCTATCCCGAGGTCACCGCACCGGTCCACCTGATCTACGGGGAGCAGGACTGGTCCCGCGCCTCGGACCGGCAGGCGAACAGACAACTGCTCCCCGAAGCCGATTTCCAGCAGGTCCGGCAGGCCGGCCACTTCATCGCCCTGGAAAGGCCCGATGTGCCGGCCGAGCTCCTGAACTCGGTCGGCTGATCACTTCCGCGGCCGCGGGACACCACCCCCGTTCGGGGGTGGTGCGTGCAAGGACACTGACGGCACCATGGCGCGCCACACGCCGGGGCCGCGAAGGAGCAGCACATGACGGAGATCCAGATCGAGTTCGATGTCCCGGCACAGATGCGTGACGGCACCGTGCTGCGCGCGGACGTCTACCGGCCGGGCGGTACGGGCCCCTGGCCGGTGCTCCTGAGCCGCCTGCCGTACGGCAAGCAGACGCCCATGATGACCGTTGTGCTCGATCCTCCGGCGGCGGCCAGGCGTGGCTTCATGGTCGTCCTCCAGGACACCCGTGGCCGGTTCGCCTCCGAGGGGGAATGGGAGCCGTGGACGTACGAGGGGAGCGACGGGTACGACACCGTACGGTGGGCCGCCGCCTTGCCCGGCTCGAACGGCTCCGTCGGCATGGTGGGCGGCAGCTACTTCGGCAACACGCAGTGGATGGCGGCACTGTCGAAGCCGCCCGAGCTCAAGGCCATCGCGCCGATGATCACCTGGTCCGATCCGGACGACGGACTGTGGACGCGCGGCGGCGCGATCGAACTCGGTATCACCGCGCCCTGGTCGCTGATGCAGGGCGCCGACACCTTGATGCGCCGTCACCGCACCGATGTCGGCGGGCTCGTGAACAGCATCACCGGGCTCGTCCAGGACCTCGACGGCCTGGCGAGCGGCGGTTACGGGGAGCTGCCCGCCGGGAGGTTTCCCGCGTTCGCACGGCACGACCTTCCCGAACTTGGCTACGAACGGTCCCGACGGGATCCCGAGTGGGCGCGGTCCTGCCGCGTCGCGGGCCGGCACGGCGAGGTCGACCTGCCCACCTTCCAGGTCGGCGGCTGGTACGACATCTTCAGCCAGGGCACGCTCGACAACTTCACCGCCATGCGCCGCGCCGGCCGGTCCGCCACGTTGGTCATGGGCCCCTGGACCCACACCAACTGGCAGCACGTGGTGGGTGACGTCAACTTCGGGTTCAGCGCGAACTCCGAGTTCATGGGCATGCGCGGACGCCTGCACGGCATGCAACTCGACTGGTTCGAGCGCACGCTCGGTGAAGGCGGGGGTGATGTTCCCGAGCCGGACACGGGCAAGGTCCTGTTGTTCGTGATGGGGATCAACCAGTGGCGCGAGGAGACGGAATGGCCCCTGTCGCGGGCCGTGGACACGGCCTTCCATCTGCGCGCGGACGGACGCCTGACGCCTGAGCCGCCGTCCACCGCCGAACAGCCCGAGGAGTTCACCTACGACCCCATGGATCCGGTACCCACCACCGGCGGCGCGCTCCTCATGACCGACGATTTCCGTTCCGGGCCGCTCGACCAGAGCAGCGTGGAGGCGCGCGAGGACGTCCTGGTCTTCACCACCGAACCGCTCGCCGAGGACACCGAGGTGACCGGTCGCATCCGGGCGGTGCTCTTCGCCGCCACGGACGGGCCCTCGACCGACTGGGTGGCACGTCTGTGCGACGTCGACGAGGAGGGTGTCTCCCGTAACGTGGCCGACGGCATCGTGCGGGTGCGCGCGGCGACACCGGGTGTGCCGGCTGAGCACGTGGTGGACCTGTGGTCGACCAGCATCGTCTTCCGGGCAGGGCACCGGATACGGGTCCAGGTCACCTCCAGCAACTTCCCCCGCTGGGACCGCAACCTCAACACGGGCGAGCCCGAGGACCGCGCGATCACGGCACGAGTGGCCCGGCAGCAGGTCTTCCACGACCCCGGCCGGCCGTCTCGCCTCGTCCTGCCGGTGGTTCCGGTCCCGTAAGAAGCGCCGGAGATCCACTTGGGCGACCAGGCACCGTCAGCTCGCCCGGCGCGATTCTCGCCCAGGCCGCGACCCCTTTCGGGGACAAGATCGCACTGGTGACCTCGACGCGGTCGGAATCCGCCCCCGCCGTGATGGCCCTGCACAGGGCCATCACGGCGGGGGCGGATCAGTTTCCAGCCCTGCAGCGGCGTCCTGGGCCGACGCCGTCACCGTCGGCGAGATGGCACTGGCCAACCCCGACCCGGTCGAGCGCCTCCGCTCCGGCGCACCCCTGAACACCCCCGACCCCGCCACCTTCTATGGCGGCGACGCGGCTGCTACACCGACTATCCGACCCTCGCCGCTTGACGAGAGCGACCGGCGTCCGTGGCAGGCACAGGCTGCGGACGCCTCGACATGCCGGCGGTGCACGTCGACCCGGCAGCCCGAGCAGTCACGGGTCGCCGGGCCGTCGGGCGTCGGTGGGGGCCGGATCACCGGGTCCGGCGCGTCAGGTACGCGCGCGTCGTCGGCCGCGTGCAAGAAGGCAGATGGTCCGCGCGGGGCCTCTCGCTTCGTGCGAGGACATGTCCTGCGGCGGCGGTGCGCGGGGCAGGCAGGTGCGAAGGTGTGTCCCGCTTCAGAGCCTGCGGGTGGGCGGGCTGCCGTACTGCTCGTCGGTGACCTTCTCCAGCCAGGTGGTCTCGGGCCGGTCGTCGCCGGGGCCCTTACGGGACCGGCACGATGGGGAGCCGAGCGGCGAGGACGGCGGACGAGTCGTCGCAGGAGTGTCGCCCGCGCGGATCCGCCCGCGCAGGGCCTGGTGACGCAACCCGGGTTTTCACGGCCTTGCGGCGGACGACAGGCCTTGGGCTCGCCGGTCCGGCAACTCCGCACCGTGCGCTCGGGCAAACTCCGGAAGGGCGTGATCCTCAACCCACGTACCGTCATCGGGCTTTCCTCCGGTTGGCCGGAAGCGAGGGCGTGAGGCGACGGGGGTTGCTGCGGCCGCCGGTGATGGGCGACGACCCGGAGAGCGCATCAGTCACCGGGCCCGCTCGAGGCGGGTCGTGTCAGCGCATGCCCGCCGCGTCGAGCAGGGCGGTCAGGGTGGGGGTGATGAGTCCGGACAGGTTGTCGGCCCGGATTCCCGCGCGGGCGCTGGCGCCGTCGAAGACCAGGCTGAGCTGCCGGGCCAGCAGGTCGGGATCGCTCGCACCGCCCTGTTCGGCCTCGGAACGGAAGAAGGCCGTCAGGCCCGCCTTGATCTGGTGGGCCACCCGGCTCGCAGGGTGACTCTGGTCCTTGAGCTCGACCTGCACGGCCAGGTAAGGGCAGCCGCGGAACTCGGGCGCATCCGCCTGCGAGGCCACCTGTTCGAAGACGTGCAGAATCCGCTCGCGGGGTGACCGGCCATCGTCCACCGCGGGCAGGAGCCCGGCCACGTAGGCGGAGGCGCGGTTCTCCAGGCTCGCTGCCAGCAGTTCGTCCTTGCTCTCGAACAGCTGGTACAGGGAGCGCTTCGACACCCCCGCCGCCTTGCACAGTGCCTCGACGCCGATGCCGACACCGTCTCGGTAGGTGAGCGTTGCCGCGGCGTTCAGCAGCCGCTCTCGGGGGCTTGGCCTCACTTCGGTGGTCATACCGCCAGGTTAACCCGAAGTGGAGGAATTGAAAACCGATCGGTTTCCTTGAAAGGGGTCGCACGGCGCGCAGATCCCTTTGTCCACATCCCGTACGTCGCCCAGCCGGCCCCCGTCCCCGAGGTGCCCGCTGGTGCGGACCACGACGTGGTGCCCTCGATCGCGGGATCGATCCAGAGCGCCAAGGGCGAAACTCACACGGCCACGCTCATCCTCGAATGCCTTGAACGCAGCGGCAAGAAGTACGACGTACACGAGGTCCTCGGACTCCTGAGCCAGCAGCAGGACGCCTCCAAGGCCGCAGTCGCCGTCCGGCGCGCAGCGCAGCTCGTTTTCGTGGGCGCCACCCGTCCCACTCACCTGCCGCCTTCGCCGCGCACCGCACAAGAGCCGAACCGTACGTCCAGGCGATGACGGCCCGCGGCTGATGTGACCGAGAACTTTAGTTGGCGAATCATGGACTGAGACGCGCAGGTCGGGAGCGCGTGGAGAATCCTTGTTGGCAAATCATGAGAGGCATAGTTGGCGAATCATGAGCTTGGATGCTCACTGTGAGTGAGCGACGGGGTGAGCCGGTTCCTCGTCGGCGATGCCGAGCGCCTGGTGAACTCGATCCCGTAGGCGCCGGACGTTCGGGGTTGGGAAGAGGCGTCCGTTGTCAGTCCTGGGCGCTACCGTGACGCACGGAGGCGCTTGTTGCTGGTCGCAGTGATTTCTTCGGCTGCATCAAGGATCGTCCGCCAGCCCTAGGAGACGCGCATGACCGCTGCCCGCTTGACCGGCCGCCCTTGGCACGATGTAGATGGCCCCGTGCTTGTCGCGTCGGCAGCCGCTCTGCAGTTGATTCCTCAGAACATTCCGCGCCTTGTGAGGCTTCAGCGCCTTGCTTCCATCGGGGCGTGCCTCCCCAGACGTCCGGATGCACCCCGGCTGTCACCCAGCAAGCTCCGAGCGCTGCTCAAGGATCCCCTGGTTAGCGGCTCTCAGATCCGTGCCCAAGAAGACTTGTACGACGACCTGTACACCGCCGAGGTTTCCTTCCACGGCGGGCCATGTCTCGTCGCGCAAGGACTGACATCACGGTGTGCTCACACCCTCGATCTCATGCTGCGGAGCATCCTCGGGCCTGATGGAAAGGCTGGATTGCCGGCGCAGTTCGTCAAGGAGACACAGTTGTGGGCGCACACGGCATTGAGGTTGAGCGACGCCATGCTGCGTCGGGCCGGGCTTCACCGGGGTATCGCTCCGCTGGAGCGACACAGCGACGAGGTGTTCGTTCCGGGAGAGAAGACCCTCACCGCCCTGCGGGAAGCCGTCCGCTATCGCTTCACAGACCTGTCTGACCTGCTGCCGGCCAGTTCCGCCGATCTCCTCGCTGGATGGGGTATCCGGCCAGGCGAGCACACGCTCACCGCGGGACCAGGGCCGGACGATGGACTCGTAGTCAAACCTCTTCTCCTCATGGAAGATGGCTTGATCGTCGCTAATCCAGCCGAACTGGTTACGGCGCTGCGCCATGAACTCATCGTTCAAGCCGGGTTGCACGAATGCCGACCCCAGCTTGCGCGCCTACTGCGCGATCAGACGATGAGAGACACCAGCCGCCTTTTGACGTTGTGTGGTGCGGTCCCGACAGGGCCGGCTCAACAGGTGGGTGACGACCTGATCACCCGCCGCACCTTCACGTTCGCTGAGGACAAGATCCTCGACCTTGCCGTGGTCATGGATGACCTGTCCGACTACGACGAGACCAATCCGACAGGTCACTGGCCCATCCGGGATCTTGGTCTGCGGGTGCAGAACGTCATTGACCCTGTCGGCCCGCCTCTTCCCGAGGACGCGTGCACTCTTCGCCTCATCATCAACGAAGGCGTGGGCCGATCCTCGTTCTTGGGACTCGCGGACCAGCGTCGCACCGGCCCGGTCGTCGTGACCTCTCTCAGCGACCTTCAGGTCATGGCAGAGCTGGACGGCTCAGACCCCTTGTTCCTATGGCGATTTGCGCAAGCGGAAACGGAGTTGCACGAGACGACTCGTGTGCAGTCGTGGAGCGCACTGGACAACTACGGGCTCTTCCGGAACTGTGAGTACAGCTACTACGTGTCAGACGACGCGAGACCTACGATGCTTCTCGTCGAACAGGACCACTCTCGAGCGCTGCGCATTGAAGTTCAGCAACGCTACGACCGTCATGACGTTCCCAGCCCGCAGAGGCCTGTCTTCGTGCCGGTGGTCTCCGTATACGGCACGTCTACGGCGCCGATCTATCGGCCTCTTCCAGACGTACCCGAGGTGGGGAGACTCGTCGAAGTCTCAGACGTAAATGTGTGGCTGGGTGCTGGCGACCATGAGGTTGCCGACGGGCTGGAGGGTTTCCATCACCTGACGGTAGAAGCAGCAGCCTTCTGGACCTGGCAGATTTCCACCGCCCGCCCCGAGCTCTTGCCGCTAGCCGCGTCTACGGGCGAGCTGTACGTGAGCCTTTCCTTCCACGATCCCTCAGCGTGGCGGGCTGCGTTGGACGGCAATCCTGGTACAGAAAGTGAACGTCCCTGGGTCGACGTCCGTGGCGCCGAACCTGGGCTCGTCGATCTGCGCCTCTACGCGGAGGGCATGGCCAGCCTTCTCGCAGACGCAAACGGAGCCGACCGCATCCTGCTACGAGCCCTGCTTGGAGGCATCACGCAAACCGCCGGATTGGTGGACGAGGATCTTGACGCGCTCGTCGATCAACTGGCGCCCGAGGGTCCCAAACAGATGTTGCACGTCGAACTGAACCCACGCCTTCCGCTGCGCCCCGGTCCACTCCCTACGGCTCGACTGGTACAATCTGCCGCTTCCGCCACGGTTCTTGACGAACTGGGTCGGTACCTCGATAGCGCCGGTACGCCAGTGGGGACCATCCCCTCGGAGAAGCGTACCCAGGTTCTGCAGAAGGTCGTGGGGCACTACTTCGCGCTCATCGAGGATATGGTGGCCGGTCTGGCGGCCGAGGGACTCGTCGAGTCGCTGATTTTGCGGCACGAAGCGCTCCTGTACGACGAGGCCTTCAATGACCAGATCCTCCCATCGCGCATCGCCTGCTTCGGAGAGGCAAGCCAGCCGGCCGAGAACCTTGTCAGGACCACCAAGCGCCAAGTGGAAGCTGCTCAGGCCAGCCGATTCCTCATCGAATACGTCGCTGCCCAACCTCCCAGTGGAGACTCGTCACTCACCCTGGACACGTACGACCACCTCATGGCGTTGTCTGCAGAACTCATCTCTCGTGCCACTCTCTCGGAAGCCATTCACCACGACTTCTCAGAGGCTCAACTTGCCTTGTTGGCCTCCGGCCGACTCGGTGTCTCCCGCGGCGACCAATACGAATCAGGCTCCAACGCCCTTGCTACAGCCCGAGCAGAGGCACTCCTGCTTGCGGCACCGACTCGTCATTCCCGCCGGGGATCCGAGCCCCAAGGGCCCACCGCACAGGTAGAAGAAGCAATGGTCGCCGAGTTCGGCTTCTCTCTCACCGACTTGATCCAGGGTGTCGGCGAGGTCATCGCCCTGGGGGATGAGCGCTGCCAGTCAGAGCCCTACACCCTTTCAGAGTCGGTTGTTGCCGATCACTTGTCCACGACGCTGCACTGGGAACATGAGAAAGCGCAGACCTTCCTCGATCGGCTCACACTGCGTCCCCGGGCCAAGTTCCTTTCTGTCAACTCCGATGCGTGGCCGTGGCGCTACAACCGTGAATGGTCGTACGTTCGACGCCCGCTTATCCGTGTGGGCACAGGGGACGGCTCTCAACTCGTCTGGGGAGCCAGACACACTTGGAGCAGTGGCTCGTATTGGGTCAACCTCATCTACTCCGGACGGTTGCGCAGCACGTCATCGCCGATGAAGAAACTGCTGGGAGTGATTCGGCAGGACGAGAACAAGGCCTTCGAAGCGCATGTCGTCGACACACTCAGGGCTGGAGGCTGTTCCCTCGCTGTCAGGGGTGTCTCCAAAATCGCGGGACGTAGACTCACGTCAGTCGAGGGTCACGATCTGGGCGACATCGATGCGCTTGGTATCAACGCGGTTAGACGCGTGATCATCGTTATCGAAGCCAAGGACTTCGAGATGTCACGTAATCCGACCGAAATGGCCAACGAAGCCGATGCTCTATTGCGCGGCGACAAAAGTGCTCTCGTCAAACTTGGTCGCCGCACAGAGTGGGTACGCCAAAACCTCGCGGCAACGTTGACTCACTTCCTTGGGGATCGCGATAGCACCAGCTGGACTGTTACATCCGCCATCGTCACCAGCAGGGATCTTATGGCTCCCCGAGTGCTTGCCTCCAACGTGCCAGTAGTCCCTATCAGCGAATTCGAGCAGTGGGTCGCCGCGGAGCTCGTTCGGGGTAAGCGAGGCAATGGGGGACGCCGCTCTTGATCTGGACCCCTATGTATGGGATCGAGGGGGCGCCGTCCAAGCGAACCAGCATGTGGCCGAGGGCGCTGTCTGAGGTTCTTCCGGCGTGCGGTGGGTACTTTTATCGGATGGTCAGAGCGGGTTGTCGGTTTTCAGGTGCGTTCGGCCGTTGCCTGGTCGGTGTGGTGCTTCCCTTCGAACTCGGTGGGCTGAGGTAGCGGAGCCGTTTCTGGCTGTGCCGGGAGTTGTAAATGCCCTCCATCTACCCGAACAGCGCGATGCTCGCCTCGGTCGTTGATGAGACTCGTTGTATTTGGGTCAGACCGCAATTCCGTGAATGATCTTCGGATCCGCCGGCCCGCAGGCATCACGCTCCTAGTCGCGGCCGAAGGGCTGCGGCGCGACGACCTCTGCCGGCATGGTGTGGGTGCCAGTGAGGTCTTCGACCACGGCGAGGTCGAGTTCGGCGGCACGCTCCCACATGTACATCTGCTGTTCAGAGGTCAGGCCCAGCGCCTCGTCAGAGGCGATGAGTTGGAGAGCGGCGGCGGCTAGTCCGGGCGCAGCCGCAGCCACGGCCTGGCGCATGGCCTCGTCGGCGGCGTCGGCCGCGGGCAGGTCAGCGGCGTAGTGCGCGGCCATTCCGTGGACCTCGACCGCCCGAGCGCTGATCCGCTCCAGGGCGGCGTTCGCGCAGGCATCGCCCTGGTCGGCGCGCAGCACGGGGTCCACCCGCTGGTGGCCCGCGGTCACGGCGGCCGGTCGCGGCGGTGCGTGCTCGGGACTGGGTTCCTGCGCGGGCTCGGGGAGGGCTGCGGCAGCGACCCTCGGTGAGCGGCTGCGCAGCTTGTCCACGCGTTGGCGCACCCAGGCGTTGATGCGTGGGCGGGCGGCGTCGATACCGCGGGCCGCCGCGGCATAAACGAGATCCCCCAAGAAGAGGGTCACCTCGCGGGCAAGGGCGTCAATGAGGTAGCGGCGGAACTCGCCGTCGTGGGATCGGTGGTCGTAGCCGTCGTGGTAGCCGTCGGCGTACCGGTCGGGGGCGTCGAAGAGTTCGGCCTGGCCGATGAGCGAATTGTCCCGGTCGTCGCGTACGTTGCCGCGCATCCCGTTGGAGGAGGCGCGGGAGTAGTCGAGGTGGGTGCCGGCGGGATACACGGCCTCCACTAGCCTGCGGTTTGGCGGCTGTTCGTTGTCAGACATGGAAGCACTGTAGGTGGGCGCACTGACAGTGCGAGGGCGAATCCCATCGCGTGAGCGACGCCGAAGGCGCCCTGACGGGGAGCCCCGGCCGGACACTAAGGAGGCGGCGACTCTGCCACTGAGAACACCGCCGTCTTCCGATCGGGAGCAGGAGCTCGGCAGGCCAAGCCAGAAGTCGAAGATCATTCACGAAATCGGGGCCAGAACCTTGATTTTCCCCACCCGGTGCTCACGGGTTCCCCAGACTTGCTCTCCTTGATTCCTCACCTGGGGGCCCCGATTTGCGGACCCATGCCGCACGGTTCTCACAACCCGGGGTACCGCTAACGACCGTGTCATGAGCCCTCGCCCTTGCAATCGACCATGGAGGATGGTCTCTGCTGGTTCAACGAGTGTCAGGGTGGGGCAGACCCGCGGATTTCGGTGGCCGCCTGCCGGGATCGGCTGCCACGATGTGGCTGGCGAAGCTGCCCGCAACGGTGCGGCAGCCCGAGAGGCGAGGGAGTTGTCCATGCTGCTGCGGCCCGGGGTCTCCTGCGAGAAGGCGATCAGGTTCCTCGACGATCTGGTCCAGGGCGGGCTCAACGACGTCCGCAACTCCGTCCCGCACTTCGCCCAGCCGATGCTGGCGGGCGTGGAGCCCTCGAAGCTGGCCGGGCCCGACCTGGTGGTGACGCTGCGGCAGTACGCCCAGTGGACCGCGACGACCGCCCGGCAACTGGCGGGTGTCTTCGCCGACCCCGCGGTACCGGCGCGGCTGCGCGGCGAGCACTACAGCCACATCGTGCACAGCCCCCTGACGCCCTACCGAACCGCGCTGCTGCTGCACTGGGAGTTGGACGAGCTGGCGACGTACTTCATTGAACTGCAGAACCGGATGCGGCGGACCGTGGAGGACTACCGCAGCTACCGGGAGCGTGTCCTGGTCGTGGACGCGAACACCCTGCTGCACTGTCAGCGCTTCGACAAGATCCCGTGGTCTCGGGTGTGCGGAAAGGGCCTGGCGACGCTGGTGATCCCGCACGTGGTGGTGGAGGAGATCGACACCAAGTCCTACTCCGAGGGCAGCGAGAAGATCAGGAAACGAGCGCGCGGGGTCTACGAGTTGCTGGGCGACGTCCTCAAGAGCCTGTCCGACGACGGCCGCTTCGAACTGCACGACGGCACCGAAGTCCAGGTCCTGCGCGACGAGCTTGGGCACCGACGCCTGCCGAACAACGACGACGAAGCCGTGGCCCGCGCGGCCCACCTGCAGCAGGCCATCGCGCCGCGCCAGATCACCGTCATCACGCGTGACAACGGGATGCGCGGCAAGGCCATGACCTGGTGCCTGCCCTGGGACTTCCCACCGGACAAGTACCTGATCCCCGAGGACGGCTTCGGTGCGAAGCACCGCGAGGCGAACCTTGCGAGCATCAGCGTCGACGTCCCCGAGGACGGTGACGACATCTAAGCGCGGGTTGCCCCGGCCTTATCAGATGGAGCGGCCGCCCGGCGGCCGCCGACGAATCGCGATGAGAGCCTCGCGCGCCTGGTTTGCCAGGGCAGAATCCGGACCATGCTTGCCTATCAAGTCGTTGTACAGGCTGCCCAACTCCTGTACCGACTCTGCGAAGCGGTGCACATCGCGCAGCAACAGCCCTGCCTGCAGGCGCACCTCAAGAACCACGGTGTCCGTGGGTGCGCGGTGGGCGCGCAACTGGGCCAGTTCGCGCTGGAGGTCGCCCAGCGCGCGTTGATGTTGGCCGAGCCCGATCCGGCAACGGGCGGCCTGAATGCGGCAGGTCAGGGCGTCCTCAGCACCCTGCGCGCCGAGGAGGTCGAACTCATGAGCTAGGGCCTCGTAGGCCGACAGCGCCTCGCTCAGCCGACCTGCCTCGAAGAGAGCTTGCGGTGTTCCCAGGCGGTCGGTGTGCCCTTCCGTACTGACCGGCTCGGGGGGCACATTGCGCACGCCCCTCGACGCGACTGCCGGAACTTGAGGTGCGTCGGGGCCGGGCATAAGGACCGGGGGCACCGTCAAGATCGGCAGTCCGGGGAAGGAGAGGTACCCGCGATGCTGTTGTGGCAGGTGGCCCAGGAGCTCGTCGATCACGTGGCGGGCGCTATTGGGGCGCGCGTCGGCGCGCTTGGCCAACAGATCGAGGACGAGTCGTTCGAGTCGCGGGTCGACGTCCGCACGGTGGTTGCGTAGTTGTGCAGGCTGCTGGAGCACATGCGCACACATCAGGTTGACGACGTTGCCCCCGTCGAATGGCCGCTCGCCGGTCAGGAGCTCGTACAGGACTATGCCCAGGGCGTAGAGGTCGGTCTGGGGCGTGATACGACCCGCATCGAACTGCTCGGGTGCCATGTAGTGCGGGCTGCCGATGATCTGTTGGGGCTTCGTCAGACGGGTGGGCGCATTCACGCCTAGTGCCATGGCGATGCCGAAGTCCAGGACCTTCACGGTGCCGTCGACCGTGATCATGATGTTGGCTGGTTTGATGTCACGGTGGATCACGTGGACATCGTGCGCGTGGTGTAGAGCGGCACATATGTGCAGTGCCAAACACACGGCCCACACGGGAGGCACGCTGCCGGAAGTGTCGATCACTCGCTTCAGGGAAATGCCCTGCACGAGTTCCATGACCATGAACATGCGGTCTGCGGTGCCGTCCAAGAAGGCGTCGTACACCTGGGGGATGCCCGGGTGATGCAGCTGCGCCGTCACGCGCACCTCCCGGCGGAAGCGCTCCACGACGGCGTCGCCATCACGGTGGGCAGTGAGGTTGTCCAGGATGAGCTTGACGGCGACATCTCGCCCCAGAGTCAGGTCGTTGGCACGCCAGACCTGGCCCATCCCGCCTTCCTCGATCGACTCACGCAGCGCGTAGCGCTTGGCGATGATCCGTGGCTCAGGCACCGTTCGTGCCGTCCCCCCGCCTCACGTCTCCGTCGGTTTCGCCTGAGTGCGGCTCGGTGCTTCGGGCCTCGTGCCACAGCTCCAGCGCAAGGTCGCTCAATGTGGGGCCGCCGGGGAGGGCCCACTGCGTGCTGGCCTGCACCGCGAGCGGGGCGTCGTCCCAGCCGGCCTGCCGCCACATGTGCAGGATCAGGCCAGCCGGGGAATAGCGCGCGCCGTCAGCCGCCCACAGCAGGGGCTTGGCCCTGTCGTTAGTCCATGTCGCCATGAACCGGTTCGGGTCGGCGTTCAGCCACTCCCCGATTGCCTCGTCCTCCCGGGGCCTGGGGTGATACATGAGCTGGGTGCCGTCCTGCAGCCGGTGCTGATCGACCAGGAGCCGCATCGGGTTGGGACGCCGTCCCCGACGTGGCTCGGTGGGACGCTGGTAGGAGGCGAGCTCGGGGTGGTGCCCCTGGCCGTCGAACGAGGCCAGGACTGCCGCCGCCAGTTCCCGGGAGGCGGCCGCCTGCGTGAAGGTGCGCGAAACGAAGCTGTGCGGCCCGTACCGCCGGTCGACTTCCGAGATGAGGTGAGCCAGGGTCTGCGCGGTGAGTTCCGGAGCCGCCTTCAGTGTGGGCTGCCAGTCCGTGTCGAGGTCGTCGATCGCCTCGGTGTCCGCGCGCTGGAACACCAGATGGGCCACCAGGAGTGCGCCGCTCTCTGCGATCGCGGCGGCGCGGCCGGGCAAGGTCGCCGAGAGGTCGTGGACGGTCTGCTGCACGGTACGCAGCAGCTGCACGGAACGCCAGATCTGCACGGCGTTGGGCGGCTCGGCGAACAGCTGCGTATAGCCGCCCTCCGGGGCAGACTGCCACAGGAAATCTGTGGAGGCACGAGCCCCTGCGGCAATCCGCGCGTCGGGATGGGCGCAGGCCAGCGCAGTGGCTGCTTCCAGCACGGTGCAGCCTGCATCGGGCGCGGGCTCAAGCTCTCCGCGCTTGATGACGTAGTCCTTGTCCAGGGTGATTCGGAAGTCGTCGCGAATGTACGCCTGCGCCTGGTCCAGCGCGATGAAGTCGCGCCGCTCTACATGGTTTTGAGTATTGGTGGCCACCGTGACCGAGGTGGCGAACCCTGGCGGGGTCTGTCCGATGGTAATGATCCGCACCATCACCTTGGCCTCCGCGAGCGTCTGCGGGTCGTCCGCGAAGGCGCGGTACAGCGCTGCCACGGTCTGTGCGCCGTTGACGATCTGCGCGTCGGTCATCGTGAGGCGCACCGGCGCGCCCTGGGCGCGGCGGCCGAAGTACTCAGCGGTGGTCGACTCGCACAGCACCGTGATGCCGTTGTTGAAATACCAGAAGTGCTCAGGGTTTTTGGCCAGGCTGTCGTCAAGTGTGGCGTTGACGGATGTGTGCCCCAGCGGGCGGCGTACGTTCACGTTGAACAGTTCTGCGCCGTGCAGCTCATACCAATGGGCGATCTCGTCCGCGGTGACCGTACCGACGTGGGAGGGATAGGGCAGGTCTTGCCCGAACCAGCCGTCGGTGAAGGTAGCGGTCACGGTCAGCGGCTGCGGCGCTACGTCCTGGCGGATAGCGGCGTGCAGGTCGCTGCTCGCCAGCACCCTCAGATCGGTGCGAGTGTCCAGGTCGGCGGATTCCCCGTGGATTAGCTGCAGGGCACGAGTCGCTGGTGCTGCCGGCCCCATAACGGCAGCGACGAGGTGGACCTGGGGCGTTGGCTGGGCGAGCACGTGGCGGATCCGGTCAGCGAAGGCCTGAAACCGGGCGTTGAAGCGATCGAAGTCCAAGTTGTCCAGCGTCCGGAAGGCATGGAGGAGCTTGGAGGCGTCGGCGGACGTGAACCGGGCAGTGCCCTGGTCACTCCACTTGGCCTGAATCAGCCACAACTCGCCGGTTGCCGGTGACGTGGCCACGGCATCGATGCCGAAGTCATCGGCTCCGTCAGTGACAGCGGCGGCCGCCTCCTGCGCGGTGCAGTCGGTTACGATCCGCACGGCCTTCGCCGCCAGGGCGCGGGAGAAGAACACGATCTCCCGGGTTCGGGTGAACTCGCCGTCCCCCAGCTCGATCAGCCCGTCGAACTCGCCCGCGAGGGCCTGCCGGACCTGCCGCACTTGCAAGGGCGTGGCCACCTCCGGGTTGCTCCCTGCCGTCACGCCCTGCCTCCGTCCGATGGTGATCCCAGCACTATACGAGCGTGGACGCGCGTGGGTTCGTGAGAGTTCCCCGTCAGGCCCTGGAGTGCGCCTGTCTGATGGATGTAGCGCCACCCACGGCACAGGCGCCGAGGGCATCCGTGGTGGTCGTGCCACCTGCCCCCATGAGGTGGGGTGCGCGTAAGAGCGGCGGGCTGCGGGCGGTGGCTTGAGGTGGGTCCCTGCGGGCCGAGGGGAGTGGACTTCTTGGGCAGGCATGTTCAGGGCTAGCCCAGGACAGTCCTGTCGGCCATGAGTTGGCCAAACGACGCTGCGGATCGGGGCGGGAAAGTTGGCACCATGTGCTGCTCCGGCGCCGCGCCCAGTCTTGCTGTATTGCCAGTCGTTGTGTGAGGACTCGGCAGCGCTGGTCGTGGGCGGTCCAGGGAACCGTCTGCCCCTCGAGGTCTGTGACGTCATCCCCTTTCGCCTTCCTGGGCGGTGGCGTTCCGCGCCAGGCCGCCGAGGTCGAGTCGGTGACGTGCGCGAGTGACGGCGACGTAGGCGAGACGGGCGTCTGTGTTGCTTACATCCAGGGCCTGGGCAGCCGCGTTTGTGCCGGGGGTGGTGTCCTGCGGCTGGGGAAAGTCGTAGCCGATCCTTACGGTCGGCCATTCGCGACCTTTGGCTTTGTGGGCGGTGGAGACGGTGACGTCGGCGTGTGCTTCCTCAGTGAGGTCGGACACTGCAGCGAGGATGGCGTCGGGACCGTGGGTGTCGACGAGGTCGACGAAGGGCTGCAGGTCGCAGCCGGCCGGATCGTAGGCGGCGTAGTCCTGCAAGTCGCCCCAGGACGCGAACAGCACGAGCTCGGGGTGATGAGTGCGGTGTCCTTCCTTCAAGTCGCGTGAGGCACAGGCGAGTTGGGCCAGTTGCTGGCCTCCCCGGGTGAGGGCTACGCGGTGTCCTTTGCCGAGCAGACGCATGACCTCTGTCATGGCGCCGATGTTGGTGCGGCACAGCACGGCGTCGGGGTGGTCGACGCTGCTGACCTCTGCGGGAACGCTGGTGGTGCCCGTCAGCCGGATAGGGGCGTCGGCGAGCGCGAGCCACCGGTTGGCCTCGTTGGCGATCTGTGGCCCGAAGCGGAACGAGCGGGTGAGGGTCAGCTGTTCGGCGTCGAAGCCGGTCATCACGTCGGTTGCGCCCCGCCAGCCGTAGATGGCTTGGGCGGAGTCGCCGACCATGACGAGCTGGGCGTGGTCGCGCTGTGCGGTGAACACCTGCTCCAGCACCGGGTTGGTGTCCTGGGCCTCGTCAAGGAGGAGGAAGTCGGCCTCGATCTTCGGCCTGGTCAGCGCCCACATCTTGAGGTAGTGGTCGTGTTCGAAGCGGACGATGCCGTGGTCGGGGCGCTGCAGGTCCGCCCATGCCTTGGCGGCGAAGGGGAGCACGAGTTCGGCAAACTGCCGATGGGCACCGGGGGCGTCGAGGCCGCGTAGGCGCGGCACGTGGTGTTGGGCCAGTGCGCTGTCGGCAGAGTGGCAGAAGCGGGTGACGGTGCTCAGCACGTTGTGGGACAGGGTTCTCTGGCTGATCTCGTGGTCGGCGATCCGTACGGGGCGGAGGATGCCGAGGGACTGTCCGGTCTTCCAGGCCGGCTGGCGGGGGCTGTTGAGTCGGTCGGCATAGCGGTGTCCGAGTGCGGCGAAGGCGGTGGCGTGGGCGGTCCGACACTGCACCGTGGACGGGAAGCGGGCTGCGGCGTCCTGCGCGATGTCCTTGTTGAAGGCCAGGTAGCGTCCCCGGCGTTTGGTGTCGGCGGCGAGCATGCACAGGGTGCTGGTCTTCCCGGTTCCGGCTCCGGCCTGCAGTGCGAGGTGCCGTCCGGCGCGGAAAGTGTCCGCCGCGTGGACCTGTTCGTGGGTGGGGGTGGGCAACGTGGGCTCCGTGGGATGGGAACGGCCGGAACGGGGCGCAGCGGGTGGCTGCGTCCGGCCGGGGAGGCGACGGCGGGCTCAGCGTGGCAGACGTACCTGCAGAAGGCGGCCTGCGGCGCAGGCCAGAACTTCTTCCAGGGTGTGGTGGGTGAGCAGGCGCTGTATCTGCGATTCGAGGCGGTGGCGCCGCTGGCGTTGCTCGTGCGCGAGATAGGCCGTGATTCGTTCGGCCAGGACGTCCCCGGCGCGCCGGCCAAGCGCGGCCGCCTCCTCGCGGATCTGCGTGTCGGCGCGGCGACTGAGGGCGACATTGAGCAGGACATGGCCCTGGCGGTCGGGATAGTGCGTGGTCAGCACGTCGATCGGTAGGACCGTGTCCAGGCGGCGGCGCAGGCGGTGCAGGGCGCGGCCCGGGCTCTTGCCGCGCTGCACCGTCATCAGCCGGGTGCGGTCTGCGTTCGCGGCGAACGTCACCCGGTGGCGGGCCTGGTGAAGTTCCCGAACGGTGGCGGGCCGCGTCAGGACGATCTCGACGGCGTACTGATGCGTCACGACCAGACCCGCCGGGGTGCGTGGCCGTTGGGACGGCGCCCGTGCGTGGGCAGGCGGGTGTGGATGTGCTCGTGGTGGCGGAGCGGGTCGAAGGGTTCCCAGTCCGTGACGGCGAGGTCACCGGCGGTCGACGCTGTGGCATGGTCCCGGCACCGTTGGGTGCGCCAGCGCAGCTGTTCCTGGTACGGCAGTGCGGACAGGCTGTAGACGGCCATGACATCCGACGGCAGTGCGAGCTGACCGTGGTGCACGGTCACGGGTACCAGGGTCCACACCCCGTGCAACCCGCCGCGGCCGAGGACCTCGGCCGTACAGCGGGTTCGGCGCCGGGTCTGGGCGACGCACTGGATCTCATCGACGGGGCGAGAGGCCAGGTAGCGGACGAACAGCAACTGCACGACGGGCCGGGCCGGACGGCAGACGGCCTCGCCCGGCGGCGGGCCGCCTGTCAGTGTGGCAGGTGGAGCGAGCACTCCGGTGTCCAACAGACGGCGGGTGCAAAGGGCGAGAGTCCGGCGCAGGCCGGACAGCTGCGGCGCGGCCGTCGGAGCCGGGCGGGCTGGGCACAGCAGGTCGTGTGCCAGCCGGCACCAGCTGCTCCCGTCGCCCGCGGGATGGGCGATGCCGCGGCTGACGTGCCAGCGGCAGGACTCCGGCACCCCGGCCACCGGCAGTTCGTGCGGATGCAGCCGCACCAGCCGGTCGTCGGCCCCCGGGTAGCACTCGACCGGATTGCCGCATTCGCGGCAGGACGTGGTCTGGCCGCATCGCAGCAACCGGCTGGCACTGTCGGGGGCGATACGCAGGGACCGCCGCTGGTGCGAGCTCGCGCGGCTGCCGTCCCAGCGCCGCGCGGAAGGAGAAGGAGAGGAGCACATGCGGGCGAACCTGCCAGCCGACACGCCCCGCCTGGGGTACGTGACCCTGATGATCCCTCGGGCAGAGCAGAACGGGGCGACAACAGTGCGAACGCTTGCTCGCGCATTCGATAGGGCGTTGCCGGATCGAGTGAATCGCCGTCGGCGCTGGACGGGCCCGTATCAGCTGTCGTCGGTGCCGGGGAGGCCGTGCTCGTGGCAGAGGGTGGCGAAGAGCTCGTCGAGCGGTGTGTCCAGGGCGTGTGCGAGGGCGTGCCATGTCTTGAGGGTGCCGACGGTGCGGCCCTGCTCGATCTCGATCACAGTGCGCCTGCTCAGACCGCTGCGGGAGGCAAGCTCGTCGTAGCTCCACCCGCGCTCAGCCCGCAGACGCCCGAGCTCCAGTCGGAGGGCGTCGAGGTCCGGATCGGGCGGCAAGATCGTCACCCGACCATCCGACGGTGCAGACCCTTGCCCTGTCAGTGCAGACCTCTGCCCTGTTTCTCCCGATGACTCCACCGGCGGGAGGGCAGGGGTCTGCACTACGGTGTCGGCCGTCCCGCCGTACCGCGCGCCTGATCTCACGCCAGGGCAGACGGCGGACCCTGCCCTCGGCGTCAGCATTGTTTTGAAGGACTCCTATTCCTTTACCGCCGTGACGCGGGCGGTCCCCTCCATGTGGCCCTTGCGACCTGTACGAGCCGCCCTCTCCGCTATTCAACGACAGGGGGTGTTCACGGGGCTCTGGTGATGGTGACTAGCCCCGCCCAATACCAGGGAATGCGTTTTGACTCGCCGTGTTCACCCGCCGCGTAATTCCGCTGAACTTTTCGCAGCGCCTCGGCTGGGGGAAGCCCCAGCACCAGCTCGCCAAGGTAATCCGTAAGAATGGCTGCTGTGGTTTCGATTCCAACCGGATACAAAGCAGCCGTGACAAACTTAGCGCCCCGTGTGAGTGCGACAGCTGGTAGGCCAATCGGCTCTTCGCCAAACGCGAAGGATTGTGCCCCCGACCAGCATGCTCCGAGAACAAGATGGGGCGGGAGATGGCAATCGAGCAGTTGAGCGGCGGATAGTCGCTCCATCGGGGAGTCTTGTAGACGCAGACTGTGTCTCAAGCCTGGCTGATCGTCTCCGTGCGCCACAAGAACTGCGAGTTGGTACCCGTCCTTAGCGTGGAGCTCCCTACGCAGGCTGGAGGGATTGTTCAGCACCTGCAGGTCATACGCGGTTCTAAGGGAATCCAACTTCAAGTGCCCAGTTACGTCACTGTGAAGGTACGCAACTGCACGCAACCTCTCTTCATGCCTCAAGCGGTTCCTTTCTTCCTGCCTCTGCTCGGCAGAAGGGAGCATGCGTAGAGAAGGAAGCAGAGTCAGCACCGCATGGTCGATTAGGTAATGTTCACCCAACCGCAGCGCGGCGAATGGCATAGCCCACAACTCGCCACTAGGCACGATGATCAATTTTTCCGGTTCTTCCCCCTCTGGCTTGACACTCGCCAACTGTCGACGCAGTTCAGCAGGTAGCAGTTCCTTCGCAAAATCGACTGACCAACGGTGTTCAGGATCTGAAAGCGTTATACTACCTTGGAGGTGCATGCCTCCACGTGCGTTGGTGATATCTTCGAGCCATCCGATCTGCTCCTTTGTCAATTCCCCCCTTTCGACCACCGGCTCGGCGGGGGCCGGAGGAATCCAAATTCGAAAGAGTGGGAAATTCGACTCTTTCCACCAGCCTGGCAGTGCGCACAGGACCAGAGTATGTGCATCTGGAGGCAGCCGGCGTCGTAGCGTGTGAGCTGACATTGGCTCGGCCGTAAACATGTCACGAAATGCGTTTCCGGTCAATTCTCCGAGCTCTTGATAGAAAGACCTTCGCCTTTCCTCTTGCTCGCCTTCATGTAGACGCCAGTTATCCACGCCTGTCGGCGCGGGTGTAAGAACAGATGGGTCTGCAACATCTGAATGTGCTGCTGTTTCAAATTCAAGATCTTCGATCTCGGACAGTAGGGCACGGACCCGAGGTGGTGTTTCGCTTTCGCCCCGCGCACTCCGGTGAAGGAGCTCTGCCAGAGCCTCACCCCGCCCAGCCTCGGCAACTTCCAATGCCGCAACGCCAGCCTCGAGTTCGGCTGCCAGCGTTAGCGCCCATTCGTTGATCTCCTCACTCGAGGTTAGGAAAGCTGCACGGGAAGCTGCGCTCCCTAGCTGTAGCCGCATGACGTCTCGATTTCTGACGGCTGCCAGCGCATGCTCCAAGGCCTCTGGCTTGCTTCCTTCACTATTTAGCAGTTTGCTCAGTGCCCAGGGGGATCTCGTCATGCCAAGGAAATTCCCAGCTGAACTTGCCTGTTCAAGCGCCTCTTCTAGGTGTTCACGAGATTGCCCCGATGTTCCAGACGCATACAGGATTTCCCCGAGGACTTGGTGTGCATTTCCCAGACCCAGCACGTCTCCGGTTCTTTGGGCCATGGCCAACGCGGCTTGAGCGTGGTCGCGGGCCGCCTTCAACGCATGACCATCCGCTCCTTGCAAGGCAAGCTGGGCCAGAGTTACGAGCGCACTCTGCTGACCCGCAATATTTCCCGTAATCTTTGCAAAATTCAGAGCCTGATTGATGTGGTAAGTGGCTCTATCCGCACCAAGCCTTTCCGCAGTAGCCAACTCCCCGATCAATTGATGAGCGTTTCCCTGACCGATTGGATCGTGGGCCTCTTCAAACAAGCCGAGTGCCCGCTCGGCTTGCCGTAGAGCTGTCCCATAATCGTCGTGCCTCCGTTCCAGTTCGCCCAGTATGAGGAATACGTTTCCCTGGAGCATGGGATCGCCTGACGCTTCGGCGCTTCGGAGTGCATGATGTAGTCTTTCACGCGATTCACTCAAACGACCTTGGTACCATGAGGCGAGCCCCAACAAAAGAAACTCGTTTCCCTCCCGACCCGAATCGCGGGAATGGCGTGTGGCATCCCTTGCCTTTTCCACTTGCTCCTCAACGGACTGGAAATGCCTTCGCCTCAAAGAAATTTTAGCTAGCGCAAGAAGCGCGTCATACTCATCATTGCGGCTATCGAGTCGTCGTGCGTACTCCAACTCGCATTCCGCATGGTGTTGCGCCTTATCAAGATCCCCTAGGCTTAGATAACCTTCGGCCAGTAGGTCGTGAGCGAGAATTTGATTCCGAGGGCTGCTAGCTTCTTGTGCTAGTTCAAGAGCTCGCTCGGCATGCCGACAAGCCACCTCAGCATCGATCGTTATCTGGGCGATAAGTCGATGGGCAAGACTCTGTGCTAGAATCCGCCCTTGAGGGTTGTCAATTTCTTGAGCGAGGTCTAGAGCCTTCTCCGCATGACGGCCGGCCACCTCTGGCTGACCCTCTAGATTTGCCAGATCGCCGAGGAGTTGGTAGGTCATGCATTCCGCCCACTTCTTATGCGGATCACCTTCGAGGGCCTTGAAGCACCTCAGAGCCTCCTCGGCAAGCTGTCGCGCCTGACTGCGATTGTGCTTATTGAAGTATGCGAGCAGCATGTAACTGAGGCCCCGAAGAAGCAGGTTCTTAAGCACCGGGAGCGCCGCTTCTAGAGCACGGATAGCCGTTGCTGGGCTACGGTTGGCCTCCCTGAGTTGGTCAGCGAATGCCACCAGCCCTACACCCCGCTGTTCCGGGGGGAATTCTTCCTCAGCTGACAGAAGTTCGTCTAGTCTCGCTATGTCACCGGGGCTTTCGTCTTCGCCAGGTGGGCTGAGAGGATTCTTTGCCATGCCAGACTCCACATATTCCTGCCGCGACAGATGTGCGCGCTGGCTAAGATCGACTATTAAGCTGGCTTTGGAGATAGTGGACTATTGTGTCTCCGCTCCAACTGGGGTCAATGCGCGCCGTAATGTAATCGCCATCGGGCGTGCGCATCTGCAACTCCAGTGGTTCTGATCCGCCACGCCTCTTGATCCATTTCGAAATGTGGTGCGATATGAAGGAGCTGACACCTATGACGTTGTCCGCGTAGCCAACAACAGCAAGCGCCGCGATAAGGTTCGCCCCTACATCAAGTTTGGGCTCAGCGGGCGTTCGAATCAGTCTCGCTCCGGCAGATGCCGCCCCATCTCCATCGGCTTCCATCTCGGAGATGAGGCCTGCGGGCCCAAATATAGTGAGGGAGCTCATGGCGGACTCCGTAGACAAGTAATGCAACCCGACCGATGACCACCCCTCCTAACGACCGTATGTCGTGCAGCTGATGATCGCATGTGGATAACACAGAGGAGCAGGCCCATGGCCGCCCTCGGCCTCACCGGATGAATCCGGACAGACCTCCATCACGCAAGGGACGCTGGTCCCGGGGTATGGGGTATACAACGTGTCTCTCTAGGGCCCATCTCAAGGATGGATGATCCCTGAAGCGAACCAGTCGTGAAGTGTGGACTCCGCCCCTTCCGGGAGATCGTTGACGAAAACCACGGCCAGGCCGCGCTGGGCTCGCGAACAGCACACGTAGAACAGGTTGCGTGAGCGCTCGGTACGGTCGGGTTTGTCGGTGCCTGCGAGCATCTTGCCGATGTTGTACCTGTTCCAGGCGCTGTCGTCGACCACCACCACGACGTTCTCGAATTCGTCGCCCTTGACACCGTGCTGGGTTGAGAACGGGGTGAGTTCGTCGATGAAGTGTGTGACGCTGATGACTTCCCGGTAGGACACGTTGCGGAGGTTGTTCGAGAAATCCGCTCGTCGCTGGTCGCGCTCATCGAGACCCGTTGCGGTTCTGCGGCGTTCGAGGTCTTTGAGCTTTCCTGGCGTGGCGAGGAGGTGGCCGTCGCCCATCAGGTCGAGCACGTCGCCGATGGTGCCGCTCGTACGTACGGCGTCGAGTGCACGGATGGCCTGACTGATGGCGCGTTTGTCGGAGTGACGGGTAATCCGTGTCCGTCCCTCGTCCAACAGGCTGGTCAGCTCCGCGAAGTCGTTGTTGCGGAAGGCCGTGCTCACGGCCTCGACGCGCGTCAGGTACTGGATGTAGGGCTCATTGCGTGCCATGAGGTCGTCGGGGCCGTACCGGCTCAACTTTCTGTACTCCTCGAGGAGGTTGGCGTACTCCAGTGTGCCCGCGATCCTGCGGTGAGTGAGCAGGAGATATTTGCTGTTCTCCCGAGTCCAGCCGTTCTGGGCAAGTGTTGCTTCGGCGGCGGTGAGTCGCTCAGGGCCGGCTGGGGTGCCGGTGTTGAGGAACAGGTGGACCTCGCCTGTCAGCTGGTCGCCGATGGCGTCCTGGATGAGGTCGGGACGCATCCGGTTGAGCACCTCGACGACGGGAGGTGAGCACCGGTAGTTCTCGTGCTTGGTGATCTCGGTTAGGAGGCCGGGGCGTTTCACCGCTCCGACGCCGGACTCATAGATCTTCTGCATGGAGTCGCCGAAGAGGCCGACCACGCAGTTCTCGTGGCCGGCGCCCGCCAGGTGGTCCAGCAGGAGCTGGATCGTCTTGGGTGAGGTGTCTTGGTACTCGTCGACGAAGATGATGGGGTACTTGCTGGCGATGATGCGTATGAGCTTGGGGTGTGCGGTGACGAGGCGGAGCGACAGCGCGATGACGTCGTCGTGGGAGATGCGCCCTTCGCTCAGCCTGCGCCCGCGGTCGGAGTACTCGATCACTGGGGGAGCGGTGACGTCATCGAGGTCTTCAGGCTTGGTCAGGTCCTTGTTGTAGTCGAGGATCTGCAGCCAGAGCTCACGCTGGTAGGGCTGGATGGCACTCCAGAGGAATTCGTGGATGGTGCCGACGTCGACGAGGGGGTCCGCGGCGATGCGTTCGTGGATCTTCTTCTTGGCGACGTTCGTGTATGTAATGCAGGCGATCCGCCGACCGTGTGCCTCCAGGTCTGTGCGGTGGTGGTTCAGGAGGTGCTGCAGGGTGCGGACCAGGGTGGTCGTCTTGCCGGCGCCGGCTCCTGCTTCGACGAGGAAGCTGCGCCGGGCCTCCATCTCCGTGGCGACGGCTTCGAGGGTATCTAGGCGAGCCACTGCAGTCCTTCGGCGATGTAGCGGGGAACAGCCCAGTCCTCCAGGAGCATGACGTCGAAGGCGAAGTCGGTCTTGTGGTCGCTGAGTTGCTGTGCGATGTCGTAGGCCTTGGCTTCGATGTGGTCAGCGGTGGGGTCGGCCCCGACCTCCTTGGCGAAGGCCGCCTTCAGAGCGAGCTGGCGGAAGTCACGCGCGAGGGGTTCTGCGTTGGCGATGATGAAGGCATCCTCGAAGCTCCGTGCGCAGACTCCCGAATCTCTCTCCGGGATCTGGTAGGCGACGCGGACGTGTCCCTGCTCCTTCTCGGCCGGGTCGGTGGCGAGCAGCTCGGCGATGCCGGACTTTGCGGGCAGCCAGTTCTTGAGCGTCTGGTTCGAGGTGACCGTCTGCCCCTGGCCGGGTGGGCAGGCCTTGCGGTGTTTGGGGCATACGGAATCAATGTCGGTGATGACGAGGGTCTTGACGTTCAGGAAGGCGAGCAGTTCCCGGAAGCGGACGGCGTAGGCGTCGCCGACCTCGATGACCGATACGTACTGGTGCAGCAGCGCCTTGGCGCAGCGTCGGACCATCTCGGGCAGCAGCAGGCGTTCCGCGGTGCCCTCGATAAGGATCACCTTGTCGGCGAAGAACATGTCGCACCGGTGCAGGACCATGTACTGGCGCAGGAAGCGCAGGGTCTCGTCGCCCTGCGGGGTGGCCTTGACGTTTGCCTGGAAGGTCGAGAGGTCCTTGACCGTGAGCTGCGGATCGGAACGGTCGAAGTAGCGCACGGTTTGGAAGCCGCTGCTGGCGACGATGTGGGAGGAGTGCGTGGTGATGAACACCTGCACCTTCCAGCCCGTCTTGCGGTCGATGAAGTCCTGGATGTTCTTGATGAACGTCTCCTGCATCTGTGGATGCAGATGGGCTTCCGGCTCCTCTATGAACAGCACCTGCAGCGCCGGCTTGGGTGCGGTGCGTTCGTAGGTTTGGTGAAAGCTGATGACCTGCAGGATCGTGAAGATCAACTTGCTGTAGCCCAGCCCGTTGTGGCCTTCGGGAAGGTGGAAGCCGTCGTCCCCGGACGGGTACTGGATGCGGGTACTTCCGCGCAGGATGCCTGAGGCCTCGATGAGGGAGACGATGCGGGGCTTCTGGACGGGGGTGATGGTGCCCACCCCGAAGGTGCGCAGGTCCTCGAAGATCGGGTCGAACAGCGTGGCGTAGTTGTCGTCGAGCTGCTGCGAGGCGGACGCCAGAGCGGTCTCGATCTGCTCGATGCTTTGGTGACGGTCCTCTTGCCCGCTGCTGACTTTGTAGTAGGCCTCGAACGTCTTCGACAACGTGCGGGCCTTGTCGGTCGGCGTGTCGTCCACCTTGGTCTGCGCGTAGACGAACTTCACCGACAGGATGGATTCGGCGGCGCCGCGCTTGATCTCCTTGCGGACGTTCTCGTCCAAGGGACTGACCGCTCGGTAGGCCGGGGCGAAGTGGTCCGAGAAGTTCTTGCGCAGCCACTTGATGCGATCGAACGGCTTCCGCTGGCTGGCCGACCAGAAATCCTTGAGGAAGTCGTGCGGGCGGGCAACCTCCAGAGCCGCCTCGATCTTGACCTCGAAGCAGGCATCGTCCAGGTCGAGGATCACACCCGTGAGCGGCGCGAGGTCGTCGTCTTCCGTGTACTCGATGGTAAGGACCAACCGGATGGCCGGGACGAGGTCGTACGCCTTGGCCAGCAGGTCCTCGCTCGTCTCCGTGTCGCCCCGGTCAGCGTGCGTCTGTGCCTCGCCGAAAATCTGCCGCGCTTGCTCGATGTCGGCGATACGGCAGGTGGAGAAGTCCTCCAGGACAAACCTCGTGTCCTCCTCACCGAAGAACTTCTCGAAGAGATTGACGAACGATGTCTTGCCGCTGTTGTTGCGTCCGACAATCAGGGTGGCCTTCGGATCAACCCGGACGTCCACTCTCTCCAAGGCGCGAAAGTTGATCACTTCGGCACGGGTCAGCTGCATCTCACTCCCGACATCGTCCCCAACCCAGCTCCCGGGGCGATATATGCCTGCAACTACCGAGAGTCAGAGCAGTATCTGATACAGAAGGGACGGAGATCCCTACTTGGCTCAAAGTGGTCAGTGATGCGAAAAACTACGTCCAGCTCGGTCCTGACCGGTCACTCGGTCGTTGATCCCGGCCAGGTGCCTTCACGTGCGTACAGGCGGTGGGTACGGGACGGCGCTGCCAGTCCGCTGCAGGCGTCCGGGCTCACCGACCACTGCGGGAGGGCGTTCCCGTGACAGCCGTACCGTAGCCTCCGACGGCCGGCTCCGCTTCGGGCACAGCGGATCGGGTCGTATGCCAAGGCTTTCTAGGACAGACGGCGGGGTGTCTGCGATCCACTCGCCGACCGCCAGCAGGGAGGCCGCTCCGGTCAGAACCGCGTACGCGGTCAGTGCGGGTACGACGGCCCGAGCGTGCCGCACGCCGCGCGGATCTCGGGGATCGGGCACCTCGGCCAGTCGCTCCAGCAGGCCCGGGATCTCCTCGGCGTGGACCGGCAAGCTCACCCGCGCCTACCGGCCGCAGACCAACGGCAAGGTCGAACGCTTCCACCGCACCCTGCTCGACGAGTGGGCCTACCTGCGGCCCTACACCAGCAACACCGAACGCACAGAGGCCCTGGCAGACTTCCTGCACACCTACAACCACCACCGCTGCCACACCGCACTCGGCGGCCAGCCACCGATCAGCCGCGTGAATAACGCTGCGGCTCAATACAGCTAGAACCTGCGACGGAAGGCTGTGGCCAGGGTGTCTCCCTCTCTGAGCGTGGGCCTTTGCCGTCTCGTGATGCGCCGTGCTGCAGCCGCTGATCCATTCATAGCCCGGCAGGACGAGAGAGAGGCACACCGGACTGTCTTCATGTCCGGAAATGGTTGTGCGCGAGTCCCCCCACATTGCCTGGCGTGCAGCGGCCATGGATCCTGAAAGGCTTGCCACAGTGGTAGGCGTTTGGGGGATGTGATGGCCCGCCCGGCAGTACGAGATGGCAGGGATCCCAAAGCCGTCCGCGACACTCGCGTCTTGATCGACTGTCTGCAGGAGCTGGTGCGGGGCGCCATCTCCAAGACCATCCGCGACTGTGCCAAGTACCCGGAAACGGTATGGCTCGCGGACGCTCCCGATGGGACCGTGCGCCGTGCTGCGGACGCTGATCCTCGCATCATGGTGGTCAAGCACCGTCCGCCCCAAGAGGCACCGCGGCTGCCGGCGATCCTGCATGGCAGGGTGTCCGCCGAGGCCGCCGCCACCGCCGGGCCGCAACCTCCCGGCCTGATCGACAACACACCGAATGACCGTCAAATGGCCGACGGCCAGGCGGTTGTGGAGGAGAACCAGCCAGCACTGGAGGGCGGCAGATCCGAAGAACGCAAGGCGTACGAGACGTGGGCCGGCAAGTGGATGCGATGGTCGCAAGAAGAGCTGGCGGCCGAGCCGCAGCGGCGACTGCACCAGCAGCTGTACCGGATGGCCAAGAAGATCGAGCAGGACAGTGACACCTTCGAAGTAGTCCTGGCCGTAGGTCTCTTGCAACTCGGAGCCGGTCGTCCCTCGGCCCGGGTCCGCCGGCACATCGTGACAACACCGGTGACCCTCACCGTTGAACCGGCATCGATCAACGTGACCGTTTCTCTGGTTCCGGAGCACCCCGGCCGTCTGGAAGACACCGACTTCCTCAGCGAGTCCGACGGCTACACGTCGGAGTTGCTGGGGGTCGTGCGCTCCGCTGTCGAGGACGTCCCCTTCCACCCGCTGTCGGACCGGGCGGCACAGGCCGTGCGCTCCTGGGCGCAGCGGGCTTTCGGAGTCGACCGCGTGCTCCCGTTCGACCCCACCGGCCAGCACCCCGACCTCACCGCTGAACCCCAGACGCGGTCCCTGCATCTCGCGCCCGCACTCGTCCTGCGCGAACACAGCCAGCGCTCCGTCCTCGGCTTCTACGAGAGCATCGCCCGAGCGCTGAAACGTCCCGGAGCACAAGCGCCTTTGGGACTGGCGCAGCTGCTGTATGACCTTGAACCGGAGCACCGGACGGCCTGGGGGAGCAGGAATGGCTCCGTGCCGCCAGCACTGGGACCGGATCCGCTGTTCCCGATGGTCACCAACGCTGCCCAGCGCGATGTCCTGGACCGGCTGCAGCGCGACACCAGTGTCGTGGTCCAGGGCCCGCCGGGCACCGGAAAGACACACACCATCAGCAACCTGATCGCCGCACTCCTCGCGGACGGCAAGCGAGTCCTGGTCACCAGCGCGAAGAGCCAGGCTCTGAACGTGCTGCGCGACCAGCTACCGTCCAAGCTGCGCAGCATGTGCGTGATCCAAGGCGATCAGTGGCAGGGCGGTAACTCCGATCTGAGCCAGTCGCTGGGAGCATTGGCCCACCTGAACGCGACAACGAACCTTGCTCGGCTCCAACAGCGCATTGACGACCAGCAGACGCAGCGGCACCAGCTCATGGCAGAGCAGGCCAAACTCCAAGACCGCCTGCGTCAGGTACGCGAGGTCGAGTGGTACGAGCACCCCGAGATCGCGCCGGGCTACCGAGGGCGGCTCGACGACATCGTGCAGGGAGTGGCACACGGCGCAGCTGAATATCAGTGGCTGCCGTCCCTGGATGTCCAGGCCCCACAGGTCCCGCCCCTGACCACGGACGAAGCTGAGCGACTGTGGCTGCTCGTTGCCCAGCACGGCCCCGGAATCCTCGACGCCCGCATCCAGTACTGCCCGGACCCGGCAACGCTGCCGGACCCGATGGAGGTTTCCCGCTGCATCACGGAACTTCAAGGAGCCGAGCAAGCCATCGGCCGCGAGCCGGTCACACCGCTGGCGAAGGAACTGGCGGACCACGGTGACGCGTGGCTCCTGGTGCTGGAAGCGCTCCTGGACCGAGCTCAGCAGGCCCTGCAGAGGGTTGGGTTGTCCGCGGACCCCACCTCCTGGCAGGCGGATATCTGGTCCACGCGTGCGCTGCAGGATGGCATAGCCCAGCGATGGCAGCAGCTGTGGGATAGCATCCGAAACGCCTCACAGCGTGCACAGCAGACCCACGATGAGATAGCCGCGGCCTCCTTCCTGGAAGTGGAGATCCCCCGCCTGTCCGAAAGCGAGGAGAAGGAGCTCCTGATCGCGGGCCGCAATCTGGAGCAACACGTCCTGCGCACCGGAAAACTGAACACGCGATGGCCCCGGCCGGCCGTCGTCAAGCAAGCCCGATTCCTTCTGGAACAGTGCCGGGTAGAAGGCATGGCGCCGGCCAGCCGAGAGCACATCACCGCGGTCGTACGGCAACTGGAGATGCGTGCCCACGCCCGCACCCTGCGCGGCCGGTGGACCGGCGTCGGATCGGCCGTCGGACAGGACACCGCCGAACTGATGACGTCCGAGCTCCTGGACAGGGCCGTCACCCTGCAAGCCATCGACACCTGCGTGGAGGTCATCCGCCAGGTCCACGCAACCCTGCTGGCCGACGGAATCCCGACACCGGTCACCACCGCCGAGCAGTGGCGCGACATCCGCCAGGCCACGGCCCAGGCCCGTGGACTCCTGTGCATCAGAACCGCAACACAACGCTTCGAAGAGCTCCTCAAGAGCCTTCCGCCGCCTCACCCGCATGGCGTGGAAGAGCTGCAGCGCGCGGCGGATGCAGCAGCGGCCCGTGATGCGCAGGCCTACGCGCAGGCGGTGGAGGCACTGGCTGCGGCTTACCAGCGTGAGGCAGATCGGCGCGAGACCGGGAAACTCTTCGAGTGCCTTGCCGAGGCCCACCCCGAACTCGCCAAGGACTTCGCCGGCGATCCCCTCGCCCCGCACTGGCGCTCCCGGTTCGCCGTGCTGCCCCAGGCCTGGGCGTGGCGGCAGGCGCAGGAGTTCCTCGACACCCACCTGCTCCCAGGACGCGAAGAGCAACTCGAAGGCGAACTGGCTCAGATCCAAGGCCGGCTGCACGACCTGGTGGAACAGCTGGTCTGCGACCGCGCAGCATTCCATTGCGTCAGCCGCATGACCACCAAGCACAAACAGGCCCTGGCTGCGTACGCCAGCGCCGTGGCCAACGCAGGCCAGGGAACCACCGAATACGGCAAACGCCACCAGCGTCACGCGCGCTCAGCCATGCAGACAGCGCAAGGAGCGGTACCAGCGTGGATCATGCCGCTGAACCAGGTAGCGGAAACGATCAGTCCAGAGCCGGACTCCTTCGACGTCGTCATCGTCGATGAAGCAAGCCAAGTGGGCCTGGACGGCCTGCTGTTGCTCTGGCTCGCACCCCGCATCATCGTCGTCGGCGACGACCGGCAATGCGCCCCGTTCTACAGCGGCAGCAAGCATGACCGGATCACCCAGATCTTCGACGAGCGCATGGCCGACCTCGAACCCTGGCAGCGCGAAGGCTTCGACCCCAAATCCAACCTGTACGAACTGCTGCAGTCCCGCTTCACTGAAGTGATCCGTCTCACCGAGCACTTCCGGTGCATGCCGGAGATCATCAAATGGTCCTCTATGCAGTTCTATCCCGACAACCAGCTGGTCCTGCTGCGCCAGCACGGCTCCGACCGCCTCCCGCCGCTGAAGGTCGTCCATGTGCCCGAAGGGCACTGCGAAGGACGCCGTGACAAACTCATCAACCGGCCGGAGGCGGAGGCCGTCGTCAACGAACTGCACCGCCTCACCCAGGACCCTGCCTACGCAGACCGCAGTATCGGCGTGATCATCCTGCGCCACGGCGACCAGACACGACTGGTACAGGACCTCGTCGACCAGCGCATAGACGTGTCGGCACGCGAACGCCACAGCATCCTCGTCGGTACACCGGAGCAGTTTCAGGGAGACCAGCGCGACGTCATCCTCCTGTCGATGGTCGTCGACGGAGCCAACGTTATCGCCGCGACCGGCCGCAACAATGAACGACGCTTCAACGTGGCCGCCAGCCGGGCCCGCGACCAGATGTGGCTCTTCCATTCCCTGACCGTCGACCAGCTCAGCAGCAAAGACCTGAGGCGCTCCCTGCTCACCTACATGGTGAGCCCGCCACCGCCCTACACACACCCACACCAGCCCGCCCACGTCAGCGCAGACCGACACTGCGAGCCCTTCGACTCGCTCTTCGAGCAGCGTGTCTTCCTGCGCATCAAGGAACGCGGCTACGACGTGGTGCCCCAGTGGGAAGTCAACGGAAAACGCATCGACCTCGTGGTCACCGGAGGTCACGGACGCCTCGCAGTGGAGTGCGACGGAAGCCCTCACCACTCCACCCCGAAGCAGATCCACGACGACGCCGAGCGCGAGCGGGAGCTTCGCCGCGCCGGCTGGACGTTCTGGCGCATTCGCAGCAGCGCCTTCGCCCTCTCACCAGACGAGGCCTTGGTACCTCTGTGGGAACGCCTGACCGAGCTGGGCATCCATCCCCGCACGGTCCGCGAGTCATCCATCGATGACGCGCCGACTGACATGCCCTGGGCTCCGGTCGGCCTGGCCGAGGCCGAACCCGACGAAGACGCGGACCCCTACGACGGCGAGCCGGACGAAGACAGCGAGGAACACTGACATGGACAACTTCGACGACAGCACCCTCGAAGAACTGGCCGCCATGGTCTGCGGTGACGAGCCGGGTATGAAACGCCGAGCGGGCTGGGAACTGGCTCCATTCCTCCGCCGGGCCGGCTGGGAAGACGTGCCCGACCACGACGGAAGCCCTCGCCACCGCTGGGTCCACACCATCCTGTGCGAACGGCAGGAAGACCAGACAGGAGACACCGAGCGCGTCATCCTGCGCCTGGCCAACCGACGGGAATACCAACAACAACCTGCCGACTACGACGCCGTCATCCAGCGCCTCCAGGAAGTCCTCGCCCTCGAAGGCCTCCGCATCGACTACCGCAAGGGGCAGCCCTTCCTCATCGAGTACGACCCCGACGAACCCCCTCGCCCCCAGCGCGTGGAGCTGAAGGTGGCCATCACCGACATCGTCTCCGATCCCGACCTGGCCCGCGCCGTTCAGCTACGCCTCGATGAAGCCCGTATCTGCCAAGAACACGGCGCCTACACCTCCGCCGTCATCATGCTCGGGAGCCTCCTCGAAGGCGTCCTCGTCCATGCTGCCGACTTCAGAACTGCAACCGTGCCGCTGACCCGCCCCGCCCGCGACACCCGGCTGCAGGACCTCATTCAGCACGCCCACACCAACCAGTGGATCGACCAAGACGCAAAAATGGCCTCGGACCTGCTACGGACCTACCGCAACCTGGTCCACCCCCTCGCGGAAAAGCGCGCCAAACACAGCGCAGACTTCGACACCGCCGACCTCTGCTGGTCCACAGTAAACGCCGTGCTCAACGACCTGGCAGCAAGCCACCCTCATGAATGATCGAGGTTAAAGATCTCCGCCGTTTCGCGACGAGTGAGAATGCCTTGGCCAGGTCGTGGCCGGAGCAGTACTGCTTCCTCTCTGTGACGCGTGCGAGCCCCGCCTGCAACGCTGTAACCGGAATTCTTGGTGGGCAGGTCACGCTCTGAACGCGTCGGACTATTCGTTGACTGTTAATGACCTGCCTGTACCCGAGTCGATGTCCCGGGCGAGCTGTTGGGCATATCCGGCGAGGAGTTTCCGTAGGTCGACGTAGTGTCGAAAGGTATTTGGCCGGACGAGGTTATACCAGGTGGTGTTGCGGCGCAGGGCCCATTCGCGCTGCACGTGTCGAGGCTGTTCGGCCTCGATGGGGCGTGGGGCGAAGAGGTGCTCGCCTTGTGTGACCTGTACCCAGATGTAGACGGAGGCGTCCTGGCGTTTGCGGTCGCCGACCGGTGGCCGGATGGGGCCGGGAAGCGGTGGCAACTCGCTGACCAGGGCGTCCCATTCGTCCGGAGGAAGGGCCCAGTCCCTGAGCGCCTCGCGTCGGCGCTGGTAGTCGATGAGTGGTCGCCGGGGTGCTCGGAGTTCGGCACCGAGCTCGCGGAGGACTCGTTCGAACTCGGCTGGACTGCGTCCTGCGCGCTCCCAGCGTTTGAAGTCGGTGTTGGTTCTGAACCGCACCAGGCTTGGGGTGATGCCGAGGTAGGCCGCGGCCTCGTCGAGGGGTCCGCCTATGGCCCACTGGACGAGCCGGACTGCAGCGGTTCGGCGTAGCACCTTCGGGGCAATGCCGGTAATAGGTGCGAAGTATCTTTCATACCAGTCCAGTTCCAGGTATGCGGGGATGTGTTCTGGTCGGTAGTCGTCCCGCAGTGGTGCTCGGAATCCCTGTGGGCCGCCGATTTTGCGGTAGGTGCGGGTCAGGGGTTCGGCTGCGTCTCGGAATCGTGGTGAGCACGAGTTTTCATGTCGGGCGTAGATGCGTACCCAGGGCGTACGTGTCGGCCGTTCCCCGGGGGTATGGACGAGGTGGGAAAGGTGTTCGGACAGATCGTCTGCTTCGAGTAAGGCGTGTGCGGCGCGTAGGAGTCCAGCACAGGCGATCGGGTCACGGGGCGGTACATCGCGCAAGCGAGAGTGCTGCAAACCGTTGCTGGTACTCGAATTCCCTGAAGCGGAGTGGACGTACGCGGCCATATGCCCGGCGAAGGTGGTGTCGAGAAGATGTTGCCCTACTGGCCAAGTAGTAGCGATCAGTGCGGTGGCCAGCCGGAGATCAGTGAAGTACTCGGATGCGTCCGAGGCCGGAGTCAGCGGTTCTAGGCGAGCAAGCAGGGACTGCTGGAAGCGAAGGATGTCCGGTGTTGGGTGTGGCCGACGGTAAGGATCTGTAGCAACTCGCTGATCGAGTCTGCCGCCGCAGGCGCGGGACTTTCGTTTCCGGGTTGGGGTGCCGATCGTCCACCGGCATTGCGCTGGGTGCAGGGTGTGATCGTTGGCCCGCTCAATCAGGCGCCCTGATATGGCGCGCGGCTGCCCACAGCGCGGGCAGCTTGCTTCCAGATAGGTCTGGTGTTCTACGCAGCTGAAGACAAAGGGTAGGTGCCATAGCTTGCGCCAGGGACCGCCGTGGAATCGCTGGGCTGGGGTGCAGTCGCCCGCCAGACAGGTGGGGCAATACCGTGGGGAGCCGACGAAGAGCCATGGGTCCGGCCTCTGTCCCGGTCCCGGTCCGGACACGGACGACCAGGCGATGGGGGGATACCGGTCTCGCCACTGTGTCAGTGTTAGTGCCGACACTTCCTCGGCTGTCTGGCGGGTCAGTCGGGCGAATCCTTGGGCCTCCGGCCCGCTGAGATTCAGCAGCAGACTGCCTGGGATGTGATGGGCTTGGACGCGATCGGTCCAGCCCGCCGCACGGATCAGTTGCAGAGGCGGGAGGCTGAGGCGATGCCCTAGCCGAAGCAGGTAGCTGACAAGGGACTCTCCTGAGGCAGGTTCGAGACTCCGGGGCAGTGGATGCATCGTGGCTTCTCCGTCAGGCGCCCGCGCGGGCAGCCGGGCCAGGGTCATCGAAAACGGTGTTCCGGGGTCGTTTCGCCTGCGTGGCCTTCTTGACGGCGGTCCGCGGGGCGGCCGGGATGACGGGCTCGTCCGGCGGCTGCTCGGGCTCGTCCCGCCGGAGCACGATCTCGTCCAGCAGGCTCTCGTCGATCATTTCTTTCCCGGAGTCCATGGCTTCCTGGGCGCCGTCTTCGAGCAGGCGTCCCAGCAGGCCGATGACACCGCCGGTGCGACGCATCAAGTACTCCGGCATACCGCCGCCGGTGAGCATGCCCTGCGTCGCGTTCATCAGCCGCAGGTGCTTCTCGATTCCCTTCAGGTGATTGACGAAGGCCGCGATCTGTTTCGGGGTGGTGTAGCGGAACCGGTCGATCTCGATGAGCTCGAAGCGGTGTTCCGTCTGGGTGACCTCCAAACCGTGGATGCGGGTCGACTCCAGAGGTGGCATCTCCCATTGCCGGGTCTTCTTGTTCCACTTGGCCTCACGCAGCAGCCCGATGCCGGAGATGTTGACGCCGGTCAGGATCAGAGTGACGTCCAGGCTCATAAGGGCCCGCATCAGGTCGAGGACATCCTGGTCGTCGGCTCTGTGCATCCGCAGCCGGCTGATGTCGTCCAGAATCAGAGCTTTGACGCCATGGTCGTAAAGGGAGTCGGCGACCTGCCGTACCAGTTCCGGCAGCGTGGCCGACTTGCGCGTCGGGGCCCGGAAGAAGCCTAAGATCGACGTGCAAAGGCTTTTCGGCGTTGCTGTCACCGGGGTCGAGACATAAACGACCGGTGCGTGGAGATCGCGGGTGCCCGGCAGAGCCTGGGGGTTGAGGTGGCTGTGGAGTTCAAGCCACTGCTTTTCGAAGACGGCCCCGGCTGAGCAGACAGACGCGGTCTTGCCGTAGTTGCCCCAGCCGCTGATCATGACGCCGGCGCGGGTCGGGTCGTTCTTCTTCCTCGTGTTGCCGCTCAACCGGCGCCGGATCAGCTTGCCGACCTTGTCATGCATGGGGGTGTCCTGCAGCGGGAGGTTCGCGTTCGTCAGCTCCCGGTAGAGGTCGTAGTCGTACCGGCGGCTCTCAGGGAGCATCGACCACTTTTGCGGGGAGATCGTCGGAGCGGGGACGAGTAGGTCGTAGTGGGTGCGGTAGTGCTGCCAGCCAACGTAGGTGTCGAGGGGCGGGCGGCTGCCCAGGATCAGCTCGGCGATCCTGGCTCGTGAAGGCAGACCGTCCAGCGGATCATCGTGAGAGAGGGCTCGGGTCACGTGTGGTCCTCCTGGACAGGTGTATCGGCTTCCGAGTCGTCGGGGGGCGGAAGCCGGAACATGGGACGCCGGTTCAGGGCCTCGTGCAGCGTTGCCGGGGCCACGGGCTTGACGTCGGCGAGGGCTTCTTCGCGTCGTCGACGGCGGTCGGCGTCGACCGCGTGGTCGATCGTGCGGGCGTGCTCGGCCCAGGCCGCGGGCATCTCAGCCGGAGCTAGCTCATCCGCGATGGCGGGTGCGGCGGGGCGGTCAGCGGCCGCAGCCTGTGCGCGGGTGATCTCGCGGGCTTGGGCGACGCGCTGCTTCTTTCCGGCCTTCCTCTTGGCCTGGCTGGGCCATTGGTCGACTGGGGTGACCGAGCCGAGGATCCCGAGCAGATGTTCCAGGAGCTCGCTCTCGGAATGGATCCTGATCTTGTTCGCCCTCACGCGTGTCAGCAGGGCGTCGGCAGTCTTGTCCGAGAAAGCAGGGATCTCACCTTCGGGCGGCAGTCCTCTCCAGCGCAGAATGTGCCAGGTCTCGTGGTCGGCAGGGTCCTGGAAGAACACCTGCCGGCGGTCCCTCCGGTCACTGCGGACAACCCACTTGCCCGCGTGTTTGCCGCCCCGGGCGGAGGGTTGCTGGAAGCGCGGCTCGTCGAAGACCGGGTGGTGATACCAGAGCCCGAGGATCTTCACCCCGCGACGAGGATGGATCTTCACGTGGTGTTTGCGCAGGACCTTGTAGTAGAAGCTCGGTTCGGGGAAGTCCAGGTCGAAGCCGCCCTGTTCCATCGCGGCAGCGAACAGGGTGTTGGGGCTGTGGTCTTCCCCCGGCGCCCAACTCGGGGCGTATTCGCCTAGTTTACGGTTCTGCCAGATCTGGACGATCCAGGTCGCGATGATGTGCTCGGCTTGCACGAGCGTGAGGCTCGCATCGCGTTCCGGGTCGGCCCCGCGGTCCGCGACGTCACTGCCGGTGAATCCCAGCAGGTGCTCGAAGAGCATGGTCTGGATGGTGAGGAGCTGGCGCTCGACCGCGAACTTGTCGGTCTGCCGCAGGACGCGAGCAGGCAGGATCCGGCAGCCGATCTCCGTTTCGGCTTCCACCAGGTCGTGATTCTTGTAGGGGCCCCCGTGGTCGGTGGTGACCGTCTCCGGGGCAAAGAACGGCAGAGCGGCGACCCGGTGCCCGGTGAACTCGGCGATAACCTCGGCCGGCACCCCTGCGTAGGGCCATTCCATGTCCTCGCCCCAGCCGTCCCGCATCGGAAGCGGCAGCATCACGTCCCGCAGCAGCATCGCGATGTCGACCGAGGTGTCGGACTGGAGCGTGAGCCGGAAGGCCGGCAGCCCGTGCGTGTAGAGATCGAGTGCGAGGGTCAGCGTCGCGGTGATCGCGTCGCCGAACACGGTCTCGCGCAGCTTCACCGGCATCGGGGTCGAGTCCAGCACCAGAACCTGGCCCGGCCTGTGGACCACCACCCGGCCGGAGACCCCGGCCTCCGCGGCCGCCTCCGCCGTCCGCCCGTAACGCGGCCGAGCTCCGCCGGGCCCGAACCACTCCTTCCAGACGGCCGCGAGCGTCCAGCGTGAAGGGATCTTCTCAGTGGGAAACGTCGGGAACCGCTCACGCATGTACTGGTGCATCAACCGGTGCTTGGCGCCCTGGCTCAGGCGGGCGCGTGGGCCGCACTCGGCCTTTACTGCGAAGATCGCCTCCCGGACCTCCTTCGTGATGGTGCGGTGCCCGCTGCGTCGCCGCGTCCAGCGCCCGTCCGCGCAGGCCAGCAGGAGACTGTCGCCCGCCAGTCCCGACAGACGTACCAGCGTCCGGTAGCTGAGGTGCTGCAGACCGCACCGGACCGCCTCCGGACGGGGCATCGCCTCTATCTCCGCAGCCTTCGCGTACCGACGCTGAGTCAACGTCGTGCGGTCCGGGTCGTAGGCCGGCCGGGGCTCACCCGGCAGGGCCCGAGCCGGGTGGCCCTCCCGGAACCCCGTCTCGGCCTCCAGCACGTGCGCCGCCCGCAGCCGGGCCCGCTCTAACTGGTCCTTGGTCAAGTCGGCCAGTGTCCTCGGCTGCCGGGCGACCGGCGGCGGGCGCCCTGACTCGACTGCCGGAAGAAGCCGCAGGTCAGCATGGTTGATGAGCCAACGGAACGAGCGGGTCTCCGCGCGGCCGTCGTCATCCACGAGGACGAGTCGGCCGAGTTGACCGTGGACGTCGTCAACCGTCCACTCGACGCCATTGAGCGCGACCCGCCTACCCGGCGCGATCTGCAAGAATCCCCTCGCTGCCATCACACCGCCCAGATCAGTGAGCTGTGGCGCAAGGGACTGCCCAGGTCAACGCCGAGCTCGCGGTGCCAGAGCAGCCGGACGATGTTCGCCCGGCCAACGGAAGGCACGCTGGTCGCCTCCGCCAGGTCGGAGAACGTCATCGCCTGCCCCTTCTGCCCGCTGATAGCGGTGAGCAGCTGCTCGCGCATGCCGAGAAGGTCCCTCGCCGGCCGCCGGCGCGAGGACAGGTGGTCAAGGACGCTCCAGACATGCGGTCGCCAGCCCGCGACCACCGAGTAGCGCCAGCCGCAGGCAGCCGCCACTTCCCTGGCCGCCGCGAACTTCAGCGCGTCCTCTTCCTTGATCAGCTCCATCGGGCGGACGTCCAGCAACCACATCCCACCGCCGATCACGGCCAGGAAGTCCGGGATGTGCCAGGCGCGCCCGCCCGCATGCTCGAAATCAAGCCGGAACGGCTGCGACAGCACTTCCGATGCCCTCAAGAAGTCCAGCGCGACCAGCAGGCTCACTTCCTTCAGCGACTCGAAGCCATGCTTCCCGCCCGCTGACGCCATCGCCTCCAGGCCGGGGCGGTGCCGCTGCTTCGCCCGCCACGTGAACCCCCGCATCGGCCGGGACGACATCACCGGTACGTGAGCCATGTCCCGGACCGGCCAGCAGACCTCGTCGGTGCCCACCTGCCACGTCGAACTCCACCGACGCGGCCAGTCGTCCCCGAGCCGCAGCCGATCCCGCAGTCCGGCGTCCCCGTCGTACGCCGTGACAAGGTGGTCCAGCTGACTTGAATCCGACGGGATCTTCGCTCTCGCTGCCTCGCCCACTCATCCAGAGAAGCACCACTCGACCGGCGACGGGGGCGTTTCGCTGGTACTGCCCGCAACACAGCGTGACGGGACCAAGATTTACCAACCAGCGTTCTCCATGTGCCAACTAAAAATCTCCGTCGCAGCTGGTCTCGCACCGCCCCGCATGGGATTGCATAAAACTGCGGCGAAACGTATAGTCATGCCCTCTAAGGAGGAGGATCCATGGCGGTACGTGCGGCAGTGGCCGGAGCGAGTGGGTACGCGGGCGGGGAACTGCTGCGTCTGCTCCTGGCGCACCCCGAGGTCGAGATCGGCGCCCTGACCGGCGCCTCGAACGCGGGGCAGAAGCTCGGTGCGCTCCAGCCGCACCTGCTGCCCCTGGCCGGCCGGGTGCTCCAGGAGACCACCCCGGAGGTCCTCGCCGGCCATGACGTCGTCTTCCTCGCGCTGCCGCACGGGCAGTCCGCCGCCGTCGCCGAGCAGCTCGGCCCGGACGTACTCGTCGTCGACATGGGCGCCGACTTCCGGCTGACGGACGCCGCCGCCTGGGAGAAGTTCTACGGCTCGTCGCACGCCGGAACCTGGCCCTACGGCCTTCCCGAACTGCCGGGTGGCCGCGCCGCGCTGGAGGGGTCCAAGCGCATCGCGGTGCCCGGCTGCTACCCGACCGCCGTCTCCCTCGCCCTCGTCCCGGCGTACGCGGCGGACCTGGCCGAGCCCGAGGCCGTGATCGTCGCCGCCTCCGGCACCTCCGGCGCGGGCAAGGCGCCCAAGCCGCACCTGCTGGGCAGCGAGGTCATGGGCTCGATGTCCCCCTACGGCGTCGGCGGCGCGCACCGGCACACCCCCGAGATCACCCAGAACCTCAGCGCGGCCGCGGGGCAGCCGGTCTCCGTGTCCTTCACGCCGACCCTCGCGCCCATGCCCCGCGGCATCCTCGCCACGTGCAGCGCCAAGGCCGCCGACGGCGTCACGGCCGAGTCGCTGCGCACCGCCTACGAGAAGGCGTACGCCGACGAGCCGTTCGTGCATCTGCTCCCCGAGGGGCAGTGGCCCGCCACGGCGTCCGTCCACGGTTCGAACGCCGTTCAGGTGCAGGTCGCGTACGACGAGGCCGCCGGGCGGATCATCGTGATCAGTGTCATCGACAACCTCACCAAGGGCACCGCGGGCGGTGCCGTCCAGAGCATGAACATCGCCCTGGGTCTCGACGAGACCACCGGACTTTCCACGATCGGAGTCGCACCGTGAGCGTCACGGCAGCCAAGGGATTCACGGCGGCGGGCATCGCCGCCGGGATCAAGGAGAACGGCAACCCGGACCTGGCCCTCGTGGTCAACAACGGGCCCCGCCGCGCCGCCGCCGGCGTCTTCACCTCCAACCGTGTGAAGGCCGCACCGGTTCTGTGGTCCGAGCAGGTGCTGAAGAGCGGCCAGGTCTCCGCCGTCGTCCTCAACTCCGGTGGCGCCAACGCCTGCACGGGCCCCAAGGGCTTCCAGGACACCCACGCGACGGCCGAGAAGGCCGCCGAGGTCCTCGGGCGGGGCGCCGTCGAGGTCGCGGTCTGCTCCACCGGCCTCATCGGCGTGCTGCTTCCCATGGACAAACTGCTCCCGGGCATCGAGACGGCCGCCGAGGCGCTCAGCGAGCACGGCGGCGAGAAGGCCGCCATCGCCATCAAGACCACCGACTCCGTCCACAAGACGTCCGTCGTCGCCAAGGACGGCTGGACCGTCGGCGGCATGGCCAAGGGCGCGGGCATGCTGGCCCCCGGCCTCGCCACCATGCTCGTCGTCCTCACCACCGACGCCGACCTGGACAACGAGGTACTGGACAAGGCCCTGCGGGCGGCCACGCGCACGACCTTCGACCGGGTCGACTCCGACGGCTGCATGTCCACCAATGACACCGTGCTGCTGCTCGCCTCCGGCTCGGCCGAGGTCAGCCCCGGCTACGAGGAGTTCGCCGAAGCCGTACGGCAGGTCTGCGACGACCTCGGCCGGCAGCTCATCCGGGACGCCGAGGGCGCCAGCAAGGACATCAGGGTCGAGGTGATCAACGCCGCGACCGAGGACGACGCCGTCGAGGTGGGCCGCTCCATCGCCCGCAACAACCTCCTCAAGTGCGCCCTCCACGGCGAGGACCCCAACTGGGGACGCGTCCTCTCCGCGATCGGCACCACGCGGGCCGCCTTCGAGCCGGACCGGCTGAACGTCGCCATCAACGGCGTGTGGGTCTGCAAGAACGGCGGTGTCGGCGAGGACCGCGACAAGGTCGACATGCGCTACCGCGAGGTGCACATCGTCGCCGATCTCGCCGCCGGGTCCGAGACCGCCACCATCTGGACCAACGACCTCACCGCCGACTACGTCCACGAGAACAGCGCGTACTCGTCATGAGCAGTGGAGCCACGCGCAAGCACACCGCGCTGCCCAAGGCGCAGATCCTCATCGAGGCACTGCCCTGGCTGGTCCGGCACAACGGCAAGACGGTCGTCATCAAGTTCGGCGGCAACGCCATGATCGACGAGGACCTCAAGGCCGCCTTCGCCCAGGACGTGGTGTTCCTGCACCACGCCGGTCTCAAGCCCGTCGTGGTCCACGGCGGCGGCCCGCAGATCAGCGCCGCCCTCGACCAGCACGGCATCGTCAGCGAGTTCAAGGCCGGCCTCCGGGTCACCACCGAGGACGCCATGGACGTCGTACGGATGGTGCTGGCGGGGCAGGTCCAGCGCGAGCTGGTCGGGCTGCTCAACCAGCACGGGCCGCTGGCCGTCGGCCTGACCGGCGAGGACGCGCACACCATCACCGCCACCAAGCACCAGCCCGAGATCGACGGCGAACTGGTCGACATCGGCCGGGTCGGCGAGATCACCGCGATCGACACCGGCGCCATCCAGGCCCTGCTCGCCGACGGCCGCATCCCGGTCGTCTCCTCGATCGCCCGCTCCCAGGACGACGGACATGTCTACAACGTCAATGCTGAT
This sequence comes from Streptomyces sp. 378, assembly GCF_030124145.1. Classification (GTDB taxonomy): domain Bacteria; phylum Actinomycetota; class Actinomycetes; order Streptomycetales; family Streptomycetaceae; genus Streptomyces. The sequence goes on from NZ_JASKMS010000015.1 coordinate 159,858, forward strand.
ACGGCGGCTGCGGCACTCGCTGCTGCACTGGACGCCGAAACCCTCATGGTCCTCACGGACGTCGAGGGCCTCTACGAGGACTGGCCGCACAGCGACGAGGTGATCAGCCGCCTCACCGCCACCGAGCTGGAGCGGCTGCTGCCGGACCTGTCGTCCGGCATGGTGCCGAAGATGGAGGGCTGCCTGCACGCCGTGCGCAACGGCGTGACCACCGCCCGCGTCATCGACGGCCGGGTCCAGCACTCGATCCTGCTGGAGATCTTCACCGACGAGGGCATCGGCACGATGGTCGTGCCCGACGAGCACGAGGGGGAAGCCGTATGACCGCCCATCAGGAGTACGCCGAGCGGTGGCAGGGCGCGCTCATGAACAACTACGGCACCCCGCTGCTGCCCCTGGCCCGCGGCGAGGGCACCCGCGTCTGGGACGCCGACGGCCATTCCTACCTCGACTTCGTCGGCGGCATCGCCACCAACGCCCTCGGCCACGCCCACCCGGCGGTCGTCGAGGCCGTCACCCGGCAGATCGGCTCCCTCGGCCACATCTCCAACTTCTTCATGGCCGAGCCGACCGTCGCCCTCGCCGAGCGGCTGCTGCGCCTGTTCGGCCGGGACGGCAAGGTCTTCTTCTGCAACTCCGGCGCGGAGGCCAACGAGGCCGCGTTCAAGATCGGCCGGCTGACCGGGCGGACCCATGTCGTCGCCACCGAGGGCGCCTTCCACGGGCGGACCATGGGCGCCCTGGCGATGACCGGCCAGGCCGGCAAGCGCGAGCCGTTCCTGCCCCTGCCCGGTGACGTCACCCACGTGCCCTTCGGCGACGCGCAGGCCCTGGCCGCCGCGGTCACCGAGGAGACCGCCCTCGTCATCCTGGAGCCGATCCAGGGCGAGCTCGGTGTCGTCGTCCCACCGGCCGGCTACCTCAAGGCGGCCCGGGCGATCACGGCGGCGACCGGGGCGCTCCTCGTCCTCGACGAGGTGCAGACCGGCATGGGCCGGACCGGCCACTGGTTCGAGTACCAGGCCCACGAAGGCGTGCTGCCCGACGTCGTCACCCTCGCCAAGCAGCTCGGCGGCGGGCTCCCGCTGGGCGCCACCGTCGCCTTCGGGCGGGCCGCGGACCTGCTCCGGCCCGGCCAGCACGGCACGACGTTCGGCGGCAACCCCGTCGCCTGCGCCGCCGGACTCGCCGTCCTCGACACCATCGAGAACGAGGGGTTGCTGGAGAACGTCAAGCGGCAGAGCGAGAGGTTGCGGGAGGGAATCGAGGGTCTCGGCCACCCGTTGATCGATTTTGTCCGGGGCACGGGACTCCTCCTGGGTATCGTGCTCACCGAGCCGCTCGCGCCCCAGCTGCGCCAGGCGGCTCAGGAGGCCGGATTCCTGGTGAACGTGCCCGCCCCCGACGTCGTCCGGCTGATGCCGCCGCTGAACCTCGGCGACGACGAGACGGACGCGTTCCTCGGGGCGCTGCCCGGCATCCTTCAGGCAGTGAGCGGGGACGGACGATCCGGGGAATGAGTCGACGATGAGCCAGGCGCAGGACCACGAGCAGCCGGGGGCGAACGGGCCCGCCGTGCCGCAGACCCGCACCGCCCGCCACCGCCGGATCGTGGACATCCTCAACCGGCAGCCGGTCCGCTCGCAGAGCCAGCTGGCGAAGCTGCTCGCCGACGACGGGCTGAACGTCACGCAGGCGACGCTCAGCCGGGACCTGGACGAGCTGAACGCGGTGAAGATCCGCAACACCGACGGCGACCTGATCTACGCGGTGCCCAGCGAGGGCGGATTCCGTACGCCCCGGGCGCCGCTGGGCGGGTCGGCGAAGGAGGAGCGGATGCGGCGGCTGTCGCAGGAACTGCTGATCTCCGCGGAGGCCTCGGCGAACCTCGTGGTCCTGCGCACCCCTCCCGGGGCCGCGCAGTTCCTGGCCTCGGCCATCGACCAGGCCGAACTGCACGACATCCTGGGGACGATCGCCGGTGACGACACGCTGCTGCTGATCAGCAGGGAGCCGGCGGGTGGGCAGGCGCTGGCCGATCATCTGCTGAGGCTGGCGCAGAACGGGCACTAGGGGTTGCCGTTCGGGTGCGGGAGCGCTGTGGCTGATCGCGCAGTTCCCCGCGCCCCTGGGGCGCAGCCGCTGCGCCCGCGCCCGCCCAAGCCTCAACTCACCCCAGCCTCGCAGCCAACCCCCCCGTGCACCGCACCTCATCCCCTGCCGTGATCAACAGCGCCTCCACGTCCGGCAGCGACTCCAGCCACGCCAGGCCTTCCCGCGACCCCATCGCGAACGCCGCCGTCGCCCAGCAGTCGACCCACGTCAGCCGGGGCCCCACCACCGTCACGGCGACCAGGTCGGTGACAGCCGACCGCCCCGTACGGGGATCGACGATGTGGTCTCCCCGCTCCGCCGTACCGGACGTGGCCACGGAAAGCTCGTCGGCCCCGGCGGCCGAGATGACCGCCGCCAGGCCTCCCGGCCGCAGCGGGTCGGACACACCCACGCGCCACGGCCGCTGCCCGCCCGGTGTCCCGAGCAACTGCACGTCCCCGCCGCCGTTGAGGCTCACCCCGCACACCCCGGGCACGTCCGCCAGTCGCCGCGCGGCCCGTTCGACGGCCCAGCCCTTGACGATGCCGGTCGGATCGAGAGAACCCCGGTACGAGGTGCTGAACCAGCCGTCGCTCAACCGCTCCGCCTCCGCGGCCAGTTCCAGCACCTCGGCGACCTCGGGGTCGCACTCCTCGACGGTCACCTCCCCACGCCGCAGCCGGGAGATCTGGCTGTCCTCGCGGTACGTGCTGAACACCGCGTCGACCCGGTGCAGCCCGGTGACGGCCTCGTCCAGAGCCGCGCGCACGGCGTGCGGTTCCCCGCCGCGGACGTCGAAGGAGAAGACGGTCCCCATCGTCTCCTCGGCATGACGTACCGCGGCGGGAGCCTCTGCGGAGTCGGTCACCTGGTCAGCCACCGGCCTGGTCCAGCGCGGACTGGAGGGACTGCTTGTAGCCGGCACTGGTGTACGTCGCCCCGGACACGGCGTCGATCTGCGCGTTCCCGGCCGCTACGGCCGCCTGGTTGAGGCGGGGGACGGAGGAGGAGGTGATCTGGTCGCTGCGGCCGCCCTTGGGGGCCTGGACCGCTTCCGCCTTGGTGATCTTCCCGCCGGAGACGGTCACCCGCACCTGCACCGGGCCGTACTGCGTCTGCGCGACGCTGCCGGTGAGGGTCCGGGTCTCGGCCTGACCGCCGCCCGACCCCGCGGCCTGCGAGGAACCGCCCCCGGCCGGAGCCTTGTCCAGGGCCGACTGGAGGGACTGCTTGTAGCCGGCACTGGTGTACGTGGCACCGGAGACCGCGTCGATATCGGCGGTTCCGGCCGCTACGGCCGCCTGGTTGAGGCGGGGGACGGAGGAGGAGGTGATCTGGTCGCTGCGGCCGCCCTTGGGGGCCTGGACCGCTTCCGCCTTGGTGATCTTCCCGCCGGAGACGGTCACCCGCACCTGCACCGGACCGTACTGCGTCTGCGCGACATCACCGGTCAGCGTCTGCGCGTCACCCCCCGACCCCTGCTGCGCTCCGGCCGACGCCTTCGCCTTGTCCAGGGCCGACTGGAGGGACTTCTTGTAGCCGGCGCTGGTGTACGTCGCGCCCGAGACCGCGTCGATCTCCGCGCCCTGCGCCGCGACCACCGCCTGGTTGAGGCGCGGCACCGAACTCGCGGTGATCTGGTCGCTGCGACCGCCCTTGGGCGTCTGCACCGCCTCGGCCCGGGTGATCCTGCCGTTGCTCATCGTCAGGCGGACCTGCACCGCGCCGTACTGCGTCTGCGCCGCGTCACCGGTGACCGCGCCGTTCACGCCGCCCTGCGGTGCCTGCCCGGCCGCCGCGGGCGGTGCCTGCCCCGCCGCCTGGGCCGAGCCCGGGTCGGAGGCCGGCTTCAGGGACAGCAGAAGCACGATCCCGGAGACGGTGGCTGCGCCGGCGAGCACGGCGCGCCGTACGGGGTGAGACTTCCTCATCGTTTCCCAAACTCCTGAAGGGCCGTTGGTGTCCCGTCGCTCACATCTCGAACGACTCGTGATGGATACGGCGGGCGGGTACTCCCGCGCCGCGCAGTGCCTCGTAGACGGACTGCGCGAAGCCGGGCGGCCCGCACATGAAGACGTCGTGGTCGTCGATGTCCGGGATCTTCCGCTGGAGGGACTCCGCGGAGATGTCGGGGCGTTCCCCGTCCGGGCTGTTGACCGCGTACATCAGCCGGGCGCCGCGCTCGTCGGCGATCTTGGCGAGCTCGCCCCACAGCGCCAGGTCCTGGGTGCTGTTGGCCCGGTAGAGGAGCGTGATGTCACCGGACGAGCCCGGCAGCGTCTCGAACAGCGCCCGCATCGGGGTGATGCCGACACCACCGGCCACCAGCAGCACCTTGCCGCGGCTGCGGCGCTGCGCGGTCATCGCCCCGTACGGGCCCTCGGCCCACACCCGCGTGCCGGGCGTCAGTTCGCGCAGCCGGGAGGTGTGGTCGCCGATCGCCTTGACGGTGATCCGCAGCATGTCCGGGCGGGGTGCCGCCGACAGGGAGTAGGGATGTGAGCTGAAGCGCATGCCCGGCGCCATGAACCGCCAGCGGAAGAAGTGCCCGGCCTCCGCGCCCATCCGGTGCAGCCTGCGCCCGCCGATCAGCACGGACACGATGCCCGGGGTCTCCTCGATGACGGCCTCGACCCGCATGCGGTGCCGCAGGTTCAGCCGGATCGGCGTGAGGATCCGGTACCAGACGACCAGCGCGGTCACCACGCCGTACAGCCCGTACCAGAAGGTCTTGGCCGTCGGCTCGACGGCGAACTCGTTGCCGGTCGTGATCTGGTGCCAGAACGTCAGGTACACCGCCGCGTACGTGAGCAGGTGCACGTGGTACCAGGTGTCGTAGCCGATCAGGCGGCGCACCCCGCCGATCGACAGGATGCCGATGAGGAACAGCAGGCCCGTGCCGATGGCGGCCTTGCCCATGTCGGGCAGCTGGTTGATGGAGTCGGTCGTCTGCTGGACGATGTCGCCGAGCCCCTTGCCCGCCTGCAGGGCGTAGCCCCACATGATCAGGAAGACATGGGCCAGGACCAGGCAGAGCGTGTAGCGGCCGGTCATGGCGTGCCAGCGCGCGACCCGGTCGGTGCCCACCCGGCGCTCCAGCGCGGGCACCCGGGCCATCTGGAGCACCACGAGTGCCATGAGGTAACCGGCGAGCAGGCCGGTGATCCGGCCGGCGGCCAGGATCTTGCTCGTGGTGTCCGCGAGGGCCGGTGTGTTGTCCCACCACAGCCACAGCACGGCCGCCGCACCGGCCCACAGGGCGATCAGCAGTGGGACGGCCGGGGAGCGGCGCGGGCGGATGCGGCGCATCGTCTGGCGGCGGGCGGCACGTCCGCCTGCGAGCGTGGTGGTCACGGTTCCTCCGTGGGGACTTGACCCTTGGCCCACAGATACGTGCCGGGAGACGGGAGTGTTCAGCCGCGTCCCGAGTCGGCTGCGAACAGGAGTGACCGCTGGTAACACGGACACGGCCGGCGCACCGTCACAGACCCGTGACGGCCGTCTTCCCGCTCGTCGTGCCGACGGCGATGTGCGGCCGCCGCGCGGGGTCGGCCCAGGTCAGGATCCGCCGCATCGCGTCCTCGGACACGCAACCGGCCGTCGCACCCCGCCCGTTGACGTGGAGGAAGATGCCGGCGCCGCGCCCCCGCACGGGACGCTCGTAGTTGAAGCCGATGACGAGCGCGTGTGCGTACTGGGCGCGGTAGGTGATCAGCTGCTCGGCCTCGGCGGCCCGGCAGTCGGCCGCGCGCGGCTCGCTCCAGCGGTTGTAGGAGCGGGAGTCGTTGTCCTGACACCACCAGGAGTCCCGGTGCACCCTGCGGTAGCCGTACGCCGTCCCGCGCGGTGCCGCCTTGATGCCGAAGGCGTACGGCAGGCCGTAGAGGCCGGTGGGTGTGGTGCTGGTGCCCTGCTTGCGGGAGGCACCCGCGACGAGCCCGTTCGCTCCGAAACGGGCGGGCGCGGAGCCCATCTTCACCCAGCGTCCGTCCCCGCCGCGGTCCCACCAGCTGACCGTGCCCGTGGTCGAGGACCGCTCCGGGGCCACCGCGGTGATCAGCTGGGTGCCGCCGCCGGTGTCCGCCATCCGGGCCGGCAGCGGTGGCGCGGGGGCGGGCGGCCCGGCGCCGAGCACGATCAGGGAGGAGACGGCGAGGGCTACGGCACCGGGGCGCATGCCTCAGACCGTAGAGGGCGGCAGCGGCAACGGCAGCCCGGGTAGTCCGTCCAGGCTGCTGGCGATGTGCTCCTTCTTGCTGAAGTACGCGCTGAGCGATGCGTCGTCCTCCCGGGCGAACCGCTTGGCGTGCAGGTCCCGGTCCTCCTCGTACGCCATGAAGGGGACCGCGTAACCGCAGGTGTCGCGGACGAGTTCGGCGGTGACGACGATGATCGCGCGCAAGCCGTGCCGGGTCGGGTCGATGTCCGGGAAGTGCGCGAGCAGGTCCCCGAAACGGGGGTCGTCGCGGAAGACCGGTTCACCCCTGCCGTGCACGCGGACGATGTTCGGCGGGCCCTGGAAGGCGCACCACATCAGGGTGATCCGCCCGTTCTCCCGCAGATGGGCGATGGTCTCGGCGTTGGAACCGGCGAAGTCGAGGTAGGCCACCGTGAGCTCGTCGAGCACCGCGAAGGAGCCGGTGAGCCCCTTGGGTGAGAGGTTGACCGTGCCGTCGGCGGCCAGGGGGGCGGTGGCGGTGAAGAAGACCGGCTGCGCCTCGATGAACGTGCGGAGCCGGCCGTCTATGCGCTCATAAGTCTTTCCCATGTCGAACGATTATGGTCGCAGATCTTTCGACGGTCTAAGGAATCGCGGGATCCGGTCACCTCTGCCGGATCCCGCAAGCAGGCGTCGTCCGTGGCCGCCCCGGCCGGCGCTCCCACGGGGCGGCCACAGCGCCTGTCACCTCACTTGGTGAGCGTGCAGGCGGCCAGGGAATCCAGTCCGGCCGGCTTCTCGGCCGTGCGGCCGATGGCGGTGGCGATGCGGTTGACGGTGGCGATCCGCTTGTCCTCCAGGGGGCCGAGGATGGCGTTCTGGACGAAGTTGGGTCCGCCCTGGCCGACGGTGTCGACGAGACGCTTGTTGGCCTCGGCGATCTGCGTGTCCAGCAGGGTCAGGTTCCGGTCGACCTCGGCCTGGGCCGAGGCGGGGATCGCCGGCAGCTGGGAGGCGACGTCCGGGCAGCTGATCGTGCCGGCCCCGGCGTTCCCCGCCTCGCCCGCACCCGCACCCGCACCCGCGCCGCCCTCTTCGGCACCCGCACCGGCCTCCGCGCCGGCACCTGCCCCGGCGCCCGCGCCGCCCTCTTCGGCACCCGCACCGGCGCCCGCGCCCGCATCCGCACCGGCGCCCGCCTCGCCGCCCGCAGCCCCGCCCGCCCCTGCGCCACCGTCGGCGTTCAGCTGGCAGGCGGCGAAGGCCTCCAGACCCTCGGGCTTCGCGGCGGCTCGCCCGATCGCGGTCTCGATGCGGTTCAGAGCCGCGACGCGCTTGTCCTCCAGCGGGCCGAGGATGGCGTTCTGGACGAAGTTGGGCCCGCCCTGGCCGACGGTGTCGACCAGGCGCTTGTTGGCCTCCTGGATCTGCGTGTTCAGCTGGGCGAGGTTGCTGTCGACCTCCGCCTTCGCCGAGGCGGGGACCGCGGGCAGCTGGCCCGTGACATCCGGGCAGGTGATGGTGCCGGGGCCCGCCAGCGTCCGGGCGCTCGCGCCACCGCTGTCGGGCGTCTCCCCGGCGAGGGCGAAGCCGGCGATCACCGTGCCGGACAGTGCCACCGCGGCGGCGCCGCCGATGAACGTGACGCGACGCTTGTTGTACTTCGGAAGAGCCCTGGACATGCGGATGCCTCACTAGGGGTCGGGGGTGTCGTCGGTGTCGTAACGCGGCGCCTGCGTTCGGCGAGAGGTACGGGTAAGCGGTTTCCCGCGTTCAAAGGATCTTCAAATTCCTCTCTCCTGACCGGAAACCGCTCCTCGGCCCTGCCGAATTGACGAATCATGCAGAGGTCTGCATACTCATGCATGACGGTGAGGCACATCCACACTCCTTGAGGAGCACGCAGGTGAGCAGCAACAGCGGTGACGTCCGGCTCTGGGGCGGTCGTTTCGCGGACGGTCCCGCCGAGGCACTGGCGAAGCTGTCCGCGTCCGTCCACTTCGACTGGCGGCTCGCGCCGTACGACATCGCCGGTTCGCGCGCCCACGCCCGTGTGCTGCACAAGGCGGGTCTGCTCACGGACGACGAGCTGACCCGCATGATCGCCGGGCTGGACCAGTTGGAGGGCGACGTCGCCGACGGTTCCTTCGTGGGCACGATCGCCGACGAGGACGTCCACACCGCCCTGGAGCGCGGCCTCCTGGAGCGCCTCGGCCCCGACCTCGGCGGCAAGCTGCGCGCGGGCCGCTCCCGCAACGACCAGGTCGCCACCCTCTTCCGGATGTATCTGCGCGACCACGCCCGGATCGTCGGCGGTCTGATCGCCGAGCTGCAGGACGCGCTGATCGGCCTCGCCGAGGCCCACCCGGACGCGGCCATGCCCGGCCGCACCCACCTCCAGCACGCCCAGCCCGTCCTGTTCGCCCATCACGTCCTGGCCCACGTCCAGTCCCTCTCCCGGGACGCCGAGCGGCTGCGCCAGTGGGACGCGCGCACGGCGGTCTCGCCCTACGGCTCGGGCGCGCTGGCGGGATCCTCCCTCGGACTGGACCCCGAGGCGGTGGCGAAGGACCTCGGCTTCGAGCACGGCAGCGTCGGCAACTCGATCGACGGCACGGCTTCCCGTGACTTCGTCGCCGAGTTCGCCTTCATCACGGCGATGATCGGAGTCAACCTCTCCCGGATCGCCGAGGAGATCATCCTCTGGAACACGAAGGAGTTCTCCTTCGTGACCCTGCACGACGCGTTCTCGACGGGCTCGTCGATCATGCCGCAGAAGAAGAACCCGGACATCGCGGAGCTGGCCCGCGGCAAGAGCGGCCGCCTCATCGGCAATCTGACGGGCCTGATGGCCACCCTCAAGGCCCTCCCGCTCGCGTACAACCGCGACCTCCAGGAGGACAAGGAGCCGGTCTTCGACTCCATCGACCAGCTGGAGGTCCTGCTCCCGGCCTTCACCGGCATGATGGCCACCCTCACCGTCCACCGCGAGCGCATGGAGGAACTGGCCCCGGCCGGCTTCTCCCTCGCCACGGACATCGCCGAGTGGCTGGTCAAGCAGGGCGTCCCGTTCCGCGTGGCCCACGAGGTCGCCGGCGAGTGCGTGAAGGTCGCCGAGGCCGAGGGCAAGGAGCTGGACGAGCTGACGGACGAGCAGTTCGCCAAGATCTCCGCCCACCTCACTCCCGAGGTCCGCACGGTCCTCAACGTCCCCGGCGCCCTGGCCTCCCGCGACGGCAGGGGTGGCACGGCCCCGAGCGCGGTGGCAGTGCAGCTGGCCGAGGTGAAGGCCGACGTGGCGGCGCAGCATGAATGGGCTGTGGCCAAGAGGCAGGGCTGAGGGGAACGGACCGGAGGGGCGCGGGGAACCGCGCGACAAGTTCCGCGCCACCCGCACCCGCCGCAACACAGCGGGACCCGAGCTCTGAGGCGAAGGTCATCGCGGGGGTTACGTTGGTCGTCAGCAGCCGACCGAACGGAGCCCGCGATGCCCTTCGCCCGCCTGGCCTCAGCAACGACCCCCACCTGCCACATCGGCCTGGGCCTCGCCGCCGTCGGACGCCCCGGCTACATCAACCTCGGCCGGGACGAAGACCTCGGGCAGGACCGCGGCGTCGAGACGCTGCGCGCCCGCACCCATGAACTCCTCGACGCCGCCTACGCCCAAGGCGTCCGCTACTTCGACGCCGCCCGCTCCTACGGCCGCTCCGAGGAGTTCCTCGCCGACTGGCTCAAGGGCAGGCCCGGCCTCGACGACATCGTCGTGGGCAGCAAGTGGGGTTACACCTACACCGCCGACTGGTCCACCGACGCCGAGAAGCACGAGGTCAAGGACCACAGCCTCGCCACCTACGAACGGCAGCGGGCGGAGAGCGACGCCCTGCTCGGCGACCGGCTCGACCTCTACCAGATCCACTCGGTGACCCCGGACAGCCCCGCCCTCACCGACAAGGAACTGCACACGAAACTCGCCGAAGCCGCCGCGCGGGGCCTCACCGTCGGCTTCTCCACCAGCGGCCCCGCCCAGTCGGAGGCGATCCGCGCGGCCCTGGCCGTGACGGTCGACGGCGAACCCCTCTTCCGTACCGTGCAGTCCACGTACAACGCGCTGGAGACCTCCGCCGGCCCCGCCCTCGCCGAGGCGTACGACGCCGGACTCACCGTGATCGTCAAGGAGGGCATGGCCAACGGCCGCCTCGCCGGGCCGCACGCCCCGGACGCCCTCAAGGAGACCGCCGAGCGGACCGGGCTGGGCTGCGACGCGGTCGCCCTGGCCGTGATCCTCCGGCAGCCCTGGGCCGGTGTCGTCCTCTCCGGCGCGGCCACCACCGCCCAGCTCGCCTCGAACCTGCACGCCGCGGTGGTCGATCTCGACGACGACCAGCTGGCCCGCCTCGCCACGCTGGTGGAGGAGCCGCACACGTACTGGGAACGGCGCGGGCAGCTGCCCTGGCACTGATCAACCCCTTTCCGCGCAGCGGCGCCGCGGCACGGCAGCACGGCGGCCATGAAGCGCCCATGAGGCATCCATGCCCGGGATGAGACAACACTGTCTCATATGCCCTATGGTTGTCTCATGGCTGTCGATCCTGAGCACATGCTGCGCGCCGCCGCCGCCCTGCTGACCCGCAATTCCACCGCGACGATGGACGAGGTCGCCAAGGCCGCCGGAATCAGCCGCGCCACGCTGCACCGGCACTTCGCCGGACGTGACGCCCTCGTCCGGGCGCTGGAGGAACTCGGCATCGCGGAGTGCGAGGCCGCCCTGGACGCGGCCCGGCTCGACGAGGGCACCGCGAGCGAGGCCGTACGCCGGCTGGTCGGTGCCATCGAGCCCGCCGCCGGGCTGCTCGCGTTCCTCTACACCGAGAACCAGCTCTTCGAGGGCGAGGAGCAGAACGCGGGCTGGACCAGGATCGACGACCGGATCTCCGCCCTGTTCCGGCGCGGCCAGCACAGCGGAGAGTTCCGCATCGACCTCACGCCCGCCTGGCTCACCGAGGCGCTGTACGGCCTGATGGCCTCCGGCGCCTGGCTGGTGCACAGCGGCAAAGGCGCACCCAAGGACTTCCAGCACATGATCGTCGAGCTGCTGCTCGGCGGCGCGGTCAGGAGAGAGGAATCATGACCAGCACCCTGCAGGCGGCGGACCGCACCGAGGCGGTGGAGCGTCCGGGCCGCTGGCTCGCGCTCGGCGTGCTCGTGCTCGCCGTGCTGCTGGTGGCCGTCGACGCGACCGTCCTCGGGCTCGCGACCCCCTACATCAGCGAGGACCTCAAGCCCTCCGGCACCCAGTTGCTGTGGATCGGCGACGTCTACTCGTTCGTCATCGCCGGCCTGCTGGTCTCCATGGGCAGCCTCGGCGACCGGATCGGCCGCAAGCGGATCCTGCTGGCCGGTGCCACGGCGTTCGGCGCGATATCCGTGTTCAACGCCTACGCCACGACCCCCGAGATGATGATCGTCGCGCGGGCGCTGCTCGGCGTCGCGGGCGCCACCCTGATGCCGGCCACGCTCGCCCTGATCCGCAACCTCTTCAACGACCCGCGCGAACGCAGCCTGGCCGTCGGCATCTGGGGCGCCACCGCCTCCGCCGGTACGGCCGTCGGCCCGATCGTCGGCGGGTTGCTGCTGGAGCACTTCTGGTGGGGCTCGGTCTTTCTCATCAACCTGCCCGTGATGGCCGTGCTGGTCGTCGTCGGGATCAAGCTGCTGCCCGAGTCGCGCACCGCGAACCCCGGCCCCTGGGACCTGGTCAGCGTCGTGCTGTCGCTGCTCGGCATGATCGGCGTGGTGTACGCGATCAAGGAGGCCGCCACCCACGGTTTCGCCTGGAGCACCCTGGCCGCGGGCCTGCTGGGCGCGGCGGCCCTGTACGGGTTCGTCCGCCGTCAGCTCAGGCTGCCGGTCCCGCTGCTGGACATGCGGCTGTTCCGCAACCGCGGCTTCAGCGGGGCGGTGCTGGCCGACCTGCTGACCATCCTCGGGCTGTCCGGGCTGGTGTTCTTCCTGTCCCAGTACCTGCAACTCGTGCAGGGCAGGCGTCCGTTCGAGGCCGGTCTGGCGGAACTGCCCGCGGCGGTCGGCGCGGTGGTGGCCGGACTGCTCGCGGGGCGTGCGGCCCGGCGTTTCTCGGTGCGGGCCGTCGTCGCCGGGGGCCTCGCGGCCATCGGCCTCGCGCTCGCCGCGCTCACCGTGCTCGGCCAGTCCACCGGCTACCCGCTGCTCGGGACCGCGCTGCTGGTGGTCGGCGTGGGCGCGGGATTCTCGTTCACGGTGACCGCCGACGTGATCCTCTCCAGCGTGCCCAAGGAGCAGGCGGGCTCCGCGTCCGCCGTCTCCGAGACGGCGTACGAACTCGGTGCCGCGCTCGGTATCGCCGCACTCGGCTCGATCGTGACCGGCGTCTACCGCGACTTCACCGGCCCCGCGGGTACACCCGCCGCGGCCCACGAGTCGCTGGGCGGCGCCGTCGAGGCGGCCGCAGGCATGCCCGCCCACAGCGCCGCGACGATGCTGGACGCGGCCCGCACGTCCTTCGTCGACGGTCTGGCCCTCGCGGCGGGCGTCGGAGCGGCGGTGCTCCTGGCGGCGGCGGTGGCGGCGTGGTTCCTGCTACGGGGCCAGAAGCTGGAAGGCGGCACAACGGAACACGCCTGAGGCCAGGCCCCTCAGGGGCGCGGTGAAACCGCGCGATCAACCCCCACAACCCGCGGCCCCCCACAACCCGCGGCCCCCCACAGCCCGCAGCCGCCCGCAGCCGTCCACCATCCCGGCCGCCCGAAGTCAGGCCCGCGCCCCGCGAACCTACGCCGCTTCCTTCGCCTTGCTCGCGTACATGTCCACGTACTCCTGCCCGGACAGCCGCATGACCTCGGTCATCACCGAGTCGGTCACCGCCCGCAGCACATAGCGGTCCCGGTCCATCCCCTCGTACCGGGAGAACTCCATCGCCTCACCGAACCGCACGGTGACCTTGCCGGGACGGGGGAGTCCCGCACCGCCCGGCTGCAGCTTGTCGGTGCCGATCATGGCGAAGGGCACGACGGGCGCACCCGTCATCAGGGTCAGCCGGGCGATGCCCGTCCGCCCCCGGTACAGGCGCCCGTCGGGCGACCGCGTCCCCTCCGGGTAGATCCCGAACATGCGGCCCTCCTCCAGCATGCGACGGCCGGTCATCAGCGCCGCGACACCACCCCGGCCGCCGTCGCGATCCACCGGGATCATGCCGACGCCCGTGAAGAACCAGGCCATCAGCCTGCCCTTGAGGCCCTTTCCGGTCACGTACTCGTCCTTGCCGATGAACACGACCTGACGGTCGCAGACCAGCGGCAGGATCATCGAGTCGATGAACGTCAGGTGGTTGCCGGCCAGGATGACCGGGCCAGTGCCCGGAATGTGCTCCGCACCCTCCACCTGTGGGCGGAACATCAGGCGCATGATCGGGCCGAGCACTGCCTTGATGAGCGCGAAGCGGGACAACGGACCCTCCGGTGTCAAGGGATTCTGTATGAGTCTGTGCAGGTGAGGACGATACTCGTGGCCCCGGGCATCGCGCACATCGGGCACGGCGACTTCACCGAGGCCTTACGCACGGTTGACGCGTGTTTACCTGCGGTGGCGCGCCGCCGACGAGGCGTAACGCGGCCGACACGATGTGACGCACATCGCCCGGGCACACCGCACACGTTCCCAGAACGGGCGGACCGAATCGAGCGGACGCGACGAACCGTCAACTCATCCTTCCCGCCGGTCACGACGACATCCGACATCACCCGCGTGTTCCGCCCGAGGTCTCCCACCGGTCATGTACGCGCCCCTACGATCAGCGCGCACTGACGAGCCGAACGGCAGGGAGGGCGCTCATGGGAACGCAGGAGTCGAACGAAGAATCGAGCGGTACCGGACGGTGGGCGTCGAACGAAGAAACGAGCGGTACCGGACGGCGGGCCCTGCTCGGCGCGGCGGTGCTGGGTGCCGGCGGCGCGGTCCTCGGCATGGCCGGCACGGCACGAGCCGACGGCGCCCGGCACGGCGGCGGCGTGCGGAGCCTGCCCAAGCCGACGATCATCGGCCACCGCGGGGCCAGCGGCTACCGCCCGGAGCACACCTTCGGTTCGTACCAGCTGGCCCTCGACATGGGTGCCGACATCATCGAGGCCGGCGACCTGGTGCCGACCAAGGACGGGCACCTGGTCTGCCGTCACGAGCCCGAGATCGGCGGCACCACGGACGTCGCCGACCACCCCGAGTTCGCCGGTCGCAAGAAGACCAAGCTGCTCGACGGCGTCTCCACCACCGGCTGGTTCACCGAGGACTTCACACTCGCCGAGCTGAAGACGCTGCGGGCGATCGAGCGCATCCCGGCCAACCGCCCGCACAACACCCTCTACAACGGCCGCTGGGAGATCCCCACCTTCGAGGAGGTCCTCAGGTGGCAGGACGAGCAGACCCGCAAGCGCGGCAAGCAGGTGTGGATCTACCCCGAGCTCAAGCACCCCACCTACTTCCGCAAGCAGGGCCTGCCACTGGAGGAGCGCGTCGCCAAGCTGCTGCGCAAGTACCGCAAGGACCGGCGCACCTCCCCGGTCATCCTCCAGTCCTTCGAGCCGACCAGCGTCCAGCGCCTGCACAAGCTCGTCGACAACCCGCTGGTCGTCCTGTTGTCCTCGGCCGAATCCCGTCCCTGGGACTTCGTCGAATCCGGCGACCCGCGCACGGTCGCCGACCTGGTCAAGCCGGCCGGCCTGCGGGAGATCGCCTCCTACGCGCGGGGCATCGGCCCGACCCTGGACCTGGTCATCCCGCGCGACGCCCAGGGCAACCTCACCCGGCCCACGAGGCTGGTCGCCGACGCGCACCGGGTGGGTCTGATCCTGCACCCGTACACCATGCGCAACGAGAACCCCTTCCTGCCCGCGAACTTCCGCAAGGGAACGGAGGCGGACGCCTATGGTGACGTCTTCGCCGCGTACCGGACGTACTTCGCGACCGGCATCGACGGCGTCTTCACCGACCAGCCCGACACGGGTCTGCTGGCCCGCGCGGACTTCAACGGCTGAGGGCGTCAACACCTGAGCTCACACCCCACGGACGAATGAGCTTCGGCTGCCCGGGCAACCCGACGCCCGGGCGGCCGCGTCGCTCCGCATATGACGCACGACCTGGTCACCGCCCTGCGCCCGCTGCTCACCGCCGAGGCCTCCGCTGAGGCGCATTCCACCGGAACCGAGCCCGGCGACCTGGAGCAGGCGGTCTGGCTCCGCCTGCTGGAACGCCTGGACGCCGAGGGTCCGCCGCTGGACCCCGAGGAGTGGCTTCGCCGCGCCGTCCGTTCCGAGGCGCGCCGCACCCGCCGTACCAGCCGTCTCGAACGGCCGTATGCCGGTGATCCGGTCGACGACGGCGGCCATGACCCCGAACAGCTCGCCCTCGCCGCCGCCCGTGGCCGGGCCCTGCGCGAGGCCGTGCGCCGCCTCCCCGGCCGCTGCCCCCGGCTGCTGGAGGCGCTGCTGTCGCCGAAGGACCTGACATACCGGGAAATCGCAGGGGAGTTGGGTATCTCACAGGGGAGTCTTGGCCCGGAACGCTCCAGATGTCTGGGATGTCTGAGGAGATTGCTCACGCCGGAGGTTGCGGCCCACTGAGGACGGGGATAGGAGTGGGGGACGACAGGTGATCAGATGAGCGGGAGGCGTGCGCACATGGGCATGAGCGTGACCATCTCTGCGGCGACCGAGCAGGACGCGGAGCAGATTTTCAGGCTGCAGTACCTGTGCTTCCAGACGGAGGCGGCGCTGTACGGGAACTACCGCATCGACCCGCTCGTCCAAACCCTCGACTCGGTCCGCGAGGAGGTCACCCGCGACTGCGTCTTCGTGGCCCGGCTCGGCGAGGAGGTCGTCGGCTCGGTCCGAGGCTCGGTCACCGAGGACGGTGCCGCCGCGATCGGCAAGCTCTGCGTGCACCCCCGCCTCCAGGGCCACGGCATCGGCGCCCGCCTCCTGCGAGCGGCCGAAGCGGCCCTCACCGACCGGCACGGCGCCACCCGCTTCCGCCTCCACACCGGCCACCGCAGCGAGAGCAACCTCCGTCTCTACCGCAAGGTCGGCTACGTCACGGTGGGCACGTCCCAGGGCGCCGACGGCGTACCGATGATCGTCCTCGAAAAGCCGGCCGACGCTTACGCGGCGACGGCTTGATCAACGCCGCTCCAGGGGAGCGGGATCGTGCCGATGTACGGCCCCGCCGCGTGGGCGCGATCGGCCACCCAGGGCCCGCGGCCGCCTGAGGCGTCTCAGGCGGCATCCTCCTGCGGCGCGCCCTTGCGCAGCCAGTAGATGGCGGACAGCGGCAAGAGCACGGGAATGAAGAGGTACCCCATCCCGAAGTCGGACCACACGGTCGCGTCCGGGAAGGCGGACGGATCGGCCAACGTCCAGGCCCCCACGGTCAGCACGCCCACCAGTTCCGCGACACAGCACACCAGCGCCGCTCGCCGGGCCGTCTCTCCACCCCGGACCAGCGAGTACGTGATGAACCCGTACACGACACCGGCCACCGCCGACAGCGAGTACGCCAGCGGCGCCCGGTCGAACTCCGTCGCGATCTGATACGCGGATCGCGACACCGCCCCCACGACCATCACGCCGTACAGCCACACCAGCAGCGTGCCCGGCCCGCTGGTCAGCCGCCGCCGACTCACCTCAGCCTCCCCAGATGTCATAGAGACGCACCTCCAGCACCGCCAGCACCACGCCGCCGGCGGCCACCGTCACCGAACCCCACCGGGTCCGCTCGGCCAGCGACATGAACCCCGCCGCCGGGACGCACGCGAACGCCCCCAGCAGATACGCCACGAAGATCGTCGTGCCCTGCTCCGGCTTCTGGCCCCGCGCCAGCAGCACGATCCCCACCACCAACTGGATCAGCGACAGCAGCGTGACCACGGCCATCCCGATGAAGTGCCAGTCCTTCGTCGGCTGGTCACGGTAGGCGGCCCAGCCGCACCAGGCGGCGAGCAGCAGCGCGGCGACGCCGGTCACCAGCGTCAGGGCATCAAGCATGCTGCGACCTTATTACGGCCGAAAAGGCCCGATGCTTCCGGCCCTGGCCTGCGCCGTAGGGTCGAGGGCATGACGATCCACGCCCAGGCCCTGCTGTTCGACAACGACGGAACCCTCGTCTCCTCCCTCGCCTCGGTGGACCGCTGCTGGACGCGGTGGGCCCGGGAGTACGGGATCACGGCCGAGGAGTTCGCACGCGTCGAGCTGCACGGCCGGCCGGCCGCCGAGATAGCCGCCGACCTGCTGCCCGCCGAGGTGGTGCCGCAGGCCGTCGCGCGGATCGAGGACCTGGAGGTGGACGACGTGCCGAACGGCGGTGTGCACCTGCTGCCGGGCACCCGCGACTTCCTCGACTCCCTGCCGGCCGACCGCTGGGCCGTCGTCACCTCCGCCACCCGGCGGCTCGCCGAGGCCCGCCTCGACGCCGTCGGCATCCTGCCCAAGACGCTCGTCGCCGCCGACGACATCACGCGCGGCAAGCCCGACCCCGAGCCCTACCTGCTCGCCGCCCGTGCGCTCGGCGTCGATCCGGCGCACTGCGTCGTCTTCGAGGACGCCCCCGCGGGCCTCACGGCCGGCCGCGCCGCCGGCATGACCACCGTGGCGTTGACCACAACCCACCAGGCCCGCGAACTCCACGCCGATCTGGTCGTCGAGAACCTGTCGGCCCTGTCCGTGCTGGTCACCGAGCAGGGCCTGGAGATCTCCCCACGCGGCTGAGCACGCAGCGGCTCCGTCCACCGCTGTCCGGCATGCGGACAGCGGAGGGCAGGTCAGGACCGTACGCATGTTTTACTGACGACATGACCACGACGAGCGACCGCATCCCCGCGACCGAGGCGACCATGACGCCCGGTGCTCGTTGTATGTGTCGAATGTGCGCCTTCTAGAGGGCCCCCGCACCACCCCCTGAGCTCGCGCCCCGAAGCGAGACGCGGCCCGTCCGCGCGCCCTGAGCGCCGCGTGACCCGAAGCCGCTCCGCGCACCTGTTCTCCCCGGTTCCACTCCCCAGCGAGAACCGTGTCGCGTCTGACCGAACGCACCTGTGCCCGGGCACACCCACGCCCGCGCACTCGACAGTGACGGAATCCCAGTGATCACCACCTCGGGCCTGACCAAGGTCTACCGTGCACGCGGCCGTGAGGTCACCGCCCTGGACGGCGTCGACCTGCACGTCCGCGAAGGCGAGGTGTACGGCGTCATCGGCCAGTCCGGCGCCGGCAAGTCCTCGCTCATCCGCTGCGTCAACCTGCTGGAACGCCCCACCTCCGGCACCGTGACCGTCGCCGGGCAGGACCTCACCGCCCTGGCCGGCCGCGGCCCGCGCGCCGGAAGGGAACTGCGCCGGGCGCGCAGCCGCATCGGCATGGTCTTCCAGCACTTCAACCTGCTGTCCTCCCGGACCGTCCAGGACAACGTCGAGCTGCCGCTGGAGATCCTCGGGACGTCCGGGCAGGAACGTTCCCGCAAGGCGCTGGAGCTGCTCGACCTGGTAGGCCTCGCCGACAAGGCCAAGGTCTACCCCGCGCAGCTCTCCGGCGGCCAGAAGCAGCGCGTCGGCATCGCCCGCGCCCTCGCCGGCGACCCGAAGGTGCTGCTGTCCGACGAGGCCACCAGCGCCCTCGACCCGGAGACCACCCGCTCCATCCTGGCGCTGCTGCGCGACCTCAACCGGCAGCTCGGCCTGACCGTCCTGCTCATCACCCACGAGATGGACGTCGTGAAGTCGGTCTGCGACTCGGCCGCCCTGATGGAGAACGGGCGCATCGTCGAGTCCGGCACGGTCACCGAGCTCCTCGCGACCCCCGGTTCCGAGCTCGCCGCCGCGCTGTTCCCGCTGGGCGGCGAGGCCACCGGCGAGGACCGCACCGTCGTCGACGTCACCTTCCAGGGCGAGAGCGCCACCCAGCCCGTCATCTCGCAGCTCGCCCGCACCTACAACATCGACATATCGATCCTCGGCGCCGCCATCGACACCGTCGGCGGCCTCCAGGTCGGCCGGATGCGCATCGAACTGCCCGGCCGCTACGAGGACAACGTCGTGCCCATCGGCTTCCTGCGCGAACAGGGCCTCCAGATCGACGTCCTGGGCCGCGAGTCCGAACCGGTGAAGGAGAGTGCCAAGTGACCTGGTCCGAGATGCGGCCCCTGCTGGAGCAGGCGTGTGGGGACACGCTCTACATGGTCGGCTGGTCCACGCTCATCGCCGTCGTCGGCGGACTGCCGCTCGGCATCCTGCTGGTCCTGACCGACCGAGGCGGCCTGCTGCAGAACCTCGCCGCCAACAAGGTCATCGGGCAGGTCGTGAACATCGCCCGCTCCCTGCCGTTCATCATCCTGATGGTCGCGCTGATGGGCTTCACCCGCTCGATCACGGGGACGACCATCGGCGTCGAGGCCGCCATCGTGCCGCTCGCCGTCGGTGCCATCCCGTTCTTCGCGCGCCTGGTCGAGACGGCCGTCCGCGAAGTGGACCACGGGCTCGTCGAGGCCGCGCAGTCCATGGGCGGCAACACCTGGACCGTCGTCCGCAAGGTCCTCGTCCCCGAGTCGCTGCCGTCGCTGATCTCCAGCACCACCACCACGATCGTCGCCCTCATCGGCTACTCGGCCATGGCGGGCACCGTCGGCGCCGGAGGCCTCGGCGACATCGCCATCCGCTACGGCTACCAGCGCTTCGAAACGCAGCTGATGTGGATCACCGTCGCGATCCTCGCCGTCGTCATCTCGGTCATCCAGTTCGCCGGCGACTACGCGGCCCGCTCCCTGCACCGCCGCGGCGCCCACTCGGGCCCCGCCCCCAAACTGCGGCTACTCAAAGCCGCCTCGTGAACCCCCCGTTCACCCACAACGGGGTCGTACCACCCGCAAGGCCATAAGGAAAGGCACTTTTCGTGCGTAACACCGCCAAGATCACCACCGCTGTCCTCGCCGCCGGAGCCCTCACCCTCGGGCTCAGCGCCTGCGGCACGGGCAAGGACGCTTCCGACACCTCCGGCCCGCTCGTCGTCGCCGCCAGCTCCGTCCCGCACGCCGAGATCCTCACCTTCGTCAAGGACAACCTGGCGAAGAAGGAGGGCCTCGACATGCAGATCAAGGAGTTCACCGACTACGTCACGCCGAACACGGCGACGCAGGACGGCTCCGTCGGCGCCAACTACTTCCAGAACAAGCCCTACCTCGACGACTTCAACAAGAAGAACGGCACCGACATCGTGCCCGTCGTCACGGTCCACCTGGAGCCGCTCGGCCTCTACTCTCACAAGGTCGAGAAGGCCGACGACCTGAAGAGCGGTGCGACCGTCGCCATCCCGAACGACACGGTCAACGAGGCCCGCGCCCTCAAGCTCCTCGCCGCCGACGGGCTCATCGCCCTCAAGGCCGGCGTCGGCAACGAGGCGACCCCCTCCGACATCACCGAGAACCCCAAGAACCTGAAGTTCAAGGAACTGGAGGCGGCCCAGACGCCGCGCTCCCTCGACGACGTGGACGCCGCCGTGATCAACGGCAACTACGCCATCGAGTCCGACCTCAAGCCGTCCGAGGACGCCCTCGTCCTGGAGTCCCCGAAGAACAACCCCTACGGCAACTTCCTCGCCGTGAAGAAGGGCAACGAGGACGACCCGCGCGTGAAGAAGCTCGCCAAGCTCCTCACCTCGCCCGAGGTGAAGAAGTTCATCCAGGACGAGTACGCCGGCTCCGTGCTCGCCTCCTTCTGAGCCCACGTCCGGCACCCGCGCACCCGGGGTCCTCCCTCATCCGGTGGGGGAGGGCCCCATGATGCGGATGAGTGCTTTCATGCTGCATGCTGGGCAGTTCAGCATGCCCTGAAGGTTCACCGAAGGTTACGGAGCGGCGGATGACGAGCACCTTCCCCAACATCTCCATCAGCACGGAGCGGTTGGTGCTGCGTCCCCTCGACGAAGACGACGTCGTCGCCCTGGCCGCGATGATGAACGACGAACAGGTGGCGGCCTGGACCTCCGTCCCCCAGCCGTTCACCGAAAGCGGCGCCCGCACCTGGATCACCGAGTACGCCCCCGCGCAGCGCACCGAGGGACACGGAATCGACTTCGCCGTCACCGAGTTCCTCACCCAGCGCCTGGTGGGCGTCATCCAGCTCGGCAAGACCAACTGGCACGTACGCTCCACCGAACTGTCGTACATCATCGCCCCCTGGGCCCGCGGTGAGGGCTACGCCTCCGAGGCCGCCCTGGCCACCGCCCAATGGCTCCTGGGGGACCAGAAGTTCGAGCGCATCGAACTGCGCACGGCGGCCGACAACACCGCCTCCCAGCAGGTCGCCCAGAAGATCGGCTGTATCAGCGAGGGCGTGCTGCGCAACGCCTGTATAGCCCGGGCCCGTGCCGAGGACGGCACCTGGACCGACGTACGCACCGACTTCATCGTCTGGAGCCTGCTCCCCGAGGACCTGGAAGGCGTGGGCGACCAGCTCCGCGACGGCTTCACCTCCTTCGGCGACTGGAACTAGGCCGGAACCACCCGCAGGACGGCGGTGACGACCACACCGGCGCTCCCTCCGACACCTCCACCGGGTACCCTCACGGAGCCCGCTCACGGGCCGCTTCCCCCGACGTTACGCAGACGACCTGCGCAAACCCCTGGAGACTGACGACGATGGCCGACCGGGTCACGGTGATCGGATGGGACGGTTCGCCGCTGACCGCCGCGGCGAGCGCCGCCCTGGGTGCCGCCACGCTCGTGGCCGGTGCCCCCCACCACCTGGCGCTCCCCGAGGTTCCCGTCGGCGCCGAGCGCATCCGCCTCGGCAGTGTCGCCCTCGCCGCCCGCCGCATCGCCGGCCACCGCGGCACGGCCGTCGTGCTCGCCGACGGCGACCCCGGCTTCTTCGGCGTGGTACGCACCCTGCGCGCCCCGGAGTTCGGCCTCGAAGTGGAGGTCGTGCCCGCCGTCTCCTCCGTCGCCGCCGCCTTCGCCCGCGCGGGCATGCCCTGGGACGACGCACAGGTGGTCGTCGCACACCCCCGCACGCTGCGCCGCGCGGTGAACGCATGCCGCGCCCACACCAAGGTGGCAGTCCTCACCTCACCCGGCGCCGGCCCGGCCGAACTCGGCCTGCTTCTCGAAGGAGTCCACCGCTCCTTCGTCGTCTGCGAGGAACTGGGCACCGCGCGCGAACGCGTCTCCGTCGTCACCTCCGACAAGGCCGCCGACCACACCTGGCGCGACCCCAACGTCGTCATCGTCCTCGGCGGCCCGGCCCGGCCCGGCACCGCGGGGGAGGCCGGCGGCTGGATCTCCGGCCGCGACCCGTCCGCCGGACCGCGCGGCTGGACCCTGCCCGCCGACGCCCACGGCGCCGACCTCGGTGAGGGCGAGACCCAGCTGCTGCGCGCCTCCCAACTCGCCCACCTGGGGCCCCGCCTCGGCGACCTGGTGTGGGACATCGGCTGCGGCAGCGGCGCCTTCGCCATCGAGGCGGCCCGCGCCGGCGCCGCAGTCCTCGCCGTCGACGGCGACCGGGACGCCTGCGCCCGCACCGACGCCGCGGCCCGCCGTCTCGGCGTGCAGCTCCAGATCGTGCACGGCACCGCCCCGCACATCCTGGAGAACCTCCCCGAACCGGACGTCGTCCGCGTCGGCGGCGGGGGAGCGGCCGTCGTCTCGGCGGTCGCCGACCGCCGCCCGCAGCGCATCGTCACACACGCCGCCACCCGCGACGCCGCCGAACTCATCGGCCGCGACCTGACCGAGCACGGCTACGGCGTCGAGTGCGCCCTGCTGCAGTCCGTCGAACTCGACACCCGGGCCTGGACGGAGAAGGAACGGAGCGTCGCGTTCCTGCTCAGCGGCGTGCTCCCGCGGCGCGGCGCCTGACCCGGCCGACGTCCCCGTGATCGGGTTGTCGTACCGCGCGCGGTAGGCTGGCCGATCGCTGCACCGCACATGGACGCCCGGCGCTTCGTCGGTCAATGTCCGGAAAACCCGCCCGTTTTGGGGGGTGTGTGGTACGGCAGAACCGGGGGACGCGCAACGTGGCGCAGTCCACAGCGGAACCGTCGCGGATCAAGCTGCCGTGGGGGTGGTTCGACCGCGACAATGCCACTGAAGGGCTTTGTCGCCTTTTCCGGACGGACCGTTCGTGCCGCTGGGGACGCACGCTCGTTCTTCACTGCGGGGCGGTCGGTGCGCCGTTCCGGGCGAGCTGGTCGTAGGAGCACTAACCGATGGGCGAGGGGTACGCATGACCGACACCGGCCAGGTCCCGGGCGAGGGACTGCCGGAGAGCGCAGGCATGGTGGAGCAGCCGGGCGCCCCCGCGCACGGTGCGTACACCTACCTCTCCGAAAACACCGTCGAGGACGAAGACCTGCTTCTCCTGCCGGGCGCCCAGGGCGCCTGGGGCAACGAGGTCCCTCCGCCCGCCCCGGAGCCGGTCCTCGAGACCGTGCACCAGCCGGGCCCGCACGAGATCTCCGGCCGCGACAGCGGATCGGTCGACCTCGGAGGCGTCCGCCTGCCCGACCCGCCGCCGATCCCGCCCATCACCCCGCGTCGGCCGCTGCACCTCGGCCCCCCGCTGCCCGACAGCTCCACCAGCCCGGTCCGCTCCCTCGCCGACCGCGGCCCCGCTGACGCGCCCGTACGACAGCCGGCGCCCTCCCCGGCGGGCCCCGAGTACCTCGACGGTCCCCGCGCCCCCGAGACACCCTCGGCTCCCGCCGCGCCCTGGAGCGCGCAGGTCACGCACCCGGCCCAGGTGAGCGCCGGGGCGGCGCCTGCGGAAACGGTTGTTCCGGCGACGGAACCGATGGGCACCGCCCAGGCGGTCGCGACCCCCGCGACGATGCTCATGGAGGGCATGAGCGTCGGGGAAGACCCGGTCGGCGCGGGCGCCGACCCGGCAGAGCACCGGACGGCCACCGCCGAGGACGGTCAGGCCGCCCCCGCGGCGGTCGCGGGCGACCCGGTGGGGATGGGTGTGGGAGCGTCGGAGGGGCCGGCCGCCGCGTCCGAAACCGGACACCTCCCTGCGGCCGAACCCGCCGTCGCGGGTGACCCCGCCGGTGCGAGTACCGGTCCGGACGCGGACCGGACGGCCGCCGCCGCCGAGCACGTCGTGGCCGCTCAGGCACAGGACCCCACCGGCACGGGTGCCCTCCCGGCGGAGGCCGCCCCCGAAACCGCCCGGGCGGCCGGGGCCGAACACGCCGTTCCCCAGCAGGGCGTGGTCGTCGAGGGTGACGCCGCCGGTGTCACGGTTGGTGCGGACGCCGTCCAGGTGGCCGAGGCCGGAGCCGTAGCGGCTCCGGGAGCCGAGATGCCGCCGGCTGCGGAGTCGGCGCCGGTGGCGGAGGACGCCTCCGAGGGCGCCGGGAATTCAGGGCCGGAGGCGGCAGGCGAACAGGCCTCCTCGGCCGGGCAGGTGGCCGCGGTCGAACAGCTTGAGCCGGTCGGGCCTGTGGCCGTAGGCGAACAGGCTCAGTCGGCCGGGCCTGTCGCCGCAGCCGAACAGGCCACGTCGGCCGCCGCCGAGCAGGCCGAGGCCCCGGCTCCCGCCCCGGAGGCCGGCCGGGTTCCCGAAGCGGTCCCGTTCCCGGAGGCCTCCTCCGGTCCGGAGCATGCCGTCGGGAATCCGTCCGAGGCCGCCGGTGCGCAGGCCACCGCCCCGGTACCGGACGGAGTGGCATCTGACGCCGTCGCTCACCCGCCGGTGGCGGCCCCCGAGGCCGTTGCGCAGACGCCGGCAGCGGACGCTGCCCCCGAGGCTGCCGGGCCGGTTCCTGACGCTACCGCTCCCGTGGCCGCTGCACCGGTTCCGGACGCCACCGCCGAGGCTGCCGCACCGGTTCCGACGGCGACCGCCGCCGAGGCGGCTGCACCCACCCCGGACGCCACCGCCTCCGTCGCCCCTGAGGTTGCCGCCCCGGTCCCGGAAGCCACCGCCGTCGCCGCACCGGGCCCGGACGCCGCCCCTGACGCTGCCGCACAGGTTCCGCAAGCCGCCGCCCCGGAGGCGCAGGCTCCCGTACCCGCCCCGGGTGTGACCGCTCCCGAGGCGGGCGCACCTATCCGTCACGCCACCGCCTCCGTCGCCCCCGAGGCTGCCGCACCCGGGCAGGCACTCCCCGCCGAAGAGCCCGCTCCTCAGACTCCGGCGGCATCCGACGGCGTGTCGAGTGCACGGCAGTCGGAGGTGACGGCCCCTCAGCCCCCTGCTCCCGGCGTCGAAGCACCCGGCCAGGTCGCCGCGGCCCCGGCCTCTGCGCCGGAGTCGGACGGCGGGGAAGCGGCCGCTCCCTCCGCCGAGGCAGCCCCCCCGGCTCCCGCCCCGACCCCGGTCGCCGACACCGTCCTGCCCGCCGACGCACCCGCTCCCGCCGCGCCCGAGACCGCGCAGGAGACCGCCTCGCAAGCCCACGCCCCGGCTCAGCCCCCCGCGGCGACGGCCCCTGACGAGGCCCTGGCCCCCGGCGAGCCCCCGGTCCCGGGCGATGCCCCGGCCCCCCTACCGCCTCAGGCACCGGAGGCCCCGGTGACCGATCCCGCCGCCGACGCAGCGGTCCCGGCTGACGCCCCCGAGGCGATCGCGGCCGCCCCCGCCGCCGGACCCGTGGCGCCCGACCCGGCCCCCGGCACCCCGGCACCCGCCGAGGACGTCACCGTCGTACTCCCGGCCCCCGCCGCCGCCCCGGTCGCGGACGAGTCGGCCGGGCAGCCCGTGCAAGGCCCGCAGCAGTCCCTGCCGACGCCGCCCGAGACGCTGGAGCCCCCCGCACCCATGACCACCGTCCCGGCACCCCGCGACGCGGACGCCGAACTCGCACAGAACGCCGACGACCTGGACACCCGGGCCGCCGAACAGGAAGACCTGGCCGACCAGGAACGCCGAGAAGAGAGCGCGGCCGCAGTGGCAGAAGCCCGACAGTCCACCGGCCCCCCCGCCCCCGGCTACGACCCCGCCGAGCGCGAGGCCGTCCTGAAGGTCATGCGCGAACGCCGCGACATCCGCAACGGCTTCCGCAGCGACCCGATCCCGCACGAGGTGCTTCTGCGAGTCCTGGAGGCCGCCCACCACGCGCCCTCCGTGGGCCACTCGCAGCCGTGGGACTTCGTCGTCATCCGCTCCGCCGACACCCGGCGGGCGATGCACGAACTGGCCATGCGCCAGCGTGACGCCTACGCGAAGTCCCTTCCCAAGGGCCGGGCGAAGCAGTTCAAGGAACTGAAGATCGAGGCCATCCTCGACACCCCGGTGAACATCGTCGTCACCGCCGACCCGACCCGCGGTGGCCGCCACACCCTCGGCCGCCACACCCAGCCCCAGATGGCCCCGTACTCCGCCGCCCTGGCCGTGGAGAACCTCTGGCTCGCCGCCCGCGCCGAAGGCCTCGGCGTCGGCTGGGTCAGCTTCTTCGACGAGCGCGAGATGGTCCGCGCCCTCGGCCTGCCCGAGCACCTCGAGATCATCGCCTACCTGTGCGTCGGCTACGTCGACGAATTCCCGGACGAGCCCGAGCTGTTGCAGGCCGGCTGGTCCAAGCGCCGCCCGCTGTCCTGGGTCGTGCACGAAGAGACATACGGCCGCCGTGCCCTGCCCGGAGAGGAACCCCACGACCTGCTCGCCGAGACCGTCGCGCAGATTCGCCCGCTGGACGCCAAGGCGCTCGGCGAGGCGTGGGAGCGCCAGAAGCGTATGACCAAGCCGGCCGGTGCGCTGGGCATGCTGGAGATCATCTCCGCGCAGCTGTCCGGCCTGTCCCGCCAGTGCCCGCCGCCCATCCCGGAGCCCGCCGCCGTCGCCATCTTCGCGGGTGATCACGGTGTGCACGCCCAGGGCGTCACCCCCTGGCCGCAGGAGGTCACGGCCCAGATGGTGGCCAACTTCCTCGGCGGAGGTGCCGTCTGCAACGCCTTCGCCACCCAGGTCGGCGCCGAGGTCTGCATCGTGGACGTCGGCGTCGCCGCCGACCTGCCGGCCACCCCGGGCCTGCTGCCGCGCAAGATCCGCGGCGGTACGTCCGACATGACGACCGGGCCGGCGATGACGCGCGAGGAGGCCAGGCAGGCCATCGAGGTCGGCATCGAAACCGCCCGCGACCTGGTCGCCGCCGGCAACAAGGCCCTGCTGACCGGTGAGATGGGTATCGCGAACACCACCACGTCCGCCGCCCTGATCGCCGTCTTCACGGGTGCGGACCCGGCCGAGGTCACGGGCCGGGGCACCGGCATCAACGACGAGACCCTCGCCCGCAAGACCGAGGTCGTGCGCCGAGCCCTGGAACTCCACCAGCCGGACCCGGCCGACCCGATCGGCGTGCTCGCCGCGATCGGCGGCTTCGAGCACGCGGCCATCGTCGGCCTCCTCCTCGGCGGCGCCTCCCTGCGGACGCCGGTCATCCTGGACGGCGTCAGCGCCGGGGCCGCCGCCCTGGTCGCCCGCGCGATCGCCCCGGAGGTCCTGGCCGCGTGCATCGCGGGCCACCGCAGCGCCGAGCCGGGCCATGTCGCGGCCCTGAACAAGCTGGGCCTGCGGCCCCTGGTCGACCTCGACCTCCGCCTCGGCGAGGGCACTGGCGCCCTGCTCGCCCTCCCGCTGGTGCAGAGCACGGCCCGGGCGATGCACGAGGTGGCGACGTTCGACTCGGCGGGAGTGACGGAGAAGTAGGGCTTTTCGTCGTCCGCGTGGGCCGGCGGGCGGGCGTTCCGCAGGACGGGGCGCCCGCCCGCCGCCCGCCCACCGGCGCGGGGTCCCGGTGCCCAGCCGGCGGACCACCCGAGCCGCCCTCACCCCTGCCCAGTAAAATCCGCACGTCAGGGCACTGAACACCGCCGCAACAGGAGCCGCACCTCATGGCCGAACACCCCGCCTACCCCGTAGGCCTCCGTCTCACCGGCCGCCGCGTGGTCGTCCTCGGCGGCGGCCAGGTCGCCCAGCGCCGCCTTCCGGCCCTGATCGCGGCGGGCGCGGACGTCCTCCTCGTGTCTCCCGAGGCCACCCCCTCCGTCGAGGCGATGGCGGACGCCGGCGAGATCACCTGGGAGCGGCGCCCGTACGCGGAGGGCGACCTCGCGGACGCCTGGTACGCCCTGATCGCCACCAACGATGCCGAGGCCAACACCGCGGCCTCGGCCGAGGCGGAGCGCCACCGCGTGTGGTGCGTCCGCTCCGACGACGCCGACCGGGCGACGGCCTGGACCCCGGCCACCGGTCACAGCGAGGGCGTCACGGTCGCCGTCCTCACCACCGACGCCAAGGGCCGCGACCCCCGCCACACCGCCGCCATCCGCGACGCGGTCGTCGAGGGCCTGCGCGACGGCACCCTCGTCGCCCCGCACCACCGCACCCGCACTCCCGGGGTGGCCCTGGTCGGCGGCGGCCCCGGCGACCCGGACCTGATCACCGTGCGCGGCCGTCGGCTGCTCGCCGAGGCCGACGTGGTCATCACCGACCACCTCGGCCCGCGCGACCTGCTCGCCGAACTGTCCCCGGGCGTCGAGGTGATCGACGCGGCAAAGCTGCCCTTCGGCAGGTTCATGGCCCAGGAAGCGATCAACGACGCCCTGATCGAGCACGCGCGCAAGGGTAGGTCGGTCGTCCGGCTCAAGGGCGGCGACCCCTTCGTCTACGGGCGCGGCATGGAGGAGGTCCAGGCGCTGGCCGAGGCCGGCATCCCGTGCACGGTCGTGCCCGGCATCTCCAGCTCCATCTCCGTCCCGGGAGCCGCCGGCATCCCGGTCACCCACCGGGGCGTCGCCCACGAGTTCACCGTGGTCAGCGGCCACATCGCCCCCGACGACGAGCGCTCCCTGGTCGACTGGCCGTCCCTGGCCAAGCTGACCGGCACCCTGGTGATCCTCATGGGCGTCAGCACGATCGGCAAGGTCGCCGAGACGCTCATCGCACACGGCAAGTCCCCGGACGCGCCGGTCGCCCTGGTCCAGGAAGGCACGACGGCCGGCCAGCGCCGTGTCGACGCCACCCTCGAGACGGTCGCGGAGACCGTACGGAGCGAGGACGTGAAGCCCCCGGCCGTCATCGTCATCGGCGATGTCGTGAAGGTCGGCCCCGAGACTCCCGCACCCCGCAAGTAACCTCGGGTAACACAACCTGTAACCAGCCGTTGGCACCGCACCCAGGACAAGGCAGTATCACCCTGTGGCCGATCTCATCACCGTCGAGGACCCCGACGACCCGCGTCTGCGCGACTACACCGGCCTGACCGACGTGGAACTGCGCCGCAAGCGCGAACCCGCCGAGGGCCTGTTCATCGCCGAGGGCGAGAAGGTCATCAGAAGGGCCAAGGAAGCCGGCTACGAGATGCGCTCCATGCTGCTCTCGGCCAAGTGGGTCGATGTCATGCGCGACGTCATCGACGAACTCCCGGCCCCGGTCTACGCCGTCAGCCCGGAGCTCGCCGAGCAGGTCACGGGCTACCACGTGCACCGCGGCGCACTCGCCTCCATGCAGCGCAAACCCCTGCCCACGGCCGCCGGTCTCCTCGGAGCCGCCCGCCGCGTCGTCGTCATGGAGTCGGTCAACGACCACACCAACATCGGCGCGATCTTCCGCTCCGCCGCCGCCCTCGGCATGGACGCCGTCCTGCTCTCGCCGGACTGCGCCGACCCCTTGTACCGCCGCAGCGTGAAGGTCTCCATGGGTGCGGTCTTCTCCGTGCCGTACGCCCGTCTGGACACCTGGCCCAAGGGCCTGGAGTCGGTCCGCGAGGCGGGCTTCACCCTCCTCGCCCTCACCCCCGACGAGAAGGCCCGAGCCCTCGACGAGGCAGCGCCGCACACCATGGACCGCGTGGCCCTCATGCTCGGCGCCGAGGGCGACGGTCTGTCCACCCAGGCCCTGGTCGCCGCCGACGAGTGGGTCCGCATCCCCATGTCCCACGGCGTCGACTCCCTCAACGTGGGCGCGGCGGCGGCCGTGGCCTTCTACGCCGTGGCCACCGGCCGGCCACAGGTCTAGGGGCCGGTGTGGAGCAGCGCGAGGCCGTCGTCGCCGTTCTCCTGCGCGGTGACCGCCTCCTCGCCGTGCGGCGCGGACCGGCGGTCGTCCGCCCCGGCTACTGGCAGCCCGTCAGTGGCAAGGTCGAGCCGGGGGAGAGTCAGGAGCAGGCGGTCGTCCGGGAGGTGCGCGAGGAGGTCGGCCTCACCGTCGTGCCGGAGACGAAGGTCTGGGAGTCGGAAACCGACGACCGCCGCTTCCGTCTCCACTGGTGGACCGCCCGCGCGGACACCGGCGAGGTGGTCCCCGACCCACGCGAGGTCGCCGAGACCCGCTGGGTCACCCCCCGGGAGTTCCTCGCCCTGGACCCGGTCTTCGACGGCGACCGCGCGTTCTTCGAACAAATCCTGCCGCAGCTGTAACCCCCCACTGACCAGCCGACCATCGGCCCACACCGGAGCCCTTCGGCATGGAGTCCTGCCGGTCTGAAGCCTGACGGGCCATCGCCCTTCGGTCTGACGCCCTAGGCCGCTTCTGATGGATCTCCGTGGGAGAAGGAGCGGCGTTCGGTGCGTGCTCTGGGGGTC
>NZ_JASKMS010000016.1 GCF_030124145.1 Streptomyces sp. 378
GAGGGGGACTCGGGGTCGGGGTTGGTGGCGGGTGGGTTCGCGGCCCGGTGGTGCGGGGTGTGGTGGGCGCGGTCTGAGGGGGACTCGGGGTCGGGGTTGGTGGCGGGTGGGTTCGCGGCCCGGTGGTGCGGGGTGTGGTGGGCGCGGTCTGAGGGGGACTCGGGGTCGGGGTTGGTGGCGGGTGGGTTCGCGGCCCGGTGGTGCGGGGTGTGGTGGGCGCGGTCTGAGGGGGACTCGGGGTCGGGGTTGGTGGCGGGTGGGTTCGCGGCCCGGTGGTGCGGGGTGTGGCGGGCGCCGTCTGACGGGCCCGGAGGTGCGGGGGGTGGTGGACGCCGCTGACGGGCCCGTTCCGCAGCGGCGGCGGGGGCACGTTTCGGCGCGACTCTCGGGCACTCGGGGTCGGGGCCGGTGGCGGGTCGGTTCGCGGCCCGGTGGTGCGGGGTGTGG
Source organism: Streptomyces sp. 378 (assembly GCF_030124145.1). Taxonomy (GTDB): domain Bacteria; phylum Actinomycetota; class Actinomycetes; order Streptomycetales; family Streptomycetaceae; genus Streptomyces. The sequence continues at coordinate 448 of NZ_JASKMS010000016.1, forward strand.
TGGGCGCCGTCTGAGGAGGGCTCGGGGTCGGGTTCGCGGCCCGGGCGCCGGATGCCCTCCGCAAGCCCTCCGCTTCGCCGGAGCAGGGGCCCCGCGGGCACCCGTGCCTCCCCCGGCGGCACGGGCGCCCGCGGCTCAGGCGAGCAGTTGTGGCGGCAGCGGGGCCGTGTGGGTGACCGTCAGGCCTGACACCGCCCTCGTCAGCGCCACGTACAGGCGGCGCAAGCCCGTCCGTTCGTCCGGTTCGCCGTCGACCACCGCCCCCGGCTCGTCCAGGACGACGTAGTCGTACTCCAGACCCTTCGCGAGTGACGCGGGAACCAGGGTCAGGCGGGTCTCCCGGGTGGTCTCCTCACCGGGGCCGAGGTACGGGATCCCGGCCTGCTCCAGCGCCTCGGCGAGCTCCGGGACGCGGACGTCCGCCGCGATCAGGCCCGTCGAGCCCTCGTGGCGCAGCCACGCGCGGCAGGCGTCGACCACCTCCGACGCGGCGGAGACCGGCCGGACCTCGAAGTGGCCCGGGTTCTCACGGATCGACACCACCGGGGTGAGGCCCGGGGCGATGTGCGGGAGCAGCCGGGAGGCGTAGGCGATGACGTCCGTCGGGACGCGGAATCCGGCCGTCAGCTCCTCCACCAGCGCGTCCGGCTTGCCCAGGTGGGCCAGCGCCTCTTGCCAGCCGCGGGTCGCCCACGGTGTGGTCCCCTGCGCCAGGTCGCCGAGGACGGTCGCGCTGCCGGTCGTGCAGCGGCGGCCCACCGCCCGGTACTGCATGGGGGACAGGTCCTGCGCCTCGTCGAGCACGACATGACCGAGGGAGTGCGTGCGCCGGATCAGGTCGGTGGCCTCGTCGATCAGGACGGCGTCCGCCGCCGACCACCGGGCCGACTTCACGCTGCGCGCCGGCTTCGCCCAGAGGATCGCCTTCTGCTCGTCCTCGTCGAGAATTCCCTCGGCGTGCTCGGCGAGGAACTCCGCGTCCGACAGCAGCCGCAGCACCAGTTTCGCCGGGTCGACCGCCGGCCAGACCGCCTTGACCGCCGCCTTGACCGCGCTGTCGCGGGCGACCGCGTCCTGCACCCGGTCGTCCGGCGCCTCACCCGAGCGCTCCATCTGCACCAGCACGGCGTGCGCGACGCGCTGCGGCAGGGCCTCGCGGGCGGCACCGTAGCGGATGTCGCGGTCGAGCAACTCGCGGACGATGCCCTGCAGTTCGTACGCCGGGACCCGCCGGCGGCGCGAGCCGCGCACCACCATGACCGGCTCGGTGGGCATCGTGACGTGCGCGTAGAGGGCCCGGCGCAGCACCCGCGCCAGCCGGGCGTCGCCCTTGACGACCGCGGCCGCCGCGTCGTCCGTGCCCTTGATCTCGACGTGGGACACGAGGTCGTCGACGGTGGCCTGCTGCACCGTCAGCTCGCCCAGCGCGGGCAGCACTTGCTCGATGTAGTGCAGGAAGGACCGGTTCGGCCCGATGACCAGGGTGCCGGTGCGGGCGAGGCGCTCCCGGTGGGCGTAGAGGAGGTAGGCCACCCGGTGCAGACCGACGGCGGTCTTCCCGGTGCCCGGACCCCCTTGGACGCACACCGTGCCCGAGAGGCCGGAGCGGACGATCTCGTCCTGCTCCGGCTGGATCGTCGCGACGATGTCCCGCATCGGCCCGACGCGCGGCCGTTCGATCTCCTGCTGGAGGAACCGGCTCGTCCGCGCGGTCTCCTCCGGGTCCGACAGGTGCTCGTCCTCGTAGGCGGTGAGGTCGCCGCCGGTGTAGCCGAAGCGGCGGCGCAGCGCGATGTCCATCGGGTCCTTCTTGGAGGCCCGGTAGAACGCCTGCGAGACCGGGGCGCGCCAGTCGATGACCATCGGGTCGCCGTCCTGGTCGTGCACATGCCGCCGCCCGATGTAGAAGCGCTCCCCTTCCGCGCCCTCCGCCTCCCCCGCGCCGGGGGCGTGCAGGTAGTCGAGCCGGCCGAAGAACAGCGGGGTGTCGCTGAGATCGGCCAGGGCCTTGATGCGCTCCTCGATCTGGTGAGCCAGTACCTCGGCGTTGACCCAGTTCGCGGTGACGTCGCTGATGTCGAGGGCCTCGACGTCCTCGCGCATGGCACGCAGGGCGGAACGGGACGCGGAGAGGTGGGAGCGCTCACGCGCGAGAGGGTCGTGGACGGGCGTGGACAAGGGGGTGCCTCCGGAGGGACCTGCCGAGAGTGGTCGGTGACGAGCCGGCCGGTTTCCGTCCGGTCGGCGGCGCTCCATGAGGGAGGCGGGCAAGAGCGGAGATCCTAGAGGAGCGGGGCCGGCCGCCGCCAACGGTTTTCTCGGAGCCCTTCCCCTCATCCCCCACCCCCTAGGGGATGGCCCCTCCTCCCTGAGGGGTGCGGGTCGGCCCAGGGGCGTATGCGGGCCGCCGCAAGGTTCGGTCCCGAGACCGACGCGGACTTTACAGGCCGAATCGCACCATGGAGACATGAGCGCAGCAACCATCCACCCCGCCCCGGCACCGGGCCGCCCGCACGGCGCCACCGCCGTGGCGGGCAGCCACCGCCACCGTCTCGGCGATGCCCTGCGCGCCGTCAAGGTCTTCGCGGGCGCCGCCTTCGACGTGGTCATCCTCGGTCAGTACGGAGAGGAAGTCGGCGTGGTCCGCCGCAAGTGAGCGGACCGGCCGGGCGCCGTCAGCTCTCCGCGAGCAGCTCGTCCGCGTCCATGATCCGGTACGCGTACCCCTGTTCCGCCAGGAAGCGCTGGCGGTGGGCCGCGAAGTCCTGGTCGACGGTGTCCCGGGCGACCACCGAGTAGAAGTGCGCCTGGTGCCCGTCCGACTTGGGGCGCAGGACCCGGCCGAGGCGCTGGGCCTCCTCCTGCCGGGAGCCGAAGGTGCCCGAGACCTGGATCGCGACCGTCGCCTCCGGCAGGTCGATCGAGAAGTTCGCGACCTTGGACACGACGAGCACGCTGATCTCGCCCTGGCGGAAGGCTTCGAAGAGCTTCTCCCGCTGCGCGTTCGACGTCTCGCCCTTGATCACGGGCGCCCCGAGGTGCTCGCCGAGCTCGTCGAGCTGGTCGATGTACTGGCCGATGACGAGGATCTGCTGCCCGGCGAAGCGGCGGACGATGGCCTCCGTGACCTTCCGCTTGGTCGCGGTCGTCGCACAGAAGCGGTACTTCTCCTCCGTCTCCGCCGTGGCGTACGCGAGCCGCTCGGAGTCGGTCAGATTGACCCGGACCTCCACGCAGTCGGCGGGCGCGATGTAGCCCTGCGCCTCGATCTCCTTCCACGGCGCGTCGAACCGCTTGGGGCCGATCAGCGAGAACACGTCCGACTCGCGGCCGTCCTCCCGGACCAGGGTGGCGGTCAGACCGAGCCGCCGCCGTGCCTGGAGGTCGGCGGTGAACTTGAAGACCGGCGCGGGCAGCAGGTGCACCTCGTCGTAGACGATCAGCCCCCAGTCCCGCGAGTCGAACAGCTCCAGGTGCGGGTAGACGCCCTTCCGCCGGGTCGTCAGCACCTGGTAGGTCGCGATCGTGACGGGCCGGATCTCCTTCCGCGTCCCGCTGTACTCACCGATCTCGTCCTCGGTGAGCGACGTCCGCTTCACCAGCTCGTGCTTCCACTGCCGGGCGGAGACGGTGTTCGTGACGAGGATGAGGGTGGTCGACTTCGCCTGGGCCATCGAACCGGCCCCGACCAGGGTCTTCCCGGCGCCGCAGGGCAGCACGACGACGCCCGACCCGCCGTGCCAGAAGTTCTCCACGGCCTGCTTCTGGTACGGCCGGAGCGCCCAGCCGTCCTCGGCCAGCTCGATCTCGTGCGCCTCGCCGTCGACGTACCCGGCGAGGTCCTCGGCCGGCCAGCCCAGCTTGAGCAGCGTCTGCTTGATCTGGCCGCGCTCGGAGGGGTGCACCACGACCGTGTCCGGGTCGATCCGGGCGCCGACCAGGGGCATGACCCGCTTCGACCGCAGGATCTCCTCCAGCACCGGGCGGTCGGTGGTGGTCAGGACCAGGCCGTGCGCCGGGTGCTTGGAGAGGGTGAGACGGCCGTAGCGGTCCATCGTCTCGGCGATGTCGACGAGCAGCGCGTGCGGCACCGGGTAGCGGCTGTACTGCACGAGCGCGTCCACGACCTGCTCGGCGTCATGGCCCGCCGCGCGGGCGTTCCACAGGCCCAGCGGGGTCACACGGTAGGTGTGGATGTGCTCCGGCGCCCGCTCCAGTTCCGCGAACGGGGCGATGACCCGGCGGCAGTCGTCGGCCTGCTCGTGGTCGACTTCCAGGAGCAGGGTCTTGTCGGACTGGACGATCAGCGGACCATTCACGCGCGGCACCCTTTCTGTGGCCGGAGGGCTCGGACGGCTCGACAGCGCGACGCCTCGGCCAAACGTCCAGTGTGCCTGATCGACCGCGCCGGGTGGTGTGATCTGCGCGTCCGGTCGTACTGAATGCCTATTCATCCCAACGTGTGGTGTGAATTCAGTTTTTCCGGTCCGGCCCCGAAGAATGGCGCGGGTGCAGAACCCGACGACCACCACGCTCGGATACGCCCTGTTCGCCACCCGCTGGCTCCAGGCCCCGCTGCACTTCGGGCTCGCTGGAGGGCGACAGCTACCGGACGCGCCGCGCTACTTCAGCATGGGCAGACTGACGTTCTGGACCAGCGGGCCCTCGATGGTGACCCCCTCGGTGACCAGCGGCGCCGCACCGGCGACCGGCAGGGGCAGCGGCGGCGCGGCGGCACAGGGCCAGGACACCCCCATCAGCGCGACGGCACAGAGGGCGACGGCGGGCAGCTTCTCACGCATGGGTACGACGAGGCCTTTCACGGGCTGGCGGACGAGGAACACCCCCCCGGGCCGGCCCGGGGACCCCGGAGCCGGCCCGACGCGGGGGCGGGAACGGATCAGATGTGCGGTGTCTCCAGGACGAGGCCGGCGACGTCGATGCTCACCGCGGAGGCCGGGGTGGCGAGCCCACCGAACGTCATGAGGGCGGCGGTGGCGAGGACGGCGGCGACTCGACGGACAGCGCGCATGCGGGGGACTTCCTTTCGTGAGGCTCACAGGACACCCGGTGGCTGCCCCGGCCCGCACGGCGTGACGCGGCACGCCCGGGAAGGTCGCCCGAGCGTGGGACATCCCCGGCGTGGCGTGCATGAACGCCCGCCTGTACCCGAACGGGTGACACGGCCGGTGAGGGGCCGTCAGTCCCCGTCGTCGGCGAGTTCCGCGACCCCGGTGATCCGGTGCAGCGGGTACGTACGGACCTCGTCCGCGGTGTGGTCGTAGGCCGTGACGAAGCCGCCCTCGACGCGGACCGGGGCGATGACCCGCTGGCTGGCGGCCCCCTCGGCGTTGACGTAGCCGATCCACAGGGCCTCTCCGGTGAGCACGGCGGCCTGCATGGTGGCGAGGGTCTCGGCGGCACCGGTGCGGGGCGGCTCCCCGTCGAGCGCCGGGGCGGTGCCGGGCTTGCGCGGGGTGGTGGAGGCGAGGTCACCGGCCCGGATGGCGCGCAGCGCGGCCGCGAGGAGGGTGTCGTCGGGCGTCGGCGGGCCGTCCGGCACCGGCTCGGGCGCGGTGCGGGGCGGGGTGCGGTGGGCCAGGGCGCGGGTGATCAGCACATCGCCCTCGGCGGACTCGGCGGCCGGCGCGAAGCCCATCGCCCGCAGGCCTTCCAACAGTCCGGACGGGTCGGCCTGCGCGGCCAGCACGGTCGGCGCGAGCCGGCGCAGCCCGAGTCCGGCGGCCCGTTTGTCGGCGAGGATCTCGTTGAGCACCGCGTCGTCGTCGCAGCGCACGTACGCCGAGGCCGCGCCGACGCGCAGATGGCCGTGCCGCCGGGCCACGTCGTCGATCAGGTAGGCGAGCGGCTGCGGCACGGGTGTGCGGGAGTGCGCGGCGAGAAAGGCGTGCAGGTCGGATGCGGCCTGCCCGGCGTCCAGTGCCCTCCGCACCGAGCCGGGCGTGAACCGGTACACGGTGGCCCCGCCCTTGGACTCGACGTCCGCCAGTACGCCCAGCATGTCCGCGAGGGGCCGCCGCAGCGGCCCGGGCGCCACCGCCGTCAGGTCGGCCTGGAGCAGCACGTGGTCCAGCGGCTCGGGCAGCAGCGGCGCGAGCAGCCGGGCCGCCGCGGCGGAGGCGACGGCCTGTTCGGCGGGGGAGAGGGGAGTGAGCGGGGTGGGGCGGTGATGGTGGTGGACGGGCAGTTTGTCGCCCGGCCCGACGGGCTCCGCCTCCGGGCTCTTCGCGGGAGCCGCGGGCGCGCCCAGCAGGGTCCGGCCCTGGGCCGACAGCGCGCCCCGTCCCGTGACGCCCAGCAGCTCCGCCTCGGACAGGGCCCATTCGGCGAGCCGGCCGCGCGGGTCGTCCTCGCGCCGGTCGCCGCGCAGGGGCCGCTCCCAGCGCAGCCGGGCCAGCACCGACCCGGCTGCCGGAGCGGCGCCCTCGGGCAGCCCGGCCAGCAGCGTCAGCACCCGGTGCCGCACCTCGGGCGCCGCCGAACGGTCCAGGCCCGGCCCGAGCGCCGACAACGTACGGTCCTTCGCGTCCCGCCCGCCCACCAGACCGGCCGTGCGGGTCGCCGCGAGCCACGCCGTGACCAGCCGGGACCAGCGCTCGGCGGCGGGCAGCTCCCGCCACTCGTCGTACGCCGGGGTCGCCGCGTACCGCTCGTCGGCCTCGCCGTCCGAGGCGATCAGACCGGCCGCGTACGCCAGTTCCACCCAGAACGCGGCGACGGGCTCCGATACGTCGAGGGCGACGGCGGTCCGCTTCAGGTCCCGCACGCTGAGCCCACCGGCCCGCAGCACCGCCGGTCCGCCCTCGTCCCAGTCCTTCAGCAGCTCCTCGACGGTCGCGAGCGCGGTGTACGCCTGCCCGGCCGCGGTGCTGTCCACAACCTGTGGACGATGCGTGGCCGCCACCTCGACCACCGGCGGCACCGGCTCGGGCGTCCGGTGCGCCAGGCCCCGCCGCAGGTGCAGGGCGACCTCGCGCGGCAGGACGACCGTCCCGGGCGCCGTCGGCAGCAGCAGCCCCCGGTCCAGCAGCCAGCGCAGCCGGGGCGCCGGATCGGCGGTGACCTGCCCGTACGGCGGCCCCCACACCAGGCGTTCCAGTACCTCCAGGGAGTCGGCCGGGGCCCCGGCGAGCAGCGCGGCCATCCGGGCCCGGTCCGTGAACAGCCCGGCCAGGGCGGTCACCGCGGAGACCGCGTCGTGCGTCGAGGGCAGACCGGCGGCCGTGACGATCTCCTGGATCCGTCCCGGGGACATTCCGGCGGTGGCCTCCTGGACCGTCGGGCCGAGCCCGGTCGGCGAGGGGTGCTGCGGCGAGGGGGCCAGCAGCTCACGCGCCGTGCGGACCAGCCGCAGCCGGTCGTCGCCGCCCCACACCAGGGCCTGTTCGCGCAGGCCGTCCAGGGCGTGCGGCAGGGCCGCGACGACGGCGGGGGCGGCGTCGTCCCCGGCCATGAGTGCGAGCAGTTCGCCGTAGGTCGCCGGGTCCGCCGCCACGGCCAGCGCCTCCGCCGTCTGCAGGGCGAACCGGTCCAGCCGCTCCAGGGCCCGCACCACCGAGGCACGGGTGCCGGCGCGGGTCGCGAGCTGGGTGAGGTCGGTGGGGACGGGCGTGATGAGATCCGGGCGGCTGCGCAGGAGCGCGCCCAGCGAAGCGTCGCCCCGCGCGCGGAGCTCTTCCGCGAGGGAGCGGGGGGCCGGGGGCCTGTCCTCGGTGCTCATCCGGTCCACGGTAGCGGGTCGCCTCCCCGGGCCGGGCCGAGCGTGCGCGGCCCCGTCCCCGAACGCGGTACGGGCTTTTGGCGGCCTCGCGGGCACTCGCGGTACCGTCGTGCGACGGCGTCACGCAACGCACCCGCCCCGGAGGGGACTTCGTGGGGATTGAGAGCGACCAGGTCGTTTACGAGTATCTGAGCCGCGTCGGCGACGTGGCCCAGCAGCGGCAGTTGTCGTCGGCCACCCGTATGCGCCTGGTCGCGGACCTGCGCAACGAGATCGACAAGCGCCGTGCGAAGGCCACCGTCGACTCGCCCGCCGCCGTCCGCCGCATCCTGTCCCGGCTGGGCAGCCCCGACGACGTCGTGACCGCGGCAGCGGGCGGCACGGCGGGTGAGCCGCGCAGTGCCGCCCCCGCCTCCGTCCCCGTGCAGCGCGACGCCGAGCCGGAGGAGCGGACGAAGGGCGTCCTGCGGCGCGTCGTACCGCGCCCCCGCCCGGCGCGGCAGGCCGAGGAGCCGCACCCCGCGCCCTTCGACGGCCCGGCCCCGCCGCACCTGGCCGCCGGGCACGAGCTCGGGGACAGTGCCGTCCAGCCGGACTGGTGGCGGGTGGACAGCGGCCCGTTCGGCGTCGGGGACGAGGTGCCGGGGTTCGTGGGCGGTGTGGAGCTGCCGGACCTGCTGAAGCCGCCGGCGCCGCGCAAGGCGGAGCAGGACACGGCCGCCGGGGAAGCGGCCCCGGTCGTCGAGGTGGCCGAGGTGACCGAGGAGCGGGGGCGTCGCCGTCTCCCGCGCCTTCCCGCCGGAAACTGGAGCAACCCGCTCCTGCTGATCGCCGCCGCACTCCTCGTGGCCGGTGCCGTGCTCGGCAACTGGTTCGTCCTCCTGCTCGGCTGGCTCATCGCCTACGCCTCCCGCCGCCTGAGCCAGGCCGAGACGAAGTGGGCGGTCGTGATCCTGCCGGGCCTCTCCGTGGCGGGGGGCCTGATGTGGCTGTGGGGCCGGATGAACGGCCGCTGGGGCACCCCGATCGCCGAGGGCCAGATGAACGCCGCGGTGGCGGAGACCTGGCCGTGGGTGGTGCGGGGAGCGGCGGTGGCGTCGGCGCTGTTCCTGGTGTGGCGCTCCCAGCGCTCGCGCTAGGCCCCTTCTGATGGATCTCCGCGGCGTCGCGACGCCCGGCACGCACGCTCGCCGCACCGAACGCCGCTCCTTCTCCCACGGAGATCCATCAGAAGGGGCCCGCCGGTCGCGGGGGGACGTCTGCCGTTCGAACCGCCTGGGCACAATGGCCCCCATGGCCTCGATGACCCCGCCCGCGCTGACCGTCGGCTTCGACCTCGACATGACCCTGATCGACTCCCGCCCCGGCATCCGCGCCTGCTACCGGGCGCTGTCCGAGCGGACGGGGACGTACGTCGACGCCGACCTCGCGGTCACGCGGCTCGGGCCGCCGCTGGCGGAGGAGCTGATCAACTGGTTCCCGGCCGAGGAGGTCGCGGCCGTGGCGGACCTGTACCGGGAGATGTACCCGACGATCGCCATCACCGCGACCCCGGCGCTGACCGGCGCCCGGGAGGCCATAGCGGCCGTACGGGAGGCCGGGGGACGCGCGATCGTCGTCACCGCCAAGTACGAGCCCAACGCCGAACTGCACCTCGCCCACCTCGGCATCGAGCCCGACGCCGTCATCGGCGACCTGTGGGCCGAGCAGAAGGCGGAGGCCCTGCGTGAGCACGACGCGGGCGTCTACGTCGGCGACCACGTCGGGGACGTGCGCGGCGCCCGGGCGGCCGGGGCCCTCTCGGTCGCGGTGGCCACCGGTCCCTGCCCTCCGGCGGAACTGCGCGCGGCGGGCGCGGACGTCGTTCTCACCGATCTGACCGAATTCCCGGGGTGGCTTTCGGACTACCGTCCCGCGCGCGCCTGACGCCGGCCCGCCGCCACGGAACGCAGCACTCCCGCACCGGCCATCAGGAATCCGACCGCCATGAGCATGCTCAATCCGAACATGTACGTCGGAAAGGGCTCCGTCCCGAGAAACAGCGGGGCGAGGGTGACCAGAGTGGCCAGGGCACCGAGGAAGAAGACGACGGCTCCGGCACGGACCAGGCGGTCGCCGGGAGCGGCGGAATTCGTTTGGGTTTTGTCACGCACCCGACCAGGGTAGTTCCCAGCGCGAAGGGAACAACCGGGTGACGTCTTGTCACCGGCTGCAAGACCATTAGCCTGGGTACCGGCGGGTCCGTACGACCCGCCCGAGTGCTATCAAGAGCCGTTTCCAGAAGCAGTTTTCCGACGAGTACGAGGACGAGGACAGACATGCCCACCGGCAAGGTCAAGTGGTTCAACGGCGAGAAGGGCTTCGGCTTTCTCTCCCGCGACGACGGCGGTGACGTCTTCGTCCATTCCTCGGTCCTCCCCGCCGGAGTCGAGACGCTCAAGCCGGGTCAGCGCGTGGAGTTCGGTGTCGTCGCCGGGCAGCGCGGCGACCAGGCGCTGTCCCTGACGATCCTGGACCCGACCCCGTCCGTCGCCGCCGCGACCCGTAAGAAGCCGGACGAGCTGGCCTCCATCGTCCAGGACCTGACGACCCTGCTGGAGAACATCACGCCGATGCTGGAGCGTGGCCGCTACCCCGAGAAGACGGCCGGCAAGAAGATCGCCGGTCTGCTGCGCGCGGTCGCCGACCAGCTGGACGTCTGAGCTCAGGGAAAACGCAGCGCGTCCGGGCCGAGGGGCGGTACGAGTCCCTCGGCAGCCGCGCGGGTCAGCAGTCCGCGTACGGCCGCGTAGCCGTCCTCGCCGAGGTCGGCCGTGAACTCGTTGACGTACAGCCCGATGTGCCGGTCGGCCACGGCCGGGTCCATCTCCTGGGCGTGCTCCATGACGTAGGGTCGGGACACCTCGGGATCGTCCCAGGCGGCGCGCACCGACCTGCGGATGGAGTCGGCCAGCAGCCGCAGCCTCCGCTCGCCCAGCGACCGCTTGGCGATGATCGCGCCCAGCGGGATCGGCAGCCCGGTGGTGTGCTCCCAGTGCTCGCCCATGTCGGCCAGCTGGTGCAGCCCGTAGTCACGGTAGGTGAAGCGCGCCTCGTGGATCACGAGCCCCGCGTCGACCTTCCCGTCCCGCACGGCCGGCATGATCTCGTGGAACGGCATGACGACGATCTCGCCGACCCCGTCGGCCAGCGTGTCCGCGGCCCACAGCCGGAACAGCAGATACGCGGTGGACCTCTCACCGGGCACCGCGACGGTCCGCCCGGTGAGGTCGGCCTCCGCCTCCCGGGTCAGCACCAGCGGCCCGCAGCCCCGCCCCAGCGCGCCCCCGCAGGGCAGCAGGGCGTAGTCGTCGAGGACGTAGGGCAGCACGGCGTACGACACCTTCAGCACGTCGAACTCGCCACGCTCGGCCATGCCGTTGGTGAGGTCGATGTCGGCGAAGGTCACGTCGAGGGCGGGGGCGCCGGGGACGCGGTCGTGGGCGAGGGCGTCGAAGACGAACGTGTCGTTCGGGCAGGGCGAGTACGCGATCTGCAACGGCTCAACGGTCATGCCGGTTCCAACCCTCCAGTACGGGCGTGAGCTTCCCGAATCCCTCGGTCAAGGCCGCCAGGGCGTCCGGGATGCGCCAGGCGGCGCGGTCCCGCGGCCCCACGGGATTGGAGATCGCCCGGATTTCCAGCACGGGCACCCCGTGTGCGGCGGCCGCCTCGGCGACGCCGAAGCCCTCCATGGCCTCGGCCAGGGCGGTGGGGTGCCGTTCCCGCAGCGCGGCGGCCCTGGCGGCCGTGCCGGTCACGGTCGACACGGTGAGCACGGCCCCGGCCCGGGCGCCGGCGGCCTCGGAGACCCGCCGTACGAGATCCGCGGGCGGCCGGTGCCGGACGGTGCCGAACCCGAGCTCGGTGACCGGCACGAACCCGTCCTCGGTCTCGGCCCCCAGATCCGCGGCGACGATCTCGTCGGCGACCACGAGCGATCCCATGGCCGCCTCGGGCAGGAAGCCGCCCCCGATCCCGGCGGACACGACGAGGCCGTAGGGCGTGCCCTTGAGGGCGGCGGCGGTCAGGGCGGAAGCGGTGGAGGCGGCGGCGAGCGCGGGCCCGACACCCACAGCGATCACATCGGTCGTGTGGTGGGCAGTCGTTCCGCCGGGGCGAGGGGGGTGCGGCTTCGGCGACGGCACCCCGAAGGCTTGAGCCACCGCGTCCCTCTCCAGGGAGACAGCGGTGGCCACGAGAACCCGGCCGAGGCCGGCGGGAGCGATCAGGCGTCCTTCTTCAGCTTGAAGTTCCACAGGCCCGACGGGGCCTTGTCGCCCTCCTTGATGGACACCAGCGTCGAGTTGCCCTGCGCGCCGTACTGGGCGTTGAAGAACACGCTGCCCGGAATCGTGCGGTAGGTCTTCGTGCTGGAATCGGTCAGCGGCTGACCGTTCATCAGGATCGTCCAGCCGTTGTCGGCGATCTCGGGGTCGACACCGAAGCGCACGGTCTCGTCGGGGTCGACGGAGATGCTCTTGATGCCCTTGTCCTTCAGGCACTGGGCGAGATCGGACGACTTCAGGGTGTCGCCCTCGCCGCCACAGGTGGCCTCGGTGGTCACCGAGTCGCTGCCCACGGTGACCGTGGCCATCGAGGTCGGCTTCTCACAGGCCGACAGGACGAGCAGTCCGGCGGATACGACGCCGGCGGCGGCGACGGCGCGGCGGCGTCGCACAGCGGATTGCAACGTGTTCATGGGCGAAGGCTATCGGGCCGACGGGTCGCACCGCCCACGCGGGGTACGGCTCCCTGGGAGAACCATCGGAAGGCCCTACGCGACGCGGGCCCGCCCCGTGCCCCCGCGCCGGGCCGAGTCGATCAGTCCCCGTACGGTCGTCAGCCACCCGGCGCCGACGATCGCGGCGCCCACCGCCAGCCCGGCCGTGCCGTTGAGCGGCATCGCGATGCCGACCGCCCCGCCCAGCACCCACGACATCTGCAGCAGCGTCTCGGAGCGTGCGAAGGCGGACGTACGGACGAGTTCGGGCACGTCCCGCTGGATCAGCGCGTCGAGGGAGAGCTTGGCCAGGGCCTGCGCGAACCCGGCGATCGCGGCCAGGCCGGCCATCACGACCGCGCTGAAGAACACCGCGGCCGTGATCGCCGCGCCCGCCACGCACGCCACCACCGTCACGATGATGATCTCCGGCGCCCGCGAGCGCAGCCAGGCCCCCACGGCCGTACCGAGCGCGTTGCCCGCGCCCGCCGACACGCCCACTATCCCCAGGGACACCGCGGCGCTCTGGCCGGAGATCGGGTGCTCGCGCAGCAGGAACGCCAGGAAGAAGATCAGGAACCCGGTCAGGCAGCGGATGGCGGCGTTGGCGGCCAGGGCATGGGTGACGGCCGGGCCCACCGTGCGCAGCCCGGGGCGCTTGACCGGCTTCCGGTGCGGCCCGTGCAGGTGCTGCTCGTCCGCCGCCAGCAGGGCCCGGTCCTCGCCCTTGGCCGAGTCGACCTTCGGCGGCAGTGTGAACGACAGGATCATTCCCGCCACGAAGATCACGAAGGCGCCGTAGAGGGGCCAGCGCGGCCCGATCTGCTGGAGTCCGATGCCGATGGGCGCGGCGATGCCGGTGGCCAGGAGGCCGCCGAGGGTGACGCGCGAGTTGGCCTTCACCAGGGAGAAGCCGGGGGGCAGCAGCCGGGGCACGACGGCGCTTCTGACCACGCCGTACGCCTTCGACGACACGAGGACGCCGAGCGCGGCCGGGTACAGCTCCAGGCCGCCGCCGACGACCGCGCCGGACAGGACGAGCGCGAGCAGCGCCCGGGCCAGCATCGCGCCGGCCATCGCGGCGCGGCGGCCGTGCGGAAGGCGGTCGAGGAGGGGGCCGACGACGGGCGCGAGGAGGGTGAAGGGCGCCATGGTGATGGCGAGGTACAGGGCGACCCGGCCGCGCGCCTCGTCGGTGGGCACCGAGAAGAAGACCGTGGAGGCCAGGGCGACGGTGATCATGACGTCGCCGGCGCCGTTCACCCCGTGCAGTTCGATCAGCTTGCCGAGGCCGGACTCGCCCGCCCCGTGCGCGTGGGTGGCCTTGCGGATACCGCGGGCGGGACCCGTCACCGGCAAACGCAGAGCGCGGCCGACCGCGCGCACGGAGCCGCCCAGACGGCCCGGCCCGCTCGGTCGGCTGCTTCCCTTGACCCCTTTCGACCCACCGGTCCCGGTGGCGCCCGGGGGTGTCTTCGCGGCTGCCACGACGTCATAGTGCCCCGATACGGCCGTGGGTAGTGCCATTACCGCTTGTATAGGGCCTGTGGGGTGACCGTCCGGGGCGTCGGTTCGTGATCGGGTGGGGTCACAACAGGACCGTCGGTGTACGCGAAGTGGGGCGGAAGGGTAGCGTGCGTATCTCAGCCATCCCGCAAAATGGATGAAGGACGTCGACGCGGTCCCCTGGTCCGCTCCGTCCGCCCCCCGCGCCGGGAGTGGCGCACTCGTGAGACGGCGTATGGAGAGAAGCGATACCTGTGAGCGCAGCGACAACGCGAAGCCGCACCCCCGACCGTCTGTGCGCCGAGGCCGTCGACCTCGCACGCGCCGCAGCCGAGGAGGCGGCGGCGCCGGGAATCGTCGGGGAACACGTGGGGCTGATCTCCGAGGGGGACCGCGTCGTCACCCACTTCTTCGAATGCCGCGAGCTCGGGTACCGGGGCTGGCGCTGGGCCGTGACGGTCGCCCGGGCCTCCCGGGCGAAGATCGTCACGGTGGACGAGGCGGCGCTGCTGCCCGGCCCCGACGCGGTGCTCGCGCCCGAGTGGGTGCCGTGGAGCGAGCGGCTGCGCCCCGGTGACATGGGGCCGGGCGATCTGCTGCCCACCGATGCCGAGGACCTGCGTCTGGAGCCGGGCTACACGGGCGAGGACGAGCCGGCGCCGAAGTCCCCCGTCTCGCACGAGCTGGCCGACCTGGTGGAAGCGGAGGACGCGGACCTCACCGCGGACTCCCCGGCCGGCTACACGATCCCGCCCCGGCGCGGTTCGATCCCGGCGGTCGCCGAGGAACTGGGCATGCGCCGGGCCCGTGTCCTGTCCCGCTACGGCCTGCACACCGCGGCCGACCGCTGGGAAGAGGCGTTCGGCCCCAAGACCCCCATGGCCCAGGCGGCCCCCGCGGCCTGCCTCAGCTGCGGCTTCCTCGTCCCCATCGGCGGCTCCCTCGGCCAGGCCTTCGGTGCCTGCGCCAACGAGTTCTCCCCGGCCGACGGCCGCCTGGTCTCCCTCGCCTACGGCTGCGGCGGTCACTCCGAGGCCGCGGTCATGCCCCGGCCGCCCCAGCCCGCAGCCCCGGTCATCGACGAGACCCGGGTCGACCCCTTCCCGCTGCGCCCGTCCTCGGACTCGGGCTCGGTGACACCGACCGCGGACGCCGACACGGAGGAGCTGGGTCACTCGTAGCCGCCCGCGGCCCGCCCGGCTCCGGGGCCGCTCCGCCCCCGGCCGTCCGCGCCGGACGGGCGCACGGCGGGTGCTCCCCAGGCGGTACCTTCGTCCTCACGTCCACGAGGAGAAGGAACGGAACGTGAGCAGCAAGTTCGTGCGGCCCGCCGCCGAGGGGGCCGATCCGTTCGGTACCGCCCGTCTGCGGCGCGGTGTCCTCGACGCCTGGGCCACCAGCCCCGCCCGGTTCCGCGAGGACGCCAATGCCGAGGAGGACCTGGTTCTCGGCGGCTACCGGGACCGGCTCGTCGTGGAACTCGCCCAGAACGCGGCCGACGCGGCGGCCCGGGCCGCGGTGCCGGGACGGCTGCGGCTCACCCTGCGGGACGGGGTGCTCGTCGCGGCCAACACCGGAGCACCGCTGGACGCGGCCGGGGTCGAGTCGCTGTCCACGCTGCGGGCGTCGGCCAAGAGGAACTCGGGGGACACGTCCTCCGTGGGGCGGTTCGGCGTCGGCTTCGCCGCCGTCCTCTCCGTCACCGACGAGCCCGCCGTCGTCGGCCGGCACGGCGGCGTGCGGTGGTCGCTGGCCGAGGCCAGGGCCCTGGCCGCCGAGACCGCCCGGCACAGCCCCGGCCTCGGGGACGAGGTCCGGCGGCGGGACGGGCACGTCCCCCTGCTGCGGCTGCCCTACGCCGCCGAGGGCACCGCCCCCGACCCGTACGACACGGCCGTCATCCTGCCCCTGCGGGACGCGGCCGCCGCCGACCTCGCCGAGCGGCTCCTGAAGGCCGTCGACGACGCCCTGCTGCTCACCCTGCCCGGGCTGCACGAGCTGGTCGTCGAGATCAACGGGGAGAACCCGCGGACCCTCACCCGCCGGACCGACGGGCCCTTCACCGTCGTCGACGACTCCGCCCACGGCGTCACCCACTGGCGCAGCGCCGCAGCCCACGGCCCCCTCACCCCCGACCTGCTCGCCGACCGGCCCGTCGAGGAGCGGCTTCGGCCCCACTGGTCCGTCACCTGGGCCGTGCCCGTGGACAGCGACGGCAGCCCGGCCCGGCCCCGCACCAACGCGGTCGTGCACGCCCCCACCCCGAGCGACGAGCCGCTCGGCGTCCCGGCCCTGCTCATCGCCTCGTTCCCGCTGGACTCCACCCGCCGGCACGCCGCCCCCGGCCCGCTGACCGACTTCCTGGTCCAGCGCGCGGCCGACGCCTACGCCGAACTCCTCGGCCACTGGCGGCCGGTGACCTCCGGGATCATCGACCTCGTGCCCGGGCCGCTCGGCAAGGGCGAACTGGACGGTGCCCTGCGCCGGGCCATCCTGGAGCGGCTGCCGCGGACCGCGTTCCTCCCGCCCGCCCTCCCGCCCCGCGAGGACGACGACCTGCCGGATTCCCTGCGGCCCCGGGACGCCGAGGTCGTCGAGGGCGCGGGCGCGGACACCGTGCGGGTGCTCGCCGAGGTGCTGCCCACCCTGCTGCCCGCCGGGCTGGAGCGGCGCGCCGAGCTGCGGACCCTGGGCGTCGCCCGGGTCCCGCTGACCGACGCGATCGATCGGCTGGCCGGACTGGAGAAGGAACCCGGCTGGTGGCGGCGGCTCTACGACAGCCTGGCCGGGACCGACCCGGAGCGGCTGTCGGGGCTTCCGGTCCCGCTGGCGGACGGCAGGACGACCATCGGGCCCCGGCAGGTGCTCCTGCCCGGCGCGGAAGCCGCCCGGATCGACCCCGAGGTGCTGGCCCGGCTCGGCCTGAAGGTCGCCCACCCGGATGCCGCCCATCCGATCCTGGAGAAGCTCGGCGCCCTGCCCGCGACCCCCCGGGCCGTCCTCACCACCCCGCAGGTCCGGACCGCCGTCGCCGCGTCCCTGGACGACGAGGGGGGCGTGAACTGGGAAGAGGACGTCCTCGACGCCGACGAACTGGCCGACACCGTGCTCGCGCTGGTGCGGGACGCCGGCCTCCAGCCCGGTGAGGAGCCCTGGCTCGGCGCGCTAGCCCTGCCCGACGAGGACGGCGAACCGGCCCCGGCCTGCGAACTGGTCTACCCCGGCGGTCCCTTCGCCCAGGTCATGCGCGAGGGCGAACTCGCCTGCGTGGACGCCGAACTGGCCGCCAAGTGGGGCGAGCAGCCGCTGGCCGCCTGCGGTGTCCTGGTGGACTTCGCGGTCGTCCGCGCCACCGACGTCGTCCTCGACCCCGACGAACTGGAGCCGCGCGAGGGCGACTTCGCCGAGCCGGACGACGCGGGCCTGCTGGACGCCGTCGACGTGTGGTGCGAGGACGTCCTCGACCGCTTCCCGGACAGCCCGGTGCCGCCGGTCGCCATCGAGATCCTCGCCGTACGGGACCTGGACCTGGTCGACGAGGACAAGTGGGCGCAGGCGCTCGCGCTGCTGTCCCGGCCGCCGTTCAGGGACGCGATCGTGCAGCCCGTGCGGATCCTGCTGCCGGACGGGACCCACGAGGCCGTCCGGCCGTACACCGCCTGGTGGTTGCGCGGCAACCCGGTGCTCGACGGCCGCCGCCCGGCCGGACTGCGGGCCGCCGGCGGCGACCCGCTGCTGCGCGGGCTGTACGACGAGGCCGATGCGACCGGGTTCGAGGACGAGCAGGTGCTGCGGGCCCTGGGGGTGCGCACCTCCGTCGCCGCGCTGCTGGACGAGCCCGGCGGTGCCGCCGAGCTGCTCGACCGGCTCGCCGACCCCGAACGGGAGGTGACGGGCGCTCAGCTGCACGCCCTGTACGGGGCGCTGGCCGATCTGGACCCCGAGCAGGTGACCCTGCCGGACGACCTGCGGGCCGTCACCGACGGCCGGGTGGAGGTCGTGGACGCGGCCGACGCCGTGGTGTGCGACTCACCCGACCTGCTGCCGTTCACCGAGGGCGTCCCGCTGCTCCCCGTACGGCCGTCACGCGCCGCCGGGCTGGCCGAACTGTTCCAGGTGCGGCGGCTGAGCGAGTCCGTCACCGGTGAGGTCACCTCCGAGGGCACCGAGCACGACGTACCGGAGCCGGTGCGGGTGCTGCTGGGCCGGCGGACCCCCTCCACCTACGTCGAGCACGAGGAACTCGTCGTCGACGGTGTGGAGATCGACTGGCGGCTCACCGACGACGGCGTGCTGCACGCGGCCACGCTGGAGGGTGTCGCCGCCGGGCTCGCCTGGGCGGCGGGGCAGTGGCCGCGGCGGTTCGAGGTGGGGGCGCTGCTGGAGGACCCGTCCCGCACGGAGGAGCTGGCGCGGGACCGGTGGTTCGACTGAGCGGAATCGACCGATTCAGTGGAGACTTGGGGCTGTTGGTGAAAACTGGCGCACATATTTTTCACCTGCCGTACAACCAAGCGCACTGCTGAACTATCTGATCATGCGAGTCAACAGACTCCACGATCACTT
Source organism: Streptomyces sp. 378 (assembly GCF_030124145.1). GTDB lineage: Bacteria > Actinomycetota > Actinomycetes > Streptomycetales > Streptomycetaceae > Streptomyces. Next base: position 19,023 of record NZ_JASKMS010000016.1, read on the forward strand.
GGGCCCCGAGAGCCGACGACGAGCACCGGGGCCCCTCTCCAATTGGAGAACGCATGCGTATCCGAGCCACCGTGGCCGCCGTCACCGGCGCCCTGGCCCTCTCCGCCCTCGCCGTGCCGGCCGCGCAGGCCGCGGAGCCGAAGGTTCCCGCGAACATCGCCGCCGCCAGCGAGGTCGTCCACGCCGACTCCGGCCGGTCGGCCTTCGCCGCCGACGTGGACGGCGGGCCGATCGCCCTGAACGCGACCTTCTCCTCGGTCAAGGTCAACAACGGCAAGAACGTCAAGGTCGGCACCACCAACGTGGTCAAGGTCCCGGTGTCCTTCACGCTGACCCACGGCCAGGAAGTGGACATCCACGCCCCGGACTTCTTCGCGGCCGTCGAGCTGTACCGCGGTCCCTCGTTCGAGGAGACGGTCTTCTTCTTCGACAGCAACGACGCGACCTGCACGGACTCCTCCGCGACCGTCGCCCACTGCAAGGCCACCGTCGCGATCGACCCGTACGCGCTGCTGAACGAGGACGCCGGCTCCTGGAAGGCGGCGGCGTTCGCGGTCGCGTTCAACGGTGAGGACCCGGAGAACCCGAACCTGGACAACGTCGGTGTCGCGGTGAAGGACCCGACGAACTCCTTCAAGCTCCAGCGGTACTCCAAGCTGACGGTCAACGCCTCGCCGGAGCCGGTGAAGAAGGGCAAGACCATCACGGTCACCGGCAAGCTGTCCCGCGCCAACTGGGACGACAACAAGTACCACGGCTACACCAACCAGTCGGTGAAGCTGCAGTTCCGCAAGAAGAACTCCAACACCTACACCACCGTGAAGACCATCAAGTCCAACTCCACGGGCGGACTGAAGACCACCGTCAAGGCCGCCACGGACGGCTACTTCCGCTACTCCTTCGCGGGCACCACGACCACCCCGGCGGTCAACGCCACGGGTGACTTCGTCGACGTGCGATAACACCGTTCGCGCAACGACGTGAAGTAGCAGCGCCCCGCAAGGGGCGCGGGCAACCGCGCGATCAGCCCCGTACGGGGCGCGGACGGAACTCGGCGGAGAGCCTCACGGCCCGAGCCGAGCGCTAAGCGGGAAAGCGGCGGTCCACCCACCTCCACAGGAGTTCCAGGGTGGCCGCCGCCACCGCCGCGATGCCGACGGCGGTCCACGGCATCGTCATCCCGACCAGCTTCAGCGCGAAGAAGTGCTGCAACCACGGCACGATCAGCACCAGCAGGAACGCCCCGGCCATGGACGCGACGAGGGCGACACGCCACCAGGTGTAGGGCCGGGCGATGATCGCCAGCACCCACATGGAGATCAGGAAGAGCGTCAGCGTCGCCGCACTCGTCTCCGCGTCCAGCGCCCCCGCACCCGTGTAGTGATCCCGGGCGATCAGATACATCGCGAAGGTCGCCACCGCCGCCACGACCCCGCCCGGGATCGCGTACCGCATGACCCGCCGTACGAAGTTCGGCTTCGCGCGTTCCTTGTTGGGCGCGAGCGCCAGGAAGAACGCCGGGATGCCGATGGTCAGCGTGGAGAGCAGAGTCAGGTGGCGCGGCAGGAACGGGTACTCCACCTGCGAGCACACCACCAGGACGGCGAGCAGCACCGAGTAGACCGTCTTGACCAGGAACAGGGTCGCCACGCGGGTGATGTTGCCGATGACCCGGCGCCCCTCGGCCACCACCGACGGCAGCGTCGCGAAGCTGTTGTTCAGCAGCACGATCTGCGCGACCGCCCGGGTCGCCTCCGAGCCGGAGCCCATCGCCACGCCGATGTCGGCGTCCTTCAGGGCGAGCACGTCGTTCACCCCGTCACCGGTCATCGCGACCGTGTGCCCGCGGGACTGGAGCGCCCCCACCATGTTCCGCTTCTGTTGCGGGGTGACCCGCCCGAACACCGTGCCGTCGTCGAGGGCGTCGGCCATCCCGTCCTGCTCGGCGGGCAGCCGGCGCGCGTCGACGGTGGTGCCGGACAGCCCGAGCTTGGCGGCGACCGCTCCCACCGACACCGCGTTGTCACCGGAGATGACCTTGGCCCGGACGTCCTGGTCGGCGAAGTAGCGCAGGGTGTCGGAGGCATCCGGCCGCAGCCGCTGCTCCAGCACGACCAGGGCGGTGGGCCGCGCCCCCGTCGTCACGTCGGGATCGCCCAGGTCCCGCGCGACCCGGGCGAGCAGCAACACCCTGAGGCCCTGCTCGTTCAGCCGCCCGGTCTCGGCGAGGGCCGGATCGTCCTCCGCCAGCAGCACGTCGGGCGCGCCCAGCAGCCATCGGCTCGACCGCCCGTCGCCCTCGCTGAGCGCGGCGCCGCTGTACTTGCGGGCCGAGGAGAACGGCAGGGCCTCGGTGCAGCGCCAGTCCTCGACCGCCGGGTAGGTGTCGATGATCGCCTTCAGGGAGGCGTTCGGCCGCGGGTCCGACGCGCCGAGTGCGCCGAGCACCTTGCGTACGTACGTCTCGTCGGCGCCCTGGATCGGCCGTAGCTCGGTGACGTCCATGCCGCCCTCGGTGAGGGTGCCGGTCTTGTCGAGGCAGACGGTGTCGACCCGGGCCAGCCCCTCGATCGCGGGCAGCTCCTGCACCAGGCACTGCTTGCGGCCGAGGCGGATCACGCCGATGGCGAAGGCGACCGAGGTGAGCAGGACCAGGCCCTCGGGGACCATCGGTACGATGCCGCCGACCGTGCGGGCGACCGAGTCGTCGAAGGCGTTCTCCTTGACGACCAGCTGGCTGATGACCAGGCCGATCGCGGTCGGGACCATCATCCACGTGACGTACTTGAGGATCGTGGAGATGCCCGAGCGCAGCTCGGACTGGACGAGGGTGAAGCGCGAGGCCTCCTCGGCGAGCTGGGCGGCGTAGGCCTCCCGGCCGACTTTCGTCGCCTGGAAGGCCCCGCCGCCCGCGACCACGAAGCTGCCCGACATGACCGGGTCGCCCGGGTGCTTGACGACCGGGTCGGCCTCGCCGGTGAGCAGCGACTCGTCGATCTCCAGCCCGTCGGCCTCGACACAGACGCCGTCGACGACGATCTTGTCGCCGGGCCCGATCTCGAGCAGGTCGTCCAGCACGATCTCGGAGGTGCTGACCTGCGCGGCGGTCCCGTCCCGGCGTACGGTCGGCCGCACCTCGCCGATCAGCGCGAGCGAGTCCAGCGTCTTCTTCGCCCGCCACTCCTGGACGATCCCGATGCCGGTGTTGGCGAGGATCACGAACCCGAACAGGCTGTCCTGGATCGGCGCCACCACCAGCATGATCACCCACAGCACGCCGATGATCGCGTTGAAGCGGGTGAAGACGTTCGCACGGACGATGTCGACGGTGGACCGGCTGCTGCGCACCGGCACGTCGTTGACCTGGCCGCGTTCCACCCGCTCGATGACCTGTGCACCGGTCAGGCCGGTCTCACGGGAGGTGACCGTCGCCGGCCGTGCGGAGTCGGTCCGGGCACCCGTGTCGAGATGCGTCATGCATTCGACGGTACGTGCGGTTTTGCCGCTTCACCCGCTGAATGCGGCGAAGATCCGACCTCAGACTGACGGACTTCGTGCCGTGGTCGTACGGGAGTTGTACGCCGTAGGACCCCGGTGCCACGCCCCGGTGTCAGCCCGCCCGGCGTGCGGTGAACAGCAGGTACTCCCATTCCAGGACCGTCCCGTCCGAGCCTGTGCCGAGGTCGCCGTCGCGGGCGAGGTCCACCAGGGCACCGTCCAGGGCGGCGGCGCGTTCGGGCTCACCGGCGATGTTCTTGTAGACACTGATGGCCGGGCCGTAACGCTCCTTGAAGTAGTCGCGGAACATCTCGGGCGTCTCGAAGCGGTCGACCCGCACCGTGCGGCGCTCGGCCCTGACGTCCGTGACCCGGTCGCCGAGGAGGGCGCGCACATGGTCCTCGTCCCCCCACAGCGGGGGCGGCTGGGCACCGGGCGGGGGCGGTGGCGCGTACGGCTTCATCGCGGCGAACATCCGGCCGATGAAGCCCTGCGGCGTCCAGCTGAGCAGCCCGATGGTGCCGCCCGGACGGCAGACCCGGACGAGTTCGTCGGCGGCCCGCTGATGGTGCGGGGCGAACATGACGCCCACGCAGGACAGCACGGTGTCGAACTCCGCGTCGCCGAAGGGCAGGGCCTCGGCGTCGGCCTCCCGCCAGGTGAGGTCCGCGCCCTGCTTCCCGGCCTCCCGGCGGCCCGCTTCGAAGAGCTCCGGGGTCAGGTCGGCGGCCACCACGTCCGCGCCGGCGAGGGCCGCCGGGATCGCGGCGTTGCCGGAACCGGCTCCCACGTCCAGCACCCGCCGGCCGGAGCCCACCCCGCACGCCTCGACCAGGATCGCTCCCAGTTCGGGGATGACCTCGGCGGCCAGGGACGGGTAGTCGCCCTGGGCCCACATCGCCCGGTGCTTGGACTTCAGGGCACGGTCGGCCTCGGCCGCGCTGTCTCGCATCGTCATCGCCGCACTCCTCACCGGTCGGGCGGCGGTTTCGCGCCGACGGTTCTCGAGCGTTTCGCCGCCTTGTACGAGCGTAGGGAGAGGGCGGAGGCGTGTCTCGGGGAAGAGCGGGCTAGTGCCGCGGCGGGCAACGTTTGCCCGTCAAGGAGCGGCGTCCGGTGCGTGCTCTCGGCGTGCCGGGTGCAAGCCCTCGTACTGGGTGTACTCGGGCTTGTGCCCGGTGCGGCGGTGGGGGCCCCTCCCGTTCGAGCGAAGCCGAGAACGGGGGAGCGTGCCGGGCGTCACGACGGGGCGAACGTTGCCTGCTGCGGCACTAGCTAGGGAGCTTCGGGCGTCGCCGTCAGGTGCTCGTCGGACGCCGCCCGCTTGATCGCGGCTTCACGCCTGCGGACGTACCAGATGCCGATCAGTCCCAGCCCGGCACCGGCCAGGCAGGTCCACACCCACCAGGTGTGGCCGTGGTCGTCGAACCAGCCGTAGAAGGGGAGCTGGACGAGGAAGAGAACGAACCACAGGATCGTGCCGCCGGTGACGGTGGCGACCACGGGGCCCTCCAAGGGCTCCGGCGCCTCGTGTCGGGGGGTCCATTTCGCCATGGGGACAGCTTACGAGGCGATCAGGTCTACGCGCGGAGATGGCCGATCGCGCTCTTATACGTTCATACTGAAACGGTTTGTGTCTGTCCACTTCTCTTCGTAGGAAACACCAAACACATGTCCTCCTCGGCTCCCGCCAAGGTCCCCGCCCCTGAACAGCCGGGAGCCGGGCCCACGTACGGCTCACTCGACCGCTTCTTCCGGATCTCCGAGCGGGGCAGCACCCTGTCCCGCGAGGTCCGGGGCGGTCTCGCCACCTTCTTCGCGATGGCCTACATCATCGTGCTGAACCCGATCATCCTCGGCAGCGCGAAGGACATGTACGGTCACCAGCTCGACAACGGGCAGCTGGTCACCGCGACGGCCCTCACCGCCGCGCTCACCACCCTCCTCATGGGCGTCATCGGCAACGTCCCGATCGCGCTGGCCGCCGGCCTCGGCGTGAACTCCGTCGTCGCCCTCCAGCTGGCCCCGCGCATGTCCTGGCCGGACGCGATGGGCATGGTCGTCCTCGCCGGGTTCGTGGTCATGCTGCTGGTCGCCACGGGACTGCGCGAGCGCGTCATGAACGCCGTGCCCTACGGGCTGCGCAAGGCCATCTCCATCGGCATCGGCCTGTTCATCATGCTGATCGGACTCGTCGACGCGGGCTTCGTCTCCCGCATGCCGGACGCCGCACAGACCACCGTCCCGCTCCAGCTCGGCGGTGACGGGCACCTCAACGGCTGGCCGGTGCTCGTCTTCGTCCTGGGCGCCCTGCTGACCCTCGCGCTCATCGTGCGCAAGGTCTCCGGCGCGATCCTGATCTCGATCGTCGCCATGACGGTCCTCGCGGTCGTCATCAACGCGGTGGCCAAGGTGCCGAGCTGGGGGCTGACCACGCCGAACTGGCCCGGCAACCCGGTCGCGAGCCCCGACTTCGGGCTGATCGGGCAGGTCAGCCTGTTCGGCGGCTTCGGGAAGGTCGGCATGCTCACCGGCGTGCTCTTCGTCTTCACCGTGCTGCTGTCGTGCTTCTTCGACGCGATGGGCACGATCATGGGCGTCTCCGACGAGGCGAAGCTGACCGACGGCGAGGGGCAGATGCCCGGCATCAACAAGGTGCTGTTCGTCGACGGCCTCGCGGTCGCCGCCGGCGGCGCCAGTTCCTCCTCCGCGACGACCGCCTTCGTCGAGTCCACGGCGGGCGTCGGCGAGGGGGCCCGGACCGGTCTCGCGAACGTCGTCACCGGCGGCCTCTTCGCCACCGCCCTCTTCCTGACACCGGTCGCCACGATGGTGCCGTCCCAGGCGGCCACGCCCGCGCTGGTCGCGGTCGGCTTCCTGATCATGGCCGGTTCGGCCAAGGAGATCGACTGGGCGGACTACACCATCGCCGTCCCGGCTTTCGTGACGATGCTGATGATGCCCTTCACCTACTCGATCACCAACGGCATCGGCATGGGCTTCATCACCTTCGTGGTGCTGCGGCTGGCGGCCGGGCGGGGCCGGGAGGTGCCGGTGGCGATGTACGTCGTGTCGGCGGTGTTCGCGTTCTACTACCTGATGCCGGCGCTGGGTCTGACCTGATCCCCGTCACCGGGATCGGGTGACCCGTAGAACCGCTCCGTCTCCTCGACGGCGGCCTGGAACCGCTGGTCGAAGTCATCTCGAATGAGCGTCCGGACCACATGGTCCTGGACGCTCATTCCCCGTTTCGCGGCCTGGTGCCGGAGCCGTTCGAGCAGGTCGCGGTCTATTCGCAGGCTGAGCACGCTGGTCCCCATGACCATGAGGGTTGCGGCACCGTTCGGTACGGTGCGGGGCGTTCCGCAGCTCTATCACCCATATGAGTGATGTCACGCTTCAGTGGCGGGGGTCACGGCCGGTCTGTGCGTGACCACTGGTCTTTAGCTAGAGTAATGAGTTACGCTAAAGAACATGCCGGACCTCACCCATGGCGACGACGTAGCCGCCGTGAACTCCCTCCGATCCGCCGTGATGCGACTGTCCCGTCGGCTCAAGCACCAGCGGGTCGACGAGTCGCTCAGCCCCACCGAGATGTCGGTGCTGGGCACCCTGTCCCTGTGCGGCAAGGCCACACCGGGCGAGCTCGCCCGCAAGGAACACGTCCAGCCGCCGTCGATGACCCGCATCGTGGCGCTGCTGGAGGCCAAGGGACTGGTCCGGCTGGAGCCGCACCCCGAGGACCGCCGCCAGAAGGTCGTCACACGCACCGAGCAGGCCGAGGCCATGCTCCAGGAGAGCCGCGCCAAGCGGAACGCGTTCCTGGCCACGCTGGTGGAGAACCTCGACGACGACGAGTGGGTGAAACTCCGCGCCGCCGCCCCCGTGCTGGAGAAGCTCGCGCACCTGTAACCCGTATGCAGCAAGGAGGCGAACCCTTTGAGTTCGGGACCCGGAGCAGCTTCCGCCCCCGCACCTGACCCCCACGACTCCCCGCCCACCCCCGGCACACCCGCCGCCCGGCCCGCCCGCACGTCCTCGATGTTCTCCTCCCTGAGGGTGCGGAACTACCGCCTGTTCTTCCTGGGGCAGGTCGTCTCCAACATCGGCACCTGGATGCAGCGCATCGCCCAGGACTGGCTGGTGCTCAGCCTCACCGGCTCCTCCACCGCCGTCGGCATAACGACCGCGCTGCAGTTCCTGCCGATGCTGCTCTTCGGCCTCTACGGCGGTGTCCTCGTCGACCGGCTGCGCAAGCGGCCCGCGCTGCTCGTGACACAGTCGGCGATGGCCCTCACCGCGATCGCCCTGGCCGTCCTCACGCTCACCGGGCACGTCCAGGTGTGGCACGTGTACGTCGCCGCGTTCGCGGTCGGTCTCGCGACCGTCGTCGACAACCCGGCCCGGCAGTCCTTCGTCTCCGAGCTGGTCGGCCCCGGGCAGCTGCAGAACGCGGTCAGCCTGAACTCGGCGAACTTCCAGTCGGCCCGCCTGGTCGGCCCCGCCGTCGCGGGCCTGCTCATCACCGGCGTCGGCACCGGCTACGCGTTCCTCTTCAACGGCCTGTCCTTCATCGCGCCGCTCACCGGCCTGCTGCTGATGCGTGCCCGTGAGCTGCACACCGTCGAGCGCGCCCCGCGGGGCAAGGGACAGCTGCGGGAGGGCGTGCGCTACGTCACCGGCCGCCCCGAACTGATCTGGCCGATCGTCCTGGTCGGCTTCGTCGGCACGTTCGCCTTCAACTTCCCCGTCTACCTGTCGGCCTTCGCGGACGACGTGTTCCACGCGGGGGCCGGCGCGTACAGCATGTTCAACACGCTGATGGCGGTCGGCTCGGTCGCGGGCGCCCTGCTCGCCGCGCGGCGGGGCACGGCCCGGCTGCGGCTGCTGATCGTGGCGGCCATGGCCTTCGGCGCACTGGAGATCCTCGCGGCGACGACCCCCGCGCTGTGGATGTTCGCGCTGCTCATGGTCCCGCTGGGCCTGTTCGGCATGACGGTCAACGTCACGACGAACACCAGCATCCAGATGTCCACGGACCCGGCCATGCGCGGCCGCGTCATGGCCCTCTACATGATGGTCTTCCTCGGCGGCTCCCCGGTCGGCGCCCCCATCGTCGGCTGGGTCACCGACACGTACGGCGCCCGGGTCGGCCTCGCGGCCGGCGGCGCGGTGGCGGCGATCGCGGCGGCCGTCATCGGCCTGATCCTGGCCCGCGTCGGCAACCTGCGCCTCTCGGTCGGCTGGTACGGCGGCCACCCCCGGGTGCGGTTCGTCCCCCGCGAGCAGGGTCAGCTGGCCCCGGCGGCGTAGGGCCCGATCGGGCCCGATCAGTCCCGGGGGAATTCGCCGGTCGTGAGGACGAGGCCGACCACGGTGCCCGTCAGGTCGATCTCGTCCCCGAAGTCCAGGCTCAGCTCGCCCCGGTACTCGCCGTCCTTGGGTTTGGTGTGCAGATGCCAGCGGCCGGTGTACGGATCCACGATCAGGTACACCGGCACACCGGCTGCGGCGTAGGCGTCCTTCTTGGGGCCGTAGTCGTTCGCCCCGGTCTTCCTGGAGATCACCTCGGCGACGAACTCGACGTCCTGGTAGCGCCACAGGCCCTTGTCGTTCTTCGCCGCGCCCTCCGCCATCACGGTGATGTCGGAGGCGAAGCCGTTGAGGTGGCCCGGGTAGTCGACACGGACGTCGGACTTCACGCGCTTGCGCGGGTACTTGCCGCGCAGCTGGTCGTAGATGTCCGCGATGATGTCCCAGTGGGTGTCCCGCTGAGGCGCCATGAAGATGTTCCCCCCGACGATCTCGACCTTGTAGCCCTCGGGGACCGGCATCGTCTCCACCCACTCGAACATGGTGTCGAGGGTGAGTTCACCGCTGCTGTCGGCCATCTCGATCCTGTCGTCAAGGACGGTCATCGTGGCGCTCCTCCCCGGCCGCACCCGTGGATGGATCCGGCCGCGCGGTACAACGATACGCACGGTGACCGGGACACGCCCGGGTCAGGAGGCCGCCTGCACCCGCCGGGCCAGCAACTGCCCCGGCCACTCGTTCTCGCCGACCGTGAAGGCCTCGGCGCGGGTGAAGCCGTGGGCCTCGTAGTAGCGGACGAGCTTGCCGTCGTCCCCGGCGTAGCAGTCGACGCGGAGCAGGGAGACCCCGGCGCGGCGGGTCTCCTCGGCGGCGTGGGCCAGCAGGGCGCTGCCCACGCCGAGTCCCGCGAAGCGGCGGTCGGAGGCGAGCCAGTGGATGTAGCGCTCGGGTTCGCCGGGCTGCGGGAGGTGGGACAGGTGGGCGCCCGCCGAGCCGGTGAGCGTCAGGGTGCCGGCGGGGACGCCGTCCACGTCGGCCATGTACACGCTGCCCTCCGCCATGTACCGGCCGACGGACTCCACCGTCTTCGGACTCTGAGACAGGGGCCGCGTCCCCCACTGGCCCGTGCGCCCCTGGGAGACCAGCCACTCCACGCAGCCGTCGAGCATCGCGAGTATCGAGGGAATGCCGTCGGGCCCGCCGTCCCGGATGGTGATCCGCATGGCCTCATGGTGCCAGGCTGGACCCATGAGACTCTTCGCGGCCGTGCTGCCCCCCGACGAGGTGTGCCGTGAACTCGGCACGGTGGTGGACGAGTTGCGCGCCCTGCCCGGCGCCGACGGCATGCGCTGGACGGGCCGTCCCGGCTGGCACTTCACGCTCGCCTTCTACGGCGAGGTCGACGACGGCCTCGTCCCGGAGCTGTCGGAGCGGCTGGAGCGTGCCGCGCGCCGTACCGAGCCGTTCGCGCTGGCCGTGCGGGGCGGGGGACAGTTCGGGCACGGGAAAGCGCTGTGGGCCGGGGCCGAAGGGGACCTGGCGACCCTCCGGCTGCTGGCCGAGCGGGTCGAGGCGGCGGCGCGCAAAGCGGGGGTGCCGATGGGGGAGCACCGGCGGTACAAGGCCCATCTGACCGTGGCGCGGAACCGGGCGGCGGGGGACGTGCGGGCCTTCCTGGACGCCCTCGCGGGATTCACCGGACGGACCTGGACCGTGCGCGAGCTGTGCCTGGTGCGCAGCAACCTTCCGACGTCCGGGGTCGCCGGGGAGCAGCCCCGGTACGAGGCGGTCGGGCGCTGGCCGCTCGGGGGCGCCGGTTAGGCTCGGTACCGTGGACCCGAAAACCCGCAACCGGATCATGGCCGGTGTGCTCGTGCTGATGTTCCTCGTCGTCGCCCTGGCTTCCGTGCTGGGGAGGTAGGGCGGCGGGGACGGCGGACGGCCGTTTCCCCGGCTGCGGGCCGGTGAGGGCTGGTCACGCCCGCGGCGGAGCCGCACGCCGGACCAGCCCCGCCCCTCACGGGGCGTTCACCAGGCGAAGGCCTCCGGGCTCGGGCCCGGGCCCGGGAAGATCTCGTCCAAGCCCGTCAGGAGCTCCTCGGACAGTTCCAGCTCGGAGGCGCGGACCGCTGAGGCCAGCTGCTCGGCGGTGCGCGGACCGACGATCGGGCCGGTCACGCCGGGGCGGGTGAGCAGCCAGGCCAGGGCGCAGGGGCGTACCGGTGGACGGCCCGCTGTCATGAACGACGACATGCTCACGGTCGCCCGCTCCAGACGGGCCAAGGGCGAGAGCGTCAACGCCATCGCCAGGGCCCTGGGCCTCTCACGCGCCACGCTGTACCGGCACATCGGCGAGGGCGCCTGAGGTAGGCGTACCCGCTGCCCGCCGGACGTCTTGCGTGGAGTGGACTCGAAGGGGTTCGCTTGGCGGCCATGGAATACACGCAGCTGGGACGTACCGGGCTCAAGGTCAGCCGCATCGTGCTCGGCACGATGAACTTCGGGCCTCAGACGGATGAAGCCACCAGCCACACCATCATGGATGCGGCGCTCGATGCGGGGCTGAATTTCGTTGACACTGCAAATGTGTACGGGTGGGGCGAGAACAAGGGGCGCACCGAGGAGATCGTCGGTACCTGGTTCGCCAAGGGCGGGCGTCGTGACAAGACGGTCCTGGCCACCAAGGTCTACGGGAACATGGGCGCCGACGGACCGGCCTGGCCCAACCATGACCGGCTCAGCGCCGTGAACATCCGCCGCGCCGTGGACGCTTCCCTCAAGCGGCTCCAGACCGACTACATCGATGTCTACCAGTTCCATCACATCGACCGTTCGACGCCGTTCGAGGAGATCTGGCAGGCGATCGACGTCCTGGTGCAACAAGGGAAGATCCTGTACGCCGGTTCCTCGAACTTCCCCGGCTACAAGATCGCCCAGGCCAACGAGAACGCGAAGACACACGGCCGGGTCGGGCTCGTCAGCGAGCAGTGCCTCTACAACCTCGCCGAGCGCCGCGCCGAGATGGAGGTCATCCCTGCCGCGCAGGACTACGGCCTCGGCGTCATCCCGTGGTCGCCGCTGCACGGCGGGCTGCTCGGCGGAGTCCTCAAGAAGGAGGCCACGGAGGGGCGCCGGGCGAGCGGACGGGCCGCCGATGCCCTCAAGGACGCCCGCACGCGCGAGCAGATCCAGGCGTACGAGAACCTGCTCGACAGGCACGGCATCGAACCGGGCGAGGCCGCCCTGGCCTGGCTGCTCACCCGTCCCGGCGTGACAGGACCGATCGTCGGCCCGCGCACGCAGGAGCAGCTTGACTCGGCGCTGCGCGCCCTCGACCTGGACCTGGGCGCGGAGCTTCTTGCGGCTCTCGACGAGATCTTCCCGGGGCCGGGACCGTCCCCCGAAGCTTTCGCATGGTGAAGTGACAAATCCGCTTCCCTTACGCACCACACCTGTTCGTCGTCGCCGGGCCGTTCGCCGGGGTGAACTCGGGTGCGTCCCCGGCCCGGTGGAGGTCGGGCACCGGGCCGGGAAGGGTGACGGCCTCAGCGCACCGCGCCGCGCGCGTCACCGGCGTGCCGGTCGTCCGAGGGGGAGGCCGACCGATGCTCGTGGCCGGTGACCGGGACCCGGAGGCGAGCGCGTTACGGCTCGTAAGGACCGGCCAGGGCCCAGCCCTGGTGCATCGCCTCGGCGAAGGCCGCCGCGATCTTGTGTTCGCCGCTCGCGTTGGGGTGGGTGCCGTCATAGGTGTCGGTGTCGACGTCGTACGACGGCGGGGGTGAGGCCAGCAGGACGGGGGAGCCGGGCTCGTCGAGGTCCGCGGCCGTCTTGGCGAGGAGTTCGTTGAAGCGGGCGACCTCGGTGGCGAAGGCCGAGTCCGACCGGGCGCGCACGTTCGGGGTGACCGGCAGCCACACCATGCCCACCCGCCGGTTCGCCGCTCGTGCCTCGGTCACGAAGGCCCGGACGTTCTCGGCGGTCTGCTCGGCGTTCGTGTAGAAGCCCAGGTCGATGAGGCCGAGCGAGACCAGGAGCACGTCCGCGCGGCACGAGCGCACCGCGTCGCCGATCAGCGGCGCCATGTGCTGCCAGCCCTCGCCCCAGCCGGCCAGGTGGGCACGCGGGAAGTCCGGATCGGCGTAGGCGTACGACACCGGGGCCCCGGCTGCCTGGTCGTAGAGCGTCTCGCGCGGGCCGACGAGGGTGAAGGGACCGCCGTAGGAACGGCACAGGTGCTGCCACAGCCGGTAGCGCCATGTGTGTTCGCCCGTGCTTCCGATCGTCATGGAGTCACCGACGGGCATGAACCTGAGCATCCGCTCATCATGGACGATCAGGCCCTCCGGCGGAGTGTGAGTCGGGCCACGCCCCACTGAACGGTCGGGCGGGATGGCAGGCTTGGGGCATGCGCAGACCGTTCGCCCTTCTCGCCGCGGCCCTTCTCACGGGCGCCCTCGCCGTGCCCGCCTCAGCCGCCGACGGCGACGAGAAGTTCACGATCAAGGACCCGCGCATCACCGAGTCCAGCGGCCTGGCGGCCTCGCGGCAGCACCCCGGCATCTACTGGACCCACAACGACAGCGACGACGGGGCCTACCTCTACGCCGTCGACGGCTCGACGGGCGAGACGGTCGCCACGATCACCCTGTCCGGCGTGGGCAGTCCGCGCGACGTCGAGGCCGTCTCCATCGGGCCGGACAACCAGATCTACGTCGGCGACATAGGCGACAACCTCGGCGGCACCTGGCCGTACGTCTGGATCTACCGGCTGCCCGAGCCGAAGAACCTGCGCGACCAGACGATCAAGGCCACGCAGTACGTCGTGAAGTACTCCGACGGCGCGCGGGACGCCGAGTCCCTCGTCGTGCACCCGAAGACGGGCCGCGTCTACATCGTCGACAAGAACGAGAAGGGCGGGCATCTGTACGAGGGCCCGGCCCGGCTCTCGCCCTCCGGGTCGAACACCTTCCGCCCCGTCGCGGCCGTCCCCGACCTGGAGGCCACCGACGCCACCCTCTCCCCGGACGGCGAACACCTCGTCGTCCGCAGCTACTTCGGCGCGATCGCCTACGACTGGAACGGCGGGAAGATCAAGCGGAAGGAACGCCTCGGAGTGCCGTTCCTCGGCCAGGGAGAGTCCGTCACCTACACCGCCGACGGCGAGAAGCTCATGTACGGCGCCGAGGGCGCGGACAGCCCTGTGGAGCCGCAGGACGCTCCCGGGGGCGGCGGCTCCGACTCGCCCGGGAGCGGCGGTTCGGCCGCACGGGACGACGGCGCCGCCGACGACGGGTTCGGCGGCAACCTCAGGACCGGCGTCATCGCCGTGGCCTTGGCGTGCGCCGCCCTGCTCGGTCTGCGCGGGCTGCGGCGACAGAAGTAGAAGCCGGAAGGCGTTCTCCGACGCGTCTACGATCCGCCGGAGTTGAGACCCGAAGTGGTCGGAGTCGGGGCCCGAACGTCTCCTCCGAGAGCGACGCCATCGCCGGGGAGCGACCCGACGCCAGAACCTTCTCCAGCACCGGCACCTGCCAGAGCTCCGCTTCCCGCTGGTGGAGCTGCGTGCGGCGCGGCCCCGACGACGTAGCCACCGCGCGGCCGGGCCGGCCGGACCGGGACCGGATCACCCGGCGACGAAAGCCACCCGGAACATCTTCGGCCACCACTTGCCGGTGAGCAGGAACTCATCGGTGCCCGGGATGGCGGCGATGCCGTTGAGCACCTCGGCGGGCCGCCGCTCCTTCGAGGGCAGCAGTCCCGAGGCGTCGATCTGAGCGGTGACCGCGCCGGTACCCGTGTCGACGCGCACGATTCGGTCGGAGGGCCAGACATTGGCGTACACACGGTCGCCCACGCATTCCAGCTCGTTGAGCTGCGGCACCGGACGGCCTCGAAGAGTGACGAGGAGTTCACCCGTCGGGGCCAGCGTGCGCGGGTCCCGCAAGGTGAGCCGAGCGGAACCGTCACTGGTGACCAGCCGCCCGCGCCCCGGCTGGTGGCATACGCCCCAGCCCTCCGCCGGGTAGGGGAGACGACGCAGCTCGGCCAGGGTTTTGGCGTCCCGTTCGATGGCGATGCGGTCCCGGAAGGTCAACTGCCACAGCGTCCGTCCGAGGACGGTGATCCCCTCCCCGAACAGTGGCGCCGGCAGGCCGGCACGGACGGTGGGACGCCGGCCGGGCGGGCCCCGGCGGATCGACGACTCACCGGCCATGCCCGTCCCCTCGTACAGGGTTCGCCCGGCCAGCTCCAGGCCCTGCGTGTAGGCCTTCGGGTCGTGGGGCAGGACGTCGAGGACCCTGACCCTCAGTTGCTCGACCGACCCCGCGGCAGACCCGGCAACGGCCTGCGTGCGCACCGGTGAGCGGTCGTCAGCCGTACAGGAGGTGAGCAGTGCCGAGCCTCCCAGGACCGCGGCCGCGAGGGCCGGGAGCGCACGCATCCGCCCGCACCGGGCCATCGGCCGGGAGCCGCGAACCGTCATGCCGGGTCTCCGGCGCCGACGACCGCCTGGCCGACGGCGCGGCACCTGCCGGGCGCGGCCCGGGCCGGCCGCGGCGTCCTCTCCGCGGTCAGTGATGGTCTCCGCCTTCCTGGGCGGCCACCGGAGTGGTGTCCTTTCCCGTCGGTGCGGCCGGCGCGGGGAAGGCGCCGATCGTCGCCGGCCTGCCGCGGCGGCGGAGCCGTGGCCGGAGCATGAGCCGGGCCAGGAGCCGGAGCCGCCCCCGGCGTCCCGAGGTCTTGGGACGGTACCCGTAGCCGTACTGCTCGCTGTCGCGCTTGGCGGGCACCATGTTGAGTACGCTTCCGAGCACCGTGGCGCCCACGTCTTGCAGGGCGCGCACGGCGTCGGTGACCTGCGCTCGTGAGCTCTTCGCGTACCGGGCGGCCAGCAGGTAGCCGTCGACCGCCGAGGCCATCGCCGGGGTGTCCGCGACCGGGAGGACCGGTGCGGTGTCGATCACCACATGGTCGAACCTGTCGGCGAGCGAGCGCACCACGGCGCGGAACTGCTCCGAGCCCAGCATCTCCGCGGGGTTCGGCGGCAGTACCCCGCTGGCCAGCACCGAGAATGAGCCCGCCGACTGCATCACGTTCTCGGTGTTCGCCTGGCCGATCAAAACGGTGGTCAGTCCGGCGTCCTGTACCAGGCCGAGCGCGGAGGCCACGCAGGGGCGCCGCAGGTCGGCGTCGACCAGGCAGACCGAGGAACCGAACTCGGCCAGGGAGGACGCCAGGTTGATCGAGATGCTCGTCTTCCCCTCGGCAGGCACCGCGCTGGTGACCGCGATGACCTTGGGCGGAGCGTCGACGTCGACGAACCGGAGGTTGGTGCGCAGCCGTCTGAAGTCTTCCGCCCGCCGGCCGAACGAGTCGTCGTCCACCGCCACCGCGTGCCGGGAGGCACTCTGGTCGAGGACGACGCTGCCGAGTACGGCCGGTCCGCCGGTGTCGGCGAGACACCGGGTGAGGTCGTTGCGGCTGCGCACCGAGGTGTCCAGTGACTCCCGCGCGACCGCCAGGCCGGTTCCGAGCCCCAGGCCGGCCACGAGCCCGAGTGCGAGGTTGAGCACCAGGTTCGGTGAGGTCGGCGTCTTGGGCCTGGTGGCGTGCTCGGTGATGCTCAGCCGGACGGGCGAGAGCCGGGCGCCCTCCGGTCGTTCGATCTTGGCGATGACCTCGGCGAAGCGGTGGGCGACCGCGTTGCTGATCCGGGCCGCCCGGGACGGTTTGGTGTCGGTGACCGTGATCTTGAGAAGTACCGTTTCGAGAGGCACCTCTGTGGTGATCTTCTGGGCCAGCTGTGAGGCCGTCATGTCCAGGCGCAGAAACTCGGCGACCGGTTCGGTCACGTAAGGGCTGGTGACCACTTCCGCGTAGGAGCGGACGCGAGCCTGGGCGAAGCTGTTGCCCTGATTGAGCTTGACCGTGTCGTCCCAGTCCTGGAGCGACACGAAGAGGGTCGAGGTGGCCTGGTACTGCGGTGTGGTGGTGTGGGTGACGAACGCGCCGACCGCTGTTCCCAGCAGGCCCAGCGCCGCGATGATGCGCCAGCGCCTGACCAGGAACCGAAGGTAGTCGGACAGATTCAAGGTATCCATCCCAAGTGTGCAAAACGGCATCAACATTGATATTCGGTAGCTACGTGATCGTATCTGCGATACGCGGCCAAAACGCTCCCTCTCTCGCCGAGTCGGCCGGAGCCGCCCATCGGTGTCGGCGAGGCGTGCGTTCCGGCACTGCCGACCCGGAACCGGATCCCGTACCGTCGAGCAGGCGGATCAGCCGGTGCACGGACCGCTCGGGAGCGCTCTGGCCCGCAGGGGGCGCACCAGGGGCTGACGCAGCACGTGGGCAGAACGGGCCGCCGGAGGCTCCAGCAAGTGGAGTACGAGGGTGCGCGCGGCGCCCGCGGGCAACTCGACGTCGAGGGTGAAGACCGGGTGGCCCCGCTCGGTGCCGTGGCTGAGCTGAGCTGAGCGTCCGTCCAGGGTGGCACCGGACAGGGTGGCGCCGGCACTGGCGTAATAGGACACCAGGAGGCGGTTGTCACCCGGCCGGGTGTCGTAGGGCGGGTCGTCCACCCGCTGGACGACGTACGGCGGGAGTCCCGAGACAGGGGCCCGGTTGGCGAGGCGCACGGTCACGGTGACCTCCCGCCGGCCGTCGACGCACCGGCCCGGTGCCCATACGAGCCGGCGGTCGAGGTAGTAGTCGAGCTTCGTACCCGCCGCGTTGTTGACGACCAGTCCGGCCAGTGGAGCGGATCTTCCGGGCAGGGCTCCGCCGAACGACCGCGCCAGGAGCTCGCGCTGCTCCGCCGCGTGCCTACTCCACACCTTGATCCGCCCGTCTCCCAACTGCCGGTGCAGTGCCGAGAAGAGTGCGGTCCGGCGCGTGGGGTCCGTCGACGCGCCGAGCAGCCGGATGGCCACCGCGCGCGCCACATCGAGGAAGTACGCCTTGCGCCGCTTGAAGTCCGGGTGGAGCGCGTAGCTGGCACGCTCGCTGAGATCGACGACGTTGTGGGCGGTGACGGCGCTCCCGTCGGGCAGCCGGGCAGGGCCGGAGGCGGTGAGGAGCCCGGAGACCGCACCGGGGTCCAGGCCGAAGGCGCCGTCCACCCTCTGGCCGCTGTGCCGCTGCCACGCCGCGGCCCAGATCCGCGCCGCGTACGGGAAGTGCGGGCTCATGTTGGAGTTGACCCAGGTCCGGGTCGGGGCGCTGGGACCGTAGAGCCCGTTGAACTCCGCTCCCAGGTCGACGTCCGCATAGGCCTCGGTCAGTTCGGTGTCGTTGCCGAAGTGCTCGAAGCTCAGTCGGCCCCGCTCCGCCCTGAGCACCGCGAAGGCTCCGGGCAGCCCACCCGTTCCACGAGCCTCGGCGGTGTTCTCGAACACCGCCAGATACCGCCGCGGTCCGTCGGCTCCGAGCATCGGGGGCATCAACCGGGCCGCCGCGGCGGCATCGTGGGCGAGCTGGGTGATCCGGTCGAGCTGCCGGGCGAGTTCGGTGCGCGCCCGGTCGGTGGCCGGCAGCCAGGTGCTGTGCGGGAGGGCGTCGACCTCGGCACGCACCCTCGATGCGCTGTGCGAGGCCTGTCCGAGAAGGGGAGCCACACGGCGCAGCGCGGAGAGGTCCAGGTGCCGGCCGTCGTCCGTCCCGGTGGCATCGAGTTCCGCGACGGTGCGCGTCAGGGGAGAGAGCACGTCGTGGGCCAGCCGGTCGGAGGCCTCCGCGATACCGCGCACCGTACGGAAGGGACCGCCGAGAAGGGGCAGATGAGCCGCCGGGAACCAGGCGGGGCCGGTCGTGAGCCGATGAGCCCGGGAGGCGTGGCCGGTGGCGTCGCGCACCGCGTCCTGCACTGTTGCGGTCGGCGCCGCAGGCGGGCCGGCAGCGGTGACCGGGGCCGCTGCGGGCTGCTGCCGCCGCAGCGTCTCCAGGCTCCGCTGGGCGGCCAGCAGCTCATTTCGGGCGAGTACGCCGGTGACCGCGATCCAGGCGGCGCCGGCCAGGACCAGTCCGGCCGCGGCGTACAGCGGCATCCTGACACGACGGTCGCGCAGTCGGCGGACGATCACGGCGGGCAGGACCCACTCCTTGCACCGGCGCGCAGTCCATCGGGCCCGCTCCGCACCGAGCGGGGGTTTCTGCCCCCGCGACGCACCACGGCGAGTCTCGGACATCTGATGTCACTCCCTGGCTGATCTCGTTCGCTGGGGCCCGTAGGCTCCCCCGACGCCCTGTGGGGCGCGGGGTGTGGAGGTGAACCCTCCGCGCGTCGCGCGGGAGCCGGCTCAGTAGGCGCCGTCACCGCGCAGCACGGCGGGGAGGGTCCGGCAGAGGATCGCCAGGTCCAGCCTGATCGAACAGGTGTCGACGTACTCAAGGTCCAGACGCAGGGCGTCCTCCCAGGCGAGGTCGGACCGTCCGCTCACCTGCCACAGACCGGTGATCCCGGGGCGGACCAGCAGGCGGCGCCGGGCCTCCCCGGTGAACGCCGAGTCCACGACCGGGAGCGGACGGGGGCCGACCAGGGACATCTGCCCTCGCAGCACATTGACCAGTTGCGGCAACTCGTCCAGGGAGTAACGCCGCAACCAGCGCCCGGCCCTGGTCACCCGCGGGTCCTCGCGGATCTTGAAGAGGTGCCCGTCGGCCTCGTTGGACTCCTCCATGGCGACGCGCAACCGCTCCGAACCGACGTGCATCGTCCTCAACTTCAGGACGTGGAACTCCTTGCCCCGCCAACCGGTGCGGCGCTGGCGGAACAGCAGCGGGCCCGGACTGTCGAGCTTCACCGCGACGGCGGCGGCGATCAGCACCGGCGCCACGAACAGGAGCAGGACGGCGGCCCCCGCGCAGTCGATGAACCGCTTGGCGGCCCGGACTCCCCCGTGCGCCCGCCCCCAGGGGACCGGCCGGTGGGGAGCCGTCTTCGCAGCGGTTACCGGCATCGCGCATCCCTTCGCTTTCTGCGGCAGAACGGGTGAAACGTGTCCTTGTCCGGGCGCATGGGGCCCGCAGAACATCTCAATCGGGCTATTCCTGACTAAGAAATAGAAACACGACATTGACCTACACTTCGGCAATGACACCGAAGCTCGACCTCGCCACCAGCCTGGGCGGGGCGGCCGAGAGGACCTGCATGCGTGCGGTAGTGACGGGTGGGGCCGGGTTTCTCGGCTCCCATTTGTGTGAACGGCTGCTTCAGGCGGACCACGAAGTCGTCTGCGTGGACAACTTCCTGACATCCAGCCCCGAGAACATCGAGCACCTCACGGGTGACCGGCGCTTCCAGTTCCGTCATCGGGACATCACCCAGGGCCTGGACGACCCAGGGCCGGTGGACGCCGTCTTTCACATGGCTTCACCAGCCTCGCCCGCGGACTACCTGAGACTGCCCCTGGAGACACTCCGAGTGGGCTCCGCCGGCACCTGGCACGCCCTGGATCTGGCCGCCGCCAAGGGCGCCCGCTTCCTGCTGGCCTCCACCTCCGAGTCGTACGGCGACCCGCTGGTCCATCCTCAGCCGGAGGGCTACTGGGGACATGTGAACCCGGTGGGCCCGCGTTCGGTGTACGACGAGGCGAAGCGCTTCGGTGAGGCACTGACGATGGCGTACCGCAGGAGCCGTGGTGTGGACGCCAAGATCGTGCGCATCTTCAACACCTTCGGGCCGCGGATGCGCCCGGACGACGGACGGGCGATCCCCACCTTCATCCGCCAGGCGCTGAGCGGGGACCCGATCACGGTCAGCGGTGACGGCAGCCAGACCAGGTCCCTGTGCTACGTCGACGATGTGGTCGAAGGCCTGCTGCTCATGTTGGCCGGCGACCACTGCGGACCCGTCAACCTGGGCAATCCACACGAGGTCTCCATGCTGGAGCTGGCACAGTGGATCGGCAAGCTCACCCGGTCCCGCTCCGAGATCACGCTCATTCCCCGTCCCCAGGACGACCCCGAGCGGCGGCGTCCGGACATCGCCCTGGCCCGCGAATTGCTGAACTGGGAACCCACGACTCCCGTGGAACGCGGCCTGTGCGACACCGTCACGTACTTCCGCCGGCGTCTGACCCCCGGGGAGATCGCCGGGAGGGGCACGCGGCACGCCGGATGCACGCCGAGCTCCGAAGCCGCCCGCTCATGACCGCCCCTCCGAGCAGTCGAACGACAGCGGTGACGGCGGCTCCCGTGATCGAGTGCCTCGGTGTGCCCATCACCGCGCACACCCGCGACAGTGCGGCCGGCCATGTCGTGCACCTGGCCGGCCGGATGCGCGAGGCACGCCATGGGCTCACCGACGGACCCGGCGCCTCCGGCATCCGGCGCGGCAGTGACGTACACCTGTCCAACGCCTACACGCTCGCGCTGGCCGACCGGGACCCCGAACTGCGCGGCATCCTCCGCTCGGCCGCCCTCAACCTCCCCGACGGGCAGCCGGTCGTGTGGGCCAACCGACTGCTGCATCCGAGCGCCGCACTGCCGGGCACGCGTGTCTATGGCCCCGACCTCCTCACGGACGTCTTCGCCCTGACTCAGCACACGGATCTGAACCACTACCTTCTCGGCTCCACGCCCCAGGTGCTCGACGCACTCCACCAGGAGCTGCGGCGGCGCTATCCCGGGGCGCGGATCGTCGGCACCTGCTCCCCGCCCTTCCGACCCCTGCACGTCCACGAATGGCGGCAGCAGGTGGAGGAAATCCGTTCCGCCGAGGCGGACATCGTCTGGGTCGGACTCGGCACGCCGAAGCAGGACCGCTGGGCCGCCGAACTGTGCGACGCCCTGCCGGTGGTGGCCGTGGCCGTGGGCGCGGCCTTCGACTTCATCGCCGGCAACAAGCCGCAGGCACCGCACTGGATGCGGCACAGCGGGCTGGAATGGCTGTTCCGGCTCGGCTGTGAACCACGCCGCCTGTGGCGCCGGTACCTGTTCGGCAACGCGCGCTTCGTCCACGGGGTGGTGCGCCAGGCGTCACGCCCGGTGCGAGCGGACAGCGGTGCGGTACACGCGGCATCCGATCGCCTGAATTCGGGCCGACTCGTCGGCCAAGGCCGGGAAAATCCCGACATCGTTCCTAAGGTACGGCCATGACGATCACTCCGGTCACACCCTCGATGGGGGATCTGCAAGAGCGCGAGCACGGAGTCGGGCACGACTACGCGGCGGGCTCCCCCCACATTCGCCACCACACGATTCGCGACCGGCTGATCGGAGACCTCCACACCCTGGTCCAACAGGTCACCGACCGGAACGGGCAGTGCCGGGTGCTCGAACTGGGAGCCGGACACGGCACCTTCACCGATCATCTCGTGGCCGCGGGCGCGCAGGTCACGGTGACGGAGATGAGCGAGCCGAGCGTCCGCTTCCTCCGGAGCCGCTTCCACCGCAATCCGCAGGTCACCGTGATCCACGACAAGGACGGCACCGCGGCCTGCCAGGCCGGGCCGCTCGACGCCGTGGTGTGCATCTCCGTGCTGCACCACATCCCCGACTACCTGGGCACTGTCAGGCAGCTCATCGAGCGCATCGTTCCCGGCGGCGCGTTCCTCAGTGTCCAGGATCCCCTGTGGTACCCGCGCCGGTCACGGGTGTCGCTGAGTCTGGACCGGAACGCGTACTTCCTCTGGCGCCTCGGCCAGGGTCAGCTCCGCCGCGGCCTCGCCACCCGCCTGCGCCGGCTACGCGGCGTCTACGACGACGCCAATGAGGCCGACATGGTCGAGTACCACGTCGTCCGCGACGGCGTCGACGAGGAAGCCCTGCGGGACCTGCTCGCACCGGCCTTCGCGACGGTGGAGGTCCGGCGTTACTGGTCCACCCAGTCGGGGTTGCTTCAGGCCGTCGGAGAGCGCCTCTTCCCGCCGACGACCTTCGGCCTCGTCGCCACGGAACGCGTGTGACGCACATGGCGGCGGCACACCTCACCCGGCGGATCAAGCTGAAGACCGCGGAGGCCGTCGTGCCCTGGCTGACCCGGATTCTCCCGGGTCACGGTCTGGAGCGGTTCGGCAGCGCATACGGAGGGTGGTGGGTCCCCACCGACCTGATCGGTGAGGATTCCGTCGTCTACGCGGCAGGTGTCGGCGAGGACGTCAGTTTCGACCTCGCCCTCATCCGGCGCTTCGGGTGTGAGGTCTGGGCCATGGACCCCACACCCCGCTCGGTCGCGTTCGCCGGAGGAGTCACCGAACCGCGATGGCATTTCCTCCCCTTCGGGTTGTGGAAGGAGGACGCGGTGCTGCACTTCCATCCACCCGCCGATCCCGCGCACGTGTCCCACTCCGCGACCGAGGTCCGTGGTCAGGGGCCTGGGTTCGACGCCCAGTGCCACACATTGACCACCTTCATGAGGAAGCTGGGACACCAGCGGGTCGACCTGCTGAAAATGGACATCGAAGGAGCCGAGGAACCAGTGCTTGACCGGATTCTCGCCGAGGGCACACTGCCGCGAGTTCTCTGCATCGAATTCGACACTCCGCAAAGCCCCTGGGCCCTGCGCCGACGGCTCCGCCTACTGGAGGACGCCGGTTACGTCGTGCGCCACGCGGAGGCGCGCAACTACACGCTCACGCGCGGCTGATGGCTCCCGGCACGGCTTTGCGGCACGGCTCCTCGCCCTTGCGCGTCGCCGTGGTGCACAGCTTCTACAGTTCGGCCACTCCCAGCGGCGAGAACCAGGCCGTGGCCGATCAGCTGGCAGCCCTCGCCGGAGCGGGTCACGAGGCGCACCTCGTGGCCGCGCACACCGACGAACTCGGCCGCTCCCGGTTCTACCCATTGCGGGCCGCCGCCACCGTGAGTAGCGGGCGAGGCCGTTCCCCCCTGGCCGACCTGCGGAGGCTGCGTCCGGACGTGGTCCATGTGCACAACCTCTTCCCCAACTACGGGAACTCCTGGCTGCGGCGCTGGGACGGACCGGTCGTCGCCACGGTGCACAACTACCGGCCGCTGTGCGCCGCCGCCACGCTGTACCGGCACGGAGCGATGTGCACCCGGTGCCCCGACGGCGACCGGTGGGCCGGGCTGCGGAACGGCTGCTACCGCGGCTCGTCCGTGGCCACCGCGCCACTGGCGTGGGCCGGGCGCCGCGGAGCCGCCGCCCATCCACTGCTGCGTCGCGCGGACCGTGTCGTGGTGCTGTCCGCGACCAGCCGCCGGATGTACATCCGTGCCGGGATCGAACCGGGACGGCTGGACCTCGTGCCGAACTCCACCACCGACCCCGCACTCCCAGGCCCCGCGGAGACGTTCCGGCACCGTACGGGCACGAATGAAGCCGCCTGGGTCTTCGCCGGGCGTCTGAGCCCGGAGAAGGGCCTGATGGAGCTGCTGGCCCGCTGGCCGGCCGGAGAGCGGCTGGACGTGGTGGGCGATGGCCCCCTGCTCGACGACTGCCGCCGGGCCGCACCGAGGGCGGTCCGCTTCCTCGGAGCGCTCGAACACGCCGACCTCCGGCAGCGCCTGTCTTCCTGGCGGGGTCTGGTCTTCCCCAGTCGCTGGCTGGAAGGCGCCCCCCTGATCTATCCCGAGGCACTGGCCGCCGGACTACCGGTACTGGCGTTCGCCGGTTCAGCCGTCGCGGACTCGGTGCGGGAACAGGGCACAGGCACGGTGGTGCACTGGAACGAACCACTGGGCGCCGTCCTCCGCCGCGCCGCCGAGTGCTTCCCTTCGCTGCGCCCGCACTGCCGGGACGTGTTCCTGCGTCATTACACGGAACAGGTCTGGGCCGAGCGCATCGAGGCCGTGTACGCCGCCGCTCTCGCGCACCGTGCCGCCCTCCGGCCCGCCCCGGCCGTCGTCGGCCGGGCGAGCACAGCGAGGGGCACGACGTGCTGAAGGCCGGCCACCACCCGAGGATCGTGATCGTCCAGCCCTACATCCCCAGCTACCGGACCGCATTCTTCGAACGTCTCAGGAGTGATCTTCAGGCCGAAGGGTGCGCCTTGGACGTGCTGCACGGTCCTCCGCCCCCCTCTCACGTGGCACGACAGGACGCTTCGCACTGCTCGGGCGCGATCGAGGTCCCGGTGCGCCGTCTCGGCGTACCCGGAGGCCGGTCACTCGTCTGGCAGCAGGTGCAACGGCGAGCGGCCTCCGCCGACGTCGTCGTACTGGAACAGGCGTTGCGCAATCTCGAAACGTATCCGCTGCTTCTTCGGCAGGCGCGCATGACCGGTGGTCTCACTCCGCGTGTCGCCCTGTGGGGCCACGGCCGTACCTACACCAAGCCGGTGAGCCGCATCGAGACCGCCGCCAAGGACGCCCTCACCCGGCGCGCCTCCTGGTTCTTCGCCTACACCGAGGGCGGAGCCGACCACCTCGCCTCCGGCGGCTTTCCACGCCGGCGCATCACCGTGGTGCGCAACTGCGTGGACACCGTAGCGCTCGCCCAGGCCCGCGAGCGCGCGGGAACGCCCGGGACCCAGGAGTTCGCCGAAGCGGCCGCCCTGCGGTCGCGCCACGGGTTGCTGCCCGGACGGACAGCCCTGTTCGTGGGCGGGCTGGACGCTCCCAAGCGAATCCCCCTGCTGCTGGAGTCTGCTGGGCGCATCGCCCGCGCCCTGCCGGGATTCCGGCTGCTCGTGGCGGGGGACGGTGCCGATCGGCCCTTGGTCGAGGCCATGGCCTCCACGGCCAAGAGCCCGGTGGTCCCCCTGGGGCATATGACGGGAAGCCAGGTAGCGCTGCTCGGAGCGGTGTCGGACGTCATGCTGATGCCGGGCAGGGTGGGGCTGTGCGCGGTGGACTCGTTCGTTCTGCGGACCCCTGTAATCACCACGGACTGGCCCTGGCACGCACCGGAGTTCGAATACCTGAGGAACGGACACAACGCCGTCATCACGTCCGACGACCCGACGGCGTACGCGGCGGCGGTGCAGGCGCTGCTGACCGACCAGGCCCGTCTCGCCTCCCTCCGAGCGCGCTGCCGGGAGGACGCCGCCGCCTACACGACCGACGCCATGGCCACGCGTTTCTGTGAAGGGCTGCTCCGGCTGCTCAGCGAGACCCGAAAACCCGCGGCGGACAAGCTGTGGTGAGGCAGTGAGCCTTCTCAGCGTTGCCGCTCCAGGGCGAGGACGGCTGCGGTGATTGGCGACATGCGATTCGGCTGCACCGGGCTCCGCGGAATGCCCGCCAGGACTTCAGACGGGCCACACCCGCTCGACCCGATCAGTGGCCACGCTGAAAAGCCCCGTGTCGCAGATCGAATCGGGTGGCCTGGAGCCGCAGCGCATGGCGGCGGTCGCACCCGCGGTGCTCATCGGCTCACGCCGGGACCGGGCACCTTGCCGAGGGCGAGTGCCGGCCCCGATGAGCTGGACAAATACCAACAGGCTGCGTGCCGGACGACCGGGCGGGTGATGCATGCCGCATGCCAGGTGTGGCACCGAAACCGGTCCGAGGCAGCGCTGTAGCGTCGCTCGCGTGTCTGTTGCGAAAAGCGTTGCCAGGTCGGTCATCGGCGTCGTCAACCGCCCCGTCGCCAAGGCCCGGTTCGCGTATGCGGCCAGGTCAGGGCCCCTCCTAAAGATCGAAGTGGGCGGCTTCCGGAGCCGTCGGCCCGGCTGGATCTGCACCGATGTCTGCTGGCACACACGGTCTTATCTGGATGCCACCAAGACGTGGCCCGTCCGCTCCGGCTCGGCGAGTCACATCTACTCCGACAACATGATCGAGCACATCCGCCTCGAGCCTGCCCGCCGCATGTTCCGTGAAGCCCGGCGCGTTCTGGCACCTGGTGGGCGCATCCGGCTGTCGACACCCGATGTCGAGCACGCTGTGCGGCTGTACCTGGCACGTGACGACGAGACGCGACGGGAGATGGAGGAGTGCCGGCGGAGGGGGTACCAGGCCGAGCATCCGGTTGATCTGCTGCGCATGACCTTCCAGGACTGCGGCCATCACGCCGGATTCCTGTGGGACTTCGAGGCGGTGGAGGCGGAGCTCCGGTCAGCTGGTTTCTCCGCCGTCCGTCGTTACGCACCCGGCCAGAGCGATGATCCTGAACTCCGGAACCTGGAGTCCCGGCCCCAATTCGCCTTGATCGTCGAGGCGGCTGTTGCCTGATCCCCGTCTCGCGGTGTTCGGCTGACGACGCCCTGCGACAATCGGCACGGCAGATGTGAACCCCGAGCAGCACCGAAGTCTCGACATCTCACGGCCAACCATGCAGGAGCTTGTCAGAGGGCGTCTGAAAAGCCAGTCAGCGGGCAAGTTGCCTCCGGAGCGGGAGATTCTTTGTCCGCTGGTTCCGGCGGTCAAGCATGCTCATCGTCACCCGCGAGGGTCCTCGCCGACCGCGCCCGCATGGGAGCCGGCCGTGGGTGACGACATCCCTCAGGCGCCCACCGGGCCGCGACCTCACGCCAGTCCGAATCGCATGTCGTCAATCACTGCAGCCGTCCTCGCCCTGGAGCGGCAACGCTGAAAGAACTCAGTGAGCCACATTCCGACTGCGCATCGACGCCGGGAAATCAGCCGCCCAACGGAAGTTCGGCGCGTGCGTCAGGACCATTCCATACGACCGTGACAGACTGGCCGGGGCTTGGGATTCCATACGCCCCGGAGGAGGAGCTGTGAAAAGCGGAGTTGATTTGCAGCGCGCCGCGATGGCGGAAATCTGCAGTATCCGGGACGACTGGTCCTTCCATGTGACCAGCGATCCGCTGACCCGTTTTCTGCGCGACCGGCGGCTGCAAACCGCGCTGCGCATGCTGCGCGTTCGAGGACTGCTCGATCCAGCGAAACAGAGCGTGCTGATCGTCTGCGGCGGTGTGGGCGGAGAGGGCATCTTCCTGAGGCGTTACGGCTTCACGGACATCACGGTCAGTGATCTGTCCGAAGAGACACTCGCCGTGTGCCGCGGCCTGGAACCAAGACTTCGAACCATGTCTCTGAACGCGGAGAACATGGCCGAGATTCCGGATTCCAGTTACGACCTGGTCCTTGTCCAGGACGGCCTGCACCACTTGCCGCGACCGGTTCTGGGTTTCACCGAGATGCTCCGGGTGGCCCGGAGGGCCGTCATCGTGATCGAGCCGCACGACGGTCTGGTGGGAAAGCTCATCGGCACCGAATGGGAACGGCAAGGAGACGTCGTCAACTATGTCTTCCGATGGAATCGCTCGATCCTGGACCAGGCCACCCGCAGCTATCTGCTGTGCAAGCAGGCGATCGTACTGCCGCGCAGGATGTGGGACCACAACGTGGTGGTCGGAAAGCTGGCACGCCGCTTTCCGGATCGTTGGCGCCTGCCGGTGGCGAAAGCCGTCTACCAAGTACTGCGGCCGGTGAACCGGCTCGGCAACATGATGGTCGCGGTGGTGGTGAAGGCGGACGGCAACCCGGCACATCGGAGCGGACGGTGAACCTTTCACAGCGTGCCTACATCAGGGTCAGCGCCGCCTTGCCTGCCGCGATCTCCTTCCGGACGGATCTGCTGTTCCCACGCCTGAGCATGCCCGAACTGGGGCCGTTCAATGGGCAGCTCAGGCGACAGGAGATCATCCGCGAACTGCTGGCGTCGATCAGCTTCGACGAGATCGTCGAGACCGGTTCCTTCCGCGGCACTACGACGAGGTTCCTGAGTGACATCTCCGGCCTGCCCGTCCACTCCGCCGAGATCGAAGAGAGGTTCTACAGATACGCTGCGGTGAAATGCCGCAGCCTTCCAGGGACCCGCCTGTACCACGCAGACTCACGGAAGATGCTGAACATCCTCTCGAAGCGGCCAGGAAACCCCGCGCTGCTCTTCTATCTCGACGCTCACTGGCAGGAGGACGTACCTCGCTACCAGGAACTGGAGATCATTGAGGCGCACTGGAGCAGAGCCGTCGTGATGATCGATGACTTCCGCGTGCCGGGCGACCCCGGTTATCAGTTCACCTCGTACCACGGAATCCCGTTGGACGTGAACTACCTTCCCGGGCTCCCGGGCTGGAAGGCCTTCTATCCGAAGAGCGATTCGGTCGGCGAGACCGGCGCGAAGCGGGGATGCATCGTCCTGGCGAGCCCTGAGATGGCCCCGGCCGTGGACGCGCTCTCCAGCCTGCGCGCGGGCGAACTCACCCGGCAGAGCATCGCGAACGGGTGAACCCTCGGACATGCCAGCGGATCACCGTGCGACCGCCTCCGCCCGGCACCGATCTTCGGAAACCGCATCCCGGTCAGCCGTGATCAGCCTGCGCTGGAACATCGCCGGCTCCGTGGTGATCGTGCTCCTCCAACTCGGATACACGGCCTACACCGCCCGCGCCGTGGATGCCCGTGCCTACGGCGTCTACGCCATCACGCTGACGGTAGTGCCGTTCTTCGGCTACTTCGCCAACGCCGGACTGTCGGCCTGCGTGCTCCGGTCGGAGTGCCTGACGCTGCCCTTCGTGCGCGCCGCCCGGCGTCTCGGCATGGTCTCCGGTGCTGTGTGTTTCCTTCTGGTGGAAGCGGTGGCCCCGGTCTTCGGCTCCTTCTTCCACATGCCGGACCTCACCGTCATGGCGCGCCTGCTGGCATGCGTGTTCCTCGTACAGCCGAGCGCCAATGTGACCGTCGCGGCCATGCGTCGCGCGGGTGCGGCCCCGATGGCCGTGCTGACCGAGTCGCTGGGCCAGGCGGTGGGGGTGGCAACGGCGGCAGGTCTTCTCGTGTGCGGCTGGAACCCCTTCGCACTGGCCCTCGCACAGCCGGTCGCAGCGGCCGTGGCCCTGTCCGTGGGCACGGTCTGGGTCACTCGCCGGCCGCTGCCTCCCGGGCCCCCGGTCAGGGCTCGCGATCTCCTCGCCCCTTCCGGATTCATGACGAGCCACAGCCTGGGGCAGTTCATCACCAACAACATCCCGCTGTGGGCTTCGGGCCGGCTGCTCGGTCCGGGCGCCGCGGGATCGTACTCCCGAGCATCCTTGTTCACCGGGCTGCTTCTGATGTTCCTGTATCAAGGGATCAACTGGGCCTTGACCCCGCTGCTCGCCGAGCGGCGCGCCGAGGGTCTGCGTTTCCGCCAGGACGCGCAGCGAACGCTGTGTGCGGCGTCGGCCGTGGCGTTCATCGGCTTCGGCATCACGGCAGGCATCGGGCCGGCGGTCCTCCGCCTGCTGCTGGGGCCGGGCTGGGAGCCGGCCGTGGCACTGGTCCCTGTCCTGTCCGCGACGGCGGCCATGACCTTGCTGTGCTATTGCGGAGGGTTGATCGACCAGGTACGGAACGCGCCACGGGCCCTGCTCGGCACGCTGACGGTCACGGTCGTGGCGACCGTGGCGGGGGTTGCCGCGGCCGCGTTCGCGCAGGCCCTCCTGCTGGTCGCGGCCGCGGCCGCCGCGGGACAGGGGGTGGGCCATCTCGTGCAGTTGGCGGCCTGGCACCGGTCCGGCCTGATGCGCGCCGGCGCCGCCCTGCGTTTGCATGGGGTGCACCTCGCCGTCGGGGCGGCATTGGGCGGCGCTGCCGCGCTCGGCTCCGCGGACCGTCCCGCGCCAGCGGCCTTGGGATGTGGCCTGGTCGCGATACTGCCGGTCGTGCTCGTGTGCGTACTTCTGCGCGGCCGGATTCCCGTATTCGCGGTTGCTGTCGCCACGGGTCTGCTACGGAGCCGGAGATCGCTCACTTCCCCTCTCCCGTCGTCTGCGGCCACGGATCCGTCCGACCCGCCGCGTTGATCACGGGTGGCCGAGTGCCCCGTCATCCGGGCTTCCGCGTCGTTCCGCCCGCGCGCCTTCACGAAGGAACACCGCGTCGCACTGCAACATCTGCCCGGTCCGGCTGTCGCTGAAGCCGGGCACCAGTGCCGCCAGGGTCATCCCGTACCGGCGCTGCGCGATTCCCAGCGCGTCTTCCAGGAGCAGACCTCCCTCGTACAGTGGGACACACGAGACTTCCATCTGGAGTCCGGTGCACTGACCGACGCGGTCCGCGGCTCCTTCCAGGACGGCTCCTTCATATCCCTGGACGTCCAGTTTCAGGAACACGCGCTCCTCGGGACCGGCCACTCGCGGCCAGACGGCGTCGAGGCGAAACTGCTCGGCTTCCTGGACGTCCACGTAGCGGGATTCCGGGCAGGCCTCTGCGTGCCTGGACAACATGGGCAGCACGGAACTGCTGGCACATCCATTACCGGCTACGTTGACGTTCACGGTGCGATTCTTGTCACCGAGGGCATACGGAAACACTTTCCACAGCGGGTCCGCCGCGGCGCGGCGGCGCAGCGTCCGCAAGGGCTCGTGGAGCGGCTCGAAGGAGACGATCCTTCCCCGGTATCCGAACCGCCGCAGCATCGCTCCGTACTGACCGCGGTTCGCCCCCACATCGAGCACTACATCGATGCGGCTGCGGTGAATCAGCTGCACGACGCGGTAGTCGAGTGAACACTGCGGAAACCGGTTCACATCAAGGCCGATGCTCTGTGCGGCGAGACGGATGCGATGAAGGAAAGTCATTGCCCCATTCTCGGGGCTACTTCCGCTTATTGCTGGTATTCACCGTGCCTCTGATTCGCCCCTTTCTCGGCTGTGTCACCCCTCTGCTGGGCGACGAGCGGTTTTCTCCGCACATCGCTGAACCGGCCTGCCGCGTCGGCACGCAGCTGCCACAGACACAGCCCGAGGAGGACCCCTTGCTCGGGAAACGGAGAGTACGAGACGAAGAGTACGAGCTGGGAGACGACCACCAGACGCAGTGCCGGCGTACCGTTCCCGCAGCGACCGAGCCGCCGCCATACGAGAACGTACAAGGTCAGCAGCGTGAGCAGTCCGATCGCGCCCAGGCGAAGCAGGACGTGCAGGTAGTAGTCGTGCGGGGAGACGGAGATCACCACGCCTCCGACCCACCGGTCGTAGCCGGCGCCGAACGGACTGCCCAGCAGCCATTCGATCAGGGTCTTGGGCCCGTCCATCAGCTCCTGCCAGCCGAGAACCCGCCAGGAGAAGGTGCTGTTCGGGTCCTGAGTCTCCGCGAAGGAGTCGGCGAGGACGCTGCCGACCCCGCCGAACATGCCGGCAGTGAACGCCAGTGCGACGATGCACAGGGACACTGCGGCTGCTGCCGCGGAGGCAAGGCGTTGACCTGCCCGGGCAGGAATCAACGCCCACCACATGACCGCCATCACGATGGTGATCGCCCAGACGGTCCGGTGTTGCAGCAGCACCACGAAGACCAGACAGAGTAGCGCCGGCAGGATCTTGCCGCGGGCGCCGTCGGGCCGGCCTTTCCGCTCCCGCCGGTCTCTTCCCGGGCTGTTCTCCGCGGTCGTGGCCGGGGCGGACGAGTCCCCGCCCCATGGGCACAGCAGGAGCACCGCACTTTGCGCGAGGACCAGAGCCGACCTGGCCGGCACCGGCCTGGGGTCGTACACCTCCCCTCCTACGGTGGCGGCGTCGACGACCGAATGCAGTCCGGTGTTCAGCCATCCGACCAGGCTCAGTGCGGCGTACGCGGCGGCCGAGACCAGCCACAGCCGCACGACGGCCCGGGCCCTGCCGGCGTGCAGGGGCGCGGTCGCCACATACAGGACCGAGGCGAAGACCTGCCAGAAGTAGACGCGGGCGTCATTGGCGGCGGCGGGCAGGCCCCACGCACCGACTCCCCGCTGAATCGACCATACGATCAGGAACAGCACCGCCAGTACGAGCACCAACTCGGCCCGGGGCGCCACCCCACGCCGCAGTAGCCGGGCGCCGGCCACCAGCATGGCGCAGGCGGCCAGCAGATCACTTGGGCGGATGCTGACGCCGACATCGAAGAGCGGGATCTCACCATTCGCGGCGATCACCCACACCTGTACGCCCAGGAGGAGACCGATGGCGGTGTTGCAGTGCTGGGTGAAGATCCACAACAGGACGACGAAGAGCGCCAGTCCGACGAAGAGGGTCTGAGTAATGTCCGAGGCGACGGCTAGGTCGTGCACCGTTGGTCCGTCCTGGGGGGTGATGAGCCGAAGGCGGAAGCACGCGGCAGCACGCCGTGGCGGTGAAGGGGTGCTTCAGAGGGGCAGGTGATGGTTCGACACCGGCTGTGGGGGTGGCGGCGCGGGTGCGTCGCCGGCCGGAGACCGTCTCGTCCGCACGGCGGTGACCAGTGTCTTCGCATACGGGGAACAGAAGACGAGCGGCGACCAGACCCCGAAATGGCGACGGCAGAAGCGCCACCATGGCCCGGGGGGCTGTTCCCGTACCGATGTCGCCCGACGCAGCGCCGTGCGTACCGTGATCCTGGTGGCCCGCGAAGTGCCGGGGGCGAACGGCGGATGGTCGTCACAGACACCCACGTGCCCCGGAGCCAGCAGAACCGGGATGCCCGCCTTCCGTGCCCGCAGTCCGTAGTCGCTGTCTCCCATACGGTGCGGGAAGGCAGGGTCCAGGTCTCCGAGTGTCCGTCGTGCCGCATGGGTGACCAGAACCGCGTTGCCGTTGCAGGAGTCGCAGGCCAGGGGCTTACGGGGGTCTGGTTCGACCCGCTCGAGACGCGGTGGGCGCCAGGGGGTGCGACGGAGCCGGTAGCCGCCGTAAGTGGTGCGGCTTCCGTCGGCGGAGAGCATGGCGCCGACGGCCACGGCCGCCCGTTGGAGCGGGTCGGCGGTGCGCAGCAGCACGGCGAGCGCGTTCGGGGCGAGGACCACATCATCGTTGAGCCACAGCACGTGAGCGCCGGGGTCCGCTCGTGCCGCCGCCATGGCCGTGCCCGTACCCCAGTACACATCGGGATCCGTCCTGACCACATCGGTGCCCGGAAAGGCGGCGCGCACGGCGGCGCCGGTTCCGTCGGTGCTTCCGGCGTCGACGAGGTGCACGGTCACGGCTGTCCTGGGCGGCAGTCCGAGCTGCCTGTCCAATGACGCCAGGGCTGCCAGAGTTCTGTCCCGGCGGTTATGACAGGTCATCAGGACGGCTACCTTCTGTGGGGCCGGGCTCCCTGTACGCGTCACTGAGCGACCAACTCCAATGCCGTCGGAGCGGCGGGTGCGCCGACGGGAGCGGCAGGCGCCGGGGGCAGGGCCGCGATCTCGGCATCGACCATCAGCCGGGCCAGTTCCGGGGCCCGCACGGTCGGACGCCACCCCAGCACCCGCTCGGCCTTGGAGGCGTCTCCGACGAGGTCGTCCACCTCGGTCGGCCTCAGGTATCGCTCGTCGAACCGCACATGGTCGCGCCAGTCGAGGCCGACATGGGCGAAACACTGCTCGACGAAGTCGCGCACGCTGTAGCTGACGCCGGTGGCGACCACGTAGTCGTCCGGTTCGTCCTGTTGCAGCATCCGCCACATCGCCTCGACGTACTCCGCCGCGTACCCCCAGTCCCGCCGGGCGTCGAGGTTGCCCAGGTAGACCACGTCCTCCAAGCCGGCCTTGATGCGTGCGGCGGCCGTGGCCACCTTGCGGGTGACGAAGGTCGGGCCGCGGCGAGGAGACTCGTGGTTGAACAGGATGCCGTTGACCGCGAACATCCCGTACGCCTCCCGGTAGTTGCGCGTCGCCCAGTACGCGTACACCTTGGCGACCCCGTACGGGGAGCGGGGGTGGAAGGAGGTGCCCTCGTGCTGGGGCGGCGGGGAGGCACCGAACATCTCGGAGCTGGACGCCTGATAGAAGCGGCAGGGCAGGCCCGTTGTCCTGATCGCCTCCAGCAACCGCGTGGTACCCAGCCCGGTGGCGTCCCCGGTGAACTCGGGCTCGTCGAACGAGACCCGCACGTGGGACTGGGCGGCCAGATGGTAGACCTCGTCGGGGCGCAGCCGCTCCAGCAGCCCCGCGATCCGGGTTCCGTCGGTCAGGTCGCCGTAGTGCAGGAAGAGACGCGCCTCGGGGTCGTGCGGATCCCGGTAGAGGTGCTCGATGCGCTGCGTGTTGAAGGTCGAGGCGCGGCGGACGATTCCGTGCACCACGTATCCCTTCTCCAGCAGCAGTTCTGCGAGGTAGGAGCCGTCCTGGCCGGTGATGCCGGTGATGAGCGCGGTCTTGTCCGTCACGCGGGTTCCTTTGCTGGGCTGTGCGGGGTGGAAGGCGCCTGAGCGGGGGCGGGAAGCGGCGGGCACGGCTCACTTCCTGGCGACGAGGGACTTGGGAAGTCCTGCGAAGCGTTCGAACCAGATGGTGGAAGCGGGGAAGTAGGACCGCATCTCGGCTGCGGACAGCAGCTCGACCTCCTGGACGTCCCGGGTGGCCTGCGCACGCCCCGCGCGTGGGATGTGTCCATGCCCCCAGCGCCGGGAGACGGCGACGCGGGCCGGGAACGGGAGCCATTGAAGCCCTGGAAACAGCCAGTGGGGTTCGACGGGGAAGTAGCGGTAGGGGGTCTACACCCAATGGTGGTCCGCGTGGCTGTGCACCGTGTCGGCGAACTGCTTCCGTCGGTGGTGCCCTCCCACATGCTCCAGGACGGAGTTCGAGTACACCAGGTCGAACGCCGGGTGACCATGTGCGTCGGCAGCGAGAGGCTGCACGCGTCCGCGACGACGGGCGTGATTCCGGACTCGGCATGCCGGGCCGTGCGCGGGTCGAGATTGACGGTCACCACGTGGGCCGGCCGAACGGGCAGGCCATGCCAGGCGGTCGGGGTGCCGCCGAGGTCGAGAACATGCATGTCGGCCAGGTCGGGAAAGCATCGCAGCAGTTCGGCCCAGCGCTTGGCGCGAGCCGCGTGGGCAAGGGTCCCGGGCCTCGTGGGGTCGGCGATCTTCGTCTTCAGCATCCTGCTCCCTCTCGGCCCGAACTCCGGCACCTGTCAAGAATACGGAAATCGGCGCTATGGTCTGCTTCATGACGTTGTGTCGCGTTTTCAGTGGTTGTACCATTTCCATCCAGCTCGTGGACGTTTCGTCCCCACAGTGCGCGGAGTCGGCGGCTCTTGACACACCGCCCGCGAAGGAGGGCATCGAGGCCCATGACCGCCTGTACTGATACCGGTGCCACCGTCCCGGCCGCCTCGGTGGTGAAAGCCCCTGCCCCGGTGCCGGACGGCAGGGTGCACCGCCCCCTCGACCGCTCGGCGCGCGTGGTCGTCGCCGGAGGCTCCGGGCTGGCCGGTTCGGCAGTGCGCAGAGAACTCCGCCATGAGGGATTCACCGATGTGGTCGCGCCCGGTTCGGCGGAGCTGGACCTGAGGGAGCGGCGGGCGGTGTTCGACTGGTTCGCGGCCAGGCGCCCGGACGTGGTGGTCCTGGCCGCGGCACGGGTGGGCGGGATCAAGGCGAACGCCACCCGGCCCGCCGAGTTCCTCTCCGACAACCTGCGCATCCAGGTGAACGTGCTGGACGCGGCTCTGGAGCACGGGGTGGAGCGGCTGCTGTTCCTGGGGTCCAGTTGCATCTACCCGAAGTTCGCCGAGCAGCCGATCCGCGAGGAGGCGCTGCTGACGGGGCCTTTGGAGCCGACCAACGACGCCTACGCCATCGCCAAGATCGCCGGCATTCTGCACGTGCAGGCGGTACGACGCCAGTACGGGCTGCCCTGGATCTCCGCCATGCCGACCAACCTGTACGGGCCGGGTGACACCTTCCACCCCGAGCGCTCTCATGTGCTGCCGTCCCTGATCCGGCGCTTCCACGAGGCGAAGAAGTCGGGTGCGCGACGGGTGGTGAACTGGGGCAGCGGCACACCCCGCCGTGAGTTCCTCCATGCGGACGATCTGGCACGGGCGTGTCTGCACCTGATCGAGCACTACGACGGGGACGGCCCGGTCAACGTCGGCACCGGCACGGACCTGACCATCCGGGAACTGGCGGAGCTCGTCGCGGACGTCGCAGGGTACCGGGGGAGCGTCGAGTGGGACACGAAGCAGCCGGACGGTACTCCGCGCAAGCTCCTTGACGTATCCCGGCTCACCGCGCTCGGCTGGGCTCCTCGTATCGGCCTGCGGGAAGGGATCACCCGGACGTACGCCTGGTACGTGGAGAACCTCGAGTCCGGCACGCTGCGGCACTGACTGACTCCACGGCGGCCGGGGCCGGGGGGCGCAGGCGAATCGCCCCGCGGTGCCATCAGCGGAAGGGCGCCCACGCTCCGGCCGCATGGGTTTCGACCGCCTTCCCGGAGGGGCTTGTTTCAGGCGGGTAGGGCGGCAGCGGCCGACAGCGGGTGCCCCGAGGCCGTGAGGTCATGCGTCGGGGGCTCCGCTGTCGGCCCCAGGCAGGGCCAAGGTGCAGCAGCTGCCTGATGGAACGGGGTGGTCAGTTGTGCTTCCGTCGCCGGACGGCCATCATCGTGCCGGCTCCGAG
This sequence comes from Streptomyces sp. 378, assembly GCF_030124145.1. GTDB lineage: Bacteria > Actinomycetota > Actinomycetes > Streptomycetales > Streptomycetaceae > Streptomyces. The sequence goes on from NZ_JASKMS010000016.1 coordinate 56,046, forward strand.
CGTCAGCAGCCCTGCGGCTCCGCCCAGCAGAAGGGGCGAGCGGTCCTCACCGGTGTCGGCGAGGTGAGGCTTGTTCGGGCGTACGGTGATCTCGGCTTTGAGGGTCAGCTTCGATTCCTTTCCCTTGAGAAGGAAGGTGTGCTGGCCCGGGTCGGTCCACTTGGGGATGGTGACGGTTCCCTCCACCGTGCCGTTGCTGTCGGCGGTGAAGCGGCCCAGCTTGATCGGTTTCGAGAGCAGGAGTGCGACAACACCCTCGTTCGGATCGAACCCGGTTCCTGTGAAGCTGAGCTCGTCTCCTGCATCTACGGTGGTGGCGCTGAGGGTGAGGCTTGGGGCGTCGGGTGGATACGGCTGGGCGTGGGCAGCTTGCGTCCCTACGACTGGGGCTGCGGCCAGGACAGCGGCGGCTGCCGTGGCCGCGAAGGCGGCACGACACTTCGATGAGGCCGTCATCGCATTCACGCTCCTCAAATGGAATCGGGCGACGGCATGGTCCGGCCCGCGAGTACGGTATGTGCAGATATAGCGCTTGATGCCGCTCGTTAAGCATTTTCGGGAAGTAAGGCACCTTATGGCGTATGCAGTTCACCGTCCCGGCCGCCAGGGACGAAGGCGCCCGATATGTGCCATTCGGCTAGTCGTCCTGCGGTGGCCGCCCTGGTCGGCGACGCCCGGTCGGCCAAGGCCCGGCCCTGGCTGGTGGTGTAGTGGCGAACATGGCGATCCGACACGTGTCGCCCGTTCGGAGGTGCTGGCGTACTACAGGGCGCACCCGACCGACGTGGCGCCTTTCCTGATGGAGCCGTGTCAATGAACACTGGCGTCGCGCTGCACGTGTTGGTCTCCTCTTTTCCCCGCCTGGAGGGTGCGTGCCCCCGTTCCGCGTACTTGTGGTGTGCACCGGCAATATCTACCGCTCTCCGCTTGCCGAGTGCCTGCTCAGGCACCGGCTGCTCGAACATCGGCAAGTGATCCACGTGAGCAGTGCCGGCACCCGGGCCGTAGCGGGTGTGCCTACGGCTGCTGCTGTCACCTCCTTCCTCGCCGCACGTGGCCTGCAGCCCTGCGAGGTGGGCTCCCGCCGGCTGACCGAGGAGATGGTCGAGACCGCGGATCTGGTGCTGGGCGCTGCGCGGGAGCATCGTGAGGCCGCTGTGCGGCTCTCCCCTGTGCGCGCGTTGTCCCGTGCGTTCACCTTCCGTGAGTTCGCCCGTCTGGTGCGGCCCGAGGACGCCGCAGGCACGCTGGATCCGGCCGCACGGTTTGCCGCCCTCGTACAGGGCGCGGCCGCTCGCCGTGGTGCCGTGTCGACCCGTATGGGCGATGTGGATGTGAAGGACCCTCTTGGCGCACCCCCGCCCCAAGTGCAGCAGTGCCTGGTTCAGATCGAGGAGGCCGTCGAGCGGATCACCGCGCTCGTGCGGACCGGATGGCATCCGTCTTCGTCGGCTGCGAGCCGGGCCGAGCCCGGGACGTGGCCGTAGCGGACCGCGGGCTCGTCGTACGGTGCGGCCGCGCCCTGCGGAGGCCCGAGCGGCGTGATGAGTGAACGCGCCCTCCTTGACGTGCTCATGGTGTGTCAGTTTCCTGGGAAGTGCGCGGCATGCATGGGAGCGCTCCCATTCTGTTCCGGGTGCCGTGCTTCCCCCTCCGCAAGAGGAACCGAGAGGAAGCAGCCCATGTTCCGCACTCTGCGCAGAGCGCTGTGTGTCGCCGCGGCGCTCCTGTTACCGCTGGCGGGCGTGCAGTCGGCACGGGCCGACGTCTCCGCCGAGGCCGCCGGTGCCGGCTACTGGCACACCAGCGGCCGGCAGATCCTGGACGCGGCCGGGCAGCCCGTCCGTATCGCCGGCATCAACTGGTTCGGCTTCGAGACCGCCAACCACGTCGTCCACGGCCTGTGGGCCCGGGACTACAAAAGCATGATCGACCAGATGAAGTCGCTGGGCTACAACACCCTCCGCATGCCCTACAGCGACGACATCCTCAAGCCCGGCACCATGCCGGACAGCATCAGTCACGACGGCAAGAACACCGACCTGCGCGGTCTGACGTCCCTCCAGGTCCTGGACAGGATCGTGGCCTACGCGGGCCAGTCCGGCCTCAAGATCGTCCTGGACCGGCACCGCCCGGACGCGGCGGGCCAGTCGGCCCTCTGGTACACCTCGGCGGTCCCCGAGTCGACCTGGATCGCCAACCTCAAGGCGCTGGCCGCCCGTTACCGGGGCAACTCAACCGTGGTCGGCATCGACCTGCACAACGAGCCCCGGGACCCGGCCTGCTGGGGCTGTGGAGACACCTCCCGCGACTGGCGCCTGGCCGCCGAGCGCGCGGGCAACGCGGTGCTGTCGGTCAACCCGGAGCTGTTGATCATGGTCGAGGGCGTGCAGTCGTACAACGGCGTGAACGGCTGGTGGGGCGGCAACCTCATGGGCGTGGCCGAGCACCCGGTCCGGCTGGACGTCCCGAACCGGCTGGTGTACTCGGCGCACGACTACGCGACGTCGGTGGCGCAGCAGCCCTGGTTCTCCGACCCGTCCTTCCCGGCCAACATGCCGGGGATCTGGGACAAGTACTGGGGCTACGTCTTCAAGCAGAACATCGCCCCGGTGTGGCTCGGCGAGTTCGGTACGACGCTCCAGCCGGCGGTGGACCGGACGTGGCTGTCCGAGCTGGTGAAGTACCTGCGCTCGACATCGGCGCACGGCGCCGACAGCTTCCACTGGACGTTCTGGTCCTGGAATCCCAACTCCGGCGACACGGGCGGCATCCTGAAGGACGACTGGCAGACGGTCGACACGGCGAAAGACGCGTACCTGGCGCCCGTCAAGGCCCCGGGCTTCGCCCCCGGCACCCCCGGCCCCGGCCCGGGCGGCCCCGGCGACCCCGGCGGCTCCACACCCACCTGCACCGCCGCCTACACCGTCGGCAGCGACTGGGGCGGTGGCTTCAACGCCGAGGTGAAGGTGACCAACACGGGCGCGCTCGCGCTCAAGTCCTGGAAGGTGACGTGGACCTGGAGCGGGTCACAGAAGGTCACGAACATGTGGAACGCGACCCACACCCAGACCGGCGCTACGGTCACGGCGGTCAACGCCGCTCACAACGGGAGCGTGCCGGCGGGCGGTTCGGCGAGCTTCGGACTCGGGGGTGCCCCCGGGGGCGGGGGTGTGACGGGGGTGAGTTGTTCGGCGAGCTGAAACCGGTGTGACGGGGGGTGCCCGGTCCGGGCCGGGCACCCGCACCCGTAGGTGGCCGATCATGGGTGGGGATCCGGACATCGAGATGATCACCGTCCCGTCCGGGCAGGTCACCCTGTCGGACCGGCGGACGCGGCGCAGTTGGCGGGTCGGGGTCGCACCGCTGCGCCTGGCGGCGTTTCCGGTCACCCAGGCGTGCTACGCCGAGGTCACCGGCGAACGTCCGAGCGCGGTCCACGGCGACCGGCTCCCGGTCGAGGGCGTCTCCTGGTGGGACGCCGTCCGTTTCTGCAACGCCCTGTCCCGGCGCGCGGGCCTCACCCCCGCCTACGAGGTCCGTCCCGATGCCGGAACCGCCGACTGGGACACCACCGCCGACGGCGACCGGCTGCCGACCGAGGCCGAGTGGGAACACGCCTGCCGCGCCGGCGGCACCGGCCCCCGCTACGGCCCGCTCGACGACATCGCCTGGTACCGCGGCAACTCGGACGGCGCCGACCCCGTGGACGGCAAGGAGCCCAACGCCCGGGGCCTGCACGACATGCTGGGCAACGTCCGGGACTGGTGCTGGGACCTCTACGACCCCGAGGTCTACGGCACGTACCGGGTGCCGCGGGGCGGCGGCTGGTCCGACGAGCACTGGAGCTGCCGCGCCTCGGTACGCCGCCGGAGCCATCCGATGTTCCGGATCGACGACGTGGGGTTCCGCGTGGCGCCGGCATGAGCACGCGGGAGTACGGGAGAGGGCGCCCCGCACGAGCGGGGCGCCCTCTCCCGTACTCCCCTACCCGCGGGGGTCAGAGCTTGTCGATCACGTAGTCGACGCATGTGGTGAGCGCCTCGACGTCCGCCGGGTCGATCGCCGGGAACATCGCCACGCGCAGCTGGTTGCGGCCGAGCTTGCGGTAGGGCTCGGTGTCGACGATGCCGTTGGCGCGCAGCACCTTGGCGACGGCGGCGGCGTCGACCTCGTCCGTGAAGTCGATCGTGCCGATGACCTGCGAGCGCTTGGCCGGGTCGGTGACGAACGGGTTCGCGAACTTGACGTCCTCGGCCCACCCGTACAGCGTCCGCGCGGACGTGGCGGTGCGGCGCACCGACCAGTCCAGGCCGCCCTGGCCGTTGATCCACTCCAGCTGCTGGTTCAGCAGGAAGAGGGTGGCCAGCGCCGGGGTGTTGTACGTCTGGTTCTTGCGGGAGTTGTCGATCGCCGTGGGGAGGCTGAAGAACTCCGGGACGTGACGGCCGGACGCGTGGACGCGCTCGGCGCGCTCGATCGCGGCGGGGGAGAAGACGCCGATCCACAGGCCGCCGTCGGAGGCGAAGGACTTCTGCGGGGCGAAGTAGTAGACGTCCGTCTCGGCGATGTCGACGGGCAGGCCGCCGGCGCCGGAGGTGGCGTCCACGAGCACCAGGGCGCCCTCGTCGGCGCCTTCCACGCGCTTGATCGGCATGGCGACACCGGTGGAGGTCTCGTTGTGGGTGAACGCGTAGACGTCCACGCCCGCCGCGGCGACCGCCTCCGGGTGGGTGCCCGGGTCGGCGGAGATGACGTCCGGATCGGCGAGCCATGGGGCGAGCTTGGCGGCCTTGGCGAACTTGGAGGAGAACTCGCCGAAGCTGAGGTGCTGCGACTTGTTCTCGATCAGGCCGTGCGTCGCGATGTCCCAGAAGGCGGTGGAGCCGCCGTTGCCGAGGACCACCTCGTAGCCGTCGGGGAGCCGGAACAGCTCGCTGATGCCCTCGCGCACCTGGCCGACCAGGTTCTTGACGGGGGCCTGCCGGTGGGAGGTGCCCAGGAGGGAGGTGCCGGTCGCGGCGAGGGCGTCCAGCGCCTCCGTCCGCACCTTGGAGGGACCCGCGCCGAAACGTCCGTCCGCGGGCTTGATGTCAGAGGGAATCCGGATCTCAGCCACGCAGGGGAGCGTAGCCGTTTCCGGAAACGCGGGCGAAACGTCGTCCGTCGGGTGAGACGGTGTCATGGCGGCCCGTGGGACGGGGCTGCCGCCCGCGGCCGGCGGTCGCGGGCCTGCTCGGCCTCGGTCCTCATCCGCCGGACGGGCCGGGCCAGACGGCCGAGGCGTCGTCGCGGTGCGCGGCCGGCAGCCGGACCGGGCGGACGGGAACCGGACGGACGCCGCCCTCGGTGGCGGCCGTCCAGGGGGCGGGGCGGCCGGAGTAGCACAGGGTGGTGAGGACGAAGACGCCGTCGGCGTAGATCTCGACGTACTCACCGACGGTCAGGATGCGCAGTGAGGCGGCGGGTTCCGGTAGGAGGGTTTCCCCGAGCACGTTGCCGTCCGGGCCGGTGACCTGGAGGTCCTTGCCGTCGCAGTCGACCGTGAGCGCGGGCCGGTCCTGGTCGGGGACATGTGTGCGCAGGGTGACCCGGGTGCGGCCGGAGAGGTCGACGTCGCCGACGGCGTGCAGGGGGGCGTCGTAGGTCTCCTCGCCGAGCCAGTGGTCCAGGCCCGGCCACCATTCCAGGCGGGGCGCCGCGTCCCGCGGCACGACGAGGGACTTGGGCTGGGCGAGCATGCCGCGGCAGCGGTCGCCGGTGTCGGTGAGGCCGACGCGGCGCGGGGTGGTGTGCAGCACGACGCGGGAGCCGTCGGGGGCCGTGACGACGCGCGGGGCGTACGCGCCCGTCGGGCCGAGCGGACCGCGGCGCCTCCACGGGCCGCGCAGACGCGGCGCGGTCCACGCCTCGAAGCCCCGGGTGGCGCCGACGGAGCCGAGCAGCAGCCAGCCGCCGTCGTCGAGGCGTTCCAGGACCGGGCACTCCAGTTCGTCGATGTCGCCGGGGGAGACGAGCGGTGGGTGGACGGTCCAGTGCTCCAGGTCGTCGGAGGTGGCCCAGGCGACGCAGCCGCCGGCCTCGACGGGCAGGGCGGCGTCGGCGGCGCAGACCAGCATGACCCAGCCGTCGGACTCGTCGTCGCGCACGACAAAGGGGTCGCGCCAGCCCATGTGCTCGCCCGTGCGGTACCAGCGCCCGTCCGCCTCGACGACCGGCCCTGTACCGTGGCGCCGCCAGCCGGTGCCGTCGGTGCGGTCGGAGTAGGCCAGGCCGACCGACTGCAGCGGCCAGCCGCCGGGGGTGAGTCCGGAGACGGCGGTGTAGAACATCGCCATGCCGGTGCCGTGCGGGAAGGCGTGCATGGTCCACACCGCCTGCTGGTCGAAGCGGCCCGGCAGGCCGTTGCCGAAGGCCGAGCCCTGCGGCTCCCAGTGGACCAGGTCGGTGGAGGTGGCCCGGCCGTAGGAGGTCTCCATGCGCAGGTGGTCGAACTCGGTCGTCCACGGGCCCTGGAGGTGCAGCGCGGTGTAGGTGCCGTCCGCGTGGCGCAGAAGGTCGAAGTCGTTCACGCAGAGGCCGGGCGGCGCGTATCGCATGGACAGGTCCTGTCTGCCGACAGCGGCACTCAAGCGTGTGCGCTGTGTTCTGGCTGGCGGGGGTTTCTCTGAGAGTCAGCCGAAGTAAATCTGAACGCAAACGCTTGCGCAACAGGATGGGCGGGTTTACGGTCTCGTCACTCCCCCTCGCACCGACGCGGTTCCGGGCCCCGGACACGCGGCGTGCACCCGATCAAGGAGCGTCCCGTGACGGTCAGCATCACCGATGTCGCCGAGGCCACCGGGGTCTCGGCGTCCACCGTGTCCCGTGCCCTGCGCGGTCGCCCCGGGGTGTCGGAGGAGATGCGGGCCCGGATCGTCCAGGCCGCCGCCGAGCTGGGCTACACCGCCTCGCGCTCGGCGTCCAGCCTGGCCAGCGGGCGCACCTACACCGTCGGCGTCGTCGTCCCGTACGTCGGCCGCTGGTTCTTCGGCACCGTGCTGGACTCCGCGGAGACGGTCTTCAGCGCCGCCGGTTACGACGTCCTGCTGTACAACCTCGGCTCACCGGAGGCACGCAAGCGCTTCTTCACCAAGCTGCCGATCCGCAAGCGGGTCGACGCCGTGCTGTCCCTGCTGATCCCGGACCCGGAGGAGGCCGCCGCCCTGCGGTCCCTCGACGTGCCGCTGGCGACCACGGTCGGCGGCGCCCGGCCCGGTTTCACGGCGGTCGGCATCGACGACCGGGGCGGGGCGCAGAGCGCCGTACGGCATCTGGTGAACCTCGGCCACCGGCGGATCGGCATGATCTCCGGCGCCAGCGAGCCGCTGCACTGGACCACGCCCCTGGACCGCCGGCAGGGCTACCTGGACGTGCTGGCCGACGCCGGGATCGAGCCCGATGCCGCCCTGGAGGCGGACGGTGGTTACACCGTCGAGGGCGGCGAGCGGGCCATGACCGAGCTGCTGGCGCTGCGCCACCCGCCGACCGCCGTGTTCGCCCAGTCCGACGAGATGGCGATGGGCGCGCTGCGCGCCCTGCGCCGGCACCGGCTGAGGGTCCCGGAGGACGTGTCCGTGGTCGGCTTCGACGATCACGAGCTGTCCGAGGTGGTCGGGCTGACCACCGTGGCCCAGCCGGTCGCGGCCCAGGGCCGGGAGGCGGCCCGGCTGCTGCTGGCCCGGCTGGACGATCCGGACGCCGGGCCGCCGCGCCCCGTCGAGATGCCCATCCGTCTCGTCCTGCGCGAGACCACCGCTCCGCCGGACCCCGGCCGGCAGCGGTAGCTTCGTCCGCTTCTTTTCCCGCCCGCCACCGGGGCGCCGCTCCGGCTCACCCCCGACCCCCTCCCCACCGCCCGCGCACCACGCCCACACCCCGCACGGAGGCACCACCATGATCACCGGTATCGGACGACACCGTCGTACGGGCCTGACGGCCCTCGCCCTGCTGCCCCTGGCCGCGCTGGCCGCCTGCGGCGGGGGTGGCGGCGGCGACACCACCGCCGAACAGGGCAGCGGCAAGGGCACCATCAGCGTCTGGGCCCACCAGGGACAGGCGAACGAGACGGCCGCCCTGCAGAACGCGGTGAAGTCCTTCAACTCCTCGCAGAGCGCCGTCAAGGCCGAGCTGAAGCTGATCCCGGAGAAGGACTACACCAAGACCATCACCACCACCGACGCCTCCGAACTCCCGGACGTGCTGGAGTTCGACGGCCCGACGATGGCGAACTTCGTCTACAACGGCAAGCTCGCCCCGATCGACGGCCACATCTCCGCCGATACCCTCGCCAACGCCACCGACGCGATCAAGGCGCAGGGCGAGATCGACGGCAAGCACTACGGCCTGGGCATGTTCGACGCCGGGCTCGGCCTGTACGCCAACAAGAAGCTGCTGGACGCGGCCGGCGTGAAGTACCCGACGAGCGTGGACGAGGCCTGGACGGCCGAGGAGTTCGGCAAGGCCCTCAAGGCGCTGAAGGGCGAGGACTCCGACGGCAAGGTCCTCGACATATCGGAGCAGTACGGCCTGGCCACGGAGTGGGGCACCTTCGGCTTCTCCCCGATCGTCTGGTCGGCCGGCGGCGGCCTGTTGAAGGACGGCAAGGCGCAGGGCGCCCTCGACACCCCGAAGGTCGTCTCCGCGATGAAGACCTTCCAGTCCTGGAAGCCCTACGTCGACCCCAACACCGACGGCAACGCCTTCGCCAAGGGCAAGGTGGCGCTGAGCTGGGTCGGCCACTGGAACTACCCCGCCTACAGCGAGGCGCTCGGTGACGACCTCGCCGTCCTGCCGCTGCCGGACTTCGGCAACGGCCCCAAGACCGGTCAGGGCTCGTGGGCCTGGGGCATCGGAGCCGACAGCAAGAACGGCAAGGCCGCGGGCACGTTCCTGGACTACCTGCTGAACGACGCCAACGTCGGCGCGATGACCAAGGCCAACGGCGCGGTGCCCGCGACCGAGTCCGCCCTCGCCAAGAGTGAGCTGTACAAGAAGGGCGGCCCGCTGCAGCTCTTCGCCGACCAGCTGGCCAAGCCGTGCGGCGACAGCGGCATCACCGCCTCCTGCGTCGCCGTGACCCGCCCGGTGACCGCCGGATACCCCACGGTCACCGCCAAGTTCAACACGGCCCTGAACTCGATCTACGGCGGCGCCGACCCCGAGGAAGCCCTGCGGAAGGCCGCCCGCGCCATCGACCGGGACTTCACCGACAACGCCGGCTACGAGATCCCGTAACCCGCAGGACGTATCGGCCCGGGCGGGCCGTCGGCGACGTGGCACGCAGCCATGGACCGGCCGAGCCCGCCCCGCCGGGAAGAGGACCCTGTCGTGAAAACCGTGGAACCCGCACACCCCGCGGCCTCTGGCCGGGCGCAGGCCGCCTCGTCCGCCCCCTCCGCGAAACCCGCGCGTCCGCCGCGCGGCAACCGCGACCGGCTGCACGGACTGCTGATGGCCGCCCCGGCCGTCGGCGGACTGATCGCCTTCGTCGGCATCCCGTTCGGCTACGCCGTGGTGCTCTCCTTCTACAACGTCCGCCTCGGCTCGCCGCTGGAGCCCACCTTCTTCGGCGTGGAGCACTACCGGCGGCTGTTCACCGACCCCGACCTGTCCGGCCCGTTCCTGCGGGCGCTGCTGAACAACCTGACCTTCGCCGCGGTCGTCGTACCGCTCCAGACGGGTCTGGCGCTGGCGCTGGCGATCCTGCTCAACCGCAAGCTGAAGGCCATCGGCCTGTTCCGGGCCTTCTTCTTCATGCCGGTGGTCTTCCCGATGGCGCTGGTAGCCGTGATCTGGCGGCTGATCCTCGCCCGCAGCGAGCAGGGCATGCTCAACTCCCTGCTGGACACGGTGAGTCTGGGCAACTGGGGCGCCTTCGACTGGCTCGGCGACGGCCTCACCGCGATGGGCTCGATCATCGTGCTGTCGGTGTGGCAGGGCGTCGGCTTCCAGATGGTCATCCTGCTGGCCGGCCTCCAGCAGATCCCGGGCGAGCTCTACGAGGCCTCCCAGCTGGACCGGGCCTCCCGCTGGCAGCAGTTCCGGCACGTCACCCTGCCCGGCATCCGCGGCACCCTGGTGTTCGTCGCGATGCTGACCTCGGTGCTGTCCTTCCGGGTCTTCGACCAGGTGTACATCCTCATCCGCGGCGGCGGCCTGGACGAGGACGCCACCCGCACGGTGATGTACCAGGCCGTCACCACGGCCTTCGACCAGAACAACATCGGCCAGGCCTCGGCCGTCACGGTGGTGTTCTTCCTGATCGTCGTCGCCCTGACGATCGTCCAGCGCCGCGTCGTCCGGCCCGACCACGAGGACTGACCGACCCATGTCCATGCCCCGCACGCCCGTACGCCGCGTCCTCGACTACACCGTCCTGAGCGTCCTGGCGTTCGTCTTCGCCCTCCCCGCGCTCTACCTCTTCCTCGGCAGCCTCAAGCCGTCCGACGAGGTCCTGAACGGCCTGTCCGGCTTCCTGCCCACCCACCTCAGCTTCGACAACTACACCGCCGTCCTCGACAGCCTCAGCTCCGACAGCACCGGCTACTTCTGGCAGTTCATGGGCGTGTCGGTGCTGCTGTCGTTCGTGGTGGTCACCGGCGGACTGATCGTCAACTCGATGGCGGCCTACGGGCTGACGCGGCTGAAGTGGCGCGGGCAGAACGCCGTGTTCACCCTGGTCCTGCTGCTGATGCTGATCCCGTTCGAGTCGGTGGCGGTGCCGCTGTTCTACATGTTCAACGGCCAGCGCAACACCCTGTACATCCAGGCCCTGCCGTTCGTCGCCAACGCCTTCGCGATCTACCAGTTCCACACGTTCTTCAAGAAGATCCCGCCGAGCATCGAGGAGGCGGCCCGGCTCGACGGTGCCGGGCCCTGGCGCACCTTCTTCGCGATCATCGTGCCGATGTCCCGGCCGGTGTTCGCCTCGGTCGCGATCCTCACCTTCCTCATCCAGTGGGGCTCCTTCCTGTGGCCGGTGCTGATGGTGTCCGACCCGTCGGTGCGTCCCCTCCCCCTGGAGATGAGCGTCTTCCAGGGGCAGCAGCCCCCGGACTGGGGTCAGATCCTCGCCTTCGGCGTGCTGCTGGTGCTGCCCGTGCTGATCGTCTTCGCGTTCTTCCAGCGCTGGTTCGTCGAGGGCGTGGCCAGCTCAGCCGTCAAGGGCTGAGCCGCCGGGGGCATGCTGGTCCCATGACGGATGTCGGGGATCTGGCCGCCCTCGAAGCGGAGCTGAACCGGGTCGTCCGGGGTGACGTGGGTTTCGACGTCACCTCCCGGGCGCTGGTCACCATGGACGCCTCCAACTACCGGCGGGTGCCGCTGGGCGTGGTCGCCCCCCAGGACGCCGACGACGTGGCGGCCGTGCTGGAGGTGTGTCGGCAGCGGGGGGTGCCGGTCGTGGCGAGAGGCGGCGGTACGTCGATCGCGGGCCAGGCGACGGGCACCGGCGTGGTGCTGGACTTCACCCGGTACATGAACCGGCTCGTGTCCCTGGATCCCCGGGAGCGCACCGCCGTCGTGCAGCCGGGCCTGGTGCTCGACCGGCTCCAGGAGGCCGCCGCCCCGCACGGCCTGCGGTTCGGCCCCGACCCCTCCACCCACAGCCGGTGCACGCTCGGCGGCATGATCGGCAACAACGCGTGCGGCTCGCACTCGGTGGCGTGGGGGACGACCGCGGACAGCGTGCGGGAGCTGGACGTCGTCACCGCGCGCGGCGAGCGCCTGCGGCTCGGGCGGGACTGGGCCGGGGCGCCGGACGGGCTGCGGGAGCTGGCCGAGGGGGAACGCGCGCGTCTGCGCACCGGCTTCCCGGACCTGCCCCGCCGCATCTCCGGTTACGCGCTGGACGCCCTGCTGCCCGAGCGCGGCGCCGACGTGGCCCGCTCCTTCTGCGGCTCCGAGGGCACTCTCGGCGTGCTGACGGAGGCGGTCGTACACCTGGTCGAGGCGCCCCGCGCGCGTGCCCTGGCCGTGCTGGCCTACGCCGACGAGAGCGCGGCGGCGGAGGCGGCGGCAGGGCTGCTGCCGCTCCGGCCGCTGACGGTGGAGGGCATGGCGGCGGACCTGGTGCCGTCCCCGGCCGCACTGCCGCGGGGCGGGGCCTGGCTGTTCGTGGAGACCGGCGGGGAGTCGGCGGCGCAGGCACACGCGCGTGCCGAGGCGATCGTGCGGGCCGCCGACGTCGTGGACGCGCGTGTCGTCACGGACCCCGCCGCACAGCGGGCGCTGTGGCGGATCCGGGAGGACGCGAGCGGCACGGCGACGCGCATGCCGGACGGCACCGAGGCGTGGCCGGGCTGGGAGGACTGCGCGGTGCCGCCCGCCCGGCTGGGCGCGTACCTGCGGGACTTCCGGGGGCTGCTCACCGCCCATGGGCTGCGCGGCACGCCGTACGGGCACTTCGGGGACGGCTGCATCCACGTCCGGATCGACTTCGACCTGCTGACGGAGGCCGGCGTCGCCCGTTTCCGCCGCTTCTCGGAGGAACTCGCGGAGCTGGTGGTGACGCACGGCGGGTCGTTGTCCGGGGAGCACGGGGACGGGCAGGCGCGTGCGGAGCTGCTGCCGAGGATGTACGGGGCCGAGACGGTGGCCCTGTTCGAGCGGGTGAAGGGGGTGTGGGACCCGGACGACCTGCTCAATCCCGGGATGCTCGTCCGCCCCGCGCCCTTGGACAACGGTCTGCGCTTCTCCGTCCTGCCCCGCGAGCCGGTCGACGTGGCCTTCGGCTACCCCTCGGACGGCGGTGACTTCTCGGCGGCGGTGCGGCGCTGCGTGGGCGTCGCCAAGTGCCGTACGACGTCGGTGAACGGCCCGGAGGTCATGTGCCCGTCCTTCCGGGCGACCGGCGCGGAGGAGCACTCCACACGCGGACGGGCCCGGCTGCTGCACGAGATGCTCGCCGGTGAGGTGGTGACGGACGGCTGGCGCTCGCGGGAGGTCCGCGACGCGCTCGACCTGTGCCTGTCCTGCAAAGGCTGCCGCTCGGACTGCCCGGTGGGCGTTGACATGGCGACGTACAAGGCCGAGTTCCTCCACCGGCACTACGCCGGGCGGCGCCGTCCGGCCGCCCACTACGCCATGGGCCGGCTGCCGGTGTGGCTGCGGGCGGTGTCCCGTACCCGCACGGCGTGGCTGGTCAACGCGCTGTCGCGGATCCGGCCCCTCGCGTGGGCGGCGAAACGGCTGGGCGGCGTCGCCCCGGAGCGGGAGCTCCCGCGGGTGGCGCGGCGGACGTTCACCGGCTGGTGGGAGCGGAGGAGGACGCACCGCCCCCCGGCGCGGGGCGATCTGATCGTCCTGTGGCCCGACACCTTCACCGAGCACCTCTCCCCGTCCGTGGGCCGGGCCGCCGTACGGGTGTTGGAGGCGGCCGGGCTGCGGGTGGCGCTGCCGCCCACCCTGCACCTGGTGAAGCCGCCGGTGGGCGACGGCAGGACGGTCGCCCTCGACCCGCTGTCCCTGCTGCGCGGCCGGGGCCGGGTCTGCTGCGGGCTGACGTACGTGTCGACGGGCCAGCTGGACCGCGCCCGGGCCGTCATGCGCCGCACGCTCGATCTGATGGAACCGGTGCTGGAGACCGGCGCCCCGGTCGTGGTCCTGGAGCCGAGCTGCGCCGCGGCCCTGCGCACGGACGTCCCCGAGCTGCTGCACGACGATCCGCGCGCGGCCCGTCTCGCCGCGAGGGTCCTCACCTTCGCGGAGGCGCTGGAGCGGCATGCCCCCGACTGGGCCCCGCCGCGTGTGGACCGCCCGGTGGCCGGGCAGACCCACTGCCACCAGCACGCGGTGCTCGGCGACGCCGCCGACCGCCGGCTGCGCGCGGCGGCCCTGCTCTCCGGTGAACTGAGCGGCGGTTGCTGCGGCCTCGCCGGAAACTTCGGCTTCGAGAAGGGCCACCACGAGGTGTCCACCGCCTGCGCGGAGGAACAGCTCCTGCCCTCCGTGCGGGACGCCCCGGACGGCACGGTGGTCCTGGCGGACGGCTTCTCCTGCCGCACGCAGCTGGAGCAGCTGGCGGGCGTGCGGGGCAGGCACCTGGCGGAGGTCCTGGCCGAGGCGCTCGACGAGAACGGCGGGCGGGACGGCGCGTGAGCGTTCCGCGGTGGCCGGTGGCCGGTGGTGTGGCGGTGGCCGGTGGGTGGGCGTTCGAACGGTGACCGGTGGCGTGGGGCGTTCGGGCCACCGGACGGGTGGACTCGAGTGTCTGAGCCGGGGGAGGGCCGGGGCCGCTCCTAGGCTCGCGGGACCAGACACCGCCCGCCGCTCGAAGGAGCCCGCCGCATGAGCGTCCGCGTCCAGCCGATCACCCGTGAGGAGCACCTCGGGTTCGTCACGGCCCGCCCCTCCGCCAGCCACACCCAGCTCCCGTCCTGGGGCGAGGTGAAGCCCGACTGGCGCGCGGAGAGCCTCGGCTGGTTCGACGCCGGCGGGCAGCTCGTCGGCGTGGGACTGGTGCTGCTGCGCCCGCTGCCCGGGCCCCGGGTGCCCGGACTGCCGCGCTACCTCGCGTATCTGCCCGAGGGGCCGCTCCTCGACTGGCACGAGCCCGGTCTCGAACGGCTGCTGGAGCCGATGCTCGCCCACCTCGGACGGCGGGGCGCCTTCGCGGTGCGGATGGGCCCGCCGGTCGTGGTCCGCCGCTGGAGCGCCGACGTGGTCAAGGCGGCGATCGCGGACCCGGCGGCGCGGCGGCTGCGCGACGTGCGGGCGACGTCGTACGAACCGCGAGCCGGTCGGATCGCGGACAGCCTGCGCCGGATGGGCTGGCGGCAGTCCGAGGCCTCCGGCGAGAACGGCTTCGCGGCCGGGCAGCCCCGCTACGTCTTCCAGGTGCCGTTCGCCGGCCGGTCGCTGGAGGACATCCACGGCGGCCTGAACCAGCAGTGGCGCCGCAACATCAAGAAGGCGGAGAAGGCCGGGGTGAAGGTCGTGCGCGGCGACCTGGAGGACCTGCCGGCCTTCCACGAGCTGTACGGCGAGACCGCCGAACGGGACGGTTTCCTCCCGCGCCCGCTGCCGTACTTCCAGCGGATGTGGACCGCCCTGAACGCCGAACGCCCCGACCGGATGCGGCTCTACCTCGCCTATCACGACGGGGAGGTGCTCGCCGCGGCCACCATGCTGACCGTCGGCGAGCACGTCTGGTACTCCTACGGCGCCTCCACCGCCCGCCGCCGCGAGGTCCAGCCGAGCAGCGCCGTGCAGTGGCGCATGATGACCGACGCGCACGAACTCGGCGCCGCCGTCTACGACCTGCGCGGCATCACCGACACCCTGGAGGAGTCCAGCGACCTGCTGGGCCTGCTCCGCTTCAAGGTGGGCACCGGAGGGGAGGCCGTGGAGTACCTCGGCGAATGGGACTACCCGCTCAACCGGCTGCTTTACAAGGCGTTCGACCTCTACCTCGCCCGCCGCTGAGATCTCACAGCCCGAGACAGCGGCAAAAAGGGTTCACGCACCTGACGGAGTCCATTACCCTGGACCGTGCAGTGCATCGGGCTGTACGTTGAGTGCATCCGGGTGTACGCACCGCACACGCGCAGCACCCCGGACACCGACCCCCGAGCACAGGACTGGCCCGTGACCACGCCGGACACCACCACCTCCCCCGCGTCCGCGACCACCGCAGCCACCGCGCCGGGCACCGGCCCGGGCCGGCTCGGCTCCCTCGGGCCCGTGGGCCTGGTGCTCGCGGGCGGCATCTCCGTGCAGTTCGGCGGCGCGCTGGCGGTGACCCTGATGCCCAGGACGGGTGCCCTGGGAGTGGTGGCGCTGCGCCTGCTGGTCGCGGCGGTCGTCCTGCTGCTGGTCTGCCGCCCCCGGCTGCGCGGCCACTCGCGCGCCGACTGGGGCACGGTCGTCGTCTTCGGCATCACCATGGCCGCCATGAACGGCCTCTTCTACCAGGCCCTCGCCCGCATCCCGCTGGGCCCCGCGGTCACCCTGGAGGTCCTCGGCCCGCTCGCCCTCTCGGTCTTCGCCTCCCGCCGCGCGATCAACCTCGTGTGGGCGGCGCTCGCCCTGGCCGGTGTCTTCCTGCTGGGCGGAGGGGGCTTCAACGGCCTCGACCCCACGGGAACGGCCTTCGCCCTGGGGGCCGGCGCCATGTGGGCGGCCTACATCGTCTTCAGCGCCCGAACGGGCCGCCGCTTCCCGCAGGCGGACGGACTGGCCCTGGCGATGGCGGTGGGGGCGGCGCTGTTCCTGCCGCTGGGCATCGCCGAGTCGGGGACGAAGCTGCTCGACCCGGTGACGCTCGGGCTCGGCGCGGCGGTCGCGCTGCTCTCCTCGGTTCTGCCCTACACCCTCGAACTCCTCGCGCTGCGCCGCCTGCCCGCCTCCACCTTCGCGATCCTGATGAGCCTCGAACCGGCCATCGCCGCGACGGCCGGTTTCCTCATCCTCCACCAGGCCCTCAGCGCCGCCCAGGCCGCCGCGATCGCCCTCGTCGTCGCGGCGAGCATGGGCGCGGTGCGCACCCAGGTGAGCCGCGGACGCAAGAAGAAGGCGGCCCTGGAGGGCACGGCCCTGGAGGGCTGACCGGTCCCCCAGGGCGGGCGGCCTCCGGCGGTGGGCGTCCCCCGGACCGACCGGCCCCCACGTCGGCCGTCCCCGCCGAGGCGGGCGGCCGTCGTTCCGTTACGGCCCGGCCGGGTTGTCAGTGCCGGGTGCGAGACTGCCCCGCATGACCCCGCCTGATCCGAAAGCCGACCTCCTGCGCTATCTGCAAGATGCGCGTGACGCCCTGCTGTGGAAGCTCGACGGGCTCTCGGAGTACGACATCCGCCGCCCGCTGACACCGACCGGCACCAACCTGCTGGGGCTGGTCAAGCACACCGCCGGCGTGGAGCTGGGCTACTTCGGCGACACCTTCGGCCGGCCGTTCTTCGACGAGAACCCACCACCCTGGTGGTACACGCGGGACGCCGATCCCCACGCCGACATGTGGGCCACGCCGGACGAGTCGCGCGAGGACATCGCGGGGCTGTACCGCAGGGCGTGGGAGCACGCGGACGGCACCATCGGGGCGCTGCCGCTGGACGCGGTCGGTCGGGTCCCCTGGTGGCCCGAGGAGCGGCGCGAGACCACGCTGCACCACATCCTGGTGCGCGTGATCGCCGACACGAGCCGTCACGCCGGGCACGCCGACATCGTGCGCGAGCTCATCGACGGATCGGTCGGCCTGACGCCGGGCAAGGACAACCTGCCCCCGGGCGGCCGGGCCATGTGGGAGGCCCATCGGCACCGGGTGGAGGAGGCGGCGCGCGAAGCGGGCAGGGACGCCTGAGTCCACGGCGACGCGCCCGGCGGCCCGTAGCGACACCCGGCGCCGACGCACCGGCATCCCGCGCGCCGAGATCCCGTGGTGCGCCCGTAGCCCCACCACCGTCACCGGCAGTGGCGCTCCGATGGAACGAGCGCGCGGCCCCGAGCGCATGGATCGCGCCGCCGAAGAGCACGCTCCCGGCCGCCGCGAGTATTTCATGCAAGCACGCTTGATTGTTTCCGGGGCCGCTGCCATGCTCCTCAGCACGCCGCACCACCCCGCACACCGCCGTGCCCCGAGGGGAGCGCCCCGTGTCCGATCAGACGTCCGTGATCGACGATCTGCGCGAGGAGAGCGAGGAACTCGACCGCCTCGTCGCCGGGTTGCCCCCGCGGCGCTGGTCGCTCGCGACCCCCGCGCCCGGCTGGACCGTGGCCCACCAGATCGCCCACCTCGCCTGGACGGACCGCTCGGCCCTGCTCGCCGTCACGGACGCCGACGGCTTCCACGCGCTGGTCGAGAAGGCCCTCGCCGCGCCGGGCTCGTTCGTCGACGAGGGGGCCGGGGAGGGCGCCGCGCTCCCGCCCGCCGAACTGCTCGCGCGGTGGCGCGAGGGCCGTGCGGCACTGGAGACGGCGCTCCGGGCGTCCCCGCCCAAGGCGCGCTTCCCCTGGTACGGCCCGCCCATGTCGGCCGCCTCCATGGCGACGGCCCGCCTGATGGAGACCTGGGCCCATGGGCAGGACGTGGCCGACGCCCTGGGTGCGGTGCGCCCGCCCACGGACCGGCTGCGGCATGTCGCCTGGCTCGGGGTGCGGACCCGGGACTTCGCCTACGGCGTGCACGGACTGACCCCGCCGGCGGGCCCCTTCCGCGTCGAACTCCGCGCCCCCTCCGGCGACCTGTGGACGTACGGCCCCGAGGACGCCCCGCAGCGCGTCACCGGACCCGCCCTCGACTTCTGTCTCCTGGTCACCCAGCGTGCCCACCGCACCGACCTCGCCCTGCGGGCCGAGGGCCCCGACGCCGACCGCTGGCTGGACATCGCGCAGGCCTTCGCCGGACCACCGGGAAGCGGACGCCCACCGAAGGAGCCGGGCGCGTGACGCCCGTGCCCGGCGGCGAGGGGGCCCGGCGGGTCACGCCCGTGCCCGGCGGCGAGGGGGCCCGGTGTGTGATGTCCGTGCCCGGCGGTGACGGGATCCGGCGTGTGATGTCCGTGCCCGGCGGTGACGGGATCCGGCGTGTGATGTCCGTGCCCGGCGGCGAGGGGGCCCGGCGTGTGATGCCCGTGCCCGGCGGTGAGGGGGCGGCCTCGTGACGACCCTGCGCATCGGCAACGCCTCCGGCTTCTACGGCGACCGCTTCGACGCGCTGCGGGAGATGCTCACCGGGGGCGAACTCGACGTCCTCACCGGCGACTACCTCGCCGAGCTGACCATGCTCATCCTCGGCCGGGACCGCCTCAAGGACCCCGCCGCCGGATACGCCCGCACGTTCCTGCGGCAGTTGGAGGACTGCCTCGGTCTCGCGCACGCACGGGGCGTCCGGATCGTCACCAACGCCGGCGGACTCAACCCGGCCGGACTCGCCGACGCCGTACGGGCGTTGGCGGACCGGCTCGGCATCCCCGTGCGCGTCGCCCATGTCGAGGGCGACGACCTCACCGCCGCGCACCCGGGGAGCCTCGCCGCCCACGCCTACCTCGGCGGCTTCGGCATCGCGGCCTGTCTGCGCGAGGGCGCCGACATCGTGGTCACCGGGCGCGTGACGGACGCGGCCCTGGTCACCGGGCCCGCCGCCGCCCACTTCGGCTGGACACCGGCGGAGTACGACCGGCTCGCGGGGGCCGTCGTCGCGGGGCACGTCCTGGAGTGCGGGACGCAGGCCACCGGCGGCAACTACGCCTTCTTCCGGGACGGCGACGTCCGCCGCCCCGGGTTTCCGCTCGCCGAACTGCACGTGGACGGCGGCTGCGTCATCACCAAGCACCCCGGCACCGGCGGCTTCGTCGACGTCGGCACGGTCACCGCACAACTGCTGTACGAGACGGCCGGTGCCCGGTACGCGGGGCCGGACGTCACCGCCCGGCTGGACACCGTACGGCTGAGCCGGGACGGAACGGACCGGGTGCGGATCGAGGGCGTGCGCGGGGAGGCACCGCCGCCCACCCTCAAGGTCGGGCTCAACAAGCTCGGCGGCTTCCGCAACGAGGTCGTCTTCGTGCTCACCGGCCTCGACGTGGAGGCCAAGGCCGCCCTGGTGCGGGACCAGATGGAACCGGCCCTCGGCAAGGCCGCCGACGTGCGCTGGGAGCTGGCCCGCACCGACCGCTCCGACGCCCCGAGCCAGGAGACGGCGAGCGCGCTGCTGCGGCTCGTCGTGCGGGACCCCGACCAGGGCACCGTGGGGCGGGCGCTGAGCGGGGCGGCCGTGGAGCTGGCGCTGGCCAGCTACCCGGGCTTCCATGTGCTGGCCCCACCCGGAAAGGGCTCGCCCTACGGGGTCTTCGAGGCGGTGTACGCCCCCCGGGAGGCCGTCGGTCATGTGGCGGTCCTCCACGACGGGCGCCGGATCGCCGTGCCACCGGCCCACGACACGGCCGTCCTCGACGACGTGCCCGAGCCGCCCCTGCCTCAGCCGCCGACGCCCGGGCCCACCCGGCGCGCTCCCCTCGGCCTGGTCGCGGGCGCCCGCAGTGGGGACAAGGGCGGCAACGCCAACGTCGGCGTGTGGGTGCGCACGGACGATGCCTGGCGGTGGCTCGCGCACGAGCTGACCGTCGACCGGTTCCGGGAGCTGATCCCCGAGAGCCGCGAACTGACCGTCGTACGCCACGCGCTGTCGAACCTGCGCGCCCTCAACTTCGTCGTCGAGGGCATCCTCGGCGCCGGCGTCGCCGCCCAGCACCGCTTCGACCCGCAGGCCAAGGCCCTCGGGGAATGGCTGCGCTCCCGCCACCTGGAGATACCGGAGGCCCTGCTGTGACCGTCCTGACCTCCGCGCTCGACCCCGCCGGCCCCGAACACCGGGCCAACCGCGAGGCGATGCTGGACAAGCTCGCCGCACTCGACACCGAACACGCCAAGGCCGTCGCGGGCGGGGGCGAGAAGTACGTCGCCCGGCACCGGGGGCGCGGCAAGCTCCTCGCCCGCGAGCGCGTCGAGCTGCTCCTCGACCCCGACACGCCGTTTTTGGAACTGTCGCCGCTGGCCGCCTGGGGCAGCGACCACACCGTCGGCGCGTCCCTCGTCACCGGCATCGGTGTCGTCGAGGGCGTGGAGTGCCTGATCACCGCCAACGACCCGACCGTGCGCGGGGGAGCGAGCAACCCCTGGTCGCTGAAGAAGGCCCTGCGCGCCAACGACATCGCGCTGGCCAACCGGCTGCCCTGCATCAGCCTGGTGGAGTCCGGCGGCGCCGATCTGCCGTCCCAGAAGGAGATCTTCATCCCCGGTGGCGCCATCTTCCGGGACCTCACCCGGCTGTCCGCCGCCGGGATCCCGACCGTCGCGGTCGTCTTCGGCAACTCCACCGCGGGCGGCGCCTACATCCCCGGCATGTCCGACCACGTGATCATGGTCAAGGAGCGGGCGAAGGTGTTCCTCGGCGGTCCGCCGCTGGTGAGGATGGCGACCGGGGAGGAGAGCGACGACGAGTCCCTGGGCGGCGCCGGGATGCACGCGCGGGTGTCGGGCCTCGCCGACTACTTCGCCGTCGACGAGCCGGACGCGCTGCGGCAGGCCCGGCGCGTGGTCGCCCGCCTCAACCACCGCAAGGCGTACGAGGATCCAGGGCCCGCCGAGCCGCCCGCGTACGACGCGGAGGAGCTGCTGGGCGTCGTCCCCGGCGACCTGAAGACCCCCTTCGACCCGCGCGAGGTCATCGCCCGGATCGTCGACGCCTCCGACTTCGACGAGTTCAAACCGCTGTACGGGACGAGCCTGACCACCGGCTGGGCCGCCCTGCACGGCTATCCGGTCGGCATCCTCGCCAACGCCCGGGGGGTGCTGTTCAGCGCGGAGTCGCAGAAGGCCGCCCAGTTCATCCAGCTCGCAAACCAGCGCGACATCCCGCTGCTGTTCCTGCACAACACCACCGGCTACATGGTCGGCAAGGAGTACGAGCAGGGCGGCATCATCAAACACGGCGCGATGATGATCAACGCGGTGAGCAACAGCCGCGTCCCCCACCTCTCGGTCCTCCTGGGCGCCTCCTACGGCGCCGGGCACTACGGCATGTGCGGCAGGGCCTACGACCCGCGCTTCCTGTTCGCCTGGCCCAGCGCCAAGTCCGCCGTCATGGGCCCGCAGCAGCTCGCCGGCGTGCTGTCGATCGTCGCCCGCCAGTCCGCCGCCGCCAAGGGGCAGCCCTACGACGACGAGGCGGACGCCGCGCTGCGCGCCATGGTGGAGCAGCAGATCGAGTCCGAGTCGCTGCCGATGTTCCTGTCCGGGCGGCTCTACGACGACGGTGTCATCGACCCGCGTGACACCCGCACCGTCCTCGGCCTGTGCCTGTCCGCGATCCACACCGCCCCCTTCGAGGGCGCGCGCGGTGGCTTCGGCGTCTTCCGGATGTGAGGGACCAGATGATTTCCACCCTGCTGGTGGCCAACCGGGGCGAGATCGCCTGCCGTGTCTTCCGCACCTGCCGTGAGCTGGGCATCCGGACCGTCGCCGTGCACTCGGACGCCGACGCCAACGCCCTCCACGCACGCGTGGCCGACGCGAGCGTACGACTGCCGGGGGAGGCGCCCGCCGACACCTATCTGCGCGGCGACCTGATCGTGAAGGCCGCCGTCGCGGCCGGCGCGGACGCCGTGCACCCCGGCTACGGCTTCCTCTCCGAGAACGCCGACTTCGCGCGTGCCGTCCTGGACGCGGGCCTGGTCTGGATCGGGCCGCCGCCGGAGGTCATCGAGGCCATGGCCTCCAAGACCCGCGCGAAGGAGCTGATGGGGCTCGCGCCCCTGGGCGAGGTCACGGAAAGCGACCTGCCGGTCCTGGTGAAGGCGGCCGCGGGCGGCGGGGGACGCGGCATGCGGATCGTGCGCCGCCTGGACGAACTCGACGCCGCCCTGCAGGCCGCCCGCGCCGAGGCCACGAGCGCCTTCGGCGACGGCGAGGTCTTCGTCGAGCCCTATGTGGAGCACGGCCGGCACGTCGAGGTGCAGGTGCTCGCGGACACGCACGGCACGGTGTGGGCGCTGGGCACCCGCGACTGCTCCCTCCAGCGCCGCCACCAGAAGGTCGTCGAGGAGGCACCGGCACCCGGCCTCCCGGACCGGCTCGAGGAGGAGCTGCGCACGCTGGCCGTACGCGCCGCGCGTGCCGTCCACTACGTCGGCGCGGGCACCGTCGAGTTCCTGGTCGCCGACGACACCGCGCACTTCCTGGAGATGAACACCCGCCTCCAGGTCGAACACCCCGTGACGGAAGCCGTCTTCGGCGTCGACCTGGTCGCCCTGCAACTGAGCGTCGCCGAGGGGCAGCCCCTCGACGGCGAACCCCCACGCGCGCGTGGCCACGCGATCGAGGCCCGCCTCTACGCCGAGGACCCGGCCCGCGACTGGGCCCCGCAGACCGGCACCCTGCACCGGTTCGCCGTCCCCGAGGGCGTGCGCCTGGACAGCGGCTACGGCGACGGCGACGAGATCGGCGTCCACTACGACCCGATGCTCGCCAAGCTGATCGCCCACGCCCCCACCCGCGCGGGTGCACTGCGCAAGCTCGCAGGCGCCCTTGAACGCGCCACGATCCACGGCCCGGTCACCAACCGCGACCTCCTCGTCCGCTCCCTGCGCCACGAGGAGTTCACGACGGCCCGGATGAACACCGGCTTCTACGACCGCCAGCTGCCCACCCTGACCGTGCCCGCCCCCGACCCGTACGCGCCCCTGGCCGTGGCCCTGGCCGACGCCCACCGCACGGGCTCCCGCTTCGGCGGCTGGCGCAACGTGATGTCCCAGCCGCAGATCAAGCGCTACGCCATGGCGGGCGAGGAGCACGAGGCCCGGTACCGCCACACCAGGACGGGCCTGGAGGCGGACGGCGTACGCGTCGTACAGGCGGGCGCGGACCTCGTCGTACTGGAAGTGGACGGCGTTCAGCGCAGGTTCGAGGTGGCCCGGTACGGCGACGACGTCTACGTCAACGACACGGCCCTGAAACCCCTGCCCCGCTTCCCCGACCCCACGGCCCAGCTCGCCCCGGGTTCCCTGCTCGCCCCCATGCCCGGCACGGTCGTCCGCGTCGCGGACGGACTGGCCGTAGGAGCCGCCGTACAGGCCGGAGACCCCCTCCTCTG
This sequence comes from Streptomyces sp. 378, assembly GCF_030124145.1. GTDB lineage: Bacteria > Actinomycetota > Actinomycetes > Streptomycetales > Streptomycetaceae > Streptomyces. The sequence continues at coordinate 79,669 of NZ_JASKMS010000016.1, forward strand.
GCTGGAGGCGATGAAGATGGAACACAAGATCACAGCACCGGTCACAGGAACGCTGACGGCCTTGCAGGCGGTACGCGGACAACAGGTGACGGTCGGCGCTCTGCTGGCGGTCGTGGATCCGGCCTGAGGGGCGCGGGGAACTGCGCGAGCAACCACACACGACCCGCACCCGGGAAGGATCCCCATGCACCCCACCCTCGCATCCGAAGAACACAAGGCTCTCCGATCAGCCGTAGCCGCCCTCGGCGAACGCCACGGCCGCAACCACGACCGCGAAGCCCTCTGGCAGGAGGCGGCCAAGCTCGGTTATCTCGGCGTCAACCTGCCGGAGGCGTACGGTGGCGGAGGCGGCGGGATCTCCGAACTCTCCCTCGTCCTCGAAGAGCTCGGCGCCGCAGGCTGCCCGCTCCTCATGATGGTCGTGTCACCCGCCATCTGCGGCACCGTCATAGCCCGCTTCGGCACGGACGCCCAGAAACAGCAGTGGCTCCCCGGTCTGGCCGACGGCACCCGTCTCATGGCCTTCGGCATCACCGAACCGGACGCCGGCTCCAACAGCCACCGCATCACCACCACGGCCCGAAAAGACGGAGCCGACTGGCTCCTCACCGGCCGCAAGATCTTCATCTCCGGCGTGGACATCGCGGACGCGACCCTCGTCGTCGGCCGCACCGAGGACGCCCGCACCGGCCGCCTCAAGCCCTGCCTGTTCATCGTCCCGCGCGACACCCCCGGCTTCACCCGCAGCGCCATCGACATGGAACTCGACGCCGTGGAGAAACAGTTCGAGCTGGTCCTGGACGACGTACGGCTGCCCGCCGACGCCCTGGTCGGCGACGAGGACGCGGGACTCCTCCAGCTCTTCGCCGGTCTCAACCCCGAGCGCGTCATGACGGCCGCCTTCGCGATCGGCATGGGCCGTCACGCCCTCGCGAAGGCCGTCGAGTACGCCCGCGACCGCACCGTCTGGAACACCCCCATCGGCGCGCACCAGGCCATCGCCCACCCCCTCGCACAGGCGCACATCGACCTCGAACTCGCCCGCCTGATGATGCAGAAGGCCGCCGCCCTCTACGACGCGGGCGACGACCTGGGCGCCGGAGAGGCCGCCAACATGGCCAAGTACGCGGCCGGGGAGGCCTGTGTGAAGGCGGTCGACCAGGCCGTGCACACCCTCGGCGGCAACGGCCTCACCCGTGAGTACGGCCTGGCCCGGCTGATAACGGCCGCGCGCGTGGCTCGTATCGCGCCGGTGAGCCGGGAGATGATTCTCAACTACGTCTCCCACCAGACCCTGGGCTTGCCCAAGTCGTACTGAGACGGCCCGCGCGCCAGGAGGAACCCGTCATGTTCCGCAGCGAGTACGCAGACGTCCCGCCCGTCGAACTGCCCATCCACGACGCGGTCCTGGCCCGGGCCGCCGAGTTCGGCGACGCCCCGGCGCTGATCGACGGCACCGACGGCACCACCCTCTCGTACGAGCAGGTGGACCGGCTCCACCGGCGCGCCGCCGCCGCCCTGGCCGAGGCCGGGGTCCGCAGGGGTGACGTCCTCGCCCTGCACAGCCCCAACACCATCGCCTTCCCGATCGCCTTCTACGCGGCCACGCGCGCGGGTGCCACCGTTACCACCGTGCACCCGCTCGCCACCGCCGAGGAGTTCGCGAAACAGCTGCGGGACTCGGGGGCCCGCTGGATCGTCACCGTCTCACCGCTGCTGGACGTCGCCCGCCGGGCCGCCGAGATCGCGGGCGGCGTACGCGAGATCTTCGTGTGCGACAGCGCGAGGGGCCACCGCTCCCTGATCGACATGCCGGCCTCCACGGCCCCCGAACCGCAGGTCACCCTCGACCCCGCCGAGGACATCGCGGCCCTGCCGTACTCCTCCGGGACCACCGGCATCCCCAAGGGCGTGATGCTCACGCACCGGCAGATCGCGACCAACCTGGCCCAGCTCGGCCCGGCGATCCCCGCGGGCCCGGGCGAACGCGTCCTGGCGGTCCTGCCCTTCTTCCACATCTACGGTCTCACCGCCCTGATGAACGCGCCCCTGCGGCAGGGCGCCACCGTCGTCGTCCTGCCCCGCTTCGACCTGGAGCAGTTCCTCGCGGCCATCCAGAACCATCGCATCACGGCGCTCTACGTGGCCCCGCCGATCGTCCTGGCCCTCGCCAAGCACCCGGCCGTCGCCCAGTACGACCTGTCGTCCCTGAGGTACGTCATCAGCGCCGCCGCACCCCTGGACGCGCGTCTCGCGGCCGCCTGTTCCGAGCGGCTCGGCCTGCCGCCCGTCGGCCAGGCGTACGGCATGACGGAGCTGTCACCCGGCACGCACGTCGTGCCCCTGGACGCCATGCGCGACGCCCCGCCCGGAACCGTCGGCAAGCTCATCGCCGGCACCGAGATGCGCATCGTCTCCCTCGACGACCCCGGCCGGGACCTCCCCGCCGGTGAAGCGGGCGAGATCCTCATCCGCGGCCCCCAGATCATGAAGGGCTACCTCGGCCGCCCCGACGCCACCGCCGCGATGATCGATCCCGAGGGCTGGCTGCACACCGGGGACGTCGGCCGCGTCGACGAGGCCGGCTGGCTGTTCGTCGTCGACCGCGTCAAGGAACTCATCAAGTACAAGGGGTTCCAGGTGGCGCCGGCGGAACTGGAGGCGCTGCTCCTCACCCACCCGGGCGTCGCCGACGCCGCCGTCATCGGCACGTACGGCGACGACGGCAACGAGGTCCCGCACGCGTTCGTGGTCCGCCAGCCCTCCGCCGCCGAACTCACCGAGGCGGAGATCATGACGTACGTCGCCGAACGCGTGGCCCCCTACAAGCGGATACGCCACGTCACCTTCACCGTCGGCGTCCCCCGCGCGGCCTCCGGCAAGATCCTCCGCCGACAGCTCAGGGAGAGCACATGACGCTGATCACCCGCACCCGCGCGCGTGCCGTGGAGACCCTGGTCCTCGACTCGCCCCACCACCGCAACGCCCTGTCGGCCGCCCTGGTCGGCGAGCTGGCCGACGCGCTCACCGACGCCGGGAAGGACCCCGGGGTACGCGCGATCGTCCTCACCCACACCGGCAACACGTTCAGCGCGGGCGCCGACCTCAAGGACCCCCCACCGCCCGAGGCGCTGGTCGCGCTGCTGCGGCAGATCGTCGCACTGCCCAAGCCGGTCGTCGCCCGGGTCACCGGCCACGTGCGCGCGGGCGGCCTCGGCCTGCTGGCCGCCTGCGACATCGCGGCCGCCTCCACGAACGCCACGTTCGCCTTCACGGAGGTCCGCATCGGCGTCGCCCCCGCGGTCATCTCCCTGCCGCTCCTGCCCCGCGCGAACCCGCGCGCCCTGTCCCGCTACTACCTCACCGGCGAGCGCTTCGACGCGGCGGAAGCAGCCGCAACGGGCCTGCTCACCACCCATGCCGACGACGTCGACACGGCCCTGGACCCCATCCTCGAAGGCTTGCGCAAGTCCGCCCCCGAGGCCCTGGCCGAGACGAAACGGCTGCTCACGGCTAGGGTGCTGGAAGCCTTCGACCGGGACGCTGCCGACCTGACCGCGCTCTCGGCCCGGCTGTTCTCCTCCCCGCAAGCGCGCGAGGGGATGACGGCCTTCCTCGAACGACGGGATTCGGCATGGGTGGTGTGAGCACGGTCGACCGTGCGGAGAGAGTCCCCAAGCAGGACCGCAGCCGGGCCACCCGGCAGCGGCTCCTCGAAGCCGCCGTGTCCTGCCTCGCCGAACACGGCTGGGGCGGCTCCACCGTCTCCGTCGTCGCCGAACGCGCCGGAGTCTCCCGCGGCGCCGCCCAGCACCACTTCCCGACCCGCGAGGACCTCTTCACGGCGGCCGTCGAGTACGTCGCCGAGGAACGCTCCACGGCCCTGCGCGCGCTGTTCCCCGAGGGCGCCGCCGGAGACCGCCACGCCGTCGTCGCCGCCCTGGTCGACCTCTACACGGGGCCGTTGTTCCGCGCGGCCCTCCACCTGTGGGTCGCCGCCTCCAACGAGGACCAGTTGCGGCCCCGCGTCACCGAGCTCGAATCCCGGGTCGGCCGCGAAACCCACCGCATAGCCGTCGACCTCCTCGCCGCCGACGAATCCGTCCCCGGCGTCCGCGAGACGGTCCAGGGCCTCCTCGACATGGCCCGCGGGCTCGGCCTCGCCAACCTCCTCACGGACGACGCGGCCCGCCGGGAACGGGTGGTCGCGCAGTGGGCGGGGCTGCTGGAGGAGGCGCTGGGCTGAGGGACGGTGTCAGCGTGGACGCGGGATGCGCATACCGCAGTATGCTCGCAGTATGGCGGACACGACACGCATCACGGTGACACTGCCGACCGACCAGGTCGCCGAACTCAGGAAGCTCACCGACAACGTCTCCGGCTATGTCGCGGAGGCGGTGGCACGCCAGCTGCGGCATCAGTTGCTCGGCGCCGACCTGCTGCGTCACCAGGAGGAGCACGGGGCGTTCACCGAGGAGGAGCTGGCGGAGGCCCGCTCCAGGATCTTCGGCACGGAGGACGCCGGCGGCTCGGCGAGCGCGGCGTGATGGAGCACGTCGAGACGGTCGTCCTGGACTCTCAGGGGCTCTCCGCCTGGATCGCCGAGGACCGCAAGATCCTGGCGATGTTCCAGGTTCTCCACGCCATGGGCGCCGATTTCGTCATCGGCGCCAACACCATCGTGGAAGTCAGCCACGCGCGGGTGAACCTGCCTCGACTGCAGTGGGCGCTCTCCCGTGTCAAGGTCGAGGCGGTGACGGAGAGCGCCGCGAAAGCGTCCGCCGAACTGCTGAAGGCCGCCGGGCTGCACGGCCACAAGTACGCGATCGACGCGACCGTCGCCGAGGTGGCGCTGCGGCAGCCGGGCCCGGTGGCCGTACTGACGTCCGATGTCGACGACATGGCGCGGTTGTGCGGCGATCGAGTCCGGCTCATCGGCATCTGAGCGGGAACCCCCCGTGCACCTCCTGCCCGCGAGGGAAGGCCCGCGAAGCGAGGCCCGCGTCCGGGTGAAGCTCTGACTCTCAGGGGCTGAGCCGCTCCACCCGCCAGCTCCCGTCCGCCTGCTCCACGTACCGCAGCCGGTCGTGCAGCCGGTTCTCGCGGCCCTGCCAGAACTCCACCGTCTGCGGGGCCACCCGGAAGCCGCCCCAGTGCGGGGGCACGGGCACCTGCTCGCCCTCCGGGTAGCGGGCCGCCAGCTCGGCGTAGGCGCGGTCGATGTCGGCGCGGGTGGGGATCACCGAGGACTGGGCGCTGGCCCACGCCCCCAGCTGCGAACCGTGCGGCCGGGTGCGGAAGTACGCCGCCGTCTCGTCCCGGCCGGTGCGCCGGGCGACGCCGGTCACGATGACCTGCCGGGCCATCGGGTGCCAGGGGAACAGCAGCGCGACGTACGGGTTCTCCGCCAGGTCACGGGCCTTGCGGGAGTCGTAGTTCGTGTAGAAGACGAAGCCCTGCTCGTCGAAGTGCTTGAGCAGCACCGTGCGCGTGCTGGGACGTCCCTCGGCGTCGGCCGTCGAGACGATCATGGCGTTCGGCTCGAACAGCCCCCCGTCCGTCGCCGCCTGTTTGAACCAGCGCGCGAACTGCTCGACGGGCGTGGCGGCCAGCTCGGTCTCGGAGAGCCCCTCCGCCCGGTACTGCTTGCGCATCGAGGCCAGATCGAAGGGGACGTCGTCGCGGGTCACCCGGTCATCTTGCCGTATGGACGGTGTCCTTCGTCACTGCATGGCACTGAGTGCCGTGAACCCTCCCCAACGGTGGCACTCGGGGATATCGTTTGGATGCCGTTCCGGTTGGGTGATCGTCGGCCGCACGGGGCATCACAGGGGAGACCGGCCGGGACCGCGAGTCGCTCAGACGACCGTGGATCCAGCGGACGGCCGCCCGCGTCGCCAGCCGACTGACACATGGTCCGTACGTTCCACCCCACAGCACACCATCTGTCGCTTACATCACGAGGAGCCGCCTGATGTCCGACTTCGTACCCGGGCTCGAGGGAGTCATCGCGTTCGAGACGGAGATCGCCGAACCGGATAAGGAGGGCGGCGCACTCCGGTACCGGGGCGTCGACATCGAGGACCTCGTCGGCCACGTCTCGTTCGGCAACGTCTGGGGCCTGCTCGTCGACGGCGCCTTCAATCCCGGTCTGCCGCCCGCCGAACCCTTCCCCATCCCGGTGCACTCCGGCGACATCCGCGTGGATGTCCAGTCCGCCCTGGCCATGCTGGCGCCCGTCTGGGGCCTCAAACCGCTCCTCGACATCGACGTCGAGGAGGCCCGCGAGGACCTGGCCCGAGCGGCCGTCATGGCGCTGTCCTACGTCGCCCAGTCGGCGCGCGGCCAGGGCCTGCCGATGGTCCCGCAGCGCGAGATCGACAAGGCCCAGTCCGTCGTCGAACGCTTCATGATCCGCTGGCGGGGCGAGCCGGACCCCAAGCACGTGGCGGCGGTGGACGCGTACTGGACGAGTGCCGCGGAGCACGGCATGAACGCGTCCACGTTCACGGCCCGGGTCATCGCCTCGACCGGCGCGGACGTCGCGGCCGCGCTCTCCGGTGCGGTGGGCGCGATGTCCGGCCCCCTGCACGGCGGGGCCCCCTCCCGCGTCCTGCACATGATCGAGGAGATCGAGCGCACGGGCGACGCCGAGGCCTACGTCAAGCGGACCCTGGACAAGGGTGAGCGCCTCATGGGCTTCGGCCACCGCGTCTACCGCGCCGAGGACCCGAGGGCCAGGGTGCTGCGCCGCACGGCCCGCGAGCTGGGCGCCCCCCGCTTCGAGGTCGCCGAGGCCCTGGAGAAGGCGGCCCTGGCGGAACTCCACGCCCGCCGCCCCGACCGGGTCCTCGCCACGAACGTCGAGTTCTGGGCGGCCATCGTCCTGGACTTCGCGGAGGTCCCGGCGCACATGTTCACGTCCATGTTCACCTGCGCCCGCACGGCCGGCTGGTCCGCCCACATACTGGAGCAGAAGCGCACAGGCCGCCTGGTCCGCCCCTCGGCCCGCTACGTGGGCCCGGGCACCCGCGACCCCCGCGAGATCGAGGGCTACGAGGGCATCGCCCACTGACCGCTTGCCCCTCCACGGCCTCACCCGGCTCCGGGTGGGGCCGTCGGCCTGTCTCGCCCCGCGAGCCGATCCAGCTCCTCACCGATGGCTTCCCGCAGCCGGTCGTGACGGGCCCCGAGGGCGTACCGCTCCTCGTCCCACATCCGACGTGGATACAGCCACACGGGCCGCCGCACCAGTTCCTCGGGCTCCCAGTCGTAGCGCGGCCACACATGCGCGTGCAGAAACCCGTCGGTGTTCCCGAGGATCTCCAGATTGACCCGCCGGAACCCCGTCTCCACCCGCCGGCAGGCCCGCTCGACGGCTTCCCCCAGCCGGTCCATGCCGTCCAGAAACGCCAGCCGCCCGCCGCGCGGCAGTTCGGACAGCCGCCGCACCGCCGGATCATCGGTCAGCAACACCGAGTAACCGGGCAGGAACTGCACATCGCCGATGACCGCGAACCCGGCGTCCAGCCTCCGCAGCACGGCCGGGTTCTCACCCCGCAGGGCGCTTCCGATCCGGTCGTCCCGCCACGCGTCCCTCACCATCGCCTCCTGGGAAACCGCAGAAAAACGCAGGCGACCCGCGAGTCTGGTTCCTCCAGAGGAGGAGCCGGCCGGACGTACCGGCGACTCGCGGGTCGGGTGACTGCTTGGAGATTGGGCCGGCTGCGCGCCTCACTCACGCGCTGGTCCGGCACCGCACTGTGTGTGGTGTCGGGCCGCTAGCCCGCAGCCACCTCACGCGTCCGGTTCTCATACATCTGCCGAACCACCTCCCTTCTCGTGTACCTGGAACCCTAAGAAGCCGTTCGGCCTCGGAGCAACCCGTTTTTTGAGACCTTGACTCCATGACGCAGCGGCAGGCGATTCTCAGCGGTTCGGTGTTCGAGGAACGGATCGGGTACGCCCGGGCCGTCGTGGACGGGGACCGGGTGCACGTGTCGGGGACGACCGGGTTCGACTACGCGGACATGACGATCTCCGAGGACGTGGTGGAGCAGGCGGAGCAGTGTCTGCGGAACATCGGGGCCGCGCTGGAGAAGGCCGGGTGTTCGTTCGCGGACGTCGTGCGGGTGCGGTACCTGCTGCCGCAGCGCGAGGACTTCGAGCCGTGCTGGCCGGTGCTGCGCGCGTGCTTCGGCGAGGTGCGGCCGGCCGCGACGATGTTGGTGTGCGGGCTCGCGGACCCCCGGATGAGGATCGAGATCGAGGTGTACGCGCGGCGGGGGAGCGGCGACGGGGCCCCGCCGTTGATCGACTGAGGGTGGCTCCCGCGGCGTTGACGTGGGGATTGCCGCCGTACAACGATTCCTTCAATGTTCTGGGAACTCGGTGTGCGCTGGGTCACGTTCCAGTTGAATGATGGCAAGGAGCGAACCGACGTGCCGGACGTACGGACGCAGCCTGCAGGGGGTCCAGGTGAGTGCTTCCCGGCGTAGTGGGACCACCGACGAGCTGGGGCCGGAGGAGCCCGAGCGGGACGGTTCGGATGGTCAGGATCTGCTTGCCGCGTTGCTGGACGGGATGGACGCGGCGCTGTGCGCGTTCGACGCCGACGGGGTCGTGACGCACTGGAACCGTGAGGCCGAGCGGATCCTCGGCTGGAGCGCCGACGAGGCCGTGGGGCGGCGCGGGCTGGCCGGGTGGGCCGTGCGCAGCGCGGACGCCGAGGAGGTCGAGGGCCGGCTGCTGTCGGTGATGCACGCGCCGGGGCGGCAGGTGCACGAGTTCGCCCTGCTGACGAAGGACGGCGGGCGGGTGCTCGTGCGGACGCAGTCGGCGGCGGTGCGCGGGCCCGACGGAAAGCCGGCGGGGGTGTACTGCGCGTTCAGCGAGGTGCACGCGCAGATCGATCTGGAGCGGTCGATCGCGCTGAGCGAGGCGCTGTTCGAGGACGCCAGCTGGGGCGTCGTGCTGGTGGACGTGGACCTGCGGCCGGCCGTGGTGAACGCGCACGCGGCCCGGGCGCTGGGCACCGGTCGCACGTCGGTGCTCGGGCGGCCGCTCGGGGAGCTGCTGTCGCAGGGTGTGGAGGAGCTGGAGAGCGCGCTGCAGCATGTGCTGGCGGAGGGTGCGCCGCCCGCGCCGGCCGAGGTGTGGGTGAGCGTGCGCGCGTCGGAGGGCGAGCAGCGGCGGTGCTGGCGCAGCGGCTTCCTGCGGCTGGCCTCGCCCCTCGCGGAGGAACCGGTCCCGCTGGGGGTGGGCTGGCTGTTCCAGGACGTGACGGAGGCCAAGCACGCCGAGCAGGAGGCGTCCCTGCTGCGGTTCCGCATGCAGCAGCTGCACCGGGCGTCGCGGGCCGCCGCCGAGTGCGAGGATCCGGCGGAGGCGGCGACGGTCCACCTGGACTTCGCCCTGGCCGGTTTCGCCGACCACGCGCTGATCGACCGGGTGGCCGGGGGCGCGCTCACCGACGCGGAGACCGAGGAGCCGGTGCGGCTGGTCCGGGTCGCCGCGACACCCTCGGGGGCGCCGGGCCCGAGCAAGCTGGCCGACCGCGCGGGACTGCCCGTCCGGTACGCCGAGGGGCATCCGGCCCTTCAGTGCGTGGAGCGCATGGGAGTCCTGCGGGCGAGCGCGGGCACCGCCCCGCCCGAGGCGGCCCGCACATGGGCCCTGGCCCGTCAGTGGCCCCCGGACGCGGTGCACGCCCTGTGCGCGGTGCTGCGCAGCCGGGGCCGGACGCTGGGCGTCGTGACGTTCCTGCGGGGCGCGGGCCGCAGCGCCTTCGAGCGCTCCGACGCGATGTACGCGGAGGACGTGGCGGTGCGAATCGCGACGGCGCTGGACCTGGCGGGGACGCCGGGCGAGCGCTGAGAGTCGCCACCGCGGCTTCGCATGCCGGGGCTGGGGCGCCGGGCGGGCACGGAGAGGCGCTCGCCGTGGCCTCGTGTGCCGGGCGGGCGTGTCGGGTGGGGGGTGCGGGCCGCCGCTCGTTGTGGCCCACTCCCGTCGGGTGGGGTGTGGTGCCCTGAGCGAGGGGCGTTCGCCCCGGTCGCCGTGCGGTCCTGTGTGCCGGGCGGGCGTGTCGGGTGGGGGTGCGGGCCGCCGCTCGTTGTGGCCCACTCCCGTCGGGTGGGGGTGCGGTGCCCTGAGCGAGAGGCGCCCCCCTGGCCGCCGTGGCCTCGTGTGCCGGGTGGGCCCTGGCAGGCGCCCGCCGCGGCCTGGTGTGCGGGGTGGGGCGCCGGGTGGGGCGTGCGGGCCGCGCCCGCCGTGGCCCGCTCCCGTCGGGTGGGGGTGTGGTGCTCTGAGTGAGAGGTGACCGCCCGGAGGGCTCAGTGCCGGTAGAAGATCCGGTCGCGGTACCGCTCCATCACCCGGGTGTTCCAGTCGTGGCCGCCGTCGACGTTGCCCGAGCGCAGCAGGGGCGGTTCGATGCCGCGGTCGGCGAGCGTGGTGGCCGCCGTCGCCATGACGGCCTGGAGGAGCGCCGAGGTGACGACCGTGGAGGCGGGGGCGAAGGGGGCCGGGATGTCCTCGTGGGTGAGTTCCGCGTCGCCCACCGCGATCTTGGAGTCGAGGACGAGGTCGCAGTGGTCCTTGAGGTACGTCCCGGAGGCGTGCCGGGACTTCGTCTCCGAGGCGTAGGCCACCGATGTCACGCCGATGACCGTGACGCCCAGGGCGCGCGCGTTCATGGCCATCTCGACGGGCAGCGCGTTGCGCCCCGACAGGGAGATGATCAGCAGGGAGTCGCCCTCGCGGAGCGGGGAGCTGTCGAGGACGGCGCTCGCGAGGCCGTCGACGCGTTCCAGGGCGGAGCCGAGCGGCGCGGGCATGACGTCGACGCCGACGACCCCCGGCACGGCGAGCAGGTTCATCAGCGCGAGGCCCCCGGCGCGGTAGACGAGGTCCTGCGCGGCGAGGGAGGAGTGCCCCGCGCCGAAGGCGAAGAGCCGGCCCCCGCTGGCGACGGTGTCGGCGAGGAGCGTCCCGGCCGCGGCGATGCCGTCGGCCTCCTCGTCGCGGATCCGCCGCAGCAGGCCGATCGCGGCGTCGAGGAACTGTCCGGCCGGCGCGCGGTCGCTCATTCGGGATCCCTTCGGGCTGGCCTCGGCGCTTGTGTCGCGCATCACGGTGCGGTCTGGACCAGTGCGGTGTCAATACGGCCGTGGGCTCCGCGCGCCGAGTGCCGTGCGGCGCCGAAAGGGAAGTCCGTACCCTTGCGCACGGTCGCGTAATCCCCGGCTTTCCCTCCGGCGGCACGGTTGTCGGTGGTATCCGGCAGAATTGGTTGCAGGGCCAGCGCACACGCCGGTGAGCCGTCCAGCCTCCGGCAGATCTCATTCGAGGGGCACGTATGTCCGGACTGATCGACACCACGGAGATGTATCTCCGCACCATCCTCGAGCTGGAGGAAGAGGGTGTGGTCCCCATGCGCGCCCGTATCGCCGAGCGGCTGGACCAGAGCGGTCCCACCGTCAGCCAGACCGTGGCGCGGATGGAGCGCGACGGGCTGGTGTCCGTCGCCAGCGACCGGCACCTGGAGCTGACCGACGAGGGCCGCCGACTGGCCACGCGGGTGATGCGCAAGCACCGCCTGGCCGAGTGTCTGCTCGTCGACGTGATCGGTCTGGAGTGGGAGCAGGTCCACGCCGAGGCGTGCCGCTGGGAGCACGTGATGAGCGAGGCCGTGGAGCGCCGCGTCCTGGAGCTGCTGCGGCACCCGACGGAGTCGCCGTACGGCAACCCGATCCCGGGGCTGGAGGAGCTCGGCGAGAAGGACGGCGCCGACCCGTTCCTGGACGAGGGCATGGTGTCGCTGGCCAGCCTCGACCCGGGCGCCGAGGGCAAGACGGTCGTGGTGCGCCGGATCGGCGAGCCGATCCAGACGGACGCGCAGCTGATGTACACGCTGCGGCGGGCGGGCGTGCAGCCCGGCTCGGTGGTGAGTGTGACCGAGTCGCCGGGCGGTGTGCTGGTCGGCAGCGGCGGCGAGGCGGCCGAGCTGGAGTCGGACGTCGCCTCCCACGTGTTCGTCGCCAAGCCCTGACCCACCGCGCCGCCGGCGCGGGCGACCTGCCGGGGCGTCGTCGACTGCCGTCGCGCGCGGGGTTCTTGTGGCGTTGGCGTGATCCGGCCCGCATCGGGGGTCCCGTCCGCCGAATGGCAGCGCTCGTGCGCTTCCCGTGCGACGCTGTCGCGTGAGGCATATGACCTGAGGGGCTCTGGGCCGCGGCTCGACAGCGATGTCACCCGGCCGGGGAGGGGGCTGGAGGATGTGCCGTGGAGCGATGGAGAGCCCCGGCGCCGTGTGGCGCCGGGGCCTGTCCTCCCCTGTGCTGACCCGGAGCCCCGAGCTCTCAGGGTCATTCCCGACGGGCCGGTTTCCCCGAGCGGCCCGCCCCCCGCTGAAGATCTCCCCTCGACGGCGGCGATCAATCCCCGGGGATGGTCACTCGAACGAGGGGTGTTGCCCGCGGAAACCCCATTCTCGAATGCGCATTCGATAGTCTGCGGGCGGCGCACGGCGCACGGCACACGTGTGGGGACAGGTACGGCGACAAGCAGGGCAGAAGGAACAGCAGGCGGGAACACGGTTCACAGGACCGGCCGGCTCCCCGGGAGCCTCGGTCCGCGCGAAGCTTGGGGGGTGCCAGGACATGGCGCGACGCATCGACGTGACCGGGACGGGCGGCGTACGCCTGGCGGCCTGGGAATTCGGCGACCCGCCCAAAACCGACCCGGCGCAGGGGGCGCACGGCGGGCACACCGCGCCGGAGGGCTCGCCCGGCGTGCTGTTACTGCACGGCCTCATGGGCCGCGCCTCGCACTGGGCGTCCACCGCCCGCTGGCTCTCCGCGCGGTACCGCGCGATCGCCCTCGATCAGCGCGGCCACGGCCGCAGTGACAAACCGCCGCGGGGCTCCTTCACCCGAGACGCCTACGTGGACGACGCGGAGACCGCTCTCGAGCAGCTCGGCCTCGCCCCGGTCGTCCTCATCGGCCACGCCATGGGCGCCCTGACCGCCTGGCAGCTCGCCGCCAAACGCCCCGACCTGGTCCGCGGGCTGATCATCTGCGACATGCGGGCCTCCGCGCTCGGCGGTGCCTCCCAGCGCGAGTGGGGCCAGTGGTTCGAGTCCTGGCCGCTGCCCTTCGCCACGCTCGCCGATGTCCGCAAGTGGTTCGGCGAGGACGACCCCTGGGTGGAGCGGCCCAACCCGGCCCGTGGCGAGTTCTACGCCGAGGTGATGGCCGAGTCCCCGGACGGCTGGCGTCCGGTCTTCGAGCCGGAGCAGATGCTCCGCTCCCGCGAGACGTGGGTGTACGACGCGCACTGGGAGGAGCTGGCCCAGGTCCGCTGCCCCACCCTGGTCGTGCGCGGCCTGGACGGCGAACTGGGCCGCGCCGAGGCCCAGGAGATGGTCCGCGTGCTGCCCCGCGGCCAGTACGCGGAGGTCGCAGACGCCGGTCACCTGGTGCACTACGACCAGCCGGAGGCCTGGCGCGCCGCCATCGAGCCGTTCCTGGACTCGCTGGGCGATCACTGACACCGGCCTCCGCGGGGCGCGTCACCCCTTGCTGACCGCCGTCAGGATCTCCGGCAGCCGCCGGGCCGTCCGCGGAGCGGCCAGCTTCAGCCCCGTCGCCGCGAGCGCCGCCCCGTACGCCGTGCCGACCGGCAGCAGCAGCCACCTCCAGTCGTCGCCGTCGGCGCTCACGTTCAGCCAGATCGTGAGCGCGATGACGGGCGCGCACAGCAGGGCCGCCGCCATCATGCCGCCGAAGATGGAGATCCAGGCGAGCCCGGTCTGCCCGGGAGCGACGTTCTTGTACCCCTCCTGCGGGATGGAGTACGGGAAGCGGGCGGAGGTCCACGCCCCGGTCGCGAGCATCGCGCCGAGCAGCGCGAAGGACAGACCCAGCGCCTCGGGCAGCCGCCGCCAGTCGCCGAGCATGGCCGTGGTCAGGACCGTCACGAGCGTGGCGTACGGCAGGGTGATCAGCAGCAGGGCGTACGCCCGGGCGCGCAGCTCGACGTAGGCGTCACGCGTCGAGGAGATCGTCATGGCGACCATCCAGAACGCCGAGGTGTCCTGCCCGAACTGGTTGTACATCAGGATGCCGAGCATCCCGGCGGCGAAGCACGCGAAGTACACCGACCCGGTGCCCTGCCAGGCGTTGAACACCGGCACGATCAACCCGATGGCCAGCGACGTCACCCAGGCGGCCTTGGTCTTCGGGTCGCGCCACATGTATCGCAGGCTGCGCTCCATGACCGTGCCCGTACGCCCTGCGGGGAGCAGCCTCCCCAGCCCGGTCGAGGAGCGCTCCCGGGCGGCCGACTCGGCGCTCGGCAGGGTGGATCCGTCGGGCGCGGTCATCAGCCGGGTCAGATGCCGCGACCAGAGCGCGAGCAGCGCCACCAGCGCACCCGCGGTCAGTGCCAGTTGGGCCAGGGCGAGACCGTAGGAGCCCTCGCTCACCGCGTGCACGGCCCCGATCGCCGACGCGGGCGGCACCCACCCGAGCACCTCCGCCGCCGGGTCCAGTTCACCCAGCCCCGACGTCCCGAGCCGCTGCGCGCCGAAGTTGACGATCTGTGCCCCGATCGCGATGACGAGCCCGCTGAGCACCGCGAGGTCCCGCCCTTTGCGGCTGGTCAGCAGCCGTACGTTGGCGACGGCCACGGCCCGAGCGAAGGCCACGCACACCAGCAGCGCGAGGACGACGGCGACGGCACCGACGGCGAACGCCGCCCCGCCCCGCGCCACCGCGACCACGGAACCGACCAGCAGGCAGAGCGTGAACACCGGCCCGATGCCCACCAGCGAGGCCGTGAGCAGCGCCCGCACCAGCGGCCGGGGCCGCAGCGGAAGCATCACCAGCCGGGTCGGGTCGAGGGTCTCGTCACCGCTGGGGAAGAACAGCGGCATCACCGCCCAGCCGAGCCCCAGCACCGCCACCGCCAGCACGGCCACCGACTCGACGTGCGCGTGGCCGCGCAGCGCGATCAGGCCGATCAGCTGGAGCGCGGCGAACAGCAGCGCGCAGACCGCGGAGGTGATGTAGGCGGCCTTGCGCCCGCCGGACTGCCGCAGCCCGTTGCGCAGCAGCGACAGCTTCAGCCGGACGAGGACGGGAGTGATCGCGGGGGTGCTCACCGCGACCCACCGCCCAGCCAGTCCAGGTCGGACCCGGCGTCCCGGCCCTGCGCGCCGACGAGTTCCAGGAACGCCCGCTGCAGCGAGGGCGCGTCCCCGCGCACCTCGGCGAGGGTGCCGGTGGCGCGGATCCGCCCGGCGGCCATCACCGCGACCCAGTCGCACAGCGACTCGACGAGCTCCATGACGTGGGAAGAGAACACGACCGTGGCGCCCGAGGCCGTGTACCGCTCCAGGACGCCCCGGATGGTCTGGGCGGAGACGGGGTCGACGCCCTCGAACGGCTCGTCGAGGAACAGCACTTCGGGGTTGTGGAGAAGAGCGGCGGCGAGCCCGATCTTCTTGCGCATGCCGGTCGAGTAGTCGACGACCAGCTTGTGCTGGGCGCCGGCGAGATCGAGGACGTCGAGGAGCTGGGTGGCCCGCTTGTCGACCTCGGCGCCGGGCAGCCCGCGCAACCGCCCGCTGTACGCCAGCAGTTCGCGCCCCGAGAGCCGCTCGAACAGCCGTAGCCCCTCCGGCAGCACCCCGATCCGCGCCTTCACCTCGACCGGGTCCCGCCACACGTCGTGCCCGACCACCTCGACCGTCCCGTGGTCGGGCCTGAGCAGCCCCGTCACCATCGACAAGGTGGTGGTCTTCCCGGCCCCGTTCGGCCCGACGAGCCCGATGAACTTGCCCGCGGGCAGCTCCAGATCGATCCCGGCCACAGCGACCTGCTGCCCGAACCGCTTCCAGAGCCCCCGCACCCGCACAGCGCTTGATCCCACCGCGTCTCCCTCCGTCACCCTGCACCCTACGGTTTCGGTGGTGCCCAAGGGGCGCGGGGAGCCGCGCGATCGACCACGGACGACCGACAGCCGCCGCACGACAGCAACCAGGCAGACGAACAGGCGCGCCTATCGATCCCGCCCGCACGCATAGGCCAACGGCGAGATCAACTCCTCCGCGTCCGGCAGCCACCGATTCGCAGGCGTCGGCCGGCAGGCCCACTGCACGGCCCCCCGCGACCCGAACCGCGTGGGCGGCGCGGCCACATACGCCCCCTCACCCAGCACGGTCAGATCCAGCGACGACACCGACCACCCCAGCTTCCGCACCAGGTCGGGCACCTTCGCCGCCGCCCCCGGCAGCACGAAGAACTCCATCCGCCGATCCGGCGTGAGGGTCACCGGCCCGAGCGTCAGCTCCATCCGCTCCATCCGCGCCAGCGCGAGGAACCCCGCCGTCTCCGCCACGGAGATCGCGTCGAACGTCCGCCCCGTCGGCAGCAGGATCGACGCGGTCGGCTGCTTCTGCCACATCCGCCGCGCGACCGTCGCACTGCCCGTCGCCTGCGTCGCCCAGTCCGGACGCGCCGGGTGGGACCCGGGCGCCGGGCACGCCGCGTCACCGCAGGAGCAGCGCTGACTCCCGTCGACGGCTTCCAGCCAGGTGCCGGGGAACACGTCCCAGTGGCGCTCCTCGGCGTAGCGAACAGCGGTCTCCAGCAGCGATTCCCCGCGCTGCTTCGGGATCTGAGCGGCTTCGGTGCCGGCGATCGTCTCTTCCACGATGAACACAACTCTGGTCGTCACCAGGGGTTACGCCCACCCGCGTGCGCGGGGAGGGGCATCGCCCCGGGATCCGGGGCGCATGGGTGCATGTGCGGGGGCGCGCAGGAGGAACCGTCGTCGGGGCTGGGTAACCACGAGGGGGGCCGGCATCAGCCGTTACCCCGGCATTCCTCACATGCCTCGCATTTTCGCCTGGTCGGCGGGGCATTGATCTTCACGGCCGGATCTTTTCACCGGGAGGTGAGGGGCTCGGCCGCGGAAGAGACGTCAACTCGGTGCACGGGCAGGCTCGGCGCCCCGTAGACGCACCGCCGGACAGCAGGGGGTACGCCCATGGCCGCAAGGCCGCTCGTCGCCAGGCAGCCGAACGAACGGCTCCAGGCGCTCATCCAGGAAGCCGGATGCTCCAACGCCGGCCTGGCCCGCCGGGTCAACATGTGCGGTGCCGAGCACGGACTCGACCTGCGCTACGACAAGACGTCGGTGGCGCGCTGGCTGCGCGGGCAGCAACCACGGGGCCGGGCCCCGGCGATCATCGCCGAGGCCCTGGGCCGCAAACTCGGCCGTACGGTCACGATCGACGAGATCGGCATGGCCAACGGCAAGAACCTCGCCTCGGGCGTGGGCCTGCAGTTCTCGCCGACGGTGCTGGGGGCCATCGAGCAGGTCTGCGAGCTGTGGCGCAGTGACGTGGGGCGGCGGGACTTCCTGTCCGGCTCCTCCGTCGCCGCGTCCGCGCTGGTCGAGCCCAGCCGCGACTGGCTGATCTCCGCGCCCGACGCCCAGGTGTCGCGCTCGGCGGGGCCACGGGTGGGGCAGTCCGACGTCCAGGCGGTGCGGGCCATGACGCAGGCGCTGGTGGCTCTCGACCACCAGTACGGCAGCGGGCATGTGCGGCCGGTCGTCGTGCACTACCTCAACAGCGTCGTCTCGGGGCTGCTGGCGGGCTCGTACCGGGAGGCGGTCGGGCGGGAGCTGTTCGCCGCGGTGGCCCGGCTGACGGAGCTCGCCGGGTACATGGCCGTCGACACGGGGCAACCGGGCCTGGCCCAGCGCTACTACATCCAGGCGCTGCGGCTCGCGCAGGCGGCCGGGGACCGCGGCTACGGCGGATACGTCCTCGCCGCCTCCATGAGCCACCTCGCCGCGCAGCTCGGAAACCCGCGGGAGATCGCGCAGTTGGCGCGGGCGGCGCAGGAGGGGGCGCGGGGGCGCGTGTCACCGCGCGCGGAGTCGATGTTCCACGCGGCGGAGGCGCGCGGGCACGCCCTCATGGGCGACGTGCGCGCCGCCCAGTCCTCGGCCGGGCGCGCGGTGAGCGCCCTGGAGGCGGCCGACCCGGCCGCCGGGGACGACCCGGTGTGGATCGCGCACTTCGACGAGGCCTACCTCGCCGACGAGTTGGCCCACTGCCACCGGGACCTCGGGCAGGCCGAGGCGGCGGCCCGGTGCGCGCAGGAGTCGCTGGCCGGGCATCCCGAGTCGCGGGCGCGCCGACGGGCCATCGGATATGTGCTGTTGGCCACGGCACAGGTGCAGCAGCGCGAGATCGAAGAGGCGTGCGGCACCGGCATGAAGGCCGTGGAACTGCTGGAGGGGCTGCGGTCCAACCGGGGCGCCGAGTACCTGGAGGACTTCCAGCAGCGGCTGGGGCCGTACCGGGACGAGGCGGTGGTCAGGGAGTTCGGGGCGCGGCTCGATCTGCAGGCCGCCGCGTGAACACAAGGTCCGCGGATGTGTGAACGTGCGGGAAACGGCCGCCCCGTGCGCAGGAGGTGACGTGAACGGGGGGCCGTGATCCGGCGGTGTTACCGCGCTCACAGGGCAGGAGGCCGGGCCCTGTGCTGCGTGGCACGGGGCTCGGGGGACCCGGTAGCGTGACCCGACGATTCACAAGGTCCCCCATTAGTAGGAGTCCCGGTGACGCAGAGTGGACAGGGCGAGGAGCCCTCGGCGCGCCCCGCGCGCGAAGGCATCGTGCTGCCCTCCGACGGTGGCGAGCCCCTGCTGCCGGGCATGACGGGCGGACCGGACGACGCCCCCGGCCGCAGACCCGCCCCGCCGTCGACGGGCGGGCCGCAGGCCTCGGCCCCCGCGGAGGGCCAGACCTGGGGCGGGCCGTGGGGCCCGGACCAGCAGCGGAGCGCGCCCCCGCCGGACCAGACCTGGCAGTCCCAGCCCCAACAGTGGGGCACGCCGGAACCGCCCGCCTGGGACGCACAGGCCCCGGGCGCGCTCCCCCCGGAGGGCACCTCCCCGAACCCGTACGCCGGCACCCCGGCGCACCCCGACCCGTACGGCTCGGCCCAGCCGTCCGCGGGCCACACCGGCTACGACCCGTACGGCACGTCCGGGGGACGGGCCCCCCTGCCCCCGGAGGGCTCGGGTGGGCCCGGGTACGGCTCCGCGCACGAAGCCGGCGGGGGGCAGCAGCCGCAGGGAGCGTCCGGGTACGGGTATCCGCAGGGGACCGGTCAGCCGCAGGGCGCCGACCCGTACGGGGGCGGCCTGCCGCCGGCCTCCGACGGGTACGGGCAGCCTGCCGGGGGAGCGCCGCAGCCGCAGGCGGGAACCGGGTACGGGAGCGGCGGGGGGGCACCCCTGCCCTCACCCGCGGACGAGGGCGCGACCCAGTACATACCGCCCGTCGCGGGGGACGCCGCCGCGGCCACGCAGTATCTGCCGCCGGTCCCCCCGGCCGCCGACGAGGGGGCGACCCAGTACATACCCCCCGTGACGCCCGGAGCGCTGCCGCCCGAGACGCCGTCCGGCCACGACCCCGAGACGACGCGGTTCCTCGGGACCGGCCCCCGGGCCGGGTCGGCAGCCGGGCCGCTGCCCACCGCCTCGAATCCGGACGCCGAGGCCACGCAGTACATCCCGCCGGTGCCGGGCGGGGACAAGCAGCCGCCCGCCGAGTTCGACAACCTCTTCCGCAGTGAGCGGGGCGCCGAGAGCCCGGCCGGGGCCACCCAGCAGATGCCCCGCATCGAGCAGCCCCGGCCGCAGCCCCAGCCCTCGTACGGCGCTGCCGGGCCGTCCCACGCGCCGCCCGCCGGAGGCCGCTCACGCGGTGGCCGCAGCGGTTCGCGCGTCCCCGTGATCGCGGCCGTCGGCATCGGCATCGCCGTCCTCGGCGTCGGCGCGGGCGCGCTGCTCGCCGGGGGCTCGGGCGGTGGGGACGACGACGGCGGTGACAAGAAGACGGTGGCCGCCTCCGCTCCCGCGACGGACGGCTCCGCCTCGCCGTCGGCCGACCCGGCCCGGGCCCAGGCCGTCGAGCTGGACAAGCTGCTCGCCGACAGCGGCGACAGCCGCACCACCGTGATCAACGCGGTCGCCGACGTGCGGGGCTGCGACAACCTCTCCCGGGCCGCGAAGGACCTGCGCGACGCGGCCAAGCAGCGCAGCGGTCTGGTCACCCGGCTCTCCAGCGTCGAGGTCGACCGGCTGCCCGGCCACGCCGCGCTGACCACCGCCCTCACCAAGGCCTGGCAGGCCTCCGCCTCGGCCGACAACCACTACGCGGCCTGGGCCGACCAGACCGCCGGCAGGAAGGGCTGCAAGAAGGGCCAGGCCCGCACCACCGACCAGACCCTGGCCGGGAACCGGGCCAGCGGCGTCGCCAGCGCCCAGAAGGCCAAGGCGGCCGGGCTGTGGAACGCGATCGCGAGGAAGTACGGCCTGACCGAGCGTCAGCCGACCCAGCTGTGACGGAGACGGTCCGGTGGGGCGCCCCGGAGCTCACGGGCGTCCCGGGGCCACACGCCCGGCCCCCCGCCGCGCCCACGCGTGAGGTGCCGGGCGGGGCCGCTCAGTAGTCCACGTCGGCGTCCTGGAGCGCCTTCGTGGTGTCGACGAAGCCCTTGCGCGCCGACACCAGCCGCCCCTCCCGCACCACCTGCAGGGTCACGTTCGCGTTGACCAGGCGCGGGAAGCCCACGGCGGCGAGCTTGTCCTGGAACTGCCACTGGAGCGTCGGCGTCAGCCCGCCCGTGCTGACCTTCAGGCCGTCGTCCAGGGCCTGCGTGACCGTGTCGGCGGTCACCTCGCCGTCGCCGAGCGACTCGGCGATCTGCCGGAACACCGTGTAGGCGATCCACGTGGTCTGCACTCCGGCGTCCGCGGGGTCGATGCGGTTGTCGCCGAAGGCCTCCTGCCGGATCACCCGCTTCATCTCGTCCCAGCGCGGGTCGCTCGCCACCGGGTACCAGCCGGTGATGTACGAGCCCTCGTAGGGCCCCGAGGCTCCGCCGGTCGCGTCGATCACGGTCTGGTCGACGCTGCCGAGCACGGTGGCCGTCCGCACGTCCGGGTAGTCCTCGCGGGCCCGCCGGAAGGAGTCCATGAAGGTGCCGCTGCGGTCCCCGAGCGCGGGCACCACGCATCCCTGGCCGGTTCCCCCGGTGGTCGTCCGCAGGGCCCGCTCGGCCTGGTCGTCGTACGCGGTGGCGTCCTCGGCCGCCCGCTGGTCGTTCGAGGCCCGGTGCCCGCCCGCCTTCAGACCGGAGTCGAGCAGCGGGGGCAACTGGTCGCCCGCGAGGGTGTCGGGACGGATCAGCGCGACGGGACCGCAGTCGGAGAGCGCGCTGCCGAGACCGGCGAGCAGCGCGGGCTGGCCGCCGTTGACGGGGTAGGACAGGGGGCTGGTGAACTCGTCGTTGGTGATGCCGTAGCCGCCGATGTAGGGGATGCCGGCGCCCTCGAGCGAGGGGAAGAAGGAGCCCGCGTACTGACTGTAGGATCCGACGACCGCGACCACGTTCTCCTTGGCGGCCCGCCGGGCGCACTTCGCGGCGGCCACGCTGTCGTTGTGGTCGTTGCAGGTCAGCACGTTGAGCTTGCGGCCGTTGATCCCGCCGCCCGCGTTGATCCAGCGGGCGTAGGCACGGGCGAAGGCGGGCATGCCGGGTTTGTTGGTGGCCTTGGTGTTCTGCGGGGCCCAGGTCATGACGGTGATGGTGTCGCCCCCGGCATCCCCCGTGGTGCCGGGGACGACCCCGCATCCGGCGAGGAGCGACGCGCACGCGACCGCCGTGCCCGCGGAGAGGATGCCGTTTCTGGCGTGACGGGTGAGGAGGCCGGGGAGGAATGTGCTGCGGGTGCGTCGCCTGCCGGTCATGGTTCTGCACGATTCCGCCACACGGCTAACCCATGAGCGATCTCCGGTCAACAATGGGTGACGCGCCGGTGAAATCGCGGGGGCCGGTGTGACCGATGTGGAGGGGAACGTACGATCGATGACCGTGCAAGCTTCGGAGAACTCTTCCCGACGTGGCCGTCGCTCGTCCACCATGGGCGGCATGCCTGTCAACGACATGCCGTGGTGGCGCTGGCGCAGCAACGTGCGCTCGGCGCTGCACATGCTCTCCGATCCCGGCTTCCAGCGGGACGTCTGGCTGGCCGGCGTGGACGGCTACGGCGACGTGACCGACGCGGTGTACCGGCTGGTCGAGGACACCTGGCTGGACCACTGGTCCGCCGAGAAGTACGTCGGCACGATCTTCCGTGACTCCCAGGAGGCGGTCCTCGTCGACAGCGCGGTGCTGCGCGTGCTGCGGATCATGCACCAGGTCGGGCCGGACGCGCCGGTCGCCGCGTACCTCGAACACGAGGCGTGGCCGGAGGCGGTCCGGGCGGCCCGGGACGCGCACGTGCGGCTCGCGGCGAGCGACGGCGAGGAGCCGGACGCTCCGCCGTCCAGCCTGGAGGTGCTGCGGATCGTGACCAGGTCCGCCTAGGCCGCTTCTGATGGAATCTCCGCGGCGTCGCGGCGTTCGGCACGCTCCCCCGTTCTCGGCTTCGCTCGAACGGGAGGGGCCCCCACCGCCGCACCGCGTGGAAGCCCAAGTAGCTCCGCTACGAGGGCTTCCACGCGGCATGCCGAGAGCACGCACCGAACGCCGCTCCTTCTCCCGCGGAGATCCATCAGAAGCGGCCTAGCCCTGCCGTTTCGGATCGTCTCGGCGTCGCGGGCCCCGGCACGCGTGTCTGCGGCGTTGTCGCGGTGGTCCGTCCTGCGGGACGATTGCCGGTGGTGTCGTTCCTTGTGGGAACCTGTCCCGCATGAACGAGCAGTCCACCAGCGCCGCGGTCCCGGCCGACCAGTACGTCCTCACCCTGTCCTGCCCTGACCGGAAGGGCATCGTGCACGCCGTGTCGAGCTATCTGTTCATGACCGGGTGCAACATCGAGGACAGCCAGCAGTTCGGCGACCACGACACGGGACTGTTCTTCATGCGGGTCCACTTCTCGGCAGACCCTCCGGTGACCGTGGAGAAGCTGCGGGCCAGCTTCGCCGCGATCGGCGACTCGTTCCAGATGGACTGGCAGATCAACCGGGCCGACCAGAAGATGCGCATCCTGCTGATGGTCAGCAAGTTCGGGCACTGCCTGAACGACCTGCTGTTCCGGGCGCGGACCGGGGCGCTGCCGGTGGAGATCGCCGGAGTGGTGTCGAACCACAAGGACTTCGCCGAGCTGGTGGGCTCGTACAACATCCCCTTCCACCACATTCCGGTGACGAAGGACACGAAGGCCGAGGCGGAGGGGCGGCTGCTCGACATCGTGCGTGAGGAGAACGTGGAGCTGGTCGTGCTCGCCCGCTACATGCAGGTCCTCTCGGACGACCTGTGCAAGGCGCTGTCCGGGCGGATCATCAACATCCACCACTCCTTCCTGCCGAGCTTCAAGGGCGCGAAGCCGTATCACCAGGCCCACGCCCGGGGTGTGAAGCTGATCGGCGCGACGGCTCACTACGTGACGGCCGACCTCGACGAGGGGCCGATCATCGAGCAGGAGGTCGAGCGGGTCGGGCACGACGTGACGCCGGAAGGACTCGTCGCCATCGGGCGCGACGTGGAGTGCCAGGCGCTGGCCCGGGGTGTGAAGTGGCATGCCGAGCGGAGGATTCTGCTCAACGGGCGGCGGACGGTGATCTTCGCCTAGGAGCCCGGTTCGTCCCGTTTGGTGGCGGGTGCGGGTGCGGGTGCGGGTGGGTTGTGGCTTGTCGCGCGCTTCCCCGCGCCCCCAAGAACCTCACATCCGGCTCAGTGACGCCGCCGCGAACAGGACGTCCCTGATCGCCTCCTTGTCTCCCACCTGGCCCGCCGCTGCCTCCTGCGGAGGTACGTGACCGGCCGCCAGGCGGCAGAACTCGACGCCGTCCAGGGCCACGTGAGCCACCTCGTGCTCGGCGGAGCCCTTCGCCGCGGGGGAGTCGAGGGGGATCAGCCATTCGCCGCCGCCCGAACCCTCGATCTCCAGGCGGAGGCTGCGGCCCGGTTCGCCCGCCGCGACCAGATGACGGTGGCGGGCGGGGGAGGCCAGGCCGGCTCGGCGGCGGTGGGCCAGGGCCGTCGGCAGCATCCGGGCCGCCAGGTCGATCATGCGGTGCAGATGGCGCGGCGAGGGCGGGTCGTAGGGGTAGTCGACCGCGTCGGCGATGTCCTCCGCGTGCACCCAGCACTCGAAGGCGCGGTCGAGCATCGCGTCGTGCAGGGGCAGTTCGAAGTCGCCGTACGACACCGCCGTCTTCCCGGCGCCGCCGTCCGTGAAGGGCACCGTGCGGACGAGGTTGTGGCTCTGCTCCCGCCAGGGCGCGCGCAGGAAGCGGGTGGGCGGGAAGTGCGAGGCGCGCCAGAACGCCTCGGTGCGGGCCGCCGGTGTCGGGTGCCGGGACGGGACGTCGCCCAGCGGGTCGTCCAGGCCGAGCGCGACCGCCACCAGGCCGTCGACGCTGAGCAGATGTGCGATGACCCCGGCGACGGTGGTGCGGCGGCTCGTCGACTCGTCGGAGCGGAACCAGCGCAGCCGTACCGGCGCGTGCCACTCGGCGTCTCCGAAGTCCTGGAGCAGCGCGTCCAGGCGCGCGGTCTCGGCGTCGTACGCGGCGGCCCAGTCCGGTACCGGGATGCGCGGCGGGCGCCGCTCCAGGCAGGTCTGAAGGACACGGGTGCGCAGGCCCGGGTCCAGGTCGAGGCTCTCGGGGCGTTGCAGCAGCCCGACCGCCTCGCGCAGCCGCCGGGCCTCGTCGGCGCAGAAGCCGCAGTCGCCGAGGTGCTCCTCGACGGCCGTGGCCTCCTCGGCCGAGCACGCGGCCAGCGCCCAGGCGCCGAGCAGGGACTTCAGCACGGCGTGCTCGAAGACGGGCGGGGCGGGCGGCGGCGCCGGGTCGCCGGACTCCGCCGGCTCGGGCAGCGGCAGTCCGCTGTCCTCGACGGAGACCCGGGGCACGGGTATGCGCGGCGGGTGTCCGGGTCCCGGGGCGTCGCCGCGCCCGGACGTCTCCGGCCCTTCCGGTGCGCCTGGGCCGGCCGAGCCGGCCGATCGGCAGGGACCGCCGAAACTCCGCCCGCCTTCGCCGCTCTCATCCCGAGTGCCGCTCTCGTCCCGCCCGTTGCCCTGCTCCTCGCGGCCGTCCTCGCCCTCATCTTCGTCGTACGCCTCGTACCGGTCCGGTCCGTTCACACCGCACCCCCGTGTCCGGGCGGTGGGCCCGGTGCCCCGGCGTCGTGGGCGGTGGACAGCAGTTGCAGGCCCAGGCGCAGGCGGCGGCGGGCCTCGTCCTCGGTGATGCCGAGGTCGGCGGCGGTCTGGCGGTAGTCGCGGCGCTGGAAGTAGGCCCGTTCCAGGGCCGAGCGCAGGGGAACCGGCATGGACTGGACGATGTAGTCGGCGCGCGCGGCGACCGAGGCGCGGCGCACCCGGTGCTCCAGTTCCTCCGTGGTGCCGGAGCCTTCGCGGGCGAGGGCGGCGGTCTCCGTGGCGCGCAGCCGCTGCACCGCCAGCCGGTGGGTCAGTGTGGCGACCCAGGTGCGCAGCGGGCCCTGCCCTGGGTCGTAGGAGTCGGGATGCTCCCAGACGTGGACGAAGACCTCGCGGGTGATGCCGTCGGCGGCGCGCTCGTCGCCGAGTACGCGGTGGGCGAGGCCGTGCACGAGGGAGGCGAACCGGTCGTAGAGCTCACCGAGGGCGGCAGCCTCCCCGCGGGCGAGCCGCTGCTGCATCGTGCGGTCCCAGCGAGGCGGTACGTCCTTTTTCGCCATGCGGCCCCCTCACCCCCTGTTCGTGCTTCCCGCGCGCGTGTCCTGTCCAGCCTGTCCCCGACGTCTCCTCGAATGTAGTCGGCACGTCCGATAGCGCACGCCCCTTTGTGGCAATGTGCGCCCCCTGACCGGCCGTAGGTGGTAGAGGACCACCGGCGCTCGCACCGGTTTCCTTTGGACTCGCGCCTACCCACGAACCTGGCGATCAGACCTGACTGAAGAGGATCGA
Source organism: Streptomyces sp. 378 (assembly GCF_030124145.1). Taxonomy (GTDB): domain Bacteria; phylum Actinomycetota; class Actinomycetes; order Streptomycetales; family Streptomycetaceae; genus Streptomyces. The sequence continues at coordinate 105,668 of NZ_JASKMS010000016.1, forward strand.
ACAGGATCGAAGTCGACTAAAACAAGCCTCTTCTGCGGGGGAACCGTTTCTCGGGTCGCGTTTCAGGGAACGGCCGCTGGGCAGCCGCGCTGCAAGGAAGCGTAGGGACTGCTTCCGTTTTGGCGATCGAGGGGCGTGGTGGTGACCTTCAATGTGACCGGTGGCGAGCAGGGCGGATGGGCTGTGCTCCACGTGTCGGGCGAGCTGGATCTGGTGACCTCACCGGTGCTGCGTCAGCGTGTGCACGACGTGGTGGCCGAGGGGCATCACTGCCTCGTCCTGGATCTGTCCGAGGTGTTCTTCTGCGATTCCAGCGGCGTCGGCGTGCTCATCGCGGCCCGCCGCCTGATCCGCTCCTGCCAGGGCCGGCTGCGCCTGGTGCTGCCCGCCCGGGGCGCGGCCGACGGATCGCACGTCAACCGCGTCCTCGGAGCGCTGGGCGTGCGCAGGCTGTTCGACGTGTACGGCGATGTGGACGCGGCCCTCGGCGACGAGGGCGAACCCCTGTCCGCGTGACGGGACGAGGGCGCGCGGGAGACCGGGTGCCGCTGTTTCGCCCCACCGGTTTCCCGGTACCCCCCCGTCTCGGCAGAAGTGACGTTTTCCCACACCCGAACGGCTCCTCCGTCGTACGCTCCGACCGAGACCCACCCCATCCGACGTAAGGCGGCCCGAAAGAGACATGGTCAGCAGCGAGAACGAGCGCAAGATCGCCGCCCGGTTCGCCACCTTCGACCAGGACGGCAACGGCTACATCGACCGCGAGGACTTCTACGGAGCGGTCAAGGCGCTGCTCACGGAGTTCGACGTGGCGGCCCGGTCCGACAAGGGGCAGGCCCTGTACGGCGGTGCCGAGGCCTTCTGGCAGGGCATGGCCGGGATGGCGGACCGTGACGGCGACCAGCGCATCACACGCGAGGAGTTCGTCAACGGCGCGGTCAAGCGCCTGCGCGACAACCCCGACCGGTTCGCCGAGATCGCCCGCCCCTTCCTGCACGCGGCCCTGGACGTCGCCGACACCGACGGTGACGGTGCCGCGACGGTCGAGGAGGCCGCACGCGTCCTGAAGTGTCTCGGCGTCCCCGAGGACGCCACCCGACCGGCCGCCGCCGCGCTCGACGGGGACGGTGACGGCAAGGTCGGCGAGGCCGAGGTCGTCCCTGCCTTCGCCCGCTACTTCACCGTGCCCGAATAGCCCGCCCCGGGGGCGCGTGCCCAGGCGGCCTCACCTGTCCGCATAGCGCTCGCGCAGCTTGTACTTCAGCACCTTCCGCAGGGTCTCGCCCCGCGGGAGGGCGTCCACCACCTCAAGCCGCTCGGGCAGCTTGTGCACCGACAGTCCCTCGGTGCGCAGGAACGCGGTCACGCCCGCGAGCGTCAAGGAAGCGGCTCCCGGTGGCTGTTCCACCACCGCGCACACCAACTCCCCGCGTTCGGTGTCGGGCAGGCCGATCACGGCCGCGTCGCCGATCGCCGGATGCCGGAGCAGCAGGTCCTCGATCTCCCGGGCCGAGATGTTCTCGCCCTTGCGGATGATCACGTCCTTCAGGCGGCCGGTGAGCACCAGGTGCCCGGTCCGCGTGAGGTGCCCGAGATCGCCGGTGCGCAGGAACCCCTCCTCGTCGAAGGCCTCCGCCGTCTGCTCCGGGTCCAGATACCCACGGCACACGGCCTCCCCGCGCAGCCGCACCTCCCCGTCCACGATCCGGATCTCCATGCCCTCCGGCGGCCGTCCCTCGGTCGCCGCCAGGAGTCCGGGGTCGTCGTCCGGCGCCCCCATGGTGATCATCGGCACCTCGGTCATGCCGTATCCGTGGGTGAGCTGCACGCCCATCTCCCGCACCACGGCGTGGTACAGCTCCGGTGGCTTGGGCGCCCCGCCGCCCGCCAGCAGCCGAAGGGTGGGCACCACGGGCGTCCCCGGCCGCTTGCGCTGCTCGGCCAGGAACATCGAGTAGAACGCCGTCGACCCGCCCGCCATCGTCACCCCGTGCGCGCGGTACGCCGCCAGCGCGTCCGGCAGCGCGAACTGCTCGAACAGCACCGCCGGGAAGCCGTACAGCAGCAGCATCACCGTGTAGTCGGGGCCGCCGATGTGGGCGTACGGGAAGGCGATCGAACCCACGTCGTTCGCCGTGGGCCGCAGCGCGTGGGCCAGGCAGGAGCCGCCCGCGAGCAGCGAACGGTCCGTGTGCAGCACGCCCTTGGGGTCGGACGTCGTGCCGGACGTCCAGTAGATCCAGCGGACGGCGGTGCCGTCGGAGGGCGGGGGAGGCAGGAGCGACGGATCGCCGTCGGGCAGGGTCTCGTAGGCCTCGAAGACGCCCTTCGCGCCCAGCCGGCGGGCCATCTCCCCGTGGTCGAAGCCGCGCCAGACGCCCGGCACCGCGAAGAACTCCGCCTCGGACGCGCGCAGCGCGAAGCCGACCTCCCGGTCCCGGTAGAAGGGGATCACCGGGGTCTGCACGGCGCCGAGTCGGGCCAGGGCGAAGGACAGCACGGCCGTCTCGACGCGGGTGGGCAGCTGCCAGGCGACCACCGTCCCGGGGCGCACACCCATGCCGTACAGCCCGGCCGCGACCCGCTCGGCACGCGCCCGCAGGGCCTCGAAGGTGAGCGTGCGGCCGTCCTGGAGAAAGAGCGGCCGGCCGGGGGTCAGGGCGGCGCGGCGGGCGACCAGCTCCCACAGCGTGCCGGACGAACTCAGGGCGTGCGCGGTCTCGTTCACGGGTGCCCCCCTGCTCCTTGGCTGACGGACCGTCAGATGGGATGCTAGCTGACGCTGCATCAGATACGTACCGTCCGGCGGAGGGGACCCATGGCGACCGAACTGCCCCGCATCATCAGCGTCGACGACCACGTGATCGAGCCCGCCCACCTCTTCGACACCTGGCTGCCGGCCAGGTACCGCGAGCGCGGCCCCAGGGCGCTGACCGCCGGGATCGGCGAACTCGCCTACATCGGCGGCACGTACCGCATCACCATGGACCCGGACGGCCCGCCCACCGACTGGTGGGTCTACGAGGACCTGAAGTTCCCGTACAAGCGCAACATCGCAGCCGTCGGCTTCGACCGGGACGAGATGACCCTGGAGGGCATCACCCGCGCGCAGATGCGGCCCGGCTGCTGGGATCCGAAGGAACGCCTGAAGGACATGGACCTCAACCACGTCGAGGCGAGCCTGTGCTTCCCCAGCTTCCCCCGGTTCTGCGGGCAGACCTTCGCCGAGGCGCACGACAAGGAGGTCGCACTCGCCTGCGTGCGCGCCTACAACGACTGGATGGTCGAGGAGTGGTGCGGCGACAGCGGCGGGCGGCTCATCCCGCTGTGCCTGATCCCGCTGTGGGACGTCGGCCTGGCGGTCGCGGAGATCCGCCGCAACGCCGCGCGCGGGGTGCGGGCGGTGACCTTCTCCGAGATCCCCACCCACCTCGGGCTCCCCTCCATCCACTCCGGCTACTGGGACCCGTTCTTCGCCGTCTGCGAGGAGACCGGGACGGTCGTCAACATGCACATCGGATCGTCCTCGCAGATGCCGGCCGCCTCCCCGGACGCCCCGCCCGCCGTCCAGGCCTCGCTCAGCTTCAACAACGCGATGGCCTCGATGATGGACTTCCTCTTCAGCGGGGTGCTGGTGCGGTTCCCGCGCCTGAAACTCGCCTACTCCGAGGGGCAGATGGGCTGGATCCCGTACGCCCTGGAGCGCGCCGACGACGTGTGGGAGGAACACCGGGCCTGGGGCGGCGTGCGCGACACCGTCCCCGAGCCGCCGTCGACGTACTACTACCGTCAGATGTTCTGCTGCTTCTTCCGCGACAAACACGGGGTCGCCTCGATCGACGTCGTCGGCCGGGACAACGCCACCTTCGAGACCGACTACCCGCATGTCGACTCGACCTTCCCGCACACCAGGGAAGTCGCCCTCGACCATGTGCGGGGCCTCGACGACGAGACGGTCTACAAGCTGATGCGGGGCAACGCCATCCGGATGCTGGACCTGGACCTCGACCGCTGATGGACCTGTCGTACACGCCCGAGGAGGAGGACTTCCGGACCCGGCTGCGGGACTGGCTCGCGAAGACGGTCCCGGGTCTCCCGCCCAGACCGTCGCCCGGCGACTGGCCGGGGCGGCGGGCGTACGACCTCGGCTGGCAGCGCACGCTCCACGACGCCGGATACGCCGACGTCCATTGGGGCGCCACACCGAGCGTCCGCCTGATCTTCCTGGAGGAGACCGAGAAGGCCGGAGCTCCCTACGTGGGCGCCAACTTCGTGGGTCTCCTGCACGCCGGACCGACCATCGCCGCGGAGGGCACACCGGAGCAGCGGGAGCGGTGGCTGCCGCCGATCCTGCGCGGCGAGGAGGTCTGGTGCCAGGGCTTCAGCGAACCGGAGGCGGGCTCCGACCTCGCGGCCCTGCGCACCCGCGCGCGGCGCGACGGCGACGCCTACGTGGTGACCGGCTCCAAGATCTGGACCTCCCACGCGGAAGTCGCCGACTGGTGCGAGCTGTTGGTCCGCACCGACCCCGAGGCGCCCAGGCACCGGGGCATCACCTGGCTCGCCCTGCCCATGGACGCGCCCGGCGTCACCGTACGGCCGTTGCGCACGCTCGCCGGGTCGGCCGAGTTCGCCGAGGTGTTCCTCGACGAGGTGCGGGTGCCGGTCGCGAACCGGGTCGGCGACGAGAACGACGGCTGGCGCGTGACCATGGTGACGCTCTCCTTCGAACGGGGCACGGCCTTCGCCGGCGAGGTCGTCGCCTGCCGCCGGGTGCTGGGCGAACTGGCCGTCGAGGCCCGTACGAACGGCCGCTGGGACGACCCGGCCCTCAGGCGCCGGCTGGGCAGGCTCAACGCCGAGTTCCGGGCGCTGTGGCGGCTCACGCAGTGGAACGTGAGCGCGGCGGAGGCGTCGGGCGGGGTACCGGGCGCCGGCGGCTCGGTGTTCAAACTCCGCTACTCGCACGCCCGCCAGGAGCTGTACGACGCCGCCGCCGAGGTGCTGGGCCCCGACTGCCTCGACCTGGACCGGCCGTGGACCCTCGACCGGCTGTCCGCCCTGTCGTACACCATCGCGGCCGGCACCTCGCAGGTGCAGCACAGCATCATCGCCGAGCGCGTCCTCGGCCTGCCGAAGGGACGGTGAGGCGCCGTGCGGTTCCGTCTCACGGACGACCAGCGCGCCCTGCGGGACGGGGTGCGCGGGGTGCTCGCACGATGCTTCGGCGGGGAGGCGCTGCGGGCCGCGCTGGAGGGCGCCGGCGAGGGTGCCGCCGCCGGGGCGCCGCGCCTCGACCGGGAGGTGTGGCGGACCCTCGGTGACCTCGGGTTCTTCGCGCTGCGGGTGCCGGAGGCGGACGGTGGGGTCGGACTCGGTCTGCCGGAGGCGGTGTTGGCGTTCGAGGAGGCGGGGCGGGCGCTGCTGCCCGGTCCGCTCGTCGCCACCCACCTCGCGGCCGGTGCCGTACCCGGTGCGGCCACCGGGGAGACGGTGGTGGCGGCCGTGGACGGAGGGCTGGTGGAGTGGCTGGCGCAGGCGGACGTCGTCCGCGGGGACGCCACCGGAGCCGTGCCGCTGCGCTCGCTCGACCCGCTCACCCCCCTGCACCGCCTGCCCGCGCGGCGATCCGCCCCCGACCCCGTCGCGGTCCTGCTCACCGCCGCCGAGCAACTCGGCACGGCCGGCCGCGTCTGCGAACTGGCGGCGCAACACGCCCGGGCCCGCGAACAGTTCGGCCGGCCGATCGGGGCCTTCCAGGCGGTGGCGCACCTGTGCGCGGGGATCTTGGTCCGGACGGAGACGGCCCGCGCCGCCGTGTACGCGGCCGCCGTCACCACCGATCCGGCCGACATCGCCGCGGCCCGGCTCCTCGCCGACGAGGCCGCCGTGCGCGGCGCCCGGGACTGTCTCCAGGTGCACGGCGGCATGGGCTTCACCTGGGAGTCCGAGGTCCATCTGCATCTGAAACGCGCATGGGTTCGAACCCAACGTGCGGGCGGTGTCACGGAGAGTGAGGAGTTGCTCGCGGCCGCGCTGGCTCCCGGAGCGGCCTGACGGGCCGTCTGGCTGCGGCGTCGCCGTACGCGCTCCCGGAGATGTCAAGGATCGTGGCATACCGGAATCACGGAGCGTTGATATCGGCTTGTGTCCTCGGTGTGACTCGTTGCGGCCCGGAGTCGATTGCCCGCTCCGGTACCTTGTGTCAAATGCGAGTGGCTCCGAGCGCAGTGAGACCCAGTGGCGCGGCCTGTTCGACTGCCCGCGGCGAGCGTCGCACAGTATGCCGCACGAGTACTCCTTCGCGCTGGAATATGCCCGAAGCGCTTGTTGGCGTGACTGTACGTCAACCATGCTGTCCCACAAGGGATTCACGTTCTGTGATCCTTGTCCCGGCCGTTGTCCTGGCCATGCAGAAAATGGCTACGATCGTGGCCTTCGTGAGGCGCGAGCCTAAGTGTCCGCCGGTTCGGATGGTGTGAGCGGTGCAGGTGCTTCAAGTGCAGCTGGAGATCCGGCCCGACCCCGCAGAAGTGGGGCGGGCCCGGCGGTGGGCCCGCTCCCGCCTGGCCGGGTCCGGCATACAGGCCGACGAGCCCCTCGCCGAGACGCTGATCCTGCTCGTCTCCGAGCTCGTCACCAACGCCGTGGTGCACACCGGCCGCCCCGCCGTCCTGCGCCTGTCCCTGCCGCCCGTGGTGGCGGAGGAGGTCACGGTCCGCCTGGAGGTGGCGGACCGCAGCGGCCGGGCTCCCGTGCCCCGGTGCGCCGGTGACGAGGCGACGGGCGGCCGGGGCCTGGCTCTCGTCGACGGCCTCGCCGACCGCTGGGGCTGGAGCGTCGAGGCCACCGGCAAGCGCATCTGGTGCGAACTGGACCGGTGCGCGAAATCCCGTGACCTGTCGGCGTCGTGCGGGGGCGGCGCGGTGGCGTACGGCGGCGGGGCGTCGTTCGAGGGGCTGGCCTACGAGGCGGTCTAGGGCGGCGGGACTCCGCTGTCCGGGCCCGTCGGGCGTGTGGTGTGCGGCGGCACATGCCGCGGGGTTGTGCTGTGGGGGCGGGGTACGGAGGCAGGGTGACGGCCGATTCCGTCAGGGTGTGCGGTGATGCGCCGGGATGTGCTTCCGTGCGCGCCCACGGCAAAGGCCGCATAAGCGACATCTCGCCGAATGGGTGTTGACCCGTCGTGACCGCGTGCTCACGCTGGTGGGCAGCGATTCGCCGTGAGGGGACGACGAGGGCTTCGGTGGACGGCAGCCCTCGTCGAGTGCGAGTCGTTGTTCGGCGTCGGCTTCCTTCGGGGCCAGGAAGTCGGGGCGGGAGCGCCGGAGTCGGGTGGTGGCGCGCGCTGCCGTGCTCGGGGCGAGCAGCGCGGCGCCGCCACCCAGCGGGTGGCGGCCCGGGCCGTGCGGGGCCTACAGAACGGCCACGGGTGCCACCGGGGAACCGGTCGCCCCGGTGAACGGTTCGGGGGTCGCCGTCAGCAGGAACACGTACCGGCCCGCTTCTCCACAGGCTGTGGACAACTTTTCGAGATTCCAGTTCTGGCCCTGTGGCATGCCCATCTCCACGAGGTGGAGGGCGTGCACCGGCAGCCAGAGGTTCTCCACCTCGGGCGGGAACACCTCGAAGGTGAGGGTGTCGTTGGCGACGGCGGCGACGTCCCGCGCGTGGAACCACTCCGGCGTGCGGATCGACAGCCCCGGCGACGGATACGCGTAGCCGTGCCGGTCCCCGGCCAGGCAGCTCCGGATCTGCCCGGTCCGCACCAGCACGATGTCACCGGCGCGCACCCGTGTGCCGGCCAACTCCTCGGCCGTGTCCAGGTCCTCGGGCGTGACCGCGTGTCCGCCGTCGAGCCGGTCCGTGCCGTGAGCCCGGGCGACGTCCAGCAGCACCCCGCGTGAGACGACGTGCCGGACCGTGCCGATGCCGCTGAACTCGGCGCCGCCGTGCGGGGTGACGGTGTGGGCGGGGCGGCCGTTGTAGAGCCGGCCCGAGTGCGAGGCGTGGGGCAGGGCGTCCCAGTGGGTGGCCGCCTGCAGCCCCATGGTCACCATGTCGTCGCTGCACGCGACCGTGCCCGGGCCGAAGATCTCCTGGTTGATCTGCACCATGGCGTGCAGGGGGTCGACACGGCCGGGGATCATGCCCGTCTGCACGCCGTCCCGCTGGAGGGGCAGTGCGAGAGGGATGCGGTGGCCGGTGCGGACGGTCGCCGCGGCTTCCCTGACCACCTCGTCGGTGATCAGGTTCAGCGTGCCGATCTCGTCGTCGGTCCCCCAACGGCCCCAGTTGTTCACGCGCTTGGCGATGTCGTGGAACGCGTCCGGCAGCGACATGAGTCCTCCCCGGGGCTTGCCCGCGCGTATCTGACGGGTCGTAGAATCCGGTAATCGGGTTTCTAACGGTCCGTCAGAAACCGTGGGACGGGAAGGGGCCGGGCGTGGGGAACTTCTTGGCGGGCAAGGTGGTCGCCGTCACGGGTGCCGGGCGGGGCATCGGCCGGGCGGTCGCCCTCGCGGCGGCGGCCGAGGGGGCGAAGGTCGTCGTCAACGACTACGGCGTCTCCGTCGACGGCGCCTCACCGGCCGGCGAGATCGCCGACACCGTGGTCAAGGAGATCGAGGCGGCGGGCGGTGAGGCCGTGGCCGTCGCCGACGACATCTCCACGATGGCGGGCGGGCAGCGCGTCGTCGACGTGGCGCTGGCGTCGTACGGGCGGCTGGACGGTGTCGTGTGCGTGGCCGGGATCCTGCGCGAACGGATGCTGTTCAACATGACAGAGGAGGAATGGGACCCCGTCGTCGCGACCCATCTGAAGGGCACGTTCACGGTGTTCCGGGCGGCCTCCGCGGTGATGCGGAAACAGCGTTCCGGCACGCTCATCGGCTTCACCAGCGGCAACCACCAGGGCTCGGTGTCGCAGGCCAACTACAGCGCTGCCAAGGGCGGGATCATCTCGCTCGTGCGCAGCGCCGCGCTCGGGATGCACAAGTACGGGGTGACCGCCAACGCGGTGGCGCCGGTCGCGCGGACCCGGATGTCGGCCGGGGTGCCGATGGAACTGGCCGAGATCGGGGAGCCGGAGGATGTCGCCCCGCTGGTGGTGTACCTGCTGTCCGACGCCGCCGCCCGGCAGGGGGTGACCGGGCAGGTGTACACGGTGGCCGGGGCGAAGATCGCGGTGTGGGCACAGCCGAGGGAACTGCGCGCCGCGTACGCCTCCGGCGGGTGGACCGCGGAACGGATCGCGGAGTGTCTGCCCGGGTCGGTGGGAGTGGATCCGATGCCGATGCTGGAGCGCGTGGCGGGGATGGAGAGGGCGGCGGCCGAGGGAGCGCGGCCCAACGCCCGGTAGCTCGGGGGCTCGAGAGGTTCGGCGGGTGCGGCTTCGTCGTGGTGGTCCGCGCAGTTCCCCGCGCCCCTGAAGGAACACATCGACAGCGAGGCGGCGATCGTGGATTTCGGACTCACGCCGGACGACGAGGACTTCCGTGCCGAGGCTCGGGCCTGGCTCGGCGCCCATGCCCACGGCACGAGTGACCGCCGCGCCTGGGAGCGCACCCTGGGCGCGGCCGGATGGATCGGACTCGGGTGGAACGGCGACGGCTACGGCAACCGCAGAGCCACCCTCACCCAGCAGGTCGTCTGGGCCGAGGAGTACGCGCGCTCGGCCGCGCCCCCGCGCTCCGGGCACATCGGGGAGAACCTGCTCGCCCCCACCCTCCTCGCGCACGGCAGCGAGGAGCAGAAGTCCCGGTTCCTGCCGCCGATCGCACGCGGTGAGGAGCTGTGGTGCCAGGGGTACAGCGAACCCGGCGCCGGATCGGACCTGGCCGGTATCCGTACCGCGGCCGTGCGCGGGCCGGACGGCGGCGCGTACCGCGTCACCGGGCAGAAGATCTGGACGTCACTCGCGCACGAGGCGGACTGGTGTTTCGTGCTGGCCAGGACCGAACCCGGCTCGGCGCGCCACCACGGGCTGACCTTCCTGCTCGTCCCCATGGACCAGCCGGGCCGGATCGAGGTCCGCCCCATCCGGCAGCTGACGGGCACCAGCGACTTCAACGAGGTCTTCTTCGACGGGGCGCACGCGGAACACGTCGTCGGCGGCGAGGGCGACGGCTGGCGCGTCGCCATGAGCCTGCTCGGCTTCGAGCGGGGCGTGTCCACGCTGGCCCAGCAGATCGGGTTCGCCGAGGAACTGGCCGGTGTGGTGCGGGCGGCCGTCGAGTCGGGCGCGGTGCGCGACCCCGTCGTACGGGAGCAGCTCGTGCGGCAGTGGGCCGAGCTGCGCACGATGCGCTGGAACGCCCTGCGCACCCTGGGCGGTTGCGGGGACGCGGGCGCCCCGAGCGTGGCCAAGCTGCTGTGGGCCGGCTGGCACCAGCGGCTCGGGGAGCTGGCGGTGCGGGTGCGGGGCGCCGCGGCGAGCGTCGGTCCGTCCGACTGGTCGGCGCGGTCACCGTACGAACTGGACGCGGCACAGCACCTGTTCCTGTTCTCCCGGGCCGACACGATCTACGGCGGCTCGGACCAGATCCAGCGCACGATCATCGCCGAGCGCGTGCTCGGCCTGCCCAGGGAGCCCAAGGGGGCCGTGTGATGCGAGGCGTGATCTTCGACGGGAAGCGGGTCCGGGTCGTGACGGACCTGGAGGTGCGCGAGCCGGGGCCGGGCGAGGTGCGGGTCGCGATCGCGGCGGCCGGACTGTGCCACAGCGATCTGTCGGTGATGGACGGGACCATTCCGTTCCCCGTTCCGGTGGTGCTGGGCCATGAGGGGGCCGGGGTCGTGGAGGCGGTCGGCGGGGGCGTCACCCATGTCGCGCCGGGGGACCACGTGGCGCTGTCCACCCTGGCGAACTGCGGCACGTGCGCGGAGTGCGACCGGGGCCGGCCGACCATGTGCCGGCAGGCCATCGGACGCCCGGGCCGGCCGTTCGGCCACGCCGGCTCCCCGGTGTACCAGTTCGCGTCCAACTCGGCGTTCGCCGAGCGCACGGTCGTCAAGGCCGTTCAGGCGGTCCGCGTCCCCGACGACATTCCGCTGACGTCGGCGGCGCTCATCGGGTGCGGGGTGCTGACGGGGGTGGGCGCCGTACTGAACCGGGCGCGGGTGGACCGCGGCGACAGCGTCCTGGTCATCGGGACGGGCGGTGTCGGCCTGAACGTGCTCCAGGGGGCCCGGCTCGCGGGCGCCGGGCGGATCGTGGCCGTCGACGCGAACCCGGCGAAGGAGGAGATGGCCCGACGGTTCGGCGCGACCGACTTCCTCACCTCGGCCGAGGGCGTGCGCGACCTCCTGCCCACGGGCGCGGACCACGCCTTCGAGTGCGTCGGCCGCGTGGAGCTGATCCGCCGGGCGATCGACTCCCTGGACCGGCACGGCCAGGCCATCCTGCTCGGCGTGCCCCCGGCCACGGCCGAGGCGTCCTTCCGCGTCTCCTCGCTGTACCTCGACAAGTCCGTCCTGGGCTGCCGCTACGGCTCCTCCCGCCCGCAACGGGACATCGCCCTGTACGCCGGCCTGTACCGCCGGGGACGCCTCCTGCTGGACGAACTGGTCACCCGGACCTATCCCGTGGAGGACTTCGAGAAGGCCGCGGCGGACGCGGAGGCGGGGCGGGTGGCGCGGGCGGTGCTCACCTTCTGAGGGCGGCGGCCGTGTCGTTCTGCGCCCGGAACGTCCGCCGGTAGGCGGTGGGTGTGACGCCCAGGGCCGTCTGGAGGTGCTGGCGCATCGACTGGGCCGTGCCGAAGCCCGCGTCCCGGGCCACCTGGTCCACGGAGCGGTCGGTGGCCTCCAGGAGGTGGCGGGCCCGTTCCACGCGCTGCCGGGTGAGCCACTGACCGGGACTGACGCCGGTCTCCTCGCGGAAGCGGCGGGTGAAGGTGCGGACCGACATGGACTCCCGGGCGGCCATGTCGCGCAGTTGGATCGGCGCGTGGAGGCGGCCCAGGGCCCAGGCGCGGGCGGTGGTGGTGGACGCCTGCTGCGGATCGGGCACGGGCCGCGCGATGTACTGCGCCTGCCCGCCGTCGCGGTGCGGCGGTACGACCGTGCGGCGGGCCACGTCGTTGGCGATCGCCGCGCCGTGGTCGCGGCGCACCATGTGCAGGCACAGGTCGATGCCGGCCGCGACACCCGCGGAGGTCAGCACGTCGCCGTCGTCGATGAACAGGACACCCGGGTCGACCTCGATCTGCGGGAAGAGCCGCTGGAACCGGTCGGCGTCGGCCCAGTGCGTGGTGGCGGGGCGGCCGTCGAGGAGACCGGCGGCGGCGAGCACGTAGACGCCGGTGCAGATCGAGGCGAGGCGGGTGCCGGGGCGGATGTGGGCGAGGGCGGCGGCCAGCTCGCCCGTCAGCTCGCCCTGCTCGAAGACCGGTCCGAGCTCGTACGACGCCGGGACGATCACGGTGTCGGCGGTGGCCAGGATCTCCGGGCCGTGCTCGACCTGGATGGCGAAGTCGGCGTCGGTCCGCACCGGGCCGGGCGGGCGGATCGAGCACGTGACGACGTCGTACAGCAGGCGCCCCCGGGCGTCCCTCGGGCGGCCGAAGATGCGGTGCGGGATGCCCAGTTCGAAGGGGAGCAGGCCGTCGAGGGCGAGGACGACGACCCGGTGCGGGCGGAACTCCGGCTCACGGCGCATGGCCCGATTCTAACGAATGCTGTCCTTCGGGCCACTCGATGGAGCGAGCCGCAGATCGGAAGCTCTATGTCGTGACCCAGACAACCGATGCGGCGGCCGTCCGGCAGCCGCCGAAGCCGACTCGTGGGCGCGTGCACCGCGCCTGGTTCGTCGCCGCCGTCACCTTCGTGACGATCATCGGCGCCGCCGCCTTCCGTTCCGTGCCGGGCCTGCTCATCGACCCGTTGCACGACGAATTCGACTGGTCGCGCGGCACCATCGGCGCCGCCGTCTCGGTGAATCTCGCGCTCTACGGCCTGACGGCCCCGTTCGCCGCCGCCCTGATGGACCGCTTCGGCATCCGCCGGGTCGTCGCGGTCGCCCTGACCGTGATCGCGGCCGGCTCCTGGCTCACCGTGTGGATGACCGCGGCCTGGCAGCTGATGCTGTGCTGGGGCCTGCTGGTCGGTCTCGGCTCCGGCTCCATGGCGCTGGCCTTCGCGGCGACCGTCACCAACCGCTGGTTCACCGAGCGGCGCGGTCTGGTCAGCGGCATCCTCACCGCCGCCTCGGCCTCCGGCCAGCTGATCTTCCTGCCGCTGCTGTCCTGGATCATCGACCGGTACGACTGGCGCCCGGCGGCGGTGACGGTCGCCCTCGCCGCCCTCGCGGTCGTCCCGTTCGTCTGGCTCCTGCTGCACGACCACCCGGCGGACGTGGGCCAGAAGCCGTACGGCGCCACCGCGTTCGTGCCGAAGCCCCCGCCCGTCCCCGGCGCTGCCCGCCGGGCCGTGACCGTCCTGCTGTCCGCCGTGCGCACCGGCCCGTTCTGGCTGCTCGCCGGCACCTTCGCCATCTGCGGCGCCTCCACCAACGGCCTGATCCAGACCCACTTCATCCCCGCGGCGCACGACGCCCACATGCCCGTCCAGGCCGCCGCCTCCCTGCTCGCGGTCATCGGGGTCTTCGACGTCGTCGGCACGATCGCCTCCGGCTGGTTCACGGACCGCTTCGAGCCGCGCCGCCTGCTGGCGGTCTACTACGCGCTGCGGGGCGTGTCCCTGGTGTTCCTCCCGCTCCTGCTCGGCCCGACGGTCCACCCCCCGATGATCTTCTTCATCGTCTTCTACGGACTCGACTGGGTCGCCACCGTCCCGCCGACCCTGGCCCTGTGCCGCGAGCAGTACGGCGAGGACAGCGCGATCGTGTTCGGCTGGGTCCTCGCCTCGCACCAGATCGGCGCCGCCGCCGTCGCCTTCCTGGGCGGCGTCGCCCGCGACACCTTCGGCACGTACGACGTGATGTGGTACGCGTCGGGGGCACTGTGCGCGGCGGCGGCGTTGATGGCGCTGGTGATCCGGCGGAGGGCGGACGGCGCGGTGGCGGTGGGCTGAACCGGGGCACCGCTTCAGGGCGTTCCCCGCCCGCCCCGCCGGGCGAGGCCGGTCCGGGCGGTGTGCCGGATCCTCTTCGTCCGGCCGCTCTCGGCGAGCACCCCGAGGGCCTCGGTGTCCGATCCGGCCGCGATCCTGAGCTGGAGCCAGGACGACGACACGAGCAGGTCGTCCCGACGCCAGGGCAGCCGGAGCGCGACGGCTCGGCACAGGGACCACTCCTGGAGGCGCCGGACCAGGAAGGGGTGCCGGATCACCACCCGGGCCATGGCCTGCGCCCACCCCTCCCAGGCGGGTCCGGCACACAGCTGTGCGGCCCGGCGGTCGAGATGCCGCAGCACGGCGCCCTGGGCCATGGTCCGGTCCGGGTCGGTGAGGACGTCGCCGACCAGCTCGATCTCATCCGCGCCGGTGACCTGTTCCAGCTCGGCCAGATAGGCGGCGAACCGGGCGTGCTCGGGTGGTTCCTGCGCTCTGTCTTCGGTGCTCACGCGGCTCACTGTCGGCCTTCCGCGGTCCTGCGTGTCCACGGTCCACCGGGTCGGGGGCCCGCTCGGGCGTCAGTCCGCCGGCCGCGCGAAGCGCCCCCGGTGGAACAGCAGCGGGTCTCCGGTGTCCTCCGTGCCGAGGGCGGTCACCCTGCCGACCACGATGAGGTGGTCGCCGCCGGTGTGGACGGCGTGGACGGCGCAGTCGATCCACGCCACGGCGCCCGCCAGGCGCGGCGCACCCGACACCGGCGCCGCGTCGTAGGCCACGCCCGCGAACTTGTCCGCGCCGCTCACCGCGAACGCCCGGCACAACTCGCCCTGCCCGGCGCCCAGGACGTTCACGCAGAAGACCCCTGCCCGGGCGATACGCGGCCACGTCGTCGACGTACGGCCGACCATGAAGGCCACCAGGGGCGGAGCGAGGGAGAGGGACGTGAAGGACTGGCAGGCGAAGCCGGCCGGGGAGTCGGCGTCGGTGGCGGGTGGTGCCGTGATGATCGCCACGCCCGTCGCGAAGGTGCCGAGGACACGGCGGAACTCACGCGGGTCGAGTGGGGCGCGCTCGTCCTCGGCGACACAGCGCAGCTCGGGGCGCGGCAGCGCGTCGACATGCTCCCGGGCGGGTGCGCGGTTCGACCTGAGGTAGCGGACGGCGGCTTCGGCCATCCCTGCTTGTCCCATCACAACCGTCATTGAAGCTGACGTATCGTCAGATAGGAAGGGTCAGCGGCCGCTGAACCGCGCGCCCCGCCGCTCCACGAAGCTCCGCACACCGTCCTGCGCGTCGGCCGTCGTCATGTTGATCTCCTGCGCGGCGGCCTCGGCGGCGAAGGCGGCGGTACGGTCGGTGTCCATCGACGCGTTGACGAGCTGCTTGGTCAGGGCCAGGGCGCGGGTCGGGCCGCAGGCGAGCCGCTCGGCCCACGCCCGTGCCGTCTTCTCCAGCTCCTCGTCCCTGACGACCCGGTTGACCAGCCCGAGGCGTTCGGCGTCCGGGGCGGAGAGGGCGTCCCCGAAGAACATCAGCTCCTTCGCACGCTGCGGGCCGACGAGGCGGGGCAGGAGGTAGGCGCCGCCGCCGTCGGGGACCAGACCGCGCCGGACGAACACCTCGATGAAGCGGGCCGATTCGGCCGCCAGGACCAGATCGCAGGCGAACGCGAGGTGCGCGCCGAGGCCGGCCGCCGTGCCGTTCACCGCCGCGATCACCGGCTTCTCGCAGTCGAGGACGGCGGCGATCAGACACTGGGCGCCGGTGCGGAGGGTGCGTGCGACATCGCCCGGGAGGCGTTCGCCGGTCGGGCCGGTGCCCCGCAGGTCGGCCCCGGAACAGAAGCCGCGCCCCCTGCCCGTGATCACGACCGCGCGTATATCCGCCGTGGCGGACGCCTCCGACAGCAGCCGGATGATCTCCTCGCGCTGCCCGGCCGTGAGGGCGTTGAGGCTCTCGGGCCGGTTCAGGGTGAGGGTGAGGACATGGTCGCCGGTCGTGCGCAGAACAGCGGCCTCCGTCATCAGCGGCACACCACCAGTGCGTCCAGCGCCACGGCACCCTGCCCCCGGGGCAGGACCAGCAGCGGGTTGATGTCCAGTTCGGCGAGCTGGTCGCCGAGTTCCAGTGCCATGCGCTGGACCCGCAACACCACCTCGACCAGGGCGTCCAGATCCGCCGCCGGCCGCCCTCGGACCCCGCCGAGCAGGGCCCGCCCGCGCAGCCCGGCGAGCATGTCCCGCGCCTGCTCCTCCCCGAAGGGCGGCACTCCCACGGCGGTGTCGCGCAGCACCTCGACGAGCACGCCGCCGAGCCCGACGGTCACGGTCGGGCCGAACAGGTCGTCGTGCGTGACACCGACGACCATCTCGACGCCCGGCTCCATCATCTGGCAGACCAGGACGCCGTCCAGGCAGACGTCCTCGTAACGGGCGATGTCCGTCAACTCCCGGTAGGCGTCCCGGACCTGGCTGGCCGAGGTCAGCCCGATCTTCACCAGGCCCAGCTCGGTCTTGTGGGCGATCCGGGCGCCGGAGGCCTTCATCACCACCGGGTAGCCCACCAGCCCGGCCGCGCGGACGGCCGCCGCCGCGCTGGTCACCAGCTGCTCGCGCGGTACGCGGATGCCGTACGCCCGCAGCAGCTGCTTCGCCGCGTGCTCGCTGAGCTGCCCGCCGGGCTGCATCAGGGCCTGTGCCTTGCGGTAGGACGGCGAAGGGGTGCGCGGGGCCTCGTCGAAGGGGGAGCGGTAGCCGGCCGTGAAACGGTGGTGGGCGAGGTAGGCGCGCACGGCGGTGAGGCAGTTGCCGACCGTGCGGAAGGTGGCCACGCGGGACGATCCGAGCAGGACCTCGCGGTAGGCCGGTTCGGTGCCGACCGGTGAACCCCACACCACACAGACGAGTTTGTCGGTCTGCTCGGCCGCGTCCACCAGGTCGCGCACGAGCCGGTCGCTGAGCGGGGGGAACGGGCCGGTGACCGGGCAGATCAGCACGCCCACGCCGGGGTCGGCGAGGATCGCGTCGATGATCTTCCGGCCGCGGTGGTCGCCGACCGGGTGGCCGCCGTTGTCGACCGGGTTGGCGACGCTCAGGTACTCGGGTATCCACTGGTGCAGCTCGGCCTGCTTGGCCTCGGACAGCACCGGCAGCCGCAGTCCCGCCCCGGCCGCCAGGTCGGCGACGTGCGCGCCCGTGCCACCGGAGATGGAGTAGACGACGACCCCGTCGGCGCGCGGGGGGCGGGCCCGGGCCAGAAGGGCGGCCGTGTCCTGGAGTTCGTCGAGCCCGTCGACCCGGATCACGCCATACTGCCGGAGCGCCGCGTCCACCACCGCGTCCGCGCCGGTCAGCTTGCCGGTGTGGGAGGCGGCCGTGCGGGCCCCGGTCTCGGTACGCCCCACTTTGACGGCGACGACCGGTACGCCGCGCCGGGCGGCCCGGTCGGCGGCGAGCAGGAAGGAACGGCCGTCCTTGAGGCCTTCCAGATAGCAGGCGATGGCGCCGACCTCGGGCTGCTCGGCGAAGTAGGAGAGGAAGTCGGCGCTCTCCAGGTCGGCCTCGTTGCCGGTGGGCGCCCAGTGGGAGAGGCGGATGCCGAGTTCCTGGAGGGCGAAGAGGGGGCGGCCCTGGTGGCCGGACTGGGTGATCAACGCGATCGCCGGGCCGTCCAGGTCCTCACGGAACCGCTCGAAGGCGTTGAGGTTGGTGTTGGGCCCCAGCAGCCGCAGGCCGGACCGCTCGACGGCGGCGGCCAGCCGCCGCTGGGCGGCCTCGCCCTCCGGCCCGGTCTCCGCGAACCCGGACGCGAAGACGACCGCGAACCGTGCCTTGGCCTCGGCCAGTTCCTCGATCACCGGAAGGGGGTCGCCGACCAGCACCACCGCCAGGTCGACCTGCTCGGGCAGGTCGGCCACGGAAGGGGAGCAGGGGATGCCGAAGACGGACGGCCGGGCGGGGTGCACCGGGTACAGCCGGGCGCCGACGCGCTCCGCCCAGTCGGCCAGGCGGCGGGTGATGCCGGTGTGGGGGCGCCCCTCGGTGTCCGAGGCGCCGATCACGGCGACGGAGTGGGGGCGGAAGAAGCGGTCCAGGTCGGGGGTGTCGGTGTGCAGCGGCCGCCCGCTGACGTCGAGGTCGTCCGGCTGGGCCGGCCTGCCGTGCACGACGGGCCCGGACCGTTCGCCACAGGCGATGGCCCGGGCCCGTCGGGAGTCGGTGGTGAGGGTGCCGTGAGTCGATCCGAGCATCGTTTCCGCCCGCTCCTGTGAGACAGCCGCTAACTGACGCCTTGTCAGATTACTGAACTGACGTGACGTCAGGAACGGTGCGAGCGGGTGAAGTTGTGCGGACGGTCAGCCGGGCGTCTCGCCCGCGAAGCGAGGTTCTCAGGACGGCAGCCGGGACGCGCCCCCCGAGTCGTTCCTCGCGACGGCCTTCGCGATCTTCACCGCGTCGAGCGCCATCTCGCGGAGATTGCCGCTGATCGGGTTGGTGAAGCCGGTGAAGTACAAGCCCGGGGCGTTGCTCGGGGTGCGGGCGCCGTGGGCGACGGGTCTGCCGCGGTCGTCGAGCACGTCGAGGTGGCCGACCAGGTCCTCCAGGGCGCGGACGTACCCGGTGGCGGCGATCACGACGTCCGGGGAGATCCGGGTGCCGTCGGCCAGGGCGATCTTGCCGCCGTCCTCGAAGCACTCCACGGCGGCCACGATCTCCACCTTGCCCTTGCGCACGGCGTCGATCAGGCCGACGTCCTGCACCGGGATCGCCCCCTGCCGCACCCGCGAGTACAGCCCGGTGTCGGGACGCGGCAGCCCGTGGGCCGACAGGTCGGGCACGGCCACCTTGGCCTGCACCCGGGCGACGCGGTCGACCAGGCCGACCGGCAGCCGGCGGACCAGGACGCCGCTGTACTGCGCGGCCCAGCCGGCCGTCGACCGGCGCACGATGTGGGGGACGGTGCGCACGGCGAGCCGGACCCGGGCGGCACCGCTCTCCATCAGGTCGACGGCGATCTCGGCGCCGGTGTTGCCGGCGCCGGCGACGAGGACGTCCCGGCCGGCGTAGGGCTCGCCGTCGCGGTACGCGCCGGCGTGCAGGAACTCGCCGGTGAAGGCGGCCCGGCCGGGCCAGTCCGGCACGCGCGGGGTGTGGTTGTAGCCGGTGGCGACGACCACGGCCGCGCCGGTCAGTTCCCGGCCGCCGGTGGCGCGCAGCAGCCAGCCCGTGCCGTCGGGGGAGCGCTCGATCCGGGACACCTCGACGCCGGTGACGATCTCGAGGCGGTGGTGCTCGGCGTACTTCTCCAGGTACCGCACCACGTCGTCCCGGGACACCCACCGCCCGAACCGGCGGGGCATGGGCAGGCCGGGCAGGGCGGAGAGGCGGCGGGTGGTGTGCAGGCGCAGCCGGTCGTAGTGGCGGCGCCAGGACGCCCCGACGCGGTCGGACTTCTCCAGGACGACGGCCCGTATGCCCCGGGCGCGCAGCGCGTACGCCGCGGAGAGCCCTCCGGGCCCGCCGCCGATGACGTAGACGGGGCGGTCGGGCGGGGGCTGCGCGGAGGCGTGTGTGGAGGGTGTGGAGTCGGCCATGAGCGGGAGCGTAATCACGGGACTGCTTGATGGGTCTCGGTCAAGACCGGAATTGGTTGCGGATTGATCACGGCTGTAGGGGGACAGGGAACGGACCGTGCGCAGGTCGCCCGGTTGTGGCGGGCCGGTGGGCATGCCTGTCCGGAAGGATCCCCAGGGGGCCCAGGGGGACCGCACGCGGTTCCGTTCCCGGTTCCGCACGCGTCCCTCTCGGCGGGTTGTGCGCCTCCGAGAAACTGACGTACCGTCAGATTTCATGGACGCGATCTGGCTCACCGGAGCGGAATGGCTGGCCGTGCTGCGCGTCGGGCTCGGGCTGTGGTGGCTGGAGAGCTGGCGGCACAAGGACCGCAAGGCCTGGTTCGAACGGGGCACCGGCATCGCGTGGGCGGCCGGCATCGCCGCCGAACACCGCTGGCGCGCCGTCCGTTCGGGCTTCGAGGCGGTCGTCGCACCCCACCCGCGCGCGATGGCGTACATCGTCGTCCACGCGGAACTGGCCCTCGGCCTGGGCCTGATCACCGGCTTCCTCACCCCGGTCGCCCTGGTCGGCGGATTCCTCCTCAACACCCTCTACTTCACGCTCATGGTCCACGACGTGGCCGAACAGGGGCAGAACTCGATGATGGCGCTGATGTCGGTGGTCGGGCTGTTCGGGATGTCCTGGCAGACGTGGTCGCTGGACAGCGCCCTGGGCCTGTTCTGATGGCCGCCCGCTTCGACCTGCCCGAACCCGACGCCTTCACCCGGGCGTACTGGGACGCGGCCGCCGAGGGCAGGCTGCTGATCCGCCGCTGCGGGGCCTGCGGCCGGGCCCACCACTATCCGCGCGAGTTCTGTCCCCACTGCTGGAGCGAGGACGTGAGGTGGGAGGCGGCGAGCGGCCGCGCCACGCTCTACACGTGGTCCGTCGTCCACCGCAACGACCTGCCGCCGTTCCCGGACCGCGTCCCCTACGTCGCCGCCGTGGTCGAACTCGCCGAGGGCCCGCGGATGATGACGGAGATCGTGGGGGCGGAGGGCCACCCGGTAGGCGAGGAGCCGGGCCTGTCGGGCGGCGCGGAGCTGGAGGTGGCGTTCCGGGAGGGCGTCCCGGTGTTCCGGACGGTGCCCCGTCCCGAGCCGCCGCCGTCGGCCGGGCCGCGTTGATCGGAACGGCCGGGCGGCAGGGAGGATCGCGTCCTGGGGCCGGACCGGAGCCGCTGCCGTCGGCCGGGCCGCGTTGATCGGAAGGGCTGGGCGGTAGGGAGGGATGGCGCCCTGGGGCCGGACCGGAGCCGCTGCCGTCGGCCGGGCCGCGTTGATCGGAAGGGCTGGGCGGTAGGGAGGGATGGCGCCCTGGGGCCGGACCGGAGCCGCTGCCGTCGGCCGGGCCGCGTTGATCGGAAGGGCTGGGCGGTAGGGAGGGATGGCGCCCTGGGGCCGGACCGGAGCCGCTGCCGTCGGCCGGGCCGCGTTGATCGGAAGGGCTGGGCGGTAGGGAGGGTGGCGTCCTGGGGCCGAACCCGGATGCCTCCGGCGGTCGCGCCCCGATCGTCCGGGGAGCCGGGTCCGATGGTGTCCGTGTTCTCTCCGTCCCGGCGCCCCGAATCCCGCATCACGGGTTTGAATGGGACCCATGGCCCTCATACGCGACCGGTCCCTGACCGGCTCCCACCCGGATCTCCACGGCCACGGCCTCCGTCTGCGCCCCTGGGACGCGGGGTCCGGTGCCGACGTCGACACCTGGCTGCGCGGCATGCGGGATCCGGACTTCCGGCGCTGGAACACCCCGTTGAGACCGGTCACGGACCGGGCGAGCGCGCGGGAGTCGCTGCTCGCCCGGGCGCAGAGCGCCTTGGAGGGAACGTCGGTGTCGTTCCGGATCGCGGACGCGCGCACCGACACGGCACTGGGGCACATCGGCGTCAACGAGATCAAGTACCACCTGAAGGTCGCCCGGGTCGGCTACTGGGTCCTGCCCGAGGCCCGCGGCCAAGGCGTCGCCACCCGGGCCCTCCTGCTCACCGCCCATTGGGCGCTGACGCAACTCGGGCTGCACCGACTGGAGTTGGATCACGCGGTCGGACACGACGCGTCGTGCCGGATCGCCGAGCGGTGCGGGTTCTCCTACGAGGGCACCCTGCGCGGCGCGGTCTTCCAGGAAGGCCGCCACGACGCGTTCCGGGACGCCCATCTGCACGCACGCCTGGCCACGGATCCGGCTCCGGATCCGGAGCCGGCAGGGCCGGACGGGCGGAACACGGGCATGTGACGCCCGTCACCGCGAAGCGGCGATCAGTTCGGGCGGCCCGGCCGGTCTCACCCGGCAACCGTGGCATCCCCGCTGTGGAACCGCAGAGAAGAGAAGGGACCGGCCGAGATGACCGCACCCGTGAAGGGCCCCGCCAGCTACCTCCCGTCCATCGAGAAGAAGTACGGCCGGCCGATCGCCGACTGGCAGGAGCTCATCCGCAGCTCGCCACTGACCCGGCACATGGAGCTCGTCACCTGGCTCAAGACCGAGCACGGCCTGGGACACGGCCACGCCAACGCGCTGGTGGCGCACACGCTCGCCGAGGACAGCGGCACCTGAGCCGGGCCGCCCGCGAAAAACGGGGGGTGCCCCGAAGGCCGCCCACGGCACCATGAACCATGGACACAGGCACAGGCACAGGCACCGCGACCGACACCGAAACCGGTGGCTGGCACCTCACCCATGACCTCGACGACTTCCTGACCCGCGCGGGTGCCTTCCTCCGCTCCCGGCCGGCGCTGCACACCGTGCCACTGACGGTGACGGTGACGCTGCGCACGCGCGGTCGGAGCGTGTACGGCGGCGGAGCGCCGGAGTTCGGCCTGCTGGAACGCGACGGCGCCGTCCGGGCGACCTTCTTCCGCACCCCGCCGCACTGGCTGAACCTCACGGCCCTCACCCCCGGGGACACCGACGCCCTCGCCGCGCGGCTGGCCGCCCTCGGGCACCGCCCGCCCGGCGTGAACGCGCCGTGCGACACCGCCGCCGCCTTCGCCGAGGCCTGGCAGCGGCACACGGGCGTGACAGTGACCCTCCGCCAGCGCCAGCGGCTCTACCGGCTCGGCACCCTGACCGCGCCCGAGCCCGTACCGCCCGGCCGACCCCGGGTCGCGGTCGCAGCGGACCGCGAGCTACTGGTCCGCTGGCACGACGAGTTCAGCGAGTCCGTCGGCCAGGGCACCGCCCGCGGCTCCGCCGAGTGGGCGGACGCCCGTATCGACAGCGGCGGCATCACCTTCTGGGAGGCCCCCGACGGCACCCCCGTCGCCATGGCCGGCACCGGTCCGCAGGTCGCCGGCCAGATCCGGGTCGCGCCCGTCTACACCCCGTCCCACCTGCGCGGCCGTGGCTACGCGGGCGCGGCCACGACCGAGGTCAGCCGCGCCGCCCTGGCCGCCGGAGCGGACGAGGTCCTCCTCTTCACCGACCTGGCCAACCCGACCAGCAACGGCCTCTACCAACGCATCGGCTACCGCCCGGTGGCGGACTTCGAGGTGTACGACTTCACGGGCTGAGGCCGTTTCGGCGGGTCGGGCCGTGGGCCGGACGACCCGGAACCGAGGTCCTGATTCCGAGGTCCTGATTCCGAGGTCGTCGGTCAGGTGGCGGGCGTCGGTCGCGCGAAACGCCCCCTCACGGCCAGAGCAGCTCCCGCGACCACCCCTCCCCGGCCGTCTCCTCCCCGTCCCGCCGGTAGCGGAGCCGGACATGCCGACGGCGCTCGTCGCCCTGGAAGAACTCGACCTCCTCCGCCCGCAGCCGGTACAGCGTCCAGGACGGCACCGGCGCCTCCGGTTCCCGTGAGGCCCGTTCCCACGCCGACTCCGAGACCCGGGCCAGTTCGTCCAGGGAGGCGAGCACCTCGCTCTGGCGTCCGGTCAGCGCGGCTGCCAGCGCCCCCGTCGAGCGGGCGTGCAGGTCGCCCTGGGCTTCCCCGGACGGGGCCGCCGACACCGGGCCGCGTACCCGCACCTGGCGGCCCAGCACCGGCCAGTAGAAGCCGAGCGCGGCGTACGGCCGGCCGGTGAGGTGCCGGCCCTTGCGGCTGCCGGCGTGGGACGCGAAGCTCCAGCCGTCGGCGTCCGCGCCGTGCAGCATCACGATTCGCACGTCGGGCAGGCCCGACTCGTCCGAGGTCGCCAGCGACATGGTGTGCGGCTCGCTCTGGCCGGCCGCCACCGCCGCCGCGAACCACTCGGCGAAGAGGGGCAGAGGAGCGGCCGGGGCGGTGGCCGGGTCGAACGAGGGCAGGGCGGTGACCTCCGGGTCCCAGACCCGCAGTGACCTCAGCAGCTCGTGAAGATCGGTTGCCATGCCTCGATTGTCACCGCCCTCGGCACCACCGGGCACCCCGGCCACCCGGAGCCCTAGTGGGTCACACCTGCCCCAGGTCCGACGACACCCACCGCTCCGGCCGCATGCGCAGCACCAGCTGCTCACCGTGGTTGGTCCAGGCGGCTTCCACATAGCCGTCGACCTTCTCGGCCGGGAGGTAGCGGGCCGAGATCTCCCGGAGCTGTTCGAGGGTGGCGGGGGAGGCGTCGACGACCGGACCCTCGACCGACACGTACCGGATGGTGGGTTCCAGCCGGTCCACCATCAGCGAGAACCGGCCCGCCGCGCTGATCAGCTCGTTCTTGCGGGAGTCCCGACCGGTCATGATCCAGATGTCGCCGCCGGGCTCGTACTGGTACCAGATCGGCACCGTCAGGGGCGCGCGGCCCGCCCCCGCGTCGACGGCGAGCGCCGCGATGTGCGGCTCGGACAGGAACTGCTCACGCTCTTCGCGGGTCAGGGCCATTCCGGTCTCCTTCGGCAGGGCGGTCGGCATGCGCATCAGTACAACGCCCTCGCGGCGACCGGCTGTTCCCCGAAGCGGCCCACCGGCGGCGGGCCCGCTCACCCCGCCCCCAGCACCACCGTCCCCGACGAGCAGAACCAGCCCCCCGTCCCCGACGCCACCGACAGCCCGGGCAGTGCGCCGTCCCTCCGCCGCACCTGCCTCGCCCCGCACTCCCCGCGCAGCTGCCGCACCGCCTCCACCAGCAGGAACAGCCCGCGCATCCCGGGATGCTGAGCCGACAGCCCGCCGCCGTCGGTGTTCACCGGCAGCGCACCGCCCTCGACCCGCAGCCGCCCCTTCTCCACGAACGCCCCGCCCTCGCCCTTCCCGCAGAAGCCGAGGTCCTCCAGTGTCACCAGGGTCATGTAGGTGAACGCGTCGTAGATCTCGGCGAAGTCGATCTCCGACGGCCGCACCCCCGCCCGTTCGAACGCCAGCCGCCCGCTCACCGCCGCCGGCGAGACCGTGAAGTCCGGCCACTCGGACATGGCCGCGTGCGAGACGGCCTCTCCCGTCCCCAGCACCCACACCGGTGCGGTGCGGCAGTCCCTCACGTACTCCTCCGCCGCCAGCAGCACCGCGGCCCCGCCGTCGGAGCGGACGCAGCAGTGCAGTTTGGTGAAGGGGTCCGCGATCAGGGGTCCGGCCTGCACCTCGTCGACGGTGACGGGGGTGCGGAACATCGCCTCCGGGTTGAGGGCCGCGTTGGCCCGGGCCTGCACCGCCACCTCCGCCAGCTGCTCGATCGTCGTGCCGTACTCGATCATGTGGCGGCGGGCCGCCATGGCGTACTTGGCGATCAGGGTGTGGCCGTAGGGGACTTCGAACTGCGAGGGGCCTCGCGTGCCGAAGGACAGCGTCCCGGTGCGGCGGCCCGCGTGGACGTCCGCGCGGGCCGTCGAGCCGTACACGAGCAGCACCGCGCGGGCGTGCCCGGCCGCGATCGCGTCCGCCGCGTGGGCCGCCATGACCTCCCAGGTGGAGCCGCCCACGGAGGTGGAGTCGACCCAGCTGGGACGCAGGCCCAGATACTCGGCGACCTCGATCGGGGCGAGGGTGCCCAGGCCCGCCGAGGCGAAGCCGTCGACCAGTGACCGGTCCAGGCCCGCGTCGGCCAGGGCGCGGCGGGCCGCCTGGGCGTGCAGGGCGTACGGGGTCGCGTCGTCCAGGCGGCCGCAGTCCGACAGGGCCACGCCGACGACGGCCGCTCTCCTCCGGGCCACCATGAATCTGACGGTACATCAGATGCGCGCGCCTGGCAGGACTCTGGGCTTCCCTGTTCCGCCGCCCTAATATGACGCACCGTCAGATGCGGAGAGAGGTGCCCCATGGACGCCCGCTTCACCGACGAACAGGACGAGATCCGCCGCACCCTGCGCGAACTGCTGACCAAGCGGTGCGGTCCCGAGAAGCTGCGGGCCGCCGTCGACACCCCGGCCGGTCACGACCGGGCCCTGTGGACCACCCTCGCCGAACGGCTCGGCCTGCCCGCCCTGGCCCTGCCCGAGGCCTACGGCGGTGTCGGCTGCTCGGCTACGGAACTGGCGCTGGCCTGCGAGGAGACGGGCCGGGCCCTCGCCCCCACGCCCCTGCTCGCCACCGCCGTGCTCACCGCCCCGCTGCTGCTGGCCCTCGGCACCGGCGCCCAGCGCGCCGCACTGCTGCCACCCCTCGCCTCCGGCCACCTCACCGCCGCCCTCGCCGTACCGGGGCCGGCCCTCGCCACCGCCCTCGCACTCACCGGCCACGACCGGCGCGGTCAGTGGGCGGGCGGCGGACGGGCCGGGGGAGTGCAGGCCCGGCGGGCGGAGGGCGGCTGGCGGCTGTACGGGCAGGTCGAGCAGGTCCTCGACGGGCACAGTGCTCACCTGCTGGTGGTCGCCGCGCACGCCGGGGGGTTCGCCCGGTCCCGGGTGCTGCCCTTCCTCGTCCGCGGTGACGCCGCCGGGCTGACACGTGCCCGGCAGACCGCGCTGGACGCGACCCGTCCGCAGGGGCGCATCCAACTGCGCGACACTCCGGCCGAGTTGCTGGGCGGTGAAGCCGTGGCCTTCCTGGCCGCCCTCGCCCGGCTCGGTGACACCGCCGCGGCCTGTCTCGCGGCCGAGGCCGTGGGGGCCGCCGACCGGGTGCTGGAGCGGACCGTCGCATACGTGGCGCGGCGCGAGCAGTTCGGGCGGCCGGTCGGCTCCTTCCAGGCGGTCAAGCACCGGCTGGCCGACACGTACGTCCAGGTGCAGGCGGCCCGCTCGGCGGCGTACTACGCGGCTTGGGCCACCACCGAAGCCATTGCCGCGGATGCCCTTGCCGCAGATGCCACTGCCGCGTGCGCCATCGCTGCCGAAGCCGCCGTCGGCCCCGCCGCCGAAGCCACCGCCGCCCGCGCTCCCGCCCCCGCCCGCGCTCCCGCCCCCGAGGACACGGCCGGCGGCCTCGCCCTCGCCCAGGCGCTCGAAGCCCTGCGCCGCGCCGCCGCCGAGGGGATCCAGTTGCACGGCGGTATCGGGTTCACCTGGGAACACGAGGCTCACCTGTACTTCAAGCGTGCCGCGGGCGACGAGCTGCTGTTCGGGCCGGTGCACCGGCTGCGGGCGCACGCCGCCGACGCGGCACACGTCTTCGAGGAGGCCGGGACATGAAGGGCGCGCGCGTGGTGCAGAAGATGTCGTCGACGAGGGGCTTCGCCCGCGTGGCGCCGCACGTGGTGCCCGCCCTCGACCGGGTCGTGCACCGGCTCACCCGGGGAAGGGTGCTGCTCAGCGCCCAACTGCTCCCCGGTGTGGTGCTGACCTCGACCGGGGCGAGGAGCGGGCTGGCCCGGCGTACGCCGCTGGCCTGTATGCCGGAGGACGGCGGGCGCGCCTGGATCGTCGTCGGGTCCAACTTCGGGCGGCCGGGGCACCCCGCCTGGAGTCACAACCTGCTCGCTCATCCCGACGCCGAGATCAGCTGGAAGGGGCAGGACGTCCCGGTCACGGCCCTGCTGCTGGCGGGGGAGGAGCGGGCGGCGGCGTGGCGGGCGCTGCTGGCGTTCTGGCCGCCGTACGCGACGTACCAGGCGCGGGTGGAGCGGGAGATCCGGGTGTTCCGGCTCGTACGGAGGTAGGAGGAGAGAGGCGTAAGAGGGGCACAGGGCAGAAGCGGCGAAAATGGACCGTAACAGCGCGACAGGCGGTGGTCCACCCGGGTGGACCACCGCCTGCCAGACAGGACTTGGAAAGGTGAGAGGCCGCCGCGCCGCCGCTACTTCGTCGGCTTCCGGCCGGTGACGCCCAGGTACACCAACAGGGCGAGGTTCGGCTTCAGTTCGGCCTGTTTCACGCCCCAGGAGGAGAAGCCCTTCTGGTGGGAGGCGACGGCCGCGAGCATCGCGACGAGCGAGCCGGCCACGGCCGCCGGGTTCACGTCCTTGTCCACCCTGCCCTTGGACTGGAGCTCGGCGACGGCGTCCGCGAGGGAGTTGTTCACCGAGTTGAGGATCTTCATGCGGAGTTTGTAGAACCGCTTGTCGCCCTCGGCGGCACCGAGATCGACGACCCGGAGGATCGCGTCGTTCTTGCGCCAGAACTCCAGGAAACCGTCGACGAGTTCCTGAGCCGTCTGCCAGCCGGCCTTGCCGGCCCAGGAGCGGCCCTCCAGGAGCTCCGTCAACGCGGCGCCCTCGGTCGCCATTTGCTCGGCGATCTCCAGGACGGCGCCCTCGACGTCCGGGAAGTACTGGTAGAAGGTCGCGGGTGAAGTGCCCGCTCTCCGGGCGACATCGATGACTTTGACGTCGCGGTACGGGGAGGAGCTGAGCATCTCGCTGAGGCAGTCGAGCAGCTTCTGCCGAGTCGCCTGCCCACGCCGGCCGGCCACGCGGCCGTCGACGGTACGCACTTGTCCTGTCATGCCGTCAGCTTACCGAGGCGTGATCGGGGCGCGATTCGGCCGACTGCAAATGGGGTGCGAGGGAGTGCCGAGGCTGGTGTGCCTGGTCTGCGGGTTGCGGCAGACGCGGTTACGTTGTCGGCATGGCCGAAAACAGGGCATCGGTGTACGGAGAGGGCGTCCCCTGCTGGGTGGACGCGCAACTTCCCGACGTCGAGGCGGGCAAGCGGTTCTACGGTGAACTTTTCGGATGGTCCTTCGAGGACTGGTTCGGCTCCTTCGCGCAGGCACTGAAGGACGGCGAGCCCGTGGCGGCCCTGGTCCGCAAGGTGGACGGCCGGCTGCCCAGCGTCTGGACGGTGTACTTCGCCACCCCGGACGCACCGGCCCTGGCCCGGCGTATCCGGGACGCGGGCGGGCAGGTCGTCTCGGCGCCGGTGCCGGCCGGTGATCTGGGCGTCACCGCGCTCGTCACCGACCCGGAGGGCGCCGTCTTCGCCCTGTGGCAGCCGGAGGAGCACCCCGGCTTCGGCAAGCGGCACGAGCCGGGCACCTTCGCCTGGGCCGAGCTGTACGCCCGGGACACCGAGGCCGCCAACGCCTTCTACGGCGATCTCTTCCGGGAGGCCCTGTTCGGGCCGGACGCCGCGCCGGACTTCGGCCGCGCCCCCGTCTCCGACGTGTTCCCCGCCGAGATGCCGCCCCACTTCCTGGTGCACTTCGCGGTCGATGACGTCACGGCCGCGCTGGAGGACGTGCGGCGGCTCGGCGGCCGGGTGCAGGCCCCGCCCTTCGAGACCTCGTACGGCGAGGTGGCCGTCGTCACGGACGATCAGGGGGCGTCCTTCGCGCTGCTGCGCCGCTGAGCAGGCATTGTTTGGTCATCATTTGATCTCCTTTGCCACTGGACATCCCAATTGTCACCGGGTTCGCCACCACGGCTCCGGCCAGGAAGAATCAGGGTGCGTGCCGCCATGGCGGTGCGGTGGTGAGACGCTGCACGGGGTCGCGTGGAACATGTGGCTTGGCGCGGCTCGTACGGGGAGGTGGCAGGCAGAGTGGTGGATCAGCTGACGCAGCACGATCCGCGGCGGATCGGGCCGTTCGAGGTGCTGGGACGGCTGGGTGCCGGCGGCATGGGGCTGGTCTATCTCGCGCGTTCGGCGTCCGGCCGGCGTGTGGCGATCAAGACCGTCCGGACGGAGCTGGCCGAGGACCAGTTGTTCCGGGTCCGCTTCACCCGTGAGGTGGAGGCGGCCCGCGCCGTCTCCGGCTTCTACACGGCCGCGGTCGTGGACGCCGACCCGCGCGCCGCCGTGCCGTGGCTGGCCACCGCGTACGTCCCCGCACCCTCCCTCGAGGAGATAGTGAACGACTGCGGCCCGATGCCGGCCCAGGCGGTGCGCTGGCTGGCAGCGGGTGTGGCCGAGGCGCTCCAGTCCATCCACGGCGCGGGCCTGGTGCACCG
The DNA here is from genome assembly GCF_030124145.1 of Streptomyces sp. 378. Taxonomy (GTDB): domain Bacteria; phylum Actinomycetota; class Actinomycetes; order Streptomycetales; family Streptomycetaceae; genus Streptomyces. The sequence goes on from NZ_JASKMS010000016.1 coordinate 135,474, forward strand.
GGACCTCAAGCCGTCGAACGTCCTCGTCGTCGAGGACGGGCCCCGGGTGATCGACTTCGGTATCGCGTCCGGCGTTTCGAACACCCGTCTGACGATGACGAACGTCGCCGTCGGCACCCCCGCCTACATGTCCCCCGAGCAGGCCAAGGACTCCCGCAGCGTCACCGGCGCCAGCGACGTCTTCTCGCTGGGCTCGATGCTGGTCTTCGCCGCCACCGGGCACCCGCCCTTCCACGGCGCCAACCCGGTCGAGACGGTCTTCATGCTGCTGCGCGAGGGCCCGGACCTCGAAGGGCTCCCGGACGAACTGCGGCCGCTCATCGAGTCCTGTATGCAGATGGACCCGACGGCCCGCCCCAACCCGGCCGACCTCCAGGCCCAGCTCGCCCCGCACCTCTTCGGCTCCGGCTCCGACGACAGCGGCACGGCCTCCGCGTGGCTGCCCGAGCGGGCCGTGGGCCTGATCGAGTCCCGCCGCAACGGCCGCCCGGCCGGCAAGCCCGCCCAGGGCGCCGGACGCGGCGGCGGACGCCCCGCCCCCGTGCCCATCCCGCCCCCGCCCTCGCACGACCCCGTCGTCCCCGCGCCGGCCGGCGGCCCCGACACCGGCCCCGTCCGGCTGGCCGGCGCCAAGGTGCCCATCGGCCCCGGCCCGCGAGTCGCCGACGTGCGGGCCGCCGCCGTCCAGGCGCCCCCTCCGGAGGCCGCCCTCGCCGCCTCCTGGTCCAAGCCCCGCCCGGGCGTCAACGGCGCGGACCCCGCCGTCGCCGCGCCCCCGGCCCCGGCCGCGCCGCCGGAGCAGGCCGGTGGCTGGCGGCCGTGGCGCTTCCGCATGTCCAACGACGTCTGGGGCACCCCCTCCGTCGACGGCGACCTCGTGTACGTCACCTCCTTCGAGGTGCACGCCCTGGACGTCGCCACCGGTCGCCGCCGCTTCAAGACCCGGGACGTCGCCTGGTCCATGGCGGTCGCGGACGGCCGTATCCACGCCTCCGACGGGCCCACCCTGTTCGCCCTCGACGCCCGTGAGGGCGGCGACCTGTGGCGTCTGCAGACGGACGCCTGGGTCTACTCGCTCAAGGCCGGCCGCGGCACCGTCGTCACCGGCACCCGCGGCGGCGGAGTGCAGGGCTGGGAGGCCTCCGGCGGCCAGAAGCTCTGGGAGATCACCGGCTGCCAGTCCGACTTCGAGTCCCCCGAGGCCGGACCCGTCCTGCACGACGGCACGGTCTACGTGTGGCAGGACGCCCGGCTGCGCGCCCTGGACGCCCGCACCGGCGAGGAACGATGGTCGTACCCGATCGGCGACGCGGCCTCCTGCGGCGGCGTCCCGGTCCGGCTCACGCAGGCCACCGACGGCTACGTCTATGTCTGCGCCGGCACCCGCGTCCTCGCCCTCGACGTGGCCGCCGGGCATGTGAAGTGGCACTTCGAGGCCCCGGCCGTGTTCCTGTGCCCGCCCACCTTCGTCCCCGGCCCGGCCGTCACCGGCGGCGGCATCTACCTCACCGACTACCTCGGCACGGTCTACGCCCTCGACGCCACCGACGGCCGCGACCGCTGGCGCATCGCCACCGAGGCCCGCTCCTGCGTCGACCCCGTCCTGGTGGCCGCCGGCCATGTCCACGTGGGCAGCGGCAAGGGCCTCTACACCCTCGACGCGGTCACCGGCACACCCAAGTGGCGCTTCCAGGCGGGCGGCGACATCGTGGGCACCCCCTCGGTCGCCGAGGGCCGTATCCACTTCGGCTCCACCGACCACCTGCTCTACACCCTGAAGGCCGACGACGGCCGGCTGCGCTGGAAGCTCGCCACCGGCGGCGAGATCACCGGCTCCCCGGTCGTCCGGGACGGGGTGGTGTACGCGTGCAGCAAGGACCGCTGTGTCTACGCACTGGACGCGGAGAAGGGCACGGGCACGGCACGCACCGCCTGACCGGCCCGAGCGGCCGTCGTCCCGGTACGGAAGGGGCTCCGGGCAGCGCCCGTCGCTCCGCCCCTCGGGGCCGTCTCAGGCTCGAAGGTCCTTGACCATGACCGCGTACACCGGGGAGTCGGCGAACGGTTGCTGCTCGCCGACCTTGGCGTACCCCCAGGACTCGTACAGCTCCTGCACCTTGGGGTGTGTCACGTCGACCAGGAGCACGGCCAGGTCTTCCGTGCGCTCCTTCAAGAGCGCTTCGTGAAGTCGCTCGGAGATGCCGCGCTTGCGCCAGCGCGGGCGCACCATCACCTCGGACACGGCGTAGGTGGAATGGCCGTCCTTCGGCTGGTGTCCGGTGGAGCGCCACCATTCGCGGCCGGGCGCGAGAGGGGCGCCGTAGGCGAGGCCGGCCGGCTCCTCCGAGTCGTACGCGACGACGCAGGAGAAGCCGGGCGTGCCCTCAAGCCGTCCGTGCGACGAGCACGGCCACTCGTGTGACCACCGGCAGGACGGGCGACCGGCGGGGTATCAGTCCCGCAGTTCCGTCAGGAAGTCGATCAGCGCCTCGTTCACCTCGGCGGGCCGCTCCTGCTGTGTCCAGTGGCCGCAGCCCGGCAGCACGAGTGGCTTGCGGCGCAGGTTCGGCATCAACTCGGGGAGTTGCTCGATCAGTTCGGGCGTGCCCGGGAAGGCGGGCACGACGTCCCGGTCGCCGTACACGTACAGGGCGGGCGGGGAGACGACCGCGCCCTGCCAGGGGGCGGTCAACTCCCAGTTGCGGTCCAGGTTGCGGTACCAGTTGAGCGCGCCCGTGAAGCCCGGCTCGAAGCTCTCGGTGAGCAGGTCGAGGTCCTCCTCGGTGAGCCACTCGGGGAGTACCTCGGGGTCCGGCGCGTCCGTGAGCCAGCCGCGGTCCAGGTCGACCAGGGCCTGCTCGGGACGCCCGGCGTTCGGCGCGTCACCGGAGGCGGAGTACAGCAGCTTGCGCAGGGTCGTGCGGGTGTCGGCGCCGAACTCGGCCTCCGCGACCCCGGGCCGGTGGAAGTAGTTCCAGTAGAAGCGGCCCTCGAAGCGCTCCCGCATGGTCTGAAGCGGAGGCCGGCTCCCGCGGAACGGCGGCGGCACGCTCAGTCCGGCCACCCCGCGTACCACGTCCGGCCGCAGCAGCGCGGTGTGCCAGGCCACCGGCGCGCCCCAGTCGTGCCCGACGACGAACGCCCGCTCCTCGCCCAGCGCGTGGATCAGCCCCACCACGTCCCCCACCAGGTGGAGGATGCTGTACGCGTTCACGTCCTCGGGGCGGTCGCTGCCGCCGTACCCGCGCTGGTCGGGCGCGACCACCCGAAAACCGGCCTCGGCCAGTGGCCCGAACTGGTGCCGCCAGGAGTGCCAGGACTCCGGGAATCCGTGCAGCAGCACCACGAGCGGGCCCTCGCCCTGCTCCGCGATGTGCAGCTGTATGCCATTGACGTCGATCATCCGATGCTCAACCACTCCTCGAGCATAGGCAGGAGTGAGGTAGCGACTTTTACTGGCGCGACCGGTACTGCCGTGACCGTCCCGCGAACAGACGGGCCTGCCGTGCTCCCGTCGCGTTCCCGAGTGCGATGAGGTGGGGTGCCTGCGCGATCCCCTGCGAGCGCCCCGCCTCACTCGCGGCCCACAGCGCCCGCACCGTCCCCTGCACGGCCTCGGTGGGATACCCGGCGAGGACGGCGGCGCACCCGGCCGCCGCCCCCACGGCCTCGCCGTCCGCCACGAGTTCCGACACCAGTCCGGTCTCGTACGCCCGCCGGGCCGAGATCCGCTCGGCCGTGCCCATCAACGCCATCCGCGCGACCTCCCCGTAGGGCATGCGCTGCGCCATCAGGACGGACTCGTAGGCGCTGACCATGCCGTAGGTGGTGTGCGGGTCGAAGAAGGAGGCGGTGGTGTCCGCGATGACGAACTCGGCCTCGCCGAGCAGGTAGAAGGCCCCTCCGCAGGCCATGCCGTGCACGGCGGCCACGACCGGTTTCCACAGGTCGTTCGCCTTCGGCCCGATGCCGAGCAGCGGATCGTCCTGCGCGTAGGGCGAGTTCGGCTGCGGCACGACGGCGTCCCGGTCGATGCCGGTGCAGAAGGCACGCTCGCCGGCCCCGGTGAGGACGATCGCCCGTACGGAGTCGTCGAACCGCAGCTCGCCCCAGGTGGAGGCGAGTTCGTCGGCCATGGCGAGGTCGACGGCGTTGAGCCGCTCGGGCCGGTTGAGCGTCACGACGGCGACCCCGCTGTCCGTGTCGGTCCGCACGAGGACGCTGCTCATGACCGCTCCGGAACCCACTGGGGAAGGCCGTCGTGGAAGACGGCCCGCACCCGGGCGCCGATGCGAAGGCTCTCGGGCGGGAAGGAGTCGAGCGGCTGCCCGGCCCCGGTGACCAGGTTGCCCACCAGCCGGATCCGGGGCGCCTCGTCCAGTTCGACGACGACCACGTTGTACGGCGCCTGCGCGGCGTAGTCGGGCAGCAGCGGCGGATGGGCCACGACGTACGACCAGACCCGGCCGCGGCCGGACACCGGCCGCCACTCGGCGTCGAAGGACTGGCAGTGCGGGCAGCAGGGCCGGGGCGGGAAACGGAGTTCTCCGCATGCGGCGCAGGCCTGGACGCGCAGTTCGCCCCGGGCGGCGTACTCCCAGAAGGGTGCGCCGTCGGGGTCGGGGACGGGACGCAGCATGGTCGCTCCTCAACTCCTCAGCAGCAGGGCGGAGGTCGGGACCCCTTCACCCGCCGTGACCAGACAGGCGGAGGCGCCCGGCACCTGGGCGGTGCTGGTCCCCCGCAGCTGCTTCACCCCTTCGTTGATGAGGTTGAAGCCGTGGACGTAGGCCTCGGACAGCCCGCCCCCGCCGGTGTTCACCGGCAGCAGCCCGCCGATCTCCAGCGCCCCGCCCTCGGTGAACGCCCCGCCCTCACCGCGCCCGCAGAAGCCGTAGCCCTCCAGGGAGAGCAGGACCAGCGGTGTGAAGGCGTCGTAGATCTGGGCGACGTCGATGTCCTCCGGGGTCAGGTCGGAGTGTTTCCACAGATGCCGGGCGGCGCTCCAGGCGGGGCCGGTGAGGGGGTCGTCGTTCCAGTAGTTGACCATGCCGTGGTGCTGGGCGGGCAGCGACTGGGCGGCGGAGTGGACGTAGACGGGCCGGCGTCGGCAGTCGCGGGCCCGCTCGGCGGAGACCACGACACACGCCAGCGCCCCGTCGGTCTCCAGGCAGTTGTCGAAGAGGCAGAGCGGCTCGCTGATCCAGCGGGAGGTCATGTACATCTCGCGGGTGAGGGGCCGGTCGTACATGATCGCGGCGGGGTTCTGGTTGGCCCGGTTGCGGCAGGCGAGGGCGACGTTGAACAGGTGCTCCCGGGTGGCGCCGTATGCGTGCAGGTAGCGGCGGGTGAGCATCGCGATCTCGTCGGCGGGCCGCAGCAGCCCGAACGGCCGGGTCCACTGGGCCGGGGTCGGGAGCTGGACGGTCGTGTCGGTCCAGGGCCGGGGGCCGCTGCCCCGCTTGCGGGACCGCCAGGCCACCCCGACGCTCGCCTGCCCGGCGGTGATGGCGGCGGCGAGATGGGCGACGGTGGCGCACGAACCCCCGCCCCCGAAGCCGACCTTGCTGAAGAAGGTGAGGTCGCCGAAGCCGCAGGCCTTGGCCAGCTCCACCTCGTCCGTCTCCTCCATGGTGTAGGAGGCCAGGGCGTCGACCTCGCCGGGCGCGATCCCGGCGTCGTCCAGAGCGGCCAGGACGGCGCGGCAGGCGAGGGTGCGTTCGTCCTCCGGGAGCCGTTTGGCGAAGGGCGTCTGACCTATGCCGACGAGAGCGGTGGCGTCCTTGAGGCCTCCCGATCCTGCTGCCATGCTGCGCGCACCTCCGGGCCCGAACGGTCGCTGACAGGGCGTCAGATTACAGATAATCTGACGAACAGTCAGCTCCTAGGGCGTGGGGAGGCGTGCGGTGCGGTCGGATACGGCGTGGGGAAGCATTCCGGACCTGGTCAGGGCGGCGGCCGAACGGTACGCGGACGACGAGGCGGTGGTCGAGGGCCGCACCCGCGTCACCTACGCGGAACTGGGCATGCGCGTGGAGCGCGCGGCGGCGGCCTGCCTGGCGAACGGGATCGAGCCGGGCGACCGGGTCGGCATCTGGGCGCCGAACTCGCTCGACTGGATCGTCGGCGCCCTGGGAGCCGTTTCGGCGGGCGCGGTGCTCGTGCCGCTGAACACCCGCTTCAAGGGCGCCGAAGCGGCGGACGTGCTGCGCCGCAGCGGCGCCCGACTGCTGTTCGTCACCGGCACGTTCCTCGGCACCTCCTACGTGGCGTCCCTGCGCAGGGCGGCCGGGGACGGCCCGGGCACCGGCCCGCTGCCCGGCCTGCCCGCCCTGAAGCACGCGGTCGTCCTCTCCGAGGACGCACCGGCCGGCTTCCTGACCTGGAAGGACTTCCTGGCCGGCGGGGAGGGGGTGGGAACGGCGGAGGTACGCGACCGGTCCGCGGCCGTACGGGGGACCTGGCCCTCGGACATCATCTTCACCTCGGGCACGACGGGCCGCCCCAAGGGCGCGGTCATCACCCACGACCAGACGCTGCGCGCCTACGACATCTGGGGCGACCTCGCGGGCCTCACCCGGGGCGACCGCTATCTGATCGTCAACCCGTTCTTCCACACCTTCGGCTACAAGGCCGGGGTGATCGCCTGCCTCATGCGGGGCGCGACGATGATCCCCCAGCCGGTGTTCAGCGTGAACACGGTCCTGGCCAACATCGCCGCCGAGCGGGTCTCCGTGCTCCCCGGCCCCCCGACCCTCCTCCAGTCCCTGCTCGACCACCCCGCACGCGACGCCCACGACCTCTCGGCCCTCCGCCTGGTCGTGACGGGAGCGGCGGTCGTGCCGCTGCGCCTGGTGGAGCGCCTGCGCGGCGAACTCGGCATCGGCACGGTCCTCACCGCCTACGGCCTCTCCGAGGCGAGCGGCATCGTCACCATGTGCCGGCGCGGCGACGACCTCACGGTCATCGCCTCCACGTCGGGCCGCGCCGTCCCCGGCACGCGGATCCGGGTCGTGGACCCCGAGGGCCGGCCTCTGGAACCCGGCCTGCCCGGCGAGGTCCTGGTGCGCGGCTTCAACGTCATGAGCGGCTACTACGAGGACGAGCGGGCCACCGCCGAGGTGCTGTCGCCCGACGGCTGGCTGCGCACCGGCGACGTCGGAGTCCTGGACGCGGCGGGGAACCTGCGCATCACCGACCGCCTGAAGGACATGTTCATCGTCGGCGGCTTCAACGCCTACCCCGCCGAGATAGAGCAGCTCCTGGGCCTCCACCCGGACGTGGCCGACGTGGCGGTGATCGGCGTACCGGACGCCCGGCTCGGGGAGGTCGGCCGGGCCTACGTCGTACGGCGCCCCGGCGCCCTGCTGACCGCCGACGACCTGATCGCCTGGTCCCGCAGGGAGATGGCGAACTACAAGGTGCCGAGAACGGTGGAGTTCGTCGCCGAGCTGCCGCGCAACGCGAGCGGGAAGGTCGTGAAGGGCGCCCTGCGGAAACGGGTCACCGGCTGAGCGGCAGGGCCGAAGTGCCGGTGACCGACATCATCAACGAATACAGGGTGGTGTCGGCGGCGATGAACAGCCGGTTGCGCCGGGCGCCGCCGAACCGCACGTTGGCGACGGTGCCGGGCACCAGGATGCGGCCCAGCAGCGTGCCGTCGGGGTCGTAGCAGTGCACGCCCCCGTCCATGGCGGCCGCCCAGAGCCGCCCCTCGTCGTCGAAGCGGATGTTGTCGAAGGTGCCCTGCGCGCACACGGTGAAGACCTCGCCGCCGGAGAGCGAGGTTCCGTCCTCGTGGACGTCGAAGACGCGGATGTGGTTCGCGAGGCTGTCGGACACGTACAGCCGCCGCTCGTCCGGCGAGAAGACGAGCCCGTTCGGCCCCTGGAACCCGTCGGCGACCAGCCGCACCTCGCCGCTCGCGGGGTCGACGCGGTAGACGTTGCGGGCGCCGATCTCGCTCTCGGCGCGATGCCCCTCGTAATCGGTGGCGATCCCGAACTCGGGGTCGGAGAACCACACCGACCCGTCCGACCTGACGACGGCGTCGTTGGGGCTGTTGAGCCGCTTGCCCCGGAACCGCTCGGCGAGCACGGTGACCGACCCGTCGTGCTCGGTCCGGGTCACCCTCCGATTGCCCTGCTCACAGGTGATGAGGCGGCCCTCGCCGTCCAGGGTGCCGCCGTTCGGGTACCCGGCGGGGGAGCGGAAGACCCCGACGGCCCCGGTGGTCTCGTCCCACCGCAGCAGCCGGTCGTTGGGGATGTCGCTCCACACGAGATACCGCCCGGCGGGCACGTACACCGGCCCCTCGGCCCACCGGCACCCCTCGTACAGCGTCTCCAGCCGCGAGTCCCCCGCCTGGCATCTCCCCGTCCGGAACCGCTCGTCGAGGGTCTCGTACAGGTGGGGCTGCTCGCCGGGCATGGGACCGCCTTCGGGTCGGGACGCTGATCCACGGGCCACTATCGCGCGTCGCGCCCAGCGGTGCACTCCACCGGGCCCACGGCACGCGGGGACGGTATTGCGTGGTGCTCTTCACCTCCGATGAGGACGACATGACGAAGCTGTGTGGTCCGGGCGTGCGGGTCGTTCCCCTCTGACGCGACGCCGTCTGCCCCCGGGCGCACCTCGGCCGCGACGGCTCCCCCTCCGCGCCGCCGCGGCCGAACCCCGTGCGTGGTGGCCTACTTCGTCGGCTTGAAGGGCTCCGACGTCGCGTGCAGGTCCTTGACCTCGAGCGGCTCCTCGGTCGCGTGGAGGTCCTGCTTCTTGACGGCGCCCTCCTCCGTGGCGCGCGGGTCCTTGGTCTCCAGCGGCTCGGCGGTGGCGTGCAGGTCCTGCGGCTTGAGCTCGTCGCCCATGATCGTCAACTCCCCTTGGCATGGATCAAGCGGTGGGATCGGCGGGCCCGCCCGGCCACTCCCCCGAGGATGGCCGGGCAGGCCCACCCGGGCCGCTCGCCCCGAATGATCGGGGCGAGGCCCGTGCGGTGACCCGTCTGCCCCCCGACGCGACGGATCGACTGCGTTCATCATGGCGTGCGGCGATAAACGAATGATGAACGCCCCGACGCGCCCTCAGGCCGCCCGCACCGGGGACAGCAGCGCACGCACCTCGGCGGCCTCGGGCGAGCCCAGCTCCTCGTAGATCGCGGCCGCCTCCTGCCAGCAGACCTGGGCCCGGCCCGTCTGGCCGATGCCGCTGAGCGCGCGCCCGAGGACCGTGAGGACGTTGCCCCGCCGCCACTGTCCGCCGATCCCGCGCAGCACTGTGAGGGCCATCTCGGCGTTGGCGGCGGCCCGTGCCGTGCGCCGGGCGGCGAGATCCACCTCGGCCAGCCGGAACAGGCTCATGCCCTCCCAAAGGCGCTGCCTGCTGTCGCGGAACACCTCCACCGCCTCCTGGAGCCGGTCGGCGGCCTTGCCCAGCTCCCCGCTCTGGGTGAGGGCGAGCCCGAGGGCGTAGCGGGCGTTCGCGCCGCGCATGGAGTTGCCCATGCCGTCGTAGATGTCGATGCCCTCCTGGGCCAGCGCGACCGCGCTCTGGGTCCGCCCGGTCGCGAGGTGGATCCGGGAGAGGTTGCAGAGCGCGGCGGCCTCGCCGGGGCGGTCGCCCAGGGCCCGGAAGTGCTCGATGGCCCGGGAGAGATGCTCCTCACCGTCCGTGTGCCGGTTCTGGTAGAGCGCGATGATGCCGCGCGCGTTGCGCGCCCAGCAGACGGGGAGCAAATCGTCGGACTCCCGCGCGAGCAGGATGGCCCGCTCCGCCTCCTCCTCGGCCTGTTCGAAACGGCCGCTCACGTGGTGCACGTTGACGAGCGTCATCAGCGCGCGTGCCTCCGCCCGCCCGAGTCCGTGCGACCGGGCCGCGTCGACGAGCGCTCCGGCCGTCGCCTCGTACTCCTTGGAGTTGGCTCCCGACTCGGAGAGGTCGTGCGCCGCCCACAGCATGTCGATCGCCCGGGGGAGGGTCTCCGGCCGCCCCGCGGACTGCCGCACGCACGCGAGGAGACAGATGGCCTCCGCGTACAGCCAGTCCTGTGCCGCGTGCCGGCCGTCGAACCGCAGCCCCGGATACGACGTGGGTTCCAGATGATCCACCAGCCGGTCACCCGGCCGCTCGATCGCGTACACGCGCGCCGCAGACGCCAGGTAGAAGTCCAGCAGCCGGGACAGCGCCGAGCTCCGTTCGCTCGGGGGCAGTTCGTCCCTTTCCGCACAGGCACGCGCGTAGAGCCGTACCAGGTCGTGGAAGCGGTAGCGGCCGGGGGCCGCCGATTCGAGCAGGGAGGTGTCCACGAGGGACTCCAGCAGGTCCTCGGTGTCCTCGGCCGGCAGGTCCAGGACCGCCGCCGCGGCGGCCAGGGAGATGTCGGGGCCGTCCGCCAGGCCGAGCAGGCGGAACGCGCGGGCCTGGGCGGGTTCCAGCTGGCCGTAGCCGAGTTCGAAGGTCGCCTTGACGGCCAGGTCGCCGGCCTGGAGTTCGTCCAGGCGGCGGCGTTCGTCGGCGAGTTTCGCCGCGAGGACGGACACCGTCCAGGTGCGGCGGGCCGCCAGGCGGGACGCCGCGATGCGGATCGCCAGCGGCAGGAAACCGCAGGCCGCCACCACGTCCAGGGCGGCCGTGCGCTCGGACGCCACCCGCTCCTCGCCCACGATCTTCGTGAACAGCGCGAGCGCCTCGTCCGGGGCCATCACGTCGAGGTCGATCAGATGGGCCCCGGCCAGGTCCACCATCCGCATCCGGGAGGTGACCAGCGCGGCGCAGCCGTCCGTGCCGGGCAGCAGGGGCCGCACCTGGGCGGCGTCCCGGGCGTTGTCGAGCAGGACCAGCACCCGGCGCCCGGCCAGGACGGAGCGGTACAGGGCCGCGCGTTCCTCCAGGGAATCGGGGATCGCCGAGTCGGCCGTGCCGAGGGCGCGCAGGAACGAGCCCAGGACCGTCTCCGGTTCCGCCGCACGGGCGCCCGCGCCCTGGAGGTCGACGTACAGCTGCCCGTCCGGGAAGGCCGCGCGGGCCCGGTGCGCCACGTGCACGGCGAGGGTCGTCTTGCCGACGCCGCCGATGCCGGCCAGGGCCGAGACCGCCATGACCCGGCCCTCGGCGGAGGCGAGGATGTCGCCGAGCTCGCGGACGAACCCGGACCGGCCGGTGAAGTCCGGTACCGTCGCGGGCAGTTGTGCCGGACGGACCGGGACCGAGGCCGGTTCGGGGGCGGGGGAGGAGGGCTCCGCCAGTGCGGGGTCCGCCTGCAGGATCCGCTGTTGCAGTTCGCTCAGGCCGGGGCGCGGGTCCACACCGAGTTCGTCGGCGAGCAGCCGCCGGGTGTCGGCGTACACGGCCAGGGCCTCGGCCTGACGGCCGCTGCGGTAGAGCGCCAGCATCAGGAGCTCGCGCAGCCGCTCGCGCAGGGGATGGGTCGCGGTGAGGGCCGTGAGCTCGGAGACCGCCTCGGCGTGGCAGCCCTGCTCCAGGTCCATGTCCAGGCGGGATTCCAGGAGCTGGAGCCGCCACTCCTCCAGCCGGACGCGCTGGGCCTGAGCGTAGGGGCCGGGCACACCGGCCAGGGTCTCCCCGTCCCACAGGGCGAGGGCGCGGCGCAGGGTGGCGCGGGCGTGGCAGAGATCCCCGGCGGAGCGGGCCTTCTCCGCCTCGGTCGCCAGGTCCTGGGCGACGGTGAGGTCCAGGGCGCTCTCGGCGAGGCCCCGGATGGCGTAGCCGCCGGACTCGCTGACCAGGACGGCGTCGGCGTCGGTGCCGCCGGACCGGCGTCCCTCACTGCCGGGGGCCAGCACCTTGCGCAGGCGTGAGGCGTACGTCCGTACCGCCGCCAGGGCCTGCGAGGGCGGTTCCTCGCCCCACAGGGCGTCGATCAGCTCCGCCGCCGTGGCGGTCCGGCCCTCGCGCAGCAGCAGGGCGGCCAGCAGGGCGCGTTGCTGGGGGGAACCGGTGGTGACCGGCTCGTCACCGCGCCGGGCGCGCACGGGGCCGAGCACGCTGAAGCGCAGTGTCATGGAGTCCCCCGGCTCCGTGGGCTTGTCCGGCGTCGCCGGCTCCGGCGATGTCGACGCGTGGTCGGGACGCCGCTGCTCCGGTACGCGCGGCACACCGTCCGGTACACCGTCCATGCAGTCCCCCTAGACATCCTGAGCAACCACGCCAGTTTGCCTTGTTGACGGCGGATACGTCAGCCGTGGGAGACGCCGATCACAGGGCGGCGCTCCGGAGACCACCAGGTCTGCACACTCTCTCCGCATGCGCCGGGCCGGAGCGGCAGGATCACGCCATCGCGGCCGGAACCGGCCCGCGCACACATAGCTGACGCACCGTCAGATCAGCGCTACCGTGAGCGCCATGGACACCCACGACAGCACCTTTCCGCTGATCATCTCCGTGGACGACCACACCGTGGAGCCCGCGAGCGTCTGGCAGGACCGGCTCCCGGAGAAGTACCGGAGCGCCGGGCCGCGGATCGTCCGTGCTCCCGTGAAGGAGATGACCTTCCTCGGAGGCCGCTTCAAGCCGGTCATGGGGCAGCCCGGGGACGACGGCCCCGTCGGCGACTGGTGGGTCTACGAGGATCTGCGCCGGCCCCTGACCCGGCTCGACACCGCGGTCGGCTACGACAGGGACGAGATCCGGCTCGAGGTCATCACCTACGAGCAGATGCGGCCCGGTTCCCACGACGTCACCGAGCGGCTCGCCGACATGGACGTCAACCACGTCCAGTCCGCCCTCTGCTTCCCGACGTTCCCGCGCTTCTGCGGCCAGACCTTCACCGAGGCGAAGGACCACGAGCTGGGCCTGCTCTGCGTGCGCGCCTACAACGACTGGATGGTGGAGGAGTGGTGCGGCCCGGACGCGCACGGGCGGCTCATCCCCCTGCCCATCGTCCCCCTGTGGGACGCCGAACTGGCGGCGGCCGAGGTCCGGCGCAACGCCGCCCGCGGGGTCCGCGCGGTCGCCTTCTCCGAGATACCGCCGTTCCTCGGGCTGCCCTCCATCCACAGCGACGGCTGGGACCCGTTCCTCGCCGCGTGCGACGAGACCGGCACGGTCGTCGCCATGCACATCGGCTCCAGCAGCCGTATGCCGTCCACCTCCGCGGACGCCCCGCCCGCCGTCGGCTCCACCATCACGTACGCCAACTGCTGCTTCTCCATGGTCGACTGGCTGATGAGCGGCAAGTTCGAGCGGTTCCCGAACCTCAGGGTCATGTACGCGGAGGGCCAGATCGGCTGGATCCCCTACATCCTGGAACGGGCCGACGTGGTGTGGGAGGAGAACCGCGGCTGGGGCGGCGTCGCCGACAAGGTGCACAGGCCGCCGTCCGAACTGTTCGCCGAGCACGTCTACGGCTGCTTCTTCGACGACGCCTTCGGGCTGCGCAACCTCGACTCCATCGGCGTCGGCAACGTCCTCTACGAGACCGACTACCCCCACTCCGACTCGACCTGGCCCAAGTCCCGCGAGGTCGGCGAGGCGCAGATGGGGCACCTTGAGCCGGAGGCCGTGGAGCGGATCGTGCGGGGCAACGCCATCGAACTGCTCGGGCTGACGGCCGAGGGCCTGTGGCCGGGCGGCGGAGGCGCGCGGTGAGCCTGCGCTACGGGATGCAGCTTCCCGTCCAGTCGCAGAGCACCCTCTACGCGGAGGAGTGGGAGGCCGCGACCGGCCCCGCCGACCTGCTGGAGATCGCCCGCGCCGCCGAGCGGGCCGGATTCGACTACCTGGCCGGTTGCGATCACGTCGGCATCCCCCGCCGGCTCGCCGCCGCCATGAGCACCGTCTGGTACGACCCCGTCGCCACGCTCGCCTTCCTCGCCGCCGCCACCGAACGGATCCGGCTGCTCAGCCATGTCGCGATCGTGGGGCTGCGGCACCCGTTGCTCACCGCCAAGCAGTACGCCACCCTCGACCACCTTTCGAGCGGTCGCCTGATCCTCGGGGTCGGTGCCGGGCACGTGCAGGAGGAGTTCGAGGCCCTCGGCGTCGACTTCCGCCGGCGCGGGGCCGTGCTCGACGAGTGCGTGGACGCCCTGCGCGCCGCCCTCGGGCCGGAGGAGTTCCCCGAGCACCACGGCAAGCTGTACGACTTCGAGGGGCTCGGGCAGCGGCCCCGGCCGGTGCAGGACCCAGTTCCCCTGTGGGTCGGAGGCTCCTCGCCCGCCGCCCTCCGGCGGGCCGCCCTCAAGGGCGACGGGTGGCTGCCGCAGGGGGATCCGAGGGACCGGCTGCCCGCGCAGATCGCACGCATCCGGGAGTGGCGCGAACAGGCCGGTGTGCGAGGCCGGTTCACCATGGGTGCCATCGCCGAGCCGCTGTACGTCGGCACGCCCCGGTGGGACGTGGGGCGCCGGACCCTCACCGGCGGGCCGGGCGAGCTCGCCGAGTCGCTGCGGGCGTACCGCGCGATGGGCGTGCACCAGGTCCAGGTGCGGTTGCGCAGCCGGAGCCGCGCCGAACTCGTCGACCAGATCGCGGCGTTCGGCGCCGAGGTCGCCCCCGAGCTGTGAGGAGACACCATGGGAAGGCTGGACGGACGGGTCGTCATCATCACCGGGGCCGCTCGCGGTCAGGGCGAGCAGGAGGCGCGGCTGTTCGCGGCCGAGGGGGCCCGGGTGGTCCTGGCGGACGTCCTCGACGACCAGGGCGAGGCCCTCGCCGAGGAGATCGGCGGGCGGTACGTCCGCCTGGACGTGGGACGGGAGGACGACTGGCGGTCCGCCGTCGCCGCCGCCAAGGACGCGTACGGCCACGTCGACGGGCTCGTCAACAACGCCGGCGTCCTGCGCTTCAACTCCCTGATCGACACCCCCCTCGACGAGTTCATGCAGGTCGTCCAGGTCAACCAGGTGGGCTGCTTCCTCGGCGTCAGGGCGGTCGCACCGGAGATGTCCGACGGGGGCACGATCGTCAACACCGCCTCCTGCACCGGCCTGACCGGGATGGCCGCGGTGGGCGCCTACGCGGCGTCCAAGCACGCCGTGGTCGGTCTGACCCGGGTCGCCGCGCTGGAGCTCGCCGGGCGGGGGATACGCGTCAACGCCGTCTGTCCGGGGGCCGTCGACACGGCGATGTCCAACCCGGCACGGCTCGACCCGGACGCCGACCCGGAGGAGACGGCGAGGGGGCTCGACCGGCTGTACCGCAAGCTCGTGCCGCTGGGCAGGGCCGGGCGGCCGGAGGAGGTGGCCAGGCTCGCGCTGTTCCTCACCTCGGAGGACTCGTCGTACATCACGGGGCAGCCGTTCGTGATCGACGGCGGCTGGCTGGCCGGCCTCAGCGTCATCTGACGCCCCGTCAGCTATTGACGCTCATGGAGGCCGGTGGAACAGTCGGACCCATCGATCTGACGCATCGTCAGAACTGACCGTGGGGCGGTGAACCTCCTTGGAATTCGGCATCTTCGTTCAGGGGTACGTCGGCAAACGGGCCGAGACCGACCCGCTCGCCGAGCACAAGGCGCTGATGGAGGAGACCGAGTACGTCATCCAGGCGGACAAGTCGGGCTTCAAGTACGCCTGGGCCTCGGAGCACCACTTCCTGGACGAGTACTCGCACCTCTCCGCCAACGACGTCTTCCTCGGGTACCTGGCGCACGCGACCGAGCGGATCCATCTGGGCTCGGGGATCTTCAACCCGCTCGCCCCGGTCAACCACCCGGTGAAGGTCGCCGAGAAGGTCGCGATGCTCGACCACCTCAGCGGCAACCGCTTCGAGTTCGGCAGCGGGCGGGGCGCCGGGTCCCACGAGATCCTCGGGTTCATGCCGGGCGTCACCGACATGAACCACACCAAGGAACTCTGGGAGGAGACGATCGCCGAGTTCCCCAGGATGTGGCTCCAGGACGAGTACCAGGGCTTCCAGGGCAAGCACTGGTCGCTGCCGCCGCGGAAGGTCCTGCCGAAGCCGTACGGCGCCTCGCACCCGGCGATGTGGTACGCGGCCGGGTCGCCCCCGTCGTACGCCATGGCGGCGAGGAAGGGCCTCGGGGTGCTCGGCTTCAGCGTGCAGAAGGTCTCCGACATGGAATGGGTGCTGGAGCAGTACAAGACGGCGATCGTGGACGCGGAGCCCGTCGGGGCCTTCGTGAACGACAACGTGATGGTGACGACCACGGCGATCTGCGCGCCGACCCATGCCGAGGCGGTGCGGATCGCCGCGAGCGGGGGGCTGCACTATCTGCCCTCGCTGGTCTTCCGCTACCACGACACGTTCCCCCGGCCCGAGGGGTTCCCCGTGTGGCCGGAGACGCTGCCGGAGTACACCGAGGAGTTCGTGGAGGTCCTGATCGAGGAGGAACTGCTGATCTGCGGGGACCCGGACGAGGTGCTGCGGCAGTGCAAGCGGTGGGAGCAGGCCGGGGCCGATCAGCTGAGCTTCGGGCTGCCGGTGGGGGTGCCGAAGGAGGAGACGCTGCAGACGATCCGGCTGGTCGGGGAGCACGTGATTCCCAGGATCGATACGGATCCCGTGCATCGGACGTCGCGGTTCCGGGGGGTCGGCTGAGCGTGCGGTGGCGGGTGCGGGCGCGTCGTGGCTGGTCGCGCCCACGCGGTGGAGCCGCACATCGACACAGCCCCGCGCCCCTAAGGCGTCGTACTCGAGGGAGTTGAGTCGTCATGCTCGATCACGTCATCACAGGGGCCACCGTCGTCGACGGGACCGGTGCGCCCGGCTACACCGCCGACGTAGGCGTCAAAGACGGCCGCATCGCCGTCATCGGCCGGGTCACCGAGGAAGCGCGCACCACCGAGGACGCCTCCGGGCTCGTCCTCACCCCCGGCTTCGTCGATCCCCACACCCACTACGACGCCCAGCTCTTCTGGGACCCGTACGCCACGCCGTCCCTCAACCACGGGGTCACCACCGTCGCCGGCGGGAACTGCGGGTTCACGCTGGCGCCGCTGCATCCCGATCGGCCCGAGGACGCCGACTACACGCGGCGGATGATGTCCAGGGTCGAGGGCATGGCGCTGGTGGCGCTGGAGGAGGGCGCACCCTGGAGCTGGCACTCCTTCGGGGAGTACCTGGACGCCCTGGAAGGGCGGATCGCCGTCAACGCCGGGTTCATGGTGGGGCACTGCGCACTGCGGCGGTATGTGATGGGGTCGGACGCGGTGGGCGGGCAGCCGAGCCAGGAGCAGCTCGCGGCGATGGTGCGGCTGCTGCGGGAGGCCATGGACGCCGGGGCCTGGGGCCTGTCCACCACCCAGTCGAGCAGTCACTCCGACGGCGACGGACAGCCCGTCGCCTCCCGGCACGCCCGGCCGGCCGAGCTGCTGGCCCTGTCGCGGGCCGTGGGGGAGTGCGAGGGCACGCAGATCGAGGCGATCGTCGCGGGCTGTCTGGATCAGTTCAGCGACGCGGAGATCGACCTGTTCGCGGACATGAGCGCGGTGGCCGGGCGGCCGCTGAACTGGAACGTGCTGACGATCGACGCGGCCGTTCCCGAGCGGGTGCCCCGGCAGCTGCTCGCGAGCGAGCAGGCGCGGAAGGCCGGCGGCAGGGTCGTGGCGCTGACCATGCCGATCCTCACGCCGATGAACATGTCGCTGGGGACGTTCTGCGCGCTGAACCTCATCCCCGGGTGGGGGCCGATCCTCGGTCTGCCCGTGCCCGAGCGGATCGAGAAGCTGCGTGACCCGGACGTGCGGGCCGAGCTGCTGCGGCGGGCCCGGTCCAAGGAGGCGGGCGTCTTCCGGCGGCTGTCGAACTTCGGGCGGTACGTCATAGGTGACACCTACAGCGAGGCGAACGCCGGGCTCACCGGGCGCGTGGTGAACGACATCGCCGCGGAGCGCGGGCAGGAGCCCTTCGCGTGCCTGGTGGAGATCTGCGCCAACGACGGGCTGCGCACGGTGCTGTGGCCGATGCCGCCCGACAACGACCCGGCGTCCTGGGCGCTGCGGGCTCAGACCTGGCAGCACGAGGACGTACTGCTCGGCGGGTCCGACGCGGGCGCCCATCTGGACCGGATGTGCGGGGCGCCGTACACGACCCGGTTCCTCGGGGACTGCCTGCGGGGCCGGAAGCTGGTCGGTCTGGAGCAGGCCGTGAAGATGCTGACCGACGACCCGGCCCGACTCTTCGGACTGCGCGAACGGGGGCGGATCCGGGAGGGCTGGCACGCGGACCTGGTCCTGCTCGACCCGGAGCGGATCGACGCGGGCCCGGCCACCCTGGTGCACGACCTGCCGGGCGACAGCCCGCGGCTGGACTCCCGGGCGCTGGGCGTGCGGGCCGTGTGGGTCAACGGGGTCGAGGCGATCCGGGACGACGTGGTGACCGGGGCCGTGCCGGGCCGGGTGCTGCGCTCGGGGCGGGACACGGAGACGGTGAGCACGAGGTGACGGCACAGCAGCCGCTGTTCGTCGGCGGCTCCTGGGTGGAGCCGGACGGCGGGCACTACGAGGTGACCGACCCGGCGAGCGAGGAGACCGTCGGGTGGGCGCCGGAGGCCTCGCGGGATCAGGTGCTCGCGGCCTGCGCCGCGGCCCGCGAGGCCTTCGGGCCGTGGTCGCGCACGGCACCGGAGGAGCGGGCCGCGGTCCTCGGCCGGGCGGCGGGGATCATCGCCGGACGGCTGAAGGAGTACGCGTCACTGGCGCAGGCGGAGACCGGAGCGACCCTTGGCACCGCCCGCGCTCTGCAGGTCGGCGTAGCCGCCGCCCGCTTCCGGCGCTACGCCCGGACGGAGCCCGCCGAATGGGCGATCCCGCCCCAGATCAACGAGGCCGGGCCGATGGGAAAGGCCGGGGTGATGGGCGCTCTGGCCGTCCGGCAGCCCGTCGGGGTCGTCACCTGCGTCACCTCGTACAACAACCCCTGGGCCAACCCGGCCGGGAAGGTCGCCCCCGCCCTGGCCATGGGAAACACGGTCGTGGTGAAGCCCGCCCCGCAGGATCCGCTGTCGGTCTACCGGATGGCGCAGGCGCTGGAGGAGGCGGGTGTCCCGCCGGGCGTGGTGAACGTCGTGTCCGGCCGGTCGACCGGGGTCGGTGAGGCGGCCGTGGCGGCGCTGGACGTCGACATGGTCAGCTTCACCGGCTCCACGGCGGTCGGCCGGCGCATCGCCGAGGTGTGCGGGCGGGACATGAAACGGCAGTTGATGGAGCTGGGCGGGAAGGGCGCCGCGGTGGTCTTCGACGACGCCGACCTCCGCTCGGCCGTCGCCGGGATCGGCACGACCTTCTCCTTCTACAGCGGCCAGATCTGCACGGCACCGACACGCATCCTGGCGCAACGCGGCATCTACGACCGGCTGGTGGAACAACTGATCGCCTACGCCGACCGGTTGAAGGTCGGGGACCCGCGCGAGCCGGACACCGTGGTCGGGCCGGTGATCTCGCAGGCGCACCGGGACCGGGTGGAGTCGTACGTCGAACTGGGCCGGAAGGAAGGCGCGGTGGTGGTGGCGGGCGGCGAACGCCCTGACCTGCCCACCGGCTTCTACGTCGCGCCGACCCTCCTGGCGGACTGCACCAACGACATGCGCGTGGCCCGCGAGGAGATCTTCGGGCCGGTGGTGGTGGTCGTCCCCTTCGACGACGAGGAGGAGGGCATCGCGCTCGCCAACGACACCGACTACGGCCTGATCGACTACGTCTGGTCGGGCGACGTGGCCCGTGCCTTTCGGGTGGCGCGGCTGCTCCGGGCCGGGGGTGTCGGGGTGAACACCGTGGGCCGGAACATGGAGGCACCCTTCGGCGGCTTCAAGCAGAGCGGGGTCGGCCGGGACGTCGGCTCGTACGCCCTGCACGCCTACAGCGAGGTGCAGGCGATCGTCTGGCCGGGCTGACTCAGGGGTCCTCTCACTGGGAGCGACCCGGGCGGGCCTGGTGAAAGGACCCCTCAGTCCGCGAGGTCGACCCGCACCGTCAGCAGATCCGTCCCCAGCACCCGCACCCCCAGGCTGTTGACCCGGGGCAGCCGCCGCAGTCGCGCCACCGGATCGTCCCCCGGCACCAGATGCGCGGTCCCCGCGTGCCACCGCCCCCGGACGCGCACCCGCACCCGCGGATCGGCCTTGATGTTGCGGACGTACTGCGACCGTTCGCCGAACTCCGACACGATCCAGAAGGAGTCGCCGACGCGGCGGCCACCCACCGGGGTCCGGCGGGGCAGGCCCGAGACGCGGCCCCTGGTCTCCAGGACGGTCTGGAGGGGGAGGCGGCGCATGAGCGGGTTGATGCGGCGCTGGAAGACCGTGGTGGCGCGGAACCTCAGGTCGGTGAGGCGGGACATGGCCGGTGGTCTCCTTCACACGTAGCTCTCACGGAATCTGCAATGGTTCCTGCTTCAATGATCCCGGACGCGGCAACGACGGGAGCGGGTGGCTGCGGATGCGGATCGTTACCTGGAATCTGTGGTGGCGCTTCGGGCCGTGGCAGACGCGGCAGAAGGCGATTCTCACGGCCCTGCGGGAGCTGCGGCCCGACGTCGTGGGACTGCAGGAGGTCTGGGCGGCCGACGGCGAGAACCTCGCCGAGTGGCTGGCCGGTGAGCTCGGCCTGCACTGGGCCTGGGGCGCCTCGCCCGCCCCCGAGCGCTGGCAGCGGCGGATCGGGGACCCTGCCGTCGGCATCGGCAACGCCGTGCTCAGCAGATGGCCGGTCGTCGACCAGGATGTGCTGCCGCTGCCCGCCCCGGCCGACACGGACGACGGCCGCCTGGCCCTCTACGCCCGCCTGGCCGCGCCCGGCCACGAAGTGCCGTTCTTCACGGCCCACTTCAGCTCCGCCCTGCACGCCTCGGCGGTCCGCTGCCGCCAGGTCGCCGCACTCGCCGAGTTCGTCGCCCGGCACGGCGGCGACACCCCGTTCCCGCCCGTCGTCACCGGCGACCTCAACGCCTGGCCCGACTCCGACGAGATCCGTCTCCTCGGCGGCTACAAGACGGCCCCGACCGTGCCCGGGCAGGTCCTCGTCGACGCCTGGGAGTACGCCGACCCGGCCGCGCCCTCCGCCACGTGGGACGCGGCCAACCCGCACGTGGTGGCCGGCCGGAAACCCGGCGCACGCATCGACTACATCCATGTGGGCCCGCCCGGCCCCGGCGGGCTCGGCCGTGTCCGGGACATACGGAGGGCCTGCGACGGCCCGGTCGACGGGGTGTGGCCCTCCGACCACGCGGCGGTCGTGGCCGACCTGGCGGACACCCCTAGCGGTGCCCCAGGAAGATCGGATTCGTGAACGCCGCCAGTGGTCCCGGCACCGGCCCCGCCGCCGCCTCGTGCCGCACCTCGGCCCGGACGTACGCCGCGTACGACGGTGTCGTCCGCCACTCCATGACCCCCGAGCCGGACACCGGCAGCGGGGCGCTGGTGTGCAGCACGCCCTGGTCGGTGACGAAACGGACCGTGCAGCGCGGGGCGCCCGTCACCTCCAGGCGGACGGTGACCGGGGTGTCGCGGCCGGCCGTGAGCCGCTCGCCGATGCCCGCGTGCGCGCCGCGATCGCCGGACACCCCGAACGACAGCGCGACCCTGGCGGACTCGGCGATGTAGGACCGTCCCGCCCGGATGCCCTCCTGGACGGCCTCCCGGGTCAGGTCCTCGGCCAGGACGACCGTCTGGGGGCTGCCCACCGCGTCCGGGGAGCGGTGGGCGTCGCTGCTGCCCATCGCCGGGAGCCAGCCGCGCCCGTCCCGTACGGACGCCACGAGCATGCTGTCCCAGTCGGCCAGCGCCACCTCGTCGTCGGGCGTGTAGGGGCCGTTCCACACCTCCACCGCGTCCGCTTCGTCGAAGCCGAACTTCCAGTTGCAGCCGACGCAGGTGGCGTGCGGGTGGGCCGGGACGACCAGGCCGCCGGCGCGCCGGATCTGCCGGGCGAACCGGCCGAAGCGGTTGTCGCGGGCCCGGTAGCGCCAGTCGACGAAGGTGCCCGGGTCGGTGCCGAGCGCGACGACGTGCCCGTTGCGGGTGGTGACCTCCTCGCCCAGCATGACCAGCAGGTCGTCCCCGGCCACGTCGGCCCAGTGGGCGTGCGCCGCGTGCGTGTTGTGCTCGGCGGAGTTGATGAAGTCCAGACCGGCGGCCCGGGCCAGTTCGCCGATCTCGGCGGGGGTGCGGCGGCCGTCGGAGTACCAGGAGTGCAGATGGCAGTCGCCCCGGTACCAGGCCCGCCCCCGGCCCTTCGCCCGCTCCGGCGGATACACCGGCTCGGCGGCCTCGCCCGGCTCCCCGTACGTCAGCGTGATGGTGATCTCGTACGACAGGCCCTGCGGGGCGACCGTGTACGGGCCGAGCGTGATGTGCCAGGTGCCCTCGCGCACCGGGCCCGGGAGGTAGCCGGGCGTCGCGTCGTCGGCGCGGAGGAAGAACTCGGTGCGCGCCCCGCCCGACCAGCCGCGAAAGCCCCGGCCGCCGAGCTCGGTGCCGCGCTCGTCGAAGACGCCGATGTCGAGGGCGTTGCCCAGGGTGCCGGCCGGGACGGACGGCCGGTCGTAGGTGTAGGCGACCCTGAGCTCCCGGACACCGGCCGGGACTTCTACGGGCACGTACACGAAGTCCGGGGAGCCGGGTGGCAGCGTGCCGCGCACGGTTCTGCTCTCCCGGCCCCCGTCGGCCGCCGACGCGAAGCTCACGCTTCCCAACTTGACGTACTCCCTGACCTAAGTCCAGGGATTCCGGCCTGGGTCGGCTGACCCTTCCGGGGGCTTCCTGCTTCGCCGCGCTGTGCGGGCACGTGTGCACCGGCGCTCCACAGGCGTTTCGTGTCTCCTTGGGCGGGAGCTGTCCCGCAAGGCCAATCAACCAGCTGTCGTGCACGGGCATCCATGGTCTCCCTTGGATTTCTCCATACCCTGTGGGGGTGCACCTCGGCAGTCTCCGCGAGGTGCACGAGGAGGGAATCGGCTGCTTTGACACGGCACGAGATGAATGCCGACCAGTCGGTATCGACAGTCGGTCCCCTCTCGGGTAGTGATGAGGTCATGCGCATCGCCGTGACGATCTTCCTCACCGACGAGACGATCACCCCGACCCGGCTCGCCCGGGAGCTGGAGGATCGCGGATTCGTCGGGTTGTACCTGCCCGAGCACACCCACATCCCCGTCGAGCGGACCACGCCGTACCCGGCGGGTGGCGAGCTGCCGCGCGAGTACGGCCGCACCTTCGACCCGTTCGTGGCCCTCGGCCAGGCCGCCGCCGTCACCGAGCGGCTCGGGCTCGGCACGGGCATCACGCTCGTCGCCCAGCACGATCCGATCGTCCTGGCCAAGCAGGTCGCGACCCTCGACCACCTCTCCGGCGGCCGGTTCACCCTGGGGCTCGGCTTCGGCTGGAACGTCGAGGAGGCCGCCGACCACGGCGTGCGGTGGAGCACCCGGCGCGAGCTGGTCCGGGACCGGATGGCGCTGATGCGGGCCCTGTGGTCGGAGGAACCGGTCGCGTACGACGGGGAGTTCGGCGGCGTCCGGGCCAGTCACGCGTATCCGAAGCCCGTGCAGAAGCCGCGCGGTCCGATCGTCGGCCCGCGCACGCTCGTCGGCGGGGCCGCCGGACCCAAGCTGTTCTCCCACATCAGCGAGTACGCCGATGGCTGGCTGCCGATCGGCGGCCGGGGCCTCGGCGAGTCGCTGCCGGTTCTGCGCGCCGCCTGGGCCGACGCCGGCCGTGACCCCCAGGCCCTCCAGGTCGTCCCCTACGCCGTCCACCCGACCCCGGGCAAGCTCGCCCGCTACGCCGACCTCGGCATCGAGGAGGCCGTGGCGCAGCTGCCTCCGGCGGGGGAGGCGGAGGTGCTGAAGACCCTGGACGGCCTCGCCGCCCATCTCTGACAACTCCCCTGCCAGGCAGGCCGGTTGGCCCCCCTCTACTAAACTACTGTTCAGTTCACCATGGGGGGAGAGAGCGTCATGCGGCTTGCCTGGTTTTCCTGGCTCCTGCGTCATTTCACCGAGTACGGCTACAGCCAGGGCCTGCTGCGTGCCGCGATCGGCACGACGGCCGTGCTGGTGACCGCAGCGCTGGTCTGGTTCGCCCTGCACCGCCACAGACCGGCCGCCGTGGCCGCAGCCGGTCTCGTCTCGGCCCTGGGCATCGGATGGCTGGCCTTCCACTGACGGGGCTGCCCCGAGCCTGATCAGCGCACTCGTATGCTCGAAGGATGACGACTTCCGCGACCTCCGGAACCGGCCCCACCGAGAACTCCATGCGTCGCGCCCTGAAACGGGCCAGGGACGGCGTCTCGCTCGACGTCGCCGAGGCCGCGGTGCTGCTCCAGGCGCGGGGTGAGCGGCTGGAGGACCTGTCGGCCTCGGCCGCCCGGGTGCGGGACGCGGGCCTGGCGGCGGCCGGGCGGCCGGGCGTCATCACGTACTCGAAGAGCGTCTTCATCCCCCTGACGCGACTGTGCCGGGACAAGTGCCACTACTGCACGTTCGTCACCGTCCCCGGCAAGCTGCGCCGGGAGGGCCACGGGATGTTCATGTCCCCGGACGAGGTGCTGGACATCGCCCGCAAGGGCGCCGCCCTCGGCTGCAAGGAAGCCCTCATCACCCTCGGCGACAAGCCCGAGGACCGCTGGCCGGAGGCGCGCGAGTGGCTCGACGCGCACGGCTACGACGACACCATCGCCTACGTCCGGGCCATCTCCGTCCGCATTCTGGAGGAGACGGGCCTGCTGCCCCACCTGAACCCGGGCGTCATGAGCTGGACGGACTTCCAGCGTCTGAAGCCGGTCGCGCCCAGCATGGGCATGATGCTGGAGACCACCGCGAGGCGCCTCTGGTCGGAGCCGGGCGGCCCGCACCACGGTTCTCCCGACAAGGAACCCGCCGTCCGCCTGCGGGTCCTGGAGGACGCGGGGCGTTCCTCCGTGCCCTTCACCTCCGGGGTCCTCATAGGCATCGGCGAGACCTACGAGGAGCGCGCCGAGTCCCTGTTCGCGCTGCGGAAGGTCTCCCGGGCCTACCACGGCGTCCAGGAACTGATCATCCAGAACTTCCGCGCCAAGCCGGACACCGCGATGCGCGGCATGCCCGACGCGGAACTCGACGAACTGGTCGCCACGGTGGCCGTCGCCCGGCTCCTCATGGGCCCGAGCGGCAACATCCAGGCCCCGCCCAACCTCGTCGACGACGAGTACGGGCGGCTGATCGCAGCCGGTATCGACGACTGGGGAGGTGTCTCCCCGCTCACCATCGACCACGTCAACCCCGAGCGCCCCTGGCCGCAGATCGAGCGGCTCGCCGAGAAGTCCCGCGCCGCCGGGTTCGAGCTGCGCGAACGGCTCTGCGTGTACCCGGAGTTCGTGCGGCGCGGTGAGCCCTGGCTGGACCCGCGGCTGCGCCCGCACGTGGCCGCGCTGGCGGACCCGGAGACCGGGCTCGCCCGCCCCGAAGCCCTGCCGGAGGGCCTGCCGTGGCAGGAGCCGGAGGAGGTCTTCGTCGCGTCGGGCCGCACCGACCTGCACTCCTCGATCGACTCCGAGGGCCGCACCTCGGACCGCCGGGACGACTTCGACGAGGTGTACGGCGACTGGGGCGCCCTGCGCGAGGCCGCAGCCCCGGGCATGGCCCCCGAGCGCATCGACACCGACGTACGGCAGGCCCTGCGCACGGCCGCCGACGATCCGACGAAGCTCACCGACGACGAGGCCCTCGCCCTGCTGCACGCGGACGGCCCGGCGCTGGACGCCCTCGCCCGCATCGCCGACGACGTTCGCAAGTCGGCCGTCGGCGACGACGTCACCTACATCGTCACCCGCAACATCAACTTCACCAACGTCTGTTACACCGGCTGCCGCTTCTGCGCCTTCGCCCAGCGCCGCACGGACGCCGACGCCTACACCCTCTCCCTGGACCAGGTCGCCGACCGGGCCCAGCAGGCCTGGGAGGTGGGCGCGGTGGAGGTCTGCATGCAGGGCGGCATCCACCCGGACCTGCCGGGCACGGCGTACTTCGACATCGCGCGGGCCGTGAAGGAACGCGTCCCGGGCATGCACGTGCACGCCTTCTCGCCGATGGAGGTCGTCAACGGCGCGACGCGCACCGGCATGTCCGTCCGCGAGTGGCTGACCGCCGCGAAGGAGGCGGGCCTGGACACCATCCCGGGCACGGCCGCCGAGATCCTCGACGACGAGGTCCGCTGGATCCTCACCAAGGGCAAGCTGCCGGCGGCCGACTGGATCGACGTGGTGACGACCGCCCACGACCTGGGCATCCGCTCGTCGTCGACGATGATGTACGGCCACGTCGACCAGCCCCGGCACTGGCTCGGGCATCTGCGCACCCTGGCCGGCATCCAGCAGCGCACGGGCGGCTTCACCGAGTTCGTGACGCTGCCGTTCGTGCACACCAACGCGCCGGTCTACCTGGCGGGGATCGCCCGCCCGGGCCCGACCATGCGGGACAACCGCGCGGTCACGGCCATGGCCCGGCTGCTGTTGCACCCGTACATCCCCAACATCCAGACCAGCTGGGTGAAGCTGGGCTCGGAGGGTGCGGCCGAGATGCTCCGCTCGGGCGCGAACGACCTCGGCGGGACACTCATGGAGGAGACGATCTCCCGCATGGCGGGCTCGTCGTACGGCTCGTACAAGTCGGTCAAGGACCTGATCGCGGTGGCGGACGCCGCGGGCCGTCCGGCCAGGGCCCGGAACACCCTGTACGGGGAGGTTCCCGAGGAGCGGCAGCGGGCGGCGGCGGCCTCGGACGGGCAGTTGCCTCAGCTGCTGCCGGTGCTGGACTGACGGGTCCCAGCGGCCCCGGCGTCCGCCGGCTGGTGCTCCGTCAGGGAGCGGCCGGACGCGGCGCCGGGGCTCGGCGGTCGCCCGGGAGCCGCGCCCCGGCCCAGCCACAGCAGCAGCAGGCCGAGGGCGCCGGCGAGCGCGGGCCAGTAGACGTAGCGGAAGTCCGTCGCGGGCATGATCGGCAGATAGCCGAGAATGTAGGCCGCCGCGCTGATGCCCAGCGCCCGGACCGGCATCGCGAAGGCGCCCCGGCCGGGCCGGGCGGCGAGCACCAGCGCGACGGCCAGCCAGAACCACCCGCGGAACAGCCAGGGCAGGTCGGCGGCCATCCCCTTGACGTACGTGCCGAGCATGTCCTCCAGCCGGGGGTGCGCCACCTCGATGCCCAGGTCGTTGCGGGTGACGCCCGCCTTGTAGGGGTAGCCGGTCTCGAACAACAGTGACGCGAACAGGCGCAGCCGGTACTGGAGGTACTGCGGCACGTGCCCGCCCATCTCCCGCAGCCACAGGGAGGTGATCTCGCCCGAGTCGCCGCGCAGCCCGTCGGCCGGCCGTTCGTAGCACGCCCAGTAGGCGTCGGACAGGGCGCCGACGCGCCGGCACTCGCGCGCCGAGGCCACGAGCCGGTCCCGGAGGGCGGGGGAGACGTCGGCCGACCGCAGCTCCTCCACCCGCAGCACGTGCACCAGGTCGTCCAGCATGATCTGCGCGCCCTGCTTGGTCCGCAGCGGCTCGGCGAACAGCGAGACGGCGACGGCGGGCACGACCAGCGCGACGGCGAGCGCGCCCGTGCACCGCAGCCACGTGCCGCGTCCGGGGGCGCGCCACAGCGCGAGGACGAGCAGGACGAAGACGGGGATCGCCGCGAGGAAGGCGTTCTTGCGCACGAGCATGGCGTAGGCGAGGAACAGCACGCCCAGCCAGAGCAGGCCCCACCGCACGGCGGGGCCCACGCGCCGGTCCCGGACGCGCAGCCCCGTGCACGCGACCGCGCACGCGGCGAGCAGCGCCTGAGCCGTGTGGACGTCCTTCCACACCACTCCGGCGAACGTCAGCACGAAGGGGGCCAGGCCGAGTCCGAGTACGGCGAGCGATCCGCCGCGCTTGCCGGTCAGGTCCCACACGCACCGGGCCAGCACCCACAACGCCCCCCAGAACACGAGCGACTGGAGGACCAGCATGGACGCGATCGAGCCGGTCACCGCGATGAGCGCCCGCCACACCAGGCTCAGCACGGGCGGGTGCCAGTCGGTCAGCGGCTTCTTCCCCTCGGCCTGCCGGAGCTGGTCGAGGCTGTCGGGACTCAGGTAGCCGGGGGCGAAGACGAGGATCGTGGCCAGGCAGCCCACGGCGGCGACGGCGGCCAGGACCCAGCCCCAGTGCCGCACCCGAGGCATCCATCCCATTTGTCCCATGTGCCGGATGCTAACGGCTCACGATGCGACGAAGACGTAGCGCCGGTAGGCGTAGAAGCGGAACAGGGTCGCGAGCACCCAGCCCAGGACGCGGGCCGTGTTGTCGCTGAGCGGTGAGTCGAGTCCGAGCAGGTGCCGGGAGGCGAAGACGGTCCCGGCGGTGATGGCGAGCCCCACTCCGTTCGCGGCGAGGAAGAGGGCGAGTTCGCGGGTCACCTTCTCGCCGTGCCGGTCGCGGTAGGTCCAGTAGCGGTTCCCGGCCCAGCTGAACAGTGCGGCGGCGCAGGTCGCGAGGGCGGACGCCAGGACCGGGGAGGCGCTCATCGGCCCGCCCCGTGCCCCGCCGGGCAGCCCGAAGACGAGCAGGTTGTAGCCGCCGTGGTCGACGACGAACGCCAGCGCGCCGACGACGCCGAACTTGGCGGCTTCGCGCCAGATGCCCTGCACGGCGTGGCGCATGGAGCTGGTCACAGAGCTGGAAACCGGCACAAAAGGGAGAGTAGCCACCCGGCGTGCCCTCGCTCGGCGGGCTCGCTCATATCGCATCATTTCCTACTATCGGACAGCGCTTCGGTCGAGGAGTGGGAGTGGCAGTGGAACCGACGATCGCGTGTGTCGTGCCGTGTCACAACGAGGAGGCGGCCGTCGGCAAGGTGGTCGGCGACCTGCGCGCGGCCCTCCCCGAGGCGGTCGTCTACGTGTACGACAACTCCTCCACCGACCGCACCGCGGAGGTCGCCCGGCAGGCCGGCGCGATCGTGCGGGAGGAGACCCGCAAGGGCAAGGGCAACGTCATCCGCCGCGCCTTCGCCGACGTCGACGCCGACGCGCTGCTCATCATCGACGGCGACGACACCTACGATGCCTCCCGCGCCCGGGATCTGGTGGACCTGCTCTTCGAGGGACCGTACGACCAGGTCGTCGGAGCCCGCCGGGTGACCGACGACGGGGCCTACCGGGCCGGGCACGCCGTCGGCAACAAGCTGCTCACCGGGGCGGTGCGGTCCCTGTTCGGCAACGACGTGACGGACATGCTCAGCGGCTACCGCGTCTTCTCGCGGCGCTTCGTGAAGTCCTTCCCGGCGCTCGCCCGGGAGTTCGAGACCGAGACCGAGATGACCATCCACGCGCTGCACCTGCGGCTGCCCACGGCGGAGGTGGTCGTCGACTACCGGGTCCGGCCCGCGGGCGGCGAGAGCAAGCTGCGCACCTACCGGGACGGCTGGCGCATCCTGCGGGTCATCCTCGACCTGGCCCGGCGTGAGCGCCCCTCGCTGGTCCACACCGTCGTCGCCGGGCTCCTGGCCCTCGTCTCGGTCGTCCTCGGCATCCCCGTCATCGCCGACTTCGTCGAGACGGGCACCGTGCCCCGGGTGCCCACGGCGATCCTCGCCGCCGCGATCATGACCATCGCGGCACTCGTGCTGCTCGTGGGCTACATCCTCGAGTCGCTGACGCACATGCGCCAGGAGCAGACCCGTCTGGTGCACCTCTCCTACCCGGCCCCGGTGCGCGCCCCCCGCTACACCGCCCGCGGCGCCGGCACCGGCCCGGTCCCCGTCCGCAAGACCGCCGGCGGCCCCTGAGGCGACCGGGGCCCCTGAGGCACCGGGGGGACGGCGGACGCGCAGTACGATGATCGGAACCCCGTTTCGGTGCGGGGTCCCGTGACTGAGGAGATGCGTGCCGGTGCCTGCCCGACTTCCTTCGTGGGCCTGGGTGACCGGGCTGACCGTGGGAGCGATAGCCGCGGTGACGGTCCTGGGCGTACAGGCCGACCGAGGCCCGCGCCCCACCGCCACGTCGGCCAAGCCGAGCAGCACGGCCTCGGCGCAACCCGCCCCCACCGCCCCGGCCCCGGCGAGGGTGCCCGACGGCTCCGGCACCGGCCGACGCATCGTCTACTCCCTCGGCGAGAAGCGGGTGTGGCTGGTCGACGCGAGCGAGGCCACCCGCCGCACCTTCACCGTCTGGCCGGGCTCGGTCAGCCCCGACCCGGGCAGCTACACGGTGTCGTCGCGCAACGCGGCCACGACCGGCTCGGACGGCGTCCAGATCGAGCACATCATGTACTTCGCCGCGAAGTCCGGCGTCTCCGTCGCCTTCTCCAACGCCGTCGACGGGGCCTCGCCGCCGCCCGCCGCCTCCGGCACCAAGACGGGTGGAGTCAGGATGCGGAAGGCGGACGGCACGGCACTGTGGGCGTTCGGCACGGTCGGCACGACCGTGACCGTGGTCAGGTAGCGGGCGTCTCCCCGCGCCGGGCCGACAGCTGGTTGACGATCAGCACGACCCCGCTGAACAGGAAGATCCGGGTCGCGGCGTCCAGCCCGTTCCAGCTCTCCGACTGCCACATCGAGAACCACTCGCCGCCGATCGCGATGAACCCGGCCCCGAACAGCAGCATCACCATCAGCAGCCCGTAACCGGACATCCGCCGGGCGCGCAGGTCATCGCGCCTGACCCACAGCCAGCTCCCGTATATGAGGACCAGCGCGGCGAGGGTCTCCCAGACGATGATCCCGACGTAGACGGCGTCCTGCAGCCCCTGACTCGTGATGGCCCGCCACATCAGGTCCTCGTCCTTGAACGTGGTGTCCATGGCCAGCACATGCCGGACGAACTGCTGGTTGGTCCCGAAGTCGGTGATGTTCCCGAAGGCGACGAGCGCCATGTACAGGGCGATGGTCGCGGTGAGCAGGGTGGCGGCGAGCGACAGGGCGCCGCGTGATGTGGAGGTGGCCATGCCGATCATTCTCCCCAAGCGCGGCCGTCCGGTGTACCCCGCGGCCGTTGCGCGAGAATGACGGCGAGAAGCCGGCCGGGCGAGTCGAGGGGAACGTACGGATGGCGCAGACGAGACCGACCATGCAGGAGCTGATCAGACAGCGCAGTCGGGCCGGTTTCGTCGGCCGCTCCGCCGAACGCGCCGCGTTCCGCGCCAACTTCGACACCGCCCCGCATGACGAACGCCACCGCTTCCGCTTCCACGTGCACGGCAACGCGGGCGTCGGAAAGACCTTCCTGCTGCGGGAGTTGGAGCACATCGCCCGCGAACGGGGCGCCCTGACCGCCTACGTCGACGACAGCACGGCCGGCTTGCCGGAGGTGATGGCGCAGATCAGCCGCCAGTTCGCCGCCCAGGGCACGCGGTTGAAGGAGCTGGACCGTCTGCTCGCCGCCCACCGCGAACGCCGCCACGAGGCCGAATTGGCCGCCCTGGCGGTCCTGGACGCGCCCCCGGAGAACGCCGGCCCGTCGGTGGGCGGGAGGATGGCGGCCCGCGCCGGGGTGGTCGCCGCCGGCATGGTGCCCGTGGTCGGACCGCTGGCCGGGATGCTCGACGCGGACCAACTCGCGCACGTCGCCGACCGGTTGCGCGCGAGCCTCATCGCCCGCTTCCGCAACCACGACGACCTCCAGCTGGTCCTCGCCCCCGAGCAGGTGCTCACCCCGGTACTCCTGCGCGAACTGTCGGACACGGCCGCCCCGTGGATCACCCTCTTCCTCGACACGTACGAGCGGACGGGCCCGTATCTGGAACCCTGGCTGCACGAGACGATGACGACGGACCGTCACGGCGGCATGCCCGCCACGGCGATGGTGGTCACGGCGGGCCGGACCCCCCTGGCCCCCGCCCGCTGGGGCGGCCTGGCGGACTTCGTGACGGACCTCCCGCTCGCCCCCTTCACGGAGACGGAGGCGCGCGGCCTGCTGGCCGCCAAGGGCGTGACCGCCGAACCGGTCGTCGAGGAAGTACTGCGCCTCACCGGCGGCCTGCCGGTCCTGGTCTCCACCCTCGCCGCGTCCCGCCCCACCGACCCGGACGACGTGGGCGACCCGAGCGCGACGGCCGTGGAGCGCTTCCTGAAGTGGGAGGAGGACCCGGTACGGCGGGCCGCGGCCCTGTCCTGCGCGCTGCCGAGGTGGCTCGACGGGGACGTGTTCCGGGCGGTGACCCAGTGCCCGGAGGAGGACCTGGAGCGCGTGTGGGCGTGGTTGCGGGGCATGCCGTTCGTCACCGACCGAACCGGGGAACGCCTGCGCTACCACGATGTCGTACGGGCCCCGATGCTGCGTGCGGAACGCCGCCGGTCCCCGCGGGGCTGGGCGCAGCGGCAACGGCACCTGGCGGAACTCTTCGGGCGCTGGCGGGAGGAGACCGGAGCGGGCCGCACCGGGGAACCGTGGGCGGACGAGACCTGGCGGGAACTGCGCCTGGAGGAGACGTATCACCGGCTCTGCGCGGGAGAACGGGACGCGCTGCCGCAGGCGTTGCGTGACTTCGTCCAGGCGTGCGACACGGGCGCGAGTACGGCCGGGCGGTGGGCCCGTGCGCTCGTGGACGCCGGGACGGACGCGGACGCCGAGGCGACGGCCCGCTGGGGCACCGAGCTGACCACGGCCCTGGACACGGAGGGGATCGTCGCCGCCCTCGGGCTGCTGCTGCGCCGTGCGGGACTCGACACGCGGACCCAGGCCAGGGCCCGGGTCGTACGGGGCGACGAACTGCGCGGCGCCGGCGCGCACGCGCAGGCCCTCACCGAGTACGACCGGGCCATCGCCCTGGACCCGGAGTCGGCCGTCGCCCACCGGAACCGGTCCGGGATCCGGGGAGACCTGGGCGACCACGACGGGGCGATCGCCGACCTGGACCGGGCCGTCGCACTGGACCCGGGCAACGCCTGGTCCCTCGCCCTGCGCGGGGAACACCACCGGATCGCCGAACGCGACACCGAGGCGATCCGGGACCTGAGCGAAGCGATCCGGCTCGACCCCGCCCTGGAGTTCGCCTGGGCGTCCCGAGGCGCCACGCACGCGCGTGCCGGAGACCCGGAAGCGGCCCTCGCCGACCTGGGGCGGGCGCTGGACCTCGACCCGGACTACGCCTGGGCGCTCGCCCGCCGCGCCCGCGTGTGGCGTGCGCTGGGCGACCCCCACCGCCAACTGGCCGACCTCGACCGGGCCCTCGCCCTGAACCCCGACTGGCCCTGGGCCCGCTGCGAACGCGGTGACGCACTGCGCGCCGCCGGCCGCGACGAGGAGGCGGTCGCCGACCTGGACATCGCGCTGTCCCTGGACCCGGCGTACACGTCGGCGCACGCCAGCCGGGGGGAGTCACTGGCCCGGCTCGGCCGCCACGCGGAGGCCCTGGCCGACCTGAACCGGGCGGTGGAGATGCGGCCGGGGTACGTCTGGGCCCTGTGCCGCAGGGCCGTTCTCCACGCGGCGATGGGCCGACCGGAGCAGGCCCGGGCGGACGTGGCACGCGTCCGGACGCTGGATCCCGGGGCGCTGGAGAGGTTCGCGGACGTCAGCGTCCTGCCGTGAACTCCAGGAACTCCGACCAGGCACCACCGGTGAACGACAGCCGGGCGCCCTCCTTGTTCTTGGAGTCGCGGATATGGATGGTGGGTGCCTGAGCGGATATGGCGACCTCGACGCAATCAGGTCCGTCGTTGCTGCTGTAGGTGCTCTTGAACCAGGCGAGTTCAGTGGTCACGTCTCGTCTCCCAGAACTTTCTCAATGAAGGCCAGGGACTCTCGGGGTGAGAGGGCCTGCGCCCGGATCATTCCATAGCGCATGTCGAGGATCTGGGCGTCGCGGGGCTCGCTGATCACGCGGTTGTGCAACTGGGCTTCGAAGTGCCCCAGCACCTTGCCGTCCTGGAATTTCAGGAGCCGAAACGGACCTGCCATGCCCGCGTGGTCCTCACGGTCGGTCGGCATGATCTGAATCGACACGTGCCGCAACTGAGCGACTTCCAACAGGTGTTCGAGCTGGTGCCGGAGCACCATTCTGCCCCCGACCGGTCGCCGTAGCGTGGTCTCTTCCTGGACGAAGGTGATGAGCGGTCGCGGTAGCCGGTCGAAGACGGCCTTCCGCGCCATGCGCGCTGCGACGTGCCGTTCGATCTCGTCCTCCGTGTAGGCAGGGCTGCGCATGGCGTACAACGCCTGGGCGTACTCCGGTGTCTGAAGCATCCCGTTGATCTGATGGGTGTCGTAGGCCCCGAGTTCGAGAGCCTCGTCCTCCAGTTTGGCGAGGTCCCGTACCTTCTTCGGATACCGCGCCTTCTCCACGTCCTCCCTCATCGCGGAGATCTTGCCGCCCGCCCCCAAGACCTCATCGGCCTTGTCGAGAAAGTCCGGCTTGGGGATGCGCCGCGCCCGCTCGACGGACGACACCATCTCCTCCCCGTAGCCGATGGCCGAGCCCAACTCCGCCTGTTTCAGCCCCGCCGCCTCGCGCCACATCTTGATCTGCCGCCCGACCGTCCTGAGCACGGCCGCCGCTTCCTCGTCCTCCACGCCTTCCCCTCCCACGTACGAGCCGTACGACCTCGTGACGCGTCCGGACAGTCACCCTCCGTACCGAGGTCGTCGCTGTTCAGAGTAGGGACGGATGACCACGCTGGGTGACATGAGTCAGAAATCCCACGCCGGGATCAACGCCCCCGTACGTCACTTCACGCTCCAGTTGTCCGCCACTCGAAGAGGCGCTCGACTGGCTCGCCTGCTCACCGAACGCCAGCTCGACGAGTGGGGCGCGTCCCAGGACGCCGCCGTGCAGGTGGTGGCGGAGCTGGCGTCGAACGCCGTGCTGCACGGACGCGTCCGGGGCAGGGACTTCCGGCTGGCGCTGAAGCTGCGCGCCGACCGCACGCTCCGCATCGAGGTCACCGACGCCCGGGGCGACCGGGTTCCCCGGCCCTCGGGGCCGGTCGCGGACGACGCGGAGGGCGGGTGGGGCCTGCGGATCGTCTCGGCGTGCGCGGACCGCTGGGGTGTGGTGGAGGCACCGGCCCACGGCAAGACGGTGTGGGCCGAACTGGCGGTGTGACGGAGGCCTCGGTGACCGATCACGCGGCGGAGACGCCCTCCTCCTGCAGTGACTCCACCGCCCTGCCCGGAGGGCCTGAGCCTCGGCGACGCGTGGCTGCAGGCCGTGTGCCACGGCAACGCGGCCGCCCTGTTCGCCCGGTGTGTCTGACGCGCCCGGCTCAGCGGAGCCGGTCCACGTACGTGTCCGTGCCCGGCACCGTCGGGATGAACGGGGCCACCAGCTCCACCCTGCCCAGGCCCGAATCCGCCACCGCCGCGTCGAGGCCCGTGAACCAGGGGTCCCAGCACTCCCTCGGGTCCGTCTGGAGGAACCACAGCAGGGTCAGCCGGGTGTCGACGCCCTCGACCTGTTTGACATAGGTCATGCGGTCGCCGGGCAGGGGCGTCGGGCTGAAGACCGTCACCAGCGCGGCCGGGGAGCCCGCCAGGCGCTTGGGGAGGTGGCGGGTGCGCAGCCACTCCAGGAGGGAGGCGCGTTGCCCGGGGGTGTCCGACTCGACGACCTGGAGGACCAGGCCCGCGTAGGGGTGGTCGAGGGCGTGGACGTCGCGGGGGCCGGCCGCTCCGTCGCGGTACACCGTCGCCTCGTGGTGCTGGAACGCCGTGAGGACGTGCGTGCGGTCGTGGTAGACGCGGGCGTCCCGGTTGAGTCGCTTGTTGACGGCGACCGTCCAGCGCATGTGGTCGTCGTAGCGGCCGGCGGTGATCCAGTACGTGGAGAGGTAGCAGCCGGCGGTGACCGGCTGGGCGATCGCCGACTTCTCGGGGTAGCGCAGCAGCTGGAGGTCCCGTGTCGCCACCCAGCGGCGGCCCGCGTACATCCAGGGCATGGCCATCGCGCCGGCGTAGTAGTGGTCGTCCTCGTACCAGCGGTTGTACGCGTACTCGTGGCCCGGGTGCGGCTCGACCATGGTGATGAGGGCGTGCCCGGGGTGGGTGCCGTAGGGGCCGACGGCGGCCAGTTCGGCGTACAGCTCGCTGCGGGTGTCCTCGCTCATGCCCTTCCCCTTCGTCGGCGGCTCGCTCATACTCTGACGCTCCGTCAGATAGAACGCCAGGGTTCCGGTCCGGGGAGGTCCTGCCATGTCACTGCTCGCGGGGAAGACGGTCGTCGTGTCGGGGGTCGGGGCCGGGCTCGGGCGGCAGGTCGCGGCGGCGGTCGTACGGGACGGCGGGAGGGTCGTGCTCGGGGCCCGCACGGAGGCGAGCCTGGCGAAGACGGCCGCCGAGATCGACCCCGGCGGGGCGTGTGCCGCGTACCGGGTCACGGACATCTCCGAAGAGGCGCAGTGCGAGGCCCTGGCGGAGGTGGCGCGCGAGCGGTTCGGCGGGATCGACGCCGTCGTCCACGTGGCCGCGTTCGACGGCCACTTCGGCGGGCTGGAGGACGCCGACTTCGCGTCCTGGCGGGCGGTGCTGGATGTGAATCTGCTGGGCACGCTGCGCATGACGCGGGCCTGTCTGCCGTTGCTGAAACAGGGCGGTGGATCCGTGGTGTTCATCGGGACGCAGTCGGCGGTGGCCGCCCCCTCGCAGGTGCGGCAGGCGGCGTACGCGGCGTCGAAGGGCGCGCTGACGAGCGCGATGTACTCGCTCGCGCGGGAACTCGGGCCGTACCGGATCCGGGTCAACACCGTGCTGCCCGGCTGGATGTGGGGGCCGCCGGTGCGGGCGTACGTGCAGTTCGCGGCGGAGTCGGAGGGGGTGTCGGAGGCGGAGGTGCTGGGCAGGCTGTCGGACCGGATGGCACTGCCGGAGCTGGCGACGGACGGGGACGTGGCGGATGCGGCGGTGTTCCTCGCGTCGGACCGGGCGCGGGCGATCACCGGACAGTCGCTCCTGGTGAATGCCGGTGAGCTGATGCGCTGACGGCGATTTCCGGCCACACCCTCTCGTCCATGTACATGAACTGAGGTCACCTCACCGAACTATTTTACGTGGTCTTGACCTTCCCCTTGCTTGCCGTGCGCACGTCACCGAACCCAGAGTTCACATGCCTGACCCTGGCGGCAGCACCGTGGAAGGGGATTCATGAACGGTCTCGACTGGGCCGTGCTCATCGGCTACTTCGCCGTGATGGTCGCGATCGGCGTCTGGTCGCACAAACGCGTCGACAACGTCAGCGACTTCTTCACCGCCGGCGGCAAGATGCCGTGGTGGCTCTCCGGCATCTCGCACCACATGTCGGGCTACAGCGCGGTGATGTTCACCGGGTACGCGGGCATCGCCTACACCTACGGCGTCACCTCCTTCGTCACCTGGTCCTTCCCCATCGCCCTCGGCATCGCCATCGGGTCGAAACTGTTCGCCCCGCGCATCAACCGACTGCGCTCACGGCTCCATGTGGCCTCCCCGCTGGAGTACCTGAAGAACCGCTACGACCTCAAGACGCAGCAGGCGCTGGCCTGGTCCGGGATGCTGCTGAAGATCGTGGACGTGGGCGCGAAGTGGGCGGCGATCGCCACGCTGCTGTCCGTCTTCACCGGGATCTCCCTCAACCAGGGCATCCTCATCACCGGCTCCATCACGGCGATCTACTGCACCATCGGCGGCCTGTGGGCGGACGCGCTGACCGAACTCGGGCAGTTCATCATCCAGTTGCTGGCCGGCATCGCGATGTTCGCCGCGGTCTTCGTACGGCTCGACGACCACGGCGGCTTCTTCGGCGTCTGGGACTCGCCCGAACTCCAGGGCCACGGGGAACCGCTGGTCGGCCCGTACGGCACGGTGTTCCTGCTCGCGTTCCTCTTCATCAAGCTCTTCGAGTACAACGGCGGCATGCTCAACCAGGCCCAGCGCTACATGGCCACGCCCAACGCCAAGGAGGCCGAGCGCTCGGCCCGCCTGTCGGCGATCCTCTGGCTGGTCTGGCCGCTGGTGCTGTTCTTCCCGATGTGGATGTCGCCGCTGCTGGTCGACTCGCAGAAGCCGGACGGCTCCGACTCCTACGCCCTGATGACCGAACAACTCCTGCCGCACGGCCTGTTGGGCCTGGTCATCGTCGGGTTCTTCTCGCACACCATGGCCATGTGCTCTTCCGACGCCAACGCCATCGCGGCCGTGTTCACCCGGGACTGCGCGCCGGTGATCTGGGCGAGGGCCCGCACCTGGAACCAGAGCCAGGGCCTGCGGGTCGCCCGGATCGCCACGGTCGTCTTCCTCGGCCTGTCCATGGCGGCGGCGACCCAGGTCAATTCGCCCGCGTTCAAGGACATCATCACGGTCGTCATCAAGTGGGTGGCCGGTCTGATGGGCCCGATGGCCATTCCGATGATGCTGGGCCTGCTGCGCGCGTTCCGCCGCTCCGGCCCCACGGCGGCCCTGGTCAGCTGGTCGATGGGCCTGCTCGCCTTCTGGCTGGTGAACTACCCGGTCAACTGGAACGTCGA
The DNA here is from genome assembly GCF_030124145.1 of Streptomyces sp. 378. GTDB lineage: Bacteria > Actinomycetota > Actinomycetes > Streptomycetales > Streptomycetaceae > Streptomyces. Next base: position 173,832 of record NZ_JASKMS010000016.1, read on the forward strand.
GGGCGGCGTGCCGCTCCAGTACCAGGTGTCGATCCCGCTGGCGGTGTCCCTGGTCCTCTACATCCTCGTCGGCTACATCAGGCCGGAGGACACCCCGGAGCGGCTGGCGATCATCGAGCGCATCAACACCGACGACGACGGTGCGGCGGCGGCCACGATCCCGGCACCGGCCGGTCCCACGGACGACGTGGTCCGCACGGTCAAGAACTGACCCCACGGCCGGCCGGTCCCACCGAGCACCTGCCGGGCGGCCGGTGGGCCGACGGCCCCGCCGTCGCCGGAGTCCGGCGGCCGGGCGGGGCCGCCGGTCAGGCTCTCGGATAGCGGGCGAGCCAGCCGGGGGAGGAGCCTCCCGGGCCGTGCAGGGACGGGCCCTGGGTCATCTCCATGGCGAAGTCGTCGGCCAGTTCCAGGATGGTGGGGCGGCCCTCCAACTCGGCCAGCCAGCCCGGCGGCAGCGCGGTCTCGCCGTGCAGGGCGCCGAGCAGACCACCGGTCAGCGCACCGGTCGCGGCGGACGGGCCGTCGTGGTTCACGGCCAGACACAGCCCGTGCCGGACATCGGCCGCGACCAGCGCGCAGTACACCGCCGCGGCGACGAGCCCCTCCGCCGTACCCGCCCCGCTCAGCTCGGTCACGCGCTCCGGGCCGGGCATGCCCTGCCGTACCGCGCCCAGCGCCTGCTGCAGCGCGTCCGACACCGGCTGGTGCCCCGGCCGTGCGGCCAGCAGCCCGAAGGCCCGCTGCACGGCACCGTCGAGGCTCTCGCCCAGAGCCAGCGCGTGCACGATCACGGCGTACGCGCCCGCCGCGAGCGAGGCCGTGGGATGGCCGTGGGTCTGCGCCGCGCACTCGACGGCCAGCTGGACGACCAACTGCGGCTCCCAGCCCACGAGCAGCCCGAACGGAGCGGACCGGGCGGCCGCCTCGGGCCCGGCCTCACCGGGGTTCTTCGGCGCTTCCGGCGTCCCCATGGTCTGGTCGCCGAGCCCCAGCAGCAGGGCGCGGCCGGGGCCCCGCCGCGCGTACAGCCACTCCTCCCGCGCCAGCCACCCGTCCTCCTTGCGCCGCTCGTCGGGCCCCCAGTCACGCTGCGTGGCGGCCCAGCGCAGATAGGCCCGGTGCAGATCGGTCGGGGGATGCCAGGCGCCGGTGTCCCGCCTGACCTGGGCCCGGATCAGACCGTCGACGGAGAACAGGGTGAGCTGGGTGAGATGCGTGACGGCGCCGCGTCTGCCGTAGGCGGGGGCCAGGTCCACCAAGCCCTCCGCCCCGTGCGCCTCCCGGATTCCCTCCAGGGTCAGCCCGTCGACCGGCGTCCCCAGCGCGTCCCCCACGGCCACACCCAGGATGGTGCCCCGTACCCGGCTGCGGAAGTCCTGCTGCTCCGTACGGCCCCAGACGGCACCGGCAGTCGCACCCACCTAGACCTCCCAGGGCACCGTCCATACGTACGACAGCTCAGCACTGTAATCGAACGGGAACGGTGGGTTCGGTGGGGCGCGAGAGGGGCGGACCGCGGACCGGTCAGCGCAGCTCCTCCGGGCAGGGCGTGCCCCGCGGGAGCTGGTACGGCGCCGCCAGGCGGTAGGTCCCGGCCTTGGGGGCCACCAGCTCCGTCCACTTGTCACCCTGCGCGTCCTCCTCCGTCTCCGCCAGGCAGCCGTTGACGTTCACGTACGTCTTCGGCTCGCCCTCGGGACGGTTCTTGGACTCCTCCGTCTCCTGCGGCGGCTTCAGGCTCTTGCCCTCCGCGTCGACGATGCTCAGCCACGGCGAGTACGGGACGCGGACCAGGATCCGGCCCGCCTTGCTCACCTGGAGGGTCATCTCGCCCTGCTCGGCCCGCTCGACCACCGCGTTCGGCCCGGCCAGCGGGGTCGGGGCCGTCACCCTGAACAGCTGCCAGGTGTCGTTGCCCCAGATCTGGGTCAGATACGGCAGCCCGCGCCGCACCAGCGCCCGCTCCCGCTGACCCCCGTCACCGTCCGGCTCGCCCTTCGGCAGCACGACGTAGTGCACGGCCCAGCGCTTCAGCCACTCGTGGTAGTTCGCCGAGTTGAGCGTGTCGTCGTAGAAGAGCGGGTTGCGTTCCATGTCGGCCTGGCGGTTCCAGCCGCGGGCCAGATTGACGTACGGGGCGAGGGCGGAGGCCTCGCGGTGCGACCGGGCGGGGACCACCTCGACCCGGCCCTTCTCGGCGCCGACCTCCTGCAACTCGTTCACCAGCGGCGCGAGCTCGCGCGACCAGGACGCCGCCGGGGCCGTGTGCACGATGTCGTCGACCGTCTTGAAGCCGATCCACACCCCGAAACCGCACAGTGCCACGACGGCCGTGTACCACTTGCGGCTGCGCGGCACCGTGAACGGCAGCGCGGCGACCAGCGCCACCCCGGCGAACAACATCGCCAGGCGCGTGATGTTCGAACCGATCTGGGAGCTGATCAGCCACACCAGCACGACCCCCAGGCCGTACACCGCCGCCGTCAGCCGGACCGTCTTCCACTCCTGCGGCACCAGCACGTAGGCGAGGACCGAGAACGCCAGCGGCAGCAGCACCGAGCCGATCATCATCGGCTGCGTGCCCGAGAACGGGAACAGCCACGCCGACACCGCCACCACCGCGCTGGGCGCCAGACCCAGCGCCCACGCGCCGGGCCGCCGCTTCTGCAGGAACAGCGCCACCGCCACCAGACCCACGAACAGGCCCGCGACCGGCGACGCCATGGTGGCCAGCGCGGCCAGCGGCGCCGCGCTCAGCGCCTTCGCCCAGCGCTTGAACCGCCACCGGTACGGCCAGCAGAACACGACGGTGACCGCGCCGAGCGCGAACATCATGCCCAGCCCGAACGTGACGCGCCCGGACACCGCGTTGCAGAACAGCCCGAACACGCCCGCCAGCGACGCCCACAGAGGATTGCGGACCGAGCGGCTGCGCAGGAGGAGCAGGGTCAGCAGCCCCGCCGAGACCGTCCCCGCGATCATCATCGTCGTCCGCACGCCCAGCACGGACATCAGATACGGCGACACCACGCTGTAGGAGACCGGGTGCATCCCGCCGTACCAGGCGAGGTTGTACGCCGAGTCCGGATGCCGGCCGACGAACTCCGCCCACGCGTCCTGCGCGGCCAGATCGCCACCGCTGTTCGCGAACGTGAAGAACCAGAGGATGTGCAGCGCCGCGGCCAGGCCGGTGATCGACAGGATGGGATGCCGCAGCATGCGCTCACGCAGCGCCAGTACGGGGGCCGGCCACTCGAACCGCTCCCCGCTGTCTTCAGACGCGCCGGCGTCCCGCGCGTCGGGTACGCCTATTCGCGGGCCCGATACCGAGCCCGGATCGGCGTCGTCTGCGTGTGTCGGCTCCGCAGTGGCCACTCGAAGGCACTCCCCGTGTCCCGTCTTCTCTTCTCGTGTTCTTCCCGGCTTCACCGCCGCGCCGCCGCGAACGGCGGCCTGTCCCCGATTCGGGACGCTAGCACGCACCCCGCCGGACAGTGCCCGGACGGGCCGTCACCGGCGGGATGCGGTGGTGCGGGCTCGCGCCCCGGATCAGCCGAGTCGCGTGAGCTTGGCCGCGAAGTCCGGCTCCACCAAGTCCTTCTGGAGGGCGACCGGGACCTTCACGGCGCTGGTGGTGCCGTCGCCGACGGTGAGCGTGCCCACCTTCGTGCCGGCCTTGGCGGTGTGCGGCAGGTCGTCCCCGGCGAACGTGAGCTTGACGGACAGGCCCGCCCAACCGACGGCCGTGACGTCCTCGGTGACGGCGACCGGCGTGCGGCCGCCGAGACCGTCGTCGGCGTACCCGACGACGTCGCCCTTCTTCAGGATCGTCGCCGACTCCAGCGCGCCCTGCGCGGCCCGGATCAGCTTGTCGCCCTCGTGGAGCGCGGCGCCCAGGATCGTGTTGTCCGGGCCGCCGGCGGGCTGGCGCACGACCGCGCCGATGATCCGGTGGGTCTCGCCGTTCACGTCCTTCTTGGCCGAGAAGACGAGGTTGCCGAGCGCCGAGGTGGTGGTGCCGGTCTTGATGCCGGTGACGTCGTTGTAGCCGACCAGCCGGTTCCAGTTGTCGTGCTTCTTCCCCTTGTAGTCGACGTACGACATCATCGTCGCGACCTCGCGGAAGACGGGCTGCTGCATGGCGGCCTTGGCGAGCTTCACCTGGTCCACTGCCGTGGAGACGGTCGTGTTGTTCAGGCCCGACGGGTCGGTGTACGTCGTGTTCTTCATGCCGAGGTCCTCGGCGGCGTCGTTCATCTTCTGCACGAACGCCTTCTCGGACCCCGCGTCCCAGCGGGCCAGCAGCCGCGCCACGTTGTTCGCGGACGCGATCAGGATGCTCTCCAGAGCCTCCCGCTCGGTGATCTCGTCGCCCTTGGTGACGTCGACGGTGGACTCCTGTCCGGCGTCGGACTGGTCCTGGGCGGCCTGGTCGATCGGGATCTTCGGACCGTCCTCGCCGCTCTTGAGCGGGTGCTCGCGCAGGACGAGGTAGGCGGTCATGACCTTGGCCACGCTCGCGATCGGGACGGGCTTCTGCTCACCGGAGGACCCGAAGGTGCCGATGCCCTGGACGTCCAGCGCGGCCTGGCCCTCGGCGGGCCAGGGGATGTCGACCTTGCCGCCCTCGAAGGTGTAATTGTCCTTGGCGGTGAGTTCCAGGGTGGGCGTGGGCAGCGGGCGCACGCTCTGCACGACCGCGAAGACGACCACCAGCAGCAGCACCAGCGGCGTCCAGATCTTCACCCGCCGGGCGGCCGTCCGCAGCGGCGTCTCCGGGGGCGGCGGGGTGTTCGTCAGCTCGGCGAGCAGGTCCAGCGGCGGCTTGGGCGGCAGCGGCTGCTGCGTGGTCCGCTCGGGGCCGACGGTGGGGACGGGCGCGGTGGCCTCGGCCGGGGCCGGCTTCCTGGCCGCCGGCTCGTCCAAGGGCTTCAGCGCGACGAACTTGCTGGTCCGCTCGGCATCCTTCTCGGGCGCGTCCTTGGTCCCGCCCCCGAGCTTCAGCATGGTGGTGGGCTGATCGACGGGCGGCCGCACGGCCTTGAAGACGGCGGTGGGCTGGTCGACGGGGCGTTCGGCCGCGGCGTCGTCGGTGCCGTCGTCCGACGCGGGCGCGGTGCCGGTGCCGGCGGCTCCGCCGCCCTCGGTCGTGCCGGGCTCGTCCTTGCCGACGTTGTCGGCGGGTGCCTCACCCGCGACGGCGGGCGCCTCGGCGACGCCTGCGGCGTCGGGGGCGTTGGGCGCGGGCGTGCGGTCAGCGTCGTTGGCGTCGGGGGTCTTGGGCGTGGGCGTGCGGTCAGCGTCCTGGGCCGGGGCCTTGGTGCCGGTGTCCTTCGGTGAGGGCTTGGCGTCGGCGTCGTTGCCGTCGGCGGGCTGGGGCGCGTCCTGGGGGACGGCGTCCTCGGGCTCGGCCTTGGTGTCGGCGGGCTTGGTGTGAGGGGACTTGGCGTCGATGTTTTCGGCGTCGAGGGCCGCGGGCGCGTGGTTGCCGTCAGCGTCCTTGACCGGGGGCTTGGCGTCGGCGTCCTTCGGCGAGGGCTTGGCGTCGGGGGTCTTGGGCGTGGGCGTGCGGTCAGCGTCCTGGGCCGGGGCCTTGGTGCCGGTGTCCTTCGGTGAGGGCTTGGCGTCGGCGTCGTTGCCGTCGGCGGGCTGGGGCGCGTCCTGGGGGACGGCGTCCTCGGGCTCGGCCTTGGTGGCAGGGGCCTGGGCGTCGGCGGGCTTCGGCGTGGCCTTGGCCGGGCCGGGGATTCGCGGGTCCGCGGGCCCGGAGGCCTTGTCGCCGGTGTCGCCGGTCTTCTCACCGGCCGTGGTGGCGCTCGCGCTGCCGCGCGTGGTGGAACGGTCCGCCTCGGCCTCGTCGGGCTCGTCGGCCTCGTCCGCGGCGTCCTGGGGCGCCTCGTCGCGCTCGGCCTCACGGCGGCCCGTGGCGTCCGTGCCCGTGCTCGTGCCGCTCTCGGCAGGCCCGTCCGCGCGCTCGGCGCCGCTCGCGTCGGTGTCGTTCTTCGCGGACCCGTCCGCGGACCCGTCCGCACGCTCGTCCTCGGCGTCCGGGCCGGCCTCCGGCGCCCCGGCGGCCTTCCCGGTCTCCTGGCCGTCCGTGCCGGCCTCGGCCGTGTGTTCGGCAGCCGTTCGGCCGTCCTCGGCGTCCCCGCCGTCGCCGCTGGCGGCGGCGGGCTTCTCGCCCCCGTCCGCCGAGGCGACCCACGCGGCGACCGCATCCCGCAACCGCCCGTCACCGCCCCCGGCGTCGGATGACTCCCCGGCCCCGGACCCGCCGGACCCCTTGACGCCCCCGGACCCCTCGGCGGAGCCGGACGCGCGCCGCTCGGCGTCGCTCCCCGTGTCCGAGCCGCGCGCGGCGCGCTCGCCGTTCTCGGGGTCCTCCGCCGTCCGGGTGGACAGCACGCGGGTCGCCGTGTCGGCAGCACCCCGCGCCGAGGACCTCTCCGCGTCCCGAGCCACCGCGAGCCGCGGGTCGGCGGCTTCGCTCCTGGCCTCCGGAACCGGACTCGCGCTCCCCGACGTCCTTGGTGCCGACGACTCGCGCTGTTTCGACCTGTCGGGGGACTCGCCCGCCACCGATGCCTCCTCCTCGCGCCGCACTCCCCGCGTACGCGTACCGAACCGTGAACCGCCGCCCGTGACACCGCTCGGCGCTGTCCGAACCATGTACCAGTGTCCTGTGTGCGGGCCAAACCCATCCGGTAGACGAGAACGACATACCTACTGGTTCCACTACGAACCGGTCACGCACCCTCGACAGACCAATGTGAGAGGGGTCACCCTGTCTTTCATCCACGCGGGGAGGCATGGATGGGCAGGAGCCGCAGAACACTTCCGGAGGAGCTTCTGCTGCTGGCGTTGGACCCGACCACGGGTACCACCGCACAGCCGCAGTCGCTCGACCTCGGTCTGGCCGGAGCACAGCTAGTGGAGCTGGCGCTGGCCGGACGGATAGCCCCAGACGGGGATCGTATCGCCGTGGTGGCACCACGGCCGACAGGAGATCCAACACTGGACTGCGCATTGGAGTTGCTGCGACGGCGTGGCGCTCCCGTGCGCGCCGTCCACTGGATCGGCGGGCCGCGTCTCGGGCTCCGCCAGACCTACCTCTCGCATCTGGAGCGGTGCGGCATGGTGCATGCCGTGGCCGGCCAGATGTGCGGAGTGCTGCCGACGACTCGCTACCAGGCGACGGACACCGAGATCAGCCGGGAGATCAGGGCCCGGCTGGACTCCGCGATCCGCACCGGCGTACCGCCGGACCCGCGGACCGCGGCGCTCGCCGCCCTCGCTCACGCGGTCGGCCTCGGCAAGCACCTGTACCCGGGCAATGAGGGGCGTTCCTCTCGATCCCGGCTGCGGGACCTGATCAGGCACGACCCCATGGGCGGCCTCGTCGCGCACGCGGTGATGGACGTCCAGAACGGCGTTGCGGCCCAGCCACGCCGTAACCCGGCACCGTCCGGCCGTCAGGCCGCCGGCGGAGCCAGGCCCACATCGGAACCCGCCCGAGGCGTTCCGATGCAACCGCGTCACGGAACCATGGCGCGCGTCGCGGCCCACTGAGCCGCGCCGCGCCGGTACGACCTACGACCGGCACACGCACCACGCACCACGCACCACTCGCCCCACATGCACCATGGGGCCCATGAGCCCGGTCACGGGAGCCGCTGTCCGAGCGGGGCGGAGAGAGCGCACACTCTCTCCGCCCCGCTCGGCGTGCCGTGCCCCGAACTGGCGTGTACCCGTCGCATATCCACCGTTTCCCAGCGGTAGTAAGCACCTTGGTGGCAGTCTGCTCAGCAGCAGATACGCAAAGTAGAGGCACGCAGCCGGAGGTGCACGTCCCGTGGCGTCCAATGTCAATCCCACCGTCAGGCGGCGCCGGCTGGGCCAGGAGCTCCGCAGGCTCCGGGAGCTCAAGGGCATGACGGCCGAAGAGGTGGCCGAGCGGCTGCTGGTGTCGCAGTCGAAGATCAGCCGCCTGGAGAACGGGCGGCGCAGCATCAGCCAGCGCGACGTCCGCGACCTGTGCGGGGTCTACGAGGTCGAGGACCAGCGCATCGTCGACTCGCTGATGCAGATGGCCAAGGACTCCCGGCAGCAGGGCTGGTGGCACGCCTTCGGGGACATCCCCTACAGCGTCTACATCGGCCTGGAGACCGACGCCGAGTCGCTGAGAGTGTACGAACCCCAGATCATCACCGGCCTGTTGCAGACCCGTGCGTACGCCGAGGCCATCATCCGCGGCGGTTCGCCCGAGGCGTCGGAGGCGGACAACGACAAGCGCGTCGAGGTCCGGCTGCGCCGACAGGGCCGGATCACCGCCGACACGGACCCGCTGCGGCTGTGGGTGGTCCTGGACGAGGCGTCCCTGCACCGGATCGTCGGCAGCCGGCCGGTGATGCGCGAGCAGTTGGAGCACCTCATCGAGATGTCGCAGCTGCCCCACATCACCGTGCAGGTCCTGCCGTTCGAGGTCGGCGCGCACGCGGGCATCAACGGCCAGTACTCGATCCTGGAGTTCGCCGACGCCGCGGATTCGAGCGTGGTCTACATCGAAGGCGTCACCAGCGACCTGTATCTGGAGAAGCCGCTCGACGTGCAGAAGTACACGGTGATGTACGAGCACCTGCGCGCCCAGTCGCTGAACGTGGACCAGTCCCGGCAGCTCATCGAGCGGGTGGCGAAGGAGTACGCGCGCTGACCTGACGTCGGGCGCGGACCTCTGGTGGGGCGAAAGCGCGGGATGTTACACCCCTGACACGCCTGACTGGAAGTCTCCCCTGGAATATGCCATCCAGTCGAGTGAATGGCTGCTCCGAGCGAGGAGGTTGGCGAGTAGCGTCGATCACGCCAACCATCAGCACCGGTTGGCGTAAACGCAACTGGCAACGGAGCGAACATGGCAATTCGTCTGGGCGCCACGGAAACGTGGACGACGTCTTCCTACACCAACAACAACGGCGCGTGCGTGATGGTCAGGTCGACCGTCGACGAGGCCCTGGAGCTCGGGGACACCAAGATCCCCGAGGGCCCCAAACTGGCGTTTCCCGCCGACGCGTGGAGCGCCTTCGTGGCCTCGGTCAAGGCCTGATCCCCGCGATCGACAGCACGACGAGCACCACAAGCACCACCGACAGAGCCCTCTCGACCAGAATCGCCGTCCTTGCCGAGAGGGCTCCGCTTGTGCCCGCGGAACTCCGGGATCAGCTCACCGGGAACGCCACGTCACACACCGGGTCCCCAGGGCCCGTCGCCGCCCAGTCCGCGAAATAGAGCTCCCGGCAGGGGCCGGTCGCCGTCAGCCCCTCCGCCGCCATCCACTCCTCCACCGCCTCGAAGGCGGCCAGGATCTGCGGGTGCGCCACCTGCGCCTTGGCGATCCTGGTGTAGGCCAGCCGCCGGGCCGGCTCCACCCGCACCGCCGTCTCCCACGCCTTCCCCCGCCGCTCCGCCCAGGCCCGGGCCGCCGCCTCGTCGGCCACCGGCACGCATGCCTCCGCGGGGCCGTCGCTCTCCATCGACACCTCCGCGTGATAGGCGACGTACGGCACCCCGGCCACGCCCCCGCACTCCCGGGCCGCCTCCTCCAACCGGCCCAGCGCCGCCCCGATCCACGCCGGCAGCTCGTCCGCCAGGGTGTGCCGCTTCTCGGAGATCACCACCTGGGCGGGCACCTCCACCGTCTCGACCGTGAACTTCCCGTACATCTCGGAGCTCCTCCCCGACAGCCGTCCACGGAGGTACTCGGCGAGCGTCCGCTGCCCGGCCACCCGCGCCTCGACGTCCGCCCAGTACGCGCCGAGCAGTGCGGCGGCCGAGGGCCCGTCACCGGCCGCGACCACCTCGGCGATCCGGGCGAGCGGCATGTCCAGCTGCCGCAGCAGGGCCACGAGCCGGGCCCGTTCGACCTGCCCGGCGCGGTAGTAGCGGTAGCCGGTGGCCGCGTCGACGTGCGCCGGGGCCAGCAGGCCCAGCCGGTCGTACAACCGCAGCGCCTTCGCCGACAGGCGGGCACGCGCGGCGAACGCCCCGATGGTGAGCAGTTCCAGGTCCCGTTCCGGTCCGTCCACCACGGCATCCCATCCTCCGTCGTCGGGCGGCTCTTCCGCCCGACGACGAGGACACTCGGGCCTGTCCCAGGGGCAAGGTCAACGCCCCGCCGGCCGCCTTCAGGCCAGCTGGGCCTCGATCGCGGCCACGACCTGCGCCGAGTCCGGCTCGGTCTGCGGCGAGAAGCGGGCGACCACCCGGCCGTCGCGGCCGATGAGGAACTTCTCGAAGTTCCAGCGGATGTCCCCGCTGTGGCCCTCGGCGTCGGCGAAGCCGGTCAGGCGGTCGTACAGCGGGTGCCGCCCCTCGCCGTTGACCTCGACCTTCTCGGTCATCGGGAAGGTCACGCCGTACGTCGCCGAGCAGAACTCGGCGATCTCGTCGGCACTGCCGGGCTCCTGCCCCAGGAACTGGTTGCAGGGCACACCGAGGACGCTGAAGCCGCGCGCGGCGTACTGCTCGTGAAGCTTCTCCATGCCCGTGTACTGCGGGGTCAGGCCGCACTTGGAGGCGACGTTCACCACGAGCAGCACCTTGCCCGCGTACTGGGACAGGTCGGCGGAACCGCCCTGCAGGGCACCGATCTCGACATCGAGGGGAGAGGAACCGTTGGTAGTCGTCATGAGCAGACCCTAGCTCCGCCGGGTGCCGGGCCGGTCGCGGGCCTCGGTGGCCTCCACCAGCACCCGCCCCGCCGCCGTCCGCGAGTACAGCACCGACCTGCCCGCCCTGCGCCGCTCCACCAGACCGGCGTCCAGCAGCACCCGCAGATGCCGCCCGACCGAGCCGAGCCCCTGCCCGGTCACGGCGACCAGCTGGCTGGTGCTCAGGGGCGAGCCGAGCCGGACCAGCACACCGGCGCGGGCCGCGCCGAGCAGCGCGCCGAGGCTCGCGGGCACCGGCCTGCCGCCGGGATCGGCCAGCGCCCCCGTGCACGGGTAGACCAGCGCGTACCGGGCCGTCCCCTCCCAGGCCACCCAGCCGACGCGCTGCGTCGTGACGGGCACGAACACCAGCTCGGCGCCGGACAGCTCACGCGGCGGGTACTCGCGCGCGTTGACCTGGAGCCGGTTCTCCCCGAGCCACTGCGTCCCCGGCCGCAGCGTGTCCAGCGCGGACGCCCAGCCGCCACTGCTGACCTGTGCGGTCCGCGCGACCACATCCGCTTCGAGGACGCGCCGCCGCTGGGGCCAGTACGGCCGTACCGCCGTCGTCCAGACGTACGTCAGCAGGTCCGCGGCACGCTCCGGGAGGTCGTCCCGGTGCAGCGGGGCCGGGACCGGGCCGCGCAGCGAGACGGTGAGGTCCGTGCGGGCCGCCGCCGGATCGGCCGCCCGCACCCGAGCGACCCCCTGCTCGAAGGTCTCCCCGTCGCGCGGGGTGGGGGAGAGGAAGTCGGCCGTCCATTCCCGCCCGATCCCGGCGCCGATCAGCCGCGCGGTCACCGGGTCCCGCGCCAGCCGCCGCCGGTAGGCCGGCAGATGGGCGTCGAGCCACCGTCGCTCGCCCGGATGCGCCGCCTCGGCCGCCTGCAACAGCCGCAGACTCGCGAAGGCCTCGGCGAACGGCGAGATCACGAACCGGCTCCCGGCCAGGGTGTCGGCGTTGATCTGCCACCAGCCCACCGGCCACCTCCTCCCCGAGGTTTCGCGTCAGTGCGAAACAGTAACCGCGCGAGTGAGGGCGCCGAAGACTCCGCCCCATGCGCAGCTACCGCGAACTGTTCCGAACCCCCGAGATCACCCCGTTCCTCCTCGCCGCGTCCGCGCAGACGGTCGCCCAGACCATGGGCGGACTGGCCCTGGGCACCCTGGTGTACCGGGCGACCGCGTCACCGCTGCTGTCCGCGGTGAGCATGTTCGGCTCGTCGCTGGTGCAGGTGCTGGGCGCGACCTTCCTGCTATCCGCGGCCGACCGGCTGCCGCCGCGTGCCGCCCTGACCGCCCTGCCCCTGCTGTTCGCGGCGGCCACGGCCGCCCTGGCCCTGCCCGGTCTGCCCGTCGGGGCGATCTTCGCGATCGTCCTCGCCAAAGGGCTGGTGGAGTCGGTGGGCGGGGGAGTGTGCTGGGGCCTGCTCAACGAGATCCTCGCCAAGGACGGCTATCTGCTCGGCCGCTCGGTCTTCAACATGATGAGCGGCCTCATGCAGATCACCGGCTACGCGACCGGCGGCGCGCTCGTGGCCCTGCTGTCCCCCCGGCTGTCGCTGCTGGCGGCCGCCGCCCTGTACGCCCTGGCGGCCGTGGTCGTCCGCCTCGGCCTGACCCGCCGCCCGCCCCGTACGACGGGCCGCCCCTCGGTGTCGGCGACCTGGCGCGCCAACGCGCTGCTCTGGTCCTGCTCGCCCCGCCGCCAGGTCTTCCTGGCCCTGTGGATCCCCAACGGCCTCGTCGTCGGCTGCGAATCCCTCTACGTCTCCTACGCGCCCGCCTCCGCCGGCACCCTCTTCGCCTGCGCCGCGCTGGGCATGCTGGCCGGGGACGTGCTGGTCGGCCGGGTGCTCCCACCGGGCCTGCGCTCCCGCCTGGGCTTCCCTCTCCTGCTGCTCCTCGCCCTCCCCTATGTGCCGTTCCTGCTGCACCCGGCGCTTCCCCTCGCGGCGGCCGCCGTCACGCTGGCCTCCGTCGGGTTCGGCGCGAGCCTCGTGCAGCAGGAACGACTGGTGGCCCTCACACCCGACGGGCTCACGGGCCATGCCCTGGGGCTGCACTCGGCGGGCATGCTCACGATGCAGGGAGTGGCCGCGGCGCTGGCGGGGACACTCGCTCAACTGACCTCCCCTGCCGGGGCGATGACCGCGCTGGCCGTCGGGTCGGCGGCAGTGACGTCGCTGCTGATGGGCGCGGCGAAGCGGGAGGAGCTCGGACGGCGCGCTGCTGAGACGAGCCCGCCGGGCGGCTCCTGAGGGGGTGTCCGCTAGTCCGTGCCGGTGCCGGTGCCGGTGCCGGTCACCGGAAGCGGCCCGGCCTCGACGAACACCTCGGGAACCTCGTTGTCCACCACGACCCGGGACAGCAGCACGGCCAGCCGGCCCCGCTCGGCGGCGCTCAGCCCGGACGGCAGGGCCTCCATGCGGCGGCAGGTCTCGGCGTAGAACGTCCGCGCGAGCGCGGCCCCTTCGTCCGTCAGGCCCACTCGCACGGCCCGTCCGTCGCGGGGGTCGGCCTCCCGCCGTACCAGTCCCCGCCGGGCCGTCCGGTCCACCAGCCCGGTCAGGCTCGACTTCGCCAGCCCGAGGGTCTCGCCGAGCTCGCTCATCCCGTAGGGCTGGGCCATCAGCACGCACAGCAACTGGCCCTGCTGCGGAGTCAGTCCGTGGGCCCGGCTGGTCTCCGCGTACACACCGTCGACCAGGAACGCCGCGCGTACCAGCGCGGCGACGACCCCCACCTGCCCGGCTGCCCCGTTCCCCATCGGGTCAGGGTACCGACCGGTCAGTCCCGTGAGGGGCGGGCGGGTCACTCCTCCTCCGGGGCCTCGCCCTCGATGAGGCGTTCCGCGATGTCGTCGGCCCACTCCTGGGCCCAGCGGCGCAGTTCGGGTACGGCGGCGGCGTCGAGACCGTGGACGGTGAAGGCCCTGTCGTCCAGCCAGTCCGTGCCGGTCAGCCGGGCCTGGAGGTCGGTGAGGTCGAAGCTGTCGGGTGCGTGGCGGCGGCCGAGTTCCTCCAGTTCGGGGCGGCTCCAGCGGGCCGAGGCGGCGTGCACGTCGACCAGGTCGCGTGCGAGTCCGCGGTCGGCCAGGTCCCGTACCCGGGTGCCGACCAGGTCGTCGAGGGAGAGCGCCGGACCGAGCTCCGTCGGCACGGGCGGGCGCCACAGCATCTCCTTGTGGACGCCGACCTCGCACTCCGCGCCGCTCGCCGCGTCGGTGACCAGGAACTGGGCGGACAGCGGCTCGGTCTCCAGGGTCCGCACGAGCCAGCCGCGCCCCACGAGCCCGGATCGGACGCTGCCGGCGATCACCTCCATCGCGGCCGGGTGCTCGGTGGCCACGTCCACGTCCCGCCCGGCCCGCTCCACCAGGCCGTGCGCCAGCACCGCGTAGCCGCCGGCGAGGACGAGAGCGTAGGCCTCACCCACCGCCAGCAGATCACCGAGAAGCCGGCCGGCGGGCTCGGAGACGGGGGGAGGGGCGGGCATGTCCTGATTATCCCGTGGGGGCGCGGAGGGGCTGGGGTGATCGGCCCGGACGGGTGAACGGGGAGCCTACGGCTTCCGTCCCACCCCGCAGTACGCGTCCACGGCGGCACCGGAAGCGGCGTCGCCGGAAGCCTCCGGTCGCCACTCGGGCACCCGCACGACCCCTGGCTCGGCCAGGTCCAGGCCCTCGAAGAACCCGGCGATCTCGGCGACCGTACGCACGTGGTACGGCACCGCCCCGCTCGCGTTGTACGCCTCCGACGCGGCGATCATGCCCTCGCTGGTCGCGGTGCTGTCACTGATCACCAGGTGGCTGCCGGCCGGAAGCCCGGCCATGAGCCGCCGCACCAGCTCGCGCGCCTGCTCGTAGTCGGCGACGTGGCCGAGGGTGTTGAGGATCATCAGGCCGACCGGCCGCGACAGGTCGAGTGTGCCGGCGGCGGCCTTGAGGACGGCCTCGGGGTCGTACAGGTCGGCGTCCAGATAGGCGGTCCTGCCCTCGGCGGTGCTGGTGAGCAGCGCGTTGGCGTGGGCCAGCACGACGGGGTCGTTGTCCACGTAGACGATCCGGGCGTCGGGTGCGACGCGCTGCGCGACTTCGTGGGTGTTGTCGGCGGTGGGCAGGCCGGTGCCGACGTCCAGGAACTGCCGCACACCCTGCTCACCGGCCAGATACCCGACGGCCCGCCCCAGGAACCGGCGGCTCGTGACCGCCACGTCGACGAGCCCAGGGAAGATCGACTTGATCTGGTCGCCGATCTCGCGGTCGACCTCGTAGTAGTCCTTGCCGCCGACGAAGTAGTTCCAGAAGCGGGCCGAGTGCGGCGTGGAGGTGTCGATACGGTCGCGCAGCCTGTCATCGGACACGGCGGGGCCTCCTGTGAGGGTGAGGAAGGGGGACCGCACACCAACCTAGAAGAACTCCCGGATGCTGTACGGATGTAGCCCCTCCCGCCACCCGCCCGGCGTGGAGTTTCGGCCACGGCCCGGGTGTTACACCCCGCGGGAGGCCAACCCGCCCACGTCTGTGCCGGCCTCGTGCCCGTGGCGCTGGGTGACCAGCCAGAACGCCCACGCCAGGGACCACAGCAGCAGCCCGGCGGCGACCGGCGTACCGAAGATGATCAGCAGCCCGGCTCCGATGTTGGCTCCGATGCTCCCCGCGGTCAGGATCCGCCACCCCACCCCGGCCAGGAGCCCGAGCACGACCAGCGGTCCGAGCACCCCCCACCAGCGCCGGTCCATCACCCCGCGCAGCGACCCTCGCACGAGCACCGTCGCACCGGCCGCCGCCAGCACCAGCGCGAGCCCTCCGGCGACCGCGGCCACGCCGTCGCCGATGTCCCACGGCTGGAACGCGTAGTCGAGCTCACCCGCCGGCAGCCCGTCGTGGTTCTGCTGTCCCATCAGCCCCCAGGCGGCCACGGGCACCGCACTGACGAGCGCGGCCCCGGCCGCCACCATTCCCCGTTGTGTCATACGCCCAGGATCGAGGAGCGGGGCGGGGGCCGTCATGAGCACGCGTACTCAAGTACGACGGACACCAGGGCGCATGAGCATCCCTTGCGGTGCGGGTGAAGTCCGCGTACGCGAGGTGGGCGCCGCCGATCGCGTCCCTCCGCCACGCCATCCGGGAGTTGCGCGACTACACCGATCCCGTGACCACCGCCCACGGTGACGCGGGGGTGAAGCGCCGGTTCACCGAGAACCGGCCGCTCGGTGGCCCCGCCGAGCCCGTGTACGACCTGCTCCGGCACTCCGCCGTGACCCGTCTCGCCGTGGGCGACGAACTCGTGGACACCTTCTTCGAGGACATCGACGCAGCCCCGCTCCTCATCGACGTGGGCCTGGGCGAGAAGGACCCCGCCGAACCGCCCGGCGGTTCCGGCACCGCGCCGGAGAAGTGGCTTCCTGGACCGCCATCCGGGCGTCCCTACGACGCTGGGTTGGGCCGTCGGGAAGGTGCAGGAGGCCGGCGTTGCCGCGGGATCCCCGCTGGGCCTCGGCGGTGCGCGGGACGCGCAGGGGCTCGTAGCGGGCCGGACGGCCGGGGATCGCCTCGCCCTGCGCGCGGCGCAGCACCGGACGACCGCGTGGGCATGCTCACCGCCTGGGCCGCCCATCAGGAGACGGCGACCATCGCGGTCGCCGAGTGCTGGCTGCCGGACGGTGCCCCGTGCCGGGAAGCCGCCTGGCAGGGAGTTGCACACCGGCCGCTTCAACGGGGCTCCCGCCGGGCCGGCCGGGAGCCGGCCCGGACTCTTCTCGTGGACCGAACGGCCGCGCGGGGCACGGAAGAACACCACGGAGGGCCGCCGGTGAGGGAGCCCCCTCCTGAGCAGGGCCGGGCGAGGTCGGGTGGTTCGGCCGCACAGCAGGCCGAACCACCCCGTACCCTTTGTGGTGTCTACGGCGTCACATAGCGGGCGCCACACACTGGAGGCAATACCTCGTGCTGATTGCTCAGCGTCCCTCGTTGACCGAAGAGGTCGTCGATGAGTTCCGCTCCCGGTTCGTGATCGAGCCGCTGGAGCCGGGCTTCGGTTACACCCTCGGCAACTCCCTGCGCCGTACGCTCCTGTCCTCGATCCCGGGTGCGGCGGTCACGTCCGTCCGTATCGAC
>NZ_JASKMS010000017.1 GCF_030124145.1 Streptomyces sp. 378
TGGCAGACCGGGCCGGTGGTGTGGGGCACGCCGGGCACCAACGGGCAGCACGCCTACTACCAGCTCATCCACCAGGGCACCAAGCTCATCCCGGCCGACTTCATCGGCTTCGCGCGGCCGGTCGGCGAGCTGAGCGAGCAGCTGAAGGCGCAGCACGACCTGCTGATGGCCAACTTCTTCGCCCAGACGCAGGCGCTCGCCTTCGGTAAGACCCCGGACGAGGTGCGGGCCGAGGGTGCGCCGGAGGAACTGGTGCCGCACAAGACGTTCCCGGGCAACCACCCGACGACCACGATCCTCGCGCCCGAGCTGACGCCGTCCGTCCTCGGCCAGTTGGTCGCCCTCTACGAGCACAAGGTGTTCGTGCAGGGCGCGGTGTGGAACATCGACTCCTTCGACCAGTGGGGCGTGGAGCTGGGCAAGGTCCTCGCCAAGCGCGTCGAGCCCGCGCTGACCGAGGGCGCGCAGGTCGAGGGCCTGGACGCCTCCACCGAGGCCCTGGTCGCCGCGTACCGGGAGCTGCGCGGACGGCGGTGACCATCGCGGACGGAAAGCGGGCGGCCACGCGCCCTCCTGGGCGCTCCGGTGACCGTCAGCGCCATCGTGCTACTGGAGATGGGGCGGCTCAGACGACGCTACGGGATCCGGCTGAAAGCCCATCCCGCCACCCTGACACCGGCGCCCGGGCCGGTCCCGCCGATGCCTCCGGCGGGAGCGCCCGATCTGCCCCCGCAGGGGAGGAACCCGTACGGCCATCCGTATGCGCCGGGCGGTCAGCACCCGTACGCCCCGCACCCGCACCCGCCGTACACCCCGCGGCACCCCTACGGCGGCTGACCGCGGGAGGTCAGGCCACGGCGCTCAGCGTGTCCGCGAGCCGTCGCCGTGCCGCCCGCGCGGCGGGCACGGCGGCCAGGGCCGCCGCGCAGAGCACCGCTGCCGTGCCGAGCAGCAACATGAGCACGGCGGACGGGCCCTGGGCGATTCCGGCGCCGATGCCGCTGGATCGTCCCTGGGCGTCGATCAGCCAGTGGGCGAGCGGCAGCCCCAGGGCCGTGGCGGCGAGGACGGCCGCCAGGGCGGTGAGGCCGGTGGCCGTGACCGTGATCGCCGTGATCTGCCGGGGGGACAGGCCGATCGCCTTCAGGGCCAGCAGGTCCCGTTCGCTCTCGCGGACGGTGCCGCCGATCGCGGTCAGCAGCTCGATGAGCCCGATGAGGGCGAGCACGGCGATCAGCCCGGCCACGACCGCCCGGAGCGGCGAGAGCCCGTCCGCCGGGTTGGTCACCGTGTGCACGTCGAGGTGGCCGCGTCCGGCCGTGGCGAGCCGGTCGGCGACCTCACGCGGGTCGGCGCCGGGATCCAGGCGGAGCTCGTAGAGGGTCGGCCCGAGTCCGGGGTCGTTCGCGCGGAGCGTGTCGAGGGACGTGGAGATGACCCGGCCGGCGTTCTCCGGCTCGATGCTGCGGCCCACGATGTGCAGGATCTGCGGCTGGTCCCCGACGGTCATCCGGACCCAGTCGCCGACCCGTACGTCCAGCAGGTCGAGCAGCCCCTGCCCGGCCACGGCCTCGTCGGCGCCGCGGGCGGGGCGGCCCTCGGCGAGGGTGTAGGGATAGGGGTCCCGGTCGGTGCCGAGGCCACGCAGCGCGATGGTCGCCGTCTGGCCGGGCACCAGGGCGGCCGTCTCGACGCCCGGGTAGGCGGCGGCCACCTCCGGGTCGCGTTCCAGCAGCGTAAGGGTCTGCTCCTCGCTGTGGCCGGTGTCGGCACGGACGCTGAGCGTGGTGGGCAGGCCGATCCGCTCGGGCTCGCCGCGGAAGCGGTCGAGGGTGGTCCAGGCGCTCATCGCCACCACGATCAGCAGCAGCGGCAGCGCCAGCCGGGCGACGGTGGCCAGGGACCGGGTACGGCGGGTGAACGCCTTGTGCCAGCCCAGCACCAGCGCGGGCGGGACGCGCACGCCCAGGGCCCGGCGCGCCACGCCGGACAGCCGCCCGCCGGAGGTAGCGGCCGGCCTCGGCACCGGCACCGGCGGCACGCGCCCGGCCCGCCAGGCGGCCAGCCCGGTGGTCGCGCCGATGAACAGCACCGCGCCCGCGGGGACCACGAGCAGCGCCACGGTGTGTCCGGGCAGCCCCTGCCACACCCCCACCGCGTCCCCGAGCCGCCCCGGGATCCGGCTGCCCAGGGCCTCGGCGAGACCGGCGGCGGCCACGGCGCCCAGCAGGGCGTACGCGAGGTGCTGGAGCAGGAAGATCCGGACCACCTGGCCCGGGGTGAAGCCGATGGCCTTCAGGACGGAGAGGTCCCTCAGATGGCCGCGGATACGGGTGCCGATCGCCCCGTGCACGGCGAGCCCGGCCGCGACCAGCGCACCCAGCCCGAACAGGCCCAGCACCTGACCGAGCAGCCGGTTGTCGCCCTGCGCCTCGGCGCGAGCCTGCTGCCAGGTGGAGACCTCGCCGATCGCCCCGGATCCCAGCACGGTCACGGCACGCTGGACGAGGTAGGAGGTGTCGCCCGGGTCCGCCAGCCGCAGCCCGATCACCTGGCCGCCGGGGTCCGGCACGGCCGCCGGCAGCGCCCAGACCAGGCCCGGCTGCTCACCGGGCCGGTAGCGCGGCTCGGCGCTGTCGGCGAGGCCCACGACGGTCAGCTCCCGGGCGGTGCCGGGCACGGTGAGGGTGTCGCCGGGTTCGGCCAGCAGGGCGCGGGCGAGGCGGCTCTCCAGCACCACGCCGTGCGGGGCCGAGGCGTCCAGCCAGTGGCCGGAGACGATCGAGGGCCGGCCGACGGAGGGCCGCTCGGGGGTGGCGCGCAGTTCGACGGCGGCGCGGCTGCCGCGTGAGGAGACGGTGGTGGAGGCGGTGGGGTAGGGACCGGCGACGGAGTCGACGCCGTCCAGCGCGGCCAGTTTCCCCGTGTCGGCCGCCGGGTCGGTGTGCAGCCACACATGCGCGCCGTGCGACTGCGTGAAGACGCGCTGCCAGGGGTTGGTCGCATAGCCGAACAGGGCCGTGGCCAGCAGCAGGGCGGCGACGATGCCCGCGGTGGCGAGGACGAGGAACAGCGCCTCGCCGCGGTGCGTGCGCAGATCGGAGTGGGCCCAGCGCAGGGCGGCTCGCATACGGGTCAGCCCTTCCGGGGAACGTCGTGCACCCGCATGTCAGTCCTTCAGCTCCAGCACACCGGATATCCCGGAGCGGCGCGGCGCGGTGGCGGTGCCGTCGAGTTCCGCGTCGTCGGCGATCCGGCCGTCGAAGAAGCTGATCACCCGGTCCGCGGCGCTCGCCAGCCGGGCGTCATGCGTGACCAGCACGATCGTCTGGCCGCGCTGGTGGAAGCGGGTCAGCAGCCGCATCACCTCGCGGGTGCCCTTGCTGTCGAGGCTGCCCGCGGGCTCGTCCGCCAGCAGCAGCGGCGGGTGGTTGACCAGGGCCCGGGCCAGGGCGACGCGCTGCTGCTCGCCACCGGACAGCTCGCCCGGCATGCCGCGCTCCTTGCCCGTCAGGCCCAGCTCGGCCAGCAGCGCCTCCCGCTCGGCGCGCGCCTGCTTCGGCGGGGTCCCGGCGAGCAGGGCGGGCAGCTCCACGTTGTCCGCGACGGACAGGTTCGAGACGAGGTTGAAGAACTGGAAGACGATCCCGATCCGCTTCCTGCGCTCGACCGCCCAGCGCGCCTCGCCGTAGGTGTCGGTGGACTCGCCGTCGAGCCAGATGTGGCCCGCGTCCGGCCGCTGGAGTCCGCCCAGCAGATGCAGCAGCGTCGACTTGCCGGCGCCGGACGGGCCGGTGATCGCCACGAACTCACCGGACCGGACACACAGGTCGACCCCGCGCACGGCGTGGGCGGGCGCGCCCTCGCCGTGGTGGGTCTTCACCAGCCCCTCGGCGCGCAGCACGGGAGCGGGACGGTCGTCGCTCACTCCAGCTCCTCCAGCTCTTCCTGGCACCGTTCCAGCCAGTCGAGGTCGGCCTGCAGGTGCAGCATCGCGCCCTCGATCAGCAGGTGGGCGATGCGGTTGTCGCGGTCTTCGGCGGCGGCCAGCCTCGACAGCTGCCGCATCGTGTTCAGATACTGGCGCCGCTGCTGGTTGATCAGGGTGATCTGCTCGGCGAGGCCGGTCTGCGGAGCGAGCGCCAGCTTCATGAAGAACTCGTCCCGTACCCGCGGCTCGTCCTCGGGCGCCTCGAACCAGGCGCGCAGCGCCTCCCGCCCGGCCTCGGTGAGGTGGTAGACCTTCTTGTTGGGCCGGCTGGACTGTGTCACGTCCTCGCCCTCGATCAGTCCCGACTTCTCGAGGCGGCCGAGGGTCACATAGATCTGGCCGACGTTCGGCTGAGGGTACGCGGAGCCCAGCAGTTGCTCAAGGTCCTGCTTGAGCTCGTAGCCGTGGGCGGGTCCGCGGGCGAGGAGGGCCAGGAGGGGCAGGCGCACGCGTGCAGTCCTCCTGTCTGGTCCAATGTGCTCCAGGCCCTAGTATCGCCCATACCTAACAGGTATACATGGCCTCGGATTCCGGGCAAGGGTGCCCAGCGCCGGTGTACAGGGAGGAACCTATGCGGTGGATCCATGCCGCGGGTAGGGGCCTTCTCGTTCTCGTCGTGGTCCTGACCGGGTATGTCGCCGCCGGAGCGCAGGCGGGCGAGCCCTCCGAGGGCGCCCGGGGGCCGCTCACCCTGGCCACCGCCGGAGACCTCACCGGGTACCTCGGCCCCCTGCTGGAGGGCTGGAACCGTACGCATCCCGGTGAGGAGGTCGCTCTCGTCGAACTGCCGGACTCGGCCGACGAGACGCAGGCCCAGATGATCACCGACCTGCGCGACGGCGACCGCAGTCGGTTCGACGTGCTCAACATCGACGTCAACTGGACACCGGAGTTCGCCGCGGCGGGCTGGATCCGGCCCCTGCCCCGGGACCGTTTCCCGCTGAAGACGTTCCTCCAGCCGGTCGTGGACACGGCGACCTACGACGGGCAGCTCTACGCCGTCCCGTACGTCACCAACGCCGGCCTGCTCCTGTACCGCAAGGACGTCCTCGCGAAGGAGGGCGTCGAGCCGCCGCGCACCTGGGCGGAGCTGGAGCGGTACGCGAAGACCATCGCCCCGAAGCACGGCCTCGACGGCTATGCCGGGCAGTTCCTGCCCTATGAGGGGCTGACCGTGAACGCGGCCGAGGCGGTCTACTCGGCGGGCGGCTCGATCCTCGGCGACGAGGGGGAGCGCGTCACCGTCGACTCGGCGGCGGCCCGCAGGGGCATCGGATTCCTGGCGCGCGGCGTGCGTGAGGGCTGGATCCCGAGGGAAGCGCTGACGTACAAGGAGGAGGAGTCCAAGCAGGCCTTCCAGGACGGACGGTTGCTCTTCCTGCGGAACTGGCCGTACGCCTACGTCGGCGCCTCCGCCCCCGGCTCCAAGGTCGCCGGGAAGGTCGGCGCCGTGCCCCTGCCCGGGCCCGACGGGCCGGGGACGAGCGTCCTGGGCGGCTCCAACCTGGCCGTCAGCGCGCACACGCGGCACCCCGACTCGGCGGCCCGCCTGATCGCGTACCTCACCAGTGAGCGCGTCCAGCGCCAGGTCCTCACCCGCGGCGCGCTGCCGCCCGTACGGGCCGATCTCTACAAGGACCCCGAGCTCATCCGCAGGTTCCCCTACCTGCCGACCCTGCGCACGAGCGTCCTCGCGGCCGAGCCGCGCCCCAAGAGCCCGCGCTACGGCCAGGTCAGTCTGGTCGTCCAGGCGGTCGTGCACGACGCGATGGCGGGGCACCAGACGCCCGCGGCGGCGGTGCGGCGGCTGGCGCGGGAGCTCGCGCTCGTCTCGCGCCGGTAGCGCGAACGCGCTCGGCGGATGGAGCGGCGGCGGTCTCCCTAGTTACTTGTTAGGTAACGCAGGGGTCTCATCTTGCTTCATTGTGCCCGGTAAGTCCTGATTAGATACCTCAACCTGTCGGTAGCTTCTGCCTTTTCGTTGACACCCTCTCGACACGCCTACTTAACATGCATGCATAACCGCTGCCCTCCTCAGAGACAGGTCGATGGGTTGAACAGGCACCACTGGTGGCGTGACGCAGTGATCTATCAGGTCTACGTCCGCAGCTTCCTCGACAGCACCGGCGACGGCGTCGGCGACCTCGCCGGCGTCCGGGCCGGACTGCCGTACCTGAAGAAGCTCGGCGTCGACGGGATCTGGCTGAGCCCCTTCTACCCCTCGCCGCAGCACGACCACGGCTACGACGTGGCCGACTACTGCGACGTCGACCCGCTCTTCGGCGACCTCGGCGAGTTCGACCGGCTGGTGGGGGCCGCGCGGCGGCTCGGCGTCAAAGTGCTGCTCGACATCGTCCCGAACCACTGCTCCAGCGAGCACCCCTGGTTCCGCGAGGCGCTCACCTCGGCGCCCGGCAGCCCGGCCCGCGCCCGCTTCCACTTCGCCGACGGCCGCGGCCCGGACGGCGCCGAGCCGCCCAACAACTGGCACGCCATGTTCGGCGGCCCCGCCTGGAGCCGGGTGACGGAGCCCGACGGCCGACCCGGGCAGTGGTACCTGCACATGTTCACGCCCGAGCAGCCCGACTGGAACTGGCGCAACCCCGAGATCACCGCGGAGTTCGACCGGATCCTGCGCTTCTGGCTGGACCGGGGCGTCGACGGCTTCCGCATCGACGTCGCCGCCGGCCTCTTCAAACACCCGGAGCTGCCCGACTCCGACGACCCGGAGGCCGACGCCCGCACCCGCGACTCGGTCAACCCGCTCGCCTGGAACCAGCCCGAGGTCCACGACGTCTGGCGCCGCTGGCGCTCCCTGTGCGAGGAGTACACCGAGCGCGACGGCCGCGACCGCCTCCTCGTCGGCGAGGTCTCCGTCCCCACCGCCCGCGAGCACGCGCGGTACGTCCGCCCCGACGAACTGCACCAGGCCTTCTTCTTCGACCTGCTCAGCGCCCCCTGGAACCCGGACGCCTTCCGGAAGGTCATCTCCGAGGCCATGCAGGACATCGCCGGCACCGGCTCGACGGTCACCTGGGTCCTCAACAACCACGACCAGGTCCGCACCGTCACCCGCTACGGCGAACCGGCCACCGACGGCAGCGGCCTCGGGGCCGCCCGGGCCCGCGCCGCCGCGCTGCTGCTGCTGGCGCTGCCCGGCGCCGCGTACATCTACCAGGGCGAGGAGTTGGGCCTGCCGGAGGTCGTGGACCTGCCCGACGACGTCCTCACCGACCCGATCTTCCGCCGCACCGGCAGCCGGGCCCGCATCCGCGACGGCTGCCGGGTTCCGCTGCCCTGGTCGGGCCAGGCCTCGCCGTTCGGCTTCACCCCCGGCGTGGAGAGCGCCAAGCCGTGGCTGCCGCAGCCCGAGTACTTCGCCGAGTACGCCACCGACCGCGCCCTCGCCGACACCCGCTCCTTCTGGCACCTGTACCGCGACGGTCTGCAACTGCGCTCCGCCCTGCCCCAGTTGGGCGAGGGCACCCTGCGCTGGCTGGACACTCCGCCCGGCGTCCTGGCCTTCGAACGCGGCGACCTGGTGTGCGCCGTCAACTTCGGCACCGCCCCCACCCCCGCGCCGGTCCCCGGCTCCCCCCTGCTCGCCAGCGGCCCCTGCCCGCCCGGAGTGCTCTCCGGGTCCACGGCCGCCTGGTGGATCCGTTCCTGAACGCACCGCAAGCGAACGCCTCACAAGTCAACTCCCCGAAGGGACATCAACGATGATGCGACGACGTACCACCCTGCTCACCGGCTGCACCGCCCTCGTCCTGGCGCTCGGCGCGACCGCCTGTGGCGGCGGACCCGTCTCGGCCGGCGGCGGCGACAAGGCGCTCGACGGCCAGTCGATCACCGTGGCCGGCGTCTGGTCCGGCACCGAGCAGAAGAACTTCCAGAAGGTGCTGGACGCCTTCACCGAGAAGACCGGCGCCAAGACGCAGTTCACGTCCACCGGCGACAACGTCTCCACCGTCGTCGGCAGCAAGATCGAGGGCGGCAACGCCCCCGACGTCGTGATGGTTCCGCAGGTCGGCGTGCTCAAGCAGTTCGCGCAGAACGGCTGGCTCAAGCCGCTGTCGAAGAAGACCGAGCAGGCCGTCGACGCCGGGTACGCCCCCGTGTGGAAGAAGTACGGCAGCGTCGACGGCACCCTGTACGGCCTGTACTTCAAGGCCGCCCACAAGTCGACCGTCTGGTACAGCCCCGACGCCCTGGAGCAGGCCGGGGTCAAGCCCCCGAAGAGCTACGACGAGATGCTGAAGGCCGGGCAGACGGTGTCCGACTCCGGTCTCGCCGCGTTCTCCGTCGCCGGTCAGGACGGCTGGACCCTCACCGACTGGTTCGAGAACGTCTACCTCTCCCAGGCCGGGCCCGAGAAGTACGACGCCCTCGCCGCCCACAAGCTGAAGTGGACCGACGCGTCCGTCGTCGACGCCCTCACCACCCTCGGCAAGCTCTTCAAGGACAAGCAGCTCATCGCGGGCGGCCAGAAGGGCGCCCTGAACACCGACTTCCCCGGCTCGGTGGAGAAGGTGTTCGGCCCGCAGCCCGAAGCCGGCATGGTCTACGAGGGCGACTTCGTCGCCGGTGTCGCCAAGGACCAGTTCGGCAAGAAGATCGGCCAGGACGCGAACTTCTTCCCGTTCCCGGCGGTCGGCGGCGGCGAAGCACCGGTCGTCAGCGGCGGCGACGCCGCCGTCGTCCTCAAGGACGGCAAGAACCAGAAGGCCGCCCAGGCCCTCCTGGAGTACCTGGCGACCCCCGAGGCCTCGGCCGTCTGGGCCGAGGCGGGCGGCTTCCTCTCCCCGAACAAGAAGCTCGACCTCGCTTCCTACGGTGACGACGTCACCCGCGCCACCGCCAAGTCCCTCGTCGACGCCGGGGATTCGGTCCGCTTCGACATGTCCGACCAGGCCCCGGCCGCGTTCGGCGGCACCAAGGGCACCGGCGAGTGGAAGCTGCTGCAGGACTTCCTGCGCGACCCGTCCGACCCGAAGGGCACCGCGGCGAGGCTGGAGGCCGCGGCGGCCAAGGCGTACCAGGACTGATACGCCATGACAGCCACCCTCGTGAAAGAGACGGGCCCCCCACCGCCCGGGCCGGTCGCCGACCCCAACAGGCGGCTGCGCCGGCGCGGGAAGATCATCGCCCTGCTGTTCGTGCTGCCCGCGCTGCTGCTGCTCGGCGCGCTCGTCGTCTACCCCGTGCTGTTCAGCATCGGCCGCAGCTTCTTCGACGCCTCCGGGACGAGCTTCGTCGGCGGCGACAACTACGCCGAGATGTTCCGCGACCCGGCGACCCTCAAGGCCGTCCGCAACACGGCCGTCTGGGTCGTCGTCGCCCCGGCCCTGCTCACCGGACTCGGCCTGATCCTCGCCGTGCTGGTGGAGAAGGTCCGCTGGGCCACGGCCTTCAAACTGCTCCTCTTCATGCCGATGGCGGTCTCCTTCCTCGCCGCCGGCATCATCTTCCGGCTCGCCTACGACCAGGACCCCGACAAGGGCGTGCTCAACGCCGCGGTGGTCTCCGTTCACGACGCCTTCGAGCCGGAGTCCTCGTACCCGACGGCCCGGGCGCGTGACGGCCAGGGTCTGACCAAGGACGAGGACGGGTCGTACCGCACGAGCGCGAGCGCGTCCCCCGGGGACGCGGTGACGCTGGGCCTGGTCGGCGTACAGCCCGCCGACCTGCCCGGCGGCGCCCGGCCCGCCTTCGCGGCGGCGGAGCGCAAGGCCGGCCCCGACGAACTGCGCGGGGTCGTCTACCTGGACTTCGTGCCCGGTGGGGGAGGGGAGCAGGGCAGGGTCGACCGGGGGGAGAAGGGACTGCCGGAGATGCGGGTCGAGGCGGTCCGCGGCGGTGAGACGATCGCCACGACCACCACGGCCGCCGACGGTTCCTTCGGCTTCGAGGGGCTCGCATCGGGTTCCTACCAGGTGCGACTGCCGTCGTCGAACTTCGCCCAGCCCTACGAGGGCGTCTCCTGGCTCGGACCGGCGCTGGTCACCCCGGCGATCATCGGCGCGTACCTCTGGATCTGGACCGGCTTCGCCATGGTGCTGATCGGCGCGGGACTGTCGACGCTGCCGCGGGACGCCCTGGAGGCGGCGCGGATGGACGGCGCCAACGAGTGGCAGATCTTCCGGCGGATCACGGTGCCGCTGCTGGCCCCCGTCCTGTCGGTCGTGTTCATCACCCTCGTCATCAACGTGATGAAGGTCTTCGACCTCGTCTACATCATCGCCCCCGGGCCCGTGCAGGAGGACGCGACCGTGCTCGCGACGCAGATGTGGCTGGTGTCGTTCGGCGGCGGCAACAACCAGGGACTCGGCAGCGCCCTCGGCGTGCTGCTCCTGCTGCTGGTCGTCCCGGCCATGGTGTTCAACGTCCGCCGTTTCCGAAGGGGGCAGCGATGAACGCGGTCCGGCGCGGGCTGGGCAGCGGAGTCGTCCAGGCCTTCCTCGTCCTGGTGGGCCTGGTGTGGATGACGCCGCTGGCCGGGCTGTTCCTGTCCTCGCTGCGGTCCTCCGAGGACACGGCGAAGGGCGGCTGGTGGACGGTGTTCTCCAGCCCCGGGCAACTGTCCCTCGACAACTACTCCTCACTGCTGGGGAACGCCGGGATCACCCAGGCGTTCTGGAACACGGTGCTGATATCGGTGCCGACGACGGTGCTGGTCGTGGTGGTCGCGGCCCTCGCGGGGTACGCCTTCGCGTGGCTGGACTTCCCCGGGCGGGAGGTGATCTTCCTGGTCGTGGTCGCGCTGCTGGTGGTGCCGGTGCAGATCGGTCTGCTGCCGGTCGCCAAACTCTTCGGACAACTGGGCCTCTTCGGCACGATCCCCGGCGTCGTGCTCTTCCACGTGGCCTACGGTCTTCCCTTCGCGGTGTTCCTGCTGCGGAACTACTTCGCCGAGATGCCGAAGGAGATGCTGGAGGCGGCGCGCATGGACGGCGGCACCGAGTGGCGCATCTTCACGCGGCTCGTCCTGCCCGTGGGACGGCCCGCGATCGCCTCCCTGGCCATCTTCCAGTTCCTGTGGGTGTGGAACGACATGCTGGTGGCACTGCTGTTCGCGGACAGCGCCTCACAGCCGCTGACCGTGGAACTCCAGTCGCAGATCCGCCAGTTCGGCAGCAACATCGACGTCCTGGCACCCGGGGCGTTCGTGTCCCTGGTCGTCCCGGTGGTCGTGTTCTTCGCGTTCCAGCGGCACTTCGTGCAGGGCGTGATGGCGGGGTCGGTGAAGTAGCGCATACGTTTCGGGCCCCCGCTTCACTGCGAAGCGGGGGCCCGAAGGCGTTCACGCCGACGCTGGTGGATACAGCGAACGCGGCAGTCGGGAAGCCGCCGCCCCGTCCATCAGCCACAAGGTACGGCTCCTGCCGTACGCCCCCGCTGCCGGGGCCTGGATCTCGCCCGCGCCCGACAGGGCGATCGCCGCCGCCTGGGCCTTGTCCTCGCCCGCGGCCAGCAGCCACACCTCACGGGCCGCACGGATCGCCGGCAGGGTCAGCGTCACCCGGGTCGGCGGCGGCTTGGGCGCGCCGTGGACACCGACCACCGTGCGGTCGGTCTCCCTGACTGCCGGCAGCTCCGGGAACAGCGACGCCACGTGCGTGTCCGGGCCCACGCCCAGCATCAGCACGTCGAAGGTGGGCACGGGCCCGTGGTTCTCCGGGCCCGCCGCCGCTGCCAACTCCTGCGCGTACGCGGCAGCCGCCGCGTCCACGTCGGTGCCGTCAGGGCCGTCCGATGCGGGCATCGCGTGCACCCGCTTCGGGGCGAGCGGCACCGAGTCGAGGAGAGCCTCCCTCGCCTGGGTGACGTTGCGGTCCGGGTCCCCCTCGGGCAGGAACCGCTCGTCACCCCACCAGAGGTCGAGCCGGCTCCAGTCGATCGCGTCCCGGGCGGGCGCCGCGGCCAGGGCCGCCAGCAGGCCGTTGCCGTTGCGGCCGCCCGTCAGGACCACGGACGCCGAGCCCCGGGAGGCCTGCGCGTCCACGATCCTGGTGATCAGCCGGGCCGCCGCGGCCTGCGCCATCAGCTCCTTGTCGCGGTGCACGACCAGCTGCGGTGCCGTACTCACTTCGCCTCCGCCTTCCGGACCGGCTCCAGCGCCGGCGGTTCCCGCCTCACCGGTGCCTGCGCCGTCGCTTCCGCAGCGGGTGCTTTCGCGGCAGTTTCGACGGGAGCGGGGAGGGCGAGTCCTGCTCGCCCCTCACTTTTGGGCACCGAGCCCGAGGACTTCAGCCGGTCCACGCCGTAGCGCAGGGCGGACGCGTACGTGTCGTCCGGGTCCAGCCGCCGCAGCTCCTCCGCCATCAGCTCGGCGGTCTCCCGGCGCTTGAGCGCCACCGCCCGGTCCGGCTGGCCCTCGATGGAGAGCGTCGCCAGGGAGCCGTCGGCACGGTCCAGCTTGATGGGGCCGCAGTTGGTGTCCATCCGGACCGCCGTCAGACCGGGCCCGCCGGACAGCGAGCGCTTCACGGGGACGTCCAGCCGGTCCGCGAGCCACATCGCCAGCAGCTCACAGCTCGGGTTGAACTCCTCGCCCTCCACCTCGACGGCCCGGACCTCGCAGGCCACCTGGTCCAGGGCCGCCGCCAGCATGGAGCGCCAGGGCGTGATGCGGGTCCAGGACAGGTCCGTGTCGCCCGGGGTGTAGGTCCCGGACCGGGTGGCCAGGTCCCGTACCGGCTGCTCGGAGGCGTACGTGTCGGTGACGCGGCGCTGGGCGAGGGCCCCCAGGGGGTCCTTCGCCGGGTCGAGCGGCGCGTTCACCGGCCACCACACCACCACCGGGGCGTCCGGCAGCAGCAGCG
Source organism: Streptomyces sp. 378 (assembly GCF_030124145.1). Lineage (GTDB taxonomy): Bacteria > Actinomycetota > Actinomycetes > Streptomycetales > Streptomycetaceae > Streptomyces. The sequence goes on from NZ_JASKMS010000017.1 coordinate 12,817, forward strand.
GCAGCACCACCGACTGGGCGTGATCGACGACCTCGCCGTACAGCCGGAGCACCACCGTCTCGCCGGAACCCGCGTCGGCCCCGACCCGGACCTCCGCGTCGAGACGGGACTGCGTACGGTCGCGGGGCGAACGGGAGACGCGCTTGATGACCACGAGCGTGCGGGCGGGATGCTCGTGCGAGGCGTCGTTCGCGGCCTTCAGCGCGTCGTAGGCGTTCTCCTCGTCCGTCACGATGACCAGCGTGAGCACCATGCCGACCGCCGGGGTGCCGATCGCCCGGCGGCCCTGCACCAGCGCCTTGTTGACCTTGCTGGCCGTGGTGTCCGTGAGGTCTATCTTCATGGCCGACGCCAGCTCCGTCCGTGTCGCTCGAGCATTTCGTCCGCCTCGACGGGCCCCCAGGTACCGGCCGGGTACTGGGCGGGCCTGTCGTTCTTGTCCCAGTACTCCTCGATCGGGTCGAGGATCTTCCAGGACAGCTCGACCTCCTCGGTGCGCGGGAAGAGGTTCGAGTCACCGAGCAGGACGTCCAGGATGAGACGCTCGTACGCCTCCGGGCTGGACTCCGTGAAGGACTCGCCGTAGGCGAAGTCCATCGACACGTCCCGGATCTCCATCGACGTGCCCGGCACCTTCGAGCCGAAGCGGACCGTCACGCCCTCGTCCGGCTGGACGCGGATGACGATCGCGTTGGAACCCAGCTCCTCGGTGGCCGTCGAGTCGAAGGGGGAGTGCGGGGCCCGCTGGAAGACGACCGCGATCTCCGTCACCCGGCGGCCGAGCCGCTTGCCGGTGCGCAGATAGAACGGGACACCCGCCCAGCGGCGGTTGTCGATCTCCAGCTTGATCGCGGCGTACGTGTCGGTCTTCGACGAGGCGTTGATGCCGTCCTCGTCGAGATAGCCGATCACCTTCGCGCCGCCCTGCCAGCCGGCCGCGTACTGGCCGCGCACGGTGTCCCGGCCCATGTCCTTCGGCAGCTTCACGGCGCCGAGGACCTTGGTCTTCTCGGCGGCCAGCGCGTCCGCGTCGAAGGAGGCCGGCTCCTCCATGGCGGTCAGCGCCAGGAGCTGGAGCAGGTGGTTCTGGATGACGTCACGGGCCGCGCCGATGCCGTCGTAGTAACCGGCCCGGCCGCCGATGCCGATGTCCTCCGCCATGGTGATCTGCACGTGGTCCACGAGGGACCGGTTCCAGATCGGCTCGAACATCGTGTTGGCGAAGCGCAGCGCCAGGATGTTCTGGACGGTCTCCTTGCCCAGGTAGTGGTCGATGCGGAAGACCTGGTCCGGGGCGAAGACCTCGTGGACGACCTTGTTGAGCTCCTCGGCCGACTTCAGGTCGTGCCCGAACGGCTTCTCGATGACCGCGCGCCGCCAGGAGCCGCCCGTCTGGTCGGCCAGCTGGTGCTTCTTCAGTTGCTGGATGACCACCGGGAAGGACTTCGGCGGCACCGACAGGTAGAAGGCGAAGTTGCCGCCGGTGCCCTGGGCCTTGTCCAGCTCGTCGATCGTGGAGCGCAGCCGCTCGAACGCGTCGTCGTCGTCGAAGGTGCCCTGCACGAAGCGCATCCCCTGGATGAGCTGCTGCCAGACCTCCTCGCGGAAGGGAGTGCGGGCGTGCTCCTTGACCGCGTCGTGGACCTCCTGGGCGAAGTCCTCGTGCGCCCACTCGCGGCGGGCGAAGCCCACCAGCGAGAAGCCCGGCGGCAACAGACCCCGGTTGGCGAGGTCGTACACGGCGGGCATCAGCTTCTTCCGGGACAGGTCGCCCGTGACGCCGAAGATGACCAGGCCCGACGGCCCCGCGATACGCGGGAGCCGTCGGTCCGCGGGGTCACGCAGCGGATTGCTGCTCGACACCTGTTCAGCCCTCCGAGGGCGCGAGGCGCCGGAGTTCGGCCTCGGTCGACTTCAGCAGGTCGGTCCAGGACGCCTCGAACTTCTCGACGCCCTCCTCCTCCAGCAGCCGCACCACGTCGTCGTACTTGATCCCGAGCTTCTCGACGGCGTCGAGGTCGGCGCGGGCCTGCTCGTAGGTGCCGGCGACGGTGTCGCCGGTGATCTCACCGTGGTCCTCGGTGGCGAACAGGGTCGCCTCCGGCATGGTGTTCACCGTGTTCGGCGCGACCAGCTCGGTGACGTACATCGTGTCCTTGTACGCCTTGTCCTTCACGCCGGTGGACGCCCACAGCGGACGCTGCTTGTTGGCACCCGCCTTCTCCAGGGCGTTCCAGCGGTCCGAGGAGAAGATCTCCTCGTACGCCTGGTAGGCCAGACGGGCATTGGCGAGGGCGGCCTTGCCGCGCAGCGCCTTGGCCTCGTCGGTGCCCAGCGCGTCGATCCGCTTGTCGATCTCGGTGTCCACGCGGGACACGAAGAACGACGCCACCGAGTGGATCTGCGAGAGGTCCAGGCCGCGCTCCTTGGCCTTCTCCAGGCCGGTCAGGAACGCGTCCATGACCAGGCGGTAGCGCTCCAGCGAGAAGATCAGCGTGACGTTGACACTGATGCCCAGGCCGATGGTCTCGGCGATGGCCGGGATGCCCGCCTCGGTCGCCGGGATCTTGATGAGCGTGTTGGGGCGGTCCACCAGCCAGGCGAGCTGCTTGGCCTCGGCGACCGTCGCCCGCGTGTTGTGCGCCAGGCGCGGGTCGACCTCGATCGAGACCCGGCCGTCCTTGCCGCCGGTGGCGTCGAAGACGGGGCGCAGCACGTCGGCGGCGTCACGGACGTCCGCCGTGGTGATCATGCGGACGGCCTCTTCGACGGTGACCTCGCGGGCGGCGAGGTCGGTCAGCTGCGTGTCGTAGCCGTCACCCTGCGAAATCGCCTTCTGGAAGATCGACGGGTTGGTGGTGACGCCCACGACGTGCTGCTGGTCGATCAGCTCGGCGAGGTTGCCGGACGTGATCCGCTTGCGCGACAGGTCGTCCAGCCAGATCGCCACGCCTTCCTCGGAGAGGCGCTTGAGTGCGTCTGTCATGGAAATTCCATCTCCTACGTGTCGTATATGAGCGTCAGCGCTGGGCTGCGGCGATCGATTCCCGCGCGGCGGCGGCCACGTTCTCGGCGGTGAAGCCGAACTCGCGGAAAAGCACCTTGCCGTCGGCCGAAGCACCGAAGTGCTCCAGGGAAACGATGCGGCCGGCGTCCCCCACGTACTTGTGCCACGTGAGACCGATACCGGCCTCCACCGCGACACGGGCCCGGACGGACGGCGGCAGGACGCTGTCCCGGTACCCCTGGTCCTGCTGCTCGAACCACTCCACCGACGGCATGGACACCACGCGGGTGGGCACGCCGGCGCCCTGGAGCTGCTCGCGCGCCTCCACGGCGACGTGCACCTCCGAGCCGGTGGCGATGAGGATCACGTCGGGCTCGCCGCCGTCGGCCTCGAACAGGACGTAACCGCCCTTGGCCGCGTCCTCGTTGGGCTCGTACGTCGGCACGCCCTGCCGGGTCAGCGCCAGACCGTGCGGCTGGCCCTTGCCGAACTCCTTCGTCCAGCGCTTGAGGATCTCGCGCCAGGCGATAGCCGTCTCGTTGGCGTCCGCCGGGCGCACGACGTTCAGGCCCGGGATCGCGCGCAGCGAGGCGAGGTGCTCGACCGGCTGGTGGGTCGGTCCGTCCTCGCCCAGACCGATGGAGTCGTGCGTCCACACGTACGTCACCGGCAGGTGCATCAGCGCCGACAGCCGCACCGCGTTGCGCATGTAGTCGGAGAAGACCAGGAACGTGCCGCCGAAGATCCGGGTGTTGCCGTGCAGCGCGATGCCGTTCATCTCGGCGGCCATCGCGTGCTCGCGGATACCGAAGTGGATCGTGCGCCCGTAAGGGTCCGCCTCCGGCAGCGGGTTGTCCGCCGGGAGGAAGGAGCTGGTCTTGTCGATCGTGGTGTTGTTGGAGCCGGCCAGGTCGGCCGAGCCGCCCCACAGCTCGGGGATGACCCCGCCGAGCGCCTGCAGCACCTTGCCGGAGGCGGCACGGGTGGCCACGCCCTTGCCGACCTCGAAGACCGGGATCTTCTCCTCCCAGCCGGTGGGCAGCTCACCCTGGGCGATCCGGTCATACTCCGCGGCGCGCTCGGGGTTGTTGTCCCGCCACTGCTGGTAGGCCTTCTCCCACACCGCGCGGGCCGCCTGACCCCGCTCCAGCGCCTTGCGGGTGTGCGTGATGACCTCGCCCGCGACCTCGAAGGTCTGCTCCGGGTCGAAGCCCAGCACCCGCTTGGTGGCTGCGACCTCGTCCTCGCCCAGCGCCGAGCCGTGGGCGGCCTCGGTGTTCTGCGCGTTCGGGGCCGGCCAGGCGATGATCGAGCGCATCGCGATGAACGACGGCCGGTCCGTGACGGCCTTGGCCTGCTGGACCGCCTCGAAGATCGCGGTCGGGTCCAGGTCGCCGTCGGCCTTCGGCTCCACGCGCTGCACGTGCCAGCCGTAGGCCTCGTACCGCTTGGCGGTGTCCTCGGAGACGGCCGTCTCCGTGTCGCCCTCGATCGAGATGTGGTTGTCGTCCCACAGCAGGATCAGGTTGCCCAGCTTCTGGTGGCCCGCGAGGGACGAGGCCTCGGCGGAGATGCCCTCCTGGAGGCAGCCGTCACCGGCGATGCAGTAGATGAAGTGGTCGAACGGGGACTCGCCCTCGGCGGCCTCCGGGTCGAACAGGCCGCGCTCGTAGCGGGCGGCCATCGCCATGCCCACCGCGTTGGCGACGCCCTGCCCGAGCGGGCCGGTCGTCGTCTCCACACCGGTCGTGTGCCCGTACTCCGGGTGACCGGGGGTCTTCGAACCCCAGGTGCGGAAGGACTTCAGATCATCCAGCTCCAGGCCGAAGCCGGCCAGGTACAGCTGGGTGTAGAGGGTCAGGGACGAGTGGCCGGCGGACAGCACGAAGCGGTCCCGCCCGACCCAGTCGGCGTCCGCCGGGTCGTGCCGCATCACCTTCTGGAAGAGGGTGTAGGCGGCAGGCGCCAGGCTCATCGCCGTACCCGGATGGCCGTTACCGACCTTCTGTACGGCATCGGCGGCCAGGACACGCGCGGTGTCGACGGCCCGCTGGTCCAACTCGGTCCACTCGAGGTCTGTGGTGGTCGGCTTGGTGCTCACCCTGGGTCAGGGCTCCTCTCCACATGTCGGATGCCGGTGTATCGGGGCGCCCACCGGCCGCAGTCGAGCCTACCCCCGTGGGACGTGCGTTTTTTCGAGTCACTCCAGAGTGCCGGGGCTGATCCCGGTCCGCCTGCTGACTGGGCCGTACCGCATTCGACAGGTGAATACGGAGCCGCTCATCCGGGTGCTCAATCGAGCTTCGGCGCGCCCGTCGGAAGGCGCCCGCCAACACGAGCGGACCCCCGCGAATGTCCGACTCTGGGCAACGTCTAAAGTGGCGTGGTACGCGCGAGCCTTTACCGGGACTTCACACGGGTGGGGCTTGCTGGGATGTCTCTGTAGGGGTGTGCGTGACGGCCGTTGAATCCCGTCCAGCGGGGATGCTAGGGGCGGACCAGAGCCCGGCCCACCGGCCGTTCGGGGCCCGTGTCAAGGCGTTCGTGGCTCTCACCAAGCCGCGGATCATCGAGCTGCTGCTGATCACCACGGTGCCGGTGATGTTCCTGGCGCAGCAGGGCGTGCCCGACCTGACGCTGGTGCTGCTGACGTGCATCGGCGGCTACATGTCCGCGGGCGGCGCCAACGCGCTCAACATGTACATCGACCGGGACATCGACGCGCTCATGGACCGCACCTCGCAGCGCCCGCTGGTCACCGGCATGGTCAGCCCGCGCGAGTGCCTGGTCTTCGGCATCACGCTGGCCGTCGCCTCGACGCTGCTGTTCGGTCTCACCGTGAACTGGCTGAGCGCCTGGCTCGCCCTCGGCGCGCTCCTCTTCTACGTCGTCGTCTACACGATGATCCTCAAGCGCCGTACCTCGCAGAACATCGTGTGGGGCGGTATCGCGGGCTGCCTGCCGGTGCTGATCGGCTGGTCCTCGGTCACGAACTCGATGTCGTGGGCGCCGGTCATCCTCTTCCTCGTCATGTTCTTCTGGACGCCGCCGCACTACTGGCCGCTGTCCATGAAGGTCAGAGAGGACTACGCGCGCGTGGGTGTGCCGATGCTGCCGGTGGTCGCCTCCAACAAGGTGGTCGCCCGGCAGATCGTGCTCTACAGCTGGGTCATGGTCGCCGTCTCGCTGCTGCTGACCCCGCTCGGCTACACCGGCTGGTTCTACACGTCGGTGGCGCTGCTGGCGGGCGGCTTCTGGCTCTGGGAGGCGCACGGCCTGCAGAACCGTGCGAAGGCGGAGGTGACGGGCGCCAAGCTGAAGGAGATGCGCCTGTTCCACTGGTCGATCACGTACGTGTCGCTGCTGTTCGTTGCGGTCGCGGTCGACCCGTTCCTGCGCTGACGTACGTCACACCGCCCTGCCCTCGCGAGACGATCTACCCGTGAGTAGCATCCTGGCCATGGCAGACACGCAGCAGGTTGACCCGAAGGCCGAGCGCAAGGCCGCCCGGCTGGCCCAGCAGATCTCCTCCTTCTCCCAGGCCCACGGCGGTGCCGAGGGCCAGGTCGCCTACCTCGGCGAGCGCGGCGCCCGCATCGTCCTGGTCGGCGAGGACGGCAACTGGGGCGACCTGGTCGCCCCCTCGTACGAGATCGCCGAGAAGGCCGTGGAGAAGTCGGGCATCACGGCCCACGAGTCCTTCGACGGCGAATTCGCCGCGAAGGTCAAGACGGGCCGCTACGAGTGGTCGCGCATGGCGGGGATCCAGGTAGGCGGCCCCAAGAACGACTGACCCTCTTGGGGGCGCGGGGCTGTATCGATGTGCGGCTCCGCCGCGTGGGCGCGAGCAACCACATCTCGCCCGCGCCCGCCGAACAAACCCGCCCACACCCCCGGGACCGCGACCTCGAACCCGGTTCACCCGTTAGGACCCTTGAGAGCAACAGGGTCCACACCGGGAGGCCCGGATGATCGAAACGCCGTCACTGGTGGACCAGTACTGCCACGGAGTGCTGCGCACGGAGCTGGGCCTCGGCACCTTCGAGGCCCACCTCAGCCGCACCGAGGGCCCACCCGCCCCCGGCACCACCCTCTTCGACACCCAGACCGGCTTCGCCGTGCGGCGCTGGTGCCCGCCCCTGCTCGGCCTCGAACCGCACAGCACGCCCGCCCGCTACCTGGCCCGACGCCGGGAGCTGGGCGTTCTGGAGTCCGGCCGCCGGCTCCTGCGCGGCAGCGGCATCACCACGTACCTGGTCGACACGGGCCTCCCCGGCGATCTGACGGAACCCGGCGAGCTGGCCTCCGCGGGAGCCGCCGAGGCCCGCGAGATCGTGCGCCTGGAACTCCTGGCCGAGCAGGTCGCCGACACCTCCGGAACCGTCGAGTCCTTCCTCGCCAATCTCGCCGAGTCGGTGCACGCGGCCGCCGCGGACGCCGTCGCCTTCACCTCGGTCGCGGGTGTACGGCACGGCCTCGCCCTCGCACCGGAGCCGCCCGGCCCGGGGGAGGTGCGCGGGGCGGCCGGGCGCTGGCTCGCCGGGCGCGGCGTGGGCGGGGAGCTGAGCGACCCGGTACTGCTACGGCATCTGCTGTGGAGCGCGGTCGCCTCGGGGCTGCCGCTCCAGCTGCACGCGGGGCTGGGCGCCCCGGGGCCGAGGATCGACCGTACGGACCCGGTGCTGCTGACGGACTTCGTGCGGGCCACGGCCGGCCTGGGCACGGACCTCGTCCTGCTGCACGGCTACCCGTACCACCGGCACGCGGCCCATCTCGCCGGTGTCTTCCCGCACGTCCACGCCGACTGCGGCGCCGCCCTGGTGCGCACGGGCGCCCGGGCCGCGACCGTCCTCGCGGAGATCCTGGAGCTGGCGCCCTTCGGTAAGATCCTCTTCTCCACCGGCGCGCAGGGGCTGCCCGAACTGCACGTGGTGGGCGCCCGGCTGTTCCGCGAGGCCCTGGGGCGGGTGCTCGGCACCTGGGTCGCCGAAGGAGCGTGGTCCCTGACCGACGCGCAGCGGGTGGCGGGCATGCTGGCGTCAGCCAACGCGCGCAGGGTGTACGGGCTGGACTAGGCCCCTTCTGATGGACTCCGTGGGAGAAAGGGCCTAGGCCTTGGTCAGAGTGGCCTCGGCCGTCGGGCCGGGCAGGTCGGCCACGGCCTCCGGCCGCTCGCGCAGCGACAGCACCACCCGCAGCACCCAGATCCACATCACGGCCGAGCCCAGCATGTGCAGGCCGACCAGGACCTCGGGCAGGTCCGTGAAGTACTGGACGTAGCCGATGACGCCCTGCGCGAGCAGGATCAGGAACAGCTCTCGGGTGCGGTTCAGCGGGTCCTTGGGGGCGCCGACCGCCTTGAGGACGAACCACAGGGCGAACGTCAGAGTCACCACGATCCACGCCAGCACGGCGTGCAGCTTGCTCACCGTCTCCCAGTCGACGGGCATCCGCTCGACCTCGCTGGAGTCGCCCGCGTGCGGGCCCGCGCCGGTGACGACGGTGCCGACCAGGATGAGCAGGACGGCCGCCGCGACCAGGAACCACACCAGCTGCCGCACGGCGCTGCCGACCAGCGGGCGCGGTGCCGCGTCGCCCTCACGGGTGCGCTGCCACATCACCGTGGCCACCGCGATGAGCGCCGACGTCGCCACGAAGTGCGCCGCCACCGTGTACGGATTGAGACCGACCAGCACGACGATGCCGCCGAGCACCGCGTTGCTCATCACGATCCAGAACTGCGCCCAGCCCAGCCGGGTCAGGCCACGCCGGTACGGCTTCCGCGAGCGCGCGGCGATGATCGCCCAGCCGACGGCGGCGCACAGCACGTACGTGAGCATGCGGTTGCCGAACTCGATGGCGCCGTGCAGGCCCATCGCGCTGGTGGCGGTGAGCGAGTCGTCGGTGCACTTGGGCCAGGTCGGGCAGCCCAGACCCGAGCCCGTCAGCCGTACGGCGCCGCCGGTGACGACGATGAGCACCGACATCAGGAGTGCGGAGAGCGTCGCGCGCCGGACCGTCCGGGGTTCCGGGGTCCAGCGCTCGGCGATGAAGGCGAGCGGATTGCGCAGGGCGGCCAGGGCGTCGGCGCGGGTCACGTTGGGCACGCGAACCATCGTAAGCCGCCGCTTGTGCACGCTTTCACGAGGGCCCCTCACCGGACACGTTCCCTACTCCCAGCGGAAGAACTTCCCGGCCGCAGCCAGCCCCACGACCGCCCAGACGGCCAGGATCCCCAGGTCGCCCCAGGGCATCCCGGCGCCGTGCTGGAGCACGTCCCGCAGCCCGTCCGACAGGGCCGAGACGGGCAGCAGGCCGAGCACGTCCTGCGCGGCGGCGGGGAACTTGTCGAGCGGCACGATGACCCCGCCGCCGACGAGCAGCAGCAGGAACACCAGGTTGGCGGCGGCCAGCGTCGCCTCGGCCCTCAGCGTCCCGGCCATCAGCAGGCCCAGGCCCGAGAAGGCCGCCGTGCCGAGGATCAGGAGCAGCAGCACGGCGAACGGGTTGCCCTGCGGCGACCAGCCGAGCGCGAAGGCGATCGCCGTCAGCAGGATCACCTGGAGCACCTCGGTGACCAGGACGGACAGGGTCTTCGCCGTCATCAGGCCCCAGCGGGGCAGGGGCGAGGAGGCCAGCCGCTTCAGCACGCCGTAGCGCCGCTCGAAGCCGGTCGCGATGGCCTGGCCGGTGAACGCCGTCGACATCACGGCGAGCGCGAGGATGCCCGGTGCGAGGAAGTCGACCGCCTCGCCGGCGCCGGTGTCGACGATGTCCACGGTGCTGAACAGCGTCAGCAGCAGGGTCGGGATCACCACCGTCAGCAGCAGTTGCTCGCCGTTGCGCAGCAGCATCTTCGTCTCGAGCGCGGCCTGGGCCGCGATCATGCGGTGGAGGGGCGCCGCGCCGGGCTTCGGCGTGTACCTCCCCGTGCCGGTGGCGGTCACGAGCGCAACTCCTTGCCGGTGAGCTCCAGGAAGACGTCCTCCAGGGTGTGCCGTTCGACCGAGATCCTCTCCGGCATCACGCCGTGCTGGGCGCACCAGGAGGTGACCGTCGCGAGCAATTGGGGATCGACCTTGCCGACGACCCGGTACGAACCCGGTGTCAGCTCGGCGGCCGAGCAGTCGGCGGGCAGCGCCTTCAGCAGCGAGCCCACGTCCAGGCCGGGCCGGCCCGAGAAGCGCAGGGTGTTCTCCGCGCCGCCCCGGCACAGCTCCTCCGGGGATCCCTGGGCGATGACCCGGCCCGCGTCGATGATCGCGACGTCGTCGGCGAGCTGCTCGGCCTCGTCCATGTAGTGGGTGGTGAGGATCACCGAGACGCCGTCGGCGCGCAGATCCCGGACCAGGTCCCAGGTGGCGCGGCGGGCCTGCGGATCGAGCCCGGCGGTCGGCTCGTCGAGGAAGACGAGTTCGGGCCGCCCGACCACGGCCATGGCCAGCGCGAGCCGCTGCTGCTGACCGCCCGACAGCCGCCGGTAGGCGGTACGGCCGCAGGAGCCGAGCCCCAGCCGTTCGATCAGCCCGTCCACGTCCAGGGGGTGCGCGTGCAGCTTCGCCACGTGCCGGAGCATCTCGTCGGCTCGGGAACCCGAGTAGACGCCGCCGGACTGGAGCATCACGCCGATGCGGGGCCGCAGGCCGGCGGAGTCCGCGACCGGGTCGAGACCCAGGACGCGCACCGTGCCGGAGTCCGGCTTCCGGTACCCCTCGCAGGTCTCGATGGTGGTCGTCTTGCCCGCCCCGTTGGGGCCGAGCACGGCGGTCACACCCGCCCGGGCCACCAGGTCGAGCCCGTCCACCGCGGTCTTCGGGCCGTACCGCTTCACCAGGGCCTGGACCTGGACCACGGGCTCACTTCGCATGGGTCCAGAGTCTAGGTACGCGCGCGGTGGCCCGGACCGCGGGGTGCGGCTACTCCTCCTCACGCGGCCGGTGGACCGCCAGCCACCGCTCGGCGAAGGCGACCGCTTCCGCCACCGGGAACAACCGCGCCTCGGCCGCGCCCACCCTGCCGCGGACGACGGGGCGGTCCCGTTCGAAGTCGTAGCCCAGCTCGTCGAAACGGTCCGAGCTGATCGACACCTCGGTCACGGTCTCCCAGCCGTCCGGCCCCGGCCGGCCCACCGCGACGCGCGGGGAGGGTATCCGGTACTCGGCGAGGTGGAAGCTCGTGCAGGAGGCGTAGCCGGCGCCGAGCAGCAGCACGCGCGCGCCCATCGCCTCCAGCTTCGCCAGCGGGCTGCGCTCGCCGAGACGGCAGTCGGGCGCGTGCCCGTCGATGATGTCCGCCGCGCGCGGGCCGAGCGCCGCGAACGAGGTCTGCGGATGCGCGCTGCGCAGCGCGCCGGGCCAGGTGCGCACGGTCTCCGGGACGACGCCGACCCCGCGGGCGGGCGTGATCCGCGGATCGTAGGCGGGCATGGTGGCGCGGATGGCCGTCCACCACTGCGGGGGCACGGGCGGGTTGCTCCACAGGGCCGGGTCGGAGAGGTCACCGGTCTGGGTGGGGACCACGAGGGTCCCCTCCGGGCCGAGGACGTCGAGCAGTCCTCGCACCACCGCTACGGGGCCGCCGTTGACCCAGCCGAGGGCGCTGAGCGAGGAGTGCACGAGGAGGGTCTCGCCGGTGCGTACGCCGAGCTCGCCGAGCTGCGTCCGGAGCGTCTCGCGGGTGACAAGAGGGCCGGTCGGAGGGGGTGTGGGCATGGTTCCGGAGTGTCCCCGAAGCGGCTGCCCCATGCCACCGGTTTGATCGATCAGAGATCGTTTCCGCAGGTCAGATTAGGTATGCCTAAGTGACGTAGGGCACCGCCGGATGGACGCGGGTGGCTTGCCCGGTCCGAAGGAATTACGCAACAATGGCGTTGTGAAAAACGTCGGCGAGGCACCGCACGAGGAGCTGGCGACCGGGGAGCGGTCCACCCGCAACCGCGTCGCGCGGTCCATCCTGGACCACGGCCCCTCGACCGTCGCCGAGCTCGCCGAGCGGCTGGGCCTCACCCAGGCGGCCGTGCGCCGGCACCTCGACGCCCTCGCGGGCGACGGTGTCGTGGAGGCGCGTGAGCAGCGGGTGTACGGCGCGCGCACCCGAGGCCGGCCGGCCAAGGTGTTCGCCCTGACGGACTGCGGACGGGACGCCTTCGACCAGTCGTACGACAAGCTCGCGACGGACGCCCTGCGCTGGATCGCCGACCGCGAGGGCGGCAACGAGGCGATCGCGGCCTTCGCCCGCGCCAGGATCGCCGCGCAGGCGGGCGCCTACCGCCGCGCGGTCGAGACGGCCCCGCCCGAGAAGCGGACCCAAGCGCTGGCCAAGGCCCTGAGCGCCGACGGGTACGCTGCCACGGCGCGCAGCGCGCCCCACCCCCAGCTGGGTGAACAGCTCTGCCAGCACCACTGCCCGGTCGCCCACGTCGCCGAGCAGTTTCCGCAGCTCTGCGAGGCGGAGACGGAATTTTTCGCGGAGCTGCTCGGTACGCATGTACAGCGGCTCGCCACCATCGCGCACGGCGACGGCGTCTGCACGACGTTCATCCCCAAGATTTCCCACAACGCATCTGCAAGCACGGCCGGGAGGAACCCCGCATGACTCTCCCCACGGAGACTGCCCACCCCGAGCTCGAGGGCCTGGGCAAGTACGAGTACGGCTGGGCCGACTCCGACACGGCCGGCGCCTCTGCCAAGCGCGGTATCAACGAGGACGTCGTCCGGGACATCTCCTCCAAGAAGAACGAGCCGGAGTGGATGACCAAGCTCCGTCTCAAGGGTCTGCGCCTGTTCGAGAAGAAGCCCATGCCGAACTGGGGCTCGGACCTCTCCGGCATCGACTTCGACAACATCAAGTACTTCGTGCGCTCCACGGAGAAGCAGGCGGAGTCCTGGGAGGACCTGCCCGAGGACATCAAGAACACGTACGACAAGCTCGGCATCCCCGAGGCGGAGAAGCAGCGCCTCGTCGCCGGTGTCGCCGCGCAGTACGAGTCGGAGGTCGTCTACCACCAGATCCGCGAGGACCTGGAGGAGCAGGGCGTCATCTTCCTCGACACCGACACCGCGCTGAAGGAGCACCCGGAGCTCTTCAAGGAGTACTTCGGAACCGTCATCCCCGTCGGCGACAACAAGTTCGCGTCGCTGAACTCCGCCGTGTGGTCGGGCGGCTCCTTCATCTACGTGCCGCCGGGCGTGCACGTGGAGATCCCGCTCCAGGCCTACTTCCGCATCAACACGGAGAACATGGGCCAGTTCGAGCGGACCCTGATCATCGTCGACGAAGGTGCCTATGTGCACTACGTCGAGGGCTGCACCGCCCCGATCTACAAGTCGGACTCGCTGCATTCCGCGGTCGTCGAGATCATCGTCAAGAAGAACGCCCGCTGCCGCTACACGACCATCCAGAACTGGTCGAACAACGTCTACAACCTGGTCACCAAGCGCGCCGTCGCCTACGAGGGCGCGACCATGGAGTGGATCGACGGCAACATCGGCTCCAAGGTGACGATGAAGTACCCGGCCGTCTACCTCATGGGTGAGCACGCCAAGGGCGAGACGCTGTCCATCGCCTTCGCGGGCGAGGGCCAGCACCAGGACGCCGGCTCCAAGATGGTCCACATGGCGCCGAACACGTCGTCGAACATCGTGTCGAAGTCCGTCGCCCGCGGTGGCGGCCGTACCTCCTACCGTGGTCTGGTGGAGATCGGCGAGGGCGCCCACGGCTCCAAGTCCAACGTGCTCTGTGACGCGCTCCTCGTCGACACGATCTCCCGCTCGGACACGTACCCGTACGTGGACGTCCGCGAGGACGACGTGTCCATGGGGCACGAGGCGACCGTCTCCAAGGTCTCCGAGGACCAGCTCTTCTACCTGATGAGCCGTGGTCTGAGCGAGTTCGAGGCGATGGCGATGATCGTGCGCGGCTTCGTCGAGCCCATCGCGAAGGAGCTGCCCATGGAGTACGCCCTCGAGCTCAACCGGCTGATCGAGCTGCAGATGGAAGGCGCGGTCGGCTGACCCGCCGCCCGTTCCAGCAGCTTGGCCCGCCCCTCAGGGCGGGCCGAGGATCGCAACTGACGTAGAAAGAGAGCAGACCGACAGCCATGGCTGAGGCTCAGAACATCCCCGTGGGGTCCACCACCGCGGGCCAGATCGCGGTGGCCGCGGAGTCGACCGTCGCCACACGCATGAGCGCACCCGCGTCCTTCGAGGTGGCGGACTTCCCGGTCCCCCACGGCCGCGAGGAGGAGTGGCGGTTCACCCCGCTGGAGCGGCTGCGCGGGCTGCACGACGGGACCGCCGTCGCCACCGGCGACGGCCTGAAGGTCGAGATCGACGCGCCCGAGGGTGTCGTCGTCGAGACCGTCGGCCGTGACGACGCGCGCCTCGGCCGGGCGGGCACCCCGGTGGACCGGGTCGCCGCCCAGGCGTACTCGTCGTTCGAGAAGGCCGGCGTGATCACCGTCCCCAAGGAGACGGTCCTCACCGAGCCGATCCGTGTCGCCGTGCACGGCGAGGGCGGGACCGCCTACGCCCACCAGGTCGTCGAGCTGGGCGCCTTCGCCGAGGCCGTGGTCGTCATCGACCACACCGGTGACGCGGTGCTCGCCGCCAACGTCGACTACGTCCTCGGCGACGGCGCCAAGCTGACCGTCGTCTCCGTCCAGGACTGGGACGACAGGGCCGTGCACGTCGGCCAGCACAACGCGCTGATCGGCCGGGACGCCACCTTCAAGTCGTTCGTGGTCACCTTCGGCGGCGACCTGGTCCGGCTGCACCCGCGCGTCGCCTACGCCGGCCCCGGCGGCGAGGCCGAGCTCTTCGGTCTGTACTTCACCGACAAGGGCCAGCACCAGGAGCACCGCCTCCTGGTCGACCACAACGTCCCGCACTGCAAGTCGAACGTCGTCTACAAGGGCGCGCTGCAGGGCGACGACGCGCACGCGGTCTGGATCGGCGACGTGCTCATCGAGGCGAAGGCCGAGGGCACGGACACGTACGAGATGAACCGCAACCTGGTCCTCACGGACGGCGCGCGGGTCGACTCGGTGCCGAACCTGGAGATCGAGACCGGCGAGATCGTCGGCGCCGGCCACGCCTCCGCCACCGGCCGCTTCGACGACGAGCAGCTCTTCTACCTGATGGCGCGCGGCATCCCCGAGATCGACGCCCGTCGCCTGGTGGTCCGCGGCTTCTTCGCCGAACTGGTCCAGCAGATCGGTGTCCCGGACATCGAGGAGCGCCTCCTCACCAAGATCGAAGAGGAGCTGGAGGCGTCGGTCGCATGACCTTCGTACGCGTCTGTGGAGCGGGCGAGCTGGAGGAGGACACCCCCAAGCGGGTGGAACTCGACGGCACGCCGATCTCCGTCGTGCGGACCGAGGGCGAGGTCTTCGCGATCCACGACATCTGCTCGCACGCGAACGTCTCGCTCGCCGAGGGCGAGGTCGACGACTGCCACATCGAGTGCTGGCTGCACGGCTCGCGCTTCGACCTCCGCTCGGGCAAGCCCGACAGCCTTCCGGCGACGCGCCCCGTCCCCGTATACCCCGTAAAGATCGAAGGGGACGACGTGCTCGTCTCCCTCACCCAGGAGTCCTGAGGCACCCATGGCAACGCTTGAAATCCGAGACCTGCACGTCACCGTCGAGGTCGAGAACGGTACGAAGGAAATCCTCAAGGGCGTCGACCTCACCGTGAAGCAGGGCGAGACGCACGCCATCATGGGCCCCAACGGCTCGGGCAAGTCGACCCTCGCCTACTCCCTCGCGGGTCACCCCAAGTACACGATCACCGGCGGCACCGTGCTGCTCGACGGCGAGGACGTCCTGGAGATGTCCGTCGACGAGCGCGCCCGCGCCGGCCTGTTCCTCGCGATGCAGTACCCGGTCGAGGTCCCGGGTGTCTCCGTGTCGAACTTCCTGCGCACCTCCGCCACCGCCGTCCGCGGCGAGGCCCCCAAGCTCCGCACCTGGGTGAAGGAGGTCAAGGAGGCCATGCAGCGTCTCAACATGGACCCCGACTTCGCCGAGCGCAACGTCAACGAGGGCTTCTCCGGCGGTGAGAAGAAGCGTCACGAGATCCTCCAGCTGGAGCTGCTCAAGCCGAAGGTCGCGATCCTCGACGAGACCGACTCCGGCCTGGACGTCGACGCCCTGCGCGTCGTGTCGGAGGGTGTGAACCGCGTCCGCGAGACGGGCGAGGTCGGCACCCTGCTGATCACGCACTACACGCGCATCCTGCGCTACATCAAGCCCGACTTCGTCCACGTGTTCTCCGGCGGCCGCATCGTCGAGTCCGGTGGCGCCGAGCTCGCCGACAAGCTGGAGAACGAGGGCTACGAGGCTTACGCGAAGCAGGACGCAGCCGACACGAAGGGTGGCGTATCCGCGTGACACAGCTGCCGGGCCTCCTCGACACAGAGGCGATCCGCAAGGACTTCCCCATCCTGGACCGCCAGGTCCACGACGGCCGGAAGCTCGTGTACCTGGACAACGCGGCGACCAGCCAGAAGCCGCGCCAGGTGCTGGACGCCCTGAGCGAGTACTACGAGCGCTACAACGCCAACGTCCACCGCGGTGTGCATGTGCTCGCCGAGGAGGCCACGGCGCTGTACGAGGGCGCGCGCGACAAGGTCGCGGAGTTCGTCAACGCGCCCTCGCGCGACGAGGTGATCTTCACCAAGAACGCCTCGGAGTCGCTCAACCTCGTGGCGAACATGCTGGGCTGGGCCGACGAGCCCTACCGCGTGGACTCCGAGACCGAGATCGTCATCACGGAGATGGAGCACCACTCCAACATCGTGCCGTGGCAGCTGCTCGCGCAGCGCACGGGCGCGAAGCTGAAGTGGTTCGGCCTGACCGACGACGGCCGCCTCGACCTGTCGAACATCGACGAGGTCATCACCGAGAAGACGAAGATCGTCTCCTTCGTGCTGGTCTCCAACATCCTCGGCACCCAGAACCCGGTCGAGGCGATCGTGCGCCGCGCCCAGGAGGTCGGTGCGCTGGTGTGCATCGACGCCTCCCAGGCCGCGCCGCACATGCCGCTGGACGTCCAGGCCCTCCAGGCCGACTTCGTGGCCTTCACCGGCCACAAGATGTGCGGTCCGACCGGCATCGGCGTCCTCTGGGGCCGCCAGGAGCTGCTGGAGGACCTGCCCCCGTTCCTCGGCGGCGGCGAGATGATCGAGACGGTGTCGATGCACTCCTCGACCTACGCCCCGGCGCCCCACAAGTTCGAGGCGGGCACGCCCCCGATCGCCCAGGCGGTCGGTCTCGGCGCGGCGATCGACTACCTCGATGCGATCGGCATGGACAAGATCCTCGCCCACGAGCACGCGCTCACCGAGTACGCCGTCAAGCGGCTGCTGGAAGTCCCCGACCTGCGGATCATCGGCCCCACCACGGCCGAGGAGCGCGGCGCGGCGATCTCCTTCACGCTCGGCGACATCCACCCGCACGACGTGGGCCAGGTCCTCGACGAGCAGGGCATCGCGGTCCGGGTCGGGCACCACTGCGCCCGGCCGGTCTGCCTGCGGTACGGAATTCCTGCGACCACGCGAGCGTCGTTCTATCTGTACTCCACGCCGGCCGAGATCGACGCGTTGGTCGACGGCCTGGAGCACGTACGGAACTTCTTCGGCTGAGGGGCGTGCTGAACGGTGAAACTGGACTCCATGTACCAGGAAGTCATCCTGGACCACTACAAGAACCCGCACGGGCGGGGCTTGCGGGATGGCGACGCCGAGGTGCACCACGTCAACCCGACGTGCGGTGACGAGATCACACTGCGTGTGAAGTACGACGGCACCACGATCGAGGACGTCTCGTACGAGGGCCAGGGCTGTTCGATCAGCCAGGCGAGCGCGTCCGTACTGAACGACCTCCTCGTCGGCAAGGACCTCTCCGACGCGCGGAAGATCCAGGAGACCTTCCTGGAACTCATGCAGTCCAAGGGGAAGCTCGAACCCGACGACGCGATGGAGGACATCCTGGAGGACGCGGTCGCGTTCGCCGGGGTGTCCAAGTACCCGGCCCGGGTGAAGTGCGCCCTGCTGAGCTGGATGGCCTGGAAGGACGCTACGGCCCAGGTGCTGGGCGGAGCCGACGCCGAGAAGGAGACGACGGCATGAGCGAGACCGTTGAGATGAAGCCGGCCTCGGAAGAAGAGGTCCGCGAGGCGCTGTACGACGTCGTCGACCCCGAGCTGGGCATCGACGTCGTCAATCTGGGCCTGATCTACGGCATCCACATCGACGACGCGAACATCGCGACGCTCGACATGACGCTGACCTCGGCGGCCTGCCCGCTGACGGACGTCATCGAGGACCAGGCGAAGTCCGCCACCGACGGCCTCGTGAGCGAGCTGCGCATCAACTGGGTCTGGATGCCGCCGTGGGGCCCCGACAAGATCACGGACGACGGGCGGGAGCAGCTGCGGGCTCTCGGGTTCAACGTCTGAGATCCACGGACACACAGGAGGGCGGCACCCTTTTCGGGGTGCCGCCCTCCTGTACGTGCTCAGCTCAGCCCGGCCACCATCCGGAACGACGCGTCCGAGCGGTACTGGTGGCTGTTCTCGTAGGGGTCCAGGCGGAGCCGGAAGTCGCGGTGGCGCAGGAAACGGCCGGGGTAGTTGACCGATTCCAGCGCGAGCGCGCCCGACGGGGACCAGGAGCGGGGGCAGAACGTGGCGTCCTGGCGGAAGAGGGACGAGCCGTCGTCGTTGTTCGCGACCAGGACGAAGCTGCGGTGGCGCAGATAGCGGCCGTCGGCGGTGGTGAAGGAGTAGCAGGAGGAGTCGGCGAGGCCGGTGACGCGCTGGAAGGTGGCGTCCTCGCGCTGCTCGGGGCCTGAGCCGATCCGGTCCAGCCGCACGTAGCCGTCGCGCACCCGCCAGTAGCGGTCGGAGAAGTTGACCGAGCGTATGGAGGTGCCGTGCGAGGCCGGCGTCTTCGGGGGCTTCGACGAGCCGGAGGACGCCTTCGGCGGCTTCGGAGCCTTCTTCACGGGCTCCGGACTCGGGGCGGCGCTGGGCGCCACGGAGGTGGGGGTGGGGCTGGGAGACGAGTGGACGCGGCCCGCACCGGCCTCCTCGGAGCCGCCCTTGGAAGGGGTCGCGAAGGAGATCAGACCGCCCGGGGCCGAACTGCTCAGGGTGCTCGGCTGCGCCGCCCGGTGTTCCGGCTCGCCCGACTCGCTGTTCATCACGGTGACGGCCGTGGCGCACGCGGTGATCGTCGCCAGGGCCAGCGCGCCCGCCAGCCAGAGCCGCCGGGTCCCCGGTGCCCGGGTGGTGTCCGGTGCCCAGCCGCTCTCCCAGGGGCGGTCCTGCGGCGGCCGGGACTTCTGTTCTGACATGCGCTGTTCCTCCGGCGGGGCACCCTTGACGGCGGCGCAGTTGTGGTGGCCCGGTGTGTGATCGGTGACACCGTAGTGGACCTGTGGGGCGGCTGGGACGCGTTTTGTGAGAGCGATTTCTCATCGATATCCAGGGTCGCGTTATGTACGGCCGTACATCTGATGTGTACGCTCGTACGCATGGGTTATCTGCTCCTGGCCGCGGCCATCGCCGCCGAGGTGGGTGCGACCACCGCCATGAAGTACAGCGACGGCTTCAGCAGGCTCGCGCCGTCGCTGCTGACGGTCCTCGGCTACCTCCTCTCCTTCGGGCTCCTCGCCCAGACGCTGAAAACCGTCTCGGTCGGCACGGCCTACGCGATCTGGGCCGGCGTCGGCACCGCCGCCATCGCCACGATCGGAATCGTCTTCCTCGGGGAGGGGATGACCGTGGCCAAGGCCGCCGGGATCGCGCTGATCATCCTGGGAGTCGTGGTGCTGAACCTGGGCGGTGCCCACTGATGCCCCGGCGGCACGACCCCGAGCGGCGGCAGAGGATCATCGACGCGGCGATCCGGGTGGTGGGGCAGAAGGGCATCGCCGGGCTGAGCCATCGCACGGTCGCCGCCGAGGCGGACGTCCCGCTCGGCTCGACGACGTATCACTTCTCGACCCTCGACGAGTTGCTCGTCGC
The DNA here is from genome assembly GCF_030124145.1 of Streptomyces sp. 378. Classification (GTDB taxonomy): domain Bacteria; phylum Actinomycetota; class Actinomycetes; order Streptomycetales; family Streptomycetaceae; genus Streptomyces. Next base: position 32,854 of record NZ_JASKMS010000017.1, read on the forward strand.
CGCGCTGCGGCAGGCCAACGAGGGCTTCGCCAAGGTGGTCGCCTCCCGGGGCGGCCTGGAGGACCCCCGCACCGACCTGGCCGCCGAACTCGCCGCGTGGGTGGGGGAGTGGCTCGCGGGCGACCGTACGGGGGTGGAGCTGGAGTACGAGCTCTACCTGGCCGCCCTGCGCCGGCCCGCCCTGCGGCCCGTCGCCGCCGAGTGGGCCGAGGACGTCGCCGAACTGCTGTCCCGGCGTACCGACCCGGTGACGGCCCGGGCCCTGGTGGCGCTGCTCGACGGAATCTGCCTGCAGGTGCTGCTCACGGAGGCACCGTACGACGAGGCCTACGCGCGCGAGGTGCTGCGCCGGGTGATCCCGTGAGGTGACGGGGCGGCGGACCGGTACGACGGTCCTGCGACCTGCCGGACCCACCGTGAACTTCTTCGCCGCCCAGCGGGGGTGGCTCGCACCCTGAGACGCCCCGCGCCCGGGTTAGCCCCGACGCGCCCCGGCCGGTTAGGTTGCCCTCATGACCGACACGACTGCTCCTCGCACCACCGGCGCCGTGGCCGCCGGCCTCGCCACGATCGCTGCCGACGGCACCGTTCTGGACACCTGGTTCCCCGCGCCCGAGCTGGCCGACCAGCCCGGCCCGTCCGGCACCGAGCGGCTCTCCGCCGAACGGGCCGCGGAGCTGCTCGGCGGTGGCGCCACCGCGGCGATCGGCCCGGACGCCCGCCGGGGCGTCGAGGTGGTCGCGGTCCGCACGGTCATCGCCTCGCTCGACGAGAAGCCGATCGACGCGCACGACGCCTACCTGCGTCTGCACCTCCTCTCCCACCGCCTGGTCAAGCCGCACGGCCAGAGCCTGGACGGCATCTTCGGCTTCCTCGCCAACGTCGCCTGGACCTCGCTCGGCCCGGTCGCCGTCGACGACCTCGAGAAGGTCCGGCTGAACGCGCGCGCCGAGGGTCTGCACCTCCAGGTGACCTCCGTCGACAAGTTCCCGCGCATGACGGACTATGTGGCCCCCAAGGGCGTCCGGATCGCCGACGCCGACCGGGTCCGCCTCGGCGCGCACCTCGCCGAGGGCACCACGGTCATGCACGAGGGCTTCGTCAACTTCAACGCCGGCACGCTCGGCACCTCGATGGTCGAGGGCCGCATCTCCGCCGGTGTCGTGATCGGCGACGGCTCGGACATCGGCGGCGGCGCCTCCACGATGGGCACGCTGTCCGGCGGCGGCAACGTCATCATCTCCGTCGGCGAGCGCTGCCTGATCGGCGCGGAGGCGGGCGTGGGCATCGCCCTCGGCGACGAGTGCGTCGTCGAGGCCGGTCTGTACGTCACGGCCGGCACCCGTGTCACCATGCCCGACGGCCAGATCGTCAAAGCCCGCGAGCTGTCCGGTGCCTCCAACATCCTCTTCCGCCGCAACTCGGTCACCGGCACGGTCGAGGCCCGGCCGAACAACGCGGTGTGGGGCGGCCTGAACGAGATCCTGCACAGCCACAACTGACCTCCGGCTGTCCCGTACGGATGACCCGGCGTGACCTCGCGATGGTTTTGGCAGATGAACGGGTGGACGCAGTGTCCGATCAGAAGCCGAACCGACGAAATGAGGACCGGGGCATGAGGAACGATGGTGGGCGGGCCGTGGCACGCCGGCTGGCCGGGGTGGTCGTGGCGCTGGCGGTGTGCTGGCTGCCTGCGGGGGCCGCGCACGCCGACGAGACCAACACGGGTTCGCACAACGGCCACCGGGTCGGTCTGATCAACGTCAACGTCGGTCAGATCGACGACCCGGCGGAGGACGTGCTGGAGCACACGCTGCTGTTCGGCGACGGGTACGCCTGGAACTGAGCGTACAGAGCAGACGGGACGGCCCGTACCGCAGGCGACTGCGGCGCGGGCCGTCCTGTCTGCTCCGTCCCGTCCGGACCGCCCTCCGTTCCCGTGCCGCGCCACATCAAGCGTGATCAGGCCCCGGTGAGCGCCGCGTGGAGCGACAGCAGGGTGTCGGTGGTGGCCGGGGCGGCGGGCCGGAGGGGGGCGCGGACCGGGCCCGCCGGGAGGGCCAGGGCGTTCAGCAGTGCCTTGACCGTGACGGTGCCCGGCAGGCCGGCGGCCATGATCGCCTCGATGAGGGGCGTCGCCTCGTGCTGGAGGCGGGCCGCCCGGGCCGTGTCGCCCGCGTCGAACGCGTCCAGGACGGCCCGGAGACGGGCCGGGATCACGTTCGCGACCGTGCTGACGTAACCCGTGCCGCCGACGGCGTACAGCGCGAGGTTGTGTTCGTCGCACCCCGCGTAGTACGCCAGGTCCGTGCGGGCCAGTACCTTCTGGGCGCCCAGGAAGTCGGACGAGCAGTCCTTGACCGCGACGATCCCGGGGTGTCCGGCGAGGCGGAGGATCGTCTCCGGTTCGATGCGGATGCCGGTGCGGGCCGGGATGTCGTAGAGCATGAGCGGGAGTTCACAGGCGTCCGCGATCTCCCGGAAGTGGGCCTCGACCGCGTCCTGCGGGGGCCTGCTGTAATACGGCGCCACCACCAAGAGGCCGTCCGCGCCCGCCTTCTGCGCCTCCTTGGCCAGTTCGACGGTGTGCCGGGTGTCGGGCGTGCCGATGCCGGCGACGATCTTCGCGCGGTCACCCACCGCCTCTCTCACGGCAGCGACGAGAGCCGACTTCTCGGTGTCCGTGGTGGTGGGCGACTCGCCGGTCGTGCCGGAGAGGACCAGGCCGTCGCAGCCGTTGGCCACCAGCTGGGCGGCGAGGTGCTGGGCGCCGTCGAGGTCCAGGGTGCCGGAGGGCGTGAAGGGAGTGATCATGGCGCAGAGAGCGCGGCGGAAGAGGGGCGCGGATGGTGAGGTCATGGGGGCAGTGTGGGTCCGCCGATTGTGTAGCTCCACTTAATTCTGCTTACGGATATCCGTAAGTTTTGGTTCAGTGCGTGGTGGAGGATCGGTGGGACTGTGCGCCCGAAGTCCTTCGCCGGGACCGCGCTGTCGCAGGCCGGGGAGCATCGAGGGAGCGCGGGGGTAGCGGGCGGGCCGTCCGGGTACCCGGGTGTTCCCTGACTTCGAGAGGAGGCGGAACACGTGACCGGGACCATGGATCACCGGGCCGTGCACGAGGAGCGCCACTCCGTGGGCGAGCTCGTCGGGCAGGCCGCGGAGCAGCTCTCCACCCTCGTACGGCAGGAAGTGGCTCTCGCCAAGGAGGAGCTGGCCGAGAAGGGGCGGCGGGCCGGGCGGGGCGGCGGGCTGCTCGGGGCGGCAGGCGCCGTCGGATACGCCGGGCTGCTCGCCCTGGCCGGTACGGGTGTCGCCGCGCTCTCGCTGGTGCTGCCCGTCTGGGCCGCGGCGCTAATCGTGACGGCGGTGCTGTTCGTGATCGCGGGGGTGCTGGCCGTGATGGGGCGGGGGCAGCTCCGCAAGGCCGCACCGCCCACGCCCGAGAAGGCTCTCGGCAGTGTCAGGGCGGACGTGGAGGAGATCAAGGAGAGGGCGCATCGATGACGGACGTGACGGGTGGGGCGAAGGGGCCCGATGAGCTGCGGCGGCAGATCGAGCGGACGCGCAGTGCGCTCGGCAACACCGTGGAGGAGCTGACGGGGAAGGCGGACGTGAAGGGGCGTGCGCTGGCCCGGGCGGCCGATCTGCGGGACAAGGCCGGGGCGATGACGGTGCAGTTGCGCAGCACGGCCGCGCAGGCGGGACACACGGTGCACGACAAGGCGACGCATACCGGGCCGCGCCCCGTGCGGACCGTTGTCCAGGCGGGGATGCGGAACCCGGGGCCGGTGCTGGTGGCCGGGGCGGCGGGGGCCGTGGTGGCGGTCGGCGTGTTGCGTTGGAGGCATGCGCACGGGTATCGATGAAGGGAGTGCTCCGCGTGAGAGTGCCCCTTCGCGGTGCGGGTTTCGGTCACCGGCGTGCGTGCGGGTTTGCCGCGCCCGCGCGCCGCTGGGCCGGATCCGCTCGCTCCGGTAGGACGCCGTGCACGGCACCCTCTTGACCTCAAGTTTGGTCGAGGTTGAAAGGTGGGGTGTGTTCGTGACCGGCGCTACGACTGGAGTGTTCATGAGCCGTCGAACCGAGCAGCACCCCGACCTCACCGACCCGCGTGCCGGTGCCCCCTTCTTCAGCACCTGGCGGGTGGGCACCCCCGAGCGGCAGTGGCAGACCGTGGAGGCCATCGGGCGTACCTGGGAGCGGCGGCCCTGGCCGGCCGGGGATCTGCTGGCGTATCACGTGTACGTGGGGGACGACGGGTCCACCCTGATGCACTACTCGCAGTGGACCGGCGAACAGGCCTACGAGTCCTTCGTCAAGGTCCACCGGCAGGAACGCGTGGACGAGATCGACACCGCCGTGCCGGGGATCGAGCGGGTCGGACTCGGGCGGTACCGGCGCTACCGGAGCCGGGAGCGCGCTGCCGGGGACACACGGACGCCGGGTCAGATCGTGACCGTGCGGGTCGACTTCGAGAGCGGGATGGAAGGGCGCCGCGAGGAATGGGTCGACCTCGTGTCGAAGGCCATGGACGGCGACCCGAAGGGGCACGCCGGGCTGGTCTCCGCGCACTTCCATCTCAGTACGGATGGCGGGCACGTGCTGAACTACGCCGAGTGGGAGAGCGGCGAGGCCTATGACCGGGCGCTGGCCGCCCCGGCGAGCGAGGCGTGGGAGCGGGTGCGGGCGTATGCGGGGATGAAGGGGAGCACCGGCAGCCGGTACGAGCACGCTCTGGGGCTGGTGCCGGACTGATCGGTGTGTGCGGGGCCGGCCGGACCGGCGGTCCGGCCGGCCCCGCACAGGTGTCACGGGCGGAAACGCAGGATCTGCGGGTCGTGGTCGCTGATCTGGTCGTGGAACTCCGCGTTGACGTGCACGCTGTCGTACTCGAAGTCGCAGGCGCGGCGGATCGACGGGCTGATCAGGATCTGGTCGAGGACCTGGCTGTTGCCCTGGTAGACGTAGGAGTAACGCTCGCCGCGCGGCAGGGATCTGATCGCCGACCACAGTTCGCCGCGACCCTCCAGGAGCTGCGTGGTCCGCGAGAACTCGAAGTCGTTGATGTCTCCCAGCGCGATGACGTCCGCGTTCTTCTGGGTGTCGAGGATGTCCTTGACGAAGGCGTTCACCAGGGTGGCCTGCTGGTGCCGCTGCGTCTCGGAGCTGCGGGACGGGGGCTGGTACTGAGCGGTCAGGCCCTGGTCGCCGCCCTTGGAGCCGAAGTGGTTGGCGATCACGAAGACCGTGCGGCCGCGGAAGACGAACTCGCCGGCCAGCGGCTTGCGGCTGTTCTCCCAGGCCTCGTCGGCAGGGGCGATGCGGCCCGGGCTGAGCGTCAGACGGGCCTTGCCGCGGATCTTCGTCACGTCGGTGGCCGTCGTGGCGTCGCCGCCCGCGCGGTCCGTGAACGAGACCCGCTCCGGGTTGAACAGGAACGCCTGGCGGATGTTGCCGCCCGGCTGACCGCCGTCGACGCCGTCGGCCGGGTCGATCGAACGCCAGTCGTACGTCGGGCCGCCGGCCGCGGCGATCGCGTCGATCAGCTTGGTCAGCGTCTGGTCGGCCGCGACCGTGCCGTCGTTGTTCGCGCCGTTGTTGTCCTGGATCTCCTCCAGGGACACGATGTCCGGCGACTTCAGGTTGTTCACGATCGCGGAGGCGTGGGCGGCGAACGTGTCGTCCGTCGGATCGAGGTTCTCGACGTTGTAGGTGGCGACCGCGAGTTCGGAGGAGCGCTGCTTGCGGGTCGTCTCGCGCTGCAGGCCCGCACTCTTCAGGGTGCCCAGCTCGCTCGCGACCAGGGTGTACCCGCCGAACTGGTTGTAGTCCAGAGGTCCCGCGGTGCTGCCCGTGAGGGTGTCGCCCACGTTCGCCTTGGGGAAGTCCGCCGTCGGTCCGAGGGACTGGATCTTGAGGCGGCCGGTGTTCTGGCCGTTGTAGGAGCCGTAGACCGTGCCGCCGTTGCGGTTGCGGTTCTCGTGCGGTTTCACCGTCACCCAGAGCTCGGTGTACGGGGTCGTGGCGCCGACGACGCGTGTGTCGGTGACCCGGACGGACATGCCCTCCAGCGCCTCGTAGTGGTCCAGAGCGTACGTCGAGGGCTTGAGGGGCAGCGCGTTGATCGAGCCGTTCGCGGCGGCGTCACCGGTCGGCGCGTAGGCGGCGGGGACCGAGCGCGAGGTGATCGCCGTGGCGGCGGGGAGCGCGTTGCCGCTGGAGACGACCGTGGTCGTCGGCTTGGTGATCTGCGTCAGCGACTGGTTGCCGGAGGCCGCGCCGCCGGGGACGTACTCCGCGACCGTGCCGCTGACCGTGACGGAGTCACCGACGGCGACACCCTTCGGCGCGGAGCCGGTGAAGACGAAGACGCCCTCGCTGGTCGCCGGGTCGGCGTCCGGGTTCGGGTCCTGGATCCAGAAGCCGCGGGACGAGCCGTAGCCCCGGATGCCGGTGACGATTCCGGCCACGTCCGTGACCTGCCGGCCGGCGTACGGGGATATGCGGGTGCTGCCCTGGATGTCGTGGACGCGGACCGATTCCGCGTGCGCGGGGCTGGTGAGGACGATCGTGGATGCCGCGGAGCACGCGGCGGCGACGGTGAGCGCGGCGAGGCGCGCGGACGACTTGCTCGGCAACGGGGTTCCCTCCGGGGACGTGACAGAGCGCCGGGACGAGGGCGGACACGTGTGGACTGGCTGGCTGTCGCCACCTGTGGGGCGATGCGGTGACGCGCGTAGAGGAAGGGGACGGACGGAACGGGTGGGGCCGGCCCGGTGAACAAGTGTCCGCCGACTTCTACGCGCGTCAATCTCCAGCCTGTTCATGTCACTTGTCAAGGTTTCGGCCATGTACGGCGGCTGACGGGCAGATGAAGTGGGCGGCATGGGTGGAAATCCGTCTAGGCTGAGCGGCTGAGTCGTATGAAGGCGCCCTAGGAGAACAGCCGATGTCAGACAGCTCCCCCCTGCCGCCGGTGCGGCTGCACACCGAAGCGGAGCTGGCGCGCGACGCACTGTCCACGCCGTTGCTGTCCCGGGCCGCCCGGCTCGCCCGCTGGGCCGGGCCGGACACCCGTGTCGACGCCGGGGGAGGGCTTGTCGACGAGCAGTTGCCCGCAGCCGCCGAGGCGCTCGGGCTGAGCGGGGACGACGCCGCCGCAGACGCGAGCGAGGCGTGGCGGGTCGCCGTGGACGCCGGGCTCGTCGAGGTCGTCGACGAGCAGGAGGGCACCGTGACGGCCGGTGAGGACCTGGCCCTGCTCACCGGTGGTGCGCCGCAGGACGTGCTCGCCGTGTGGCTCGCCGCCCTGGAGACCGTGCTCGCCGACGCGAGCGTGCCCGATCTCGACGGACTCCTGGCCGAGGACGGCGAGGTCGACCTCTCCGCCCTGGACTGGGACCCCGAGGCCGAGGCCGAGTTCCTCGACGGCGTGCTCGGCAACCTCTATCTGCTCACCGCCGCCGGGGACGCTCCCGGTGGCGCCCCGGTGCCGTTGCCGGCGCTGGCCGCCTCGGTGATCGTGCCCAGTGACATGGGCGAGCCCACCAACGACGTCCTGGAACAGGTCTCCGACGCGATGATGCGGCTGGACGACCAGTTCCGGATGCTGGAGCCGGTGGGCTTCGTCGAGTACCAGCCCGTCGACGAGGCGCTCATGGCCGACGTCGACGAGGAGCCCGCGGCACCCGTCGACGACACCGACGTCTCCCGCTACGGCATGGTCCGGCTCACCCCGCTCGGTCTGTACGGCCTGCGCGCCCGGCTGCTGGAGGCCGGGTTCGACGCACCGGCCGTCGGGGACCTCGCCGACAAGGGGGCCGACGCGCTGCTCGACGGCACGGCGGAGTTCCCTCCCGGCGCCGCGCAGGCCGAGACGGAGCAGTGGCTGCAGCGTCGGGAACCCCTCGTCGCGGCACGGGAGTTGCTGGCGGCGGCCCGCGGTTCGGACGCCGGGGCACCCTTGCGGCGGTTGCGGTGTCAGCAGGCCCTGTCGCTCGTCGGGCCGTCGGCCGAGCCCGCTTTGCGCGAGGTGCTCGACGACGCCGAGCTGGGCGGGCTCGCCCGGGTGTGGCTGACCGAGCACGGCGCGAGGGACGTGCCCGCGCCGTCCGAGGCGATGGTGTACTGGCTGACCATCGACACGGTGGCCGCGCAGCTCGCCGCGGAGGGGAACTCCGAGGAGCTGCGGGCGCTCGTGGAGGGGCTCGCGCAGCAGCACGACGGGTTCTTCGCGGCGGTGTGGCGGGTCGATCACCCCGCGACCGCCGATGTGCTGGAGGCCATGGGGCGGTTGCACCCCGACAAGAAGGTCGCGAAGGAAGCGCGGAAGGCCGCGTTCAAGGCGCGGTCACAGCAAGGGGGCTGAGCGTTCCCGGCGGGTGCGGCGCCGTTGTGGCCGGTCGCGCCCGCGCGGCGGAGCCGCGTATGAGAACAGGCCCGCGCCCCTTGGGGCGGTGTTCAACCCGCGTTCACATGTGAGCGACACGGTTTCGGCGAACGAGGTCCGCCACCCTCCACGGCATCCTCACCGTCACAGGAGACACCATGTCGCTCACCCGCAGGGACTTCGCCAGAAACTCCGCGATCACCGGTGCCGGTGTCGCTCTGGCGGGCAGTGTCGGCGCCCTCGCCACCGCGCCGAACGCCCTCGCCTCCACCGACACCGACACCGACAGCGCGGAGGACGAGGCGGCGGACGCGCGGCACCGAGTCGGCTACGGGCCGCTCGTACCCGACCCGAAGGGCATCCTCGCCCTGCCCGCCGGCTTCACGTACCGGGTCATCACCCACAGCGGCAAGACCAGGCTGGAGTCCGGCGAGTTCACGCCGTCCAACCACGACGGCACCGCCGCCTTCGACGGACCCCGCGGCACCACCCTGCTCGTGAACAACCACGAGCTGAAGGGACCGCGCGCCAAGTGGACGTACCCGGTGCCGCTCACCGAGGGCCTCGTCTACGACCCGGCCGCGGCCGGCGGCTGCACCGTCGTCGAGGTGCGCCCCGACGGACGGGTCGCCGAGTGGGTCGGCATCGCCGGCACCTCCACCAACTGCGCGGGCGGTGTCACCCCCTGGGGCACCTGGCTCACCTGTGAGGAGAACTCCGACAAGGCCGGCGTCAACGGCATGACCAAGGACCACGGTTACGTCTTCGAGGTCGACCCCTGCGACCGGCGGGCCAACCGCGCCCCCAAGCCGCTGAAGTTCTTCGGCCGCTACGACCACGAGGCCGTCGTCATCGACCCCAAGCGCGGTCACGCCTACCTCACCGAGGACGCCGCGGGCCCCAACGGCCTCTTCTTCCGCTGGACCCCGCCCCGCGGCTTCGCGTACGGCCCCGGGACGTTCCGGGGGCTCGCCGACGACGCCGGTGTCCTCCAGGCGCCCAAGTGCTTCGACTCCGGCGGTACGTTCGTCGACGACCTGTCCCGCGCCACCAGGATCGGCACCGTCTACGGCGTCGACTGGGTGGACGTACCCGACCGCGACGCCCGCACCGTCCCCGTGCGCAAGCAGTTCAAGGACGACGAGGTCACCCGCGCCCGCAAGCTGGAGGGCATGTGGTGGGGCGACGGCGGCGCCTACATCGTCTCCTCCTTCGCCCGTGCGGAGAGCCCGGAACAGCACGACGGCCAGGTGTGGTTCTACGACCCCAGGCGCCGCACGCTGACCCTGAAGGTCCTGCTCGGAGTGAACCCCGACCCGTCCCAGGACGGTGCGTTCGACGGCCCCGACAACATCACCGTCTCCCCGTACGGCGGCCTGGTCATCGCCGAGGACGGCGAAGGCGTGCAGCACCTGCTCGGGGCCACCGACAGGGGCCGCACCTACCCGATCGCCCGCAACGAGCTGAACGTCGGCACCGAAGACGAGCCGGAATACAGCGAGTTCGCCGGAATCACCTTCTCGCCCGACGGCCGGACCCTCTACGCCAACATCCAGAAGCCCGGCATCCTGCTCGCCATCACCGGCCCCTGGAAGCGCCAGAAGCGGTCATAAATTCGGTCGCAGTCCCGGACTCGCGCCTCCTACAGTGAGATCACAACGTCACGCACCTCCCGGTGCGATGGCAGCGGCTACTTCTCTTGTAAAGAATCCGACGCCGCCGCCGACTTGATCTCGGGAGGCGCAGCATGTGGTGGGTGCCCGGTGCGAAGGCAACGGCTACTTCCTGGGATCAGAGGGTTGCGGGTTCGAGTCCCGTCAGCGACTTCGGGTCGCTGTAGCTCAAGTGGGTAGAGCATCTGAATGAGTCCGTCGCCGACTTCTGTTCTCGGGCACCCACCTCTTTTCCCGCATGCAGCGTCTCCTCCGAAACACGAATGAATTCGGGGGAATTCACCATGGCGCGATTCAATTCCAAGGCGGCCCGCGCGCGTCCCGTCTCGCGTGTGACGTCCACCGGGCGTGTACTGCGCACCTACGAGGGCGGCCGGGGCCGTGAGCGCGACGCCCGCTCCGAACTCTTCCTGCTCGCCGTCTCCCACTTCGTCACCCAGCGGACCTTCTACGAGACCGGCGGCGACCGCGACGACCGCTTCGCGAAGCTCGTGGGCGAGCTCGCGGTCACCGACCCTCAGTGGACGGCCGGCCTGCTCGGCTGGCTGCGCGGCGCGGGCAACCTGCGCACGGCCTCGCTCGTCGGCGCCGCCGAGTACGTCAAGGCCCGTCTGGACGCGGGCGCCGAGGACGGCCCGTCCAACCGGCAGGTCGTCACCTCCGTCCTGCAGCGGCCCGACGAGCCCGGCGAACTGCTCGCGTACTGGACCGCCCTGTACGGCCGCAACGTGCCGAAGCCGGTCAAGCGCGGCATCGCCGACGCCGTGCGCCGGCTCTACCACGGCAAGGCACTGCTGAAGTACGACACCGCCTCCAAGGGCTACCGCTTCGGCGACGTCCTCAACCTCGTGCACGCGGCGCCGGACCCCGACAAGCCGTGGCAGGGCGAGCTGTTCCGCTACGCCCTCGACCGCCGCCACCACCCCGACACCGCCGTACCGCCCGCGTCGGACCCCGTCCTGGCGGCCCACCGCGAACTGATGGCGCTGCCCGTCGGGGAACGGCGTGCGGTCGTGACCGCCGAGGGCGGCGCCCAGCGGCTGGCCGCGGCCGGGATGACGTGGGAGGCACTGGCGGGCTGGTCGCAGGGGCCGATGGACAAGGCGGCCTGGGAGGCCGTGATCCCCTCCATGGGCACCATGGCGCTGGTGCGGAACCTGCGGAACTTCGACGAGGCCGGTGTCTCGGACGAGGTGGCCGAGCGGGTCGCCGCGCGGATCAGCGACCCGGCGGAGGTCGCACGCTCGCGGCAGTTCCCCTTCCGGTACCTCGCCGCGTACCGGCACGCGCCGTCGCTGCGCTGGTCGTACGCCCTGGAGCGGGCGCTGGGCCACTCGCTGGCCAACGTGCCCGCGCTGCCCGGCCGGACGCTCGTGCTCGTCGACCGCTCGGGCTCGATGTTCTGGTCGCGGCTGTCCGACCGTTCGGAGCTCACCCGCGCCGACGCCGCGGCGATCTTCGGTACGGCGCTGGCGCTGCGGGCGGAGCGCGCGGACCTGGTCCAGTTCGGCTCGACGAGCGACCGCGTGGCGTTCCGCGCGGGGGAGTCGGTGCTGAAGATCCTCGACCGCTTCGGCGACCTGGGCGGCACCGACACCACGGAGGCCGTGCGCCGGCACTACAAGAAGCACGACCGGGTGCTGATCGTCACCGACGAGCAGTACACGCACCACCACCGGGGCGACCCGACCGAGCAGATCCCGGCGGACGTACCGGTCTACACCTGGAACCTCGCCGGCTACCGCGCGGGCCACGGCCCGTCGGGGAAGGGCGACCGGCACACGTTCGGGGGGCTCTCGGACGCGGCCTTCCGGATGGTTCCGCTGATCGAGGCCTCCCGGGACGCCGACTGGCCCTGGGTGGCCTGACCGACCGTGGCCCGCACCGCGTGGGGAGTGCGGGCCACGGTTCTGTGCGCGCCCCTTGTTGAACGGTGGACTGACATCTAACATTTCAATTCATGAAGGCCATCCGGCCCGTACCCCGCACCCTGCTCCGGGACCGGGCGTACGCGGCGATCAGGGACGCCATCGTGGCCGGAGAGATCGAACCCGGCGCAGTGGTGCGGGACGCCGAACTCGCCGAGCTGCTCGGCCTGTCCCGGGCGCCGGTGCGGGAGGCGTTCTCCCGCCTGGTGGACGAGGGGCTGCTGGAGAGCAAACCGCAGAGCTACACCCGCGTGACCCCGCTGGTGGCCGCCGACGTGCGGGACGCCGCCGCCGTGGTCGGAGCCCTGCACGAACTCGTGACGCGGGCCGCCGTGCCCCGGCTGGATGCCGCGGACATCGCCGCGATGCGCGCCGCCAACGAACGGTTCGCCGCTGCCGTGGGCGCCGGGGACGTCGACGCGGCGCTGCGTGCCGACGACGAACTGCACGACGTCCTCGTCCGCGTGAGCGGAAACCGCGCGGCCGCCGCGACCGTCGCCCGTTACACCCCGCTCATCCGCCGCCTGGAGCGACGGCGCTTCGGCGAGGGCGGCAGCTGCCGCTCGGCCGGGCTGCACGAGCGGCTGATCGACGCCTGCGCGGCCGGCGACGTGGCCGGGGCGGTCCACGTCACGGCGGAGATCTGGCGGGGGCTCGAAGAGCTCGCCGACTGAGACGGACCCGACTCAGGGAGGACCCATGTCCCTATCCGCGTACGAGCGTTACCCCCTGCTCTTCGGGCCCTCGCCCGTACACCCCCTGGAACGGCTCACCGCGCACCTCGGCGGCGCCTCCCTCTGGGCCAAGCGCGAGGACTGCAACTCCGGTGTGGCGTACGGCGGCAACAAGACCCGCAAACTGGAGTACCTGGTCGCCGACGCGCTCGCCCAGGGCTGCGACACGCTCGTGTCGATCGGCGGGGTGCAGTCCAACCACACCCGCCAGGTCGCGGCCGTCGCCGCCCGGGTCGGCCTCGCGTGCGTGCTCGTGCAGGAGAGCTGGGTGGACTGGCCCGACGCGGTGTACGACAAGGTCGGCAACATCCTGATCAGCCGGCTCGCCGGGGCCGATGTGCGGCTGGTGAGGGCCGGGTTCGGCATCGGCTTCAAGGAGAGCTGGGAGCAGGCGCTCAGGGAGGTCGAGGAGTCGGGCGGCAAGCCGTACGCCATCCCGGCCGGTGCCTCCGACCATCCGCTCGGCGGCCTCGGCTTCGCCGGGTGGGCCTACGAGGTCGCCGAACAGGAGCGGGAGCTGGGCGTCTTCTTCGACACCGTCGTGGTGTGCTCGGTGACCGGATCGACCCAGGCCGGCATGGTCGCCGGGTTCGCCGCGCTGGAGGAGGCGGGCGGGCGGCCCCGGCGTGTGCTCGGCATCGACGCCTCGGCGAAACCGGCCGCCACCCGCACCCAGATCGCCCGTATCGCCCACCGCACCGGGCGGCTGATCGGTGTGAAGCGCGAGCTGACCGAGTCCGACGTCGCACTCGACGAGCGGTACCACGCCGGTGTCTACGGCGTTCCCGACGAGACCACCCTGGCGGCGATGCGACTCGCGGCCAGGACGGAGGGAATGGTCACCGACCCCGTGTACGAGGGCAAGTCCATGGCCGGGATGACCGACCTGGTGGCGAGGGGCGAGATCGGCCGCGACGCCACGGTCCTCTACGCCCATCTGGGCGGTCAGCCGGCACTGAACGCCTACAGCGCGCTGTTCTGACCGCCGCTGCCTCGCCGCCCGCGGGCGGGCACGGGAATCATCCGGCGGGCCGTCGGGTTGTCGCGGGCATCCGACGTCCTGGAGGAGCCGCCATGTCCGACGAGCCGGCCGTTCGCCAACTGCGCCTGGTCGTGACCGCCGACGACTACGATGCCGCACTGCACTTCTACCGGGACGTGCTCGGTCTGGCAGAGCAGGCCGCGTTCGCGTCGGAGGACGGGCGGGTCACGATCCTCGACGCCGGGCGGGCCACCCTGGAGCTGACCGACCCGAACCACGCCGCGTTCATCGACGAGGTGGAGGTGGGGCGGCGGGTGGCCGGGCACATCCGGGTCGCCTTCCAGGTGGACGACTCCGTCGCCACCACGGCGAAGCTGGCGGCCGCCGGCGCCGAGGTCGTCGCCGAGCCGACCCGCACCCCGTGGAACTCCTTGAACTCCCGGCTCGAAGCCCCCGGTGCCCTTCAGCTGACGCTGTTCACCGAGATCGGCGACTGACGGGGGTGGTCGGTGCCGGGGCGAGGGGCCGGAGGGGGCGGTCGGCTGCGGGCGGCGTCTGGGGCGTCTGGTGGCGCTGGGTGGGGGCGCGCGTCTTGGCCTGATGCCGGGTGGGGGTCGGGGCCGCGCCGGGGGGTGTCCGTCCTCGGAACGGCGCGATGGGCCCTCATACCGACTGACTGGCGTTGACGCGCCAACCGCTGCGGGCGGACATCCCCCGACACGGCCCCTTCTCGCCGTACGCGGGTGCGGACCGGCGGGGGCCTCCGTCCGGCTGCCCCTGCCGGGCGGGCAGTGGCGCCGGATACAGTGCTGCGCGTGTGGACCGACAATCAGCGTGCCGAACGGCTTGACGGTGCCCGGCGCCGGGCCACGATCCACGACGTCGCACGCCTGGCCGGGGTGTCGCGCCAGACGGTCTCCCGGGCGGTCAACGACAAGGGCGAGATCGATCCCGGCACCAAGGAGCGCGTCCTGGAGGCGGCGCGGCTCCTGGACTACCGGCCGAGCCGTTTCGCCCGCGGACTCGTCCAGAAGGGCGCGGTGACGGCCGGCCTGGTCATCCCGGACCTGCGCAACCCGTTCTTCCCCGAAGTGGCCGCCGGGGTGCTGGAGGCGGCCGAGCAGCGTGGCTGGCAGGTCGTCGTGTGGGACTCCCGGATCGACGAGGCCAGGGAGCGGGAAGCGCTCGACGTGCTCTCCCACCAGGCGGACGCGGTCGTCGGCTACTTCAAGGACCCGGACGACGTGCTCGCCCGGCACCTCGGGGGCGTTCCGCTGGTGCTGCTGGAGCGCGGACCGCGGCAGACCCGGTTCGCGGCCGTGGGCATCGACGCCACCACCGGCGTCGAACAGGGCATGAACCATCTGTTCCGCGCCGGGCACCGCAGGATCGGCATGCTGGACGGCGTGCACGGCCCCGGCCCCCGCAGACAGGCCTTCCTGGAGCAGGCCCGGCGGCTCGGACTGCCCGTCGACGAGGACTGGGTCGTGACGTGCCCCGAGCACAGCGTGGTGGGCGGCGAGGCCGGCTTGGACCGGTTGCTGACCGCGCGGCCCGGGATCACCGCGGTCTTCGGCTTCAACGACCTGATCGCGGTCGGGGCGACGCGTGCCGCCCGTCGCCGTGGCCGGAGCGTCCCGCAGGATCTGGCCGTGCTCGGTTTCGACGGCCTCTCCCTGGGCGAGTTGGTCGAACCCGCCCTGACCACCCTGCACATCGACAAGCGGCAGTTGGGACGGCTGGCCGTGGAGCAGGTGGCCCGGCTGCGCGCGGGTGAGGAGCCACTGCGGGGCGCCGACGCGTGGGTGACGCCCGAACTCGTGATCCGCGACTCCGCCTGATTCCGGCCGGTCCGGTGCCCGCCGTCTCGGTAGGGTGCGCGGAGAGTCCCCGTTCGTGAGGAGTGGTCGCGTGGTGCGGGTCAGGCCCATGCGGGCGGATGCCCGGCGTAACCACGAGCGGTTGCTGAGGGTGGCCGTGGAGGCGTTCGCCGAGCACGGGGAGGGGGCCTCGCTCGACGACATCGCCAAGCGTGCCGGGGTCGGCTCCGGCACGCTCTACCGGCACTTCCCGACCCGGCGGGCGCTGCTGGAGGCCGCGTACCTGGACCGGATCGAGGCGATCGCGGCCCGGGCCGGTGTGCTCGCCGCCGAACGGTCACCGGGCGAGGCGCTGGGGGAGTGGCTGTACGAGCTGGGCGCCGGGATGATCCGGATGCGCGGGCTGAAGGCGCTGCTGGGTCCGGCCGTCACGGACTCCGGGTCCCTCGTGAACACGGCCTGCGGCGACCCGGTCAAGGCCGCGGCGGGGCGGCTGGTGCGGGCGGCGCAGGAGGAGGGCACGCTGCGGCGGGACGTCGACCCGATCGATGTGCTGAGGCTGGCGCACGGGGTGGCGACGGCGTCGGAACTGGCGGACGGGGAGGACCGGCACATCCGGCGGTATCTGACGCTGCTGATGGAGGGACTGGGGCGTCGCTGATCCCGCGAGCCGGACGCCCCCCGGAGAGGGGGCGTCCCGGGAGGCCGGTGCGGTGCTTACAGGGCCTGCGCCGCCGGCTTCACCATCCCCCTCACCGTGCGGGACTTCACGAAGTCGCCCATGGCCGTCATGTCCCACTCGCCGGAGAACTGGCGGATCAGCTTGGCCATCAGGACGCCGGTCTGGGGCTCGGCGCCGGTGAGGTCGAAGCGGACCAGTTCCTCGCCGGTCGTGCCGTCCAGGAGGCGGCAGTAGGCCTTGGCGACCTCCGTGAACTTCTGGCCGGAGAAGGAGTTGACCGTGAAGACCAGGCCCGTGACCTCCTGGGGCAGTCGGCCGAGGTCGACCGTGATGACCTCGTCGTCGCCGCCGCCCTCGCCCGTGAGGTTGTCGCCGGAGTGCCGGATCGCGCCGCCCACGATCTGCAGCTTGCCGAAGTAGCAGCTGTCGATGTGGTTGCGCTGTGGCCCGTAGGCGATGACCGAGGCGTCCAGGTCGATGTCCTTGCCGCGGTACGCGGGCTCCCAGCCGAGTCCCATCTTGACCGAGGAGAGCAGGGGGCGGCCGCCCTTGATCAGGGAGACGGTCTGGTTCTTCTGGAGACTGACGCGGCCCTTGTCGAGGTTGATCTTCCCGGCGCCGGGGGCGGGCGGCGGAGGCGTGGCCGGGGCGGCCGGGGGCGCGGCGGGAGCGGAGCGGGGCGGGGCGGGCGGCTGCACCGGGGCCGGCGGCGGGGTCATCGGCTGGGCCGGGGCGGCGGCCGGTTCCTCCACCGTGACGCCGAAGTCCGTGGCGATGCCCGCGAGGCCGTTGGAGTATCCCTGGCCGACGGCCCGGGCCTTCCACTGGCCGTTGCGCAGGTAGACCTCCACGATCACCAGGGCCGTCTCGTCACCGAGCTGCGGGGGCGTGAAGGACGCCAGGACGGAGTTGTCGTCCGCGTTGCGGATCGTGGCCGTCGGTTCGATGCCCCGGAAGGTCTGGCCCGCGGCGTCCGGGCTGGCCGTGACGACGATCTTCTCGATGCCGGGCGGCACGGCGGTCGTGTCGACCACGATCGCGTCGGGCGCACCGCCGCCGCCCGAGCGGTAGGTCACGCCCGCGCCCGAGGGCTGGTTGTAGAAGATGAAGTCGTCGTCGGAGCGCACCTTGCCGTCGGCGGTGAGCAGCAGGCCCGATACGTCGAGCCGCTCCGGGGCGGTGACGTCCACCGTCACGCGGGCGGCGGACAGGGGGATGTTCGAGCCGGGGGTCATAGCTGTCATGCCGGGTGAACGAGCGAGGTGGTTTTGCCGTTCCCTTACCTTGGGGCCAATCGGGTCAGCGGCGATTGCGGGGGTGGTCCCGGGCGGCGCGTTCGTTGCCCCGCTTGTAGTTGCCGGTCCAGCGGGCCATGACGAGCTGTGGGTCGGAGGTCTCGACCTCGGCGAGGAACTGTGCGGCCCGGGGGCCGTTCAGCAGGGTGGCGGGGCGGCCGTGGTGGGTGATGCGGACGGTTCCGGCCGCGTGCTGCTCGTAGGCGAATCCCTGGGGTCGTGGCATGGCGTGAGCGTACGGGGGCGAGGGCGGGCGTCCCACCGGATTTCGCCCGCCCTCGCGCCTGCGCGGTGGCCCGTCGCCCTACGGCACGACCACGATCTTGCGGCCGACCCCGGAGGCGAACTGCTCCAGCGCCTCGGGGTACCGCTCCAGCGGGATCCGGTCGCTGATGAAGACCTCCGGGTCGAGGACGCCGTTCGCGAAGAGTTCCGCCGCGCGCTCGAAGCTGTGCAGGACGGCCATCGAACCCGTGATGGTGATCTCCTGGTTGTAGATGCGGTACGGGTCGATCGTGACGCGGGTCGCGTAGTCCGCCACCCCGAACTGCAGGAACGTGCCCGCCTTGGCCACCCGGTCCAGGCCGTCCTGGATCGCCGCCGCGTTGCCCGTGGCGTCGACGACCAGGTCCCAGCCCTGCGGGCGGTCCAGTTCGTCGGGGTTCGCCGCGGACGCCGAGACGCCGAGGCGGCGGGCCGTCTCCAACCGGGCGGGGTTCACATCGACCATGTCCACGCTCGCCGCGCCGGTGCGCTTGGCCAGCTCCAGCATCATCAGGCCCATCGTGCCGGAGCCGTAGATCAGGACGTGGGCGCCGAGGCGCGACTGGAGGACGTCGTAGCCGCGGACCGCGCAGGACAGCGGCTCCACGAGAGCGGCGTCCTCGGTGCGGACGTGGTCGGGGAGCTTGACGCAGTTCGCCACGGGGGCGACCGCGTACCGTGCCGCTCCTCCGGCGGTCGTGACGCCGATCGCCGCCCAGCGTTCGCAGAGGTTGTTGTGCCCGGTGCGGCAGTAACGGCACTCGAAGCAGTACAGGGACGGGTCGACGGCGACCCGGTCGCCCACCGCCACCTCGGTGACCTGCGTGCCGACCCCGACCACCGCGCCCGCGAACTCGTGCCCGGGCACGATCGGCAGCTTCGGGGCGAACTCGCCCTGGAGGATGTGGAGATCGGTTCCGCACAGGCCGCAGGCCGCGACCTCGACCACGACGTCGCGCGGTCCTGGCGTCGGGTCCGGGACCTCGGTGACGACGGCCCTGCCCACGGACTCGATGACGGCGGCCTTCATTTCACGGCTCCCAACGACAGACCCTGGACCAGCTTGTCCTGGGCGGCGAACCCCGCGGCGAGCACCGGCAGGGAGATGACGAGCGACGCGGCGCACACCTTCGCCAGGAACAGGCCCTGGCTGGTGATGAAGCCGGTCAGGAAGACGGGGGCGGTCTCGGCGACCACACCGGTCAGCACCCGGGCGAACAGCAGCTCGTTCCAGCTGAAGATGAAGCAGATCAGGGCGGTGGCGGCGATGCCGGGGAGGGAGATCGGTGCGACCACGCGCGCGAGGACCGTCGGCAGCCGTGCTCCGTCCACCCGGGCCGCCTCGATCACCGCGACCGGGATCTCGGCGAGGAACGACTGCATCATCCACACCGCGATCGGCAGGTTCATGGAGGTGTAGAGGATGACCAGCAGCCAGATGTTGTCGAGCATCCCGGTGTTCTTGGCGAACAGGTAGATCGGCAGCAGGCCGGCCACCACGGGCAGCATCTTCGTGGAGAGGAAGAAGAACAGCACGTCCGTCCACTTGCGGACGCGGTTGATGGACAGCGCGTACGCCGCCGGGAAGGCCAGCAGCAGGACCAGCAGTGTCGAGGCCACGGACGCGACCAGGGAGTTGATCAGGGCCGGCCAGGGGCTGGCGCCGCCGCCCGCGCCGAAGAACTCGCGGTAGCCGTCCAGGGTCAGCGAAGCCGCGAAGGACGGCGGGTTGGTCGCCGCGTCCGCCTCCGAGTGCAAGGACGTCAGTGCCATCCACGCGATGGGCAGGAAGAACGCGATGCCGAGCAGCCAGGCCAGCAGGCCCAGGCCCGCTCCCTTGCCACGGACACGGCGGGCACGCGGTGCGGTGGTGCTCATGCGCGGGACACCTCCTCGCGGAACAGGGACGACACCACGCGCAGGGCGAAGGTCGCGATGACGATCGAGCCGATGACCACCAGGACGCCCGCGGCCGAGGCGAGTCCGTTCTCATGGGCCTGGTAGAAGCTCTGGTAGACGGTGTAGGGGAGGTTGGCGGTGCCCAGGCCGCCGGACGTGATCGTGAAGACCGCGTCGAAGTTCTGGACGATGTAGATCGAGCCCAGCAGGGCGCCCAGCTCGAGGTAGCGGCGCAGGTGGGGGAGCGTCAGATGGACGAAGATCTGCCAGTCGCTCGCGCCGTCGACCCGGGCCGCCTCGATCTGCTCGTGGTCCCGGCTCTGCAGGCCGGCGAGCAGGATCAGCATCATGAACGGCGTCCACTGCCACACGAGGGAGGCCTCGACGGCGAGCAGCGGGGTGGTGGAGATCCAGTCGGGCTGTGGGCCGCCCACATAGTGCAACAACCCGTTCAACAGGCCGTATTCAGGGTTGTAGAGCACATGCTTCCAGAGCAGGGCCGCCGCGACGGGCACCACCAGGAAGGGCGCGATCAGCAGGGTCCGTACGAGGCCCCGGCCGCGGAACCTCCGGTCCAGCAGCAGGGCCAGGACGAGTCCGATGACCAGGCTGGCCAGGACCACCGCCACCGTGAGCAGCACGGTCGTCCACACCGACTGGCGCAGGCCCGGATCGGTGAGGACCTCCCGGTAGTTGTCGACGCCGGTGAAGCGGCGGGCGTCGGGATAGAGGGAGTTCCAGTCGAAGAACGAGATCACCAGCGTGGCCACGAAGGGCAGCTGGGTGACGACGATCATGAAGATCAGGGCGGGCAGCAGCGGGGCGCGGGTCGCCCAGGCACGCAGCCGGGTGGAGGGGCGGCGGACCGGGGTGTGCAGCTCTGGTGCGGCCACGGGAGCCGTCGTGGTGGCGGTCATCGTCCCTCGTACTCCTCGGAGATCTTCTCGGCGAGCGCTTGCGACTTCCTCAGGGCCTCCTCGACGGACTGTCGTCCGGCGATGGCCGCGCTGATCTCCTGGGAGACCTTGGTGCCGAGGTCCGTGAACTCGGGGATGCCGACGAACTGGATGCCGGGGGCGGGCCGCGGCTGCACGCCGGGGTCGTTCGGCCGGGCCTTCTCGATGGCCTCCTTGGTCATCTCCTGGAAGGCACCGGCCTCCTTGCGGTAGTCGGGGTGGGCGTAGGTCGACGCCCGCTTGCCGGCCGGGACGTCGGACCAGCCGGAGGTGTCGCCGACCAGTTCCTCGTAGCCCTTGCCGGACGCCCAGGAGACGAACTTCCAGGCGTCGTCCGGGTTGCGGGAGGCCTTCTGGATGCCCCAGGCCCAGGTGTAGAGCCAGCCGGAGGACTTCGTCTTCTCGACGGGGGCGGGGGCGTAGCCGATCTTGCCCTTGACGGGGGAGTTCGCCGCCTCCAGGGAACCGGCCGCGGAGGTGGCGTCGTACCACATCGCGACCTTGCCCTGGGTCATGTTGTTCAGGCACTCGGCGAAGCCGGACTGGGCGGCGCCGGACTCGCCGTGCTCGCGCACCAGGTCGACATAGAACTGCGTCGCCTTCTCGAAGGCGGGGGAGTCGAGCCGGGCCTTCCAGTCCTTGTCGAACCAGGTGCCGCCGAAGGTGTTCACGACCGTGGTGAGCGGGGCCATCACCTCGCCCCAGCCGGGCAGGCCGCGCAGGCAGATGCCCTTCATGCCGGGCTCGGCGCCGTCCGCCTTCGCCGCGAGGTCCGCCACCTGCCGCCAGGTGGGGTGCGCGGGCATCGTCAGGCCCTTCTTCCCGAACACGTCCTTGCGGTACATCAGGAACGACGACTCGCCGTAGAAGGGCTGGCCGTAGAGCTTGCCGTCGTCGGCGGTGAGGGACTGGCGCATCGGCTTCAGGATGTCCTGCTCGTCGTAGGCCGGGTCCTCGGCGACGTAGCCGTTCATCTCGTGCAGCCAGCCGTTGCGGGCGTAGATCGGTATCTCGTAGTTGGACAGCGTGGCGACGTCGTACTGCCCGGCCTGGTTGGCGAAGTCCTGGCTGATCTTGTCGCGGACGTCGTTCTCGGGCAGGACCGTGAAGTTGACCTCGATGCCCGTCTCCTCGGTGAAGTGGGCGCGGGTCAGCTTCTGCAACTCGACCATCTGCGGGTTGTTGACCATGAGGACGTTGATGGCGTCGCCGCCGGAACCGGTCCCGCCCGCGCCGACCCAGCAGCCGGACAGCAGCGGGGCGAGCAGCGTCCCTGCGGCGGCCAGGGCGAGCGTGGCTCGCGGTGGCCGTCGTCGGCTCTGGGTTCGCATGGATCGCTCCTGGATGTATGGGGAGATAAGGGGCAACGCAAGGCGTGGGGGCGCCCTGGGAGGTCGTGGGGCCGATATGGGTCAGACTCGGATGACCTGCGGTCCGAGCAGCGAGTAGCGGTGGGCCTCGGCGGTCGGCAGCAGGGTGCTCGTCACGATCGCCTCCAGCGCGGCGACCTCGGCGAACCGGCAGAAGCTGACCGCCCCGAACTTGGTGTGCACGCCCGCGAAGACCACACGGCGGGCCGCCCGGATCGCCTGGGCCTTGACCTCGCTGACGGCCGGGTCGGGGGTGGTGAGGCCGTGTTCGCGGGAGATGCCGTTGGCGCCGATGAAGGCGAGGTCGACGACGAAGCCGGACAGCATCTTCGTCGTCCAGTGGTCGACGGTGGCGAGGGTGCCGCGCCGCACCCGGCCGCCGAGCAGCAGCACCGAGATGTGCTCGACCTCGGCGAGGAGGCCCGCGACCGGCAGGGACGCGGTGACCACGGTCAGCGGGCGGTCCCGGGGGAACGCCTCGGCGATGAGCTGGGGGGTGTAACCCTCGTCGACGAAGACGGTCTCCGCGTCACCGAGCAGCTCCGCCGCGGCGGCCGCGACCCGGCGCTTCTCGGGGACGTGGCTGGTGGCGCGGAAGGCGAGCGTCGTCTCGAAGCCGGCGCTCTCCACGGGGTAGGCGCCGCCGTGGGTGCGGCGCAGCAGGCCGTGGTCCTCCAGGACGCGCAGGTCCCGCCGCACGGTCTCCTTGGCCACGCCCAGCTCGGTGGCGAGGACGGTGACGTCGACCGTTCCGTCACGTCGTGCGGCCAGCACGATCGCGCGCCGGCGTTCTTCCGCCGTACTGGTACTCATGCCGACACGTGCCTTCCGCTCTGCTGCCCGTTCGGGCCCTGTGCGGCCCATGGGGGAAGTTCTACAGCGGGCGTGCGGCACTGACCAGGCCTGTTGGGGAATCGATGCTGCCCGGTTGTGCCCGTTCGATACGGGGTGTGCCCGTCAAGGACCTGCGTCGGGGCCCCTCGGGAGGTGGGATCGGGCAGCGGTGGTGCCCGAACAGGGCGGCGGGCGGGCCCGTTCGGTGCCCGCCCGCCCGCGTGACGACTTCTCCGGTCAGTACGGCCAGATCGGCGGGTCCGTCACGAAGTGGCCGCCCAGATAGGCGTGCGCCTCGTTCTCCGGGTCCAGCCCGCCCTGCTCGGCGATGAGCTTCTCGGCGAACGGCTCGGAGTCGTCCTGCGGCTCGTAGCCGAGCGCCCGGGCGCTGCTGAGGTCCCACCACAGCCGGGTGTTGGCGGAGGAGCCGTGGACGACGGTGTGGCCGACGTGCTCGGCGGTCAGCGCCGCGTGGAGGAGGCGGGCGCCGTCGGCGGGGCTCATCCACACCGAGAGCATGCGCACGCTGGTCGGCTCGGGGAAGCAGGAGCCGATGCGCACCGAGACCGTCTCCAGGCCGTGCTTGTCCCAGTAGAACTGCGCGAGGTCCTCGCCGAAGCACTTGGACAGGCCGTAGAAGGTGTCCGGGCGGCGTGGGGTGTCGACCGGGATGAGCGCGCCCGGATCGAGGGGTGCGTCGCCCCGGGGGCGCGGGGTGTAACCGACGGCGTGGTTGGAGGAGGCGAAGACGATTCGGCCCACGCCCTCCTCGCGGGCGGCCTCGTACAGGTGGTAGGTGCCCTCGATGTTCGCCTTGAGGATCTTCTCGAATGGGGCTTCCAGGGAGATGCCCGCGAGATGGATGATCGCGTCGACACCCCGGACCGCCTCGCGTACGGCGTCCCGGTCGGCGAGGTCGGCGGTGATCGCCTCGGGTGCGCCCTCGATCGGGCGCATGTCCAGCAGGCGCAGGTCGTAGCCGTAGTCCGGGAGCAGGTCCCGCATCAGGGTGCCGAGGCCACCGGCGGCGCCGGTGAGCAGGACGGTGCGGGGAGCGGGCATCCTCGGATCTCCTTGATCGCCGACCATGCATATGAGCGCACGGCATTCATATGCATGGACACGCTAAGGATCAGGGGCGGAGCCCGTCAAGTAGGTCGTGGAGAGGGGAATTCGCAGGTGCGTCGCGGGTGGGCGCGCTTGACCGGCCCCGCGGCGGCGCCTTAGCGTGGACTGGTTCAGAAATATAGACGCCAATCATGAATATGGAACCGGGAGAGCTCGTGACGTCAGCCCCTCTCGCCGCTCGACTCGCCATCCCCAGCGGACCGCTGTTCTTCCCGGTCACCGCCTTCGCACCCGACGGCTCCGTGGACCTCGACACCTACCGCGCGCACGTCCGCCGCGGGGTGGAGGCCGGGGCCGCCGCCGTGTTCGCCTGCTGCGGCACCGGTGAGTTCCACGCACTGACGCCCGAGGAGTTCGAGGCCTGCGTACGGGCCGCCGTCGAGGCCGCCGACGGTCGCGTGCCGGTCGTCGCGGGCGCCGGGTACGGCACCGCGCTCGCCGTGCGCTACGCCCGCCTCGCCGAGGCCGCCGGCGCGGACGGCCTGCTCGCCATGCCGCCCTACCTCGTCGTCGCCGGGCAGGAGGGGCTGCTGCGGCACTACCGGGAGGTGGCCGCCGCGACCCCCCTGCCGGTCATCGTCTACCAGCGCGACAACGCCGTGTTCACCCCGGAGACGGTCGTCGGACTCGCCCGCACGGACGGGATCATCGGCCTCAAGGACGGGCTCGGCGATCTCGACCTCATGCAGCGCGTCGTCAGCGCCGTCCGCACCGCAACCTCTGGCGACTTCCTCTACTTCAACGGCCTGCCGACCGCCGAACAGACCCAGCTCGCCTACCGCGCCCTCGGTGTGACGCTCTACTCGTCCGCCGTCTTCTGCTTCGCGCCGGAGATCGCCCTCGCCTTCCACCGGGCCCTCGGCACCGGTGACGACACCACCGTGCGCAGACTGCTGGACGGCTTCTACGGTCCGTTCGTCGAACTGCGCGCCCAAGGCCGCGGATACGCCGTCGCGCTGGTCAAGGCCGGGGTACGGCTGCGCGGCCTCGACGTCGGGGAGGTGCGGCCCCCGCTGCACGAGCCGGCCGGGGATCATGTCAAGCAGCTCGCCGAACTGATCGAGCGGGGCTACGCGCTGCTGGAGGAGACCAAGTGAAGGCGTCGGCGTTCGTCTACCCCTGGGACGTCAACGGGGACCCGGAGGCACCCGCGCGCATCGCCGCGCTCGGCGTGCGGCAGGTGACGCTCGCCGCCGCCTACCACTCCACGCGCGCCCTCACGCCCCGCCACCCGCGCCACCGCATCGTCACCGCAGAGCACGCCGCCGTGCTGTACCCGGCGGACGACCGCTGGGCCGGGCGCGAGCTGCGCCCCTACGCGGCCGGCGCCTGGGCCCCCGGCGACGCCTTCGGCGAGGCCGCCGGCGCGCTCACCGAGGCCGGTCTGCGGGTGCACACCTGGGTCGTCCTGGCGCACAACTCCCGCCTCGGCGCCGAACACCCGGACACCTCGGTCGTCAACGCCTACGGCGACCGCTACCCCTGGGCGCCGTGCATCGCGCAGCCCGCCACCCGCGCGTACCTGACCGACCTGGCGGCCGAGGCGGCGGTCCGGCCCGGGGCGCGCGGCACCGAACTGGAGTCCCTCGGCTGGTACGGACTGCAGCATCTGCACGCCCACGACAAGACCGGCGGCATCGGCCTCGGGGACGCCGGGCAATACCTGATGGGGCTGTGCTTCTGCCCGTCCTGCCGGGAGGGCTACGGCCGGCACGGCCTGGACGCCGACGAACTGGCGGCCGCCGTACGGACCGCTCTGGAGCCGGTCTGGCAGGGTGCCGGCTCCGACGGAGGCTGGACGGGCGTCGAGAAGCTCCTCGGTGACACCCTCGCGAACATCACGCGCGCGTACCGCGACGACACCGCCCGCACCCTCCAGGAGCAGGCCGTCGCGGCGGTCCGCGCGGCGGCACCCGAGGGCTTCCAGGTGCTGCTGCACGCGGATCCGGTATCGTACCACGTCGGCGCCAATCCCGGGGTCGACCCGGCGCACATCCTGTCCGTCGCGGACGGTGTGGTCGTGCCCTGTGCGGGCGGCACCGGCACGCTGACACCGTTCGCACGGCAGGACCGCCGGGGCGCCGTCATCGCGGCCAACTTCACCGTCGTCTCGGGGATGGGCGGCAACCCGGGCACCCTCGCCGCCGACGCGGCCGGGGCACGGGAACTCGGCGCCACCGAACTGCGGCTCTATCACGCGGGGTTGGCGTCCGACGACGACCTGGAGGCGGTCCGCTCCGCCCTCGCCGGCCTCTGACACAGCGCGGCCGCCGTCACCAGCAGGGCCGCGCCCAGGGCCACCAGCACCAGCCGGTGGCTCACCAGCTCGACCAGGGCCGCCCCGGCGGCCAGCCCCACCACGTTCGGTGCGTACACCAGGGTGTGGGCGGTGGCCGTGACCCGGCCCAGCAGCGCACCCGGCGTCTCGTGCTGCACGGAGGTCAGCGCGGCGATCAGCACGGCGGGCAGCCCCATGCCGATCGCCGCGCCGCACACCAGCGCGACCGGGTCGGACGGCACCGCCCGCAGGGCCACGGCGACGGCCAGCAGGGCGATCCCCCACGCCGCGAAACGCCGAGCGCCCAGGTGGCGCAGGGCGGAGCCGGAGAGCAGGCCGACCGCGACCGAACCGGTGCCCTGCACGGCGTACAGCACGCCGGTGTACGCGGGGGAGTGCCCGAGGGCGTCGACGACGGCGTACACCATCGCCCCGTTCAGGCCGGCGCAGAGCATGGCGGTGCCGCCCGCCAGGACCAGGGGGCGCAGCACGGGGTGTGCCCACAGGTGCCGGACGCCCTCGGCGGCCCGCCGCCGAGGGCGTCCGGTGGGCGGCGCGGGCTCGTCCTCCCGTACGCGCACGGCCGCGTACAGGGCCGTGGCCAGCACGAACGTCGCCGCGTCCAGGAGGGCGACACTCGCGCCGCCGTACGCCGCGCAGAGGCCCGCGCCCGCCAGTGGGGCCAGGAGTTTCATACTCTCCGTGGCGGTCATGCGCAGGCCGTTGAAGTCGCCCAGCAGGGCCGGGTCGACCGCCGTCGCCACCAGCGCCGACCCGGCCGCGTCGTGGACGACGCCCACCGCCCCGTATACGAACAGCACCGCGTACAGCAGCCACAGGTCGCCCGGGGTGTCGACCCCCACGAGGGTGAGCAGCAGGGTGGCCAGGAGCAGGTTCCCCCCGATCAGCAGGGGCTTGCGGCGGACCCGGTCGGCGAGCGTGCCCAGCAGTGGTCCGGCGAGGGCCGGCAGCCACAGGGCGAGCACGCACAGCGCGGCCAGGCCGTCCGAGCCGGTCAGGTCCTTGACCCACACTCCGGACGCCAGCCACAGGGCCGACGTGCCGAAGCCGGAGACCACCACGCCGCACAGGTACAGCCCGGCGTCGCGGTCGCGCAGGACGCGCACGAGGGGCCGGATCGTCTTGGTCGTCATGCCTGACCACCGTGCGGCTGAGACCCCGGGCGGCGGATCGGGCAGATTCCCCGGAAAAGGCCCGGACGAGCGATGACTTTCCCGCCCGGGGTCGGTCTACCTCCCGAGACCACACTCCGGAGGAGCACCCATGACCGACACCACCGGGACGACCGGTACGCCCCTCGACCTCGGACCCCAGACGGAGGTCCTGGCCCGGCTCGTCGCCGGCGTCACCGACGATCAGCCGGCCGACCCGACGCCCTGCCCGAAGTACGAGGTGCGCCACCTGCTCGGCCATCTGGTGGGACTGACCACCGCCTTCCGTGACGCGGCCCGCAAGGACCTCGGCGCCACGACCGACACCAGCCCGGACTCCGCGCTGCCGGACATCGCGCCCGGCTGGCGTGAGGACCTGCCCAAGGTCCTCGCCGAACTGGCCGAGGCCTGGCGCGACCCGGCCGCCTGGACCGGCATGACCCGGGCCGGAGGCGTCGACCTTCCCGGCGAGATCGCCGGCCTCGTCGCCACCGACGAACTGGTCATTCACGGCTGGGACCTGGCCCGCGCCACCGGCCAGT
Organism: Streptomyces sp. 378; assembly: GCF_030124145.1. Lineage (GTDB taxonomy): Bacteria > Actinomycetota > Actinomycetes > Streptomycetales > Streptomycetaceae > Streptomyces. The sequence continues at coordinate 60,800 of NZ_JASKMS010000017.1, forward strand.
CGTACCACCCCGACCCGGCCGCACTCCGGGTCTGCCACGACTTCCTCGCCGCGTCCGTCGACGACCCCGGGCGCGGCGCCATCTTCGGCCCGGTCGTCACCGTCGACGCGGACGCGTCCCTGCTGGACCGGGCGGTCGGACTGAGCGGCCGGGACCCGGGGTGGACACGCACGCCGTAGCCGGGCCGGACTGCCGCGATCCCGGGCCTGCGGCGAGGCGGGGGGTGTGATGCGGCACCCCGGCGTTCCGGCTGCCCGGGTGAAACCGGAGGTGCCCGGGGCGGGTGGTGCACAGCCTCTCGCCATGTCCCTCACCCCTGACCGTCCTCGGGACGGCTTCTCCGCATCCGCGGCCCCACCGTCCCTGCTCCGGCTACCTGCTGCGCGGCGGCGGGACAGAGGTGTGGGTGGACGCCGGGCCGGGGACCTTCGCGGAGTTGCAGCGGCACACCGATCCGGCACACCTCACCGCCGTATGGATCTCGCACCTGCACGCCGACCACTGCTCCGATCTGCTGTCCGCGGTGTACGGCCTCGAGTACGACGGGCTCACCCCGGCCGCGCCCGTGCCGGTGTACGCCCCGGCCGGGTGCGTTCAGCGTCTCGCCGGGTTCTTCGGACGGCCCGCCGCCGGTTTCCCGGACGGCGTCCTGGCCTTCCGGACCTTGCACGACGGCCACGTGGCCCGGCACGGCGGCCTCGCCCTCACCGCACACGCCGTCACCCACGACGCCGAGTCGTACGGGCTGCGGGCCGAGGCCGGCGGGCGGGTCCTCGCCTACTCCGGTGACAGCGGCCCCTGCCCCGCCCCGGACGAACTCGCCCGCGACTCCGACCTGTTCCTGTGCGAGGGCGGACATCGACACGCATCGCGAAGGCGAACAGGTGCATCTCACTCCCGAGGGCGCCGGTGCCGTCGCCCGCCGGGCGGGGGTACGGGAGTTGCTCGTCACGCACGTCGGTCCCACGGTCACCCCCGAGGCCGCGACCGCACGCGCCGCCGTCGCCTTCGGCGGCCCCACCGACACCGCCCATCCCGGTGCCACCAGGGGCGTGGAGCGGCACCACGGCTTCTTCGTCGAAAGCATTGACGAAACACACGCGCCCTCCTACCGTCATCGCGTCGTACTTCGTACGTCATATATGAGACGCGATACGCGAGATCCGATACGCGATCCACCGAGACGCGAGATCCGAGAGGCGCGCATGACCTCTGTGCCCACGCCGATCCCCTCCCGCACGCAGTACGTGCTGGAGGGGATCAAACACCGCATCCTCACCGGGCAGTTGACGCCCGGGCAGGCGCTCGTCGAGACCGAGCTCGCCGCGCAGTTCGGGGTGTCCAAGACCCCCGTGCGGGAGGCGCTCAAGACCCTCGCCGGGACCGGGCTGGTCGTGATGAACCAGTACAAGGGCGTCACGGTGCGCATGGTGGACGCGGACATGGCGCGCGAGGTCTACGACGTGCGGCTGCTGCTGGAGCCCGAGGCTCTGAAGCGGGCCGTGCGGCGCGGTGCCTCCCTGGACGCCGCTCGGGACGCCCTGACCCGGGCCGACGTCGCCACCGACACCGCCGAACGCTCCCTGGCCAACCGGGAGTTCCACCGTGCCCTGTACCTGCCGTGCGGCAACCCGCTGCTCGGCCGAATGCTCGACGAGGTGCGTGACCAGGCCGCCCTCGTCTCGGCCGTCGCCTGGGCCGCCTCACCCTCCTGGGAGCGGGAGGCCGGCGAGCACCGGGAGATCCTGCGGCTCGCCCTCGACGGCGACGCCGACGGCGCGGCGCGTGCCCTGCACGTCCACATCGCCTCCTTCGTGCAGCGCGCCTTCCCCCAGGCGGCACGGGAACAGGAAGGTCAGCAATGAGCAGCGTGGCGTTCGAGACCCAGCGGGCGGCCCTGGCCGACGTGGTGGCGATCCCGGTGACCCCGTTCGCCGAGGACGGCTCCGTCGAGCAGGGCACCTACCGGGCTCTGCTGCGCCGTCTGCTCGACGGCGGCATCACGACCCTCACCCCCAACGGCAACACCGGCGAGTTCTATGCCCTCACTCCCGAGGAGCGCCGGCTCGTCACCGAACTGACCGTCGACGAGGCCGGAACGCGGGCCGCGATCCTCGTCGGCGTCGGGCACGACGTCCCGACCGCCGTCGCCTCCGCGCGGCACGCCCGGGACCTCGGCGCCCAGATGGTGATGGTCCACCAGCCCGTCCACCCGTACGTCTCCCAGGCGGGCTGGGTCGACTACCACCGGGCCGTCGCCGAGGCCGTGCCCGAGCTGGGCGTCGTCCCGTACATCCGCAACGCGCAGCTCTCGGGCGCCCGGCTGGCCGAACTCGCCGACGTCTGCCCGAACGTCATCGGCGTGAAGTACGCCGTCCCGGACGCGGCCGGGTTCGCCGGGTTCGCCCGGGACGCGGGTCTCGAGCGGTTCGTGTGGGTGGCCGGGCTCGCCGAGCCGTACGCGCCCTCCTACTTCTCCGCCGGTGCCACCGGCTTCACCTCGGGACTGGTGAACGTGGCCCCGGCCGTCTCCCTGAACATGCTGGAGGCGCTGCGCTCCGGCGACTACCCGGCCGCCATGAAGGTGTGGGAGCAGATCCGCCGCTTCGAGGAACTGCGCGCGGCCAACGGTTCCGCGAACAACGTCACCGTCGTCAAGGAGGCCCTCGCCTCCCTCGGGCTGTGCCGCCGCGAGGTCCGCCCGCCGAGCCGCACCCTCGGGGAGGACGAGCGCGCCGCGGTCGCCGCGATCGCCGCGGGGTGGTCGATATGAGCACACCGAAGAAGCGTCCGGAGGACCTGCGCAGCCACCAGTGGTACGGCACCGAGGGGTTGCGTACCTTCAGTCACCGTGCCCGCACCCGCCAGCTCGGCTACCTGCCCGAGGAGCACCTCGGCAAGCCGGTCATCGCGATCCTCAACACCTGGTCGGACATCAATCCCTGCCATGTGCACCTCAGGGACCGCGCCCAGGCGGTCAAGCGCGGTGTCTGGCAGGCGGGCGGTTTCCCGCTGGAGTTCCCGGTCTCGACCCTGAGTGAGACCTTCCAGAAGCCGACCCCCATGCTCTACCGCAACCTGCTCGCCATGGAGACGGAGGAGCTGCTGCGGTCGTACCCGGTCGACGGGGCCGTGCTGATGGGCGGCTGCGACAAGTCGACGCCCGCCCTGCTCATGGGCGCGGCGAGCGCGGACCTGCCGGCGGTGTTCGTGCCGGCCGGGCCGATGCTGCCGGGCCACTGGCGGGGCGAGACCCTCGGCTCCGGTACCGACATGTGGAAGTACTGGGACGACAAGCGGGCCGGGGTCATCGGCGACTGCGAGATGCAGGAGCTGGAGAGCGGCCTCGCCCGCTCGCCCGGCCACTGCATGACGATGGGCACGGCCTCCACGCTGACCGCCGCCGCCGAGGCGCTCGGTGTCACGGTCCCGGGCGCCTCCAGCATCCCGGCCGTCGACTCCGGGCACGACCGGATGGCCGCCAGGGCGGGCATGACGATCGTCGAACTGGTCCACAAGGACCGCAAGCCGAGCGACATCCTCACCGCCGAGGCCTTCCACGACGCCGTGACGACCGTGCTCGGACTCGGCGGCTCCACCAACGCCGTGATCCACCTGATCGCCATGGCCGGCCGCGCGGGCGTCCGGCTCACCCTCGACGACTTCGACCGCATCGCCCGCACGGTGCCGGTGCTGGCCAACGTACGGCCCGGCGGACAGACGTACCTGATGGAGGACTTCCACTTCGCGGGCGGCCTGCCCGGGTTCCTCTCCCGGATCACGGACCTGCTCCACCTCGACCGCCCGACCGTCTCGTACGACACGCTGCGGGAGCAGCTCGCCGGCGCCCAGGTGCACAACGACGACGTCATCCGGACCCGGGACAACCCGGTCGCCGCCGAGGGTGGGGTCGCGGTGCTGCGCGGCAACCTCTGCCCGGACGGCGCCGTCATCAAGCACATCTCCGCCGAGCAGCACCTGCTCAAGCACACCGGACCCGCCGTCGTCTTCGACGACTACAGGACGATGCAGCGCACCATCAACGACCCGGCGCTCGGCATCACCCCCGACCACGTGCTCGTGCTGCGGGGCGCCGGCCCCAAGGGCGGCCCGGGCATGCCCGAGTACGGCATGCTGCCCCTGCCCGACTACCTGCTCAAGCAGGGCGTCCGGGACATGGTCCGCATTTCCGACGCCCGGATGAGCGGCACGAGTTACGGCACCTGTGTGCTGCACGTCGCTCCCGAGTCGCATGTGGGCGGACCGCTCGCCCTCGTGCGCACCGGCGACTCCATCACCCTCGATGTCGCGGCCCGCACCCTCCATCTCCATGTGGACGACGAGGAGCTGGACCGGCGCAGGGCGGACTGGACGCCCCCGCCCACCCGCTACGAGCGCGGATACGGCGCGCTCTACGACGAGCAGATCACGCAGGCCGACACCGGCTGCGACTTCGAGTTCCTGGCTCGCCCGGGCACGGTGCGGGACCCGTACGCGGGCTGAACCACCGCACCGCCCAGGTACCTCAGCACGACCCGGCACGAACCCCGCACAGCGGGAAAGCGCTTACCGCGCCCGCATGACGTACCACGACGTACTGAGAACGGAGAACAGTCATGGCCCAAGCCGCAGCCGTGGCGAAACCGCCCGCGCCACCGAGGCGGCGCCGTGCCTCCGCCACCCCGCGCAGGCTTCCCTACCTGCTGATCGCACCGGCCGCCCTGCTCATGCTGGGCTTCATCGCCTACCCGGTCATCAGCGTCTTCTACTACAGCCTGCAGAACTACAACCCCACCAAGCCGTGGCGGAACGGATTCGCGGGTTTCGACAACTTCGTCCGTATCTTCACCGACGACCCGCTGTTCTGGGACAGTCTCGTCTTCAGCGCCAAGTGGGTCTTCGTCGAAGTGGGCCTGCAGCTGATGTTCGGCCTGGCGCTGGCCCTCATCGTCAACCAGACCTTCGTCGGCCGGGGCCTGGGACGCGCCATGGTCTTCTCCCCGTGGGCCGTCTCCGGCGTACTGACCTCCGCGATCTGGGTGCTGCTCTACAACTCCCAGACGGGCATCACCCGTTACCTCGCCGACATGGGCATCGGCTCCTACGGCACCAGCTGGCTGTCCGACACCTCGACCGTGTTCCCGGCCGCCGTCGTCGCCGACCTGTGGCGCGGTGTGCCGTTCTTCGCGATCCTGATCCTCGCCGACCTGCAGTCCGTCTCGAAGGACCTCTACGAGGCCGCCGAGGTCGACGGGGCCAGCCGGTTCAAGCAGTTCTGGCACATCACGCTGCCCCATCTGAAGGACGCCATCATCCTGTCCACGCTGCTGCGCGCGGTCTGGGAGTTCAACAACGTCGACCTGCTCTACACGCTGACCGGCGGCGGACCCGCGGGCGTCACCACGACCCTGCCGCTCTACGTCGCCAGCACCAGCGTCGAGTCCCACAACTTCGGCTACGCGTCGGCCCTGACCACGGTCGCGTTCGTGATCCTGCTCTTCTGCTCGGTCGTCTATCTGCGGATGAGCAAGTTCGGAGGCGAGAACAAGTGAGCACCAAGGTGGCCACCAAGGCCGCGCCCGCCCCCGCACCCGCCACCCCCGAACCGCCGCGGCCGGCGAGCACGTCCCGCCGCGCCTGGGACGAGGCGCCCCGCTGGCAGATCTACCTGCCCCTGGGCATCTACCTCGTCTTCACGCTGATCCCGTTCTACTGGATCCTGCTGTTCTCGCTGCGCCCGGCCGGTTCCACCTCGCTGGTGCCCTGGCCGATGACCTTCGACCACTTCGAGAAGGTGTGGACGGAGCGCAGCTTCGGCGTCTACTTCCAGAACAGCGTGCTCGTCGGCGTCGCCACGCTGGTGATGACGACCCTGGTCGCGCTGGCCGGGGGCTACGCCCTCGCCCGGTTCGACTTCAAGGTCAAGCAGCTCTTCATGCTGGCCCTGCTGTGCTCCCAGTTCGTCCCGGGCGCGCTGCTGCTGGTCCCGCTGTTCGAGATCTTCGCCGAGCTGCAGATGATCAACTCGCTGGGCAGCGTCATCATCGCCGAGACCGTCTTCCAGCTCCCGCTGTCGATGATCCTGATCAGCAACTTCATCAAGAACGTGCCGTACTCCCTGGAGGAGGCCGCCTGGGTCGACGGCTGCAACCGGTTCAAGGCCTTCCGGATCGTCGTCCTGCCGCTGCTGCGGCCCGGCCTGATCGCCGTCGGTTCCTTCGCCTTCGTGCACTCCTGGAACCACTTCCTGTTCGCCCTGATGTTCCTCAACAACCAGCACAAGCAGACCATCCCGGTCGGCCTCAACACCCTGATGGGCGCGGACAGCGTCGACCTCGGCGCCCTCGCCGCCGGCGGCATCATCGCGGCCGTGCCCGTGGTGCTCGTGTTCGCCTTCATCCAGAAGTGGCTGATCACCGGGTTCAGCGCGGGGGCGGTGAAGGGATGAGAGCACGTCACCTCGCCGTGGCCGCCGGCCTGCTGGGGCTGCTGTGCGTCCCCGCGCACGCCGAGGCCCGGGACATCGGCCGCGACACCCTGCCCGCGCACGACGGCTGGGCGGCGGCCGCGGGCGGCACCACCGGAGGCGCCGCGGCCGACGACGCCCACGTCCACACCGTGACCGACCGCGCCGGGCTGGTCCGCGCCCTCGACGGCGGTAGCGACACCCCGAAGATCATCAAGATCGCCGGGACCGTCGACGCCAACACCGACGACGACGGCGACCGCCTGGACTGCGCCGACTACGCCACCGACGGCTACGGCCTGAAGAAGTACCTCGCCGCCTACGACCCCCGCACCTGGGGCCCGGCCAAGCCCAGCGGCCCGCAGGAGGAGGCCCGCCAGGCGTCGGCGGCCCGGCAGGCCGAGCGGATCGTGCTGCCCGTCGGCTCCAACACCACGATCGTCGGACTGGGCTCCCGCGCGGTGCTCAAGGGCGCGAGCCTCCAGGTCAAGGACGCGGACAACGTGATCATCCGCAACCTCGACCTGCGCGACGCCTACGACTGCTTCCCCGTCTGGCAGCCCAACACCGGCGGCCTCGGCGACTGGAAGACCGCCTACGACAACATCTGGTTGCGCGGCGCCACGCACGTCTGGATCGACCACGTCACGCTCTCCGACCAGGGGCACCCGGACGAGAAGGAACCCACCCACTTCGGCCGCAACTACCTGCGCCACGACGGCCTGCTGGACATCACCAACGGCTCCGACCTGGTCACCGTCTCCTGGAGCCGCTTCACCGGCCACGACAAGGCCATGCTCATCGGCAACAGCGACTCGGCCACGAGCGACCGGGGCAAGCTCCGGGTCACCCTGCACCACAACGAGTTCACATCGGTCGTCCAGCGCGCCCCGCGGGTCCGCTTCGGCCAGGTGCACCTCTACAACAACCGGTACGTCGTCCCCGACGGCGCGCCCTACCGCTACTCCCTCGGCGTGGGCACCGAGTCCGCCCTCTACGCCGAGAACAACGCCTTCACCACGCCCGGCCATGTCGAGGCGGCCGACCTGGTCAAGAGCTGGAACGGCAGCGCCCTGCACCAGAGCGGCACCCTCTTCAACGGCTATCCGGTCGACCTGCTCGCGATCCACAACGCCTACAACTCGGGCAGTGAGCGCGACCTGACCGCCGACGTGGGCTGGACACCGACCCTGCACACGAAGATCGACAGCGCCCGGACGGCCGACCGAGTGGTGGCCCGCGGCGCGGGAGCGGGGAGTAACCCATGAGCACACCCCTGCCCGTCGTCCTCGCCGGCGCCCGCGGCCACGGCCGCTGGCACCTGGAGAACATCCGCCGGCTCGGCCGCGCGGGACTGGTCCGGCTGGCCGGCATCTGCGAGCCGACCCCGCTGACCGAGGACGAGTTCGGCGGCGAACTCCCCGAGCAGTCGGCCGACTTCGGCGCGCTGCTGGAGTCCACCGGCGCCCGGATCGCGGTGATCTGCACGCCGATCCCGACGCACACCGACCTCGCGCTGACGGCCGCGCGCAACGGCGTCCACATCCTCCTGGAGAAGCCGCCCGCGCCCTCCTACGCCGAGTACCGCCGCATGGCCGACGGCGTCGCCGAGGCCGGTGTCGCCTGCCAGATCGGGTTCCAGTCGCTGGGCTCGCACGCCCTGCCCGCCATCCGCGAACTGATCGCCCAGGGCGCCGTCGGCCAACTCGTCGGGCTCGGCGGAGCCGGTGCCTGGGTGCGCGACGAGGCCTACTTCCGCCGGGCGCCCTGGGCGGGCAAGCGACGGATGAACGGCGCCGACGTGATCGACGGAGCGCTGACCAACCCCCTCGCGCACGCCGTCGCCACGGCCCTGGCCCTCGGCGGCAGCACCCGCGCCGAGGACGTCACCGCCATCGAGACCGAACTGCTGCGGGCCAACGCCATCGAGTCCGACGACACCTCCTGCGTCCGCGTCACCACCGCGCAGGGACACCCGGTCACCGTCGCCGCGACCCTGTGCGCCGAACGGGCCGACGAGCCGTACGTCCTGGTGCACGGCAGCAGCGGCCGGATCACCTTCTGGTACAAGCAGGACCGGGTGCTGCTCCAGCGCGCGGACCACGGCCCGCAGGAGTACGAGTACGGCCGCACCGACCTGCTGGAGAACCTCGTGGCGCACCTCACCACCGGGGCCGGCCTGCTGGTCACCCCGGACGCGACCGGCGCCTTCATGAAGGTCGTGGAGGCGATCCGGCAGGCCCCCGACCCGGCCCCGCTGCCCGACACCGCCTGGCACCGGATCCCCGGCGAGAACCGCAGGGTCGTGCCCGGCATCGACGGACTGGTGGCGGCCGCCGCCGACACCCTCTCCCTGTACTCCGAGCTGGGTGCTCCTTGGGTGCTCCCGCCCGCCCGCCGGAAAGAGGTGAGCACCCGATGACCACCGACACCGCGGTCCTGCATGTCGCGGGCCGGCCGGTCGGCCGGTACGTCACGCGGCCCGAGCTCCCCGCGCGCCTGTCCCCGCGCCCGTACCTGCACCCCGTCACCACCCTGGCCGGCACGGCCGTGACCGAGCTCGGCCCGGCCGACCACGCACACCACCTCGGCGTCGGTGTCGCCGTTCCCGACGTCGAGGGGTACAACTTCTGGGGCGGGCGCACCTTCGTCCGCGACCAGGGCCCGACCGAGCTGGACAACCACGGCACCCAGCGGCACTGCGCCTTCCAGCTGCGCGACCCCGACGGCTTCGTGGAGGAGCTGCGCTGGGTGGCCGCCCCGGGCGAGCTGCTGCGTGAACGCCGCACGGTCGCGGCCACCGAACTCACCGACCACGCCTGGGCGCTGGACCTCACCTTCTCCCTCACCAACGTCACCCCGGGCCCGCTGTCCATCGGCAGCCCCGCCACCAACGGGCGCCCGGGCGCGGCCTACGGCGGCTTCTTCTGGCGGGCCCGCAAGGAATCCGGGGCCCCGGACGTCTTCACCGCCGACACCGAGGGCGAGGCCGGGGTCCACGGACGGCGTGCCGACTGGCTCGCCCTGGCCGGCTCCACCTGGACGCTGGTCTTCGCCGGGGCCACCGGACAGACCCGGCGGGACCCGTGGTTCGTACGCACCGGGGAGTACCCGGGCGTGGGCTCGTCCCTCGCGCACGACGAACGGCTGCCGATCCCGCCCGGTGACACCGTCGTACGCCGTGTCGTCACCGTCGTCGCCGACGGCCGCCTCGACCGGGACGCGGCCGCGTCCCTCGTCCGCAAGGCGGTGAGCCCGTGAGCGCCGAGCAGACCGACGTCACGTACCGCAACCCCATCCTCGACGCCGACTGGTCCGATCCGGACGTCGTGCGCGTCGGCGACGACTTCTACCTGACCGCCTCCAGCTTCGGCCGCGTCCCCGGCCTGCCGCTGCTGCACTCCCGCGACCTGGTCAACTGGACCCTGGTCGGCCACGCCCTCGAACGCCTGGAACCGGCGGGCGAGTTCCGGGCACCGCGTCACGACTGCGGCGTCTGGGCACCCTCGTTGAGGTATCACGACGACCGCTTCTGGATCTTCTGGGGCGACCCCGACCAGGGCATCTTCCAGGTCAACGCCCCGGCGGTGCGGGGCCCGTGGACCCGCCCGCACCTGGTCAAGTCGGGCCGGGGCCTGATCGACCCGTGCCCCCTGTGGGACGACGAGACCGGCGAGGCGTACCTCGTGCACGCCTGGGCCAAGTCCCGCTCCGGCGTCAAGAACCGCCTCACCGGCCACCGCATGAGCCCCGACGGCACCGAACTCCTCGACGAGGGCAAGGTGATCGTCGACGGCGACCGCATCCCCGGCTGGTTCACCCTCGAAGGGCCCAAGCTCTACCGGCACGACGGCTGGTTCTGGATCCTGGCGCCCGCCGGGGGAGTGGAGACCGGCTGGCAGGGCGCCCTCCGCTCGCGCGGCTTCTTCGGGCCGTACGAGGAGAGGATCGTCCTGGAGCAGAAGAACACCGACGTCAACGGCCCCCACCAGGGCGGCTGGGTGCGCACCCCCTCCGGCGAGGACTGGTTCCTGCACTTCCAGCAGCGCGGCGCCTACGGCCGGGTCGTGCACCTCCAGCCGATGCGCTGGGGCGCGGACGGCTGGCCCGTGCTCGGCCACGAGGGCGCCCCCGTGGCCGTGCACCAGCGGCCCCGCCTGCCACCGCAGCCGCCCGCCGCGCCCGCCACCGACGACGACTTCCCCGGCGGACGCTTCGGCCGCCAGTGGCAGTGGACCGCCAACCCCCAGGACGGCTGGGCCCCCCAGCACTCCGGCGACGGACTCCGGCTGACCTGCGTCCGCTCGGCCGACGCGCACGACCTGCGCCGGCTGCCGAACGTGCTCACCCAACGGTTGCCCGGCACGCCCCGCGTGGTCGAGGTGGACCTGTGTCTCAACAGCGAGGAACCGGGCGCGCGGGCCGGACTCGCGGTCCTCGGCGACGCGTTCGGCTGGATCGGGCTCCAGCGCGGCGCGGACGGGACCGTACATGTGGTGCACCGGTTCGCCGAGGCGGTCGCGGAGCAGGAGCGGGACGCCGCGCATCCCCGGGAGGCGCCCGAGGGCCGGGCCCGGCTGCGCGTCGAGGTCGGCGCCGGGGCGCGCTGCCGCTTCTCCTGCGACGTCGGGGACGGCTTCCGTCCCTCCGGCCAGGTCTTCGCCGCCACCCCGTGGCGCTGGGTCGGTGCCCTGCTCGGCCTGTTCGCCCTCGCGCCCGCCGGCTCCGGACACGCCGGCGCGGCCACCTTCACGCAGTTCCGGATCAGCCCCCTGTAACTCGTCACCACCCGCCTGTTGGGAGCCGCAATGACGCACCTCCGAAGCAAGCGCTTGCCGGGATCCGGCAGAACCATGGCCGCCGTGTTCGGCCTGGTCGCCGCCCTGGCCCTGGGGACGGTGGGGGAGGCGAAGGCCGCCGCCCCCGCCACGGGCACGGCGCGGACCACCCCGGCCACCAAGACCGCCGACCGCTTCACCGACCGGCCGCACGGTTTCGCCGCCCTCGCCGGCGGCACCACCGGAGGGGCGGGCGGCAAGGTCGTCACGGTCACCGACCAGGCCTCGCTGGCCCGATACGCGGCGGCCGAGGAACCGTACGTCATCCGCGTCAAGGGCTCGATCGCGGTCGAACCCTTCGGCTCGGACATCGTGGTGGCGTCCGACAAGACCCTCATCGGCGTCGGCGACACCGGCGAGATCGTCCACGGCGAGCTGCACCTCAAGCCCGGCACGCACAACGTCATCATCCGCAACCTGACGATCCGGGACTCCTACGTCGAGGGCGACTGGGACGGCAAGACCACCGACTTCGATGCCATCCAGATGGACTCCGTCCACCACGTCTGGATCGACCACAACCGCTTCACGCGCATGGGCGACGGGCTGCTCGACGTGCGCAAGGACAGCGAGTACATCACCGTCTCGTACAACGAGTTCGCCGACCACAACAAGGCGTTCGGCATCGGCTGGACGGGCAACGCCAAGACGCAGATCACCATCGACCACAACTGGTTCACGGGGACGAAGCAGCGCAATCCGTCCGCCGACAACTGTGCCTACGCGCACCTGTACAACAACTACTTCTCCCGCCAGGTGGCCGACGGCGACCCGCAGTGGACCTACGGCAGCTGGGCGCGTGGCAGGACCGAGATGGTCATCGAGAACAGCTACTACGACGGCGTCCAGCACCCCCACCAGGCCGATGCCACGGCCGAGCTGGTGCAGCGCGGCTCGATCCTGAAGAACACCACGGGGCGGCACGACACCCGGGGTGACGCCTTCGACCCACGGGCGTTCTACGACTACCGCCTCGACCCGGCCGCGGCCGTCCCCGCGCTGGTCAAGCGCTTCTCCGGCCCGCAGAAGCGGATCGGTGACGCGGTGACGCTGCACGTCCCCGCCGCGTACCCGACCGTGCAGTCGGCCGTGGACGCCGTGCCGTCCGGCAACGACGTTCCCGTGACCGTCGCGGTCGCGCCCGGCACCTACCGCGAGAAGGTCCTCGTTCCCGCGGACAAGCCGAAGATCGTGCTGCGGGGGACTGGACAGGACCGCTCGGACACCGTCATCGTCTACGACACACCCGCCGAGTACGGCGGCTCCACCGGGAGCGCGACCGTCCGGATCGCCGCGAGCGACGTCACCGTACGCAACCTCACCTTCAGCAACGACTTCGACGAGGCCGCGCACGAGCTGAAGGGCGAGCAGGCGCTGGCGATGAAGACGACCGGCGACCGGATCGTCTTCGAGGACACCGCGTTCCTGGGCAACCAGGACACCCTGATGACCGACAGCCCCAGGCTGACCACCGTCAGCCGAGTCTACATCCGCGACTCGTACATCGAGGGCGATGTCGACTTCATCTACGGGCGGGCCACCACCGTCATCGAGCGGTCGGTGATCCGGGCGCTGAGCCGGGGGTCGGCGACGAACAACGGCTACATCACCGCCGCCTCGACCTGGAAGGACAACCCGTACGGGTTCCTGATCACCCGGTCGGAGATCCTCAGCGACGCACCCGCCGGATCGTTCCACCTGGGGCGGCCCTGGCACCCGGGCGGCCAGCCGGACGCCATCGCCCAGGTGCTGATCCGGAACACGAAGCTGCCCGCCGCGATCAAGGCCTCGCCGTGGACCGACATGAGCGGCTTCTCCTGGCGGGACGCGCGGTTCGCCGAGTACGGCAACTACGGGCCCGGCGCGTTCGTGACGGCGGACCGGCCGCACCTGAGTGACGCCGAGGCCCGGTCGCACACCGTGGCCCGCTACCTGAACGGGTCGGACGGCTGGGCGCCGTACGACCGCCACTGACACCCCCACCCGCACATCTCCGTTGGATCCAGAAGAAGAGAGCCGACCCATGAGGATCAGCAATCACAGCACCAGCACAGGAAGGCGCCGGACGTCGGCCGCCGTCGCTCTGGGGGCCGTACTCGCCCTGACCGCCACCGCCTGCGGTGACGACGGCAGCGGTGGGGGTGACGGAGCGGAGGGCAGCGGCACCGGGAAGATCGTCTTCTGGGACAACAACGGCGGTGTCCGCACCGACATCTGGAAGGAGATCATCGCCGACTTCGAGAAGGCGAACACCGACATCGAGGTCGAGTACGTCGGGATCCCCTCCACCGAGGTGCAGTCGAAGTACGACACCGCCATCCAGGGCGGCGGCCTGCCGGACGTCGGCGGTGTCGGCGCGGCCATGCTCGCGGGCATCGCGGCGCAGAACGCGCTGGAGCCGCTGGAGGACCGGCTGGCCAAGTCCTCCCTGGGCGGCAAGCTCAACGAGGGCATGGTCGAGTCGGTCAAGGTGGCCGGCGGCTCCGGCGACAACATGTTCACGATCCCGACCTCCGCGAACAACGGCACCCTCTACTACCGCACCGACCTGTTCGACCAGGCGGGTCTGGAGGCGCCCACCACGTGGGACCGGTTCTACGAGGCCGCCGAGAAGCTCACCGACGTCAAGAAGAACGAGTTCGGCTACACCATCCGCGGCGGCGCGGGCTCCATCGCGCAGGCGCTGGACGCCATGTACGGGCAGTCCGGCATCACGTCGTTCTGGGACGCCGGCGGCGAGAAGACCACGCTCAACGACCCGAAGAACGTCGAAGCGCTGGAGAAGTACGCCGGCCTGTACAAGAAGTACACGCCGGCCGCCGACCTCAACAACGACTTCACCAAGATGGTCGCCCAGTGGGACTCCGGCACCATCGGGATGCTGAACCACAACCTGGGTTCCTACCAGGACCACGTGAAGGCGCTCGGCACCGACAAGTTCCGCGGCATCCCGCAGCCGACCGGACCCGGCGGCAAGCGTGTCCAGGTCTCCAACCCCGTCGACGGTCTCGGCCTGTTCAAGAGCTCCAAGAACAAGGAGGCCGCCTGGAAGTTCATCGAGTTCGCCGCCTCGCACGAGTCCAACTCCAAGTGGAACGAGTCGGCCGGCGCCATCCCGTCAAACAAGGAAGCCGCCAAGGACGCCTGGATCTCCAAGGCCGAGCCGACCAAGCTCGCCGCCGAGGCCCTCAACGACGGCTCCACCACCATTGTCCAGCTGCCGTACTACCTGCCGGACTGGAACACCATCTCCAAGGCCGAGAACGAGGCCGGCTTCCAGAAGGTCCTGCTCGGCGACATGAGCGCCAAGGACTTCCTGGACAAGATGGCCGAGCAGCTCAACGAGGCCCAGAAGGAATGGAACGAGCAGAAGGGCTGATCCCGGCCCGCTGATCTCCCCCCCCCACGCCCACCGGATCGGGCCGGCGGCGGACCCATCGCGCCCCGCCGCCGGCCCTTACCCTCCCCCCACCCCGCGACCCCCGCCACGCCCGAGCAAGAGGCCTGCCGAAAGAACCCGATACACCGCACTGAAAGGCCGCCCCGATGTCTCTCACCCGCAGACAGGTCGCCGCCGCGGCGCTCATCGCCGCCGTCCCCGTCGGCGCCGCCGCGTCTCCCGCGCACGCCACCGCCCCCTCCCACGGCGGCGCCCCGCGCACCCGCACCCTCTTCATCGCCGGTGACTCCACCGCCGCCCAGAAGTACACCGACGCCGCCCCCGAGACCGGCTGGGGCATGGCGCTGCCGTTCTTCCTCCGCAAGCCCCTGAAGGTCTCCAACCAGGCGGTGAACGGCCGCAGTTCGAAGAGCTTCGTCGACGAGGGCCGCCTCGACGCCATCCTCGGTGCCATCCGGCCCGGTGACCTGCTGCTGATCCAGTTCGGCCACAACGACGCCAAGCGCGACGACCCCGCCCGCTACACCGAGCCCTGGACGACGTACCAGGACCACCTGCGGCTGTACCTCACCGGTGCCCGGGCACGCGGTGCGCGACCCGTGCTGGCCACGTCCGTGGAGCGCCGCAGATTCGACGCGAACGGCAACGCCCGGTCCAGCCACGGCGAGTACCCCGCGGCGATGCGGGCGCTCGCCGAGGCGGAGGGCGTGGCACTGCTCGACATCCAGGCCCTGTCCCTCGCGCTGTGGCAGGAGCTCGGGGCCGAGGAGACGAAGAAGTACTTCAACTGGACCGAGACCGAGCAGGACAACACGCATTTCAACCCGCCCGGCGCCATCGCCGTGTCGCGGCTGGTGGTGCGGGAACTGCTGCGCACCCGGGTGCTGGGGCCCCGGGACGTGCGCCGGCTGGACGACGACATCCCGGAGTCCTGGATCACCTGGCCCCGCCCCACCGCCTGACCCCACTCCGTCCTGATGCTGAGGAGAGCCGCACCATGAATACACGCGATTGGCATGGGCATGCCACAGTAAGAGCCGCAGCGCTCGTCGGATGCACCGCTCTGGTGCTGTCCCTGACCGGCGCCACCGCCCAGGCGGGCGGCCGGGACCTCGGCCGTGAGGTACTGGCCGCGCAGGACGGCTGGGCTGCTCAGGGGACGGGCACGACGGGTGGCTCGGCGGCCGACACCGCGCATGTCCACACCGTCACCACCTGGGAGGAGTTCAAGGCCGCCCTGAAGGACGGCGGTGACGCCCCGAAGATCATCAGGGTCAAGGGGATGATCGACGCCGTGGCCCAGGGCTGCGGGGCCTTCGAGGCCGAGGGGTACGACTTCCAGCAGTACCTCGCCGACTACGACCCCGCCGTCTGGGGCCACGACACCCCGGTCAGCGGGGAGCAGGAGGACCTGCGGGACGCGTCCGCGGACAACCAGGGCAAGGCCATCAGGGTGAGCGTCCCCTCCAACACCACCATCGTGGGCGTCGGGCGGAACTCCGGGATCCTCGGCGGCAGCCTGCAGATCAAGGGCGTGCACAACGTCATCCTGCGCAACCTCACCATCGAGGCCCCGATCGACTGCTTCCCGCAGTGGGACCCGACCGACGACAACAAGACCGGCGCCTGGAACTCCGAGTACGACGGTGTCGTCCTCTACGGCTCCACCCATGTGTGGGTCGACCACAACACCCTCACCGACGGCCGCCACCCCGACAGCTCCCTGCCGAAGTACTTCGGCAAGGTCTACCAGCAGCACGACGGGCTGCTCGACATCGTGCGCGGCGCCAACTACGTGACCGTGTCCTGGAACTCCTTCGAGGACCACGACAAGACCATGCTGATCGGCAACAGCGACAGCGCCGCCGCGGACGACGCCGGCAAGCTCAAGGTCACCCTGCACCACAACCGCTTCGAGGGCATCGTGGAGCGGGCCCCGCGCGTGCGGTTCGGGCAGGTCGACTCGTACAACAACCACTTCGTGGTGACCAAGGACCAGCCGTTCGGCTACGTCTTCGGCATCGGCATCGAGTCGCGGCTGCACGCCACGGACAACGCCTTCTCGCTGGCGAAGGGGGTCAGCGCGGCCAAGATCCTGAAGAAGTGGAAGGAGGCGCCGCTGACCGCCGAGAACAACTGGGTCAACGGCAGGCTCACCGACCTGATCGCCGTGCACAACGCGGAGATCCCCGAGGAGACCCTCCAGTCCGGCGCCGGCTGGAGGCCGACCCTGCGCACCCGGGTCCACTCGCCGCGGGCGGTTCCGTGGCTCGTCGACCACCGCGCCGGCGCCGGCCGCCTGCGCTGACGTCACCCGCACGCCCGGGCCGGGGCGGACCGCCCCGGCCCCCAACCCCCCACGCGAGGAACCACCGCCCGAGCCGCACCCCCAAGGAGCATTCGCATGTCCTCGCCCCACACCCCGTCCTCCCTGCCCAGAAGGGGAATCCTGTTCGCGGGCGCCGGTGCCGCGGCCGCGCTCGCCGTCGGGGCGGCTGCCCCCGCCCAGGCCCGGCCGCGCCCCTTCGGCCGGTACGGTTCGCCGACCGCCCGCCGCACCCCGCGGACCCTGTACGTCCACCCGCACGGCCGCGGCGACTTCACCTCCGTCCAGGCCGCCGTGACCGCCGTCGCAGGCAGCGGCTGGACCCTGGTCATCGCGCCCGGCACCTACCGGGAGACGGTCTCCGTCGACCGCTCCCGCACGGAGATGACCTGGCTCGGCGCCGGTGACGGTCCGCGTGACGTCGTCATCGTCTACGACAACGCGGCCGGCACTCCGAAGCCGGACGGCTCGGGCACCTACGGCACCACCGGCTCGGCCACCACCACCGTCCGGGCCGACGGTTTCACCGCCCACCGGATCACCTTCGCCAACGACTTCCTGCGCGAGGAGCACCCCGGGATCAGCGGCACCCAGGCCGTCGCCATCAAGGTGCAGGGCGACCGCTCGGCCTTCCACCACTGCCGCTTCCTCGGCCACCAGGACACCCTGTACGCCGACTCCAACGCCGCGAGCCTCTTCGCCCGCCAGTTCTTCTCGCACTGTTACGTCGAGGGCGACGTCGACTTCGTCTTCGGCCGGGCCTCGGCCGTCTTCGAGCACTGCCGCTTCCGCACCCTGAACCGCACGGACGCGTCCGGCGCCCCGTACGGCTTCGTCTTCGCCCCCTCCACGGAGGCGGACAACCCGCACGGCTACCTCGTGACGCGTGGTCACGTCAGCAGCGACGCCCCGGACGGTTTCTACAAACTGGCCCGTCCCTGGGTGCCCAGTTCCAGCACCACCGCCCGCCCGATGCTCACGGTGCGCGACACCTGGCTGGGCCCGGGCATCGACGCGGTCGCGCCCTACGCCAACATGCGGGACGCACACCCCTGGCAGGCCCAGCGCTTCGCCGAGTACCGCAACACCGGGCCGGGCGCGCACATCACGGTCCCCGCCGAGCGGCCCCAACTCACCGCCCGGCAGGCCCGGTCCGCGACCCGCGCCGCCTGGCTCGGCGACTGGGAGCCGTGGAAGACGGCGTGCCCATGACGCCCTGGGGTGCCGGACGCCCGTGCCCGGGGAGGGGGCCGCGCCGCCGGGCGGGGCGGCGGTGAGCGGGACGGAGGCGGCGGTCGTGGACGGACCGCTGCCGGACTTCCACCCGGCCCTGAAGGCCGCCCTGACCTTCCCGCTCGCCTGGGGACGTTCCCCGATCCGCGACTTTCGCGCCTGGCGGCGTACCGCCCGGGCCACCGTCGAGGAGCACCTCCTCGTCGAGCGGCAGGACGGGACGCCGTACGCGCCGGAGTTCACCGGCCGTTCCCGGACGCTGGACCACACCCGCGAACTGGTGACCGTCTCCCTCACCCGCTACGAACGGGTCCGCGGCGCCCTGCTCACCCCGCACGGCCACGGGCCCTTCCCCGCCGTGCTGCTCCTGCACGACCACGGCGCCCGGTTCGACATCGGGAAGGAGAAACTCGTCCGGCCCTGGTACGACGACACGCGACTCGTGTCCGCCCGCGCGTGGGCCGACACCTACTTCAGCGGGCGGTTCGTCGGTGACGAACTGGCCCGGCGCGGCTATGTGGTGCTGTGTCTGGACGCGCTCGGCTGGGGCGACCGCGGGCCTGTCGCCTACGAGCAGCAGCAGGCCCTGGCCTCCAATCTTTACCATCTCGGCTCCTCGCTCGCCGGGCTGATGGGCCGGGAGGACGAGCGGGCCGCCGCCTTCCTGGCCGGGCTCGACCGGGTGGACGCCGGGCGGGTCGCGGCCGTCGGCTTCTCCATGGGCGCCTACCGGGCCTGGCAGACCGCCGCCCTCAGCGACCACATCGCCGCCGCGGCGAGTGTCTGCTGGATGACCGGCCTGAAGGAGATGATGGTGCCCGGCAACAACACGTTGCGCGGGCAGTCGGCGTACTACATGCTCCACCCCGGCCTCGCCCGGCACCTCGACATCCCCGACGTGGCGAGCATCGCCGCACCCCGGCCGATGCTGTTCTTCCACGGCGGCCTCGACCCCCTGTTCCCGGCCGCGGGCGTGCGGGTCGCGTACGACAAGCTGCGTGCCGTCTGGCGCTCGCACCACGCCGAGGAGCGGATACGGGTGAAGACGTGGCCGGAGCTCGGCCACGTCTTCACCCACGCGATGCAGGACGAGGTCGTCAGCTGGCTCGACGACGTCCTGTGAGCGTCACCGCCGTACCGGCTCGATGCCCTCCAGCGTCGGCACCACCGGCTTGATCGTGCCGTCGGCCGCGAACTCCATGCGGTCGATGGTCGTCTCGCGGTGCATTCCGTCGCCGCCCGGCCTGCCGGGGCCGTTGAGGGCGAAGCGGTGGTAGACGGCGTACCAGTCGTCGGTGCCGGGGGCGTTCACCACCGAGTGGTGGCCGGTGCCGAGGATGCCGTACTCGGGCCGCTTCTCGAGAATCGTCCCGCGCTTGGTCCACGGGCCGAGCGGGGACGGTCCCGTCGCGTACGCCACGTGGTAGTTCTCGCTGCGGGTGTCGTCCTCCGACCACATGAAGTAGTAGGTGCCCTTCCGCTTGATCACGAAGGAGCCCTCGCGGAAGTTGTCCGGGGTGATGTCCCGCACCTTCGACGCGTCGTACGACACCATGTCGTCGTTCAGCGGCACCACGTACCCACGGCCGTTGCCCCAGTACAGGTAGGCCTGGCCGTCGTCGTCCGTGAAGACCGACGGGTCGATCATCTGGCCCTTCAGCGAACCGCCCTTGGCGACCAGCGGCTTGCCGAGCGCGTCCTCGAAGGGGCCGGCGGGGGAGTCCGCCACCGCCACACCGATCTGCTGCTCGGCGCAGTAGTAGAAGTAGTACTTGCCGTTCCGCTCGGCGATGGCGGGGGCCCAGGCGTTGCTGTCGGCCCAGCTCACGTCGGGCCCGAGATCGAGGATGACGCCGTGGTCCTTCCAGTGGACCAGGTCCTTCGACGAGTACGCCTTGAACTGGGTGCCGCTCCAGCCCTGGAAGCCGTCCGTGGTCGGATAGATCCAGTACCGGCCGTTCATGTAACGCACGTCGGGGTCGGCGTTCAGGCCGGGCAGGATCGGGCTGCGGGTGCGGACCGCCTCGACCGTCCACGTGCGCCTGGTGCCGTCGGCGGCGGTGACCGTGTACTTCTGCGGCGTGCGGAAGTCGCGTCGGGTACCGGACTTCGGGCTGAGCTTCGCGCCCTCACCGACCCACAGCTTCGGGGCGAGGCGCCGTAGGTCGGCGTGGGGCTCCATGGGCAGGACGACCTTGGAGGCGCTGTCCGTGACGATCGAGTAGCCCTTCTGGCGCTTCGCCGTCGCGTCCACGACCGAGGTGGCCGTGGCCGGGTAGGCGGCCAGCAGACGGTCGTACTCCCGCTGCGTCACCGGCAGGACCGTGCCGTGCCGGGGGCTCGCCGGGAGCTGGTAGTTCGTGGACGGGGTCCACTTGCCCGAGGCCAGGTCGGTGGTCTCGAAGGGGATGTAGCCGCGACCGCCGTACTCGTCGATGAACAGGTACCACTTCTTCTCGGTGTTCGACTTGAACACCGTCGGGCCCTCGCCGCGGTCCATCGCGCCCTTGCCGATGCAGTCGGCCACGAAGTCGTACGTCGTCGAGGTCAGGGAGGTGGACTTCTCCCCGGTGATGAACTTCGAGCAGGGACTGGAGGAGCTGGGGTCCCGCTCGTCCTTGGTGTAGCGGTAGTACTCGTCCTCGTACTTCACGACCGTTGAGTCGATCACCGAGTAGCCCGGGTCGTTCCAGACCTTCGGCTCGCTGAAGGTGCGGAAGTCCTTGGTGGTCGCGTACAGCATCTTGTTGTACGTGCTGCCCTTGTGGTCCGGGTCGTCGTCGGCGTACAGCTTCGACGCCCAGAAGACCACGTAGGCGTCGAGCTCGTCGTCCCAGTAGGCCTCCGGGGCCCAGGTGTTGCCCGCGCTGTCCGGGGAGACCTTCACCAGGCGCTGGTCGGTCCAGTTGACCAGGTCGGTGGACTCCCAGACCATGATCGACTTGCTGCCGTGCCGCTGGACCTGGTCCCAGCTGCCGCTGGAGTTCTTGTACATCCGCAGGTCGGTGGCGATCAGGTAGAACTTGTCGCCCTTGGGGGAGCGGATGACGAACGGGTCGCGCAGGCCCTTCTCGCCGATCGTGGACGTCAGGACCGGCTTGCCGGAGTTCAGTTCACGCCAGTGCAGCGGGTCGTTGCCGCGACTGAGGGCGTAGCGGATCTGCTCGCCGTCGGCGGTGCCCTCGCCGGTGAAGTAGGCGAAGAGGTAGCCGGCGTACTTGCTGTGCTTCACGGGTGGTGCTCCGGGATCTGCGGTGCTGGGCGGTGCCGTGAGAAGGGTCAGGAGCAGGCCGGTCAGGGCCAGGAAGGGAAGCAGGAGCGTGCGGGCGATGCGGGAGCGCATGACACTTCCTGTCGGAGTGTGGGGGATTCTGTTGGATAGCGGCCCTCGGAGTTTCACCGGAGGGGCGCGGGGCGTCAACGGGTGTGTGTGAGGCCGGCGGTTCCGAAACTTTCGAAACGCCGGTGCCTCCGGCGCGGACGACGGTCACCGTCTCCGTCACCGCCCGGCTCGAGAAGCCGTGAAGAACGCCGGCGCCGGCACCGTGATGTCGGGTGCGCGGCGGCACCTGCCACCCGGACGCCACCCCCGGATCCACCACGAACGGCACTGGCAGAAGCCCGCCGCGGGATGCCCCCACACAGGGCGACGCCCCCGCCGGTGCGAAACGGCGGGGGCGTCCTACCGACCGGTCGAGGGGGGCTCGACCGGTACCGTCCGGCCGTCCGGAGGGGGGCTCCGGAGGGCCGAGGTGCCGGGACGTCCGACTGGGGGGTCGGAGACCCGGCATCCGGCCGGCCCGTGGGGGGACCAGGGCCAACCGGAGTCACAGCGGGGCAGGTTCTACTGGTAGCTGATGTCGGAGGCCTTGAACAGGCAGCTCTTGCCGTCCGGGCCGGGCGGCGTCAGCTCCTTGGGTTCCTTGCCCGTGTTGTTGCCCTCGAAGCGCACACACGTCTTGATCTTCTTCTTGCCGTCGCCGTGGACACGGATCCTCGACAGCGTCGCCGTGTCGCCGTAGTTGACGTTCACCCCGACGATCGAGTTCATCGGCGCCGTCACGTCGATGTCGCTGAGCACGATCGTGCGCTTGTGCTGCGTCTTGCAGTTGCCGCAGGAGCGGACCAGCTTGCCGGCGTTCTGCACCTGGAAGCCCGACACGTTCAGCGTGCCGGCGCCGTTGAACTGCAGCACCTTGTCGTCGGCGTTCCTCGCGCCGCCGCCGATCACCTTGTACACCGCGGACGAGGACTTGCCCTTGAAGCTGGCCGCGTCCTCGCCGACGTCCGTCCACCACACGTTCTGCAGGGTGCAACTGCCCTTGCAGTGCACACCGTCCGCGGCCGGGGTGCCGATGACGACGTTCTTGAGGACCGCGCCGTCGGCCAGCTCGAAGAGCGGGGCCTGCCCCTCGTCCTGGTTGCCGCCGCCGAGCGCGCCGGTGCCGTAGAACATCTTCATGCCGCCGTCGCGCACACCGGAGACCGGAATGGTCTTCGCCACGGGGGTCTTGCCCTTGTCCGCGGGCCAGGAGGGCGCGGCGCCCGCCGTCGACAGCATCGACGTGGTGACGATCGCCGCTCCCGTGATGCCGAAGGCGGACACCGTGGCGATCACCGCCCGCCGCTTGGTGACACCGCGGCGGTGGCGGACGCGCTGGTCTGCTGGTGCAGTCATGTACCGATTCCTCAGATGGGGGGTGACTCTTGCGCCTGGTGGTCGTCACCGGTGAAGAAAGGGTTGCCGCCTCTTCATGTCTTTTTCACGAGCCGCCGTCGCCGTCGGCCACGGCGGCGAACCCGCCGCCCACCGACAGCTGCCGCGAACCCGCGGTGGCCGTCACCGCGTAGGCGTCCTCTCCCGCGTCGCGACCGCCGCGGGCGTGGGCGAACTGGCCGGCGAACACCCACTGGCCCGCCGGAACCGTACGGCCCTCCTTGAGGGTCCAGGTGTAGACGAGGAAGCCGTCCCGCTCGGCGACCGTGAGGGTGAAGTCGTCCTCGGGCAGGGAGCGCCAGGCGCCCGCGTCGGAGACCCCGCCGGTCTGGGCCACCTTCAACCGCACGCTCAGCGCGGTCAGTTGCTCGCGGGTCTTGAGAGTGACGTTGCTCTGCGCCCAGTAGTCGTTGCTGTGCGGGTCGACCGAGCCGTCCGACCACAGCGGCCCGTCCTCGGCGGCGGGCGGCCGCTGGGCGGCCGGGGCGTTGGGCGTCCCCGACGGCGGAGGGCCGGACTCGCGGCGCTCGGGCGACCGGCTGGGCGCCGGTTCCACCGCGGGCGGAGGCACGGGGGCCCGGCTCGTCGCCTCCGGGGAGGGCGTGGGCGTCGGCGACGTGGCCACTTCCTGCTGAGGTGCGGCTTCGTCCTTCACCGCGGACGCCACCGCGTATCCGCCCACCGCGAGCACACCGGCGACCGCGGCCGACGCACCGGCCACCCGCACCCAACCGAACACCGGCGGATGCTTCGCCCGGTGGCCGGAAACGGCCGGACCGGCCATGCCGCGCTCGATCCGGGCCAGCATGCGCTCCCGGTCGGGCTCGTGCGCTCCGGCCGCCTCGTGCAGCCGTGTGCGCAGCTCCTCGTGCACGTCCCGCCGCATGGTCATCGGTCCCTCCCTCCGGCCTCACCGGTGCGCGCGCCCTCCACGGCGGCCGAACAGCGGGGAGCCCCCAGCGTCGCGTGCATCCGCTGCGGCACCCCCCGCGCCCCCAGCAACCGCTGGAGTTCGGCCATCCCCTTCGAGGTCTGGCTCTTCACCGTACCCACCGACACCCCCAGCGCCAGGGCGGTGTCCTTCTCCGACAGGTCGAACGCGTGCCGCAGCACCACACAGGCCCGCTTGCGGAACGGCAGCCTGCGCAACGCCTCCTGCACGTCGACCACGCCCGCGACGTCCGGGTTCTCGGTGTTCTCCTCGCGCTGCGACCAGAACAGGGCGATGCGACGCCGCTCGCGCACCGCGCTGCGGATGCGGGTACGGGCCAGATTGGCGACCACACCGCGGGCGTACGCCGCCGGGTGGTCGGCCGCGCGCACCCGGTCCCAGCGGTGCCACAGCGCCAGCAACGCGTCCGCCGCCAGATCGTCGGCGGTGTCCGACTCGCCCGTCAGGAGGTGGGCGAGACGGGACAGTTCGGCGTAGTGGCGCTCGAAGAAGGCGTGGAACTCCACGGAGGCGGCGTCGTCGACGGCTGTGCCCACGGGCGACCTCTCCTCGCAGCGGCTACGGGCGCTCCCGGTCGGCCGGGGCACCCTGTGACTGTCATGCAGATGACATGTGATCATCCGGGGAAGACCCGGACGAGATCGGGAAGCGTAGCAGCGATCGTCGAACGGTTCGTACGGAGCTTCGAACGGCGTATGGCAGGCCGGACCCCGATTCCGTAACACGGAGAAAACCCGAACGGGGTTCACGGCAGGCACAATCCGGCCAGCATCCGCACACCGATGACCCAGGCACCGAGGAGTACGCGCCATGTCCGAACCGCAGCAGGTCACCGACCGGCCTCCCGTGAAGGAACCCCCGGCGAACGGCGTCGACCGGTTCTTCCGGATCTCCGAGAGGGGCTCCACCTTCGGCCGGGAGATACGCGGCGGCTTCGCCACGTTCTTCACGATGGCCTACATACTCGTCCTGAATCCCATCATCCTGGGCAGCGCGAAGGACAAGTTCGGGCACCAGCTGGACGCCGTCCAGCTCACCACCGCCACCGCCCTGGTCGCCGCCGTCATGACGATCATCATGGGCGTCGGCGGCAACCTGCCCCTGGCGCTCGCCGCCGGACTCGGCCTGAACGCCGTGGTCGCCTTCCAGATCGCCCCGCTGATGAGCTGGGACGACGCCATGGGCCTGATCGTCCTCGAAGGCCTGCTGATCTGCGTGCTGGTGGTGACCGGTCTGCGCGAGGCCGTCATGCACGCGATACCCCAGCCGCTCAAGCAGGCGATCAGCGTCGGCATCGGCCTGTTCATCGCCTTCATCGGCTTCGTCGACGCCGGGTTCGTCAGCCGCATCCCGGACGCCGCGAACACCACCGTGCCCGTCCAGCTGGGCGGCACCGGCACCCTCGCCGGCTGGCCGATGCTCGTCTTCTGCCTCGGCGTGCTGCTGACGATCGGACTGCTCGCCCGCAAGGTCAAGGGCGCCATCCTGATCAGCATCGTCACCATGACCGCGCTGGCGATCGTGATCAACTCCCTGGCCGACATCAAGTCCTGGGGTCTGACCACACCCTCCTGGCCGGACCGGTTCGTCGACGCCCCCGACTTCGGGCTCATCGGCGACTTCGACCTGTTCGGCGCCTTCAGCGCCCCCGGCGTCGGGGTCGTCACCGTCGTCCTGCTGATCTTCACGCTGATCCTGTCCGACTTCTTCGACACCATGGGCACGGTCGTCGGCATCAGCGCCGAGGCCGGCCTGCTCGACGAGGACGGCAAGGTCCCGAACCTGGGCCGGGTGCTGCTCATCGACGGAGCCGCCGCGGTCGCGGGCGGTGCGGCCTCCGCGTCCTCGGCGACCTCCTACATCGAGTCCGCGGCCGGTGTCGGCGAGGGCTCGCGCACCGGCTTCTCCAACCTCGTCACCGGCGGCCTGTTCGGTCTCGCGCTGTTCCTGACCCCGCTGCTCACCATCGTCCCGCTCCAGGCCGCCGCCCCGGCCCTGGTCGCCGTCGGTTTCCTGATGATGACCCAGGTCAAGCAGATCGACTGGGACCGCTACGACATCGCCATCCCCGCGTTCCTCACCATCGCGGTGATGCCGTTCACCTACTCCATCACCAACGGCATCGGGGCCGGGTTCCTCGCCTACGTCGTCATCAAGACCGTGCTCGGCCGGGCGAAGGAGGTCCACTGGCTGCTGTGGGGGACCTCGGCGCTGTTCCTCGTGTACTTCGCGATCGACCCGATCGAGCAGCTCCTGGGAGCGAGGTAACGAGGACGGGCCGCCCCCGGGGGGAGGGGGGCGGCCCGTCTCGTCTCTACAGACGGATTGTCGGCGGCCGAGGTTCAGTCCTTGAGCGCCGCTTGCATCATCGCCTTGGCGACCGGTGCCGCGAGGCCGTTTCCGCTGACCTCCGAGCGGGCCGCGTCCGACTGCTCGACGACCACCGCCACGGCCACCTCCTTGCCGGACGAGTCGGACTTCCCGTACGAGGTGAACCAGGCGTACGGCACCTGGCTGTTGTTCTCGCCGTGCTGGGCCGTCCCCGTCTTGCCGCCCACGGTCGCGCCCGGCACCTGGGCGTTCGTGCCCGTGCCCTTGTTCACGACCGTCTCCATCGCCGACTGCAGCTGCTCGGCGGTCGAGGAGCTGACGATCTGCTTCGAGCCCGCGCCGTCGTAGTCCTCCAGCACATCACCGCCGCTGTCGGTGATCTGCGCAACCATGTGCGGCGAGACGAGCTTGCCGCCGTTGGCCATGGCCGCCGACACCATGGCCATCTGCAGCGGCGTGGCGGTGACATCGAACTGGCCGATGCCCGTCAGGGCCGTCTGCGACGGATACATGTCCGACGGGTACACGCTGGTGTAGGCCCGCACCGGAACATCCAGCCTGTCGTCGTTGAAGCCGAACTTCTCGGCCATCGCCTTCACCTTGTCCTGACCCAGCTTCACGGCCATCTTCGCGAAGACGTTGTTGCACGAGTACTCCAGCGCCGTGCGGATCGTGGCGTTCGTGCAGGGCGCGTTCGGGTTCTCGTTCGTCAGCTCCCGGCTGGTGCCCGGCAGCGTGTACGGGTCGGGGCTGTCCGTCCGCTCGTCCACCGACGTGTACAGCCCGTCCTCCAGCGCGGCCGCCGCCACGACCAGCTTGAACGTCGAGCCGGGCGGCAGTGGTTGCCGCAGCGCGCGGTTGACCAGCGGTTTGTCCGGGTCCGAGGTGAGCCTCTGCCAGGCCGCCCCCGCGGTGTTGGCGCCGGTCAGCGAGGACGGGTCGTACGACGGCGTCGACACGACCGCGAGGATCTTCCCGGTCTTCGGGTCGATGGCGACGGCACCGCCCTTCTTGTCGCCGAGCGCCTCGTAGGCCGCCTTCTGCACGTCCGGGTCGATGGTCGTGACCACGTTGCCCGGCTCGGCCCGCTGGTTGGTGAGCGTGTCCATCACGGACTTCAGCCGGCTGTCCGTGCCGTTGAGCAGATCGGTGTAGATGCCCTCCAACTGGGTCGGGGCGTACGCCTGCGACGCGTATCCCGTGACCGCCGCGTACAGCGGGCCGTCCGTGTACGTCCGCTTGTACTTCAGGTCGCCCGTCTTCGTCGGCGCCGAGCCGGTCACCGACCGGCCGCCCACGATGATGTTCCCGAGCGGTGCCGAGTACGTCTCGATCGCGTTCCGCCGGTTGTCCTTGTCGTCTGCCAGCGCCCGGCCCTCGTAGAACTGCACCCAGGTCGCCCTGATCAGCAGAGCCAACACCAGGAGCAGTGCGAAGACCGAAGCGCGCCTGATCGTCTTGTTCATACGAACAGAAGGACGAGCCACACCGGGCGGATCGTTCCCGTCCGTCCCGTTTCTCATCCGACGCGCCGATTTCTCATCCGCCGTTCAGAAAACCCGCCTCGTACGCCGCGATCACCGCCTGTGTGCGGTCCCGGGTGCCGGTCTTGGCCAGCACCGCCGCGACGTGCGACTTCACGGTGGCCGGGCCGACCTCCATACGGCGCGCGATCTCCGCGTTGGTCAGCCCCTCCGCCATGTGCCGCAGCACCTCCCGCTCGCGCCCGGTGAGCTTCGCCACCCACGCGGGCGGTGCCGGGTGCGCGCGGGCGTGCTCGGTCGCCAGGGTGCGGACGGCCGCCGGGAAGAGCAGGCTGTCACTGCGCGCGACGAGCCGGACCGCCTGCACGAGCGCGTCGGCGTCCGCCCGCTTCAGCAGGAACCCGGCGGCTCCGGCGCGCAGGGCGTCGTACACGTAGGAGTCGTTCTCGAAGGTCGTCACGACGACGATCCGGGGCGGCTCGTCCAGGGTGGCGAGGATCCGCTCGGTGGCGCGGATCCCGTCGACCTCCGGCATCCGGACGTCCATGAGGACGACGTCCGGCCGCAGCTCCCGGACGACCGACACGGCCTCCGCGCCGGTGGCCGCCTCGCCCACCACCTCCAGGTCCGGCTCCGCGGAGAGGATGGCGCGCAGCGCGGTGCGCACCATGCGCTCGTCGTCGGCGAGGACGACACGGACGGTGGCCGGACGGATCACAGGGGTCCCTTCATCGGCAGGCGGGCGTGCAGCCGCCAGGTCTGCGCCGGGGTCGGTCCGGCCGTGGCGGTGCCGCCCAGCAGCCTGGCCCGGTCGGCGATCCCACGCAGCCCGTGGCCGCCGCCGGTGCGGGAGGGCGCCGGGCCGGTCACGGGATTCTCCACGGTGATCTCCAGGTCCCCGTCCGCCACCGCGATCCACACCTCGACGGCGGCCCGCTCACCGGCGTGCTTGAGGGCGTTGCTCAGTCCCTCCTGCACGATGCGGTAGGCCTCGCGGGACAGCAGCGGGGGCAGCGCCTCCGGGTCGGCGCCCACGGCGGCGGTCACGCGCCGTCCGCCCGCCCGGGTGCGTCGCAGCAGCCCGTCGAGGTCGGCGGCGAGGGTGGGTGCCGGGGCCGTGCCGGGGGCGTCGCCGTCGCGCAACACGCCCAGGACGGCGTCGAGTTCACCGACCGTGCGCCGGGTGGTGTCCTCGATCGCGGCGAGGGCCTCGCGGACGAAGGCGGGGTCGGAGTCGAGGACCCGGCGGGCCGCGCTCGCCTGGAGGGTGACCGCGGACAGGGCGTGGCCGACACTGTCGTGCAGTTCCCGCGCCAGCCGGTTGCGCACCGCGAGGTCGGCGGCGCGGGCCTCGGCGGCCACGAGCCGCTCCCTCGGCGTGGGGCCGAGCAGCAGGGGCGCCCAGCGGGCCAGCAGCGCGCCGCACCCGGCCGCGCAGCCGGCGAGGGCGATCAGCGACGCCACGCCGGCGACCGGGGCCAGCGCCAGGACCCAGGTGTGGTCGAAGGCCTCGGGCAGCCCGAGCCGGCTGTCGCGCAGTCCCGCGAGGACCGGCAGCACGATCAGCGCGGCGGCGAACGGCGGCAGCGCCAGCGACATCCCCGCGATGATGCCGCCGAACCCGAGATGCAGCGTGAACCAGGCCGCGGTCCGGCCCTTCTCGCCCCGCGTCCCGGCCGGTCCGAACGCGAGCCGGTCCTCGTCCACACCGCACAGCCAGCGCACGGCGGCGGACTCCAGCGGCCGGGTGAGCGGGAACAGCGAGGTGACGGCCGCGAGCGGCAGGCCGACGCCGAACGAGGCCAGCTGGAGGGGGAAGGAGTCGAACACGTCCGTGGCGCCGATGGCCGGAGCGATGATCACCGAGCCGACGAGGACGTACGGCACGGCCAGCGCACCGCCGAGGATCAGATGGATCCAGCGCAGGCGCGCCCGCCGGCCGAACAGCGACCTGCCGACCGCGCTCACACCGCCCGCCGCGCGCCCGCGGCCGAACGCTCCGCCAGGTGGTAGGCGCCGATGGCGGCGACGAGGAGGCCCACGAGCATCTGGCCAGCGTAGGCGAGGTTCATCGACGGGGTGGGGCGGTCGGCGAGGTCCGCCGCACCCCCGACGGAGGCCAGCGACAGCCAGCCGCCCCAGCAGACCACGGCACTCGACCCCACCCAGGCGAGACCGAGCGGCACCGGCACGGGCAGCGCCCGGCCGCGCCGGAACGCCATCAGCACGGCACCGGTGACCGCCGCGAGGAGGAACACGACGTACAGCGCCTCCAGGACGTGGAAGTCACCGCCCCGGTCCGCGGCCCGGCCCTCGCCGAGCCCGGCGGAGACACCGCAGGCCCAGAGGGCGTGGAGCGTGAGCGGCGGCAGGGCGAGCACGGCGGCGGCCACCGCGAGCACCCGGTGGGCCGGGCCGAGGGCACCGACGGGCAGGTCCCCCACCCGCCCGCGCCACACGTGCCCCCAGCGGTCCCGCGCGTAGAGCACGAACAGGCCCCCCAGCGCGAGCCCTTGCGCGATGAACCCCGTGTACACGACGGCGAACACCCACGCGTGGAGGAAGGCCTCCCGGTCCGCCGACGAGCCGCCCCCTCCGCCGAACGCCCTCGCCACCAGCTGCGCCGGGAACCCGGCCATGATCGGTGCGAGCAACCCGGTGGCGACCCACACGGGGAACGCGAGCAGCCACGCGGGCAATCGCAGCCCCCACGGCCGGGTCAGCACCAGCGCGAGCACGATCACCGCGCTGTCCAGCAGCATCGACAGCCCGTTGACGACGGCCATGGTCAGGTGGTCGTCCAGCAGCGGGCTCCCCTCGGGAATCCCGAGGTGACTCCCGGCGATCCAGGCGGCCTTGAGAGCGAGGTAGGGCACGCAGGAGACCACGGCGACGGCACGGAGGACCCGCCGGGGGCGGTCGGCACGGACGGCGGGGCCGGGAGCGGCGGGGGGAGCGATCGACTGCGTCATGCGATCAGGCTCCCGCGGGGCGGGTCCCCGGCACCTCCTGCCCGGCGACGATCCGCCTCCGCCGGACGGGGGAGAACCGTGGGGGCCGCTCAGCCCTCCAGGATCAGCACCGTCTCGTCGATCTCGGCACCCCGGGCCGTGGCGTACCCCCGGGCCGCCGCCGCCACCCGGAAGCCGCACTTCTCCAGCACGCGCAGCGACCCCGTGTTGTCCGACGCCGCCCGTGCGTACAGCGGGCGCTCGGGCACCTCGGCGAGCAGCGCCCGCAGGGCCCGGGTGGCGATGCCCTTGCCCCAGTACGCGCGGTCGATCCAGTACGTCACCTCGCGCTCGCCCGGCACTCCGTACACCGCCGCGCTGCCCACCACGTCACCGTCGGCCAGGACGGTGCGGGCGACGATGTCGGGCGAGGAGCGCTGCCGGGACCAGCGGGCGTCGAAGGCGGCCCGGTCGGCCGGATCCTCCGGGGTGAAGGCCGCCATGCTCAGGGACTCGGGGTCGTTCATCTGCCGGAAGAAGACCGGCAGATCGCTGTCATGGACCGGGCGCAGCTCGACGTTCATGCCTCAGAGCCTACGGGTGGCCAGTGTCAGCCGGTCCCGCGCGTCGAAGAGGGCGTCCTTCACCAGCTGTTCGTGCGCCGGGGTCAACCGTGCCACCGGCACCGAGCAGCTGATCGCGTCGCGCGCCGGTGTGCGGTAGGGGATGGCCACGCCGAAGCAGCGCAGCCCCAGGGTGTTCTCCTCGCGGTCCACGGCGAAGCCCTGCTCCCGCACCTGGCGCAGCTCCTCGATGAGCCTCTCCCGGTCGGTGATCGTGTGCTCGGTCAGCGCGGGCAGCGTCTCCGGGAGCATCTTGCGGACCTGCTCGTCCGAATAGGTGCTCAGCAGCGCCTTGCCGAGGGACGTGGAGTGCGCGGGCAGCCGGCGGCCGACCCGGGTGAAGGGGCGCAGGTAGTGCTGGGACTGGCGGGTGGCCAGGTAGACGACGTTGGTGCCGTCGAGGCGGGCGAGGTGGATCGTCTCGGTCGTGTCGTCCGAGAGCCGGTCCAGCGTCGGGCGGGCCGCCGCGACGACCTCGTCGCCGTCGATGTACGACGTGCCCACCAGCAGGGCCCGCACGCCGATGCCGTACCGCGTGCCGGTCGCGTCCGTCTCCACCCAGCCCAGCTCGACCAGGGTGCGCAGCAGCATGTAGAGGCTGGACTTGGGATACCCGACGGCCTCCTGGACCGCCGCGAGGGAGTGCATGCCGGGGCGCCCGGCGAAGTATTCGAGCAGTTCAACCGTTCGTACCGCGGACTTGACCTGCGCCCCGCCGCCCGTCTCGCCAGCCGACATCGCCCTTGACCCCTTCGTTGGACGGGAAATAGTCTCCCCAGCATATTCATCATCAGAGACGGCGTTCAGTATATCGAACGTCCCTGGTGGATGACCCAAGTACTGCGGCATGACATGTGTGGAGGGACCCGCGGTGGCAGCAGCACCAGTCTGGAGTGTCGACCCCCGAACCGGGAAGCAGCGTGAACAGGTTGCGGTGGAGGCCACAGCCCAGGAGGTGGACGCCGCCGTCCGCGCCGCGCACGAGGCACGCGGCGCCCTGGCCGACCGCACGGTCCGCGCGGCCTTCCTGCGCACCGCCGCCGAGGAGCTTCAGGCGGCCAAGGACGGCCTCGTCGAGACCGCCGACGCCGAGACCGCGCTCGGCCCGGTCCGGCTGACCGGCGAGCTCGCCCGCACCTGCTACCAGCTGCGCGCCTTCGCGGACATCGTGGACGAGGGCGCCTTCCTCGACGTCGTCATCAACCACCCCGACGACACTGCGACCCCGCCGATCCCGGACCTGCGCCGCTACAAGGTGGCGCTGGGCGTCGTCGCCGTCTACTCGGCGTCGAACTTCCCCTTCGCCTTCTCGGTCGCGGGCGGCGACACCGCGAGTGCCCTCGCGGCCGGCTGCCCGGTCGTCGTCAAGTCCCACCCGGACCACCCGGGCCTGTCCGAGTACGTCGCCAAGGTGCTGCGCCGCGCCGCCGCCCGGCACGACATCCCCGAGGGCGTCGTGGGCCTGGTCCACGGCTTCGAGGCGGGCGTCGAGCTGATCAAGCACCCGCTGGTCGCGGCGGCGGGCTTCACCGGTTCCGTGCGCGGCGGCCGGGCCCTCTTCGACGCGGCGGCCGCCCGCCCGGTCCCGATCCCCTTCCACGGCGAGCTGGGCTCCCTGAACCCGGTCGTCGTCACCGAGGCCGCGGCCGCCGAGCGGGCCGAGGCGATCGGCACGGGCCTCGCCGGCTCGATGACGCTGGGCGTCGGCCAGTTCTGCGTGAAGCCGGGCCTCGTCCTCGCGCCGGCCGGTGCCGCCGGGGACGCCCTGCTGAAGTCCCTGACCGACGCCGTCAGCGACACCGACGCCGGGGTCCTGCTCGACCACCGGATGCGTGACAACTTCGTCGCGGGCGTCGCCGAGCGGGCCGGACTGCCCGACGTCGAGTCCCCCGTCACCCCGGGCGCGGGCGGCGAGCACACCGTCAGCGCGGGCTTCCTCACGGTGCCGGCGAGCAGGCTGGCCGCCGAGGGCGAGCACGACCTGCTTCTGGAGGAGTGCTTCGGGCCGGTCACCGTGGTGGCCCGCTACGAGGACGAGACCGAGGTGAAGGCGGTGCTGTCGCGGCTGCCGGGCAACCTCACGGCGACGGTGCAGCTGTCCGAGGAGGAGGCGGCGGGCCAGGGCCGCGGCGCCGAGATCCTCGCCGAGCTGACGCCGCTGGCGGGGCGCGTGCTGGTGAACGGCTGGCCGACGGGTGTCGCCGTCGCGCCGGCCCAGCACCACGGTGGTCCGTACCCGGCCACGACGTCGACGTCCACGTCGGTGGGCGGGACGGCGATCGAGCGGTGGATGCGGCCTGTTGCCTACCAGAACGCGCCCGGGGCGCTGCTGCCGGCCGAGTTGCGGGACGAGAATCCGCTGGGGCTGCCTCGTCGGTTCAACGGGCGCCTGGAGCGTTGACGCCGTAGGGGCGCGGTGAGCTCCGGGCCGCGGGTCGTTCGTGGTTGATCGCGCCCACGTGGCGGAGCCGCAAATTGACACAGTCCCGCGCCCCTTGGGGGCGGAGCTGGAAGAGTGAGCCGAATGGATCTCGAATTTCCCGAACTTCCGTTCCCGCTGCGCACTTACGGGCCCGACGGTCATTGGTCCTACGAGAACGGCGTGCTCACCGGGTGGGCCGTGGCGCGGCAGGACCGGTTCGTTCCGCCCACCGACGAGGGGCTGGACCCCGCCTCCGACGCGCCCCGGCTGCTCGGGGCGCCCGAGGGCGACTTCCAGCTGATCGCCAAGGTCACCGTCGGGTTCGGCGCGGCCTTCGATGCCGGTGTGCTCTACGTGCACGTGGGGGAGCGGGCCTGGGCCAAGCTCTGCCTGGAGTACTCCCCGGACGTCCCCACCGTCTGCACGGTGGTGACCCGGGGGCACTCCGACGACGCCAACTCCTTCACCGTCGACGGCAGTTCCGTCTGGCTCCGGGTGAGCCGCACCGGCCGCGCCTTCGCCTTCCACGCCTCCCACGACGGTGAACGCTGGGTCTTCGTCCGTCTCTTCACCCTCGCCGGCGAGAAGGAGACGGAGGCGGCCCTGGTCGGCTTCATGACCCAGTCCCCGATGGGCGAGGGCTGCGTGGTGACGTACGACCACATCGAGTTCAGGCCGTCCTGGCCGAAGGATCTGCGCGACGGCAGCTGAGGCCGGGCCGGGAACCGCCGTCCCGTGCGATCGCGTCATCGGTTCCATGATCAGGGACCGAGTGACTCCAGGCCGAGTGATCCGTACCGTCCTGCCCGCCGAGGTGGCGGACGTCGTCGCGCTGCACGCGCGGGCCCGGGCGACGTACTACCCCGGCGGGCTGCCGCAGGACGGCACCGACTGGACCGCCTCCTGGCGCGGCGCCCTCACCCGGCCCGACGGGCGGGTGCTGTGCGTCGTGGAGGCGGGCCGCATCATCGGCCTGGCCTCCTTCCGCGTCCCCGAGGACGCACCGGCGGACACGGTGAAGCTGTTCCAGTTCCACGTCGACCCCGGCCACTGGCGTCGCGGTGTCGGCGCCGCGCTGCACGCGGCCTGCGTCGAGGAGTGGCGGGCCGACGGCCGTCGGGAGGCCGTCCTGGACGTGCACGTGGACAACCGGCGGGCCCAGGGGTTCTACCGGCGGCTGGGCTGGGTCCCGGAGGCGGCCGGCCCGGGGGACCACCATGTGCGGATGCGGTACGCCCTGCCCGGGGAATGAACCCCGCTGCTTGAACGTTCATGCACTTGGCGGAGGGAGTCTCCGTACCGTACGACCTGGAGAGAGCCGAGACATGCGCGTCGAGATCTGGAGCGACATCGCCTGCCCCTGGTGCTACGTGGGCAAGGCCCGCTTCGAGAAGGCGCTGCGGGACTTCCCGTACCGCGACGAGGTCGAGGTGGTGCACCGCTCCTTCGAGCTGGACCCGGGCCGCGCCAAGGACGACATCCAGCCCGTGATCACGATGCTCACCAAGAAGTACGGGATGAGCGCCGCTCAGGCGGAGGCCGGGGAGGACAACCTCGGGGCCCAGGCCGCCGCCGAGGGTCTCGACTACCGCACCCGGGGCCGCGACCACGGCAGCACCTTCGACATGCACCGCCTGCTGCACCTCGCGAAGGAGCAGGGCCGCCAGGAGAAGCTCCTCGACCTGCTCTACCGGGCCAACTTCGCCGAGGAGCGCTCCGTCTTCGACGACGACGAGCGGCTGGTGGAACTCGCCTCGGCCGCGGGGCTGGACGCCGAGGCCGTGCGCGCGGTGCTCGCCGACCCGGTCGCGTACGCCGACGAGGTGCGTGCCGACGAGCGCGAGGCCGCGCAGCTCGGAGCGAACGGCGTGCCGTTCTTCGTCCTCGACCGGAAGTACGGCGTCTCCGGCGCCCAGCCCGCCGAGGTGTTCGTCCGGGCCCTCACCCAGGCGTACGGCGAGCGCTCGGCCCTCAAGATCGTCGAGAGCGGCGACGCCGACGGCGCGGACGCCTGCGGACCGGACGGCTGCGCCGTGCCCCAGCCCTGAAAGGCCCAGCTCGGAGCGCATCCATAAGCGCTCCTTGGCCGCATCACGCAGAAATCGGCAATGGACGGGGAGATCCCGGGGACGCAGAGTGGTTGCATGGAGACCTTCGAGAACCTCGTCCGTGCCGAGTTCACCCCGAAGCACACCTTCCTCAACACCGCGAGCAACGGGCTGCTGCCCGCCCGCACCGTCAGCGCCGTGCAGCAGGCGGTGCGGATGCGCGCCGAGGGCACGCCCCTGGGTCCCCTGTACGAGGACGTGGAGGCCGCCCGCGCGTCCTTCGCCCGGCTGGCCGGCGTGCCCGCCGAGCGGGTCGCGACCGGGGCCTCGGTCGCCGAGTACGGCGGGCTGATCGCCGCGTCCCTGCCCGCCGGAGCCGAAGTCCTCACGGCGGAGGGCGACTTCTCCTCGCTGGTGAACCCGTTCCACACGCGCGGCGACCTCAAGGTGCGGGCCGTGCCGCTGGAGCGGATCGCCGAGTCCGTCCGCCCCGGCACCGCGCTCGTCGCGGTCAGCGCCGCCCAGTCCGCCGACGGCCGCCTCGCCGACCTGCCGGCCGTGCGCGAGGCCGCCCGGGCGCACGGCGCCCGCACCTACGTCGACGCCTCCCAGTCGGCCGGCTGGCTGCCGATCGAGGCCGACGCCGACGACTTCCTCGCCGCCGTCGGCTTCAAGTGGCTGCTGGGCCCGCACGGCGCCTCGTTCTTCGTCGCCCCGCGGGACTTCGGCGGGCTCACGCCGCTGCTCGCCGGCTGGGTCGCCGGGGAACGCCCCTGGGACAGCTGCTACGGCCCGGTCGAGGAACTCGCCCACTCCGCGCGGCGGTTCGACGTCAGCCCCGCCCTGTTCACCTACGCCGGGCTGCGGGCCTCGCTGGAACTGCTCGAAGAGATCGGCGTCGACGTCGTGCACGCCCACGACGTCGGCCTCGCGGACCGCTTCCGCGCCGGACTCGCCGGGCTGGGACACGAGCCGGTGCCCGCGCCGGGCTCGGCCATCGTGTCGGTGCCGGGGCTCGGCCACCGGCAGGGCGAACTGAGCCGGGCGGGCATCGAGGTCTCCGACCGGGCCGGGAACCTGCGGGCCGCGTTCCACCTCTACAACACGCCCGCGGACGTGGACCGGCTTCTGGAGATCCTCGCCGCATGACACAACCGGGTGGGGCCTCCCGTCCCACACGAGGAGGCCCCACCCGGCAGCTCTGTCACACGGTCACTTCACCGCTGTCACGCGGTCACTTCACCGGCGTGAAGTCCCGCGCCCCGATGCCGTGTCCTCCGGGGGACGACCCCCGGACCCCCGGCAGAGGAGCGGTCACTTCACCGGCGTGAAGTCCCGCGCCCCTATGCCGTGTCCTCCGGGGGACGCTCCCCGGACCCCCGGCAGAGGAGCGGTCACTTCACCGGCGTGAAGTCCCGCGCCCCTATGCCGTGTCCTCCGGGGGACGCTCCCCGGACCCCCGGCAGAGGAGCGGTCACTTCACCGGCGTGAAGTCCCGCGCCCCGATGAACTCCGGTCGCCGCACCGGGGCCGCGAACGGTTCCACCGCCGTGTTCTCCACGCTGTTGAACACGATGAACACGTTGCTGCGCGGGAACGGCGTGATGTTGTCGCCGGATCCGTGCATGCAGTTGCAGTCGAACCAGGTCGCCGAACCGGCCTTGCCCGTGAACAGCTTGATGCCGTGCTGCGAGGCCAGCTGGGTCAGCGCCTCGTCCGAGGGCGTGCCCGCGTCCTGCATCTGCAGCGACTTCTTGTAGTTGTCCTTGGGCGTGGCCCCCGCGCACCCGAGGAACGTCTTGTGCGACCCCGGCATGATCATGAGCCCGCCGTTGGTGTCGTGGTTCTCGGTCAGCGCGATCGAGACCGACACCGTGCGCATCCGCGGCAGACCGTCCTCGGCGTGCCACGTCTCGAAGTCCGAGTGCCAGTAGAAGCCACTGGCGCCGAACCCCGGCTTGACGTTGATCCGCGACTGGTGGACGTACACGTCCGAGCCGAGGATCTGCCGCGCCCGGCCGACGACCCGCTCGTCACGGACCAGCCGGGCGAACACCTCGCTGATCTTGTGCACCTCGAAGACCGAGCGGATCTCCTTGGACTGCGGCTCGACGATCGACCGCTCGTCCGCACGGATGTCCGGGTCGGTGACCAGCCGGTTCAGCTCGTCCCGGTACACGGCGACCTCGTCCGGGCCGATGAGCTCGTCGATGGCCAGGAAACCGTCGCGCTCGAAGGACAGCAGGTCGGCCGGCGCGACCGGGCCCGGGGCGTCGGGGGCGCCCCAGACGACCGGGTCCTGACGCGGCGTGAGCACCTCGGTGGCGCCGCGACTGGGATAGAGGTCGGTGATACCGGTGGTGGTCTCGGTGATGGCGGTCATGGAAACGTCACACCTCCTCGGTGAGCAGCGGGTAGACGCCGTTCTCGTCGTGGTCCTCGCGTCCGGTCACGGGCGGGTTGAACACGCAGAGGCAGCGGAAGTCCTTCTTGACCCGCAGCGTGTGCCTCTCGTGCCCGTCCAGGAGGTACATGGTGCCGGGCGTGATGGTGTGCGTCTGCCCGGTCTCGTGGTCGGTCAGCTCGGCCTCGCCCTCCACGCAGACGACGGCCTCGACGTGGTTCGCGTACCACATCGACGTCTCCGTACCCGCGTACAGGACCGTCTCGTGCAGGGAGAAGCCGACCTTCTCCTTGGCGAGGACGATGCGCTTGCTCTCCCACGTGCCGGACGCCGCCTTCACGTGCCGGTCGGTACCTTCGATCTCCTTGAACGAACGGACAATCACGGTGCTGCGATGCCTCCTAGATGGGTGGTGCTCTCGGTTCGGTGTCAGGCGGTCTCTCGGACGGCGCGGGCCAGCGTGCTCAGGCCCTCGTCCAGTTCCTCCGGCGTGATGGTGAGGGCCGGAAGCAGCTTCACGACCTCGCTCTCCGGGCCGGACGTCTCGATGAGCAGTCCGAGCTCGAAGGCGCGCTTGGCGACCTTGCCGGCGCGTGCCTTGTCGTGGAACTCCAGGCCCCACACCAGGCCGCGGCCCCGGTACTCCTTCACGTCGGCCAGGTTCTCCTCGGTGATGGAGATCATGGCCTGCTCGACCTGTTCACCGCGCTTGCGGGTCTGCTTCTCCATCGCGGAACCGTCGGCCCAGTACGTCTCCAGGGTCGCGGTGGCCGTGACGAACGCGGGGTTGTTGCCGCGGAAGGTGCCGTTGTGCTCGCCGGGCTCCCAGACGTCGAGCTCGGGCTTGAACAGGCACAGCGACATGGGCAGGCCGTAGCCGCTGATCGACTTGGAGACGGTGACGATGTCCGGCGTGATGCCCGCCTCCTCGAAGGAGAAGAACGCGCCGGTACGGCCGCAGCCCATCTGGATGTCGTCGACGATCAGCAGCATGTCCTGCCGCTCGCACAGCTCGGACAGGGCGCGCAGCCACTCGGGCCGGGCCACGTTGATGCCGCCCTCGCCCTGCACGGTCTCGACGATCACGGCGGCGGGCTTGTTGAGGCCCGAGCCCTGGTCCTCCAGGAGCCGCTCGAACCACAGGAAGTCCTCGACCGTGCCGTCGAAGTAGTTGTCGAACGGCATCGGGGTGCCGTGCACCAGCGGGATGCCGGCGCCGGCGCGCTTGAAGGCGTTGCCGGTCACGGCCAGCGAGCCCAGCGACATGCCGTGGAAGGCGTTGGTGAACGACACGATCGACTCGCGTCCCTTCACCTTCCGCGCCAGCTTCAGCGCGGCTTCCACGGCGTTGGTGCCGGTCGGGCCGGGGAACATGACCTTGTACGGCAGGTCACGCGGGCGCAGCAGCAGGTTCTGGAAGGCCTCCAGGAACGTGCGCTTGGCGGTGGTCGACATGTCGAGCCCGTGCGTGACGCCGTCCCGCTCCAGGTAGTCGATCAGCGCGCGTTTCAGGACCGGGTTGTTGTGGCCGTAGTTCAGTGACCCGGCTCCTGCGAAGAAGTCGAGGTACTCATGACCGTCCTCGTCGTACATGCGGCTGCCCACCGCACGGTCGAAGACGGTGGGCCAGCCGCGGCAGTAGCTGCGCACCTCGGACTCGACGGTCTCGAAGACGCTCAGGTCGGGCTGGGTGATGGTCACGACGAATCGCTCCTCGGTACGTGGGGGAAGTCTGTGGGAGTGGGGCGGCGCGGGAAGTCTCAGTGGGGCAGGGGGCCGATGCGGTACAGCACCTCCGCGTCGTGCGGCCCGTCGGGGAACAGGCCCGCGTCGAACAGCACCTCTCGCTCCAGCCGCGCGCCGTGACGCTCGGCGAACGAGGTGAACAGGCGCTCCGAGGCGGTGTTGCCCGGGGTGATGGTGGTCTCCACCGTCGTCACCTCTCGCTCGGTCACGGTCCGCGCGACCAGACCGTCGAGCAGCGCGGCGGCCAGTCCGCGCCCGCGGTGGGCCTCGTCCACGGCCACCTGCCAGACCAGCAGGGTGCGCGGGCTGTCCGGCCGCACGTACCCGGTGATGAAACCCATCGGCTCGCCGCGCTCGTCACGGGCCACAGCCGATGTGGCGGCGAAGTCGCGGCACCACAGCAGATAGCTGTAGGACGAGTTCACGTCGAGAACCTTCGAGTCCTTCGCCATCCGCCAGAGTGCGGCTCCGTCAGCCACCGTGGGGCGGTCGATTTGCGGATCTGCTTGTACGGCAGTCATACGAAATGAACTTACCCAGCGAAATTCGAAATTGCATCGCCGATGAGGGTTACATATGAGCCACGTCTGTGTTATCACGCGAGCGCGAGGATCCACTCGACGAGGGGGAGGAATGCCCGATATTGACCGGTAATTACCGGTCAAATCGGTCACCATGTGTAACGCGTCACAGGTGTGCAACCCGCACGAGACCTGCCGCAATTGCGCCGCCGAGTGCCCCTGAAATCCGTGCGTTTAGGACCGGCGAAAGCGGGCAGGAGAAGACGGGAAGCTGTTCTCGAAAGAATTGCCAATTGTGTGTCAGCTTACATGTGGGATGTATCGGAAAGCGCGTGGAATTCAGGCCCCGGTCACTCCGTCGATACGTTCCCGCAAGAGATCGGCGTGACCGTTGTGCCGCGCGTACTCCTCGATCATGTGAATGAGGACCCAGCGCAGACTGACCTCCATGCCGGGCACCGGCCCCTCGGCGACCCGCCCGAGGTGCTCCAGCGGCAGCCCGGCGCACAGCTCCCGCCCCCGCGCGATCTCCCGCCGCCAGATCCCGAGTGCCTCGTCGAGCCCCCGCGCCGGATCCAGCGTGTAGCCGGTCGCGTCCTCGAACACGGGCGGTACGGCCAGCCCGCCGGCCACCCGCTGGAACCAGTTCCGCTCGACCTCGGCGAGATGCTGCACCAGCCCGAGCAGCGTCAGCGACGACGGCTCGGCCGCCGCCACCCGCACCTGAGCGTCGTCCAGCCCGGCACACTTCAGCGCCAGAGTGGCCCGGTGGAAGTCCAGCCAGCTCTCGAGCATGGCCCGCTCGTCACCGGTGAGGTGGGGGACGGGGCGGCCGTCGGGAAGGGCGGGGGCGTCAGCGGGTGTGTCGGCGGTCATTCGGGGAGCATGACACGGGGCGCCGACCCGGTGCCCGGACGCCCGATGCCTTTCGGCCGGGGACTACCGCCACGCCTCCTCGGCGGCCCGCAGCGCGCCCTCCACGTCGACCGGCAGCCCCTGCTCGGAGAGCGCCACCCCCAAGGCCGCCAGACTCGCGCGCACGGCCCCGGGCGTCGCCTGCGCGCCGTAGTGGTTGACCCGGATCATCTCCTTGGCCAGCGCGCCTCCGCCCGCGGCCAGCGGCACCGCCGGATCCGCCGCCAGCGCCCGCCGGACGAGCTCCGACGCCACCAGCCCGGACGGCGCCCGCAGCGTCGTGGCGACGGGCGCCGCGTCCCGGGCCTCGTACACGTACGGCTCCAGCCCGCCACCGAGCGCGACCGACCCGGCCCGTGTCGCCGCCGCGGCGGAGGCGTGCCGGGCCATCACGGCCTCCAGCCCCGCCGTCTCGATCCGCTCCACACACGCCTCCAGAGCCAGCATCTCCAGCTGTGCGGGCGCGTGCGGCAGCGCCGTGCGGCCGCGGTCGATCCACCGCTCCTTCCAGTCGAGCAGCGACAGGTACGACCGGCGGGGCGCCTTCGGGTTCGCCGCCATGCGGGCCCAGGCCCGCTCGCTGACCGACACCGCCGACACCCCGGCCGGGCCGCCCATCGCCTTCTGCGCGCCGATCACGCACAGGTCCACGCCCCAGGCGTCCGGCAGCACCGGTTCGGCCCCGATCGACGCCACGGCGTCCAGGTAGAACAGCGCCCCGTGCGCCCGCACGCCCTCGCCGATCTCCGCGACCGGGTTGGTGTTGCCGGTCGCCGCCTCCGCGTGCACCAGGGACACGAAGTCGATGGCCGGGTGCTCGGCGAAGGCCTGCCGGATCTCCTCGGCCGTCACGGCCGTGTGGAAGGGCACCGCCAGGTCGATCACCGCGGCGCCGCAGTCCCGCAGCCAGTCGCCGAAGGTCTGGCCGTACGGCCCCGTGACGATGTTGAGCGCCGTGGTGCCCGGACCGGCCGCGGCACGGATCGCGCCCTCCAGCGGCAGCAGCGCCTCACCCTGCATGATCACGACGTCCTGCCGGGTGTCCATCAGCCGTGCGACACGGTCCTCGATCGCGGCGAAGCGGTCCGCGCCGAGCGGGGCCAGGTCCAGAAACGGATGCGTCACGGCAATGCTCTCTTCACTCACAGCAGGTTCGATCGCATCGAGGGTAACCGGCCGGCCTCACCCCCTCACGTGGCGAGTCCCGCGGACACCGGCCTCCGTCGAGGCCCGGCGGCCGGCTCACTAAGGTGCGGTACATGAGCGATCGCACGGTGCTGCACGTGAAGGGACGGGTGCTCGTCGGGCCCGAGGACGTCCGGGACGAACTGTGGGTGGTCGACGGCCGCGTCTCCTACGACCGTCCCGGCGGCGCCCACGACGTCCGCACCGTCGTCGGCTGGGCCCTGCCCGGCCTCGTCGACGCGCACTGCCACGTCGGACTCGACCGGCACGGCCCCGTCCCCGCGGACGTCGCCGAGAAGCAGGCCCTGACCGACCGGGACGCGGGCACGCTGCTCATCCGCGACGCCGGCTCGCCCTCCGACACCCGCTGGATCGACGACCGCGAGGATCTGCCGAAGATCATCCGTGCCGGGCGGCACATCGCCCGCACCCGCCGCTACATCCGCAACTACGCCTGGGAGATCGAGCCGGAGGACCTGGTGGCCTACGTCGCCCAGGAGGCCCGGCGCGGCGACGGCTGGGTCAAGCTGGTCGGCGACTGGATCGACCGCGACCTCGGCGACCTGTCGGCGTGCTGGCCCCGCGACGCCGTCGAGGCGGCCATCTCCGAGGCCCACCGCCTGGGAGCCCGCGTGACCGCGCACTGCTTCGCCGAGGACTCCCTGCGGGACCTCGTCGAGGCGGGCATCGACTGCATCGAACACGCGACGGGCCTGACCGAGGACCTCATCCCGCTGTTCGCCGAGCGGGGCGTGGCCATCGTGCCGACCCTGGTCAACATCGCCGGCTTCCCGCAGCTCGCCGAGGGCGGCGAGGCCCGGTTCCCGCGCTGGTCGGCCCATATGCGCCGACTCCACGAACGCCGCTACGACACCGTCCGGGGCGCCTACGACGCCGGGATCCCGGTCTTCGTCGGCACGGACGCCGGCGGCGGCCTCGCCCACGGCCTGGCCGCCGCCGAGGTCGCCGAACTGGTCACCGCCGGCATCCCGCCCGTCGAGGCCCTCGCCGCGGGCACCTGGACGGCCCGCGCCTGGCTCGGCCGCCCCGGCCTGGACGAGGGCGCCCCCGCCGACCTCGTCGTCTACGACGAGGACCCGCGTGCGGACGTACGCGTCCTGGCGTCGCCGCGCCGGGTGGTGCTGAACGGGCGCGTGGTCGGGTAGCCGGGAGGGTGACGGCGGGGAACGCCTGTGCCGTTCCGGACGGTCAAGGACTCCCACGGTCTTGCCACGTTGGAGTGAAGCGGCGTCAGATCACTCACGGTGTATGCGGCGCGAGACGAATGTTTCAGGGACCCGAGCCTGTCTCCCCTGGAGCCTCTACCGTGAACAGCACCTTCTTCCGTGTGCCCGCACGCCGTCTGGCGACCGTCGCGACGGTCATGGCCCTGGCCGCCGGGCCCGTGACACTGACCGGCGTGAGCCCGGCGTACGCCGTCGACGACCACGGCCGCGCGAGCGCGGTCACCCTGCGCACCGACTTGGACGTCTCCCTGCTGAACAAGTCGGTGAACGTCCCGCTCGCCGTCTCCCTCAACGAGGTCCAGGC
Source organism: Streptomyces sp. 378 (assembly GCF_030124145.1). GTDB lineage: Bacteria > Actinomycetota > Actinomycetes > Streptomycetales > Streptomycetaceae > Streptomyces. The sequence goes on from NZ_JASKMS010000017.1 coordinate 104,913, forward strand.
TCCGCGGAGCGCCGAGGAGACCACACTGACGGCCCGGCTGGACGCGGTGAACGGCGGCCGGCCCTTCAGCGTGCTGCGCGCCGAGGTGGCTCAGGCGAGAGCCACGACGACCGCCACGAAGGCCGAGGCGGCCGCCACCCTGGCCCATGCCCGCCTGCACGTCCCCGGCCTGCCGCTGCTGGCGGTGATCGAGGTCGAGCAGATCACGTCCAAGGCCACCTGTGAGGTCGGGGAGGAGCCGGTCGCCACGACCGCCATTCCCGGCTCGGTGACCGTGCTCGGCGAGCGCGTGAACCTCACCGCCGAGGGTTCGGCGGACGTCACGGTGCCGGGCGTCGGCGAGGTGCGCCTGGATCTGTCGAGTACCCGGACGACGGCCCGTTCGGCCGCCGCCACCGCCCTCGAACTCAAGGTGTCGGTCAACCCGGGGAAGCTGAACGTCGCCGAGGTCGACGGCACGCTCACCCTGGCTGAGGCGGCCTGCAAGACGCCCGCGCCCGCCGCCGCACAGCCCGGGGCCGATGCGTCCGCCCCGCCGGCCGACGCACAGCCCGGGGCCGACGCACAGCCCGCGGCCGACGCACAGCCCGCGGCCGACGCACAGCCCGGGGCCGACGCGTCCGCCCCGCCGGCCGACGCCGAGCCGCAGGGAGCAGTCGCCGAGGAAAGGCTGGCCGAGACCGGCGGTGACTCGACGACGCCGTACCTCGTGGGCGGCGGGATCGCCCTGCTCGTGGCTGGCGGGGGAGTGACGGTGCTGGCCCGCCGCCGCGGCTGATCCCGCAGCCGGGGATGGCGGCGAGAAACTAGGAGGAGTCGGGGGTCTGAGGGGCTTCGGGGCCTGCTCCAGCGCCCACAGAAGCCCGGGCCTCAGTGCTGCAGCGCTCGCTCGAGCGCCCGCAGGAACCCGTCGGTCGTCGCGCGGTCCCGCACCGCCAGCCGTAGCCACTGCTCGTCCAGGCCGGGGAACGTGTCCCCGCGGCGCACGGCGTAGCCGAGGTCGCGCAGGTGCCGCCGTACCGCGGACGCCCGCTCCAGGCGGATCAGGACGAACGGGCCCTGCGCGGGCCCGGCGACCCGCAGTCCGGCCGGGGCGAAGCGGGCGAGACCGGCCAGCAGATACGCGCGGTCCGCGGCGATGCGATGGGCCGCGTGGGCCGCCTCCGCCACCGCCCGTGGCCCCACGCACGCCTCGGCCGCGGCCAGCGCCGGGGTCGACACCGGCCACAGCGGCTGCGCGCGCTCCAGGTCCTCGACGGTCTCCGGCTCCGCCAGCACGTACCCGATCCGCAGCCCGGCCAGCCCCCATGTCTTGGTCAGACTGCGCAGCACCACGAGGCCGGGCACGTCGGCACGGCCGGCCAGGGCCTCGCGCTCGCCCGGCACCGCGTCCATGAACGCCTCGTCCACCACCAGCACCCGCCCGGGGCGGGCGAGGCCGGTGATCGTGTCCGCCGGGTGCAGCACCGAGGTCGGGTTGGTCGGGTTGCCGATCACGACCAGGTCCGCGTCCCCGGGGACGGCCGCCGGGTCCAGCCGGAAGCCGTCCTCCTCCCGCAGCAGCACCCGGCCGACCGTGTGCCCGGCGTCCCGCAGCGCCGCCTCGGGCTCCGTGAACTGAGGGTGGACGACGACCGGCCGGCGCACCTTCAGCGCCCGCGCCAGCAGTACGAACGCCTCCGCCGCTCCCGCCGTCAGCAGCACCCGCTCCACCGGCAGCCCGTGCCGGGCCGCCACCGCCGCCCGCGCGGCACGCCCGTCCGGGTAGGCGGCCAGGCCGCCGAGCGACGCGGCGATGTGCTCCCTCAGCCACTTCGGCGGTGTGTCCGCGCGGACGTTCACGGCGAGGTCGACGAGCGAGCCGCCGTCGTCCCGGACCTCCGCGTCGCCGTGGTGGCGCAGATCGTGCCCGCTCTCAGTGCGCATGCGAGTGAGCGCCGTGGTGGTGGTGCCCGTGCCCGTGGTGGTGGTCGTCGTCGTCCGGGTGGAAGTGCGGCTGCTGCGGCATGCCCACCTTGTCCTCGAAGCCGGGCAGCGCGATGCGGTACACGCACGAGTCGCAGTTCATCCGCAGATCGCCCTTGACGGCCTCCTCGTACCGCTCCCACACCAGGTCCAGCAGCTCCGGCTCCGGCCCGATGACGTCGGCGGAGAGCACCTCGACCTCCGGGTGCGCGGCCGCCCAGCCCTCTGTCTGGTGTCGCACCCGGTCCGGCAGGATGCCCGTGAACAGGAAGTAGGGCAGGACCACGATCCGGCGGGCGCCCAGCCGCACACAGCGGTCCAGCCCGCTGGGCACGTCCGGCGCCGCCAGCGACACGAACGCCGTCTCGACACCGGCGTACCCGCGCCCCTCCCACAGCAGCCGGGCCGCCTTGTGCACCTCGGCGTTGGCGTCCGGGTCCGTGGAGCCGCGCCCCACCAGCAGCACCGTCACGTCGGCCCGGTCCCCGGGCGTGCGGTCCGCCGACCCCAGGGCCTCGTCCAGCCGCCGCTCCAGCACGTTCAGCAGCGCCGGATGCGGGCCGAGCGGACGCCCGTAGGTGTAGGAGATGCCGGGGTGCCGCTCCTTCTCACGGGCCAGGGCCGCCGGGATGTCGCCCTTGGCGTGCCCGGCGGACACCAGCATCAGCGGGACGGCGGCGAAGCGCCGCACGCCCTGTTCCACCAGCTCGGTGACGGCCTCGCCCAGCGGCGGTGGGGACAGTTCGATGAAGCCGCCCGCGACGGGCAGCCCGGGGTGCCGGGCCCCCAGCCGCCGTACGAAGTCGCGGAACGCCTCCGCTCCGGCGTCGTCGCGGGTGCCGTGGCCGGCGATGAGCAGGGCGGGCGGGGTGGTCACAGGTTCTCCTCGGCGGAAGTGGGGTGGTACAGCAGGGCGTTGAGCGCGGCGGCGGCGACCGCCGACCCGCCCTTCTCGGACACGTTGCTCACGGCGGGCAGTCCGCTCTCGCGCAGCGCGGCCTTCGATTCGACGGCTCCGACGAAACCGACGGGCAGGCCGATGACGAGCGCGGGGTCGGCGTCGAGCGTCAGCAGTTCCTCCAGCGCGGTCGGCGCGTTGCCGATCACCCAGAGGGCACCGGGGCCGACCTGCTCGTGGGCGAGCCGGATCGCGTGCGCGGAACGGGTCAGCCCCGGACCGGACTCGGCGTCCCTCAGACGGCAGACGGTCTCCCGCCGGGTGATCCCGGCGCCGACCATCTCCACGTCCACGACCACGGGCGCCCCGGCGTGCAGCGCCGTGTGCGCCTTCCGCAGGGCGGCCTCGTCGATGACGAGGTCGGTGGCGTAGTCGAGGTCGGCGGCGGAGTGGATGACCCGCTCCACGACCGCCCGGGTCAGCGGCGGGAAGTGCGAGGTGTCCAGCCGGGCGCGCAGCCGCCGGTAGGACTCCACCTCGATCGGATGAACGACGCGGTTCACTCGGAGCCCTCCCGCGCCGACTGCCAGCGGTAACCGCGCGGGGTCACCATGCGCCCCGCGATGTCCCTGGTCGCCGTGTTGCCCACGGTCACGACCGTCATCATGTCGACCGTCGCCGGGTCCAGAGCCCTCAGCGTCGTGAGCCGGCTGGACTCGTCCGGCCGCGAGGCGTTGCGTACGACACCGACCGGCGTCGTCGGCGTCCGGTGCTCGGCGAGGATGCCCAGCGCCTTGGGGAGCTGCCAGTCGCGGCCGCGCGAGCGCGGGTTGTAGAAGGTGACCACGAGGTCCGCCTCGGCCGCCGCGCGCACCCGCCGCTCGATGACCTCCCACGGTGTGTGCAGGTCGGACAGGCTGATCGACACGTGGTCGTGGCCCAGCGGGGCGCCCAGGATCGCGCCGGCCGCGAGCGCCGCGGTCACGCCGGGCACTCCGACCACGTCGATGTCGTCGGAGGCCTCGGCCAGCGCGGGGGAGGCCATGGCGTAGACGCCCGCGTCCCCGCTGCCGATCAGGGCGACGGCCTGCCCCTTGCGGGCCTCCTCGACCGCCGTGCGCGCCCGCTCCTCCTCGGCCCCGAGTCCCGACTCCAGGATCAGGGTGCCGGGCCGCAGCAGGTCACGGATCTGGTCGACGTACTGGTCGAGCCCCACGAGCACGCGGGCGCGCCGCAGTTCGGTCTTCGCGCGCGGTGTCAGCAGGTCCCGGGCGCCCGGCCCGAGCCCGACCACCGCGAGCCGCCCGCGCCCCGGCCGCCGTACGACGGCACAGGTCGCCATCGCCGGGCTCGCGGCCGACTTCCGCTTGGGGACGAGGAGTTCGCCGCCGCCGACGAGCGCGGCGGCCTCCGCGACGGACGGGGTGCCGACGGCCGCGAGCGGCGCGTCGGACGGGTTGGGCACATCGACCCCAGCCAGGTCCTCGGCGCAGTACGTCACCAGGGGCACCCCGAGCCGCCGCGCCGCCTCGACGATGCCGGGCTCCGCGGCCTTGGCGTCGACGGTGGCCAGCTCGGCGACGGACGCCGGGGACAGCCCGGCCTCCCGCAGGGCGTCCCCGACCAGCCCGAGGACCTCCTCGACGGGGGCGCCCTTGGACGCCCCGACCCCGACGACCAGGCTCGGCGGACGCAGCACGACCTCGCGCCCGGCCGCCTCCACGAGCCGGTCGGTGAGCCGGATCGTGTACGGGCCCTCGTCCGTCACCGGCAGCGGGGGCAGCGGCCAGGCCACCTCGGCCCGCAGTGCCACCGCCTCACCGTCCAGCAGCGCCCGCGACACCCCGGCGACATCGCCCTCGACGGGCAGGCCGAGGGTGTCCAGGCCCGGCAGGTCCACGGCGTCCGTGGCCGTCGTCACGACCGGCTCGGCGCCCAGCACGTCGCCCACCTCGCGGGCCAGTTCATTGGCCCCGCCCGCGTGCCCGCCCAGCAGGGACACGGCGAACCGCCCGCCCTCGTCGACGCACACCACGCCCGGGTCCTCGGTCTTGCCGGACAGCAGCGGTGCCACCAGCCGCACCACCGCCCCCGTCGCCAGGAAGCACACGAGCTGCTCGCACTGCGCGAACGCGGTCCGTACGGCGTCCCCGACGGGACCGTCGTACACCCGCGTGCGGTCCGGCCACGCCGCGGCCAGCCGGTCCCGCGCAGCCGCTCCCGCCGCGGTGGCGGAAATGAGGCCGATCACTGAGCGACTCCTTCTTCGACAGCTGCCGGAGGCCGGACGCCCCACAGCAGGAAAACGGGGTTGGTCGCCGCGAGCCGGGTCACGTCCCCGGGCAGCGGCGCGAGCCGCGACGACTGCAGCAGCACGCCGTCGCAGGTGAGACCGGCGCCCGTCAGGGCCTCGCGCGCGGCCGGTACCCGGTCGAGCGCCGCCATGGCGACGACCACCGTGCGCCGGGCACGCCGCGCACACGCGGCGACGACGGCGGGCAGCTCGCGCCCGCCGCCCCCCACGAACACGGCGTCCGGGGCCTCGGCGAGATCCGCCAGCACGTCCGGCGCCGTGCCCCGCACCACGCGGACGTCCACGCCGTGCGCGGCGGCGTTGGCGCGGACCCGCTCCACCCCGTCCGCGGCCTTCTCCACGGCGGTGACGGCCGCGCCCAGCCGCGCGCACTCCACGGCCACGGACCCCGAACCCGCGCCCACGTCCCACACCAGGTCACCCGGGCGCGGCCCCAGCCGGGCCAGGGCCAGCGCCCGCACCTCGAACTTGGTGATCATCGAGTCCCGGTGGGTGAACTCCGCCTCCGCCAGGGCCCAGCCGGCGGGCCGCTCCCCGGGCCCCGCGACGGTCCGCACGGCCCCGAGGGCGCGCGTCTCGTCCAGGCACAGCACCACGTTCACCGCCGTGCCCCAGTCCCGGGCGGCGGCCTCGGCGGGCGTCACCCGCTCCACGCGCTCCGCCGGCGAGCCGAGCCCGGAGGCGACGACCAGCACCCGCGGCGCGTCCCACAACGCGGCACCCAGCTCCGCGGGGCCCGCGCCCGGCCCGGTCAGCACAGCCGTCTTCGCCTGCGCCCGGCACACGTTGACGGCCGTGCGCAGCTCCCGCCCGTGGGCGCTCACCACCACGGCGTCGTCCCAGGGCAGCCCGATCCGCGCAAACGCGGCGGCCACGGACGACACCCCGGGCCGCACCTGAAGCCGCTCCGGACCGAACCGCTCGGCCAGCACCCGCACGATCCCGAAGAACCCGGGGTCGCCGGAGGCCAGGACCAGAACGGGACGGTCCTTCGCGACGTACGTGCCGATGGTGTCGAGAGCCGGTGCCAGCGGCCCGAGCACGACCCGCTCCGCCCGCTCGGGCAGCCGCACGGCATCGAGATGCCGCCGCCCGCCCACGACCAGCTCGGCACCGGCGAGGACGTCGTCGCAGGGCGCCGCCCCCGTCCCCGTGCCGACCACCGTGATCATGTACTGGCACCCCGTTCACGCAGGGCCCTGCGGGCCTCCGGGTCGGCCTTGCGGTAGCCGTGGAAGTGACCCGGGTGGTACAGGTGCGAGCGCGTGCCGTGCGCGTCGAGCGCCGGGCCGACCAGGAACAGGGTGTGCTTCCAGAGCTTGTGCTCCTTGACCGTCTCCTCCAGCGTGCCGATCGTGCACTTCACGATCAGCTCCTCGGGCCAGGTCGCCTGGTAGGCCACCACGACCGGGGTCGTCGTCGGGTAGCCGCCCTCCAGCAGCTCCCGCACGAGCTGCCCGCTGCGGGCGGCGGAGAGGAACACCGCCATGGTGGTGCCGTGCTTGGCGAACTCACGGACCTCCTCCCCGGGCGGCATCGGCGTCTTGCCGCCACCGAGCCGGGTCAGCACGACCGACTGCGCGACCTCGGGGATGGTCAGCTCGCGCTGGGCGAGCGCCGCGACGGCCGAGAAGGAGGACACCCCGGGCACGATCTCGGTCGCGATGCCGATCTCGGCACACCGGTCGACCTGCTCCTGCGTGCCGCCCCACAGGGCCGGGTCACCGGAGTGGATGCGGGCGACCTTGAGGCCCTCGGCGCGGGCCCGCTCGTACACGCCGACGACGTCCTCCAGGGACATGGTCGCCGAGTCCAGGATCTCCGCGTCCTCGCGGGCGTGCTCGAGGACCTCCTCCTGGACCAGGCTGGCCGCCCAGATCACCACGTCGGCCTCGGCGATGGCGCGCGCGGCGCGGAACGTCAGCAGGTCGGCGGCACCGGGGCCGGCGCCGACGAAGGTCACTGTGCCGGCAGGGGCGTCGGCCATGGGATGGGTCCTCTCGTGGTTCACGGGTGTCACAGCTTGCCGCCGCGTCCGCCGTCGCGCCGCGCGGGGGCGATGAGCGTCGACAGGTACGGCAGGGGAGCGCCGTCCAGCGCGGCCGCCGGGCGGATGGACTCCTCCGGCAGACCGAGCGCCGACCCCCACACGGCGTCGGCGAGCCGCCCGGTCTCCCGCAGCGCCCCGGCGACCTCGTGCGCCTGCCGCCCGAACTTGTAGGCGACGACGGTCCCGGGCCCCGCCAGCGCCTCCTTCAGCACGGTCGCCCCCGCGGTGACGGGCACGAGCGTCAGCGGCTCGGTGCCCTCGGTCAGCACGGCGCCCGACCGGGCGGCGAGGTCCTGCATGGCGGTGATCCCGGGGACGGTCTCCACGATCACGCCCGGCACCAGCTCGACGATGGTCTGCGCGAGGTACGTGAAGGTCGAGTACACGTTGGGATCGCCGATGGTCGCGAAGGCGACGCTGCCGTGATCCCTCAGCAGCTCGGCGACCCGCCCCCCGGCCGCGTCCCACGCCGCCTCGCGCCGCCCCCGGTCGCTGCGCTCGTTCAGCGCGAACACGACCCGGACGACCTTCTCCTCGGGCACGTAGTGCAACACGGTCGCCTCGGCCCGACCGCGCTCCAGGGTGTCCATCACGGGCACGACGACCACGTCCGCCTCCCGCAGGGCGTTCACGCCCTTGACGGTCACCAGCTCCGGATCACCGGGGCCCACCCCGACTCCGACCAGCCTGCTGCTCATGACGTCCGGCACCTCTCCACGAACCGACGGGCGACACCGGGCTCGGACGCCCAGTGCGTGTGCAGATAGCTCGCGTGCACACCGCGCTGTACGAAACCTTCGACCCGCGGCCGGGGGCCGCGGACCCCCCAGGCGGGCTCCGTCCCCGAGCCGGGCTCCACCACGGTCCGGTGGAACTCGTGCCCCCGCATCCGGGTCCCGGCCGCCGCGAGCACACTGTCACCCACGGCCACGGCGTCCCGGTAGCCCAGGGTGAGCCGCTCGGTCATCCGCGCCTCGGCGTCCAGCACCCCGCACATCGGCAGCCCGTCCAGCTCCCGGCACAGGTACAGCAGCCCCGCGCACTCGGCGGCGACGGGAGCGCCGCTTCCCGCCAGCTCGCCTACGGCCTTGCGCAGGGGTTCGTTGGCGGACAGCTCCGAGGCGTACACCTCGGGGAACCCGCCCCCGATCACCAACCCTGCGGTCCCCTCGGGCAGTTCCTCGTCCCGCAGCGGATCGAAGACGACGACCTCCGCCCCGGCGGCGGTGAGCAGCTCGGTGTGCTCGGCGTAGGAGAAGGTGAACGCCGGACCGCCGGCAACGGCGACGACGGGCGCGCTCTGCTCGTCCGAGTGTGTCGGGCCGGCGTGGGCCGCTCGCCTTTCGTCCTCCCGCGTCGGGCCGGCGGGGGTCTCCGGCCTCACGTCCGACCGTGTCGGGTGGTGGGCGGGCGAGGCGGGCGAGGCGGGCGAGGCGGGGGTCCAGGGGGCGAAGCCCCCTGGTACGGCTCCGGCCGCACGTGCCAGGGCTTCCAACGCCCCCAGGTCACAACCGTCCACGACCTGCGCGGCCATCGCAGCAACGGCCTCGGCCGCCGCACCCTGCCGTTCGGCTACAGGGACCAGACCGAGATGCCGAGAAGGCGTGGACACCTGCGCAGCCCGCCGCAAGGCGCCCAGCACCGGCACCCCGGCCTGCTCCAGCGCCTCCCGCAGCAACTCCTCGTGCCGGTCCGAGGCGACCTTGTTCAGGATCACGCCCCCGACCCGCACCTCCGGGTCCCAGGACGCGAACCCGTGCACCAGCGCCGCCACCGACCGCGACTGCGACGACGCGTCGACGACCAGCACCACCGGCGCCCGCAACAGCTTGGCGACATGAGCCGTCGAGGCGAGCTCACCCTCTCCGGCGGCCCCGTCGTACAGCCCCATCACGCCCTCGACGACCGCGATGTCACACCCCCGCGCACCGTGCAGGAACAGCGGCCCGACCAGCTCGGGCCCGCACAGGTACGCGTCGAGGTTCCGTCCCACCCGCCCGGTCGCGAGCGCGTGGTACCCGGGGTCGATGTAGTCCGGCCCGACCTTGTGCGGGGACACGACGAGCCCCCGCGCGGCGAACGCGGCCATCAACCCCGTGGCGACGGTGGTCTTGCCGCTGCCCGAGGAGGGCGCGGCGATGACCAGCCGAGGGACGGAAGCACTCACCACTCGATGCCCCTCTGGCCCTTCTGGCCCGCGTCCATCGGATGCTTGACCTTGGACATGTCGGTCACGAGATCGGCGAAGTCCACGAGCTTGCCCGGCGCGTTCCGCCCGGTGATGACGACATGCTGCGTCCCCGGCCGGTCCCGCAGCACGGAGATCACCTCGTCCGTGTCCACCCAGCCCCAGTGCATCGGGTAGGCGAACTCGTCCAGCACGTACAGCCGGTACGTCTCGGCGGCCAGGTCACGCTTGACCTGCTCCCAGCCCTCCCGGGCCTTGTCCTCGTTGTCCATCTGGGCATCGCGCTGCACCCAGGACCAGCCCTCGCCCATCTTGTGCCAGTCGACGGACCCGCCCTCGCCGGAGGCGCCGAGCACCCGCAGCGCGTTCTCCTCGCCGACCTTCCACTTCGCCGACTTGACGAACTGGAACACCCCGATCGGCCACCCCTGGTTCCAGGCCCGCAGCGCGAGCCCGAAGGCGGCGGTGGACTTGCCCTTGCCGACGCCCGTATGCACGACGACCAGCGGACGGTTCCGGCGCTGCCGTGTCGTCAGCCCGTCGTCCGGCACCACACTCGGCTGTCCCTGCGGCATTACGCGGCCCTCCTCTGTACGTCCTTCACGAGCCCGGCGATGCTGTCCGCCCGCAGCTCGTCCAAGGTCACGGCCGTACCGCCCAGTTCACCCGCGAGCTGCCCGGCGAGTCCCAGCCGCACCGGCCCCGACTCGCAGTCCACGACCACCGAGGCGACCCCGTCGGCCGCGAACAGCCGGGCCGCGCGCCCGGCCAGGGCGACGGGCTCCGGGCCACCGGTGGCCCGCCCGTCCGTCACGACCACGACCAGCGGCCGCCGCGCGGGATCGCGCAGCCGCTCCACGCGCAGCACGTCGTGGGCGCGCAGCAGCCCGGCGGCGAGCGGTGTGCGCCCGCCGGTCGGCAGCGTCTCCAGGCGGGCCGCCGCGGCGTCCACCGACGAGGTCGGCGGCAGCGCGACGTCCGCGACCGAGCCGCGGAAGGTCACCAGGCCCACCTTGTCGCGCCGCTGGTAGGCGTCCAGCAGCAGCGACAGCACGGCGCCCTTCACCGCGCTCATCCGCTGGCGTGCCGCCATCGAACCGGAGGCGTCCACGACGAACAGCACGAGATTGCCCTCGCGCCCTTCGCGGGCGGCCTGCCGCAGATCGTCCCGGCGCACGACCAGGCCCGGTCCGGAGCGTCCGCGTGCCCGCTGGTGGGGTGCCGCGGCCTGCACGGTCGCCGCCAGGTGCAGCTTGGTGAGCGCGCCCCGCGGTCGCCGGGCACCCGTCGTCCGCCCCTGCTCGGTCCGCGCCCGCGAACGCCGCCCGGCGGCCCCCTCGCCGATCCCGGGCACGCTCAGCACCTTCGTCCGGAACGGTTCGGAAGCCCGTACGGCCGACTGCTCACCGCCCCCCGAGGGCTGCGGCTGCCCGTTCTCCCCGGCCTCGGGCCGGGCCCCGGTGTCGCCGTCGCCCTGCGGAGCGTCGTCGGGTTCCGGCTGTCCACCGCCCCCGCCCGGTCCGTCCGGCCCCGGGTCCGGGTCCGGGTCCGGATCGTCCTCGTCCGAGCCGCCGAACTCCTCCAGCGTCTCGTCCAGCTTGTCCTCGTCGAGCCCCGGCGCGTCGAAGGGGTTGCGCCGCCGCCGGTGCGGCAGTGCGAGCAGCGCCGCCTGCCGGACGTCCTCGGCGAGCACCTCCGTGCGCCCGGCCCAGGCCGCCAGCGCGGTGGCGGTGCGCGCCATCACGATGTCCGCGCGCATGCCGTCCACCTCGAAGGCCGCGCAGGTCGCCGCGATCTGCCGCAGCGCACCGTCGCCCAGCCGCACGGACGGCAGCAGCTCCCGCGCCGCGATGATCCGCGCCCGTACGGCGGCCTCCTCCTCGGCCCAGCGCGCGGCGAATCCGCCGGGGTCGTCGTCGTAGGCCAGGCGCCGCCGCACGACCTGCACCCGCTGGTCCGGCTCCCGCGAGGCCGCGACCTCCACGGTCAGCCCGAACCGGTCGAGCAACTGCGGCCGCAGCTCGCCCTCTTCGGGGTTCATGGTGCCCACGAGCAGGAAGCGGGCGGCGTGCCGCACGGAGACGCCCTCGCGCTCCACGTAGGAGGCGCCCATCGCGGCGGCGTCCAGCAGCAGGTCGACCAGGTGGTCGTGGAGGAGGTTGACCTCGTCGACGTAGAGGATCCCGCGGTGCGCGTCGGCGAGCAGGCCCGGCTCGAAGGCCTTCACACCCTCGGACAGGGCCCGCTCGATGTCCAGCGCGCCGACCAGCCGGTCCTCGGAGGCGCCGACGGGCAGCTCGACCATCCGGGCGGGCCGCTCGACGCCGGTGCCGGCCTCGTGCGGCCCGTCCGGGCACGCCGGGTCGGGGGAGGCGGGATCGCACGAGAAACGGCATCCCGGGACGACCGGGACCGCCGGCAGCAGCGCCGCCAGCGCCCGCACCGCGGTCGACTTGGCCGTGCCCTTCTCACCGCGCACCAGCACACCGCCGACCGCCGGTGAGACCGCGTTCAGCAGCAGCGCGAGCCGCAGGTCGTCCTGGCCCACGACGGCCGTGAACGGAAAGGGGGTGCTCACTTGTCGTCGCCCTCCAAGTCGCCTTCGAGTTCCAGGTAGGTGGCCCGCAGCCGCTCCAGCGTCTCCGCGTCCGGCTCGGCCCACAGTCCGCGCTCGGCCGCCTCCAGCAACCGCTCGGTGATGCCGCGCAGCGCCCACGGGTTGGACTTCTTCATGAAGTCCCGGTTCTCCGGGTCGAAGACGTACTCGGCGCTGAGCTTCTCGTACATCCAGTCGTCCACGACCCCGGCCGTGGCGTCGTACCCGAACAGGTAGTCCACGGTGGCCGCCATCTCGAAGGCGCCCTTGTAGCCGTGCCGCCGCATCGCCGCCATCCAGCGCGGGTTGACCACCCGGGCGCGGAAGACGCGGTGCGTCTCCTCACCGAGCGTGCGGGTCTTCACCTGGTCCGGGGTGGCCGAGTCACCGACGTACGCCTCGGGGCTCGTCCCCGTCAGGTGCCGCACCATGGCGACCATGCCGCCGTGGTACTGGAAGTAGTCGTCGGCGTCGACCAGGTCGTGCTCGCGGGTGTCGACGTTCTTCGCTGCCACGGCGATCCGCTTGAACGCCGTCTCCATGTCCCCGCGCGCGGCCCGGCCGTCGAGCCCTCGCCCGTAGGCGTAACCGCCCCACACCGCGTACACCTCGGCGAGGTCCGCGTCGGAGCGCCAGTTGCGGGCGTCGATCAGCGGCAGCAGACCGGCCCCGTACGCCCCCGGCTTGGAGCCGAAGATACGGGCGGTGGCCCGCCGGCGGTCCCCGTGCTCGGCGGTGTCCTGGTCGGCGTGCGCCCGGACGTGGTTGGACTCGGCCGGTTCGTCCAGGTCGGCGACCGTGCGCACGGCGTCGTCGATCAGCCCCACCACGTGCGGGAACGCATCCCGGAAGAAGCCCGAGATGCGGACCGTGACGTCGATGCGCGGCCGGCCGAGCTCGGCCAGGGGGATCACCTCGAACCCGGTCACGCGCCGCGAGGCGTCGTCCCACACCGGCCGGCAGCCCAGCAGCGCCAGGATCTCGGCGATGTCGTCGCCCTGGGTGCGCATGGCCGAGGTGCCCCACACCGTCAGACCGACGGACGTCGGGTACTCGCCGGTGTCCTGCAGATACCGCTGCACCAGCGAGTCCGCGAGCGACTGCCCGACCTCCCAGCTCAGCCGGGACGGAATGGCCTTGGGGTCGACGGAGTAGAAGTTCCGGCCCGTCGGCAGGACGTTGACGAGCCCGCGGGTCGGCGAACCGGACGGTCCGGCCGGCACGTAGCCGCCCTCCAGGGCCCGCAGGATGTGCCCGATCTCGTCGGTGGTCTTCTCCAGCCGCGGCACGACCTCGGCGCAGGCGAACTCCAGCACGGCGACGGCCTCGGGCAGTTCGGCGCCGAGGACCTCCCGGATCAGCGGCGCGCTCTCGGCGACGGCCCAGCCGCGCTCCTCCATGCCCTCCGCGATCCGCCGGCACAGCTGCTCCAGCAGGTCGATCGCGTCGGCGGCGCTGCGGGCCGGGCCGTCCACCAGGTCCGTCAGCTCCACGGGCGCCTTCACCGCAGCGCCCGGCTCGGCCAGCAGTTCCTTCTCCACCAGACCGAAGTGCCGCGCCAGCGAGGCCCTGAGCCCCGGCAGCGCGTTGGCCTGCCCACCCCACACCTGCGAGGCGCGCAGCACGGCCAGCACGAGGTTGACGCGCGGCTCACCGACCGGCCCGCCGCCCAGGATGTGCAGGCCGTCGCGGATCTGCACGTCCTTGATCTCGCACAGATAGCCGTCGATGTGCATGACGAACTCGTCGAACGCCTCGTCGTCCGGCTGCTCGTCGACGTGCAGGTCGTGGTGGAGTTCGGCCGCCTTGACCAGCGTCCAGATCTGGGCGCGTACGGTCGGGGCCTTCGTCGGGTCCAGGTCCGACACGAGCGCGTACTCGTCGAGGAGCTGCTCCAGCTTGGCCAGGTCGCCGTAGGTGTCGGCGCGGGCCATCGGCGGCACGAGGTGGTCCACGACCGTGGCGTGCCCGCGCCGCTTGGCCTGGGTGCCCTCGCCCGGGTCGTTGACGATGAACGGGTAGATCAGCGGCAGGTCTCCGAGGACCGCGTCCGGGGCACAGCCCCCGCCGAGCCCGAGGCCCTTGCCGGGCAGCCACTCCATGGTGCCGTGCTTGCCCATGTGGACGATGGCGTCGGCACCGAAACTGTTCTCCAGCCACCGGTAGGCCGCCAGGTAGTGGTGGGACGGCGGCATGTCCGGGTCGTGGTAGATCGCGATCGGGTTCTCGCCGAAACCGCGCGGCGGCTGGATCATCACGACGACGTTCCCGAACTGCAGGGACGCCAGCACGATGTCGTCCCCGTCGACGTAGAGACTGCCCGGCGGCTCACCCCAGGCCTCGGTCATGGCGTCCTTCAGCTCCGGGTCGAGCTTCTCGAACCACGTCCGGTAGTCGGCCAGCGGCACCCGCGCGGGCGCGGCGGCCAGCTGCTCCTCCGTCAGCCACTCCACGTCGTGGCCGCCGGCGTTGATGAGCCGGTGGATCAGCTCGTCACCCTCCGCCGGGTGCCCCTCGACGAGATACCCGGCGTCACGCAGCGCGTCCAGCACCCGCACCGCCGAGGCCGGGGTGTCGAGTCCGACCGCGTTGCCGACCCGGGAGTGCTTGGTCGGGTACGCGGTGAAGACCAGCGCCAGCTTCTTCTCGGCGTTCTCCCTGTGCCGCAGTCGCGCGTGCCGTACGGCGATGCCGGCGACGCGCGCGGCCCGCTCCGGGTCGGCGACGTACACGGGCACGTCGTCCGGGCCCTGCTCCTTGAAGGAGAACGGCACGGTGATCAGCCGCCCGTCGAACTCCGGGATCGCCACCTGCATCGCGGCGTCCATGGGGGAGAGGGCGGCGTCCGACTCCGCCCAGGCCTGCCGCGAGGACGTCAGACAGAGGCCCTGCAGCACGGGGATGTTCAGCTCGGCGAGGGCGCCGATGTCCCAGGCCTCCTCGTCACCGCCGGCCGAGGCCTGCGAGGCATGGGTGCCGCCGGCGGCGAGCACGGTCGCGACCAGGGTGTCCGCCCGCCCGAGGATCTCGTACAGCCCCGGGTCCGCGCCGCGCAGCGAACCGCAGTACACGGGCAGCGCGTTGGCGCCCCGCGCCTCGATCGCGTCGCACAGGGTGTCGACGAAGGCGGTGTTGCCGCTCAGGTGGTGCGCCCGGTAGAAGAGCACGCCGACGGTCGGCCGGCCCTCCACCCGGGAGCGCTCGCCGTGCACGCCGTACTCCGGCATCTTGCGCGGCTCGACGAACCCCTCGCCCGTCAGCAGCACGGTGTCCGAGAGGAACCGGGCGAGTTCGGTGAGGTTGTCCGGCCCGCCCTCCACGAGGTACTTCAGCGCCTCGGCCACGACACCGGCCGGGACGGACGACTCGGCCATCAACTCCGCGTCCGGCACGGCCTCCCCGCCCAGCAGCACGGTGGGGATGCCGGAGGCCTTCAGGGCGGCGAGCCCGTCCTCCCAGGCCCGCTTGCCGCCGAGCAGCCGGACGACGGCGATGCCGGCGCCGTCCAGCAGGGCCGGAAGCTCCTCCCGGACGTCCACGCGGGTGGGGTTGCCGATCCGGTAGTCGGCACCGGAGGCGGCCCGGGCCGCCAGCAGGTCCGTGTCGGCGGTCGACAACAACAACACTGTGCTCATGCGGGCGCTCCCGGTGGAATGAAGGGCAGTCCTTGTGGCGCGCCGGACTCGATGAGCCGCCACAGCGCGTCCGTGTCCGCGTGCTGTTCGATCAGGTCGCCGAGCCGGTCGAGCTGCTCCTCGCGCAGCGCGGCGAACGAGGTGTCCGGCGCGGGCACGAAGCGGCGGCCCGCGGCGGCCGCCACCTCCCGCAGAAAGGCCCGCCGGAAACCGTCCGACTCCAGTGAGCCGTGCCAGTGGGTGCCCCAGGTCTGGCCGACCCGGCAGCCGTCCAGGAAGGGGATTCCTCCGGTGACGTCGGCGACGCCGTGATGGATCTCGTAGCCCTCCACCCGCTCGCCGAGGGCCTCGCCCGCCGGCCGGGTGAGGGTCTTCTCGCGGGCGAACCGCACCCGCACGGGCAGGATCCCGAGCCCGTCGACATGCCCCCGTCGGCTCTCGACGTCGTCCTCGATGTGCTCGCCGAGGATCTGGAAACCGCCGCAGACGCCGAGGACGGGCCGCTGTTCGGCGGCCCTGCGGGCCAGCGCGTCGGCGAGGCCGCGCTCGCGCAGCCACTCCAGCGCGCGGACCGTCCCGCGGGTGCCGGGCACGATGACGAGGTCGGCGTCGGACAGTTCCTCCGGCCGGTCCACGAACCGCACCACGACGCCCGGTTCGGCCGCCAGCGCGTCCACGTCGGTGAAGTTGGACATGAGCGGCACGGCGCAGACCGCGACGCGCAGCACGTCCTCGCCGACCGGCGGGGCGACGACGGACTCCCGCACCGCTCCCCGCAGGGAGACGCGCAGCCCGTCCTCCTCGTCGATCCCGAGCCCGTGCCGGAACGGCAGCACGCCGTACGTACGCCGTCCGGTGAGGTCGCGCAGCATGTCCAGACCCGGCTCCAGCAGGGAGACGTCCCCGCGGAACTTGTTGACGAGGAACCCGGCGACACATGCCTGGTCCTCGGGCGACAGCAGCGCCACCGTCCCGAAGAACGAGGCGAACACCCCACCCCGGTCGATGTCGCCGACCACGAGCACGGGCAGCCCGGCGTTCCGGGCGATCCCCATGTTCACGATGTCCGTCCGCCGCAGGTTGATCTCGGCGGGAGAACCGGCACCCTCACAGATCACCGCGTCATACGTGCCCCGCAACTGCTCCAGGCAGTCCAGCACCGTCCCGAGCAGTCTCTGCTGCCGCCCGCCGTGGTACCCGCGCGCACTCATCTCCCCGACCGGCTTGCCCAGCAGCACGACCTGACTGCTCTGCTCACCCCCGGGCTTGAGCAGCACGGGATTCATCAGCGCGGTCGGCTCGACGCGGCAGGCCTGCGCCTGCATGGCCTGCGCCCGCCCGATCTCGGCCCCCTCCTTCGTCACGAAGGAGTTCAGGGACATGTTCTGCGCCTTGAAGGGCGCGACCTTGACGCCCTGCCGCACCAGCCACCGGCAGATCCCGGCGGTCACGACGCTCTTGCCCGCGTCGGAGGTGGTACCGGCGACGAGAAGACCACCGCTCACGTCATTTCCCCCTCTTGAGCAACCGCGCGCCGGCGCACACCCCGAGCGCGAGCCAGGTGACGCGCCGCGACAGCCGCACGGCCCGTTCGACATCGCGCGTGCCGACGGCACGCCCTTGCGTGTTCAGCACGGGCCGGTGCTCCACCCGCCCGCCGTACGAGAGCCTCCCGCCCAGCCGCACCCCGAGAGCCCCCGCGAAAGAGGCCTCCACGGGACCGGCGTTGGGGCTCGGATGCTTCGCCGCGTCGGCCCGCCAGGCCCGCACGGCGCCCCGGGGATCCGGCCCGGCCAGGGCCGCGAGGACCGCGGTCAGCCGCGCTCCCGGCCAGCCCGCGACATCGTCCAGCCGCGCGGAGGCCCACCCGTACCGCCGGTAGCGGGCCGACTTGTGTCCGACCATCGCGTCCAGGGTGTTGACGGCCCGGAACCCGAGCAGCCCCGGCACCCCGCCGACGGCTCCCCACACCAGGGCGCCCACCACCGCGTCGGAGGTGTTCTCGGCGACCGACTCGACCACGGCCCGGGCGATCCCGTCGGCATCGAGGGCCTGAGGGTCCCGCCCGCACAGATGCGGCAGCCGGGCCCGGGCCGTCTCGACGTCACCGGCCTCCAGGGCACGCCCGACGGCACGCGCCTCCCGGGCGAGCGAAGTCCCCCCGACGACGGCCCAGGTGGTGGCACCCGTCAGCGCGACGGAGGCGATGGAGGACGTCCGCACGGCACGCGCGGCGACGGAACCGAGCGCGACGGCCCCCGAGGTGCACACGGCGGTGTGCAGCGCGCCCCACCCGCGGTGGTCCCGCCACAACACCCGTTCCACGGCGCCCGCGGCCCGTCCGAACGCGGCGACCGGATGCCCCCGGCGAGGATCACCGAGCAGCAGGTCACCGATCAGACCGGCGGCGGCGCCGTACGCGAAGACGCGACCGGCACCCATGGGCTCAGCCGGCCGGAAGGGCGGGCGGAGGTGGCGTGTTGGAACGGGATCGGCAGCCGCGCATGGCGATACGTGTCCTCACTCAGGGTGTCCACGCCCTGGTTCGACGAGACCGGCGGCGAGAGTTCCTGGCTCCCGGGGATCGTCACCCCGGTGACAGTGGCGGGACCGCGCCGGAATCTCACCGGCTTCCTCTCCTGCCGCCGTACTGGCCCCGGCAGTCCACCACGGCCGGCAATCGCCGTCAACTTGCCGTTGACCTGCGAGGGGAGAGTGTGGAGAACCCCACACCGGCCCCTTCCCGCACACGACGACCGGGCGGCGCGGGACCGAAGTCCCGCACCGCCCGGCGGACACGATGTGCGGTCGGGCCGTCAGGCCACGATCAGGTAGATCCCGTAGCCCACGGCCGCCGCGCACGCCGCGAAGCACGTGTACGCTCCCGTGACCGCGAGCCCGGCGGACCCGCCCTGCGCCACCGCGCGCTCGCGGCGCGACAGGCCGGTGATGCCGAGGGTGAACAGGCCGACGAGGGCCACGGTGGCCACGAGGCTGACACCGAAGACGGAGCCGAGGGCCGCCCAGTCGATCTTCATATCGGAGACTCTTCCTTGTAACCGGTGGGCGGGGTCAGACCGTGGTGGTCGTGGTCGGCGTCCGTTCGGCGGTGGCCTGGGCCGGGAACGGGTGGACCGGCTCCTCGGCGACCGTGCCGCCCGCGGGCGGCGGCGTGACCGCGGCCATCGCCGCGGTCACCACACCGGCCGGCTCCGCCGCGTCGGTGTCGTTGACGTTCGTGTGGTCGACGACCTCACGCCGCGACAGCTTCCAGATCGCCGCGCTGGAGGCGATGAGGAAGACGGCCACCGCGGCGGTGCCCCAGCTGCCGAAGCCGGTGACGTACTCGGCGAGGGCGGCCACCAGGGCGGCCGCCGGCAGTGTCAGGCCCCAGGCGACGAACATCCGCGTCGCGGTGGACCAGCGGACCACTCCGCCCTTGCGGCCCAGCCCCGCGCCCATGACCGAACCGGACACGGAGTGCGTCGTGGAGAGGGAGAAGCCGAGGTGCGAGGAGGCCAGGATGACCGTGGCCGCGGAGGTCTGGGCGGCGAAGCCCTGCTGCGGCTGGAGGTCGGTCAGTCCCTTGCCCATGGTGCGGATGATGCGCCAGCCACCCAGGTACGTGCCGAGCGCGATGGCGAGACCCGCCGAGAGGATGACCCACATGGGCGGGTCGGAGTCGGGGGCGACGGCGCCGCCGGCGACCAGGGCGAGGGTGATGACACCCATCGTCTTCTGGGCGTCGTTGGTGCCGTGGGCCAGGGAGACCAGGCCCGCGGAGGCGATCTGGCCGGATCGGTAGCCCTTCTTGGACGCCTCGCCGTCGGCCTTGCGGCCGAGGGAGTAGGTCAGCCGTGTGGCGAGCATCGCCGCGACGCCCGCGACCAGCGGGGCGGCGATCGCCGGGATGAGCACCTTGGTGACCAGCACGTCGCCGTGCACCGCGCCGACGCCCGCCGAGGCGATCGTGGCGCCGATCAGACCGCCCATGAGTGCGTGGGAGGAGCTGGACGGCAGACCGACCAGCCAGGTCAGCAGGTTCCAGAGGATCGCGCCGACCAAGGCGGCGAAGATGACCTCGGGACGGATGCCGGCCTCGTCGACGAGGCCCTTGGAGATCGTGTTGGCGACTTCGACGGACAGGAAGGCGCCGACCAGGTTGAGAACCGCGGACATGGCCACCGCCGGCTTGGGCTTCATGGCGCCCGTGGAGATGGTCGTGGCCATGGCGTTCGCGGTGTCGTGGAAACCGTTCGTGAAATCGAACGCGAGTGCGGTTACGACCACAATCGCGAGGATCAGCGAGAAGCTTTCCATTTACCCAGGCAATCGTTCGAGGTCATTGACCGGATGAACGTAGGCAACCTGGATGAACGGAAGATGAACTGGGAAGGTCGTGGGGGTGACCGCAGAAGAGGGTCGCGACTCCGCCCCGGAACGGCGGCCCCGGCGCCCGTTGGTCACGAGCCTCGTGCGAACCGCTTCAGCCGATCGAGCGACCCGCTGAAGAGATTTCGGTCACCCGGCAGGGAGTGGCTGCCGCTGCCGGGGCGTGACCGGCCGCGGAGGGGCCGCTGTCGCCGGTGCCGGTGATCCACCCTCGGGCGGTCGCGCACATCACCGGTCGGCGGCCGGTCGGCCGCTCGGTCTCGTCACCGAACGACTTGGTCCGGCCGACCGTCCCCGCCCTGCCCGGGCAGGCCGCAGCAGCCGTGCCGGCTGTCCTGCGGGTTGTATGCGATGTCGCGCGCGGGCGGCGGTGGGTTCTGTCCGGTCCGGGACGGCGACGTGCACGGCGGAATCCCCCGGAGCGCACCGGAAGATCGGTGAATGTCCGTAGATCTCCCGCCGCGTAACATGCCCCGCCCGGCGGCGCGTTGAGCCTCCGCCTGGCAGGATCGCGGCATGGCTGAGCAGCGAGGCGACGAGCGGGGCACGGGAGACGCACGGCAGGCCGGACCGGGCGCGGGGGAGCGGCGCGGGAGTGTGCGCCCCGAGGAGGCGCGGGCCTGGGAGGACCTCGTCGCGACGGCCCGCCGGACGGTCGCGGACGGACTCGTCGTCGGCACGTCCGGCAACGTGTCGGTGCGCGTCGGCGACACGGTCCTGGTCACGCCGTCGGGTGTGCCCTACGACCGACTGGCGCCGGACGACGTGACCGGCGTCGACCTCGACGGCCGGCAGGTCCTCGGCACGCTCGTCCCGACCAGTGAGCTGCCCATGCACCTCGCCGTCTACCGCACGACCGGCGCCCTGGCCGTCGTCCACACCCACGCCGTGCACGCGACGGCCGTCTCGACGCTCGTGCGCGAGCTCCCGCTGATCCACTACATGGCCGCGGCGCTCGGCGGCCCCGTCCGGGTCGCCCCGTACGCCACGTACGGCACCGACGAGTTGGCCGAGAACATGCTCCGCGCCCTCGCCGGCCGCTCCGGCTGCCTCCTCCAGAACCACGGCACCGTCACCTACGGCGGCACCCTCGCCCAGGCCTACGACCGCACCGCCCAGCTGGAGTGGATGTGCCGCCTGTGGCTGACCGCCTCCTCTGTGCCGGGCCTGACCCCCGGCCTGCTGTCCCGGGAACAGCTCACCGAGGTGGAGGAGCGCCTGCGCGGCTACGGCCAGCGAGGCTGAGCCGTCCGGGCGGCCGCCGCGGACGTCACCCCGCCGTCGCCCCCCCACTGGTCGCCCACGGCATCCGCCAGGACACTGGAGCCGTGCGCACTGTCAGAGCGACGGCCGCTGCCGTCACCGCCGTGATCGGAGCCGGTGCCGCCGCGGTGGCCGCCGGCCGGCTCGCCAGCGACGCCGCGCTCAAGGCGCCCCCCGGCAGGCCCCTGCCCACCGAACCCCGGCTCACCGTGCACGGCACCGCCGCCGGGCGCATCAGCCTCACCCGGGACCTCGCCGCCCTGCGCCCCGGCCGTTACGGCCTGTCCGGGGACGGCTCCCACGCGGTCGTCGGCCCCGTCCTGGCCGGCGCCTCGCACTCCGCCGACACCGTCGTGCGCCGGCTGGAGAGCGTCACGCACGGCACACTGGCGTCCGGCGACAAGGTGTGGCTCACCCCGAACGTGTACGTCGGCAACCCGGGCGCCCTCGGGCTCGAACACGCCGACGTCGACATCCCCGGCGAACTCGGCGCCCTGCCCGCGTGGTTCGTGCCGGGCAAGCGGGACACCTGGGTGATCGCCGTGCACGGCCTGGGCACCACCCGGGAACTCGCCCTGAACGTCATGGGATTCCTGCACCGCAGCCAGTTCCCGGTGCTCGCCCTCGCCTACCGCGGCGACCTGGGCGCGCCCCGCCCGCCCGACGGCCTGAACCACCTCGGCGAGACCGAGTGGCGCGACCTCGACGCGGCCATCCGCCACGCCGTGCGCCACGGAGCCCGCCAGGTCGTCCTGCACGGCTGGTCCACCGGCGCCACCATGGCCCTGCGCGCCGCCGCGCGGTCCGGCATGCGCGAGCGGATCTCCGGGCTCGTCCTGGACTCCCCGGTGCTCAGCTGGGAGACCACCCTGCGCGCCCTCGCCTCGGCCCGCCGTACCCCGGGCGCGCTGCTGCCCCTCGCGGTCCGCGCCGCCCAGGGCCGCACCGGCCTGTCCGCCGACCGCGTCGCGGGCACCCTCCCGGCCGACGAGCTCCGGGTCCCGGTGCTCGTCCTCCACGGGCCGGACGACGCCGTCGCCCCCTGGCAGCTCTCGCGCCGTCTGGCCGACGCCCGCCCCGACATGGTCGCCTTCCACACCGTCCGCGGCGCCCCCCACGGAGCCATGTGGAACGCCGATCCCAAGGCCTACGAGGAAGCCCTCAGGCGCTTCCTGACCCCCCTCATGTGACCTCGTTCATATCCGCCGCTGGAGTGCGGCCCCTGTCGCGGCTTCTGGCGCACCCCCCCCGTTCACGCCCTCTTCGCCCCGTCGCAACCACGCCTCTTCCCCCTCCCCGCCGACCGGTCGCGACGATTCCGTTTAGCGTCGTACCACTGGCCGGTTCCCGGCCCTCGACCACTTCCGGCAACCGGTGCGTTGGCCATCCCCGTCGCCCGCCGTGACATTCCGTTTGGGTTTTCGGACCGTCAACCGGAAGACTGCACCCGTGACGTCCCGTATCCCGCGCGACTCCAGGCTTCGACTCGTCCGCCCGCGACCCCTGGCCGCCGCCCCTCCAGCGATGAACCAGCGGCGCTCGCGCCGACCCGCACCACGCCCCCCGGAGGGCACTCCGGCACCGGCGGAACTGGCCAGAATGGCACGCTCAGGTCTCGCCGACGCGGCCCGCGTCGCCCGCTGGGCCGACGCCGCGCTCGGCCCCGGCCGGGACAGCGCCACCGACGACGGCAAGGCCACCCTCTCCGACGCGACCGCGGAACGGGCCGCCCGTGAGCTGGGTCTGACCCCGGCTCAGGTCAGAGCCGACTGGGACACCGCCCGCCTCGCCGGTCTCGTCGAGGTGCACGGCGACAGCGCCCGCCCCGGCTGGCGGCTGCGCGCCTGGGACCGCGACGACAGTGCCGTGCTGCGCGGCTGGGTCGCACTCTTCGACGCCTGGTCGCTCGCCCATCCGGAGCCCGCGGAGCACGAGCCCGCCGCCGTCGCCGAGGTCGTCTCGGCCATGCCACAGGTGCTCTCCTTCCTCCAGCTGTCCGCCGGGCCCGTCCCCGTCGAGCAGCTCCTCGACCTCCTGGAGCAGCGCGTCACCGAGCTGCGCACCGCCCGCTGCGAGATCCCCTACGGCCCCCAGCCCGAGCCGCCGGCCGAACCGGAGCCCACCGACGCCCCCCTCGCCCCCCTGCTCGACTGGGCCCTGCGCGCCCTCGCCTCCGTCGGCGCCCTCACCTACGGCGACGGCCAGGCCACGCTCACCCCGCTCGGCAGCTGGGCCGTCTGGGTCAAGCTGGAGCAGATCTGCGTCGCCGCGCAGAGCCCCGCCGGGAACATCGAGCAGGCCGCCGAGGACATGCTCCGCGGCTGTGCCCAGCTACGCCCCAACGCGGCCCGTGCCGAGTACCGCGCCTGGCTCGCCGCCCGCCCCGTCGGCAGCGCCGTCACCGAGCTCCTCGGCGCCGCCCGCGGCGAGGACGCCCTGCTGCGCGGCCTCGCCTTCGAGGCCCTGCGCGTGGTCGGCGCCCCCGCCGAGCCGGACGTCCGCGCCGTGCTGACCGAGCCGACGCTCAGGCCGTACGCGCTGCTGTGGCTGGCCGAACACGACGGGACCGACCCGGAGGACGCCCACGAGGTCCTCACCCGCCAGGAGGCGACCTGGCTGTGGGTGGACACCGCCGCAGCCGTCGCCGACCACGGTGAGGCGCCGCTGCTCGTGCGCCACCTGGAGTCCGCGGTGCAGCCGACCGTCCCGATGCTCCTGGACGAGGTACGCGCCGTCGGCCACCCGCGCACCGTGCAGGTCCTGGTGGCCCTCGCCGCCGCGCACCCCGACCCGGCGCTGGCCAAGGCGGTGCGCCGGGCCGCCTTCCAGGTGCACACCGGCGGCAGCTGAGCCCCGCGGGGCGCCCCCGCGGCCCGCCCCGCGGCCGTCAGCCCGCTATCTCGGGCGCGTACGTCCCGAAGCTCCACACGTTGCCCTCGAGGTCCCGGGCCATGTAGTCCCGCGATCCGTAGTCCTGGTCCGTCGGGGGCATCAGGACCTCCACGCCGTGGTCCACGGCGTGCCGGTGGTGGCCGTCGACGTCGTCCACCACCACGTACACCCCCGTGGTGCCCGCGTTCTTCATGGCCGCGTCGAACACGCCGCCGTGGCCCTTGGTGCCGACCATCACCGCGCCGTTGCCCTGCGCCAGCTCGGCGTGTGTCACCGAGCCGTCCTCGCCCTCGTACACCGACAGCTCCGTGAAGCCGAAGGCCTCCGTGAGCTGCCGGATCGCCGCCTTCGCGTCGGCGTACAGCAGCGTGGGGTAGATGCTCGGGCGCCCGCCGGACGTGCCTGCCATGGCGATCACTTCCTCGTGTCTCGCTGCGTGTCCCCCCGCCGGGAGGAGCCGGAGTCCGGCCCACCGCTCAGTCTTCCACCGGGTACTGACAGCGGCCCCGCGTCCGGCCGCCGATGATCGAACACCCGCACACAGAAAAAGTGGTTGCACGTCCCCGTTAGACTGTCCTCATGGCCATTCTCCTCGCGCATTAGACGGCGGGAACGTCCTCAGCCGTCCATCCCGCCCCCGTATCCGCCCTGGAGTCTGTCCGTGATCTCCGCCTCCGGTATCGAGCTGCGCGCCGGTGCCCGCGTCCTCATCGAAAACGCCTCGTTCCGCATCGCCAAGGGCGACCGCATCGGCCTGGTCGGCCGCAACGGCGCGGGGAAGACCACCCTCACCAAGTGCCTGGCGGGCGAGGGCATCCCGGCCGGCGGCACCATCACCCGCTCCGGCGAGGTCGGTTACCTCCCGCAGGACCCCCGCACCGGCGACCTCGACATCCTGGCCCGCGACCGCATCCTGTCCGCCCGCGGCCTGGACGTGCTGATCCGCAAGATGCGCGACAACGAACAGCGCATCGCCAACGGCCAGGGCTCCACCCGCGAGAAGGCGCTCAAGCAGTACGAGCGCCAGGAGACGGAATTCCTCACCAAGGGCGGGTACGCCGCCGAGGCCGAGGCCGCCACCATCGCCGCCGCGCTCAACCTGCCCGACCGGGTGCTCGGCCAGCCGCTGCACACCCTCTCCGGCGGTCAGCGCCGCCGTATCGAGCTGGCGCGGATCCTCTTCTCCGACGCGGACACCCTGCTGCTCGACGAGCCCACCAACCACCTCGACGCCGACTCGATCGTCTGGCTGCGCGACTACCTGAAGACCTACCGCGGCGGCTTCATCGTGATCTCCCACGACGTCGACCTGGTCGAGACGGTCGTCAACAAGGTGTTCTACCTGGACGCCAACCGCGCCCAGATCGACGTCTACAACATGGGCTGGAAGCTCTACCAGCAGCAGCGCGAGGCCGACGAGAAGCGCCGCAAGCGCGAGCGGCAGAACGCCGAGAAGAAGGCGTCCGCGCTGCATTCGCAGGCCGACAAGATGCGGGCCAAGGCCACCAAGACCGTCGCCGCGCAGAACATGGCCCGCCGGGCGGACAAGCTGCTGGCCGGCCTGGAGGCCGAGCGCAAGTCCGACAAGGTCGCCAAGCTCCGCTTCCCCGAGCCCTCGCCGTGCGGCAAGACCCCGCTCATGGCCGAGGGCCTGTCGAAGTCCTACGGATCGCTGGAGATCTTCACCGACGTCGACCTGGCCATCGACAAGGGCTCGCGCGTCGTCATCCTCGGCCTCAACGGCGCGGGCAAGACGACTCTGCTGCGCCTGCTCGGCGGGGCGGAGAAGCCCGACACCGGCAGGGTCATCGAGGGCCACGGCCTCAAGCTCGGCTACTACGCGCAGGAGCACGAGACCCTCGACCCGGAGCGCACGGTCCTGGAGAACATGCGCTCGGCCGCCCCCGACCTGGACCTGGTGGAGGTCCGCAAGACGCTCGGCTCGTTCCTGTTCTCCGGCGACGACGTCGACAAGCCGGCCGGCGTCCTGTCCGGCGGTGAGAAGACCCGGCTCGCCCTGGCCACGCTGGTGGTGTCCTCAGCCAACGTGCTGCTCCTCGACGAGCCGACCAACAACCTCGACCCGGCCAGCCGCGAGGAGATCCTCGGCGCGCTGCGCACGTACAAGGGCGCGGTCGTCCTCGTCACCCACGACGAGGGTGCGGTCGAGGCGCTCCAGCCGGAGCGGATCATCCTGCTGCCGGACGGTGTCGAGGACCTGTGGGGCGCCGACTACGCGGATCTCGTCGCTCTCGCTTGATCGAATGCGTGATCAACGGCGTATGGATCATTCGGCCCAGCGGTGATCCATCATCTGTGTGAGATCTCCTCGTACCGAGGTGTGTCCTACATCGATTTCGCGGCCGAGCCCCCGATTCTCCGGGGCTCGGCCGCGCCGCCTTTCTGACCTGGCCTTTTCCTCCACCATCCGTTCGGTCGTACGGACAGCGCCCTCCGGAATTCCGCATTCCGGATGTGGGGGTGTGCTCCTGTCGTCACAACCTTGTCTCACGGACCTTGCCGAATGGGTGGCCATGACGGCCCGGAGGGGTGATCATGAGGAGACCAGAGCGCACTTCCCATGAGGAGGCACGGGTGGCCGAGACTCTGAAGAAGGGCAGCCGGGTGACCGGCGCCGCGCGCGACAAGCTCGCGGCAGACCTGAAGAAGAAGTACGACGCCGGTGCGAGCATCCGGGCGTTGGCCGAGGAGACCGGCCGCTCGTATGGCTTTGTGCACCGCATGCTCAGTGAGTCGGGTGTCACGCTCCGAGGGCGTGGCGGGGCGACCCGGGGCAAAAAGGCCACGGCCTGACCCCGGGTGGCCCCTCGGCTTCGATGGTGGCCACCCGGTCGGTCGTCTGATCGGCCGGGTGGTTACTGTGCAGTCACTTAAGCGTGGCCTGCTACGGCGGTGAAGCCGTCGTACGGCACGAAGGCGACCGCACACATCGGAGGCGTCCCATGGCTTCGCCCGACCAGGACCTCGTTCCCGTACTCGACAAGGACGGCGTACGGCTCACCGTCGACGACGCGATCGCCACGGTGACGCTGACCAACCCGGCCAAGCGCAACGCGCAGAGCCCCGCTCTGTGGCGCGCGCTGACCGAGGCCGGGCGGCGGCTGCCGGGCACCGTCCGCGTCGTGGTGCTGCGGGGCGAGGGCACGTCCTTCTCGGCCGGGCTCGACCGGCAGGCGTTCACGCCCGAGGGCTTCGACGGCGAACCGTCGTTCATCGACCTCGCGCGCGGCGCGGACGCCGAGTTGGACGCGACCATCGCCGAATACCAGGAGGCGTTCACCTGGTGGCGGCGCAGCGACATCGTCTCCGTCGCCGCTGTCCAGGGGCATGCCATCGGGGCGGGCTTCCAGCTCGCCCTCGCCTGCGACCTGCGCGTCGTCGCCGACGACGTGCAGTTCGCCATGCGCGAGACCAGCCTCGGGCTCGTGCCCGACCTGACGGGCACGCACCCGCTGGTGGGACTCGTCGGATACGCCCGCGCGCTGGAGATCTGTGTGACCGGGCGCTTCGTCATGGCCGAGGAGGCCGTGAACACCGGTCTCGCGAACCTCGCCGTGCCCGCCGACCAGCTCGACGCCACCGTCCGCGACCTCGTCTCGGCCGTGCTCGCCGCGCCCCGTGACGCGGTCGTCGAGACCAAGGCCCTGCTGCGCGGCGCCCAGGACCGCACCTACGAGGAGCAGCGCGCGGCGGAGCGTCAGTCCCAGGCCCGCCGGCTGCGGGACCTCGCGGGCATCGGGGACTGAGAGCGGCCTCACCGGACGGGAGCGCGGTCAGCCGATCGCGCTCACCACGACCGCCACCGTCGGGTGATCCGGCAGCACCCTCCTGACCGCCGTCCGGACCTCGCGGGCCACGTCCCTGGCCCGCTGGTCCGCACCCACCGCCAGCTCCAGCCGGACATGGCGGTGCGGTAGCGCGGCCTCCTCGCCGGGGCGTTCCTCGATGTGCACGGGGTGGCCCAGCGTGCCGGTCAGATGGAGCACGCCCTGGACTCCGAGCGCGGCGGCGGCCACCCGGGCCTCGTCGCCGCCCTCGGCCCGCGCGGCACCCGCCGGTTCGGGAAGCGGCGCGGCGGGCCCCGCCCCAGCCGGCTCCTGATCGCCCAGCAGCCCCGTCACCCGCAGATCCACCTCCGTCACCGCCAGCCCGAGCCGGGTCGCTGCGGTCGCCAGCGTCGCCCGCAGCAGGGAGGCCGTCGCCGGCAACGGCTGCGCGGCCGTCGCCGCGAACTCCGCCGTCACCCGCAGCGGCCCCGGCGGCAGGGCGCTCGGCGGAGCGGGTACGGCCGGCTCCGCGGTGTCCTCCGTGTCGCAGAGCGCGACACGGAGCGCGGCCAGGCGTACGCCCGGCGCGTCCCACGCCGCGCTCCGCAGCACCGCCTCGGCTGCCCCCTCCGCGATCCACGCGCCGTCCCGCGCGTCACCCAGCGGCAGCAGCCTGCCGATTCCCAGCTGATGTCTCACTGCCTGCGTCCATCGATCGGCCGTCATTCCTCCAGCCTGCCGCATCAGAGGCGCGCTTCCGCGTAACCGTGCTTACGGTGGTGCCAGGACGACGACCGAAAGGGACGTACGGCGATGACTGACATGACCGACAACCGGGGCGGGGAATCCGAGACGCCGACGGCGCGCAGGAGCCCGCTGGTCAAGCGCGGTGGTGGTGACCCGGCTTCCCGGGGCCGGACGACCATCGCGGACGGCGTGGTGGAGAAGATCGCCGGGATGGCCGCCCGTGACGTCGACGGCGTACACGCCATGGGCAGCGGCCTGTCCCGCACCTTCGGCGCCGTGCGCGACCGCGTACCCGGCGGCCAGAAGTCGGTGACGCGCGGTGTGAAGGCCGAGGTCGGCGAGGTGCAGGCGGCCCTCGACCTGGAGATCGTCGTCGAGTACGGCGTGTCGATCGCCGATCTGGCCCGCGACGTACGGGAGAACGTCATCACCGCCGTGGAGCGGATGACCGGCCTGGAGGTCGTCGAGGTCAACATCGCGGTGAGCGACGTGAAGCTGCCGGACGAGGAGGAAGAGGAACCGGAGCGCCGGATCCAGTGAGGTACGGGCATCGGACGGCACAACGGCTGAGGAGCTGAGGAGCGCATGAGTATGGCCGTGGTCGGCATGATCGCCGGCATGGCGCTGGCCTTCGCCGGATATTTCGGTGGATTCGGTGCCTTTCTGCTGGTGGCGGCACTGGGCGCCGTCGGCTTCGTCGTCGGGCGGTTCCTGGACGGGGACATGGACCTCGGCGACTTCTTCCGTCCCCGTGAACGGCGGCGGTGACGCCGGTGAGCACGGGGACCGGTGAGCTCGACAGACCTCGCACCGTCGTCCCGCCGGGCGAGCGCGGGGCGACCCGGATCGCCGACCGGGTGGTCGCGAAGATCGCCTCGCAGGCGGCCCACGAGGCCGTGGGCACGCTGCCGCCCGACGCCGACCGGCCGTCCGCGTCGGTCGTCGTCCACCACGAGGTCGCCCACGTCCGGGTCCACATCGAACTCGACTACCCGTGCGACATCGGCGCCCGCTGCCGCGAGGTGCGTCACCAAGTCGTCGAGCGGGTGGGTTCCTTGGCGGGCATGCAGGTGCCGGAGGTCGTCGTCCACGTGGAGCGGCTGCATCTGGCCGCGGCGCCCGGCGCGGTGGAGGGGAGGACGCGATGAGCGAACCCGAGGGCACACAGCCCCCCGAGGGCACCACACAGCGTCTGCCCGTCCTCGGCCGGCAGGAGACGGAGAACGGCGACGGACCCGGCCGTTCCCCGACGCCGGCCGCCGAGGGACGACCGTCGGCGGCCCGGGACGAGGACGGCCGCGCGGGCCGCTTCTGGTCGGCACGCCGTGTCGCCGCGGGCATCGTCGCCCTGCTGCTCCTGGGCCTTGCCGGGCTGTTCCTCTACGACGTCGTCTCCGTGCGCGCCGGCAGGCCCGGCATGTACTGGCGCCGGGAACTGGCCCGGCAGCTCGCCGAACGGCCCCTCGACGACACCTGGGTGCGCGTCGGCGCAGGGGTGGCCGCCGCCCTCGGTCTGTGGCTGCTGATCCTGGCCGTCACACCCGGCCTGCGGGCCGTGCTCCCGATGCGGCGCACACACGCCGACGTACGCGCCGGACTGCACCGGGCCGCCGCCGAGACCGCGCTGCGGGACCGGGCCGTGGAGGTGGCCGGTGTGCAGTCCGCGGAGGCCCGGGTGCGCCGCCGGAGGGCGAAAGTCCGCGCCGTGTCGCACTTCCGGGCACTGGACGACGTACGAACCGATCTGGACGCCGTGCTCGGCGACGCGGTGAACGGCCTGGGGCTGTCCAAGCCGCCCTCGCTGTCGGTACGCGTCCGACGGCCCGGCCGGAAGGGGTGAGAGCGGTGCTCAGGAGCGTCAACCGCGTGTTCCTCGGGCTGATCGGCCTGATCCTGCTGGTGCTGGGCGGCTCCGTCCTCGCCGTCGGCCTCGGCGCCCCGGTGCCCTCGTGGTGGATCCACGACAGCGAGCACGACGTGCTGCTGAGCGACGCCGAGCGCACCCGCTGGCGTGACGACGGCTGGTGGTGGCCGGTCGTCATCGCCGCCCTCGCGGCCCTGCTGCTGCTCGCCCTGTGGTGGCTCGTCGCCGTGCTGCGCCGACGCCGCCTGGCCGAGGTCCTCGTCGACACCGGCGACGGTGAGGGAGCGCTGCTGCGGGGCCGGGCCCTGGAGGACGTCCTCACCGGGGAGGCGACCCGCGTCGACGGTGTGGACGGGGCCCATGCTCATCTCAAGGGCCGCCGCAGCGCCCCCGAGGCCCATGTACGCCTCGCACTGGAACCGCACGTGGACCCGGGGGCGGTCCTGAACGACTTCACGACCGGTGCCCTGACCCATGCCAGGGCGTCGGCGGGCCTTGCGTCACTTCCGGTGGAAGTGCGGCTGAAGGGCGTCAAGCGCGGTACGGAACGGGTGAGTTGAGCGCGGCGTCAGAATCCGTGCCGCGCGCCGCCGTCGACCGGCACCATGACCCCGGTCAGATACGACGCCGCCGGTGACATCAGGAACGCCGCCACCCGCCCGAACTCCTCCGGCGCCCCGTACCGCCGCAGCGGAATGCGGGACTCCGAAGCCGCCCGGGTCGCCTCGGGGTCCGCCGACAGCGCGTCCAACTGCCGTACCCGGTCGGTGTCGATCCGGCCGGGCAGGACACCGACCACCCGGATACCGCGCGGCCCCAGCTCGTCGGAGAGCGACTTGGCGAAGCCCGCCAGCCCCGGCCGCAGCCCGTTCGAGATGGTCAGCCCCGGAATCGGCTCGTACACCGACCCCGACAGCACGAACCCGATGACACCCCCGGCCTCCATCTCGGTGGCCGCGGCGCGAGCCAGCCGTACCGCGCCGAGGAACACCGACTCGAACGCCGTCTGCCACTGCTCGTCCGTGTTGTCGGCGACGAACCCGGCCGGCGGCCCGCCCACGCTGACGAGGACGCCGTTGAAACGGCCGAAGTGCTCCCGCGCGGCCCCGATCAGCCGGGCCGCCGCCTCCGGGTCGGCGTTGTCGACGGCGACCCCGACCGCGTTCGGTCCCAGTTCGGCCGCCGCCTCGGCCACGCTCTTCTCGTCCCGCCCCGAGACGACCACCTTCGCCCCGTCCGCGACGAGCTCGCGCGCGGTGGCGTTGCCGAGGCCGCGGGTGGCCCCGGTGACGACGTACACCCGGTCCTTCAGTCCAAGATCCATGGCCCCTATCCTGCCCCGTCCTCACCGAACAGGGCGAGGGCGGTGTTCACCAGGCCGATGTGGCTGAACGCCTGGGGGAAGTTGCCGAGCTGCCGGCCGGTCACCGGGTCGAACTCCTCGGACAGCAGCCCGACGTCGTTGGCGTGCCCCACCAGCCGCTCGAACAGCTCGCGGGCCTCCTTCGTACGGCCCGTCATGTGCAGCGCGTCCGCGAGCCAGAACGAGCACACCAGGAAGGCGCCCTCGCCGCCGGGCAGCCCGTCGACCTCGCCGTCGTCCGTGCTGTAGCGGCGCAGGAAGCCGCCGTGGCTCAGCTCTTCGCGGACCGCTTCGATCGTGCCGATCACCCGCGGATCGTCCGGCGGCAGGAAGCCGACACGCGGGATGAGCAGCAGCGCGGCGTCCAGTTCGCGCGAGCCGTAGGACTGCGTGAAGGTGTTGCGTTCCGCGTCGTAGCCCTTTTCACACACCTCCTGGTGCACCTCGTCGCGCAGGGCGCGCCAGCCGTCGGGGTCGCCGCTCAGTTCCGGATGGCGCTCCAGGGTGCGTACGGCGCGGTCGGCGGCCACCCACACCATCACCTTCGA
Organism: Streptomyces sp. 378; assembly: GCF_030124145.1. Classification (GTDB taxonomy): domain Bacteria; phylum Actinomycetota; class Actinomycetes; order Streptomycetales; family Streptomycetaceae; genus Streptomyces. Next base: position 137,416 of record NZ_JASKMS010000017.1, read on the forward strand.
GTGCACGAACTGGCGACGGCCGCCGCGTACCTCCCACAGCCCCTCGTCCGGCTGCCGCCAGTGGGTCCGCAGGAAGTCCAGCAGGGCCGTCTGCAGCGCCCACACGTCCGGCTGGGGCGACAGGCCCGACTCACGGGCCAGGGACAGGGAGTCCATGACCTCGCCGTAGACGTCCAGCTGGAGCTGGTTCACGGCGTCGTTGCCGATGCGCACGGGGGCCGACCCGTCGAAACCGGAGAGCCACGGCAGCTCGAACTCGGGCAGCCGTCGTTCACCCGCCAGGCCGTACATGATCTGCAGATCGGCGGGATCGCCCGCGACGGCGCGCAGCAGCCAGTTCCGCCAGGCCTCGGCCTCCTCCTGGTAGCCCGCCGCGAGCAGCGCGTTCAGGGTGAGGGTGGAGTCGCGCAGCCAGCAGTAGCGGTAGTCCCAGTTGCGTACCCCGCCCGGCTCCTCCGGCAGCGAGGTCGTGGGGGCGGCGACGATGCCGCCGGTGGGGGAGTAGGTGAGCGCCTTGAGCGTGATCAGGGAGCGGACGACGGCGTCCCGGTGGGGGCCGTGGTAGCGGCAGCGCGAGACCCAGGCCCGCCAGTCCTCCACGCTGTGGCGCAACGCGTCGTACGGGTCGACGAGCGGGGGGCGCTCCTCGTGGGAGGGGTGCCACGTCAGGACGAAAGCGACCTTTTCTCCCTTCTTGACGGTGAACTCCGCGTGCGTGGCGAAGTCCTCGCCCCAGCTGTGCACCTCCGGCTCGCTGCGCAGCCAGGTCGAGTCCGGGCCGGCCACGGCGACGCGGTGGCCGTCGGACCGGCGCATCCAGGGGACGATCGAGCCGTAGTCGAAGCGCAGTTTGAGGACGCTGTGAAGCGTCACCTCGCCGTCGATGCCCTCGACGACGCGGACGAGGTCGGGGGCGCGGTCGCGTTGGGGCATCAGATCGGTGACCCGGACCGCCCCGTGCTCGGTCTCCCACTCGGTGTCCAGGACGAGGGTGTCGCGGCGATAGGCGCGCCGGGTGCAGCGGTCCGCCCCCACGGGGGCGATGCGCCAGTGGCCGTTGTCCTCGTCGCCGAGCATTCTCGCGAAGCAGGCGGCCGAGTCGAAGCGGGGCAGACACAGCCAGTCGACGGATCCGTCCATGCCGACCAGGGCGGCGGTCTGTTCGTCGCCGATGAGCGCGTAGTCCTCGATATGGGGGTGCACGGAGTGCGGGTTCCCGGCAAGGCGGTCCGGCAATCAGGGCGGGGGCCGGGGGAATGACATGTTCTCGGCGGCCGGGGCGCCGGTGCCCGAGAAGATCACACCCGGGTCGGACGGGGCCTGGTTGAGCACCCACAGGCCGATCAGGGTGGCCAGCGTGAAGACGACGCTGACGAGCACGGCGAGCACGAGCCGCCGCCGGCGCTCGCGCCGCAGCCACTCGCCGCGTGCCGTGCGGTACGCGTCGGGGTCGGGAAGCACCCCGCCCGCCAGTACCCGGAGCGCCTCGCGGAGCTCCGCCTCGGTGTGGCCGTGGCCGGACCGGTCCGGACCGGTGCCACGCGACCCAGTCGCATCTCGATGCGTCATCGCCGGGCCTCCATCGCCTGGGTCAGGGCGGCGATGCCGCGCGCCGTGTGCGTCTTGACGGAACCTCCGGATATGCCCATCGCGGCGGCTATCTCACTCTCCTTGAGACCGAGCCAGTGCCGCAGTACCAGGGCCTCGCGCTGCCGGGGCGGCAACTGCTGGAGCGCGTCGATCAGCACGCGCTGGTCGTCCCGCAGCAGCGCGGCGTGCTCGGCGGAGGCGACCGTGTCGTCCGGCGGGTTCTCCTCGTGCCTGCGGGCGACCTGGAGGTGCCGTATCCGCATCCGCGTCAGATTGCAGACGGTGGAGCGCAGATAGGCCTCCGCCGCGGCCGCGTCCCGCAGCCGCCGCCACTTGCGGTAGATCTGGTAGTACGCCTCGGCCACCACGTTCTCCGGATCGTCGGCGCCGAGCAGGACGGCGAGGCGCAGCATCGAGGAGTAGTGCAGCTCGAAGAGGTGGGCGACACCGGCCTCGCGTTCCGGGTCGGCGGGGTCGCCGGCCGGGGGAGCGAGGGGCTCGGCCGGGGGCGGTACCGGTGCCGGCACCGGTGGCAGCGTGGGGTTCTGTCTGCGTCTCACGGGTTGTTCGCTCCCGTCTCCGGGCAGCGCCGGACGGTCAGGCGGGACGGCAGGTCGGTCGCGTCGGCGCCGCGCGGGACGCCGAGGCGGGTCAGCACCGCGGTGCCGGTCACCGCGACGGTCAGATTGAGCAGCAGGGCGGCGAGCCCGGCGTAGATCTCCAGGGGCCCGGCGCCGGTGCCGAGCGGCACGATAGAGGAGAATCCCTCGCGCACCACCAGGTACGTCCCCGACGCCATGCCCACGGCCCACCCGGCGAGCAGCGCCCGCGGGTGCAGCCGCCCGGTGAACAGCCCGACGGCGACGGCCGGGAAGATCTGCAGGATCCACACGCCGCCGAGCAGCTGGAGGTTGACGGCGTCCTGGTCGCGCAGCCCGAACACGAACGCCACGGCCCCCACCTTCGCGGTGAGCGACACCGCCTTGGCGATGCGCACCTGTCGCTTGGGCGTGGCCGTCGGATGGACGTACTCGACGTACACGTTGCGGACGAAACTCGTGGCCGCGGCGATCGACATCACCGCCGCCGGGACGAGCGCCCCCACGGCGATCGCGGCGAACACCAGCCCGGCCAGCGGCGCCGGCATCAGCCGGTCGACCAGCATGGGCACCGCCGCCTCGGCACCGCCGCGCGGCGCCCGCACCCCCGCCGCGAGGGCGGCGATGCCGAGGAACCCGAACAGCGCGAGCAGTCCGGTCCAGGCGGGCAGCGCCACCGAGACCTTGCGCAGGGTGTGGGGCCCGTCGGCGGCGAAACCGGCGGTGAGCACGTGCGGGTACATCAGCAGGGCGAGGGCGGAGCCGAGTGCGAGCGTGGCGTAGGCCGGCTGCTGCGCGGGGGACAGGAGCAGCGCCGGGCCGCCCAGCCGCTGCGCCGCGCCCTCGAAGACGGGGCCCGGGCCGCCCAGCCGTGCGAGGACCAGCCAGGTCACCGCGGTGAGGGAGACGAACACCGCCACCGCCTTCAGCGCCGAGATGACCGCCGGGGCCCGCAGCCCGTGCCGGTACGTCGCCACCGCGAGCCCCGCGAACAGCGCGACCAGCACCAGGTCCCCGGCAGCGCCCCGCGGGTACATGCCCCCGGCCGTCAGGACCGCCCTGATGCCCAGCAGTTGCAGCGCCAGGTACGGCATCGTGGCGAGGATCCCGGTCAGCGCCACCACCAGGGCCAGCGGCGGCGACCCGTACCGGCCGCGCACGAAGTCGGCGGCGGTGATGTAGCCGTGCCGCCGGGCCACGCTCCACAGCCGGCTCAGCAGCACGAAGGCGAGCGGACAGACGATCACCGTGTACGGCACGGCGAAGAAGGCGGGCGCGCCGATGCCGTAGGCCAGTCCGGGTACGGCGGTGAAGGTGTACGCGGTGAAGATCGTGCCGCCCAGCAGCAGCCAGGTCCAGCCCGGGCCCAGGGAGCGGTCGGCCAGGGCCCAGCCCTCCAGGGAGGGCAGCCGGTCGACCGGGCGCAGGCGCCGCGCGGTCACGGCGAGCAGGGACGCCCCGCCGATCACGGCGAGGAACGTCGCGGTCATGGCGCCGTCAGCCATGGGTCACCGTCCTTGGTGTGCCTGTGCCCTCGCGGGAGAGTTGCGCGGACGGCCCGTCCGGAGGACAGAAGAAGAAGGAAAACCGGCGGGAAATCTTCTTGAAATCCGCTGTCAACCGTTCTCGGCGGAAGCGCAACTCTTGCACAGACCGACAGCGAACGGGAGAGGAGCACAGGTCATGGCACGGACCGGCCATCCACGGCTACGACGCGTAGCCGTCGCCCTCCTGCTGCTCGCTCCCGCCGCGGGACTGCTGTGGGTCCCCTGGTACGCCGGTGCGAGCCCAGGGCTGGCGGAAGCGCCGTTCTTCTACTGGTACCAGCTCGCGTGGGTACCGGGATGCGGCCTTTGCCTGCTCGGGGCCTACGCGCTGACACGGCACGACGACCGTCACGGTCCCTGATCGCGCCGCCACCGCCCGTACCACTTCGTAGCGCTTCGCCGTCACCCCGTACCGCTCCGCAACGCTCTTGGAATCTCGCAGTACCACCCAACGCACCGCTCCAGGTGAGGAGTCGCCATGTCCACGTCAGCCATGCCCGGATCCGCTCTGCCGGCGCCGGAAGGGCCACCGCCCCGGCGGTCCCCCATGACCCCCCGGTCGATCCTCGTATGGACCGCCGTCGCCCTCGTCGGCGCGGTCGGCTGGGGTGTCCTCGCGCTCTCCCGCGGCGAGGAGATCTCGGCCGTGTGGCTGGTGATGGCGGCCCTCGGCTCGTACGCCATCGCCTACCGCTTCTACTCGCGGTTCATCGCCCGGAGGGTCCTGGAGGTCGACGACACCCGCGCCACCCCGGCCGAGCGGCTGGAGGACGGTGTCGACTACCACCCGACCGACCGCCGGGTGCTCTTCGGTCACCACTTCGCGGCCATCGCCGGCGCCGGTCCGCTGGTGGGGCCGGTGCTGGCCGCACAGATGGGCTATCTGCCGGGCACGATCTGGATCATCGTGGGCGTGATCTTCGCCGGCGCGGTCCAGGACATGATCGTCCTCTTCCTCTCCATGCGGCGGGACGGCAAGAGCCTCGGTCAGATGGCCAGGGACGAGATCGGCAGGGTGGGCGGTGCGGCGGCACTGATCGGTGTCTTCGCCATCATGATCATCCTGCTCGCGGTGCTGGCCATGGTCGTCGTCAACGCGCTGGCCGAGTCCGCCTGGGGCACCTTCTCGGTCACCATGACCATCCCCATAGCCCTCTTCATGGGCTTCTACCTGCGCTACCTGCGGCCGGGCCAGGTCGTGGAGACCAGTGTCATCGGCGTGGGACTGCTGCTGCTCGCCATCCTCGGCGGCGGCTGGATCCAGGACTCGTCGATGGCGGAGTACTTCGTCTGGAGCCCCGAGACCCTCGTCTTCTGCCTGATCGGCTACGGCTTCGTCGCCTCCGTGCTCCCGGTGTGGATGCTGCTGGCTCCCCGTGACTACCTGTCCACCTTCATGAAGGTCGGCACCATCGCCCTGATGGCCGTCGGCGTGGTGATCGCCGCCCCGACGCTCAAGGCCGAACCGGTGACGGAGTTCGCCTCGACCGGCGCGGGACCGGTGTTCGCCGGGGGGCTCTTCCCGTTCCTCTTCATCACCATCGCCTGCGGTGCCCTGTCCGGCTTCCACGCCCTGGTCTCCTCCGGCACCACGCCGAAGCTGATCCAGAAGGAGTCCCAGGTCCGAATGATCGGGTACGGCTCCATGCTCACGGAGTCCTTCGTCGCCGTCATGGCGCTGATCGCCGCCTGCGTCCTGGAACCGGGCCTGTTCTACGCGATGAACTCCCCGGCCGCGCTGCTCGGCCCGACGGTGGAGACCGCGTCGGACGCGGTGAAGAACCTCGGCTTCAGCATCACGCCGGACCAGCTCACCGCGGCGGCCAAGGCCGTCGAGGAGCACACTCTCGTCGGCCGCTCCGGCGGCGCGCCCACCCTGGCCGTCGGCATGTCGGAGATCTTCGCCGGGGTGTTCGGCGGTGCCGGGATGAAGGCGTTCTGGTACCACTTCGCCATCATGTTCGAGGCCCTGTTCATCCTGACCACGGTGGACGCGGGTACCCGCGTGGGCCGCTTCATGCTCCAGGACATGCTGGGCAACGTCTGGAAGCCGATCGGCCGGGTCACCTGGAAGCCGGGCATCTGGGTCACCAGCGCCCTGGTCGTCGGTGCCTGGGGTTACTTCCTGTACGCCGGTGTCACCGACCCGCTCGGTGGCATCAAGCAGCTCTTCCCGCTGTTCGGCATCGCCAACCAGTTGCTGGCCGCGGTCGCCCTGGCCGTCACCACGACCATGCTCATCAAGACGGGCAAACTGCGCTGGGCGTGGGTGACCGGCATCCCGCTCGCCTGGGACGTGGCCGTCACCTTCACCGCCGGCTGGCAGAAGATCTTCTCGGACGACCCGAAGATCGGCTTCTTCGCCCAGCGGGACGTCTACGCGGACGCCATCGACGCCGGCAAGCTGCTGCCGGGCGCCACGAACATGGACGACATGCACACCATCGTCCTCAACAACACCGTCGACGGCGTGATCATGGCGATCTTCCTGCTGCTGGTCCTCATCGTCCTGGTCAACTGCGCGGTGGTGTGCTTCCGCGCACTGCGCGCCACCGAGCCCCTGCCGACGACCGAGGTCCCGTACGTCGCCTCCCGCATCGATGTCCCCGAGCAGCGGAACACCGAGCCGCTGGTGGGGGCAGGCCCGTGAGCACCGCACGGAAGGTGCTGGACACCGTCCTCTGGTACGCGCGCGAGCTGACCGGCGAGACCGAGTACGACCGCTACTGCGAGCGGCACCGGCGCCACCACCCGCACGCTCCGGTGCCGACCCGGCGCGAGTACCAGCGGATGCGCACCACGCAGCGCGAGTGCGAGGCGCCCGGCCGCTGCTGCTGACCCCGCGCGGCGGCATCCCCCGCGCGGTACCCGGGCCGCGACGGCATCCGCCGCGTGGTTCCCCGGCCGCGCGGCGGGCGTGCCCCTCCCCAGCCCTGACGGCACGCCCGCCGCGCGACCGACCTCGTCCCGCTCCGCTCCACCTTCGCCGAGGCCGAGATGCTCAGACGCCGCCCTTCCCTGCTGATCCGCCCCGAACTCGACGACGACCTCCTGCACGCGACCCTCGCCGAACTACGGCCGGCCCCCCAACTGCACGGGCTCGGCGCGGGCAGCAGCCGTTCCGTCTGGGAGCCCGCCGCCCGGCTGCTGCGCGCCACAGGACGGGACTGGGACCGCAGAGCACACCGGGTGTCGGTCCTCGCCCGGAACATGCCGGCCGCGATCCCCGAGCGCTGGGTCGCCGACCGGCCCGGCCACGGCGACGCCCTGCTGCTGTCCGCCTGCGCCGCGGTGGCCCGGGTCCCGGTCGGTGACCCTGCCGCCGTACGCCGGGCCGAACAGGCGTGTCTGCGTGCCGCCGACGCCTGCTCCGGTGATCCGACGCCCTGGCTGGCCCTGTTCTCGCTGATGCACGCCTGTGCCGTACCGGTCCGTGACGCCGTGCCCGCGTGGACCGAGGCCGTCAACCGCGCACCGTGGCACCGTGGCGCCTACCACCAGATGCTGGGCTATCTGTCGCCGCGCGGCCACGGCACGCTCCCCGACATGCTGGACTTCGCCTGGCAGAGCGCGGTCCAGGCCCCGCACGGCTCGCCGCTCGCCGTGCTGCCGGTGGCGGCCCGCGTGGAGCTCGGCGCCCACCGCCAGGGCCTGACGGGCCTCGCCGCCATCGGCGCGAGCGGTCACTGGAACGAGCTCCGGGCGGCCGAGGAGCTCGACCGGGCTCTGTCCGGCTGGTTCCACACCGCCGTCGCGCCCCATGCCGAAGCGATGGCCGACCTCAACCTGCTCGCCTTCGCCCTGACCCGCGCCCACCGCCCGGCCGAGGCCGCACTCGTCCTGCGGCGCGTCGGCCGCCATATGACACGCCATCCGTGGGACCTGCTGCCCGAGCCGGAACGGGCCTTCCGCTACTGGCGGGACGGCCCGGCCGGCTGACAACAGCCCAGGCCGGCACCGGCGGCGTCACGCCGTGGCCGGCTGCGACTTTCTGTCCTGCGCCGTCGCGGCGGCCGCCGCTTGCGCCCGCTCCCGGGCCTCGCGGCGGGCCAGGACGACCCAGCCGACCGGAACGGCAGCGGCGAACAGCCACCACTGGACGGCGTAGGCGTAGTTCAGCGCGGCGTCCTCCTTGCCGGGATCGCCCAGCAGTTCGGGGATGTCGCCCTTGGGCTCGGGAGCCGTCTGGGCGATGTAGCCGCCGAGCACCCGGGCGTCCAGGCGGCGGGCCTGCTGCTCGCTGTTGATCAGCATGATCTGCCGGTCGGGCAGACCCTGGAGGTTCTTGATGCCGCTCGCCGCGGTCGTCTCGTCGGGCATCAGCCGCCCCTCGACGGTCACCTCGCCGCTCGGCGGTGCGGGGACCTTCGGGAACGTGGTCTGGCTCGGGCCCTCGGAGGGGATCCAGCCCCGGTTGACCAGCAGCACCTTGCCGTCGTCGAGGACGAAGGGGGTCAGGACGTGGTAGCCGACCGCGTCGTCGGAGTTGGTGCGGCGCCGGACCACGACCTCGCCCTCCGTGTCGAAGCGGCCCTTCGCCGTCACGGTGCGGTAGCGCTCCGCGCTGGTGACGGTGTGCCCGGGCCCGGTCAGCCTCTCCACGGGCACCGGCTCGGCCGCCAGCGCGTCGGAGACCAGCTCGTTCCGGGCGGTGCGCTCCTCGTAGCGGTGCATCTGCCAGATGCCCAGCCTGATCATCGTGGGGATGAGGAGCAGGGCGATCAACGTGAGGATCACCCACTGCCGGGACATCAGGAAGCGGTACACCCCACGACCGTACAACTCGGTCGTGGGGTGCGTTCGGGTGGGTACGGGTTCATACCTTGTCGACAATTCCTGCCTTTCCCTCCGCGCGGGCGCAGTGGGCGCCGCAGTACCAGTGGCCCTCGACCTCGACGCCCTGGCCGATGATCTGCACCCGGCAGTGCTCGCAGATGGGGGCCATGCGGTGGATCGCGCAGGAGAAGCAGTCGAAGACGTGCACCGCACCCTGCGCGTGCACCTCGAAGGTCATTCCGTACTGATTGCCACATACCTCACAGGTCGCCATGCGCCACAGGGTGGGCCGTCGCCCCCGCGCGGGCGAGCGGTCGCCGGGCGAGTCGCCCGGTTATCACCCGTCCGTACGGTCATCCCTCCGACGCCGGCTCCACATCCGCGAGGAGTTGCCCGAACGCCGCCTCGTCCACCACCGGCGTACCGAACTGCCGGGCCTTGACGACCTTGGACGTGCCCGAGTCCGGGTCGTTGGTGACGAGCAGGCTGGTCAGCCGGGACAGACTCGTGGCCACGTGCAGCCCGGCCTCGCTCGCGCGGTCCTCCAGCAGGTCCCGCTCGACGGAGGTGTCACCCGAGAAGGCGACGCGCATGCCCTGCTTGAGCCGCCCGCCCGGCTCGTAGCGGCCGGGGTTGGGGTAGGGGCAGGCGGGGCGTTTGCGGGCCGGGCGCCAACTGCTCGGCCGGTAGGTGCCGTATCCCCCCGGGCCCGCCTGCTGTCCGATGCGGGGCGCGGCGGGGCGGTCCCTCCACTCGGTCAGCGGCCGGCACTCGTGCAGCGGCAGCCGTACGTTGTTCGCCGCCGCGGCCCGCAGGCTCGGCCGGAACGCCTCCGCCAGCACGCGGGCGTCGTCCAGCGCGTGGTGGGCCCGCTGCTGGACGACGCCGAAGTGCGCGGCGAGGGACTCCAGCTTGTGGTTGGGCAGCGGCAGCCCGAGCTCCTTGGAGAGCGCGATGGTGCACAGCCGCTGCCGCACCGGCGCCTCGCGCTCGGCGCGCGCGTACTCCCGGGCGATCATCTGCCAGTCGAAGACGGCGTTGTGGGCGACGAGCACGCGTCCCGCCAGCCGGGCCGTGAACTCCTCGGCGATGTCCGGGAAGAGGGGTGCGCCTTCGAGCGCCTCACTCGTCAGCCCGTGGATCCACACGGGGCCCGGGTCGCGCTCGGGGTTGACCGTCGTGTACCAGTGGTCCTCGACCTCGCCGCGCTCGTCCAGCCGGTAGACCGCCGCGGAGATGATGCGGTCGTCCCGGGCCAGGCCCGTGGTCTCCACGTCAACGACCGCGTACCCCTTGGGATACGCGGTCGGCCACGGTGTGGCTGAGAACACTGCGGTCGTCAGGTCTTCCAGCATGGTTCCTGAGGATACGGGCCACGACTGACACCGCGGGCCGCCAGGGGCGATCGTCCGTTCTTCCGATACTCCCTCAGGCGTCTTGTCCGGTCTGTCCGTTCGTGGGGCGTACGTCTGATCGACCCTCAGTCGATCAGCGGGGCCTCTCGTACGCCGTCGTCCGTCGTCGCCCCGTACCGGACCGGCGGATACCGGCCGCCCCGGCCCGGCCGGCCGACGGCGCGCTCGGAGCGCGGGGACCCGGCCGCGACGAGAGCTGCGGGCCGTCCCAGAGGCAGCGGCGTCACCAGCGGATGGGCACCGGAAGCACCGTCAGCAGCCCGGACGCCGCGACGACCAGGCCCAGGGCGACGACCTCCGCCCGGGCCGGGGCGCAGGCGGTCCAGGGGTCGGCCGCCCGGCGCAACCGCCGCCGGGCCCACAGGGCGAGGGCGGCGACGGCGGCCACGAGAACCACCTTGGCGAGCAGCGCCCGCCCGTACGCCGTCCCGGTCAGCTGCTCCAGGATGGTCTCCGGCGGCATCCGGCGCAGGGAACTGCACACACCCGTCGCGGTGATGACGGCGAGCAGCACGACCGCCACGCGCGCGTAGAGCCCCAGCAGCGCCACGCCCGCCGCCGTGCCGTCGCGGACGTGCCGGAGCCGCAGGACGCGCAGCGCGTGCAGCAGTCCGCCCGCCCACAGCGCAGCACAGAGCAGATGGACGAGCGTCAGCCCGGAGCCGATGAGGGGACTGTGCTCGCTCGTGGGGTGTGCGCGCAGGGCCTCGGCCACGACCACGGCGGCCAGCGGCCACACCTGGGTGACCGGCCGGCGCGACACGGCGCACAACCCCGCCACCAGGAACGCGTTGACCTCCAGCAGAGCGAGCTTGCCGTCCCGGGAGGCGTAGAGGCCCCCGACGTCGATGTCCGCCAGGTCGTCCGGCACGAGATTGCCGGTGGCCACGACCGAGGCGAGCCCGAGGGCGGCGAGGCAACCGGCGGTGGCCGCGAGGGGGGACCAACTGCGGGGCATACCCAGGGGATCGTTCTCCGGTCCGGGCAGCGATCGCGCCAGCCGGTTCACGAATATCTCCCCGATGGGTATGCACAGCGCCGCGAACAGCACCGTGCGCAGCAGGCCCATGCCGCCGGCGCCGGGCGCCTGTGCCTCCCCGGTGCCGTGCAGCGCGGCGGAGGGGCCGAGCAGCGGGATCAGCGCGGCCAGCGTCACCAGCGCCAGGACCGCCGACGCCCGGCCCGCACCGAGCCTCGGGGCGGGCTCACACGGATCGGCCGGCCCGGGGGTGGGTCTTGTCAAGGTCACCCCAGGATCTTCACCAACCTCCACACGGCCGGGCAAGTCGGCGGAACGCGATCGACCTGGCATTCGGTCGGCCGACGCAGCCGCACATCCCTGGGCACGTCCGTCGGCCGTGGACACGAAACGGGCCGGGCGGGTGTCCCCGCCCGGCCCGGGTCGCCCTTACACGGGCTCTACTTGGTGACCGCGTCCAGCGCGTCCGCGATGCCCCAGCCGTAGAAGCCGTTGCGGTTCTTCGAGCCCTCGCACACCGCGTCGATCTTGCCGTCGGCGTCGATGTCGTACGGGTCCGTGCACGGGGTGGCGTCGGCCTCCGCGTACAGCAGGGCCTTCACCAGGGCCGGAGAGGCGTACGGGTGCGTCGACTTGATGAGGGCGGCGACGCCCGCGACGTGCGGGGACGCCATCGACGTACCGGCCATGTAGCCCCACTTGCCGCCCGGCAACGTGCCCAGGATGAGGCCGCTCGTGGCCGGCGCGTCCGGCTTCTGGTAGGCGGTCGAGTCACCGCCCGGGGCGGCAATGTCGACGACGCCCAGACCGTGGTTGGAGAAGGACGACTTGATGCCCTTCGCGCCCGTCGAGGCGACCGTGACGACCCCCGGCAGCTGGGTCGGGATGTCGAGGCACTTCGAGGGGTCGACGACCCGGTCGCCCGGGGTGGTGTCGTTCGGGGACGACGGGTCGGTGATCTCGTCGGAGGCCAGGTCGTAGTTCTCGTTGCCGGCCGCGGCGACGTTGACCGCGCCCTTCCTCTCCGCGTACCGCGAGGCCCGCGTGACGGCCTCCACGAGCGCCTTCTGGTCCGGGTCGTTCTTGCAGTTGAAGTACCAGGGGTCCGTGTAATAGCTGTTGTTCGTCACGTCGACCCCGTGCTCGGCCGCCCACACGAAGCCGCACACCACGGCCTCGGTGTAGAAGAAGCCGGCCGTGGTGGACACCTTGATGCCGGAGACCTTCACGCCGGGCGCGACACCGGTCATGCCGACGCCGTTCTTGGCGGCGGCGATCTCACCGGCGACGTGGGTGCCGTGCGGGCTCTCCGCCGCGCTCGGCCGCCAGGCCCCGTCGGACGTGTCGGGCTTGCCCGTCACGCAGTTGACCGACGCCTCGCGGTCGAAGTTGGGCGCGATGTCGGGGTGGGTGTCGTCCACACCGGTGTCGATCACGGCGACCGTGACCTTCTTGCTGCCCAGCGTCTTCTCGTGCGCCTTGTCCGCCTTGATGGCGGGCAGGTCCCACTGCAGGGACTCCAGCGGGTCCTGCCCGGCGGCACCCTCGGCCTTCGCGACCTCGGTCGCGCTCAGCACCTTCGGCGCGCCCAGGTCGCCCGTCGACGCCGAGGGCAGCGGCGCGGTGCGGGTGGCACCCGCCGACTGCACACCGCGCACCGTGCGCATGGTCTTGGCGAAGTCGGCGTTCGAGGAGTGGACGACGATGACGCCGATCTGGTCGTACGACGTCACGATCGTGCCGCCGGCCTTGGCGACGGCCTTCTTCACGTGCGCCGAAGTGCCGTACCCCGGCTTGACGTTGACGACGTAGCTGAGCGGGGTCGCGTCGGCCGGGGCCGCTGCGGGAGCAGGGGCGTCCTCGGCGGCCGTGGCCATCGTGTTCGGCAGGAACGCGAGGGCCGTGGCCATGGCCATCCCGGCCGGGATCGCGACGGCGCGACGGTAGCGCGTGTACGGCGCAGTCATGGTGTCTCCAGTTCGTTCACGGTACGAGCTGATCTTGCGGAAGGTCTCGGTGGCGGGTCGGGTCACTTGACCGCGCGCAGCGCGTTGACGATGCCGTGGCCGTAGAAGCCGTTGACGCGCTTGCCGCCCTCGCAGACCGCGTCCTGGGTGCCGTCGCCGTCCTGGTCGTAGGAGGCGGGGCAGGCGGTCTTGTCGGCCTGGGCCTTCAACAGGGCCTGGAGCTGGGCCGGAGACGCCCAGGGGTACTTGGACTTCAGCAGCGCGGCGACGCCGGAGGCGTGCGGCGAGGCCATCGAGGTGCCCTGCAGGAAGCCCCACGCGCCGTTCGGCATGGTGGACAGGATGCGGCCGTTCTTCGAGGGCGTGTCGGGTATCTGGTAGCGCGCGTCGCCACCCGGCGCGGCGACGTCGACGACGCCCTTGCCGTAGGTCGAGAAGTACGACTTCTCGTTCTCGACGCCCGTCGAGCTCACCGTGACGACACCCGGCAGCTGGTTCGGCACGTCGAAGCACTCGTGCGGGTCGATGGTGCGCTCGACCGGGGTGGAGTCGTCGGGGCTGGAGTCGTCGACGATGGCGTCCGCGTCCAGGTCGTGGTTGGAGTTGCCCGCCGCGGCGACGTTGAGCGTGCCCTTCTTCTGGGCGTACAGCTGCGCCCGGTTGACCGCGTCGACGATGGCCCGCTGGTCCGGGTCGTCCATGCAGTTGTACAGCCACGGGTCGACGTAGTAGCTGTTGTTGGTGATCTCGACGCCGTGGTCGGCGGCGAACACGAACGCGCACACGACGCTCTCCGGGTAGAAGAGGCCGTTCGCCCGGTCGGTCACATTGATGCTGGACACCTTCACACCGGGAGCGACGCCCGCGACGCCGACGCCGTTGCGGGCGGCGGCTATCTCACCCGCGACATGCGTGCCGTGGTAGTCCTCGGGGGTGTAGGGCCGCCAGGCGCCCTCGCTGGTGTCGGGCTTGCCGCCGGCGCAGTTGGCGGACTGGGACGCGGAGAAGTTCGGGGCGATGTCGGGGTGGGTGTCGTCCACGCCGGTGTCGATCACGGCCACGGTCACCTTGCGGCTGCCCGGGTTGATCTGTGCGGCCTTGTCGGCGCCGATCGCGCGCAGGTCCCACTGGTCCGCCTCGAGGGGCTCGCTCTCGGGCGTCTTCGCCGAGGCGGCCTCGGTGCGCTTCGCCTGGGCGGCCGTCAGGTACTCGACCGCGCCCTCCTCCTTCGTCCCCGCGGCCGTCAGGGGCGCCGTCCGCGTCGCACCCGCCGACTGGACCCCGCGCGCCTTGCGGATCGTCTTGGCGAAGTCGGGGTTCGAGGAGTGGACGACGATCACGCCGATCCGCCCGTACGTGGTCACGACCGATCCGTCGGCCTTTCCGATCGCCTTCTTCACCGACGCGATCGTGTGGCGGTCCAGCTTGGTGTTGACGACGTACGCCAGCGTGGGCGCGTCCGCCGTCCGGGTGGCCGACTCCGTGTGCGGGGCCGCCGACGCGGCGGCCGGCAGGAAGCCCAGCGAGGCCGTCAGGGACAGCACGACGGGCACGGCGAGGGCGAGCCGGCGTCTGGAACGCAAGTGAGACATGGGGTCTCCACATCCTCCGGAAACGAAACCGGCCCGAGGCACAGGTGGTGCTCGGGCAGGTACATGACGTGTGGTGCAGGGCGAAGCTATCCCGGCCCCTCGCTGGCCAGCAACGCTTTGTCGAAACGACTTCGGAAAGAACGCCGGGCCGTTGAACCGGTTCTCGCGTGCCGCCGTGACGTTGAGCAGGGAGCGCGAGGACACTCGCCCCCGTCCCCGTTCACAACCGCTTCCTTCATTGCGAGGAGACTCCGTGGCCACCGACGCACCGCCCCCCTCGAAAGAGCAACACAAACTCCCCTCACCCGAGGAGTTCACCGAGGTGCACGAGAGCGCGGAGTTCGGTGAACTGCGCCGCGCCTACCGCTCGTTCGCCTTCCCGCTGACCGTCGGCTTCATCGCCTGGTACCTGCTCTACGTCCTGCTCTCGAACTACGCGGGCGGCTTCATGGGCACCAAGCTGTTCGGCAACATCAACGTCGCCTTCGTCCTCGGCGTCGCCCAGTTCGTCACCACGTTCCTCATCGCCTGGTGGTACTCGCGGCACGCCGCCGCGAAGCTCGACCCCAAGGCCGAGGCCATCAAGACCCGGATGGAGAGCGGCGCATGAGCCCCGTACAGCAGACCTTTCTCGCCGCGAACGAGGCCAGTGAGCACCGCCCGCTGATCATCACCCTGTTCGCGCTGTTCGTCCTCGCGACCCTCGGCATCACCGTCTGGGCGGGCCGCCAGACCAAGGACGCCGCCGACTTCTACGCCGGCGGACGCCAGTTCAGCGCCTTCCAGAACGGCCTCGCCGTCTCCGGCGACTACATGTCGGCCGCGTCGTTCCTCGGCATCGCCGGCGCCATCGCCCTCTTCGGCTACGACGGCTTCCTCTACTCCATCGGCTTCCTGGTCGCCTGGCTGGTCGCCCTGCTCCTGGTGGCCGAGCCGCTGCGCAACTCCGGCCGCTACACCATGGGCGACGTCCTCGCGTACCGCATGCGCCAGCGCCCGGTCCGCACCGCGGCCGGGACGTCCACGATCGTGGTGTCGATCTTCTACCTGCTGGCGCAGATGGCCGGCGCGGGCGTCCTCGTCTCGCTGCTGCTCGGCATCACCTCCGACGCCGGCAAGATCCTCATCGTCGCCCTCGTCGGCCTGCTGATGATCGTCTACGTCTCCATCGGCGGTATGAAGGGCACCACCTGGGTCCAGATGGTCAAGGCCGTGCTGCTCATCGGTGGCACCCTCCTGATCACCTTCCTGGTGCTGCTGAAGTTCAACTTCAACATCTCCGACCTGCTCGGCACGGCCGCCGAGAACAGCGGCAAGGGCGCCGCCTTCCTGGAGCCCGGCCTCCAGTTCGGCGCGACCGGCACCTCCAAGCTGGACTTCGTCTCCCTCGGCATCGCCCTGGTGCTCGGCACCGCCGGTCTGCCGCACATCCTGATCCGCTTCTACACGGTGCCCGACGCCAAGGCCGCCCGTAAGTCCGTGAACTGGGCGATCGGCATCATCGGCGGCTTCTACCTGATGACGATCGCGCTCGGCTTCGGCGCCGCAGCGCTCATCTCGCAGGAAGAGATCATCGCCTCCAACCCGTCCGGCAACACGGCGGCACCCCTGCTCGCCCTGCACCTGGGCGGCGTCGACTCGACCTGGGGCGCGATCCTGCTCGCGACGATCTCCGCGGTGGCCTTCGCGACGATCCTCGCCGTCGTCGCCGGCCTCACCCTGGCCTCGTCGTCCTCCTTCGCGCACGACATCTACGCCAACGTCATCCGCAAGGGGCAGGCCTCCGGTGCCGAGGAAGTGCGCGCGGCCCGCTGGGCGACCGTCTTCATCGGTGTCGTCTCCATCGGTCTGGGCGCCCTCGCCCGCGACCTGAACGTGGCCGGCCTGGTCGCCCTCGCCTTCGCGGTCGCCGCCTCCGCGAACCTCCCGACGATCCTCTACAGCCTGTTCTGGAAGCGCTTCACCACCCAGGGCGCGCTGTGGTCGATCTACGGCGGTCTGATCGTCGCCGTCGGCCTGGTGCTGTTCTCGCCCGTCGTCTCCGGCGACCCCAAGGCGATGTTCCCCGAGGTCGACTTCGCCTGGTTCCCGCTCAAGAACCCGGGCATCATCTCGATCCCGTTCGGCTTCCTCATGGGCTGGCTCGGCACGGTCCTGTCCAAGGAGGAGCCCGACGCCAAGAAGTACGCGGAGCTGGAGGTCCGGTCCCTGACCGGCACCGGAGCCCACTGAGCACGACCCGTCCCGCGCGGCCGTGTCGTAGGAACCTCCAGGTTCCCGCGGCGCGGCCGCGTTCCGCGTCGTGGGATCGGGTCTGTGGCGTTGTCGGTGCGGTCACGTAGGCTCGCAGGTGTCGGAGAAACAGTGCCGCACGCACGATCCGCGACGAGGGAGGGGGCCCACGTGCTCATCGACACCTACGGCCGGGTGGCCACCGACCTGAGGGTCTCACTGACCGACCGGTGCAACCTGCGCTGCACGTACTGCATGCCCGAGGAGGGCCTGCAGTGGCTGGCCAAGCCGGACCTGCTCGACGACGACGAGATCGTCCGTCTGATCGACATCGCGGTCACTTCCCTCGGGATCGAGGAGGTGCGCTTCACCGGCGGGGAGCCCCTGCTGCGTCCGGGCCTGGTCGGCATCGTCGAGCGCGTCGCGGCCCTGGAGCCGCGCCCCCAGATGTCCCTCACCACCAACGGCATCGGCCTCAGGCGCACGGCCGCCGCCCTGAAGGAGGCGGGCCTGGACCGGGTCAACGTCTCCCTGGACACCCTGCGCCCGGACGTCTTCAAGACCCTCACCCGCCGCGACCGCCACAAGGACGTCATCGAGGGCCTGCACGCCGCCCGCGACGCCGGCCTCACCCCGGTCAAGGTCAACTCGGTCCTGATGCCCGGGCTCAACGACGACGAGGCCCCCGACCTGCTGGCCTGGGCCGTGGAACACGACTACGAGCTGCGCTTCATCGAGCAGATGCCCCTGGACGCCCAGCACGGCTGGAAGCGCGACGGCATGATCACCGCCGGGGACATCCTGACCTCCCTGCGCACCCGCTTCGAACTGACCGCCGAGGGCGAGGAGAAGCGCGGTTCGGCCCCCGCGGAACGCTGGCTGGTCGACGGCGGACCGCATGTGGTCGGTGTGATCGCCTCTGTCACCCGCCCCTTCTGCGCGGCCTGCGACCGCACCCGCCTCACCGCCGACGGCCAGGTCCGCACCTGCCTGTTCGCCCAGGAGGAGACGGACCTGCGCGCCGCCCTGCGCTCGGGCGCCCCGGACGAGGAGATCGCCCGCCTCTGGCGTCTGGCGATGTGGGGCAAGAAGGCGGGAGCGGGCCTGGACGACCCGACGTTCGTCCAGCCCGACCGGCCGATGTCGGCCATCGGAGGCTAGTGCCGCGGCGGGCAACGTTTGCCCATTGAGGAGCGGCGTCCGGTGCGTGCTCTCGGCGTGCCGGCCGGAAGCCCTCGTACTGGACGTACTTGGGCTTTCGGCCGGTGCGGCGGTGGGGGCCCCTCCCGTTCGAGCGAAGCCGAGAACGGGGGAGCGTGCCGGGCGTCGCGACGGGGCAAACGTTGCCTGCCGCGGCACTAAACATCGGAGCCGGGAGTTCCGGGACCTGTCAGTCCTGGGACTCCCACTCCTTCAGCAGGACCACGTCCTTCAGAAAACCCCGCACCCCGAGGAACTGCGACAGATGCTCGCGATGCTCCTCACAGGCCAGCCACGTCTTGCGCCGCTCCGGCGTATGGATCTTCGGGTTGTTCCACGCCAGCACCCATACGGCGTCGGTACGGCAGCCCTTCGCGGAACAGATGGGCGTCTCGTCACTCACAGCTTCGTCTCACAGAAAAGGCGACGCCGAGCAGCCACGGGGGGAGCTGCCCGGCGTCGGTCCGTCGCTCCGACGGGGGATGCGGAGCGCGTACGAAGTATGTCACGGGTGACCCCGAGCCCGGCACTGGAACAGCATGATAGATCTGAGCTTTTCTTGAGCTTGGCGGGAAGTTGGCTTCCCTTCCTGATCTCCCGTGATCTCTCCCCGGGAGACCTCTATCGCTCGTGCGACTCGCTCCGCGCACCCGGCACCGTCCCGGACACGGCATCTTCCGCGACGGGGTCCGCCGGACCGTCGTCCGGCTCCGACGGCGCGATCATCGGACGCGCAGGCGGCGCCACGAACGTCGACGGCAGAGACGGCGCGTTCTCGCGCCCGGCGTTCGCGATCACCACCGCGATGTACGGCAGCACCAGCCCGAGCACCAACGCCACGACGGCGACATGCCGTTCGACGTTCCACAGGGTGGCCGCGAGGATCACGGAGATCGTGCGGACCGTCATCGAGATCACGTAGCGACGCTGCCGCCCGCGTACGTCTTCCTGGAGTCCCGTCCGGGCACCGGTGATCCGGAAAACCTGGACGTTGCCGTCGCCACGCTGCTTCCGCATCGCATTCCACCATCCGCCCGTATCGGAGTCTTCCCGCCCCGTAGCCGCCCACGGCTGGTCGGGGAACCTGGCCGGGACACCTTCAACGGTACGCCGCGCCCGCGTCGGCCACGAGGCGGGGTGGCGCCTCACCGGGGCGGACGGCCTGCGCCGTAGCGCGTACGGCCCTCTCGGCATGCGGCGTAGGACACCTGGGCCGACACTGACGGTAGTGCTCACGTCGAGCCGTACGAGGAGGCAGCGATGGGCTGGTTGTGGGCGATCATCGTAGGACTGGTGCTCGGTCTGCTCGCCAAGGCGATCATTCCGGGCAAGCAGCATATTCCGCTGTGGCTGACCGTCATCCTGGGCATGATCGGCGGCATCGCCGGCAATGCCATCGCCCGGGCGGCCGGTGTCGACGCCACGGCGGGCATCGACTGGTGGCGGCACGTCTTCCAACTGGTGGCCGCGGTCATCCTCGTCGGTCTCGGTGACCGGGCCTGGACGGCGGCCCGGGGGGACAGACGCAGGGCCTGACGGGGCAAGGGAGCGGCTTCCGGCACCGCCGGAGGCCGCCCCCTTCACCGTGCTCTCACGCGCCCGCGACCTCGACCGCCGCCAGGTTCTTCTTGCCCCGGCGCAGCACCAGCCAGCGGCCGTGCAGCAGGTCCTCCTTGGCGGGGACGGCGTCCTCGCCGGCGACCTTGACGTTGTTCACGTAGGCGCCGCCCTCCTTGACCGTGCGGCGCGCGGCCGACTTGCTGGCCACCAGGCCGACGTCGGCGAAGAGGTCGACGGCCGGGCCGAGCTCGGCGACCTGGATGTGCGGCACCTCGGAGAGGGCCGCGGCCAGCGTCCTCTCGTCGAGTTCCGCCAGCTCGCCCTGCCCGAAGAGGGCCTTGGACGCGGCGATCACGGCGGCCGTCTGGTCGGCGCCGTGCACCAGCGTCGTCAGCTCCTCGGCGAGGGCCCGTTGCGCGGCGCGGGCCTGCGGACGCTCCTCCGTCTGCCGCTCCAGCTCCTCCAGCTCCGCACGGGAGCGGAAGGACAGGATGCGCAGGTACCGGCAGATGTCCCGGTCGTCCACGTTCAGCCAGAACTGGTAGAACGCGTACGGCGTCGTCATCTCCGGGTCGAGCCAGACGGCGCCGCCCTCGGTCTTGCCGAACTTGGTGCCGTCCGCCTTGGTCATCAGCGGCGTCGCCAGCGCGTGCACCGTCGCGTCGGGCTCCAGACGGTGGATCAGGTCCAGGCCCGCAGTGAGGTTGCCCCACTGGTCGCTGCCGCCCTGCTGCAGCGTGCAGCCGTGGCGCCGGTAGAGCTGGAGGAAGTCCATGCCCTGCAGGAGCTGGTAGCTGAACTCCGTGTAGCTGATGCCCTCGGAGGACTCCAGGCGGCGGGCCACGGAGTCCTTCGTCAGCATCTTGTTGACGCGGAAGTGCTTGCCGATGTCCCGGAGGAACTCGATCGCGGAGAGCCCCTCCGTCCAGTCGAGGTTGTTGACCATGACGGC
This sequence comes from Streptomyces sp. 378, assembly GCF_030124145.1. Classification (GTDB taxonomy): domain Bacteria; phylum Actinomycetota; class Actinomycetes; order Streptomycetales; family Streptomycetaceae; genus Streptomyces. The sequence continues at coordinate 157,825 of NZ_JASKMS010000017.1, forward strand.
CGCGTTCTCGCCCTCGAAGTCCAGGAAGGGCTCGATCTGGGCGCGCAGTTTGGCGACCCAGCCGGTGACCGTCTCCGGGTCGTTCAGCGTGCGCTCCGCGGTCGGGCGCGGGTCGCCGATCAGGCCCGTGGCCCCGCCGACCAGCGCCAGCGGCCGGTGACCGGCCTGCTGGAGCCGGCGCACGGTGAGCACCTGCACCAGGTGCCCCACGTGCAACGACGGCGCCGTCGGGTCGAAACCGCAATAGAACGTGACGGGACCGTCCGCGAGCGCCTTGCGCAAAGCGTCCTCGTCAGTGGACAGGGCGAACAGCCCGCGCCACTTCAGCTCGTCGACGATGTCCGTCACGGTTCTCGTGTCTCCTCGATGATCTTCGGGCAGTCGGGTGACAGCCGACTACGAGGTTATACGCCCTGGCTGACCGAGCTCATATTGAAATCGGGAACGCGCAGCGCGGGCATCGCCGCCCTGGTGAACCAGTCGCTCCACTCCCTCGGCAGGGTCTTCTCGGTCCGCCCCGCCTCCGAGGCGCGGCCCAGCACCCCGACCGGTGACTCGTTGAACCGGAAGTTGTTCACCTCGCCCGTCACCTCGCCGTTCTCGACGAGGTAGACGCCGTCCCGGGTCAGGCCCGTCAGCAGCAGCGTCGCCGGGTCGACCTCCCGGATGTACCACAGGCAGGTCAGCAGCAACCCGCGCTCGGTGTTCGCGACCATCTCGTCCAGGGAACGGTCCTCGCCGCCGTCCAGGACGATGTTGTCGATGCCCGGCGCGACCGGCAGCCCGGTCAGGCCCGCGCTGTGCCTGCTGGTCGTCAGGTGCCGCAGCTCGCCCTCGCGCATCCACTCGGTGGCCGCGAGCGGCAGCCCGTTGTCGAACACCGACTGATCGCCCCCCGAGGAGTGCGCGATCACGAAGGGCGCCGACTCCAGGCCCGGCTCGTTCGGGTCGCTGCGCAGCGTCAGCGGCAGGTCGGTGAGCTTCTCGCCGACCCGCGTGCCGCCGCCCGGCTTGGAGAACACCGTGCGGCCCTCCACCGCGTCCCGGCCGGACGCCGACCACATCTGGTAGATCAGCAGGTCCGCCACGGCCGTCGGCGGCAGCAGCGTCTCGTAGCGCCCCGCCGGCAGCTCCACACGCCGCTCGGCCCACCCCAGGCGCACGGCCAGCTCCGCGTCCAGCGCCGCCGGGTCGACGTCCTTGAAGTCCCGGGTGGAGCGCCCGGCCCACGCGGACCGGGTGCGGTCCGGGGACTTGGCGTTCAGCTCCAGCGTCCCGTTCGGCTGGTCGTGCCGCAGCCGCAGCCCGGTGGACGTGCCGACGTACGACGACACCAGCTCGTGGTTGGCGAAGCCGTACAGCTCACGGCCGCCGGCCCGCGCGCGTGCGAAGGCCTCGCCGAGCGCCGGGGCGAAGTCGGCGAACACGGCCGAGGAGGTCTCGGCGGGAGCCTCCGTGAACTCCGGCGACCGCTCCACGCCCGTGACCAGTGGCTGCGCGTCCTCGGCGGGTGCGGCGCCGCGCGCCGCGGCCTCGGCGGCCCGCACCAGGGGCTCCAGCTCGTCGGCGATCACGGCCGACCGGGACACGACCCCGGAGGCCGTGCCCTCCTTGCCGTCGACCGTGGCGACGACGGTGAGCGTGCGCCCGCGCGTGACGCCGTTCGTGGTCAGCGCGTTGCCCGCCCAGCGCAGGTTGGCGGTGGACTGCTCGTCGGCGATGACGACACAGCCGTCCGCCCGGGACAGTTCGAGGGCGCGCTCGACGACCTCGTGCGGCTTGCTGGAACGCGCGCTCATCGACCGGCCTCCTGGGTCGTGTTGAGGATGCTGACGCCCTTGAAGAGGGCCGACGGGCAGCCGTGCGAGACGGCGGCGACCTGGCCCGGCTGGGCCTTGCCGCAGTTGAAGGCGCCGCCGAGCACATAGGTCTGCGGCCCGCCGACCGCCGCCATCGAGCCCCAGAAGTCGGTGGTGGTCGCCTGGTAGGCGACATCGCGCAGCTGCCCGGCCAGCCGCCCGTTCTCGATGCGGTAGAAGCGCTGACCGGTGAACTGGAAGTTGTAGCGCTGCATGTCGATCGACCAGGACCGGTCGCCGACGACGTAGATGCCGCGCTCGACGCCGCCGATGAGGTCCTCGGTGGACATTCCGGCCGGGTCCGGCCGCAACGACACGTTGGCCATGCGCTGCACCGGCACGTGTCCGGGGGAGTCCGCGTAGGCGCAGCCGTTGGACCGCTCGAAGCCGGTCAGCTTCGCGATGCGCCGGTCCAGCTGGTAGCCGACGAGCGTGCCGTCCTTGACCAGGTCCCAGGACTGGCCCGCGACGCCCTCGTCGTCGTACCCGATGGTGGCCAGGCCGTGCTCGGCGGTGCGGTCGCCGGTGACGTTCATCAGCTCCGAGCCGTAGCGCAGCCTGTTCAGCTGATCGAAGGTGGCGAAGGAGGTGCCCGCGTAGGCGGCCTCGTAGCCGAGGGCCCGGTCGAGCTCGGTGGCGTGCCCGATGGACTCGTGGATGGTCAGCCACAGGTTGGACGGGTCGACGACCAGGTCGTACAGGCCCGGCTCGACGCTCGGCGCGCGCATCTTCTCGGCGAGCAGCTCCGGGATCCGCTCCAGCTCGCCCTCCCAGTCCCAGCCGGTGCCCCGCAGGTACTCCCAGCCGCGTCCCACCGGCGGCGCGAGGGTGCGCATCGAGTCGAACTCGCCGCTCGACTCGTCGACCGAGACCGCGTTGAAGACCGGGTGCAGCCGCACCCGTTGCTGCGTGGTCACGGTCCCGGCGGTATCGGCGTAGAACTTGTTCTCGTGGACCGTGAGCAGCGAGGAATCGACATGGTCGACCCCGTCGGCCGCCAGCAGCCGCGCGCTCCACTCCGCGATCAGCCCGGCCTTTTCCTCGTCGGGCACGGAGAAGGGGTCCATCTCGTACGACGAGATCCACGTCTTGTCCGCGTGCACCGGCTCGTCGGCCAGCTCGACGTGCTCGTCGGACCCGGCCGCCTTGATCACCTGGGCGGACAGCCTGGCCATCGCCACCGCCTGCCCGGCGACCCTGGCGGCGGCGTCCATGGTGAGGTCGACGCCGGAGGCGAAGCCCCACGTACCGCCGTGCACCACCCGCACCGCGTACCCGAGGTCGGTGGTGTCCGACGACCCGGCGGGCTTGGCGTCCCGGAACCGCCAGGATGCGCCCCGCACCCGTTCGAAGCGGAAGTCCGCGTGCTCGGCGCCCAGCGCACGCGCGCGTGCGAGGGCCGCGTCGGCGAGGGCGCGTAGGGGGAGGGCCGTGAAGGCCTCGTCGATGGTATGAGGCACCGCCGTCTCTTTCTGTCGTGGTGACCGTGGTTGCCGTGCGTCTGACTGCTCCGATCATGTCGTCCATCCCGCGCGCGGGCCATGAGTTTGATGGGTCGGACAAGAGGCTTTCTGTAGGGATCCGACAGCGAGTCCCCTACGCCACTGTCGGTGCCCGATTGTCCGCGGGGCTGCCCGGACCGATAGGTTTTCGAGGAAGCCGCCTGTCGTCACCGCCTGTCGTCCAGGCGCCGGGCGGGGTATCAGACCGCTATGGAAAGGGTGATCCGTTGAGCCGCTCGGTTCTCGTCACCGGAGGCAACCGGGGCATCGGCCTCGCCATCGCCCGCGCTTTCGCCGATGCCGGCGACAAGGTCGCCATCACATACCGCTCGGGTGAGCCGCCCACCGGCTTCCTGGCGGTCAGGTGCGACATCACCGATGCCGAGCAGGTGGAGCAGGCCTACAAGGAGATCGAGGAGGCCCACGGCCCCGTCGAGATCCTCATCGCCAACGCCGGCATCACCAAGGACCAGCTCCTGATGCGCATGTCCGAGGAGGACTTCACCTCGGTCATCGACACCAACCTCACCGGCACCTTCCGCGTGGTCAAGCGCGCCAACCGCGGCATGCTGCGCGCCAAGAAGGGCCGGGTGGTGCTCATCTCGTCGGTCGTCGGACTGTACGGCGGTCCCGGCCAGGCGAACTACGCCGCCTCCAAGGCCGCGCTGGTCGGCTTCGCGCGTTCCCTCGCCCGTGAGCTGGGCTCGCGCAACATCACCTTCAACGTCGTCGCGCCCGGCTTCGTCGACACCGACATGACCAAGGCGCTCACCGACGAGCAGCGCGAGAACATCGTGAAGCAGGTTCCGCTCGGCCGGTACGCCCAGCCGGAGGAGATCGCCGCGACGGTGCGGTTCCTCGCCTCGGACGACGCCTCGTACATCACTGGAGCCGTCATCCCGGTTGACGGCGGACTGGGAATGGGTCACTGATCACCATGAGCGGAATTCTCGAGGGCAAGCGCGTCCTGATCACCGGTGTGCTGACGGAGGCCTCCATCGCCTTCCACACCGCCAAGCTGGCCCAGGAGCAGGGCGCCGAGGTCATCCTCACGGCGTTCCCGCGGCCCACGCTGACCGAACGCATCGCCAAGAAGCTGCCCAAGCCCACCAAGGTCATCGAGCTCGACGTGACGAACGACGAGCACCTCGGCCGCCTGGCCGACATCGTCGGCGAGGAGCTCGGCGGCCTCGACGGGGTCGTCCACTCCATCGGCTTCGCCCCGCAGGACGCCCTCGGCGGCAACTTCCTCAACACGCCGTTCGAGTCGGTGGCCACCGCCATGCACGTCTCGGCGTACTCCCTGAAGTCGCTGACCATGGCCTGCCTGCCGCTGATGCAGAACGGCGGCTCCGTCGTCGGTCTGACGTTCGACGCGCAGTTCGCCTGGCCGCAGTACGACTGGATGGGCCCGGCCAAGGCCGCCCTGGAGGCCACCAGCCGCTACATGGCCCGTGACCTGGGCAAGCAGAACATCCGCTGCAACCTGGTCTCGGCCGGTCCGCTCGGTTCCATGGCCGCCAAGTCCATCCCGGGCTTCGGTGAGCTGGCGTCCGTGTGGGACTCCCGCTCCCCGCTGGAGTGGGACCTGAAGGACCCGGAGCCGGCCGGCCGCGGTGTCGTGGCACTGCTGAGCGACTGGTTCCCGAAGACCACGGGCGAGATCATCCACGTGGACGGTGGTCTGCACGCCATCGGAGCCTGATCCCCCCCCGCGTCCGGCGACGCCCCGTTTCCCGCAGCGCGTGGGGAGCGGGGCGTCACCCGTTCGGCTCAGCAGGCCGGGCGGGCAAGGCCCGCAACTGGGCACTCTGGAGTACGCGTTCACCACGCGAGCCCCTCCCCAGCACGGCCGAGGAGGTCCCCTTGTGCGCTTCTCCCGCCGAATGGCCTCACTGTCCGTCGTCGCCGCGCTCGTGCTGACCGTGGCGTACGAGGCGGTGCCCCGCGCGCGTGTGCCGGCCGACGAGCGTGAGTCCGCCGAGCCCTTCGGCGCGGCCTGCCGGATCCGTGTGACCGGCTCCAGGGTGACCGTGTACTGCCACAACCCGTACCCGGAGACCGACCGCGTGAGCCTGCACGTGGAGTGCGCACGCTGGTGGGACATCGACACCGACAGCTCGCCGGTCGCGGCCGGGCCCGCGCAGACCGTGCGGCTGACCGGACGGTGCTGGAAAGAGGTCGGCGACGTGTGGATCAGTCACCGGAGGGAGAGCTGACCCCGCCCAGCCGGCACAGGAAGGGATAGCGCGCGGCCTCCGCCGCCGCCGTGTCCGCCTCGCCCGCGCGGATCGCCTCCAGCAGCCGCCCGTGGTCCATGTGCGTCTCCGGGGTCAGCCTCTCGCCGACGTCCTCGCGCAGCCAGTCCCGCAGCACCTCGCCCAGATCCGCGTACATGGCCGTCATCACGTCGTTGTGGGAGGCGGACACCACGGCCAGGTGAAAGGTCGCGTCCGCCGTCACGAACGCCTCCTTGTCGCCCGACTCCCAGGCCTGTTCGCGCCGCAGGAGCAGTGCGTCGAGCTGCTTGAGGTCCCTCTCCGTGCGCCGCTCGGCGGCGAGCCGGGCGGCGGCCGACTCCAGCGTGGAGCGCAGCTCGGCGATGTGCCGGGGGTCGGCCTCGGCGAACCGCCGCTGCATCACCCCCGCCAGCTCGCTCGTCGCCACGACGTACGTGCCGGAACCCTGGCGAATGTCCAGCAGCCCGTTGTGCGACAGGGCGCGAACGGCCTCACGGACCGTGTTGCGCGCGACGCCCAGCTGCTCGACCAGTTCGGGCTCGGTCGGGATCCGGGAGCCGACGGGCCACTCGCCCGAGGTGATCTGCGCCCGCAACGCGGCGATGACCTGCTCGGACAGGGCCGAACGACGGGGATGGCTCAGGGGCATGGCACACCTTCCCACGCGCGGGGTGCCGGAGGGCAGCCGGCCACTGGACAGTCAATCATCCTATGATTCTATGATGGGGCTCATGCCTCGTGAGGAAACCCGGACGACGACGCCCCCGCCCGTACGCGGCTCGGCCGCGCACGACGCCGGGAAACCGGGCGGCGCGTCCACACGCGTGTGGACGATGCGGCTGCTCGTCCTCGGCATCGTGCTGTCCGCGCTGAACCTCCGCCCCGCCATCACCAGCCTCGGCGCCCTCCTGGAGGAGGTCCGCGACGGACTCGGCATGAGCGGCAGCGTGGCCGGACTGCTCACCTCCGTGCCGCCGCTGTGCTTCGCCGCCTTCGGCGTCATGGCCCCGCGGCTGGCCCGCCGCTTCACCGCGGGCGCCGTGGTGTGCGCCGGCATGGCCGCCATCGCCACCGGCCTGATCGTCCGCCCCTACGTCGGCGGCACGGCCGGCTTCCTGGTCGGCAGTGCCCTGGCCTTGATGGGCATCGCGGTCAGCAACGTCCTGATGCCGGTCATCGTCAAGCACTGGTTCCCCGACCGCGTGGGTTCCATGACCGGCCTGTACTCGATGGCCCTCGCCCTCGGCACCGCCCTCGCGGCCGCCGTGACGGTGCCCTTGACCGACGCCCTCGGCGGCAGCTGGCAGACGGGCCTGGCCCTGTGGGCGGGGCTCGCCGTGGCGGCGGTCCTGCCCTGGCTGCCCTTCGTCCGAGGGCGCGTCACACCGCCCGGGGCGGGGGAGGAGGTCGAGGCCGCCCGGGCCGGCGGCGACGGGCCCGCCCAGGGTGGGGAACCGCAGGTCCCCGACACGGCCGGGCACGCGCGCGAGGAGGCGCCCCGGCTGCGGATGATCCGCAGCCGTACCGCCTGGGCCCTGGCCGTCTTCTTCGGGCTCCAGGCCACCGCCGCCTACATCACCATGGGCTGGATGGCGCAGATCTTCCGGGACGCCGGTGTGCCCGCCGGCACCGCCGGCCTGCTGCTGGCCGTCACCATGGTCATGGGCGTGCCCCTGGCCTTCGTCATACCCCGCCTGGCCACCCGGCTGCCCCACCAGGGCCCGATCGTGCTCGCCCTGGGCGTCTGCGGCCTCGCCGGCTACGCGGGGCTGTACCTCGCGCCCGCCGCCGGAGCCTGGGCCTGGGCCGTGCTGCTGGGCATCGCCAACTGCGCCTTCCCGCTCGCCCTGACCATGGTCGGCATGCGGGCCAGGACCGGCCCCGGCGTGGCCCGGCTGTCGGCGTTCGCGCAGAGCACCGGCTACCTGATCTCCATCCCCGGACCGCTGCTGGTGGGCGTCCTCTACCAGCACAGCGGCGGCTGGGGCCTGCCGATCGCGCTGATGAGCGCCCTGATGATCCCGCAGATGGCCGTCGGCTTCCTGGCCGGCCGCGACCGCACGGTGGAGGACGAGGCCGCCCGCTGAATCCCGCCCGGGACCCGGGGACACCCCGGGGCACCCGGCGGGCATCCCGGGTGGGAGACTGGCCCCATGCCAGTGCTCGACCCGAACCCCCAGCACGGTCAGAAGAAGATGCTGCTCGTCTTCGGGGCCTTCTTCGCGATCTTCATCATCATCGCCGTCATCGCGACCATCGCCTCACCATGACCGGCGCACACCCGGCCCATGGCGCCCATGGTGGGGTTAGCCCCCCTGTCCCCTAGGGGGTGAGGGTCAGGGTCAAGTGGGTGGATCACCGGATGGGTCGGCAGCCGCGGATTCCGTAGCTTCGAGGGTGTGACCGCGAGACGGTCACCGACCACTCGGAGAGCGGAGGCACCCATGTCGGCCCCTACGCACACCCGGCCCTGCCCGGCGACCCGGGCCGGTGCCGCCGACCGGCTGCCGTGGTGGGCCCTCGCCCTGCCCGTCCTCGCCTTCACCGCGCTGCTCGCCCTGATCCTGAACCCGTCCGACGCGCACGCGGCCACCGGCGGGCCCGCCATCGCCCACCTCCTGGAGCGAGTGCAGCAGCTGACAACCCGCTGATCACAGCCGAAGCCGGTGGTCAACTCCCTGCGCCACATGGCGTGTTTCATGCGAAGCTGGATCTCATGAGCGTCGCAGAACCCCGCAGGATTGTCCTCTTCCGCCATGCGAAAGCCGACTGGCCGCAGGTGACCGATCACGAGCGTCCGCTCGCCGACCGGGGCCGTATGGACGCGGCGGAGGCCGGGCGTAGGCTGACCGACACCGGTCTCGCCTTCGACCTGGCCCTGTGCTCCACCGCGGTCCGGACCCGGGAGACATGGAAGCTCGCCGTCCAGGAGTTCCCGCAGCGGCCGAAAACCGTCTACGAGGAGCGGATCTATGATGCCTCGCCGGGCGAGCTGATCGCTCTGCTCAACGAGACCCCCGACGACGCGCAGACCATCCTCATGGTCGGGCACAACCCGGGCATCCAGGGCCTCGCCGAAGTCCTGGCGGGCTCAGGCGAGGACGAGGCCCGGGAGCGGATGGCCCGCCGCGGGTTCCCGGCCGCCGCCTTCGCCGTGCTGTCGTTCACCGGCGCGTGGAAGAGCCTGGAGCCGGGCGTGGCCACGCTGCGGGACTACTGGGCGCCGGCCGAGTGACCGTCCTCGAGTGACAGGGGCCCGGCGCCGGTGCGGTGCCGGGCCCTTTCCGCACGGTTCAGCCGATGTCGAGGATGTCCGCCGCCTCGACCTCTTCGCGTGTGATGCCCAGCAGGTACAGGACCGTGTCCAGGAACGGGAAGTTCACCGCGGCGTGCGCGGCCTCGCGCACCACCGGCTTGGCGTTGAAGGCGACCCCGAGACCGGCCGCGTTCAGCATGTCCAGGTCGTTGGCGCCGTCACCGATCGCCACCGTCTGCGACAGCGGCACACCCGCCTCCGCGGCGAACCGGCGCAGCAGCCGGGCCTTGCCCGCCCGGTCGACGATCTCGCCGGTGACCCGGCCCGTCAGCCGGCCGTCGACGATCTCCAGGGTGTTGGCGTGGGCGAAGTCCAGCCCGAGCCGCTCCTTCAGATCGTCGGTGACCTGGGTGAAGCCGCCCGAGACGACACCGACCTGGTAGCCGAGCCGCTTCAGCGTACGGATCAGGGTGCGGGCGCCGGGCGTCAGCCGTACCTCGCTGCGCACCTTGTCCACGACCGAGGCGTCCAGCCCCTCCAGCAGCGCCACGCGCGCGTGCAAGGACTGCTCGAAGTCCAGTTCCCCGCGCATCGCGGCCGCCGTCACCTCGGCGACCTTGTCCTCGCACCCGGCGTGCGCGGCGAACAGCTCGATGACCTCGTCCTGGATCAGCGTCGAGTCGACGTCCATCACGACCAGGCGCTGGGCGCGCCGGTACAGGCCGGCGGCGACGACCGCCACATCGATGCCGAGCCTGGCCGCGTCGGTCACCAGGGCGGTGCGCAGCGGCTCGGTCTCCACGCCGGAGACGGCGAACTCGACGGCGGTCACGGGGTACTTGGCGAGCCGGAAGATACGGTCGATGTTGCCGCCGGTCTTCGTGATCCGCGCGGCGATCGCCGCCGTCGCCTCGGCGGTGAGCGGGTGCCCGAGCACGGTGACCAGGGAGCGGCCCAGCCCGCGCGGGCGGTTGTCGCCGAGGCCGGAGATGATCTCCGCCTGCATCTTCATCGACTCGGCCCAGCTGTGGACGGTCGCCCGCAGGTCCCCTTCGAGTCCGGGCGGCGGCTCGGTCACGAGCGCGCACAGCACCATCCGGCCACGGGTGACGACCTGCTCGATGTCGACGACGTCGACGGAGTAGGCGGCGAGGGTGTCGAAGAGACCGGCGGTGATGCCCGGCCTGTCCTTGCCGAAGATCTTCACGAGGAGGGTGGGGACGTCGGCAGGGACGTCGGAAGACGAGGTCTGCGAAGCGCTCATGGTGGTTCCACCGTATCCGGCGGGCGGGGCATACCGCCCTTGAGGTCCGTCTGGCGGACAGCGAACACTGCATGTCGCCTCGGTGGCGTGAACCTTACGCACTGGAAGGGCGTCCTGTATCCCCTCGCCGGTCACCTCCCGCCCCGCGGCTTCCGCGGAGGAGGAGGCGGCGGAGGCGGCGGCCCGTCGTCGGGCCGTGCGGGCGGCCCGTTCCCGGTCCTCGGCCCCGGCGCCTGCCGGGGCCCACGCGGCGGCGGGCCGACGGGCCGCACGACGGTGGGAGCGCCGTGCACGTCGCCGGCGGCGGGGGGCTCCTCGTCCGCCGACGTGCCGTGATCGGGCCCGGGCCCGGACCCGGCAGCGAGGGGTCGCTCCGTCCCGGGCGGCCGGGCGTCCTCCGGTTCCCACAGTCCGTCAGGCACCCGGAGGTAGGGATTGGTGCCCGGGTTCGGCGGCCGGTACGGCGTACCGGGCGCGTACGGCCCGGCCTCCTCGCCCTCCGCAACCCATCCGCCTCGCGCACCCGGCCACCCGGCACCGGGGCCGTTCCCCGGTCGCCGTACCGCGTCACCACGCCGCGGCACCCCGTCCGGCCCGGGTACGGCCGGCGTCTCGGTCTGTCCGGTGTGGGGGTCGTTTCCGGTGCGCTGTGTCGTGTCGCCGGGACGTGGCCACGGTTGTGCGGTGTTGTCGTCGTGTCCTGTCGGCCGGGGTGCGCCCGGTGCCTCGGTCTGTTCGGTGCCGGGGTCGTTTCCGGTCCGCCGTGTCGTGTCGCCGGGCCCCGGCCACCCCCGCCCGCCGCCCACGTCGTACCCCGCCGTCCCGGAGCCGCTCCAGGTCTCCCCCCTCCCGGCCCCGGCCCCGTGCTCGGCCCACCCACCACTCGCCAAGCCCTCCGTCCTCCCGGACCCGCCCCCGTGCTCGGCCCACCCGGCACTCGCCAAGCCCTCCGCCCCGGCCGCCCCGGCGAACCCCTCCCCCCGAGCCGACGCCGTAGCGCGTCGTCCCGCTGCCCCGCACATCCAGGCGAGCGATGCCCCGACGGCCCCGGCGCCCGCACCCCACACCCCGCCCAGGAGCAGGGCCGCGCCGAGATGGCCGTGCAGGTCGATGCCCGCGCCGAACGCGTCGAAGCCGAGCACGGACAGGGAGGCGGTCACGGACACGTCCGTCAGCCAGGCCAGCAAGGGCAGGGTGAGCGCGGTCGCGACCCCCAGCCGCAGCGCACACCGGCTCGCGAAACGAAGCCCGCCCCACCCTTCCCCGACGGGCGTCCGCACCCCGGCCAGCACCCCCGCCAGCAGCATCGTCAACGCCGCCGCCACCCCCAGCAGCCACACCCGCCCGTCCAGCTCGGCCAGCCGGCCCAGCGTCACCGGCTGGTCGGCCCCCGCGCCGAGGAGGTCGTCCAGCGGGTCCGGCAGGAAGCGGGTCAGTTCGCCCGTCGCGCGCCCGTCCCACGACACGAACAGGCCGATCGGGATGCCCAGCCACACCCCGTTCGGCGCCCCGAGCAGCGCCGCGCCGGCGATGCGCGCCGGATGGTCGTCGCCGATCGCCGCGTACCCCGCCACCGCGAGCCCCGCGACCACCGCCACCAGCAGAACGGTCACCACCGCCGACACGGCCGGCCGGACGACGCGGTGCACGGCCTCCCAGCCGGGCGGCAGCGGCGTACGGCGCGAGGCCAGCAGGGCGATGACCAGTATCCCGGCCGACCAGCCGAGCCCGCCCAGCAGCGTCGGCGCCGTGTCGACCGTGAAGCCGACCGCGGCCTGCGCGTCGACCAGGTCGCCGAGCCGGTCCGGAAGCAGCCCCCCGATGTCCCCCAGGCCCGGGATGTCGACGCTCCCGTTCCCGCCGGTCACGTCGTCCAGGCCCAGCGACCCCCCGTCGATCGTGATGACGTCGTGCCCCGCCCACGCGAGCCCGCCCAGCATCGCCACGAACAGCGCCACCACCGTCCCCGCCCGCGCGAGCAGTTCGGCCGGTGAGATCACAACTCCCGCCGCCCGCAAGGAGCGCAGGAAGAACCACGACAGCAGCAGCGCCCCGACCAGGCTCACCCCCAGTGGCGTGATCTCGATGGCCGTGTCCGCCTCCGCGCCCGTGAGGCCGAACGCCGACACATCACCGGACGGCGTGACCGACCCACCCGCCCCGAGAGCCACCACCGCCGCGGTCATCGGCCCCAACGACCCGGCCGTGTCCGCCTCCAGCAGTCGAAGGCCCAGCGCCGCCGTCCCCGCCATCCCGATCAACGCCCAGCTCACAGCGGCGACGGCGGACAGCAGCACGTCCCCCCACGGCACGCGCGCATGGCCGCTCGTGCGCCCGGTGACAGCACTCATGGCAGACCCCCCGATCCGCTGCGCGGCGGGAACACCGCACATGTCCCCCTCGCGTCGAAATACCACTCTCCGGTCCGGTTTCAACCCCGTCAACGGAATCGGCCGATGCGTCCCGACGCGGTCTTCACAAGGCCCGACTTTCGGTCAGAGGCCAGCTCCTGAAATAGTTCCCCCCGATGTTCGCCATCCCTAGACTCCCCATGCCGGGGGTAAATCGGGGGACAACTCAGTGGGGCATGGAGTGCCGGAACTCGTACTGGAATCAAACGGACGTACCTGGACGCTCGATCCGTCCAGGGCATACACCCTCGGACGTGATCCGCAGGGGGACGTCGTCTTCGACGACGCCAGGGTCTCCTGGCGTCACGCCACGGTCAGCTTCAACGGCCGCAGTTGGGTCATCGAGGACCACGGCAGCACCAACGGCACGTTCGTGCAGGGGCAGCGCATCCATCAGATGGAGCTCGGCCCCGGCTCGGCCGTCAATCTGGGCAACGCGACCGACGGCCCGCGTCTGAGCCTGTCCGGCGCCGCGGCCTCCGTCGCCACGCCGCAGGCCGAGCCGCAGCAGCAGCCGTACGCCGCGCAGGGCGCGAACCCCGGCTGGGGCCAGCAGGCCCCGGCCCAGCAGCCGCCGCACCAGCAGCCCCCACAGGCCGGCTGGCAGCAGCCGCAGCAGGCCGCGGCGCACATCCCGCAGCAGCAGGGTCCCGGTGGTGTCGCGGGGGCACCGCCGGTCTACGGCGACCGCAGCCCGACCACGTTCCACCAGTTCTCGCTGGGCCGTGTGATGCGCATCGGCCGTGCCCTGGAGAACGAGCTGGTCGTCTCCGACCTGCAGGTCTCCCGGCACCACGCCGAGTTCCACGCGACGCCCGACGGGCGCATGGAGATCCGCGACCTCGGCTCGCACAACGGCACGTACGTCAACGGCCAGCCGATCGCCAAGGGCGGCTCGCAGCTGCTCGGCCCGGCCGACGTCGTGGGCGTGGGCCACTCGACGTTCCGGATCGTCGGCGACCGTCTCGAGGAGTTCGTCGACACCGGTGAGGTGTCCTTCTCCGCCCGGCACCTGACCGTCACGGTCGACGGGGGCAAGCAGATCCTCAAGGACGTCTCGTTCGGCGTCCCGGAGAAGTCGCTGATCGCGGTCATCGGCCCGTCCGGCTCCGGCAAGTCGACCCTGCTCAAGGCGCTCACCGGCTACCGCCCCGCCAACCAGGGCGAAGTGCTGTACGACAACCGGGACCTCTACAAGCAGTTCGCCGAGCTGCGCCAGCGCATCGGTCTGGTCCCGCAGGACGACATCCTGCACAAGGAGCTGACGGTCAAGAAGGCCCTCAAGTACGCGGCCAAGCTGCGCTTCCCGGCCGACACCACCGCCGCCGAGCGTGAGGCCCGCATCGACGAGGTGCTGCGCGAGCTCAAGCTCGACATCCACAAGGACAAGAAGGTCACGTCCCTCTCCGGCGGCCAGCGCAAGCGCGTCTCGGTCGCCCTGGAGCTGCTGACCAAGCCGTCGCTGATCTTCCTGGACGAGCCGACCTCCGGCCTCGACCCGGGCATGGACCGCGACGTCATGCAGCTGCTGCGCGGCCTGGCCGACGACGGCCGTACGGTCCTCGTCGTCACCCACTCGGTGGCCGAGCTGGCGATCTGCGACAAGCTGCTGGTGATGGCGCCGGGCGGCTCGGTCGCCTACTTCGGCCCGCCCGAGGAGGCGCTGAACTTCTTCGGCTACGACACCTGGGCCGATGTCTTCTCCGCCTTCGAGAACTACCGCGACTACGACTGGGCGGGCCGCTGGAAGGGCTCGCAGCACTACCAGATGTACGCCGCGGACATCGACGCCGTCGCGCCGCAGTCCGTACAGGTTCCGCAGATGCAGGCGATGAAGCCGCCGAAGCCGCAGGGCTGGATGTCCCAGTTCGTCACGCTGGTCCGGCGCTATGTCTCGGTGATCGTGTCCGACAAGGGCTTCCTCGCCCTGATGGTGATCCTGCCGGCCGTGCTCGGCGCGGTCAGCCTGCTCATCGACGCCGACAAGGGCCTGCTGCCGAACCCCGCCAACCCGGAGACCGGCCGGATCATCCCGAACGGCACGGCCACCACGGTCCTGCTGATCCTGGCGGTCGGCGCCTGCTTCGCCGGCGCGGCGAACTCGGTCCGAGAGCTGATCAAGGAACGCGTCATCTACGAGCGGGAGCGTGCCACCGGCCTCTCACGCTCGGCGTACCTGATGTCCAAGGTGTTCGTGCTCGGCATGATCACCGTGCTCCAGGGCCTGCTGGTCGGCGTCATCGGCTTCTCCAGCCGCGAGATCCCCGAGGAGGGCCTCGTCTTCGGCGGCGCCACGCTGCTGGAGCTGTCCGTGCCGATCATGGCACTGGGCTTCACCTCGATGATGTTCGGCCTGATCATCTCCTCGCTGGTGAAGACCGCCGAGAAGACCATGCCGCTGCTGGTGATGTTCGCCATCATCCAGGTCGTCTTCACCGGCTGTCTGTTCGCGCTGCACGGCTCGATCGGCGTCAACCAGTTCTCGTTCCTGATGCCGTCGCGCTGGGCGGTCGCCGCCGCCGGTGCCACGCTGGACTTCAACAAGATCAGCCCGCCCGAGACGGCCGGCGACACCGACCCGCTGTGGGAGCACACGGCCGGGGCCTGGGCCATGGACATGGGCGCGCTCCTCGTCCTGGGCGTGATCTGCGGCTTCTTCGTGGCCCGCTTCCTGCGTCGCCACGAGCCCGAGGTCATGCGCAAGTAGTCACCGCCGTACCACGCCCGAAGGGCGGCACCCCGTCAGTGGGTGCCGCCCTTCGGCGTCCGTACAGCGAGCAGAGGTCCGCGCAGGCCTCAGTACGCGCTGTCGACGTTGTCCATCGAGCCGTACTTGTCGGCCGCGTAGTTGCAGGCGGCGGTGATGTTGGCTACCGGGTCGTAGATGTCCCAGGAGGTGCCGGGGACGTGCCAGTGCTTGAAGGTCGGCGGGATGACCTGGAGCAGGCCCTTCGACGGGATGCCGTTGATGGCGTTGATGTCCCAGTTGTTGATCGCCTTCGGGTTACCCGAGGACTCCCGCATGATGTTGCGCTTGATGCCGTCGTAGGAGCCGGGAATCCCGTGCTTCTTCATGACGTCGAGCGACTCGCGAATCCAGCCGTCGAGGTTGTTCGGGTAGCTCTTGACGGCGGCCTTCTCGGCCTGGGCGCGCTTGGCGTCGCGGCTCGCGGCCTCCTTGGCCTTGCGCGCGGCCTCGGCCTTCTTCTTGGCGGCGGCCTCGGCGGCGGCCTTCTTCTTGGCGGCGGCCTCGGCGGCGGCCTTCTTCTTCGCGGCGGCCGCGGCGTCGGCCTTCTTCTTCGCCGCGATCTGCTCCGCCTTCAGGCTGGCGCCGGCCATCTGGTCCGTGACGCTCGCCTTGACGTCCTTGATCTGCTGGTTGCTGTACGCCACCGCAGCCGGCTGAGCGGCCTCGGTCGTGGTCTTGGTCGAGGCGCCGCTCGGTACCGCGGAGACTCCGATGGCGACGGCGCCGAGGGTGGCGACACCGGCCATGGCGATCTTGTGGTGACGGGTCAGGCTGCGACTCTGAACACGGCTGAAGATGTTCTTGGGCATGCTGCTGTGGACCTCTTCGAATAGCGCGGGGGTCGCTCGGCGTCCGGCGTTGGACTCGGTGTGTTTCCGACACAAACGCCGCGGAGGTGAACCCACGGCGCTGAGCGACGTCGCCAATTCTTAGCGGCCGCAAAATCGCGTGGCAAAGGTGTGACGTACGAAGGAAGATAGTGGATCAGGGAGGGGTGAAACGGGGCAGATTGGACTGTCCGAGCCGCTCAAAAGGTACGGCTTTGTCTCCTACGCACTTTCGTACGTGACGTGCGCCCTATGCGCGGCCTCACATCGCACGGCACGCGTTCTCACCACCCGTTGCACAAGCGATGCTCTGTGTAAGGGTGAGGAGCGGGATGTCGTGAACGACGAGCGCGTCCTCGGCGGCGGCCGTGTTCACGGCAGTACGAGGTGCACGTCCCCGAACTCGTGCCAGAGATACCGGCCCTGGAGCGCGGCCCGGTACCCCCGCTCGATCGCCACCCGCCCCGCGACGGCCTCCAGCATCAGCAGATGCGAGGCCTCCGGCTCGTGCAGCCCGGTCAGCAGTCCGTCCACCACCCGCACCCCGCGCTCCGGCGTGACGACGAGATCCGTCCATCCCGCACGGGCGCGTACGGCACCGTCGGCACCCACCGCCGACTCCACCGCCCGCACCACCGTCGTCCCGACCGCCACGACCCGGCCCCCACCGGCCCGCACGGCGTTGATCAGCCGCGCGGACGCCTCGGGCACCGCGAAACGCTCCGGGTACGGCGGCTCGTGCGCCTCCGCCGAGGCCACCCCCGTGTGCAGCGTGACCGGCGCGAACTGCACCCCCCGGCTCACCAGCTCCGCCACCAGCCGTGCCGTGAAGGGCCGCGCAGCGCTCGGCATCTCCGCACTGCCCGTCCCGTCCGCCGACGGCAGCGCGAACACCGTCTGGTAGGCGGACAGCGGCTGGTCCCGCTCCGTATAGGCGTAGCGGATGGGCCGCCCGTACTCCCGCAGCAGCCCCGGCACCCCCGGTCCGGACACCCGCGCCCACCACAGCCGCTCGCCGCGCCCGCTCAGCGGCTCCTCCAGAACCAGCCGCACACCCCCCGGCAGGCACACCTCCCTCGCCGCGGGCCCACCCGCACGCGCGCGCGTGGTGCCCCGCCCGTCGGGCTCCCGCAGCTCCACCGCCCAGCGGCCGTCGTCCCCGCGCGTGGAGAAATGCACCACCACGCGCGCGTCCCCCGTCCATCCGTCCACGGCCGCCGCCAGCGTGGCCGAGGTGTTGACCACGAGCAGATCCCCCGCCCGCAGCAGCAGCGGCAGCTCCGTGAACACGTGATGCGCCACCTCTGCACCCCGCGACACCAGCATCCGTACGGCGTCCCGCTCCAGCCCCGGGCCCCGCTGCTCGACCGGCACCCGCGCCGACAGCTCCTCCGGTACCCGCACCGCCAGGGTCATCGCGCCCCGTCCAGCAGCGCCGGAGCCCCGTACCGCCCGCTCACCGGACGCTCGTCCAGCAGTCGCAGGAACCCCGGCACCACGGTCGCCGGCTCGGGCCGCGGCTCCCGGTCGTCCGGTACGGCCGCCGCGTACAGGTCCGTGGCCATGTCCCCGGGATCCACCGCCCAGACCCGCAACCCCGGCTCCTCCACGGCGAGCACCGCCAGCAGATGGTCCAGGGCCGCCTTCGACGCCCCGTAACCGCCCCAGGTCTCGTATGCCTCGGCCGCCGCGTCCGAGCTGACCGCGACGACGGTGCCCGACGGCGAGTCCCGCAGCAGCGGCAGCGCCTCCTGCACCAGACCCAGCCCCGCCACCAGGTTCACCTCCAGCGCCCTGCGCAGCCCCTCCACCGGCAGCTCCGCCAGCCGCACCAGCGGCTCGGCGCCCAGCGCGCTCGCGTTGTGCACCAACAGGTCGACGCCGCCCAGCCGCCGGGCCGCCGACACCACCTCCGCCCGGTGCGCCGCGTCCGTGACGTCCCCGGCAAGGGCGCTCACGCGTGTGCCGTGCGCGCGGATGGCCCGGGCCGTGTCCGCCAGCGCCTCGGCACCCCTGGCGTCGAGCACCAGGTCCCAGCCCTGCCCTGCCAGGGCCCCGGCCAGGGCCCGGCCCAGTCCTTTCGAGGCCCCGGTGATGATCGCGACCGGCATGGTCGGCTCCCCTCCACGTGATCGAAGTGCCCTCACCGTAGGAACGGGGCGGCCCTGACCGCCTCGGACGCGGGCCGCACGCCACCGGGTCCTTTGGCCCTACGCCACGGGCCCGGCGCCCCCGGACCTACGTCTCGGCCTCGGGCCTTCTCGGCCCCACGGCCTAGGTCCACCGGCCGGGCCCTCGCCGCCACCGGTCCGATCCGCGCGGTCACAGCCCGCCGGTACCGTGAGGACATGAGTCACGGCCCCCGGTCCGGCCTCGCCGCGGTGAGCTCCGCGTTGCTGGCCATGAGCAGGCATCTCGAGGTGCGCGACGTCCTCAAGACGATCGTCGCCTCGGCCCGCGAGCTGCTCGACGCGCAGTACGCCGCGCTCGGCGTCCCGGACGACCACGGCGGCTTCGCCCAGTTCGTCGTCGACGGCGTCAGCGAGGAGCAGTGGAAGGCCATCGGCCCCCTCCCGCGCCAGCACGGCATCCTCGCCGCGATGCTGCACGAGGCCCGGGCCGAGCGCCTCGCGGACGTCCGCAAGGACCCCCGCTTCGAGGGCTGGCCGAAGGCCCACCCCGACCTGGTCGACTTCCTCGGCCTGCCGATCCGCGACGGCGACGAGGTCATCGGCGCCCTGTTCCTCGCGAACAAGAACTGCCCGAAGCCCGAGGGCGGCTGCGGCTTCACGGCGGACGACGAGGAACTGCTCGGCATCCTCGCCCAGCACGCCGCCATCGCCCTCACCAACGCCCGCCTCTACGAGCGCAGCCGCGAGCTGACCATCGCCGAGGAGCGCTCCCGCCTCGCCCACGAACTGCACGACGCGGTCAGCCAGAAGCTGTTCTCCCTGCGCCTGACCGCCCAGGCCGCGGCCCGGCTGGTCGACCGGGACCCCTCCCGCGCCAAGGGCGAACTCCAGCAGGTGGCCGCCCTCGCCGCCGAGGCCGCCGACGAACTGCGCGCCGCGGTCGTCGAGTTGCGCCCCGCCGCCCTCGACGAGGACGGCCTCGTGGCGACCCTCCGGACGCAGATCCAGGTCCTCGACCGCGCCCACAGCGCCCGCGTCACCTTCGCCGGCCACGGCGTGAAGGCTCTGCCCGCCTCCCAGGAGGAGGCCGTTCTGCGCGTCGCCCAGGAGGCCCTGCACAACGCCCTGCGCCACTCCGGCGCCGACCACGTCGACGTGACCCTGGACCGCCGCGGCAGCGGAGTCGTCCTGCGGGTCGCGGACGACGGCGGCGGCTTCGACCCGAGCGTGGTCCGCCGCGCCGGGCGCCATCTGGGCCTGGTCTCGATGCGGGACCGGGCGAGCGGCGCCGGCGGCACGCTCACCGTGCAATCGGCGCCCGGCCAGGGCACCGCGATCGAGATGGAGGTCCCCGGTGGCTGACGCAATCAGGGTGCTGCTCGTCGACGACCACCAGGTGGTCCGCCGTGGCCTGCGCACCTTCCTCGAAGTGCAGGACGACATCGAGGTCGTCGGCGAGGCGGCGGACGGCGCCGAAGGAGTGGACCGCGCCGAGGAGTTGCGGCCCGACGTCATCCTCATGGACGTCAAGATGCCGGGCATGGACGGCGTCGACGCCCTGCGCAGACTCCGCGAGCTGGACAACCCCGCGCGCGTGCTGGTCGTCACCAGCTTCACCGAGCAGCGCACGGTGGTCCCGGCCCTGCGTGCCGGTGCCGCCGGCTATGTCTACAAGGACGTCGACCCCGACGCCCTCGCCGGAGCCATCCGCTCCGTCCACGCCGGACACATCCTCCTCCAGCCGGAGGTCGCCGGCGCCCTGCTGGCGCAGGAGGAGAACAACTCCGGCACGGGCAGGGCCGGTTCGCTCACCGAGCGGGAGCGCGAGGTTCTCGGCCTCATCGCGGACGGCCGCTCCAACCGCGAGATCGCCCGCGCGCTCGTCCTGTCCGAGAAGACCGTCAAGACCCACGTCTCCAACATCCTGATGAAGCTCGACCTGGCCGACCGGACGCAGGCCGCGCTGTGGGCCGTCCGCCATGGCGTGACCGGCTGATCCGCTCATCGCACGGCAACGCGGAAGGTTGCGTTCCGGACCGAGATTCATACTGTCGTGGGAACGTCCCCCGGATGGCGCAACCTCGGTGGATCTCCGCCGTTCTCCAGTGCGTGCCGCGGCGCCTGCCGCGGCGATCGCAAGGAGGGCTCAGAAGTGAAGAACCTGAAGAAGGCAGCGGCCGTGACGATGATGACGGGTGGCCTGCTGGCCGCCGGCGCGGGCATGGCCTCCGCCACCAGCGCGCACGCCGACGGCCAGGCCGTGGGCTCCCCGGGCGTCGGCTCGGGCAACGTCGTCCAGGCCCCGGTGCACGTCCCGGTCAACGTGTCCGGCAACAGCGTGAACGTCGTGGGCATCCTGAACCCGGCCTTCGGCAACCACGCCGTCAACCACTGACGCTCCACCTCCGTCTCCGAGCCGGAGGTGACACCGGCCTCCCGGGAGCGTCCGGGAGGCCGGTCGGCGTAGCCGCGGGCATGCGTGCCGCCCGGGCGGCACGCATGAGCGTTGAGGGTCCCCCTGCTCGAAGAGATGGGGGGAGGCACCCCCCTCCGCCGGGCCGCGCCCCCACCCGGCTTCAGTACTCACGCCGGGCAGGGGCACCCCCCCGTCACCGCACCCCCCGCTCACGCTCCTCCACAACGGAGTTGTACGCCGCGACCTGCGCCCGTCGAGCCGTCCGCTCCACCGGCCGCAACGCCTCCTGCCGCGCGAAGATCTCGGACGAACTCACCGCACCCCCGTGTCCGCTCTCCGTCGCCACGGTGATCAGCGTCCCCACCCGCTGCGCCAGCTCCAGCACCCGCACCGCCCGCGGCGGATACCCCGGCGCCAAGACCTCCCGCCCCCGCTCGGCCCGCGCCCGGTACGCGTCGATCGCCGCCTCCGCCACCGGCCCCGACCCGGCCACATCCAGCCGCGTCAGCATCTCCGTGGCATCCCGCAGGGCCTCCGCCAGCTCCCGCTCCGCCTCGCCCAGCGAGGGCACATCCGCGGGCGGCGCCTCCCGCACGGGCAGCACATGCCACACCACCTCGACGTGCACATCACCCTCGGGCCCGGCCTCGTACACCTCCGGCACCAGTCCGAACGCGGCGCCGTGACAGACCACCGCCTGCTCGGCCTCCAGCGCCCGGGCGTTGAACTCCGGTGGCCCGCTCAGCCCCAGTGGATGGCCCGGCGCCGGCAGCGCGACCCGCAGCCCGGTCACCCCGAGCCCCCGCAGCCGCCCCAGCGCCAGGGTGAGTCCGACCCGGCCCGACTCACCCGGCAACCCCTCCACCCGGTGCACCGCGTCCTCGCCGACGACGGCGAGCACAGCGTCGTCCGGAGAGACATGTCCGGCCAAAAGGGCATTTCCCCAAGCTGCGAGACGTCCAGCACGTGGTTCCGAGAGCATGCCTCCACCCTAGGACCCTCCAAGGACCGGACCGAGGGAATGTCCGGGCCGACCGGTGGCGTAGATTTCATGGAGGGCTGCGCCCACCGGCGCGGCGGACCGAGCCACAGGCTTACGCGACAGCCGAGACCGGCCACACTGCAAGGGGAGACAACGCGCTCATGAGCGATGTTCTGGAGCTTCAGGACGTATCCGTGGTCCGCGAGGGCCGGGCTCTGGTGGACCAGGTCTCCTGGTCGGTCAAGGAGGGCGAGCGCTGGGTCATCCTCGGCCCGAACGGCGCCGGCAAGACCACCCTCCTCAACCTCGCTTCCACCTACCTCTTCCCCAGCTCGGGCACCGCCGCCATCCTCGGCGAGACCCTCGGCCGCCCCGGCACCGACGTCTTCGAACTGCGCCCCCGCATCGGTATGGCCGGCATCGCCATGACGGAGAAGCTCCCCAAGCGCCAGACGGTCCTGGAGACGGTCCTGACCGCCGCCTACGGCATGACCGCCACCTGGCACGAGGACTACGAGGACATCGACGAGCAGCGCGCCCGCGCCTTCCTCGACCGCCTCGGCATGAGCGAGTACCTCGACCGCAGGTTCGGCACGCTCTCCGAGGGCGAGCGCAAGCGCACCCTGATCGCCCGCGCCCTGATGACCGACCCCGAACTGCTCCTGCTCGACGAGCCCGCCGCCGGGCTCGACCTCGGCGGCCGCGAGGACCTGGTCCGCCGACTCGGCCGCCTCGCGCTCGACCCGATCGCCCCCTCGATGCTCATGGTCACCCACCACGTCGAGGAGATCCCCCCGGGCTTCACCCACGTCCTCATGATCCGCCAGGGCAAGGTCCTCGCCGCAGGACCGCTGGAGCTCGAACTCACCTCCCGCAACCTCTCCCTCTGCTTCGGACTCCCGCTCGTCGTCGAACAGTCGGGCGAGCGCTGGACCGCGCAGGGCCTCCCGCTCTCCTGATCCGGCCCCGAGCCACTCAAATCCCCGACTCTGAACGACATTTCGCACGCCGGACGCTCTGTCGGTGACCGGGCCCGCGGACCTACCATGACCATGTGGAAATCGACGCATGGCTGTGGTGGCTCATCGGCGCGGCAGCGCTCGGCATCGCGCTCGTGGTCACCGCGATGCCAGAACTCGCGATGCTGGCGGTGGGCGCCGTCGCCGCGGCGGTGGTCACCGGCGTCTTCGGCGGAGGAGCCGTCGCCCAGGTCGTCGTCTTCGCCGTCATCTCGACCGCCGGCATCGCCGTCGTACGGCCCATCGCGAACCGGCATCGCGCCCAGCGGCCCCAATTCGCCTCCGGAGTCGACGCGTTGAAGGGCAGACAAGCCGTCGTCCTGGAACGTGTCGACTCCTCCGGCGGCCGCATCAAGCTGGCCGGGGAGGTCTGGTCGGCCCGCGCCCTCGACACCGCGCACACTTACGAAGTGGGCCAGGAAGTGGATGTCGTGGACATCGAGGGAGCCACCGCGATCGTCATGTGACCTCGCACGACGTAACTGGAGTGAACTCCTCGCCAGCTACGCGACGGTCTGTCAGACTCGACCAGCAAGATCTTCGACAACCATAAGATCTGCCGAAGGCGCCGAAGCGGAGAAGGGACACGGGGAACGACGATGGAACCGGTCATCATCGTCCTGATCATTCTGGTGGTGTTGGTCTTCATCGCCCTGATCAAGACGATCCAAGTCATCCCACAGGCCAGCGCGGCCATCGTCGAGCGCTTCGGGCGCTACACGCGAACACTCAACGCGGGCCTCAACATCGTCGTCCCGTTCATCGACACCATCCGCAACCGCATCGACCTGCGCGAACAGGTCGTGCCCTTCCCACCCCAGCCGGTGATCACCCAGGACAACCTGGTCGTGAACATCGACACCGTCATCTACTACCAGGTGACCGATGCCCGGGCCGCGACGTACGAAGTCGCCAGCTACATCCAGGCGATCGAGCAGCTCACGGTCACCACGCTCCGCAACATCATCGGTGGCATGGACCTGGAACGGACCCTGACCTCCCGCGAGGAGATCAACGCGGCCCTGCGCGGCGTCCTCGACGAGGCCACCGGCAAGTGGGGCATCCGCGTCAACCGCGTCGAACTCAAGGCGATCGAACCGCCCACCTCCATCCAGGACTCGATGGAGAAGCAGATGCGCGCCGACCGCGACAAGCGCGCCGCCATCCTCCAGGCCGAAGGTGTCCGGCAGTCCGAGATCCTGCGCGCCGAGGGCGAGAAGCAGTCCCAGATCCTGCGCGCCGAAGGCGAGGCCAAGGCCGCCGCCCTGCGCGCCGAGGGCGAGGCCCAGGCCGTCCGCACGGTCTTCGAGGCCATCCACGCAGGCGACCCGGACCAGAAGCTCCTCTCCTACCAGTACCTCCAGATGCTCCCCAAGATCGCCGAGGGCGACGCCAACAAGCTCTGGATCGTCCCCAGCGAGATCGGCGACGCCCTCAAGGGTCTGTCCGGCGCCATGGGCAACTTCGGGGGCCTCGGCGGCGGTTCCGGCGGCAACGGCGGCGCGTCCGGAGGCGGCGTCCCCGCCCAGGAACGCCGTGAGAAGCCGTCCATCGACTGACCCGGCAGGCACGCACGAAGGGGCCCGCTTCCCCAGGAAGCGGGCCCCTTCCGTACGACGGCTCTAGGCCGCGGGCTGGGCCAGCCAGCCCGGCAGCGCGTCGAAGTCGTCCCGCCCCAGCGCCAGCAGCATCGCGTCCGCCGGAGTCGGCTCGAACGGCTGCCGCAGCAGCGGCATCCCCGCCTCCTGCGGAGTCCGGTTCGCCTTGCGGTGATTGTCCTGCGCACACGAGGCCACCGTGTTCAGCCACGTGTCCTGACCCCCCTGCGACCGCGGCACCACGTGATCCACGGTCGTCGCCCGCCTCCCGCAGTACGCGCACCGGTGCCGGTCCCTGACCAGCACACCCCGCCGCGACCACGGCGCTTGTCTTCGGAACGGCACCCGTACGTACTGGCAGAGCCTGATCACACGGGGCGCCGGTATGTCGACCGCGGCTCCCCGCATCCGCAGTTCGGGGTGGGCCTGCTCGACGACGGCCTTGTCCTGAAGCACCAGAACGACGGCTCGGTTCAACGTCACCGTCGACAGCGGCTCGAAGCTCGCGTTCAGTACCAGCGTGTCCCGCATACCAGCCCACCTCCCGTGTGCACCGGCCCACCCCCTGGCGGGCTGGGATCAACTCTGGCCGGGCACGCCGAGATGGACAACGCAATATCTGCTGCTCCCACAGGGGGTGACCCCGCGACCCCCGGCAACAAAAATGCCCGCTCCTGATCAATTCCAAGACCAGGAGCGGGCAAACGTTCCGTGAACGCCGGGATCGTCCGGCGGCCGGCTCAGTCCTCGGCGAGCACCTCGTACTCACCGATCAGCTGGGCCCGCCCGATCGTGTGGAACCGCAGGTTGAAACCGACCGCGGCGGGCGAGGCGTCCGCGTCCGGACCGAGCTTCTCCTGGTCCACGGCGTACACCGTGAACACATACCGGTGCGGCCCGTCCCCGGGCGGCGGAGCGGCCCCGCCGAACTCCTTGTCGCCGTAGTCGTTACGAGCGTGGATCGCGCCGTCCGGCAGACCCTCGAACGTGCCACTGCCCGCACCCACCGGCAACTCGGTCACCGACGCCGGGATGTCGAACAGCACCCAGTGCCAGAACCCGCTGCCCGTCGGGGCATCGGGGTCGTAGCAGGTCACGGCGAAGCTCTTGGTCTCGGCCGGGAAGCCCTCCCACCGCAGCTGCGGAGAGGTGTTGCCGGCCGCGTAGACCTGAGCGTCCTTGAGCGCCGCGCCTTCCGTGACGTCCTCGCTCGTCACCGTGAACGACGCGACGGGCGGATGGAAGTCGTGGGGGAGCGGCCGCCGCTTGAGCTCGGTCACCTCGGTACCTCCTGATCGATTCCTGCAGTCGCCCCCGAGCCTAGGGCCTGTCCCTAGAACCAGTTGCGCTTGCTGCCGACCTCGGAGAGCCACTGATTGAGGTACGCGGTCCAGTCGGTCCCCTGGTAGTCGTCGAGACCCACCTGGAAGGACCGGAAGGTGTCGCTGCCCTCGCTGAACAGGCCCGGCCTCTTGTCCATCTCCAGCACCACGTCCATGGCCCGCTGGTCGGCCACGAAGCTCAGCTCGACCTGGTTCAGCCCGCGGTACTGCTGCGGCGGGTAGAACTCGATCTCCTGGTAGAACGGCAGCCGCTGCCGCGTACCCCGGATCACCCCGCGCTCCATGTCCGCGTTCTTGAAGCGGAAGCCCAGCTGGAGGAACGCGTCCAGGATCGCCTTCTGCGCCGGCAGTGGGTGCACGTTGACGGGGTCCAGGTCACCGGAGTCCACCGCACGCGCGATCTCCAGCTCGGTCGACACCCCGATGTTCATACCGCGCAGGGCCTGACCGTCGATCATCGTGATCGGCGTCTCCCACGGGATCTCGAGACCGAACTGCACCGCGTGCACCGCGTTCGCCTGGAGCTCGAACGCCCCGCCCAGCCGGGACTTCGTGAACTCGATGTCCTGCTTGTACTCCTGGTCGCCGCTCTCCACCTCGACCTTGGCCTGCAGCCCGACCGAGAGCCCCTCGATCTGCTGGTTGACGGAACCGCCCTGGATCCGGACCTCACCCTGGACGACCCCGCCCGGGACGACGTTGACCTCGTGCAGCACCGTCTCGACCGAAGCCCCGCCGGCCCCCAGGCTCGCGAGCAGCTTCTTGAACGCCATGTCTCTCCCTCTCGCCCACTACGGGTGAATCCCTGATCCCTACAAACGCGATCCGGCCGTGGCCGGTTCCATGCCCCACCCTGGCAAGCCCGGTGACCGACGGCCACCCCGCCGCACCGTTCGTCTCCAGTACCCTCGGACGGCATGATCGCGACCCCCGACCGTACGCCCCTGCCCAGGGAGTTCTTCGACCGGCCCGTCCTCGATGTCGCCCCCGATCTGCTCGGCCGCATCCTGGTACGCAGCACCCCGGACGGTCCGATCGCCCTCCGCCTCACCGAGGTCGAGGCCTACGACGGTGCCGACGACCCCGGCTCCCACGCCTTCCGCGGCCGCACGGCCCGCAACGGCGTGATGTTCGGTCCGCCCGGTCATGTGTACGTCTACTTCACCTATGGCATGTGGTTCTGCATGAACCTGGTCTGCGGCCCCGAAGGGAGGGCGAGTGCCGTCCTGCTCCGCGCCGGTGAGATCATCGAGGGCGCCGAGCTGGCCCGCACCCGTCGACTCTCGGCCCGCAACGACAAGGAACTGGCCAAAGGCCCGGCCCGGCTCGCCACGGCCCTGAACGTGGACCGCTCCCTGGACGGCACGGACGCGTGCACCACCGACGACACCCCGCTGCGCATGCTGTCCGGCACCCCCGTGCCCTCCGACCAGGTACTCAATGGTCCCCGCACCGGTGTCGGCGGTGACGGGGCCGTGCACCCCTGGCGCTTCTGGGTGGCCAACGACCCGACGGTGAGCCCGTATCGCGCCCATGCGCCCAGGCGCCGCCGAAGTTGACGCGCCCCGCCAGGGTGCGTAATGTAGTCCGAGCCGTTGAGCCGGGTATGGCTATCGCCAGCAACCGGAAACGGCCAAACCACTACTCAGCGACTCCCCTCAGCAGGGGTGAATTCAGCGTGCCCGCATGTCTGAATTCGACGCCGACGGACTCGATTATGAGTCGGACGGGGAATCGACTAACGTAGTGAATGTCGAGAGGCCGACGAGCGAAAGCCCGGGCCGAACGGCAAATCCCGCCGACAGGGAATCGGATCGAAAAGGATCTGATAGAGTCGGAAACGCAAGACCGAAGGGAAGCCCGGAGGAAAGCCCGAGAGGGTGAGTACAAAGGAAGCGACCGTTCCTTGA
>NZ_JASKMS010000018.1 GCF_030124145.1 Streptomyces sp. 378
CGTCCAACGCCCGCCAGTCGTCGGCCGCTTGATGCCACGTCTGCGGCATCGTCGGCGGCACCAGGGCGTAGAAGCGCTCGTGTCTCGGGTCGCAGATCACCGGGCCGTCATCGAAGGCCTCGCTCAGGAAGGCATCGAGGTCGTGGGACGGAAGGGACCGTTCGCCGGCCACGGCCAGGACGAGCCGCCCGGGCAGCCGCACAGCGGAGAACAGGCCGCCCAGCGGCAGCAAGGCGACGCCGTGAGCGTTCCACTCCTGGCGGCCCTTCGCAGCGTCGGCCAGCGTCGACAGAAGCCAGTGCTCGGCAGCCAGGCGACGATCAGCGCTCGAGTGGACGAGGGCCCCGGGGGAGGCCTCCACGGGTCGTAATGCAGCGGGGCCGGGGCGCGCTGTACGTTTCATGATGTCGCAGCTCCTTTGCAGCTGTGGCCACGCCCCGGGAGGCCTCCACCTCGCCGGGGCTTGCTGTACTCCGACCGTAGCGCTCAGTGCGTCCCCATGCACCCCATGCTCTAGTACGCGTACCTACGCGTCCGCACAATGCAGGTCGCAAAGGTGCGCGTCAGCCTCGGAGCATGACCGATTTGCCGCAGTACGAGTACGTGAAACTCGCGGACCGGCTGGCCGCTGAGATCAAGGCCGGGCGTCCTCCCGTGGGAGGTCGGCTGCCTGGTGAGCGGGAGATGACGGAGATCTACAAGGTCAGCCTCGGCACAGTGCGGCGCGCTGTACGTGAACTGCGGGAGCGCGGCCTGGTGGCGACGCTCCCGATCAAAGGTACGTACGTCATCGCCACCTCGGAGACGGCCCAGCTCGACCAGGGCGACGGCGCGTAGCCGTCACCCGAGCGGCTCACGTCGCCCTGGACTCCCACTCGGTGGCGACGGACGGCAGGTCGAAGATGTGGCCCCTGATCACCTCGTCGCCGATCACCACCGTCACGCCCCCGTCGTCGTCGCGGCGTACACGCACGTCGCCACGGCGCAGCGCGTCTTTCACGGCCTCGAGCTCGATTGCGTTGAGGTTCTGCGTGAGCGCCGCGGCGACGCCGGCGGCGAGTTCGTTGCTGATCTGCTCTGGCTGGTCCACGTCTGCCTGCCTCCATCGGTCACGTACCGTGACGAAGGTCGCCCGGGTACGGCGATTCTCGAAATTTGTCAGCGCGAGAGGGGGCTCCCCCCCGCGTTCCGACCCCCTCCAACGCCAGAGATTCGACGCCCCCTCCCCGTGACGCTGTGTCGCGGGCGAGGGGTGGCGCTGCCCGGTGCTTGCGGCCTGACCAGGGCCGCAAGCACCGGGCAGCGGTGCCCGCGCGAGTGCTGCACCGCGGGCGCGCGACGGGACGGAGGTGCCGCGTGCCCGGACACCCGCGCGGGAGTCAGTCGGGCCGGATGGTCCGGCCGTGCGTCGGGTCGTACTCGTAGGGCTCGATATCGGGGTTGAGGAAGGCTTCTTCTGCCGGTGGTTTGGTGCCTCGTCCTCGCCCTGATCTCACGCTGCGTGCACCTCCCGCGCGCCTGGTGCGCTTGGGCTCGCTCTCCTCCTGGCCGTCGCCCTGGTCGTCGACGTCGGCGGGCAGGGCGTCGGCCAGCGTGGCGCGGCCGGCACTGACCAGGCGGCGGGCCGCGGCGTCCTCGAGCTCGAGGACCTGCCCGGGCACACCACGGGCAGCACGGCTGATGTAGGGCACGCGCAGCCTGACCCGGGTCATGCGCTGGGTCCGATCGCCTGCACGAGGGCCAGGTGCGCGGGGCGGCCGATAGCCATGTCGGCACGGCCCCACACCCGCACCTTCCGGCCCAGGTTCTCGAAGGCGTTCCCGGCCTGGTTGGACACCTCGACGCGGAACGCCGAGCGGACGCCGATGATGACGAACCCGGAGGCGAAGTTGCCGACCACCGACACCGACTCGTCGCCGCCGGCCCCCAGGGTCACCGGGGTCTGGGTGGTCTTGAAGTGGCGCAGCGCGGTGACCTGCTCGGGCGGGGCGAGGTAGGCGTTCGTCGTCGCCTCCTTGAGCTTCGCCAGTTGCGCGGCGGTGCGGGGGGAGTCGATGCGGACGTCGGGCGTGCCGTTGGCGTCCTCGACGAGCTGGATGGCGTCGATCCACTCGTCGTAGTCGGTGGGCGCGGCGCCGGCCAGGTCGACGGTTCCGACGTCGGGGTCGTCGAGGATGCCGGTGAAGTAGCGGCCTGCCACATCGTTGCCACCGGTGCCGTTGCTCACGCCCCGCCAGAACGAGCGGTCGAGGCTGTTGGCGACGGCCGCGGACAGCACGGCCTCGATCTGCGCCGCGGCGTTCGCGCCGTCCTCGATGAGCTCCTCGCTGATGTCGGCGACGCAGCCGAGCACCTTCGGCATGAGGGTCACCGCGTCGAACCGGACGTCGGTGTTGTTGAGCGCGCCGAGCTCCGGCTTCCACTCTGCGGTGGGGTCGGTCGCGGTGCGCAGGATGCGTGTCTCGCCGGCGCCGAGCGGGATCGTCATCGCGCCGGCCTGCGAGATGACCGACTGCGAGCGGGCGAGGTCGATGAACAGGTTGCCCAGGGTCGGGGTGACGAAGAACCCGCCGGCGGGGTCCTGGGCGACGACCTGGGCGCGCATCTCGCGTTCCATCATCGCGTGGTCGCCTCGGAGGATGCCGAGCAGGGCGCGGCCGAGCGAGAGGTCTTCGCCGTCGACGCCGACCGGGCGCGGGGCGTTGACGGCCTGGGCGAAGGACTCGCCGTGTCGTACGGCGCGGACCTTCCGGCCGTCCGCCGTGTGGAAGTACAGGTTCGGGGCGTCGCGGCGGCCGTTGGGCCGGTCGTCGTCAACGCGGCCGCGGTCGCCCTCGAGGCGCTCCTCGGCCTGCGTGACCATCTCGTCCAGGTCGTCGTGCTCGTCCATCAGCCGGTCGAATTCGCGCTGCTCGGCGGTGTTCATCTTCGCGCCGGCGCGGGTCATGACCTGGCGGGCCTGGTCCTGGCGCTCGGTGCGCTTGCTCTTGAGTTCCCGGATCAGCAGCGAGCCGTTAGCGCGTACGCCGTAGCGCTCGCACATGCTTTCGAAGCTGCCGGGCAGGGTCCTTCTGGTCATCAGGGCTCCCGTGGTTGCTGGGTGCGCGCAGCAGCGTGCACCACGAAGTGGTTGCGGATCACTGCCGCCCACGGGGAGCGGTCGTGCTGGCCGCGGAGCATGGCCCGCCCTCGGGGAGCGGGCGCCGGGGCTCGAACGCGGCGTACGGCCATGCTAGCGGCCCGTACGGACACCGGGCGTGAACTCCTGCACCCGGGCGCCGTCCGGCTCGCTGTGACGTCCGCTGCCGGTCTTGCAGGCCTCGCACAGCACGCCCTTGCGGATGCGGATCGCCGCGCTGAGGTACGTCTCGTCGACGTCGCCGAGCTCGGCGCGCAGCAGCCGGTTCCCGCCGGTGATGTGCACGGGCGCCCGGAGGTAGTCCAGCTCGTTCATGAGCTCGTCGACGGACGTGGGCAGGGTCGCCGCGATCGCGGCGTGGTCGATGGTCATCAAGCGGTTCCTCTCATCAGGCCACAGTGCGGGCATGCGGGGCGCGATCGCAGGAAGGCGCGGTCGCAGCCCTCACAGCGGCCGTACGGGACTGCGGCGTCGTCCTGGCCCTCGAGGGCCTCGCCGACGTCGCGCGGGGATGTGGAAACCGGAAGGAGCATCGCGCGCTGCCCGGGCACGCCCGCCACTGCGGGCAGAGGGTCTCGGATGCCGTCGGTCGGGACGGCGCGCAGCGGCTCACGCTCGCGCGTGTGCGCGCTTCCCGCAGGGTGAGGACTACCTGAGCCCGTTCCTCCTCCTGTAAGTCCTTCTTCTTCCTCATACTCCTCTGCACCACGCTCACCGTGGTCCGTCGTCACGCTCACCGTGGTGCGAGAACCACGCTCACCGTGGTCCTTAGGTCCACGCTCACCGTGGTCCTGTAGGTCCACGCTCACCGTGGTGCGAGCCTCGCTTACCTCTCCGCTTGATCCACGCTCACCGTGGTCCGAGTCTTGGGCCACGCTCACCGTGGTCCGAGACGCGCCCCTGACGTTCAGGGCGTAGTGCGCGTTCGAGAAGTGGCCGGCCGCCTTCACGCGCGTGACGGCTCCCTCCTCGATGAGCACCTTGAGCGCGCGGTCGACGCGTCCGAATGCCGCACGGCGCTCGCGCACCACGACCGGATCATCGAGGTCTTCCGGCGGGGGCATGCTCCCCAGGGCGACGGCCATCGCTTCACGGCCCGCGAAGAACCGGCGCGCGGGGATGTCCCCGTCTGGGGCGTCCAGTGAGACGACCGCCATGTACGCGAGCAGGCGAAACGGCGCGTGGGGCAGTTCCTTCCACTCCGCGTACACGGCCTTCACGTTCCCCGCCCCCATCAGCCCGCCTGCTGCGCGGCAGGGCTGACCGTGCGCTCGTTCAGCCACTGCTCGATGGCGCTCGTCCGGTACAGGACGCGTCCGGTCCGCGAGGGGGAGGTCTTGATGTAGGCCGGTCCCTCGCTGCGCCATCGGTAGTTGGCGAGGGTCTGCGGGGCGATGCCGTAGCGGGCCTGCACCTGGCGGGGGGTGAGGAGTTCGCTGTTGTCGGCCATCGGTTCTCCTGTCGAAGTTTTCTAGACAAGGACTTGCATCTTGGCGAGATAAGGCGAGATGATGCGGAGCGTAGCCGGGAAGATCCCGGGCCGCAAGATCCGAACCTTTGTCGCTAAAACAGCGACTGCTACCGTCCGGATCATGACGACAGGGCGTATCGAATTGGGACCGACGGGGCGGACTGTTGCCGCCAACGTGAAACGCCTGCGAGGCGAGCGAGGGATGACCCTTCGTGCTCTGTCCACGGCGTTGAGGGAAGCAGGGCGGCCGTTGAGCGCGGACGCGCTCAACAAGATTGAGAACGGTGCAGCCGACACCAGCCCGGGAAAGAGCGGGGAGCCCAAGCCGGTACGCCGGGTTGACGTGGACGACCTGATGGCGCTCGCCGTCGTTCTTGACGTTCCGGTCATCACGCTCCTCGTACCGGAGAGCGTCCGTGGCTCAGTCAGGCTGACCGGCGGCGGGGAAGTTCCCGGACGCCTCGCGTGGCGCTGGGCTCAGGGCCGGGTCCCACTGAGGTACCCCGAGGGCGCTGACGAGGGAGCAAGGCGGCGCCAGTTGGCCATGTACCTCATGACCGCCACCCCGGACGGCGTCGGGTGGGATCAGACCACCAAGGAAGGGCAGCACGCAGCGCTCGAGGTGTTCAAGGCATGGGCCGACGAGGGAGGGGGCGGCGATGGCACGGGTGTGGATTGAGGACCGGGCGGGTCACAAGGAGTTCCGTGCGGCGCTGGCGAAGGCGAAGGCGGCGAAGCGGCAGCCTCCCGGGCGGTGGCGGGTGCGCTGGTACGACCTGGGGGGCAAGCCGAGGTCGAAGACGTTCGCCAGGAAGCCGGAGGCTGAGAACCACGTCCACCAGGTCGAGGCGCGGCTGAGGGACGGCTCGTACCGGGACGCGTCGGCGGGCAAGGCCACGCTGGCGGAGGTTGCCGAGAAGTGGCGGGCGACGCTGTCGGGGCTGGAGCCGACGACGAGGGAGACGTACGAGGACACTCTCCGGGTGCACGTGCTGCCGCGGTGGGGCTCGTACCAGGTCCGCGGGATCGAGTGGGAGGACGTCGCGGAGTGGGTCGGCCAGCTGGTGGCCGGCAGTGCCGGGCATCACCGGCCGTTGTCGCCGGGGCGGGTCGGCAAGATTCACCAGGTGCTCTCCCTGGTGCTCGGGCACGCGGTGCGGGCGAAGCGGATACCGGCCAACCCGGCGGCCGGGGTTCCGCTGCCTCGCCCGGTCCCCAGGGATCACGTCTACCTGACCCACGGGCAGGTGGACCGGCTCGCCGACGCGGCCGGCCCCTACCGGGTCCTGGTGCTGCTCGCCGCGTACACGGGCCTGCGGTGGGGTGAGCTGTCCGCGGTGACCGTGGGCGCGGTCGACCTCGGCGCGCGGCGGGTGTCGGTGCGGCAGGCGTACAAGAAGACGCGCGGCGGCCTGGTCGTCGGGATGCCCAAGACGCACGAGAGGCGGAAGGTGCCGATCCTGCGGTCGCTCGCCGACGAGCTCGCCGCGCACGTCGACGGCCGGAAGCGCGACGAGCTGTTGTTCACCGCGCCTCGAGGCGGTCCGCTGTACGGGGACAACTTCCGCTCGAGGTTCTTCAACCCGGCGGTGAAGGCGGCCGGGCTCGGCGAGCTCGGCGTCACGCCGCACAAGCTGCGGCACACGGCGGCCTCCCTGGCGATCGCCTCCGGGGCCGATGTGAAGGTCGTACAGACCATGCTCGGGCACAAGTCGGCGGTCATGACGCTTGATCTGTACGGGCACCTGTTCCCGGATCGCCTCGACGAGGTGGCGAACCGGCTCGACCGCGAGCGTGAGCGTCGGGCGCTCCTGGCGCGCCTCGCCGGTCTCCTCCTGGCGGAGCAGCAGCGCCTGGAGAATCCCCGCGAGCGCCTCCACCTGATCAAGGGCGGAGGCGAGCCCGCGGCGGGCGGTGTGTACGAAATCCGTACTGCCAACCCGTAGGCCGGTTTCCCGGCCCCCGGCCACTCGGCATGACCAGGTACTTCGGAGTGGAGCCTAGGGGAGTCGAACCCCTGACATCTGCCATGCAAAGACAGCGCTCTACCAACTGAGCTAAGGCCCCGGAAGGTGACATCCCACCGGAGGAAGCGCGTCCCGGCGGGCGTCGGAGACCAGAGTACCGGGTCACCCCCGTGGTTCCGCAAAAAGATTGGGGGTCCCCGTCGCCGACCACTCTCCGTAAGATGCTCGGCGTGGTTCGCTACCGCGAACCGCCGTACATGGGGAAGCGATGGGGAGACGCAATGGACGCCGCACAGCAGGAAGCGACCGCAAGAGCGCGGGAACTGCAGCGGAACTGGTACGGGGAGCCGTTGGGGGCGCTCTTCCGTAGGCTCATCGACGATCTTGGTCTCAACCAGGCTCGTCTCGCGGGGGTTCTGGGACTATCCGCTCCGATGCTGTCGCAGCTGATGAGCGGTCAGCGGGCGAAGATCGGCAACCCGGCCGTGGTGCAGCGGGTGCAGCAGCTCCAGGACCTGGCGGGGCAGGTCGCGGACGGCAGCGTGAGCGCGGCCGAGGCCACCGAGCGCATGGAGGAGATCAAGAAGTCACAAGGGGGCTCGGTGCTGAGCAACACCACACAGACCACCAGCAGTTCGGGGGCGCCCACGGTCAAGCGCGTCGTGCGCGAGATCCAGTCGCTGCTGCGGTCGGTCGCGGCCGCGGGTGACATCATCGATGCCGCCGACACCCTCGCCCCGACCCATCCGGAGCTGGCAGAGTTCCTCCGGGTCTACGGGGCCGGCCGCACCTCGGACGCGGTCACGCACTACCAGTCCCACCAGAGCTGATCCCCGGCCCGGCCGCCGAAGGGGGTTCGGCAGCGGGCTGCGGGTGAGGTGACGGGGGACGCGTCACGGTACGGGCGGGCACGAGGGGGCGTGCGCCGCACGGGGGACCGGTCGACGCGAGGGGGACGTATCGCTCATCGGGGGAGTCGGGGGGCGTCAGGGGGAGCCGTTTCGCCCGGCGGGGAGTCGTAGCGCTCACCGAGGGGGAAGCAAGGGGGAAAGCCGCAGGGGGAGGAGCGACGTACAGCCATGGGTGAGGTCTTCGCCGGCCGGTACGAACTGGTCGACCCGATCGGACGCGGAGGGGTCGGTGCCGTCTGGCGCGCCTGGGACCACCGCCGCCGTCGCTACGTGGCCGCCAAGGTCCTGCTCCAGAGCGACGCACACTCCCTGCTGCGCTTCGTCCGCGAACAAGCCCTGCGGATCGACCACCCCCATGTGCTCGCCCCCACCAGCTGGGCCGCCGACGACGACAAGGTCCTGTTCACCATGGATCTGGTGGCGGGCGGATCCCTGGTCCATCTCGTCGGGGACTACGGCCCCCTGCCACCTGCTTTCGTCTGCACCCTGCTCGACCAGTTGCTGGCGGGCCTGGCCGCGGTGCACGCGGAGGGCGTGGTGCACCGTGACGTCAAACCCGCCAACGTGCTCCTGGAGGCCACCGGCACGGGCCGGCCGCGGCTGCGGCTGTCCGACTTCGGCATCGCGATGCGGCTGGGCGAGCCCCGCCTGACCGAGACCAATCTCGTCGTCGGGACCCCCGGCTATCTGGCTCCCGAGCAGATGATGGGCGCCGAACCGGACTTCCCCGCCGACCTGTTCGCCGTAGGGCTGGTCGCGCTGTATCTGCTGGAGGGCGCCAAGCCGGACAGCAAGGCGCTCATCCAGTACTTCGCCGAGCACGGGACGCCCGGTGCGCCCCAGGGCATTCCGGAGCCGCTGTGGCAGGTGGTGGCCATGTTGCTCCAGCCGGACCCCGAGGCCCGGTTCCGTACGGCGACGGGGGCGCGCAAGGCACTCGGCGCCGCCGCAGAACTCCTTCCCGAGCCGGGCCCGGACGACGAGCTGATCGAGATCTTCGACCAACTCGGCCCGCTCCCCCGGGGGTTCGCTCCCGAGGGGCCGCTGGAGAGGGCGAAAGGGCTGGGCCCGCGAGCGGAGCCGTCCGGCCCCGGGACGGGCGGCGAATCATCCCGGCGGGGAGCCGACGAGGCGGACCTGCCGGTGCCCGGCGGGCAGCGCGGAGACGTTTCAAGCCATGCCTGGTCACAGGCGAGCGCCCCGTCGCTACCGTCCGACCCGCGACGGACCACCGACCCCTCGGCCGCCGCCCAGCCGTCTTCCATGTCAGACACCGGCAGCTTCCCGCTGCCGCCTCCGCAGGCCACCGTCACCACGTCCCCGGCGCCCGGGGCGTCACACCCCGCACCGGCGCAGGGCCCGCACCCGCAGCCTCCGGTCTCCCCTTACGACCCCACGCATCCGTTGTCCACCGCCCAGCCGCTCCCCCCGGTGTACTCCGGTCCGTCCCTGCCCCCTGCGGAGCAGTACCGCACGGACACCCCCACCGCCTCGTACACGGCCTGGACTCCCCCGGCCCCGCTCGTCACCCAGGTGCCGTCGCGGCACCGGGCGCACAAGCCTTCCCGCCCCGGCCCCCCGGCCAAGGTGGCGGTGCCACTGCTGCTCCTGGCGCTGGCCTGCTACGCCGTGGGCTTCTGGGCCCTGACCCAGATCTGAGCGGGCCGGCGGCCGCCCGGCTCCGCGGTCGCGGCGAGCCCGGCGATCAGGGCGGCGACACGGCGGGTGCGCCCGGCCCTCTTACGCGGCGTTCCTCCGCCGAGCCACCAAGGTCCACACCCCGAGCCCCACCAGCAGCGCGCTGCCGGTGCCGATCCCGCCCACGGCGAGCGCCCTCATCGCGGTGTCATCGCCCCTGGTCACGCCCTGCGCAGCCGCCTCCCGGTCCTCGTCCGAGACCTCGAAGACGCCTTTCGGCTCGGACTCCCCCGCGTACTCGGGCCCGCTCCGCGCCTCCCCGCTCACCCGGACCCGCAGCGTCATCACGAACGGCCCGTCGCCGAAGGTGTCGGCGACGCCCTCGGAGAGGTGGGCGACGAGGTAGTGGGAGCCGGCGAAGCGCAGCGCGCTCACCTGCGGAGCGGCGGCGTAGCGGTTGGCGTGGTCGACCGGTGGGAGTGGGCGCAGGCTCCCGGACTTCTGGCCGCCGTCGTAACCGACACCCACGTCGGCGACGTGACCGCGTGCCGGGTTGTAGAGGGCCAGGCTCAGCGCGTCAGAGGTGTAGCCGGTGGCGCCGGAGCCCGAGCTGCCGAGATCGGCGATGACGGAGACCTGCTGTCCCCAGTCGACGGGCACCTTGTAGAAGAGTGTCTGGCCGGGCCGGATGTCGTCCCGCCAGACTCCCTGGTCGAGGGGGGTGGCACCGGTGAACCCGGCGCCGCCCTTCCGGCGCCGGGACTGTCCCTGGACCGGCTGGGGCGTGGCGGAGTTCCACACCTCGGGCGCGCTGGTCGCCCCGGTCTTCGCCGTCCGCGGTTCCGTCATGGCGACGAGTTCCAGGTCCCAGGCGTCCGGCGAGGAGCCCTCACCCTCGGGGTCGACGCGCTCGACCGACACGTAGTACGCACCCGCCTTGCGGCACAGCGGCTTGTCGGGCGCGATCTCGCGCATGCCCCACGCGGCGATGGGGTGAGGGCTGCGGGCGGCCCCGAAGCCGGTGTTGTCGACGGAGCAGGTGTTGCCCTCGGCGTCCTGCACGGTCACTTTGACCCCGTCGATGACGGAGACGGTGCTGCCGGGGGAGGGGACGGCGGTGACGGAGACGTACGCGTTCGACGCGGCGTCGAGTTCGAGGCCGTAGCTGACCTTGCCGCTGCCGGGCAGGGAGCTCCTGTAGGTCCGGCCGGGCTCCAGGAGGGCGGCCTCCCCGGTGCTCCTCGCGCCCTCGACGCTCTGCGCGCCGACAGCGAAGGCGTACGGGCCCGGGGCGCCGGAGGCCTCTCCGGCGGCGTCGGCCTGGCCGGGCGTCACGGCCGCCGTCGTCCCCAGCATCATCACCACAGCCCCCAGGCGTACGGCCCCCGCCGGACGGCCTCGATACGCCCCCGTGCGCCGTCCCCGCGCCGTACGACACCGTCCCCTCACGCGCCACCCCTCACGTCGCCTGACCACAGAGCCCGTGAAACCGTGGCCCATCCTGCCGCGTCGGCCGGGTCCACGACCGGCGCTCGGCACACAAAACCCCGACCGCGAGGCGGCCGGGGTGTGTTCGGTCTGGTTTGTCGTGACTCACGAACCCGTGGGCACGGAGTCAGTCGCCTCCGTCCACAGATCCTGCTCGGCGCGATCCGCCTGGATCTGGCGGTACACGAGGAGCCCGCCGATGGCGGCCAGTGCGACCAGGAGAAGCTTCTTCACCGCGCTACCTCGTCTTTCCTTGACGTAGGGGACCTCTGGCGCCCGACTATACACACCGACCGAGACCGATCGGTGACCTGAGTCGGCCGTCAACTCCCGTCCCGGAAACCGGGATAGAAGCGGAGTGCACCTTTCCGATCGGAGGGTGATCACACCTGGACAGACGGTCACTTTGACCGCCTTTTGCCAGTCTCCTCACCTTTTCGCCCTCTTTGCGGCCATACGGGTGGTGTTCATCAGAACATCGACGCGCCACGGGTCGGGGTCCACCACTTCCCGCCCCGCATACACATCATGAGGAAAGTACGCAAATCGCCCAACCCGAAAGTGAGGGGCCATGGCCCGGAACAAGGTCATGACGCTGTGGACCACCATCGTCACCGTCTTCCTGGCGCTCTGCACGGCGCTCGGACTCGTCACCACGACCGCCGCCGCGGCGGTACCGCAGAGCGAGCAGAAGAGCAACAGCGGCGGCGCGAGCATCCCACAGCAGCGGACAGCGGCACCGGCGGCCTTCCCCTGGACCTCCCCCAAGGCCCTGCCCCCCACCATGAAGCAGCGCATCCGCGCCGAGGCCCATGGCAAGACCCCCCGCTGCCGGCACCGCTCGCCCGCGGACACGGCGGCCTCCCCCGGCACCGACTGCACCGATGAGGACCCCGACGCCGAGGCGGACCATCTCACGCCCCTGCAGCGCTGAACCCCCGGCACCACGTTCTGGCGATCCCGCGTACAGAGCCCGGCAGCTCGACAGAGCCGCCGGGCTCACGCATGTCCCGGCCCTCCGGCCACCGACCGCACATGGACACACAGGAGAGACGGAAAACCCCCGACCGTCACCGGCCGGGGGTCATCGCGCCGATGCGCTCCTCACTGCTTGCGCCGGCCGAGGACACAGAACTCGTTGCCTTCAGGGTCGGCCATGACGACCCACGACTGATCGCCCTGGCCGATATCGACCCGCTTGGCGCCATGCGCCTCGAGGCGAGCCACTTCGGCGGCCTGGTCGTCGGGCCTGAAGTCGAGGTGCAGTCGGCTCTTGGACTGCTTGGCTTCCTCGATGCGGACGAAATCCAGCCCTGGCATGCGATCCGGCTCGGGGCGGATCTCGAACTCATCGTCGGACGAGTACACCACCACCCAGCCCAGCGCGTCGGCCCACCACTGCCCCAGGGCCACCGGATCCACCGCGTGAACGATTACCTGTTCCCATTCCAAGGTCATTGACCGAGTCTAGGCACGGGGACAGCGCGCAGACAGGCGGTTCGAGCGCCGGGTGGGAGAACCGGACCGCGGCTGATAGCGGCCCGGGGACAGCGAAGAACCCCAGCCGATATCGACTGGGGTTCTTGTCGCTGGTGGGGCTAACAGGATTTGAACCTGTGGCCTCATCCTTATCAGGGATGCGCTCTAACCAACTGAGCTATAGCCCCGCCGCGCTCTGCGGTGTGCGTCCCGCGCGCTGACTCCTGAAGATTAGCGCACGACATGCGCAGTCCCAAAATCGGTTGTCGGGACAGCGTCGAAGGACGTCACTCGTCCTCGGCGAGCGTCAGCTCGACACCGCCCACGAAGCCCGCGGACAGGTTGTAGATGAACGCGCCGAGCGTCGCGAGGGCCGTCGCCAGGACGACGTCGATGACCGCGATGATCGACGTGAACATCAGGACGTTCG
Source organism: Streptomyces sp. 378 (assembly GCF_030124145.1). Taxonomy (GTDB): domain Bacteria; phylum Actinomycetota; class Actinomycetes; order Streptomycetales; family Streptomycetaceae; genus Streptomyces. The sequence goes on from NZ_JASKMS010000018.1 coordinate 12,524, forward strand.
GCAGCGACAGGAAGGCCTGCAGGTCGAAGCCGTTGGACTCGTTCGAGCCGGTGGCCTCCGAGATCGTGCCACCGACCGTCGAGAAGACGCCCATCGCGTCCATGACCATCCACAGCACGGCGGACGCGACGATCGTGCAGATGCCCAGGGCGATGGAGAGCAGGAAGCTGACCTTCATCACCGACCACGGGTCGGCCTTCGCCACCCGCAGCCGCGCCTTGCGGACACGCGGAGTGGTACGCGCCCCCGTACGGGGACGGCGTGCGGTACCGGCACCCTCGGCCGCCTGCTGCGCCGGGTAGGCCTGCGGCGGGTGGTACGGCCCGGCGGCCTGCTGCGCCTGCCGGTCCCCGGGCAGGGGGGACGCCGTGCCCGGCTCCTGGGCGGCCGGCTGCGGGTGCGTGCCGGAGGCGGACGGGCCCGCGCCGGCCTTGGGCTGCTGGGTCTGCGGACCTCGGGCCGTCACAGTTCCCCCCTGTGATTCCTGCGCGTCAGGCGAGGGCGCGTCCTTGGTCGGGGACTTGATCGCCTTCAGGTTGGTCGTGTGCGGGTCCGCCGCACGTGCGGCGGAGCCACGACCGCCGTCGTCCGCTTCCGTACCCCTTGAGGTACCGGCCGGTCCGGCGCCCGTGGCTCCGCTCACGCTGACTCACTCCTCGTGCCTACTCGGGCGAGGGCGCCTCACCCTCGTCCGTGCCGGTCACGGCACCCTCGGCGGTCTCGTCGACGACCACGTCGCCGTCGACCTCTTCCGCCTCGCGTCCCGCCTCGGCGTTGCGAGCGATGCCCACGACGGCATCGCGCTTGCCCAAATTGATCAGTTGGACGCCCATGGTGTCACGGCCGGTTTCCCTGATCTCGTTGACTCGCGTACGAATCACACCGCCCGACAGCGTGATGGCGAGGATCTCGTCGGTCTCCTCGACCACCAACGCGCCGACGAGGGATCCACGGTCCTCGACGATCTTGGCAGCCTTGATGCCGAGGCCGCCGCGACCCTGGACGCGGTACTCGTCGACGTTGGTCCGCTTCGCGTACCCGCCGTCTGTGGCAGTGAACACGAACGTACCGGGTCGAACAACATTCATCGAGAGCAGCTCGTCGCCCTCACGGAAGCTCATGCCCTTGACACCCGAGGTGGCACGGCCCATGGGCCGCAGGGTGTCGTCCGAGGCCGTGAACCTGATCGACTGCGCCTTCTTGCTGATCAGAAGCAGATCGTCGTCCGCCGAGACCAGTTCGGCTCCGATCAGTTCGTCGTCCGAACCGTCCTGACCCTCGCGAAGGTTGATGGCGATCACACCGCCGGAACGAGGTGAATCGTAATCCTTCAGAGGCGTCTTCTTCACAAGTCCGGCCTTGGTGGCCAGAACGAGATAGGGAACCGCCTCGTAGTCACGGATCGCCAGGATCTCGGCGATCGCCTCGTCCGGCTGGAAGGCGAGCAGGTTCGCCACGTGCTGACCGCGCGCGTCCCGGCCGGCGTCGGGCAACTCGTAGCCCTTGACGCGGTAGACGCGGCCCTTGTTGGTGAAGAACAGCAGCCAGTGGTGCGTGGTGGACACGAAGAAGTGGTCGACGATGTCGTCTTCCTTGAGCTTCGCGCCGCGCACGCCCTTGCCGCCGCGCTTCTGGGCGCGGTAGTCGTCGGTCTTGGTGCGCTTGATGTAGCCGCCCCGGGTGACGGTGACGACGATGTCCTCCTCGGCGATCAGGTCCTCGATGGACATGTCGCCCTCGTAGGGGATCAGCGTCGTCTTGCGGTCGTCGCCGAACTTCTCGACGATCGCGGCCAGTTCGGCGCTGACGATGCCGCGCTGGCGGACCGGGGAGGCGAGGATCTCGTTGTACTCGTTGATCTTCGCCTGGAGTTCGTCGTGCTCCTGGACGATCTTCTGGCGTTCCAGGGCGGCCAGTCGGCGCAGCTGCATCTCGAGGATGGCGTTGGCCTGGATCTCGTCGATCTCCAGCAGGCTCATCAGGCCGCCGCGGGCGATGTCGACGGTGTCGCTGCGCCGGATCAGCGCGATGACCTCGTCGATGGCGTCCAGCGCCTTCAGCAGACCGCGCAGGATGTGCGCCCGCTCCTCGGCCTTGCGCAGCCGGAAGCGCGTACGGCGGACGATGACCTCGATCTGGTGCGTCACCCAGTGGCGGATGAACGCGTCCAGCGAGAGCGTGCGCGGCACGCCGTCCACCAGCGCCAGCATGTTGGCGCCGAAGTTCGACTGCAGGTCGGTGTGCTTGTAGAGGTTGTTCAGCACGACCTTGGCGACCGCGTCCCGCTTGAGGACGATGACCAGGCGCTGGCCGGTGCGCGAGGAGGTCTCGTCACGCACGTCGGCGATGCCGCCGATCTTGCCGTCCTTGACCAGGTCGGCGATCTTCTGCGCGAGGTTGTCGGGGTTGGTCTGGTACGGCAGCTCCGTGACCACCAGGCACTGGCGGTTCTGGATCTCCTCGACCTCGACGACCGCGCGCATGGTGATCGAGCCGCGGCCCGTGCGGTAGGCCTCCTCGATGCCCCGGCGGCCGACGACGAGCGCGCCGGTCGGGAAGTCCGGGCCCTTGATGCGCTCGATGAGCGCGTCCAGCAGCTCCTCGTGCGAGGCCTCGGGGTTCTCCAGGTACCACTGGGCGCCGGCGGCGACCTCGCGCAGGTTGTGCGGCGGGATGTTGGTCGCCATGCCGACCGCGATACCCGCCGAGCCGTTGATCAGCAGGTTCGGGAAGCGGGCCGGCAGGACGGTCGGCTCCTGGGAGCGGCCGTCGTAGTTGTCCGTGAAGTCGACGGTCTCCTCGTCGATGTCGCGGACCATCTCCATCGACAGCGGCGCCATCTTGCACTCGGTGTACCGCATGGCCGCGGCCGGGTCGTTGCCCGGGGAGCCGAAGTTGCCGTTGGAGTCCACGAGCGGCATGCGCATCGACCACGGCTGCGCGAGGCGGACCAGCGCGTCGTAGATCGAGGAGTCGCCGTGCGGGTGGTAGTTGCCCATGACGTCGCCGACGACGCGGGCGCACTTGTAGAAGCCGCGCTCGGGCCGGTAGCCGCCGTCGTACATCGCGTACAGCACCCGGCGGTGGACGGGCTTGAGGCCGTCGCGGACGTCCGGCAGCGCACGCGAGACGATGACGGACATCGCGTAGTCGAGGTACGAGCGCTGCATCTCCGTCTCGAGCCCGACGGGCTCGACGCGCATGGCCAGGGCGTCACCCTCGGGCGTCGTCACGGGAGTGTTCTCGTCGGTCATTGCTGGTGAGGATCCTTCCTGATGCGGTCAGCTGAGACCGACTCAGATGTCGAGGAAGCGGACGTCCTTGGCGTTGCGCTGGATGAACGCGCGGCGGGCCTCGACGTCCTCACCCATGAGGACCGAGAACAGGTCGTCGGCCTGGGCGGCGTCGTCGAGGGTGACCTGGCCGAGGACGCGGTGCTCCTGGTCCATGGTCGTGATGCGCAGTTCCTCGGCGTTCATCTCGCCGAGCCCCTTGAAGCGCTGCACGGAGTCGTCCTTGATGCGCTTGCCCGCGTTGCGGCCCATCTCGATCAGGGCGTCGCGCTCACGGTCGGAGTACGCGTACTCGAAGTCGTCCTTGCCCCACTTGATCTTGTAGAGCGGCGGGCGGGAGAGGTACACGTGCCCGGCCTCGACGAGGGGCCGCATGAAGCGGAACAGGAAGGTCAGCAGCAGGGTGTTGATGTGCTGGCCGTCGACGTCGGCGTCCGCCATCAGGATGATCTTGTGATAGCGCAGCTTCTCGATGTCGAAGTCCTCGTGGACTCCGGTGCCGAAGGCCGAGATCAGCGCCTGGATCTCCTGGTTCTGCAGGATCTTGTCGATCCGCGCCTTCTCGACGTTCAGGATCTTGCCGCGGATCGGGAGGATCGCCTGGTACTGCGGGTTGCGGCCGGACTTGGCCGAGCCGCCGGCGGAGTCACCCTCGACGATGAAGATCTCGCACTTGGTGGGATCGTTCGACTGGCAGTCGGAGAGCTTGCCCGGCAGGGACGCGGTCTCCAGCAGGCCCTTGCGGCGGGTGAGGTCACGGGCCTTGCGGGCCGCCACGCGCGCGGTGGCCGCCTGGATGCCCTTGCGGATGATGTCCGCGGCCTCGTTCGGGTTCCTGTCCAGCCAGTCCGCGAGGTGCTCGTAGACGACCTTCTGGACGAAGGTCTTGGCCTCGGTGTTGCCCAGCTTGGTCTTCGTCTGGCCTTCGAACTGGGGCTCGCTCAGCTTGACCGAGATGATCGCCGTCAGACCCTCGCGGATGTCGTCACCCGTGAGGTTGTCGTCTTTCTCCCGCAGCAGCCTCTTGTCGCGCGCGTACTTGTTGATCAGCGAGGTCAGCGCGGCGCGGAAGCCCTCTTCGTGCGTACCGCCCTCATGGGTGTGGATGATGTTGGCGAAGGAGTACACGCCCTCGGTGTAGCCGCCGTTCCACTGCATGGCGACCTCGAGGGACAGGTGCTTGTCCCGGTCCTCGGCCTCCAGGTCGATGACGGTGGGGTGCACCGCCTCGCCCTTGCGGGAGTTGAGGTACTTCACGAAGTCGACGATGCCGCCCTCGTAGTGGTACGTGACCGTCTTGACCTCGGCGGTCTCGTCCGCGCCCGCCTCGTCCGCCCCGGAGGTGGCCTTGGCGGACTCACGCTCGTCGGTGAGCTTGAGCGTGAGGCCCTTGTTGAGGAACGCCATCTCCTGGAAGCGCCGCGAGAGCGTCTCGAAGGAGTAGTCGGTGGTCTCGAAGATGTCCGGGTCGGCCCAGAAGGTGACCGAGGTGCCGGTCTCCTCGGTGGCCTCGTGCTGGGCGAGCGGCGCCGTGGGGACGCCCATCTTGTAGTCCTGCGTCCAGCGGTGGCCGTCCGTCCTGACCTCGACGGCGACCCTTGAGGACAGCGCGTTGACGACGGAGACGCCCACGCCGTGCAGACCACCGGAGACCGCGTAGCCGCCGCCGCCGAACTTGCCGCCCGCGTGCAGCACGGTCAGCACGACCTCGAGGGCCGGTTTTCCCTCGGAGGCGACGATGCCCACCGGGATGCCACGGCCGTTGTCGACGACCCGGACGCCACCGTCGGGGAGGATCGTCACGTCGATGGTGTCCGCGTGGCCGGCCAGCGCCTCGTCGACCGAGTTGTCGACGACCTCGTACACGAGGTGGTGCAGCCCTCGCTCACCGGTCGAGCCGATGTACATGCCGGGTCGCTTGCGGACCGCGTCCAGACCCTCGAGGACGGTGATGGCGCTGGCATCGTACGAGGCGGTGACCTCGCCGTTGGAGGTGATCGCCTCGCTGGTCACGCCTGCGTCGGTGGACGGGATGTTCTCGTTGGGGTTGCCGGAATCGGCCACGAAGCGCCCTTTCTGGCACAGCACGAGCCAGGCTCGTCGGCGGGTTGCCGGAGCGGCTGCGGCATGTTGCGTTGGTAAGCCTTGATCAGCGTTGCTCAGCTTTTCCCGGACGGTCCCCACGATTGGGGCGGGATTGCTTCCAGTCTACCGGTAGCACTGACACTGATGGGGGTTTGCCGGTACCTGAGTCCGCATGTGCCGCCCTCGACGGGTCTTGTCCGACTCCCGATATACGGATGGGGGCTCCAAGAGGCTCACGGAGGCACTCAGCGCTTCCGGCCGTCAACCCTTGGCTACTTAGGAGTCAGGTCGCGATTCGCAACCGTGCGCGGGCCCGCGACGGGAGGGCCGCCGACGCTCCGAACGAGCAGGCGCAAGCCCTCGATGTGAAGTCAGTCACGTGCTGTCGACGGGTGGGAAACCGGTGCCGCTTCAGCCGTAGGTGTCGCCCGGACCGGTGCTGCCGGGGGCGCGCAGCGGGCCGTAGCGGCGCGCGGGGCCGCCCGGCCCCTGCACCTTGATCAGCTTCACCGTGCCGTGCCCCAGGTCCTCGTTGAGGCGCGCGACCAGCGTGGGCGCGAGCAACCGGAGGTTCGTCGCCCAGGCCGTCGAGTCGCAGCGCACCGTCAGGACGTGCTCGTCCTCGTCGTACCTCTCCGGGACGCAGTGCTTGGCCACGTCCTCGCCGACGATCTGCGGCCAGCGGCCCATCACCCCGCCCACCGCGGCCGGAGCCTCCCAGCCCCGCTCGGTGATCAGCCGGTTGATCGCGGACCCGAGCGCCATGGGGTCGCGCCCGTCGGCTCGTGCGCCGGAGCGCAGACCGCCGCGGCGCGCCTGCTTCTTCTGCTGTGCGGCGTCCCCACGCGCGCGTGCGGCTTCCCTGGCGGCCCGCAGCGCCACACGCGCGAGGTCGACACCGGAGGGCTCGGGGGACTTCCCGGCGCCCCCGGATGTGTTCTGCGTCATACGCGCTCCACCGTCCCCTCGGACACGGCGAACCGCGTCCCGGACAGCACGTGCGGTACGTCGTCGTCGACGGCGGCCGTCACCAGGACCTGCTCGCCGGGCGCGACCAACTCGGCGAGGCGCTCCCGGCGACGGGTGTCCAGCTCCGCGAAGACGTCGTCGAGCACCAGCACCGGCTCGTTGCCCTCTGCCCTGAGCAGGTCGTACGAGGCCAGGCGCAGCGCCAGCGCGTAGGACCAGGACTCGCCGTGGGAGGCGTAGCCCTTGGCGGGGAGCTGGCCGAGCTTGAGCTGGAGGTCGTCCCGGTGCGGGCCGATCAGGGTGACGCCACGCTCGATCTCCTGCTTGCGGGCCTCGGTGAGCGCCGCCATCAGCTGTTCGAAGAGGTCCTCACGGGTGTGTGCCTCGCCCGGCGCGGACGGCTTGTACTCCAGTGCGATCGGGCCGCCGCCGGGGGCGAGCTGCTCGTAGGCCTTGTCGGCCAGCGGCTGGATCGTGGCGATCAGGTCCAGGCGCTGGGCAAGCAACTCGGCGCCCGCGCGCGCGAGATGCTGATCCCACACGTCCAGCGTGGACATGTCCATGGTGCGGCCGCCGTGCCGACGGGCCAGCGCGGCCGACTTCAGCAGAGTGTTGCGCTGTCTGAGGACCCGGTCGTAGTCGGACCGGACCCCGGCCATGCGCGGGGAGCGGGCGGTGATCAGCTCGTCGAGGAAGCGGCGCCGCTCACCGGGGTCGCCCTTGACCAGTGCGAGATCCTCGGGAGCGAACAGCACCGTCCGGACGATCCCCAGCACATCACGCGGCCTGACCTGCGAGGACCTGTTGATACGGGCCCGGTTGGCACGGCCCGGGTTGAGCTCCAGTTCGACGAGCTGCTGCCGTTCACCCTGCCGGACCTGGGCCCGGATGATCGCGCGATCGGCGCCCATGCGGACCAGGGGGGCGTCGGAGGAGACCCGGTGGCTGCCGAGGGTGGCGAGATAGCCGACGGCCTCGACGAGGTTGGTCTTGCCCTGCCCGTTCGGCCCGACGAAGGCCGTCACCCCGGGGTCGAGCGGGACCTCGACCCGGGGGTACGAGCGGAAGTCGGCCAGCGACAGATGCGTGACGTGCATGGTCGTTTCGCCGACCTCCCTCGGTGCTCGGTTACTTCTTCTCGACCGCGTGGCCGCCGAACTGGTTCCGCAGTGCCGCGATCATCTTCATCTGGGGCGAGTCCTCCTGCCGGGAGGCGAACCGCGCGAACAGCGACGCGGTGATCGCCGGCAGCGGCACCGCGTTGTCGATGGCGGCTTCCACAGTCCAGCGTCCCTCGCCGGAGTCCTGTGCATAACCCCGGAGCTCGTCCAGGTGCTCGTCTTCGTCGAGCGCGTTGACCGCGAGGTCGAGCAGCCAGGAACGGATGACCGTGCCCTCCTGCCAGGAGCGGAAGACCTCCCGGACGTCCGTCACGGAGTCGACCTTCTCCAGCAGCTCCCAGCCCTCGGCGTAGGCCTGCATCATCGCGTACTCGATGCCGTTGTGGACCATCTTCGCGAAGTGACCCGCGCCCACCTTGCCGGCGTGCACCGAACCGAAGTCGCCCTCCGGCTTGAGGGCGTCGAAGACCGGCTGAACCTTGGCGACGTTCTCCTTGTCGCCGCCGTACATCAGCGCGTAGCCGTTCTCCAGGCCCCAGACGCCGCCGGAGACACCGCAGTCGACGAAGCCGATGCCCTTCGCCGCCAGTTCCTCGGCGTGCTTCTCGTCGTCGGTCCAGCGGGAGTTGCCGCCGTCCACGACGACATCGCCCGGCTCCAGCAGCTCGGCGAGCTCGTCGATGGTGGACTGCGTGGGCTCGCCCGCCGGGACCATCACCCAGATCACGCGCGGAGCGCTGAGCTTGCCCACAAGCTCTTCCAGGCTGTGAACATCGGCGAGGTCCGGGTTGCGGTCGTATCCGTGGACGGTGTGACCTGCGCGGCGAATCCGCTCGCGCATGTTGCCGCCCATCTTGCCGAGGCCGACGAGACCGAGCTCCATCAGTTGTGTTCCTTAGGTTCTGCGACGTGGCGTGGCGGCACGTGCGTACCGCCAGGCACTTTCGTACCCGCGTCCGAGCCTAAACCCGGACGCTCACGCACATCTGTGGGCATACGCGCTCACTCGTACGCCCTCACCTGCGGCTTTGTCCTCAGCCTGTGGACAGAGCCGGTGATCCACCGCGTCCCGCCGACCGTCGGACGGGCTCAGCCGCTGAGGCGCACCGGCATGATCAGGTACTTGTAGGCCTCGTCCGCCTCGGCGTCCAGCGCCGGCTTGCCGCTGAGCAGCGCGGGCTTGGTGGACGTCGTGAAGGACAGCTGGGCCACCGGGGAGTCGATGGCGCTCAGGCCGTCCAGCAGGAACGTCGGGTTGAAGGCGATCGAGACGTCGTCGCCCTCCAGCTGGGCGTCGACCCTTTCCACAGCCTGTGCGTCGTCGCTGGAACCGGCCTCAAGGATGAGCACGCCCTGCTCGAAGCTGAGCCGCACCGGGGTGTTGCGCTCGGCGACCAGGGCCACGCGCTTGACGGCCTCCACGAAGGGGGCCGTCTCGATCACGGCGACGCTGTTGAACTCCGTCGGGAACAGCGAACGGTACTTCGGGAGGTCACCCTCCAGCAGACGGGTCGTCGTACGGCGGCCCGCGCCCTCGAAGCCGATCAGGCCCTCGCCCGAGCCCCCGCCGGACAGCGCCAGGATCACCTGGTCGCCGCTGGTCAGGGCCTTGGCGGTGTCCAGGAGGGTCTTGGCGGGCACCAGGGCGACCGCGGAGGCGTCCGGGTTCTCCGGCTTCCACAGGAACTCGCGGACCGCGAAGCGGTAGCGGTCGGTGGACGCCAGCGTGACGGTGTCGCCCTCGATCTCGATGCGGACACCGGTGAGGACGGGCAGCGTGTCGTCACGGCCGGCCGCGATGGCGACCTGGGAGGCGGCGGAGGCGAAGACCTCGCCGGGGACCGTGCCGGTCGCGTTCGGCATCTGCGGCAGGGCCGGGTACTCCTCCACAGGCAGGGTGTGGAGTGTGAACCGGGAGGAGCCGCAGACCACGGTCGCCCGTACACCGTCTGTGGAAATCTCCACCGGCCGGTTGGGGAGCGCGCGGCAGATGTCCGCGAGCAGGCGGCCGGAGACCAGGACCGTGCCCTCCTCGTCGACCTCGGCCTCCACGGAGACCCGCGCCGAGACCTCGTAGTCGAAGCTGGACAGGCTCAGCTGGCCTTCCTCGGCCTTCAGCAGCAGGCCGGCGAGGACAGGCGCCGGCGGACGGGCCGGGAGGCTGCGTGCCGCCCAGGCCACTGCCTCCGCGAGTACGTCGCGTTCCACCCGGATCTTCACTGTTGCCGCCTCCTGCTGTTGCCGGCGCTTCTCGCTCTGCCTGGCCCTCGTCGTCTGTCGTGGTGTCGACGGTCCCTGTGAGGGGGAGGACACCGGGGACCAGTCTGACGCACGGCACTGACAGTAGGTGCCTCTCGGGGTCAAGTCGTGACGAGGGGCGGCCGGGCACCGAAGAGCGAGTTGTGCACAGGGCCCGCTTCGAAACGGATTCCCAGCTCTCTCTAGTTGGGAGTAGTAGTAGGGCCTGTGGATACCGTGGATAACCTCGTTTGCCCAGCTCAGAGCGGGAATTTTGTCCACGGGCCCTGTGGGTGGAGGCGGTGGACAACCGGGCGCATCTGTGGAGAACAGAAAGTTCTGCACACGCCGTGCACAGGATGAGGCGAGTTCTCCCCAACGCCGTCCCCAGGTTTACCCACGTTTCCCACAGCCCAATCCGGCACCTTCGTGTGACGCCTTTCACTCGACCTGGTGAGGAGACGCGTCGCGTTGCCGAACAGTGGACAGGCATGTGGAGAAGGGGCCGATCGCTGGGGACAACCGCCCCCAGCCTGTGGGCGGCCGGTGGACAACTCGGTGCACAGCCTGTGGATCATTCCGTCGTCCACAGTCTGTGGAGATCCTTCGTCCACCAATCCACAGGCAGCTGAACTGGTCTGATGGTCTTTCAACAGCGGTGCCTGTGGACACGATCTGGACAACTCCCCGATCCCCAGGATGTGGACGGCAGAAAGTCCCCGAATCTGTGGAGGGAGGCCGTAACCCGGCGACTAATCGAACACCGGGTTGCGGCTCGGTGCGTGACGCGAGGGTCGCTGAACCGGCCCGAGGGCTCGGAAACCGGTCCGCACGGCCGCGGGAGGGACCCCGGATCCGGGGTCCCTGGCGCCGACGGGCCCGGACATGAGAAGGGCGCTCCCGGGAAAATCCGGGAGCGCCCTCAGTGGCGGCCTCACGGCCTCACGGCCTCAGTGCCCTCATGGGTCTTGGCCGTCAGCGGCCTTGCGCCGTCGTCGTCAGCCGTTCTTGATGCGGTTGGTGAGTTCCGTGACCTGGTTGTAGATGGAGCGGCGCTCGGCCATCAGATTGCGGATCTTGCGATCCGCGTGCATGACGGTGGTGTGGTCGCGCCCGCCGAACAGCGCGCCGATCTTCGGCAGCGACAGATCCGTCAGCTCACGGCACAGGTACATGGCGATCTGGCGGGCGGTGACGAGGGCCCGGCCACGCGAGGTGCCGCACAGGTCCTCGACCGTCAGACCGAAGTAGTCCGCCGTCGCGCCCATGATGGCCGTCGACGTGATCTCGGGCGCCGAATCGTCGCCACCGGGGATGAGGTCCTTCAGAACGATCTCCGTCAGCCCCAGATCCACCGGCTGCCGGTTGAGCGAGGCGAACGCCGTGACCCGGATCAGCGCGCCCTCCAGCTCACGGATGTTGCGCGAGATCCGGGACGCGATGAACTCCAGCACCTCCGGCGGAGCGTTCAGCTGCTCCTGCACCGCCTTCTTGCGGAGGATCGCGATACGCGTCTCCAGCTCGGGCGGCTGGACGTCCGTGATCAGACCCCACTCGAAACGGTTCCGCAGCCGGTCCTCCAGTGTGACCAGCTGCTTCGGCGGCCGGTCGGAGGACAGCACGATCTGCTTGTTGGCGTTGTGGAGCGTGTTGAAGGTGTGGAAGAACTCCTCCTGCGTCGACTCCTTGTCCGCCAGGAACTGAATGTCGTCGACGAGCAGGATGTCCATCTCGCGGTACCGCTTGCGGAAGCTGTCTCCCTTGCCGTCGCGGATGGAGTTGATGAACTCGTTGGTGAACTCCTCGGAGCTCACGTACCGCACCCGCGTGCCCGGGTAGAGGCTGCGGGCGTAGTGCCCGATCGCGTGCAGCAGGTGCGTCTTGCCGAGCCCGGACTCCCCGTAGATGAACAAGGGGTTGTACGCCTTGGCCGGCGCCTCGGCCACGGCGACCGCGGCCGCGTGCGCGAAGCGATTGGAGGCGCCGATGACGAACGTGTCGAAGAGGTACTTCGGGTTCAGCCGGGCGGTGGGCTCACCCGGGCCGGCCGCCGGCGCAGGCTGCGCTGCCAGGGGGCCGGGCGCACCGGTCGTGGGCAGGTTCGGGCCGACCGGGCCGCCCCGGTGGACGTGTCCCGAGCCGGCCGGCGGGTCCGGCAGCTCCCGGCGAACCGGGTCACGCTGCTCGTAGTCGCCGCGTGACGACTCGTATTCGGAGCGCTGCTGCTCATAGGAGGGGCGCTCCGCGGGCTGGGGGCGGTAGTCCTGGGAGGGCGGACCGTAGGAGTCCTTCGACCCGTAGGTGTCCTTCGGCCCCGATCCGTAGGAGTCCTGGGGGTTGTACGCGTCCTGGGAGCCGTACGGGTCCTGCCCGGGTGACGCGTACGGGTCACGCTCGGGGAACCCGAGGCGCTGCTGCTGCCAGCCGTACTCGTCCTGCCGCGACGGACGCGGCCAGGCGCCGGGCTCGGGGCGCTGGTACTCGGAGGGGTAGGCGGGACGCGCCGAGGGAAGCTGATCTGCGCGCGTAGGCGGAAGCTGGTCACCGGCCTGACCGGGCAGCTGGTCGGCCCGGTGGCGGCCGTACCCCTCATAGCCGTCGCGGTCCCGGCGGTCATGACCGTCGCGGTCCTTGCGCTCGTAGCCGTCCCGGTCGGGGCGCTCGTATCCTTCGCGGTCACGGTGGTCGTATCCGTCCCGGTCCGTGCGGTCGTAGCCGTCCCGGTCAGGGCGGTCGTAGCCGTCGCGGTCCTGGCGGGTGGCCGGAAGCTCGGGCTCCTCGTAGCGCGACTGGTGGCGGGTCTGGGGAGCCTGGGGGGCCGGGGGGTCGCCCGCGGAGTCGTCGACGGTGATCGCGATCCGGATCGGGCGCCCGCACTCACGGCTCAGCGTCTCGCTGACGATCGGCGCCAGCCGGCCTTCGAGCACGCCCTTCGCGAACTCGTTCGGTACGGCGAGCAGGGCGGTGTCCGCGACCAGCGCCAGCGGCTGGCAGCGGCGGATCCAGTGCTCGTCCTTTCCTTCGACCCCTTGGCTGCGGCCCTCCCCGAGGAGCTGCTCCAATACGCGTGGCCACACTGCGGCAAGATCGGCAGGTACGTCAGCCACAGGGCACGCTCTCTCACAGGTCCCACGAACGTGTGGTTCTGGGACGGCTCGGGATGTAAATCGGGTGGGGCAGGGATAAGGGAACGAATCGGAGTTCCGTCACGGTAGTCAGGGCGGCCGGTACGGTTCAAGTTGTTGTCCCCAGCCTGTGGACAAGTGTCTCCCGGCGACTCCCGGTTTGACCGGATGGCGTAGCCGCGCGTACCGTAACCAGGTCGAGTTGTCGATGGCTGCTGCCGCCTGCCTCCGATGGGCACAGATCATTTGGGTGATCGGTCAGCGGTGCACTCGGGCGTAACTGCGAGCTACTCGTGGGCGCACGGTGACAGCCAAGACGGCACCCCGCAACCACCGATTTCTTCTGGAGCCCTCGAGTGAGCAAGCGCACCTTCCAGCCGAACAACCGCCGTCGCGCGAAGACCCACGGCTTCCGCCTGCGGATGCGTACCCGTGCCGGTCGCGCGATTCTCGCGAACCGCCGCAGCAAGGGTCGCGCCAGCCTGTCCGCCTGATCCCGATCAGGTCATGACGTCGTGCTGCCTACCGAGCATCGGCTGAGGCGGCGCGAGGACTTCGCGACCGCGGTACGACGAGGACGCCGGGCCGGACGCCCGCTCCTCGTCGTCCACCTACGTAGCGGTTCCACGGACCCGCACGCGCCTGGGGAGAGCGCTCCCCCGACGCGTGCGGGTTTCGTCGTGAGCAAAGCAGTGGGTGGCGCGGTCGTGCGCAACAAGGTGAAGCGCAGGCTTCGCCACCTGATGCGCGAGCGAGTCGCCCAGCTGCCCCCCGGTAGCCTGGTAGTCGTACGAGCGCTGCCCGGATCGGGCGACGCCGACCATGCACAGCTGGCCCGAGACCTGGATGCCGCTCTCCAGCGGTTGCTGGGAGGGGGCGCGCGATGAAGTACCCGCTGCTGGCTCTGATCAAGCTCTATCAGTGGACGATCAGTCCGCTGCTCGGGCCGGTCTGCAAGTACTACCCGTCGTGCTCCCACTACGGCTTCACGGCCATCGACCGGCATGGTGCCCTCAAGGGAACGGCACTCACGGCCTGGCGCATCCTGCGATGCAATCCGTGGTCGCTGGGCGGTGTGGACCATGTCCCGCCGCGCAAGCGTCCCCGGTGGCACGAAATGCTGCGCACCGCGTGGCGCGCACGCAAGGGCGGGCCCTCCGCCGCCGGACCGGCCACCGAGGGACAGACTTCTCCCACAAGTCCGTCGAGTCCTTCGAGCCCGGCCGCAGAGACACCGTCCCATGCCCAAGGAGCATGATTAGTGGACACGATTGCCAGCCTCTTCAGCTTCATCACCACACCCGTCTCCTGGGTCATCGTCCAGTTCCATTCGGTGTACGGCGCCCTCTTCGGCCCTGACACCGGGTGGGCCTGGGGCCTGTCGATCGTGTCCCTGGTGATCCTGATCCGTATCTGCCTGATCCCGCTCTTCGTGAAGCAGATCAAGGCCACCCGGGCGATGCAGACGCTCCAGCCCGAGATGAAGAAGATCCAGGAGCGCTACAAGAACGACAAGCAGCGTCAGTCCGAAGAGATGATGAAGCTGTACAAGGAGACGGGCACCAACCCGCTCTCCTCGTGCCTTCCCATCCTGGCGCAGTCCCCGTTCTTCTTCGCCCTGTACCACGTGCTCAACAGCATCGCGTCGAACGACACCATCGGTGTGATCAACGACCGTCTGCTGGAAAGCGCTCAGAAGGCCCACATCTTCGGGGCGCCGCTCGCGGCGAAGTTCACCGACGGGGCCGGGAAGGTGGAGGCCCTCGGGTCCTCCATCACCGACGTTCGCGTCGTCACCGCCATCATGATCATCCTGATGTCGGCCTCGCAGTTCTTCACGCAGCGCCAGCTGATGACGAAGAACGTCGACACCACGGTGAAGACCCCGTTCATGCAGCAGCAGAAGATGCTGATGTACGTCTTCCCGGTCATGTTCGCAGTCTTCGGCATCAACTTCCCTGTCGGTGTCCTCGTGTACTGGCTGACCACCAACGTGTGGACCATGGGCCAGCAGATGTACGTCATCCGCAACAACCCGACCCCGGGTTCGAAGGCCCAGGCCGCGTACCTGGAGCGCCTGGCCAAGCACGTCACGCAGCACGACAAGGTCGGCAAGCGTCGTGACCGCGCCATCATCAAGGCGATCGTCGCCAAGGGCCGCGACCGCAACGAGTACGAGCGCAAGTTCATCAACGGCCTCAGCAAGGCCGGCCTCGCCGCCCAGGCCGACGGCACTGTGATCAAGAGCGAGACCGCGGCCGCCGCCCAGGCCGAGGACGGGTCGCCGACCACCGCCGCCGGTATCCCGAAGCGCCAGCAGCCCAAGCGGCAGAGCAAGTCGCAGCGTCAGCACGGCGGCTCCGCCGGCGTGAAGGCGGCCGGTGAGAACGAACCGAAGACATCGCTGACCAAGGCCGATGAGCCCGAGGACGCCAAGCCCGACGCCGCTGCCAAGAAGGGCGGCGCGAAGCCCTCCGGCGGCACCCGCAGCAAGGCCCAGTCCGGACAGCGCAAGGGTCCGCAGCGGCCCAAGTCCCCGTCCAAGAAGTAAGAAGGAGTCCATCCCGTGACGGAAGGCACCACCTCCGCCGCTGCCGAGGGTGCAGACACCCTGACTCGCCTGGAGCAGGAAGGCGAGATCGCGGCGGACTACCTGGAGGGTCTGCTCGACATCGCCGACCTCGACGGCGACATCGACATGGACGTCGAGGCCGACCGCGCCTCTGTCTCGATCATCAGCGACACGGGCGGCCGCGATCTGCAGAAGTTGGTCGGCCGTGACGGCGAGGTACTGGAGGCGCTCCAGGAACTCACCCGTCTGGCCGTGCACCGGGAGACCGGCGACCGCAGCCGCCTGATGCTCGACATCGCGGGATACCGGGCACAGAAGCGCTCCGAGCTGTCCGAGCTGGGCGCCAAGGCCGCCGCGGAGGCCAAGAGCAGCGGTGAGGCCGTGAAGCTGGAGCCGATGACGCCCTTCGAGCGCAAGGTCGTGCACGACGCGGTCAAGGCCGCGGGGCTGCGCAGCGAGTCCGAGGGCGAGGAGCCGCAGCGCTTCGTCGTCGTGCTGCCCGCCTGACGGCCTTCACGTTCCCCGGCCCCGTCTGTTGAGCAGGCGGGGCCGAACTTTGTCAGCCTGATAGTTCTGGTGGTTCTGGTGTCGGCGCCTGATGCGCCGACGCGGTACGGAAGGACGGTCCCCCCGTGACGGAGGCAGCGGAGCTTCCCCCCGCGCCCGAGCAGGCGCGCGAGGTGTTCGGTGACCGCTTCGCGGATGCGGTGCGGTACGCCGAGCTGCTCGCTGAGGCGGGCGTGCAGCGCGGTCTCATCGGCCCGCGTGAAGTGCCCCGCCTGTGGGAGCGGCACCTGCTGAACTGCGCCGTGCTCTCGG
The DNA here is from genome assembly GCF_030124145.1 of Streptomyces sp. 378. Classification (GTDB taxonomy): domain Bacteria; phylum Actinomycetota; class Actinomycetes; order Streptomycetales; family Streptomycetaceae; genus Streptomyces. The sequence continues at coordinate 28,746 of NZ_JASKMS010000018.1, forward strand.
AGGTCGTGCCCGAGGGCGTGACGGTGTGCGATGTCGGCTCGGGTGCCGGTCTCCCCGGTATTCCGCTGGCGCTGGTCCGCACCGACCTGAAGATCACCCTGCTGGAACCGTTGCTGCGGCGCACCAACTTCCTCAGCGAGGTCGTCGAGCTGCTCGGCCTCGATCACGTGACCGTGGTGCGGGGCCGCGCCGAGGAGGTCATGGGGAAGATCCAGCCTGTTCATGTGGTGACGGCCCGGGCCGTCGCGCCGCTCGATCGGCTCGCCGCGTGGGGGATCCCGCTGCTGCGGCCGTACGGCGAGATGCTCGCGCTCAAGGGCGACACCGCCGAGGAGGAGTTGAAGAGCGCGTCGTCGGCGCTGAGCAAGCTGGGGGCGGTGGAGACATCCATCCTGCATGTGGGTGAGGGCGTGGTGGACCCGATGTCCACCGTCGTTCGGGTCGAGGTCGGGGAAAGCCCGGGCGGTGTGCGCTTCGCCGCGAAGCGTGCCAAGGCGGCTCGCACGGGGCGGACGCGTCGACGTCGCTGAGCTGAGGCGTTCCGACGCCGCCGGCCCGTTCCTGGTGACGCTCATCCATCGTGGAGACGCTCACTCATCCCGGAGACCTTCACCTCTCCTGGAGATGCTGATTCGTCTTGGAGATGCTGATCAGGGAAGTTGATCCGTCACGGCGGCACTGATCCGTCCTGAGGACGAGACGTACTCCACACAAGCTGCCAAACCTATGCATGTCGGAGTGTCGCGACAGTCCGGCCACGGCTGCTGTGCATCGTGTTTCACGTGAAACGTCGCTCACTGCTGCACGGCATCATCAGTCGTGGCCGCGCTGCGGCCGAACCCCGCGACCGAAAGCCTCTCGGTTCACTCGATGAGGGACCGGAGGTATCCACAGAGGTGGATTTCTCCACAGAACGCCAGGCCTCACTGGTTCACGACCCCGAAGACATGGGAGGCTCTGTTCATTGCGAGCCTGAAGTCGAGGAGAGTGAATCCTTGCGGTCCGACGCCAACATCGCGGGACCGATGACCGATCCGGTCCCCGGTCCCCGTACCGAGTCGATGGGGGCGGATGTTTCACGTGAAACACCGCCTCCGATGGACGACACTCCCATCGGTCGTGCTGCCCAACTGGCGGTGGAGGCTCTGGGTCGTGCCGGTGAGGGCCTGCCACGGCCTGAGCAGACCCGAATCATCGTGGTCGCCAACCAGAAGGGCGGTGTGGGCAAGACGACGACAACCGTCAACCTTGCCGCATCGCTGGCGCTCCACGGTGGCCGGGTCCTGGTGGTCGACCTCGACCCACAGGGCAATGCGTCCACCGCGCTGGGCATCGACCATCACGCCGAAGTTCCGTCCATCTATGACGTGTTGGTGGAGAGTAAGCCGCTCTCCGAGGTCGTCCAGCCGGTGCCGGATGTCGAGGGCCTCTTCTGTGCCCCTGCCACGATCGATCTCGCCGGTGCGGAGATCGAGCTGGTTTCCCTAGTGGCGCGGGAGAGCAGGCTCCAGCGCGCGATCCAGGCGTACGAGCAGCCGCTGGACTACATCCTCATCGACTGCCCGCCGTCCCTCGGTCTGCTGACGGTCAATGCGCTCGTCGCGGGCCAGGAAGTGCTGATCCCGATTCAGTGCGAGTACTACGCGCTGGAAGGCCTGGGGCAGTTGCTGCGCAACGTCGACCTGGTACGGGGGCACCTCAACCCCGACCTGCATGTGTCGACCATTCTGCTCACCATGTACGACGGCCGGACGCGCCTCGCGTCCCAGGTCGCAGAAGAGGTGCGCACCCACTTCGGTGACGAGGTACTGCGGACGAGCATTCCCCGTTCCGTCCGTATCTCCGAGGCGCCGAGTTATGGGCAGACGGTCCTGACTTACGATCCTGGATCGAGCGGTGCCCTCTCCTATCTTGAGGCGGCACGAGAGATCGCGCTGAGGGGTGTCGGCATCAGTTATGACGCGACGCACGCCCACATCGGCGCACAACAGAACGATCCGAGCATGGTGGAAGGTGTCCAGTGAGCGAGCGACGGAGGGGGCTGGGTCGTGGTCTCGGCGCACTGATCCCTGCTGCGCCGACGGAGAAGTCGGTGGCCCAGGCTGCGGCCCAGGGTGCTGCTTCCACATCCCCCGCAGGACTGCCTGCACTGCCGAACGAACGGGGGGTGGCCGCAGCGAAGGTGGCCACGTTGCCGACTGTTTCACGTGAAACAGAGGAGCCTTCGCAGCCGAGTGCTCCCGCCGTGCCCGCGGCGCCCATCGGTGCGCACTTCGCCGAGCTCCCCCTCGACTCCATCACGCCGAACCCGCGGCAGCCACGTGAGGTCTTCGACGAGGACGCGCTGTCCGAGCTCATCACCTCCATCAAGGAAGTGGGGCTCCTCCAGCCGGTCGTCGTACGGCAGGCGGGTCCCGCCCGCTACGAGCTCATCATGGGCGAGCGCCGTTGGCGGGCGTGCCGCGAGGCGGGGCTGGAGGCCATCCCGGCGATCGTGCGGGCCACGGAGGACGAGAAGCTCCTCCTCGACGCTCTGCTGGAGAACCTGCACCGTGCTCAGCTCAACCCGTTGGAAGAGGCGGCCGCCTACGACCAGTTGCTGAGGGACTTCAACTGCACACACGACCAGCTGGCGGACCGCATCGGTCGCTCCCGCCCGCAGGTCTCCAACACCCTGCGTCTCCTCAAGCTCTCGCCGGCCGTGCAGCGTCGGGTCGCCGCCGGGGTGCTCTCCGCAGGCCACGCGCGGGCACTGCTCTCCGTCGAGGACTCGGAGGAGCAGGACCGGCTGGCCCACCGCATCGTGGCCGAGGGACTCTCGGTACGGGCCGTCGAGGAGATCGTGACCCTGATGGGGTCGCGGCCTCAGAAGGCTCAGAAGCCCAAGGGGCCGCGTGCCGGTGCCCGGGTCTCTCCCGCGCTGTCCGACCTCGCCACACGGCTCTCGGACCGCTTCGAGACGCGGGTCAAGGTCGACCTGGGGCAGAAGAAGGGCAAGATCACCGTCGAGTTCGCCTCGATGGAGGACCTTGAGCGAATCCTCGGTTCGCTCGCCCCTGGTGAGGGCCCGGTCCTGCAGAAGAGTCTCCTGGAGGGCGACTCCGAGGAGAGCGAGTCCTGAGCCTCCGGAGGAGACTCTGGTGGATCGGGTAAGAGCGGGCCGTGTCCGGTGTGTGCCGGAACGTGGCTCGCTCTTTCCTTTTTGGCGGTATCGATGGAATCGCATCGTGGATACGATGCGCTCGGAGCACGGCGCAACCACTCGGCAGTACCTCTGAGAGGGAGGACAGGGGCCATGCGCACCATGAGCCGCACCGGGCTGGTGAGCGCCGGTTTGGGGCTGGGGGCGGTCGGTGGGTTCATCGGCAGTCTCCTCAAGGAACGGAGCGCTCTGACAGCCGCCCGCGACGCGGCGGCGGGCGAAGGAAGCGAGGATCACCCTTCATGGGCCGCCGGCTCGTACCGCTCACGCTGGACAACCTCCAGGACCTTCCCAAGCGTTGTCGCTCGTGTGTCTTCTGGGAGCTCGACCCGGTCAGCGGTGAGGCCGCGCTGAAGGCGGGCACATCCGATTCGGAGAAGGAAGCCTGGATCTCAGCGGTCTTGCTGGACTGGGGATCCTGCGGACGGGTCGTGTACGTCGACGACGTGCCGGTGGGCTTCGTGCTCTACGCTCCCCCCGCCTATGTCCCCCGATCCACGGCGTTTCCCACGAGCCCGGTCTCGCCCGACGCGGTGCAGTTGATGACGGCGTTCATGGTGCCCGGCTACCAGGGACAGGGGCTGGGCCGGGTGATGGTGCAGACGGTCGCCAAGGATCTGTTGAGGCGCGGCTTCAAGGCGATCGAGGCCTTCGGAGACGCACGGTGGAAAGAACCTGCCTGTGTGCTGCCCGCCGATCATCTTCTGGCGGTGGGCTTCAAGACGGTTCGACAGCACCCCACTCACCCTCGGCTGAGGTTGGAACTGAGGTCGACCCTCTCCTGGAAGGAAGACGTCGAGATGGCGCTGGACCGCCTTCTGGGAGCCGTGCAGAAGGAGCCGGCGCTGCGACCCCTGTAGGTGCAGGCAAACGAATGGGCCAACCCTTCCGGGTTGGCCCATTCGTGTTTCACGTGAAACATGCACCGTCTATGCGACGGCTCCGCCGGTTCACTCGGCGATGAACTCCTCGAGGTCGCGAACGATCGCGGCCTTCGGCTTCGCGCCCACGATGGTCTTGGCGACCTCACCACCCTGGTAGACGTTCAGGGTCGGGATGGACATGACGCCGTACTTGGCGGCCGTACCCGGGTTCTCATCGATGTTCAGCTTGACGATCTCGATCTTGTCGCCGTACTCGGACGCGATGGCCTCGAGGGACGGCGCGATCTGGCGGCACGGACCGCACCAGGCGGCCCAGAAGTCCACCAGAACAGGCTTGTCGCTCTTGAGGACGTCCTGCTCGAAGGAGTCGTCGGTCACATTCTTCAGGGTGCCGGCCACGGCGGGCTCCTTAACTGGTTGGTGCGTGGGGCGGGTAGGGAGGGTCAGACAGCGGTCTTCTCGGGCTCGGGCTGCTCTTCGTCCGCCAGGGCGGCGAGGTAGCGCTCGGCGTCGAGAGCTGCGGCACAGCCGGTACCGGCTGCGGTGATCGCCTGACGGTAGGTGTGGTCGACGACGTCACCGGCACCGAAGACACCGGCCAGGTTCGTGCGCGTCGACGGCGCGTTCACCTTCAGGTACCCCTCTTCGTCCAGGTCGAGCTGGCCCTTGAAGAGCTCGGTGCGCGGGTCGTGGCCGATGGCGATGAAAAGACCGGTCACCGGGAGGTCCGAGAGCTCACCGGTCTTGAGGTTGCGCAGCTTCAGGCCCGAGAGCTTCGGGTCGCCCTGGATCTCGGCGACCTCGCTGTCCCACACGAACGAGATCTTCGGGTCGGCGAAGGCACGCTCCTGCATGGCCTTGGAGGCACGCAGCGTGTCACGCCGGTGGACGATGGTCACCGACTTGGCGAACCGGGAGAGGAAGGTGGCCTCCTCCATCGCGGTGTCACCACCACCGATCACGGCGATGTCCTGGTCCTTGAAGAAGAAGCCGTCACAGGTGGCACACCACGACACGCCGCGGCCGCTGAGTGCGTCCTCGTTCGGCAGTCCGAGCTTGCGGTGCTGCGAGCCGGTGGCGACGATGACGGCCTTGGCCCGGTGGACGGTGCCGGCCGTGTCCGTGACGGTCTTGATCTCACCGCTCAGATCGACGGCCACGATGTCGTCCGGGACGAGCTCGGCCCCGAAGCGCTCCGACTGGGCGCGCATGTTGTCCATGAGCTCGGGGCCCATGATGCCGTCCTGGAAGCCGGGGAAGTTCTCGACGTCGGTGGTGTTCATGAGGGCACCGCCTGCGGTGACGGCGCCCTCGAACACCAGCGGCTTCAGCGACGCGCGCGCGGTGTAGAGCGCCGCCGTGTAGCCGGCGGGCCCGGAGCCGATGATGATCACATTACGGACGTCGCTCACGGCTTGATTCCTCGTCTCTGGACTGCGTCGGTTGAGCGGTAGGAGCTTCTCCAGGAGAGCTCTCACCCCACCCAACGGATCCTAAGGGGCGCGCATTCCCGCTGTGTCCGGGCACACGGAGATGCGGCACCGCGGGGTGCCCCAGAGGGCGAGACGAAGCGTTTGCTCAGGCGGACGGGTAGGTGCGCTTCAGGAGCACCTCGCCGGCCGCACCGGACGCCGAGTGATCCACACAGGTCGCGTCGACGATGTAGGCGGTGACCCGGGTGGCGTCGGAAGGATCGGGAAGCAGCACCAGCATGGCCTTCTTCCCTTGATACGTGCCGCTCTCGGTCGCCAGGGCGGCGTCCTCCCGCCCGATGCCGTCGCGGACGCAGCCGGGCACCACGGCTCCCCTGAAGACCTTGGGCTGGTTGCCGGGGGAGGTCGCCGCGCCGAAGGGGGTGCGGGAGCCGCCGCCTTCTTCGGTCTTGTCCTCGGTCTTGTTCTCGGCCAGGAGATCGGTGACCTGCTTCCGCAGCTTCCCCTCGGAGAAGGTGTCCGGGGAGGTGTTCTGCCGTTCGCCCGCCGTGTCGTGGGGCGGCTTGTTGTCGCCGAGCGACGACAGCAGGACGGAACCCAGACCCAAGGCGGCCACCGTGAAGACCGTTCCCAGGACGGCGATTCTGCGGCGCCCGAGGAGCGTGCGGCCCTTGCGGCCGGGGCCGGTGCTGGCGGAATGGGGGCGACCGGCAGGCCGGTCGGTGGGGGTCGATGTTTCACGTGAAACATGCGCACCGCGGTCGTCGCGCGCGAGAAGGGGAGCGCCCGCCGGCTCCGCGCTCTCCTCGGACTCCGTGCCGCCGGCGCTCAGCAGTGCCTCGGCGGCAAGAGCCGCATCGATGCGGCCCGCGACATCGGCAGGCACACGCGGTGGACCCGGCAGCGTGCCGAGCAGTCCGCGGATCTCCTCCAGGGAGGCGTACACGTCCGCGCAGAGTTCGCACTCGTCCAGATGCCGACGGAGGTCGGTGGTCCGGGACGGAGAGAGCAGGCCCTCGGCGAGGTCGGAGATCTCAGCGACGTCCGGGTGCCCGGCCATGTCTGTCGTCGACGTCACGCTCGTCCACCTCCGCCCTTCACAGCAGCTGGGTCGCTCGGTCCTGTGGCCGGGGGTTCCGCTCGGTGCGGCCCCGCTGCGGGTGGGACGGCCGGCCCCTGCGTCCGGTTCCGTTCTCCGCCCGGGTTCTTGCCCCCAACGGTGCTGCCCGGCCGTAGATGGGTGAGCAGCGGCAGGAGTCTGGCTCTCCCGCGCGCACATCTGCTCTTCACCGTGCCGGTGGGCACGTCGAGAATGCGGGCCGCCTCGGCGACCGGGTAACCCTGCATGTCCACCAGGACCAGCGCGGCACGTTGGTCGGCCGGCAGGGTCCCCAGCGCTTCGATGAGCTGCCGGTGCAGATCATTGCGCTCGGCGGGGGCCGAGGCCGACTCGTGCGGCTCCAGCAGTTGCTCCAGCCGCTCGGTGTCGTCGACGGGAGAGGTCTTCCGGGAGGCGGCCTTGCGGGCGCGGTCGAGGCAGGCGTTCACCGTGATCCTGTGCAGCCATGTCGTGACGGCCGACTGGCCCCGGAAGGTGTGGGCGGCCCGGTAGGCGGACACGAGGGCGTCCTGCACGGCGTCAGCGGCTTCCTCGCGGTCGCCCAGTGTCCTCAGGGCGACGGCCCAGAGCCGGTCGCGGTGCCGCCGCACGACCTCACCGAAGGCGTCGGGGTCGCCTTGGACGTGGCGGGCGAGGAGGTCCTGATCGCTCACTCCGCCATATCCGGTGCCGTCTGCCATCGGCCTCCTTCCTCGAGGCAGATGCCGTCAGCTGGTCACCTTGATGTCCGCCACCCTGCCGCGCCATTTGCCGTCGTCCGGCTGCAACGGCAGCTTTGTCAGCCACACCAGGAGATACCGGCTCTTGAGAGGCTTGCCGGGCTTGAGCTGGACGGTCGTTCCGGAACCTTTGGCAACCGTGGAGTAGGCGTCGAGGGACGTCGGCTCCGAGCTCGCGTCCGAGCTCGGGCTGCGGAGTTCGACCGAGGTGTCCCCCACGAATGTGACGGTCACCTTCCCGACCTGCTGGGCCTTACCCAGATCGAGGATGATGCCGACGCCCGACTTCAGGCGGCCGAAGTCCGCGCTCAGGTAGTAGTCCGTCTGCCAATAGGTGGCCGTGCTGTTGTCGTAGACCTTCCCTATGTCTGACGGCTTCTCTGTCTGGTCCCCGAGGGGATCGAAGTCCCGGGCGCTGCTGATGGCGATCGGCTTGCTGGGTGCAGGCTTCTTGGGACCCTTGTCGTCCCCGTCGTTCGTATGCGTCTGGCCGGGGTCGTCGTTCTTGCCGCCCTGGTCCATCAGCGCGTCCGCCAGTTGCCAGCTGCCGAGGCCCAGCGCGGTGATCAGCAGTGCGGAGACGGCCCACTTCAGGGCCTTGCCCGTGCGGGTCTGGAGCGGAGGCGGCGGGCTCGGGATCTGCTGGGTGACGCCGGGGCGCGGGGTCTGACGGCCGTACGTGCCCTGCTGGTACGTCGTGCGCTGGTACTCGGGCGGGGCGGCGAACGCCGGCTCCGGCGGGCGGATGCGGGGCATCTCGCCGATCGCCTTCACCAGCTCCTCCGGCGTGGTGCACGGCGACTCGTGCCGGGAGGCGGTGGCGCCGTCGTTGGCGAGCGCGCGCATGGCGAGCTCGGACAGACCGCGGTGCACACCGGCGCGTACCTGGTCGGGCGCGATCAGGCCGATGTCCTTCGGTAGACCTGACAGGCCGTAGGCGTCGCTCTCGTACGGCCAGCGCTGTGTGAGGGCCGCGTACAGCAAGGCCCCGATGGCCTCGGTGTCGGTGCGCTGTGAGGTGTCGGACGCGACGCCGCGCAGGGCGGCGTTCACGGCGAGGCCGCGGATGCGCCACTGGCCGGTCGAGGCACGCAGCACGGCGTTGGGGTTCAGCCGCAGATGGGCAAGGCCCTCACGATGGGCGGCGGCCATGGCGGAGGAGACCTGACTGACCATCTGGTAGGCGTCGTAGGGTTCCAGAGGACCGGAGGCGAGGAGCGTGGTCAGTTCCGTCGCGTCGGGAAGCCACTCGTGGACGACGTAGACGACGTCGTTCTCCTCCACCGCGTCCAGCACCTGGACGAAGCGCGGGTCGCCCAGGAGGGCGGAGGAGCGGGCCGCCGCCAGGACGGAGCGGGCACGCGAGTGGTCGGCGGGCAGGATGTGCACACCGACGGCACGGCGCAGCTTCTCGTCCACGGCACGCCAACTGCTGAAACCGTCCAGACGGGTGACGCACTCCTCGAGGCGGTAGCGTCTGGCGAGTTTGTGACCACTGTGCAGTTCGGGCGGCGAGGTCTTTCCGGCACCGTCGGTCCCGGTCGTCTCCTGTACCTCGTCGCTGTCCGTGTCCCGCTCCCGGTTCTTGGCCACCCCGTCGGCCGTGGACTGGTCCGCCTGCGCGGTCAGCGACGTCTCGCCGCTGTTGTCTGCCACGTCGACGGCAGCCGTACTCCGTTCCGCCACCGTCGTTCCTGCCTCCCCATCCATTGCGCGCCCGCCCGACTTCCGTTGCGCGCCGTCCGACGCCGAAACCAATTGTGCCCACAGTCCGCCGCTATGCACGACACGCGGTGGCCGACGATGGTTGTGCGCCTACCCCCCGACTCAGCGTCCCAGGCGTCCGCGGACCATGCCGACCAGCGAGTTGAGTTCCTCGATGCGCATGCGGCGGGCGGCGACGAAGAAGACCCCGAGGAGCACGGCGCCGCCTGCCAGGACCGCGGCGAACGAGCCTGCGGGGCCTTGGCCGAGCGAGAGGCCGATGCCGTAGCAGGCCGCGCCGCTGAGCAGGGCGGCCGGTACGGACGCGATGCACAGCCGGGCGTAAGTCCGCAGGACACGGGCTCCGTCGAGGTCTCCGCCGAGCCGTCTGCGCAGCCGGCGCCAGGCGACACCGACGCCGATCGCGTAGGCCAGGCCGTAGGAGGCGGCCATACCGACTACGGCCCAGCGGGACGGGATCACGAAGTAGCAGATCGCCGAGGCGCCGGCGTTGACCGCGGCCACGATGACCGTGTTGTAGAAGGGAGTTCGGGTGTCCTCGTAGGCGTAGAAGGCACGCAGGACCACGTACTGCACCGAGTACGGGATCAGGCCGAGCCCGAACGCCATCAGCATGAAGCCCATGTTGGTGGCCTCACTGGTGCCCGAGGAGCCGAACATCAGCGTGCACATGGGGATGCCGAGGGAGAGGAACCCGAAGGCGATCGGCACGATGGCGACCGCCGTGTTGCGCAGACCCTGGGAGATGTCGTCGCGTACGGCGCCGCCGTCGCCCTCGTTCGCCGAGCGCGACAGGCGCGGCAGCAGGGCGGCCATGAGAGAGACCGTGATGATGGCCTGGGGCAGGCCCCAGATCAGCTGGGCGTTGGCGTAGGCGGAGAAGCCGGTGCCGTCGACCGGTGAGGCCTTGCCCGCCGCCGTGGACAACTGGATGACGATCATCGCGCCCGCCTGGTTGGCGAGGACGAACAGGACCGTCCACTTGGCCAGGGTGACGGCCTTGCCGAGGCCATGGCCCTTCCAGTCGAAGCGAAGCCGCAGCCGGAAGCCGGTCTCGCGCAGGTAGGGGATCATCGCGATGGACTGGACCACCAGGCCGAGCAGGACGCCGATGCCGAGCAGGCGCTGGCCCTCCGGCGGGATGCTCGCGGCGTTGATCTCGGAGTCGGCCGCGGTGCCGTAGACGTAGATGAACATGCCCAGCGTCACGATGATGACGATGTTGTTCAGGACCGGGGTCCACATCATCGCGCCGAACTTGCCGCGGGCGTTGAGGATCTGGCCCATCACCACGTGGATGCCCATGAAGAAGATCGTGGGCAGGAAGTACTGGGCGAAGGTGACGGCGACCCGAATCGCCGCCGGGTCGCTGGCGACCGAGTCGGACAGCAAGCGGACCAGGAGCGGCGCACCGACGACCGAGAGCGCGGTGAGGGTGCCGAGCGTCACGATGACCAGGGTGAGCAGACGGTTGGCGTACGCCTCACCGCCGTCGTCGTCCTCCTTCATGGCGCGCACGAGCTGCGGCACGAAGACGGAGTTGAGACCACCGCCGACGGTGAGGATGTAGATCATTGTCGGCAGCTGGTAGGCGACCTGGAAGGTGTCGCCGAGGAGGCCGACGCCCAGCGCCGACACGATCAGCGCGGAGCGGACGAAGCCGGTGAGGCGCGAGACCATCGTGCCCGCCGCCATCACGGCGCTGGACTTCATCAGGCCTGCGGCGCGTCCGCCCTTCTTCGGAGCGGACGAGGCGGCGGGCTCAGGGGCCGGCGTCCCGTCCACGAGGGGTGGCACTGTCGCCGCGGCCCGCCCGGGCGTCGCGTACTGGTCCCGCGGTGCGTACGGGCCCTGTTCCGTCTGTCCCGGGGCCGGGGAGGGGCCGGGGACCGACGGCGACTCGTAGGACGGGTGGCCGCTGCTCTGCTGCTGGTCCCGGAAGAGATGCGCGAACGCGTCCGGCTCCTGGCGCGGCTCGCCCGTCTGGGAGACGAGGTCGTCCACGCCCACGAACTGGGTGGTGCGGGCGTCATCGCCGTACGGCAGGTGTCGCGTCGGGCCGTCCGGCTCCGGCGGGGGCGTCTGCGCCCACACCTGCGGATCGGGCGCGTAGGGCGAGGGCGGCGGCTGGCCGTAGAGCTGCTGCTGCGGCTGGTACGAGCCGGGAGGGGGCGGCGGGTGCGCGGCGCGGTCGTAGAGCGCCTCACCGACCGGGTCCTGGGTGGAGAGGTCCTGCGCCCGGTAGGGATCCTGGGCGTAGGCGTCCTGGAGGTAGATGTCCGCGGGCGGCTGCGGCGGCGCCTGGCCGTGCTCGGGCGGTGAGCCCTCAGGCCCGCCCGCATCGGGGTAGCCCGGGCTGCCCGCGGCCCGGCCGCGGTCACCGTCGTACGGCGCGTTCATGGTTACCCCACCTCATCGTCCCGGGCCCACCGGCCACGATTTCTCAACGGTCCACTCTCTCACCCGTGCCGGACGGGTCGGCGCTTTCCGCTGCGGTGTCCGGGGCCGGGTCACTCGGCTGCTCCGGGGCGTCGGCCCGTGAGCCGGCCTCGGTGTCCTTCTCGAGACGTGCGCCGGAGGCCTCCGGGTTCTGCGGAGCGCCGGCCTGGCTCTGCGGGTCGTCGGCCTCGGCGCCCGCCTCGGCGGTGTCGTCCTCGGCGGCCTCGCGGGCGGCGGCGCGCTTGCGCTGGGTGTACATCCGGAAGCCGGCCAGGACCAGGAGCAGGACGCCACCGCCGATGACCAGCATCACCGTGGGCGTGACCTCGGTGACCCTCACGTCGAAGGTGACCGGCGCACCGTACGTCCGGCCGTCCTCCGTGTACAGCTGGGCGACGACCTTGGCCCGGCCGTTGGCGTTGGCGGACGTGGTGAACTTCACCGACTGGGCGTGGCCGCCGTTGACGGTGACGGGCTGCTCCTCGTAGGCGTCGCCGTCGATCTTGAGTCGCGTCGGGTTCTGCGAGGTGAGCCGCAGTCTCAGGTGCTCGACGCCCTGGACGAGGTTGTTCTGGACGGTCACGGGGATCGTCGCGCTGCGACCGGAGAGCTTGGTCTCCGACTTCTCGATCAGCTTGACCCCGTCGATCAGCCCGTTCAGGTACGACTCGATGCCCTCCCGGTACTCCACCGCTGCGACGCCCCGGTCGCGCCACGACGTGGACATCTCGCGGTTCATGGCCCGTCCGAACGGTGTCACCACCCGGGACGGGCGGGTGAGGATCACCTTGAACTTGTCGAGCTTGCCCTGGGTCTTGGCGATCTGCTCGAAGGCGGCCCGGGGCAGCTCCTGCTTGACCAACGAGGGGGGGTAGGCGGCAGCCGGCGGCACCTTCGTGTTGGCAGCCGGGTCGGGCTTGGCCTTGGCGGCGGCCGTGAGGTCCTGCGACTCGGACCAGTTCCCGGCCTGGAGGGCCGCCAAGGCCTCCGCCATGGTCTGCGCCTGGCTCACGGACGGCATCCGCTGCGGGGCGATGACGACGCTGCGCTGCTTGCCGGTCTGCAGGTTCAGCGTCAGGCTCTGCGCCAGGAAGCGCTGCACGGCGAGTGTGGAGGCGGAGGTCCTGGTCAGGTCCCCCTGGAACGCGGTGGACATGCGGGAGTCCGCGACCACGGCCGTGGTGCCGCCGCCGATGGGGCGGGCCGCGGAGGGCGTGTACGACAGGTCGTCCTGGAGGCTGTCGCTGCGGGCGATCACCTTGTCGGCACCCGCGGACGTGGCGACCTTCACGATCGACGGGGCGACGGCGCCGTCCATCGGCCAGGCGAAGTCCGTGGACGGTTGCACGTGCAGGATCGTGTCCACCGTTTCGGCGGCGACATCGGTGGCCTCCTTGAGGTGGCTGAGCGAGCCGGCGACGTTCGTGCCCTTGTGGGCGAGGGAGGCCAGGTCCGGGTCGCCGAACGGCAGGGCGACCACCTCCTCACCCGTGACCGCCTGCTGGAGCTCGGCCAGCCAACGCTTGGCGACCTCCTGGTTCCTGCCCGGAGTGGTGGTGCCGTCCGCACCGCGGACCTGGTAGCTCCCCGTCATCGCGTCGACGGACGCCAGCAGGTCCGGGTCGATCACCCATGTGATGCCGAGGCCCTTGCCCAGCGACACCATCTGGTCGAGGCGGCCGCCCGGGGCGATCTCCTCGGCGAGCTCGTCGTCGCGGAAGACCGGCGTCTGCTGCTCGTTCGACCCTGTCTCGGCGGTCATGTGGGCGCTGGAGACGAGAGGCCACAGAAACGTGGTCTTCGTCTTGGTGTCCGCCTCCTCCGGGTGCCACGGCAGGAACGTGCGCTGGATGCCGAGGACCTGGTCCCAGGGCCGCGCGGCGGTCTCCCCGGAGAGTGCGACGGCCAGCTGGTAGACGCCGTCACGGCCGAGATCCAGCTCGTCGGCCGGCACGGAGATGCTGAAGGGTTCCGCGACGCCGGGGGTGAGCGCGGAAAACTTCTCGGTGTACTTCCCGCCGACCTTTTGCCCGGAGGGCCCCTGGAGGTCGTCGCTCTTCTTGACGAGGGTGGCGATCGCCGAGCGGGTCTCGAGCGGGGGGCCGACCTGAAGGTCGACATGGGCACCGGTGACCGTCTGCTTGCCGTTGTTGGTCACCGTGCCCGACACGGTGACCGTGTCGCTCTCGGAGAGGACGCTGGGGGTGAGCGAGTCGACCGCGACCGATACCGAGCCCGCGCTGGAGGCAGCCTGTGGGGCCTCCAGCCCGGCCGCGCCCGCCGGCGTGGCGGCGGGCAGCTGGAGGACTCCGGCCAGCAGGGGCGCGCCGGCGAGCAGTGCCCCGGTGCGCCGCAGCCACCGGCGGGCAGGTGAGGCACTGGTCCCCTGGAAGTCTGCCGCCTCGGCCACGCGCTCGTCCGTCCCTCGTCGTCGTCAGTGGTCGTCGGAATGTGCGTCCACGCATGGTAACGATGCGCGCTGAGGGGAAGTGCCGCGGTCCGTTCCACAAGATCGTCGACCAGCACCCTGCAGTCCGGTATATGGGTCTATGGGAGGAAGCGGCTCTTTACGGTTCAAGAGTTGGCCTTGTACATGAACAGCGGACCTGTCCCCACACTTCCGCAAGGGAATAGGAGGAGGTCGCGGTGGCCCGGGCCACGTACCCTCTTCTGTTGTGCCGAACGCCAACGAAGAAACGTCCAGTGTCCTGAGCCAGGTGCAGCACCGCGCGGTGAGTGAGCTGCTGAGGGTCGCTCCTGTCGCCGACGACCTCGCCCGCCGTTTCCAGGAGGCCGGGTTCTCACTCGCCCTGGTCGGCGGCTCGGTACGGGACGCGCTCCTGAGCCGGCTCGGCAATGATCTGGACTTCACGACCGACGCCCGCCCCCAGGACGTCCTCAAGATCGTGCGCCCCTGGGCGGACGCTGTCTGGGAGGTCGGGATCGCCTTCGGTACGGTCGGTGCCCACAAGGACGGCTACCAGATCGAGGTGACCACCTACCGCTCGGAGGCCTACGACCGCACCTCGCGCAAGCCCGAGGTGTCGTACGGAGACTCCATCGAGGAGGATCTGGTCCGCCGTGACTTCACGGTGAACGCGATGGCGGTGGCGCTGCCGCAGAAGGAGTTCGTCGACCCGCACGGCGGGCTCGAGGACCTCGCGGCGCGGGTGCTGCGTACGCCCGGCACCCCGGAGGAGTCCTTCTCGGATGACCCGCTGCGCATGATGAGGGCCGCGCGCTTCGCGGCTCAGCTCGACTTCGAGGTTGCTCCCGAGGCCGTCACGGCGATGACGGAGATGGCCGGGCGTATCGAGATCGTCTCGGCCGAGCGGGTACGGGACGAGCTGAACAAGCTGGTCCTCTCCCCGCAGCCGCGCAAGGGCCTGACGCTGCTCGTCGAGACGGGCCTCGCCGATCGCGTGATGCCCGAGTTGCCGGCTCTGCGGCTGGAGCGTGATGAGCACCACCGCCACAAGGACGTCTACGACCACACATTGATCGTCCTGGAGCAGGCGATGGCGCTGGAGGAGGACGGTCCCGACCTCACCCTCCGCCTGGCTGCCCTGCTGCACGACATCGGCAAGCCGCGCACCCGCCGGTTCGAGAAGGACGGCCGGGTCTCGTTCCACCACCACGAGGTGGTCGGGGCGAAGATGACCAAAAAGCGCATGACGGCCCTGAAGTACTCCAACGAGCTGGTGAAGGACGTCTCGCGTCTGGTCGAACTCCACCTGCGATTCCACGGCTACGGCACCGGTGAGTGGACGGACTCGGCGGTTCGGCGCTACGTCCGTGATGCAGGGCCGCTCCTCGACCGCCTCCACAAGCTGACCCGCTCGGACTGCACGACGCGGAACAAGCGCAAGGCGGCGGCTCTGTCACGTGCGTATGACGGGCTGGAGGAGCGGATCGCCAAGCTGCAGGAGCAGGAGGAGCTGGACTCGATCCGTCCGGACCTCGACGGTAACCAGATCATGGAGATCCTTGGAGTGGGCCCCGGTCCGGTCATCGGCCGTGCGTACCAACACATGCTGGAGCTGCGCCTGGAGAACGGGCCGATGGAGCCGGACGCCGCGGTGGCCGCACTCAAGGAGTGGTGGGCCGGACAGGAGAGCTGAGGCTGTGCACGGGGTCGTGTTTCACGTGAAACACGACCCCGGGGCAGCGCGCTGAGGCCTGAAGCAGACAGAGGGGCGGCGTTTCACGTGAAACACCGCCCCTCCTGTCGTTTGTCTACTTCTTGTAGTCCTTCAGGCAGAGCAGGAAGTCCTTGCCGTCACCGCTCTCGGTGTACGTGTACTGGAAGTCCTTGGCCTCGGCCTCGCACTTGCTGGAAGCCAGCGTCTCGGTGAGGTAGGAGCCTTCGATCTTGGCCAGCACCTTGAACTGGGCCTTCGCGTCGTCGCACTTCACCACTTCGAGGTCCGGGTTGTTGTCGCTGCTGCTGCCGCGGTGCATGCAGTCGCCGACGGCGGCCGTATTGGCGTCGTCCCGGCTGGTGACGTAGCCGACGATGGCGATGGTCGCCACGGCTATGACGATGACGATGTTCTTGATCGTCTTGAAGCTGAGCTTGCGACCGGAGGGCTGCGGGGGGACCGGAGCATACGGAGCGCCGCCCTGGGGCGGGAGGCCGGGCTGCCCGGGCTGCTGAGGGTAACCGCCCTGCGGCGGGAACGGAGCCTGGGGTGCAGCCGCGGGCTGGCCCTGTGCGAACGGATTGCCCTGGGGCGGCGGAGTGGTCACTTGGGGGTCCCCCTAGAACATCGTGAGTGACGCGAACATGTCGCGAGATAAGACCCACGTAAGGTAGCGGTCCCCACTGACAGCGCAGTAGTCAGTAGTGGCTCTGTGTCATTGATGTGACACTTACTGGCGGCCAAATCGGGTCATAGTCACAGCTACTGTCGCGTAGATTGCGGCGATCGTGATCACCAGCGGCACGGATCGGCCGTCCGGCGGCAGCATCAGGGCCGCCACAGCGGCCGCGCCGACGAAGAAGACGTTGAAGAGGACGTCGTAAACCGAAAAGATCCGGCCACGGAAGCCGTCCTCCACGGAGGACTGGACGATGGTGTCCGTGGCGATCTTCGCGCCCTGGGTGGTCAGCCCCAGGACGAAGGCCGCGGCCAGCAGCGGAGCGGTGGCGAACGGCAGCCCGAAGGCAGGCTCCAGCAGCGCCGCTGACCCCGCGCACACGACGATCCAACGCCCCGGCCCGAGCCGCCCCGCGGCCCAGGGGGTCACCACGGCCGCCGCGAAGAACCCGGCGCCGGAGACGCCCAACGCCAGTCCCAGCAAGGTGAGTCCGTCGTCCGTGGTCGAGGTGAGGGCGTACCGGCACAGCATCAGCAGCATGACCAGCAGGGCGCCGTAGCAGAACCGCATCAGCGACATCGCCGCGAGGGCCCAGGCGGCCTCACGGCGCTGTGGCGCGGCCAGATGACGTACGCCTGCCGCCAGGTCGCGAGCGGTGTCCGTGAGGGCTGTCCCGATCTGCTCACGCGCCAAGGGCCGGTCCGGGCCGAGGAGTTCTCGCGCCATGCTCAGTGACGCCAGGGCCGCGCACAGATACAGACCTGCTCCCACGAGCACCACGGCGGCATCGGAGTCCGCCACCACCAGGCGCACGGCGAAGGCGAGTCCGCCACCCGCGGTCGCCGCCAGCGTGCCGGCGGTCGGTGAGAGGGAGTTGGCGAGGACCAGGCGATCGGCGTCGACCACGCGCGGCAGGGCGGCCGACAGGCCGGACAGGACGAAGCGGTTGACCGCGGTGACGCACAGCGCCGAGACGTAGAAGAGCCAGTCCGGAGCCGGACTGAGGATCAACACGGCCGTCACGCAGGCCAGCAGGGCGCGCAACAGACTGCCGAACAACAGGACCTGACGGCGCCGCCAGCGGTCCAGCAGGACACCGGCGAAGGGGCCGACGAGGGAGTACGGGAGCAGCAGCACCGCCATCGCGGAGGCGACCGCGGCCGCCGAGGTCTGCTTCTCCGGCGAGAAGACCACATACGCGGCGAGTGCGACCTGGTAGACGCCGTCGGCACCCTGGGACAGCAGACGCACGGCGAGCAGGCGTCGGAAACCCTCGAAGCGCAACAGGACGCTCAGGTCACGGACGACGGCCATGGGGACCAGCCTCACATACGGGGAGGGTCCCCGGGTCGTACGACCCGGGGACCCTCACAGCCCTGGCAGGAGCGACTGGTTGCGGCGCGTCAGCGCTCGACCTCACCCTTGATGAACTTCTCGACGTTCTCGCGGGCCTCGTCGTCGAAGTACTGCACGGGCGGGGACTTCATGAAGTAGCTCGACGCGGAGAGCACGGGACCGCCGATGCCCCGGTCCTTGGCGATCTTCGCGGCGCGCACGGCGTCGATGATGACACCGGCGGAGTTCGGGGAATCCCAGACCTCGAGCTTGTACTCCAGGTTCAGCGGGACGTCGCCGAAGGCGCGGCCTTCGAGACGGACGTAGGCCCACTTGCGGTCGTCCAGCCAGGCGACGTAGTCGGACGGGCCGATGTGGACGTTGCCCTCGCCCAGTTCGCGGTCGCGGATCTGGGAGGTGACGGCCTGCGTCTTGGAGATCTTCTTCGACTCGAGGCGGTCGCGCTCGAGCATGTTCTTGAAGTCCATGTTGCCGCCGACGTTCAGCTGCATCGTGCGGTCCAGGATGACGCCCCGGTCCTCGAACAGCTTCGCCATCACACGGTGCGTGATGGTGGCGCCCACCTGGGACTTGATGTCGTCACCGACGATCGGCACACCCGCCTCGGTGAACTTGTCGGCCCACTCCTTGGTGCCGGCGATGAAGACCGGAAGGGCGTTGACGAAGGCGACCTTGGCGTCGATGGCGCACTGCGCGTAGAACTTCGCCGCGTCCTCGGAGCCGACGGGCAGGTAGCAGACGAGGACGTCGACCTGCTGGTCCTTGAGGACCTGGACGACGTCGACCGGCTCCTCGGCGGACTCCTCGATGGTCTCCCGGTAGTACTTGCCGAGGCCGTCGAGGGTGTGGCCGCGTTGCACCGTCACACCGGTGCTGGGTACGTCGCAGATCTTGATGGTGTTGTTCTCGGAGGCGCCGATGGCGTCCGCCAGGTCGAGGCCGACCTTCTTGGCGTCCACGTCGAACGCGGCGACGAACTCGACGTCGCGGACGTGGTAGTCGCCGAACTGGACGTGCATCAGGCCCGGCACCCTGGACGCCGGATCGGCGTCCTTGTAGTACTCGACTCCCTGCACCAGCGATGCGGCACAGTTGCCCACACCGACGATGGCTACGCGAACCGAACCCATTCCGGTTGCTCCCTGTGTGTACGAGTGAGGCCCTGAACGGGCTCTCACGTGGCGGTGTCGTCGGGCGTATCCGGCCGGAGGTCGCCCCCCGGCCGGGGCAGGCCGCCCGACGCTCCAGATGTGGTGTCACGCGAGGCGGGCTTCTCGGCGGCCGGACCCTTGAGGTCCCGCCCCGCCCGCTCGCTCTCGATCAGCTCATTCAGCCAGCGCACCTCGCGCTCCACGGACTCCATTCCGTGGCGCTGAAGCTCGAGCGTGTAGTCGTCCAGGCGCTCCCGGGTCCGGGCGAGGGAAGCGCTCATCTTCTCCAGGCGCTCCTCCAGCCGGCTGCGGCGGCCCTCCAGCACGCGCATGCGGACATCGCGTGAGGTCTGCCCGAAGAAGGCGAAACGGGCGGCGAAGGTCTCGTCCTCGTACGCGTCGGGCCCGGTCTGCGAGAGCAGCAGCTCGAAGTGCTCCTTACCCTCCGCCGTCAATCGGTAGACGATCTTGGCGCGGCGCCCCGCGAGGGGGGCGGCGAGGGCGTCCTCGGGAGTGTTCCCCGGCTCCTCGATCAGCCAGCCGTTGGCGACCAGCGTCTTGAGACAGGGATAGAGCGTCCCGTAGCTGAACGCACGGAACACACCCAGCGAGGTGTTGAGCCGCTTGCGCAGCTCATACCCGTGCATCGGAGATTCGCGGAGCAGACCGAGTACGGCGAACTCGAGGATCCCGGCACGCCGGCTCATCATCGCCTCCTCTCGCCGCGGTGCGCATGTATCGGACCGATGTGTCGGACCGATGTGTCGGACCGATGTGTCGTGCTGATGTATCGACTCGATACATCAGCACGATAGAACGGCCTTCCGGATACGACAAGAGGGGGTCGGGTGAACGGGATCACATCACCGATTCGTCGGACGCGAGTTGCCTGATTTGAGGTGAAGTTCGGGGCCCGGCAGGTTTTGACGGTGCGTAGTCTGTGCGCCATGCACATCACCGGGAACCAAGTGACGCCTGAGAGCGTCGTCGTTCCCGGTGTAGTAGGGGTGCATACGGGACCGATGAATGCGGAGCCGACCGCATCCGTACTTCGGGGGGACCGGAAACCAGCCGCCGTTTCCAGGCGCGCAAGGGTGCGCCTGCCCGAGGAGTAGTCGTTCGATGAGCGAGCACCGTCGCAAACCGCCGCAGCCGCAGGGAGGCGGACGTGCCGCGGCCCGACGCGGCCAGTCCGGCTCGTCCTCCGGCCGCCGTGCGGCACCGCGAGGCGCCACCGGGTCTCCGTCCGACTCCTATGGGTCGGATGCCTACGACTCAGGGGGTGAGGAGCGTCAGTACGGCGGCCGTGCCGAGGCCCGCCGTGCGACGCAGAGAAGCACGGGTGGTAGCCGCCGCAGAGCGGCCGAACCGACCCGGGGTGGCCGGCGTGCCGGCCCCGGCGGCCCGAACGGGCCCGGCCGGGGCCGGGGACGCGCGGCCGCCGTCCCCGACAAGAATCGGCTGATCGACTATCCGCGGGCCGGCAAGTACGGCTGGCAGCGCTGGATGCCGTCCTGGAAGCTCGTCTCTGGCTTGTGCGTCGGCTTCTTCGGCAGCCTGCTGGCCGTGGCGGGCATCGGCTACGCGATGGTGGGCGTCCCCAACGAGGAGAACGCCGCGGCCCTGTCGCAGAACAACGTCTACTACTGGGCCGACGGCAAACAGATGATCGCGGCGGGCAGTGGTCAGAACCGGCAGAACGTCACGATCGACCGGATCCCCAAGGCCATGCAGTGGGCGGTGATCTCGGCCGAGAACAAGACCTTCTACGAGGACAAGGGCGTCGACCCCATGGGCATCGCCCGGGCTCTGGCGAACATGGCGCGGGGCGGTGACACGCAGGGCGGTTCGACGATCACCCAGCAGTTCGTGAAGAACACCTACCTGAGTCAGGAACAATCGCTCACCCGCAAGTTCAAGGAGATGTTCATCTCCATCAAGGTGGGCACGAAGGTCGACAAGCCGGTGATCCTTCAGGGTTATCTGAACACCTCGTACTACGGCCGTGGCGCCTACGGCATCCAGGCCGCCGCCCAGGCCTACTACGGCAAGGAAGCGAAGGACCTCAACCCGAGTGAGTGCGCCTTCCTCGCTGCCCTGCTGAAGGGCCCGACGTACTACGACCCCGCGGGCAATGACGGCATCGACAAGGCGGCGACCGCCAGCGCCAACCGCAAGCGCTCGGAAGCCCGTTGGGCCTGGATTCTCGAGCAGATGCACAACGACAAGAGGATCACGGACGCGCAGTACCAGGAAGCGATCAAGAGGTACCCCACGCCTCAGCCCCGTAAGGCGATCAAGGGCATGACCGGCCAGATCGGGTACCTGGTGGACACGGCCAAGAAGTACGTCCTGAACCACTCCAACATCTCCGAGAAGCAGTTCGACCTGGGCGGCTACCAGATCAAGACGACGTTCAAGAAGGAGAACGTCGAGGCGCTGGCGAAGGCCGTCAAGAAGATCGAGAAGCAGAAGCTCGACCCGAAGAATCGTGAGCTGGACAAGCACGTCCAGTTCGGTGCGGCGTCGGTGAAGCCCAAGGACGGTGCGATCCTCGCGCTCTACGGCGGTGCGGGTTACGAGAACGGCCACTTCAACAACAACGCGGACACCCAGGGTGTCCCCGTCGGTTCGACGTGGAAGCCGTTCGTGCTCGCCGCGGCGATGGAGCACGGAACCTACCGGAGCGAAGGCCCTCTCTCACCGCTGAGCAAGTACAACGGCAACGACCATCTCAAGGTCAGGAACAACGACGGCTCCTATGTTCTGAAGAAGGACAACACCCCGTTCTTCCAGGAGAACGAGAATGAATACCCCTGGGGCTACATCTCGCTGCGCAAGGCGATGGAGCAGTCGGTCAACACCCCGTTCGTGCAGCTCGGCATGGACGTGGGGATGAAGAACGTGGCCGACCTGGCCGAGAAGTCCGGCATCCTGAGGAACAGCTTCGCCGATCTCAACGCTTCGTTCGCGCTGGGGACGTCGACGCCCAGTGCGATCCGTATGGCCGACGCCTACGCGACGTTCGCCGCAGCGGGCAAGCAGGCCGCCCCCTACTCGGTGACCAGCGTCAAATACAACGGGCAGGAAGAGCCGGGCTTCGACAAGCCGAGGATCACGCAGGCCATGCCTGAGAACGTGGCCCACAACGTCACTGACGTCCTGGAGAACGTCATCCAGAACGGCACGGGTACGAAGGCGCTGGCCCTGGGCCGTACGGCGGCCGGCAAGACCGGTACCACCGACGAGAACAAGTCGGCCTGGTTCGTCGGCTACACCCAGCAGCTGTCCACCTCGGTCGCGATGTTCCGTGAGGACCCCAAGAGCGCCAAGCTGCTGTCCATGAACGGCACGGCGGGTGAGAAGTCCATCCACGGTGGCGATGTCCCCACACTGGTGTGGACCGAGTACATGAAGGCCGCGCTGAAGGACGAGCCCGATCTCGGCTTCCCGGACGCAGAGAAGATCGGCAAGATCCAGGACGAGGTGGGTGCCCCGTCGCCGAAGCCGACGCCCAGTGCGGAGCCCAGCGAGACGGTGACCGAGTCGCCGAGCGCCACGCCCAGCGAGAGCCCGACGTCTCCGTCGCCCACGCCGAGCGACACCTGCGGGTTCTTCGGCTGTGAGGACGACGGTGGCGCGCAGAATGGCGGCACCGGCAACGGCGGCCCCGGCAACGGCGGCACAGACGGAGGTGCTTCCACCGAACCCTCGCCGACCGATACGGGCCTGGACGGCGGCAACACCAGAGGCAACGGCAACGGAGGCATCTTCGGAGGCCCTGAAGGATAGCCGCCGAAGATCGCCCGGCTTGGGTGTTTCACGTGAAACGCGAAGGTGTTTCACGTGAAACAAGGGCCGCCGTCCCCCTTGGGTACGGCGGCCCTCGGCGTATCCAGACACGTACGGCAGGATGTGCGGCATGCCCAGTGCAGAATCGACGCAAGCGAGCGTCCATGAGCCGGACCCGGTGCGGCCGACCAAGGAGGACGAGGTCGCCGCGGCCGGCAGCGAGCTGATCGGTGGCCCGCTCGGGCGGCGTGCCCTGCTCGGGACGTCCTGGTGGACTCCCGTGCGGGTGATCGCGCTGGTGGCGATCGGCATGTTCGCCCTCGGCCTGGTCCAGAAGGCGCCTTGCTACAACGGCGCCTGGTTCTTCGGCGCTAGTTCCCAGTACACGCACGCGTGCTATTCGGATATCCCCCACCTCTACCAGGGGCGCGGCTTCGCCGACGGGCTCGTGCCGTACTTCGACCGGCTTCCCGGCGACATGCAGTACCTGGAGTACCCGGTTCTCACCGGTGTCTTCATGGAGGTCGCCTCCTGGCTCACGCCCGGCAGCGGCACCATCCAGTTCCAGGAGCAGTGGTACTGGATGGTCAACGCCGGAATGCTCATGGTGTGTGCGTCGGTCATCGCCGTCTGCGTCACCCGTACCCACGCCCGGCGCCCCTGGGACGGCCTCCTGGTCGCCCTGGCGCCCGCCGCAGCCCTGACCGCCACCATCAACTGGGACCTGCTCGCGGTCGCTCTGACGGCCGCGGCGATGCTGATGTGGTCACGTGGCCGTTCCCTCGCCTTTGGCGTCCTGCTGGGGCTCGCCACGGCAGCCAAGCTCTACCCCTTCCTGCTCCTGGGGCCGCTGATGGTGCTGTGCTGGCGCGCGGGCAGGTGGCGTGAGTTCGGGACGGCTCTGGGCGGCGCGATCGCCGCGTGGGTCGTCGTGAACGGGCCGGTGATGCTCTTCGCCTTCGAGGGCTGGTCGAAGTTCTACACATTCAGCCAGGAGCGGGGCGTCGACTTCGGCTCGTTCTGGCTGATCATGGCGCAGAACTCGGACGACCCGCTCAGCACCGACACCGTCAACACACTCGCCACGCTGCTGATGCTGGTGTGCTGTGCGGCTGTCGCGGCGCTCGGGCTGACCGCCCCGCGCCGCCCGCGGTTCGCCCAGCTTGCCTTCCTGATCGTGGCGGCGTTCATCCTCACCAACAAGGTCTACTCGCCGCAGTACGTCCTGTGGCTGGTGCCGCTGGCCGCTCTCGCCCGGCCGAAGTGGCGGGACTTCCTGATCTGGCAGGCCTGCGAGGTGGCGTACTTCCTGGGGATCTGGCTGTACCTCGCGTACACGACCAGCGGAGAGGCCCACAAGGGGCTTCCCACCGACGGCTACCACTGGGCCATCGGCCTGCATCTGCTGGGGACGCTGTACCTGTGCGTCATGGTCGTCCGGGACATCTTCATGCCGGAGCGGGATCCGGTGCGGCGGTCCGGTGACGACGATCCCTCGGGCGGAGTGCTCGACAAGGCCGAGGACGTCTTCGTTCTCAGCCCCGCGGCCCGTGGTCGACGGCACATGACCGCCCAGTTCGACGGGCCGTCGGTCGAGTGGGGCAGGCCGGGTGCTACGGACGGTTCGCTCTGAGCGAACGGCGCCGGAGGGCCACAGCCGGGAACGCCGAAGGCCGTGCACGGGTAGCCGTGTACGGCCTTCTTGCTGCGCTGCGAGGGATGCCGCGGCGCGCCGGTCAGCGGTCCATGATCCGGTCGAACTGCGTGGTGGTGTGGCGCAGATGGGCCACGAGCTCATCACCGACCTTCGGCTCCGGCGCATCCGCCGGCACGAACAGGATCGAGACCTGCATGTGCGGCGGCTCCGCGAACCAGCGCTGCTTGCCACCCCAGACGAACGGGGAAAGGTTGCGGTTCACCGTCGCGAGACCGGCGCGGGCGACGCCCTTGGCGCGCGGCATGACGCCGTGCAGCGCCTTGGGGGCCTCCAGGCCCACTCCGTGCGACGTACCGCCCGCCACGACCACCAGGAAACCGTCGGAGGCGGCCTTCTGCTGGCGGTAGCCGAAGCGGTCGCCCTTGGCGACCCGCGTGACGTCCAGAACCGCGCCGCGGTACTCGGTGGCGTCGTGGTCCCCCAGCCACAGCCGCGTGCCGATACGGGCCCGGAACCGGGTCTGCGGGAACTGCTGCTGGAGCCGGGCGAGTTCGTCGGCCTTGAGGTGGCTGACGAACATGGTGTGCAGGGGCAGCCGGGCGGCACGCAGGCGGTCCATCCAGCCGATGACCTCCTCGACGGCGTCCGAGCCGTCGGTGCGGTCCAGCGGCAGGTGGATGGCGAAGCCCTCCAGGCGGACGTTCTCGATGGCGGCGTGCAACTGGGCCAGGTCCTGCTCGCTGATGCCGTGCCGCTTCATCGAGGACATCACCTCGATCACCACGCGGGCACCGACCAGGCCGTACACACCGTCTATCGACGAGACGGAGCGGATGACCCGGTCCGGCAGCGGCACCGGCTCCTCGCCACGCCGGTAGGGCGTCAGCACCAGCAGGTCCCCGCCGAACCAGTCCTTGATCCTGGCGGCCTCGTACGTCGTGCCGACGGCGAGGACGTCCGAGCCCAGCCGTGTGGCCTCCTCCGCCAGCCGCTCGTGCCCGAAGCCGTAACCGTTGCCCTTGCAGACCGGCACGAGGCCCGGGAACTGCTCCTGCACGTGCTTGTGGTGCGCACGCCAGCGCGCGGTGTCGACGTAGAGCGTGAGCGCCATGGCCGGACCTGGAACCTTTCTCGTGGTCGCCGTGTATCAGCGGTTGCCGTGTGTCAGAGGTATAGAAGCACTGAACGGGACATCAGCGACGCGACATGTAGATGTCGAGCGCCTTGTGCAGCAGCTTGTTCAGCGGGAAGTCCCACTCGCCGAGGTACTCGGCCGCCTGGCCGCCGGTACCCACCTTGAACTGGATCAGACCGAAGAGGTGGTCGGTCTCGTCCAGCGAGTCGGAGATGCCGCGCAGGTCGTAGACGGTGGCGCCGAGCGCGTAGGCGTCGCGCAGCATCCGCCACTGCATCGCGTTCGAGGGCCGGACCTCGCGGCCGATGTTGTCGGAGGCGCCGTAGGAGTACCAGACGTGCCCGCCGACGATCAGCATCGTGGCAGCGGACAGGTTCACGCCGTTGTGCCGGGCGAAGTACAGCCGCATGCGGTTGGGGTCCTCGGTGTTGAGGGCCGTCCACATGCGCTGGAAGTACGACAGCGGGCGCGGCCGGAAGTGGTCGCGCACAGCTGTGATCTCGTACAGCCGCTGCCATTCCTCGAGGTCCTGGTAACCGCCCTGGACGACCTCGACACCGGCCTTCTCGGCCTTCTTGATGTTGCGGCGCCACAGCTGGTTGAAGTTCTTGTGGACCTCTTCCAGGGAGCGGTTCGCCAGCGGCACCTGGTACACGTAACGCGGCTGGACGTCGCCGAAGCCGGCGCCGCCGTCCTCACCCTGCTGCCAGCCCATGCGGCGCAGCTTGTCGGCGACCTCGAAGGCACGCGGCTCGATGTGGTCCGCCTCGATGTCCCGCAGGCGCTTGACGTCGGGGTTCTGGATGCCCTGCTTGATGGAGGGGGCCTCCCAGCGCCGGATGATCACCGGCGGGCCCATCTTCACGGAGAAGGCACCCTGCTGCTTCAAGTGCGCCAGCATCGGCTCGAGCCACTCCTGCAGATTCGGCGCGAACCAGTTGATGACCGGGCCCTCGGGCAGGTAGGCGAGGTAACGCTTGATCTTGGGAAGCTGCCGGTAGAGGACCAGACCGGCACCGACCATCTCGCCGGTGCGGTCGTCGAACCATCCGAGGTTCTCGGAGCGCCACTCCGCCTTGACATCAGCCCAGGCCGGGACCTGCATGTGGCTCGCCGACGGCAGGCTCTGGATGTAGGCCAGATGCTGCTCGCGACTGATGGTCCTCAGGGTCAGGCTCATTCGGGGCGCTCCTCGGGCTGGTGTGTCCCCATGGGTTCAGGGGCTCCGGCTCTCGCGCGAAGCCTACTGCGCCTGGGGAGCGCGCCGGTTGGGCGTACGGGACCTTCGCCCCGGCTCGAGGCCGGCCGGGGCGAGAGCGATGTGCGAAGCGGGGTGTCCTGGCGTCAGCCGACGAGGCCGCCGTGCGCCATGCCCAGGAAGAACCCGACACCCGAGGCGCCCAGGCCCAGGATCAGGCCGAAGCGTTCCCGGGTCGTCTCGGACATCCACTGGCCGTACGCGCCCGTGAGGATGCCCACCAGGCCGGCCCAGGAGCTGAGCAGATGCAGGTCTTCCTCGATGATCGCCGTGAGGAACGACAGGAGGCCCAGGACCAGGGTCGCCGCGAGCAGGGCGTCCTGGAGGGGATGGGGCTTGCCGTCCGTGGCGAAGAGGCCGCCGGCGGTGTTGGGTCGCAATGCCTGTGCCATAGGGCACCTCCTGCGAAAGTCGGCGCATCGTAGCGCCATACACACCCGATGTGTACAGATTGGCTGCCCTGGCAGCCGGATTTCAACCGCAAGCCGCTGTGCGGGTACTCTGTACCGTCCGCACCGGTGTCTGCCCATGTCATGGCAGGGGCTCCTCATCAGAACCCCGACTGTCAGTGGTGGCCGATACCGTTGCCTACGCATCACAACCCTCCTGCCACGGAACGACCGTGGCCGCTGAGTCCAAAGGAGGTGGGTTCCACATGCGTCACTACGAGGTGATGGTCATCCTCGACCCCGAGGTCGAGGAGCGCGCTGTCTCTCCGCTGATCGAGAACTTCCTTTCTGTCGTCCGTGACGGCGGCGGAAAGGTCGAGAAGGTCGACACCTGGGGCCGTCGTCGTCTCGCGTACGAGATCAAGAAGAAGCCCGAGGGCATCTACTCGGTCATCGACCTGCAGGCCGAGCCTGCGGTCGTCAAGGAGCTCGACCGCCAGATGAACCTGAACGAGTCGGTCCTCCGGACCAAGGTCCTCCGTCCCGAGATGCACTGAGCTTCCAGCTCAGCTGATCCCGGGATTCGAGTAGCAAGCAGCCAGAGCAAACCCGCCGAGAGGTTCCCCCATGGCAGGCGAGACCGTCATCACGGTCGTCGGCAATCTTGTCGACGACCCCGAGCTGCGCTTCACCCCCTCCGGTGCGGCGGTCGCGAAGTTCCGTGTCGCGTCCACCCCCCGCACCTTCGACCGCCAGACGAACGAGTGGAAGGACGGCGAGAGCCTCTTTCTGACCTGCTCGGTCTGGCGTCAGGCGGCGGAGAACGTCGCGGAGTCGCTCCAGCGAGGCATGCGCGTCATCGTGCAGGGCCGGTTGAAGCAGCGGTCCTACGAGGACCGTGAGGGCGTCAAGCGCACGGTCTACGAGCTGGACGTCGAGGAAGTCGGCGCCAGCCTGCGCAACGCCACGGCCAAGGTCACCAAGACCAGTGGCCGCGGTGGCCAGGGCGGCTTCAGCGGCGGCGGTGGCGGTGGCGGTGGCGCCCAGGGTGGCGGCGGCTGGGGCGGCGGCTCCGGTGGCGGCCAGCAGGGCGGCGGCGCTCCCGCCGACGACCCGTGGGCGACCGGCGCTCCCGCCGGTGGCAACCAGGGCGGTGGCGGCGGCTGGGGTGGAAACTCCGGCGGCGGCGGTGGCGGCGGCTACTCGGACGAGCCTCCCTTCTAGGGGCGGGTTCGCACTCACACTTCTTGATCACACAGGAGAAACACCATGGCTAAGCCGCCTGTGCGCAAGCCGAAGAAGAAGGTCTGCGCTTTCTGCAAGGACAAGGTCACGTACGTGGACTACAAGGACACGAACATGCTGCGGAAGTTCATTTCCGACCGCGGCAAGATCCGTGCCCGTCGCGTGACCGGCAACTGCACCCAGCACCAGCGTGACGTCGCCACGGCTGTGAAGAACAGCCGTGAGATGGCGCTGCTGCCCTACACCTCCACCGCGCGATAAGGGAAGGGTGACCGACTCATGAAGATCATCCTCACCCACGAGGTCTCTGGCCTCGGTGCCGCGGGCGACGTCGTTGACGTCAAGGACGGTTACGCTCGCAACTACCTGATCCCGCGGAAGTTCGCTATCCGCTGGACCAAGGGTGGCGAGAAGGACGTCGAGCAGATCCGTCGTGCTCGCAAGATCCACGAGATCCAGACCATCGAGCAGGCCAACTCTGTGAAGGCCCAGCTCGAGGGCGTCAAGGTCCGTCTGGCGGTTCGCTCCGGCGACGCCGGTCGGCTCTTCGGCTCCGTCACGCCGGCCGACATCGCTTCGGCGATCAAGGCCTCTGGTGGTCCCGAGGTCGACAAGCGCCGCATCGAGCTCGGCTCGCCGATCAAGACGCTGGGCGCTCACGAGACGTCCGTGCGTCTGCACCCCGAGGTTGCCGCCAAGGTCAACATCGAGGTCGTCGCGGCCTGAGTGCCGCGCTTGCTGAAGCAGTAAGCGATGGGGCCGCACCCTGCGGGGTGTGGCCCCATTCGTATGTGCTGGGTGTCAGCCGACTGAAACGGCGCGCGTGTTTCACGTGAAACAGCGCGTTCTGCGGACCTCATCGTGTTTCACGTGAAACAGGGAGCGTTTCACGTGAAACGGTCAGCGGGTCGCGCCCGTCACGATCCAGCGCCCTGAGCGGGCGCGGAGCCACAGCGTCAGCATCCGGACGGTCATCATCAGCGTCATCGTGGCCCAGAGGGCGGTCAGACCGCCGCCCAGGACCGGGACCAGCAGAGCGACCGGTGTGAAGACGGCCAGGGTGAGCAGCATGGCCCAGGCGAGGTAGGATCCGTCGCCTGCGCCCATCAGGACCCCGTCCAGAATGAAGACGATGCCGGAGATCGGCTGGGAGAGGGCGACGATGACCAGGGCGGGCAGCGCCACATCCTTGACCGCTGGGTCGCTGGTGAACAGGGGCAGGAATGCCGCCCGGGTGATGACCACCAGGGCTCCGAGGACGATGCCGACGGCGATGCCCCACTCCACCATGCGACGGCAGGCGTCTCGGGCGCCTTGGGCATCACCGGCTCCGAGGTAGCGCCCGATGATGGCCTGCCCGGCGATGGCGATGGCATCAAGGGCGAAGGCCAGCAGGCTCCACAGGGAGAGGATGATCTGGTGGGCGGCGATGTCGGCATCTCCGAGGCGGGCGGCGATCGCCGTGGCGATCATCAGGATCGCCCGAAGGGAGAGGGTCCGGACCAGGAGGGGGACCCCGGCTTGCGCGGAGGCCCTGATCCCGGCGGCGTCCGGGCGCAGTGAAGCGCCGTGTTTGCGGGCTCCTCGTAGCACCACGCCGAGGTAGACCGCCGCCATGCCGCACTGGGCGATGACGGTTCCCCATGCGGATCCGGCGATCCCCAGGTCGGCGCCGTAGACAAGCCCGGCGTTGAGGGCACCGTTGGCGATGAAGCCGGCGACGGCGACGTAGAGCGGGGTCTTCGTGTCCTGCAGGCCACGCAGCACGCCGGTCGCGGCGAGCACGACGAGCATCGCCGGTATGCCGAGCACGGAGATGCGCAGATAGGTGGTCGCGTAGGGAGCTGCCGCGTCCGACGCACCGAAGAGGTCCACGAGGTGGGGTGCCGTCGGCAAGGCGACGGCGACGACGGCAGCACCGAGGAGCAGTGCCAGCCAGATGCCGTCCATACCCTGCCGGATGGCGGCTTGGAGATCGCCCGCGCCGACTCGGCGGGCAACCGCCGCTGTGGTGGCGTAGGCGAGGAAGACGAAGACGCTGACGGCGGTCATCAGGAGGGCCGAGGCGATGCCGAGGCCTGCGAGTTGGGCTGTGCCCAGATGGCCCACGATCGCGGTGTCGGTCATGAGGAAGAGGGGCTCGGCGACGAGGGCGCCGAAGGCCGGCACAGCCAGTGCGACGATCTCTCGGTCGTGCTGTCTGCGGCCGGGTCGGCGGCGCGCGGGAGCCTGTGTCATGTGCACCAATCTAATCGTCCACAGGTAAGCGATGCAAAGCTTTTGTGACCCTTACTGTCCGTCTCGGTGTGCGCACTGCTGTGCACTGTTCGAAACGATCTTGCGCCGGTTGGGAAAGTTTTTCTTCTGCACAGCCAGTGGACGGCAAAGCAGCAGGTCAGAAGGGTTTGCCTTGATGGTCCCACTGCTTGTTCACAGGCCTGTCCACCGGCTCGTGCACAGGTTTCGAGGAGTTCTCCACAGCATCTGGGCCGCCGTCCACATGGCCTGTGGATAACCAGATTGGCTGACGGTGCCGAGAGGCCTACGGTGGTCCGGCGCCCGCTCCGTCCGCCGGTTTTCAAAACGCCACAAACCCGGCGCGTGCCAACCGGAGTTGGGCCTCTTATTTGTCAGTGCCGTGCCGTAGAACAGAGGGGCACGGCTAGGTCTGCTTCGGCGGACGGGAGGAGGTGGCTCGGTGAGCATTTCCGAGCCCTTGGACGACCCGTGGGCCGACAGCGGTCCCAGTGATCGTCTGCCCGCCTCCCGCCGGCGCGGAGACGGAGGCCGGGGCCGCGACGAACAGCACGAGCGCGGCAGCGACAGCGGGGCGTGGGACGGCGGATCGACTCCGTCGTTCGAGCGGGTACCGCCGCAGGACATGGACGCCGAGCAGTCCGTCCTCGGCGGCATGCTTCTGTCCAAGGACGCCATCGCCGACGTGGTCGAGATCCTCAAGGGCCACGACTTCTACAAGCCGGCCCACGAGACGATCTACCAGGCCGTCCTCGACGTCTACGCCAAGGGCGAGCCAGCGGACCCCATCACGATCGCGGCCGAGCTCACCAAGCGCGGCGAGATCAACAAGGTCGGCGGGGCGTCGTATCTGCACACCCTCGTCCAGACGGTGCCCACGGCGGCCAACGCCGCGTACTACGCGGAGATCGTCCACGAACGGGCCGTGCTACGCCGCCTCGTCGAGGCCGGCACCCGCATCACGCAGATGGGATACGCGGCCGACGACGACGTCGACGAGATCGTCAACCGGGCCCAGGCGGAGATCTACGCGGTCACCGAGCAGCGGACCAGCGAGGACTATCTGCCGCTCGGCGACATCATGGAAGGCGCGCTCGACGAGATCGAGGCGATCGGCTCGCGCAGCGGCGAGATGACCGGTGTGCCCACCGGGTTCACCGACTTCGACTCCCTCACCAACGGCCTGCACCCCGGCCAGATGATCGTCATCGCGGCGCGTCCGGCCATGGGTAAGTCCACGCTCGCTCTGGACTTCGCGCGGGCCTGCTCGATCAAGAACAACCTGCCGAGTGTGATCTTCTCGCTCGAGATGGGGCGCAACGAGATCGCCATGCGTCTGCTGTCCGCCGAAGCCCGGGTCGCTCTCCACCACATGCGGTCCGGGACGATGACGGACGAGGACTGGACGCGCCTGGCCCGGCGGATGCCCGACGTCTCTGCGGCCCCGCTCTACATCGACGATTCGCCGAACCTGTCGATGATGGAGATCCGTGCCAAGTGCCGTCGCCTCAAGCAGCGCAACGACCTCAGGCTGGTCGTCATCGACTACCTGCAGCTGATGCAGTCGGGTGGCTCCAAGCGGGCAGAGAGCCGTCAGCAGGAGGTCTCGGACATGTCCCGTAACCTCAAGCTGCTCGCCAAGGAACTGGAGCTCCCGGTCATCGCCCTCTCCCAGCTGAACCGTGGTCCCGAGCAGCGTACGGACAAGAAGCCGATGGTGTCCGACCTGCGTGAGTCCGGTTCCATCGAGCAGGACGCCGACATGGTCATCCTGCTGCATCGCGAGGACGCCTACGAGAAGGAGTCACCGCGCGCGGGCGAGGCCGACCTGATCGTGGCCAAGCACCGAAACGGCCCGACGGCGACCATCACGGTCGCCTTCCAGGGTCACTACTCGCGGTTCGTGGACATGGCGCAGACCTGATCCCACCTCGCCTCACAGGCCCGCCCCCTATGTGCTCGACGAGAGGCTGCCGGGGCAGGTGAACTGGGCCCATGACGACATCTCAGGGTGAGCTGCTCCCCGGCACACGTCGCGCTCTGCTGCACCGGATCGCCGTCGCGCAGGCCGAGGGACGGGCTCCGTCGCTCGCCGCGGCCGTCGTGCGGGACGGGGCAACGGTGTGGACGAGCACGCGGACCTCGGTCGAAGGCCACGCGCCGGACGACAACGTGCAGTACCGGATCGGTTCGATCACCAAGACCTTTACGGCGGTTCTCGTGTTGAGGCTCCGCGACGAGGGCGCAATCGGCCTCGGGGATCCGCTGGAGAAGCACCTGCCGGGCACCG
Organism: Streptomyces sp. 378; assembly: GCF_030124145.1. Lineage (GTDB taxonomy): Bacteria > Actinomycetota > Actinomycetes > Streptomycetales > Streptomycetaceae > Streptomyces. The sequence goes on from NZ_JASKMS010000018.1 coordinate 61,618, forward strand.
GCGTGGGAGAGGCGACCGTCGCCGAACTGCTCGCGCACACCGGGGGCTTGGCGGCCGAGACGCCGGGGCCGTGGTGGGAGCGAAGCCCGGGATCCTTGCGTCCCGAACTCGCCGACGTCCTGGGCGAGCGACCCCTGCTGACCCCGCCCGGCCGCCGGTTCCACTACTCGAACCCGGGCTACGCACTGCTAGGCGCACTCATCGAGAAACTCCGCGGCGCCCCCTGGGAGGAGGTCCTTCGGCGTGAAGTGCTCGAACCCCTGGGGCTGCACCGTACGAGCGTGCGACCGCAGGCACCCCATGCGGGCGGCTGGGCCGTGCATCCCTGGGCCGACGTGATGCTTCCCGAGCCCACCGAGGATCTGGGCCGCATGGCACCGGCCGGTCAACTCTGGTCGACCGCTGTGGACTTGGCGCGGTTCGCGGTCTTCCTGGTCAACGGCGACGAGCGGGTACTGAGCACCGAGTCGCTGAGAGAGATGAGGACGCCGGCCGCGCCCCACGAGGCGGCGGACGTGGCGAGCGGCTACGCCTACTGTCTGGGCATGGAGACCCGGCGGCGGAACGGACGGTCCCTCGTCGGCCACACCGGTTCGCTGCCCGGCTTCCTCGCCTGCCTGATGATCAGCGTCGACGATGACGTCGCGGCGATCGCCTTGACCAACGCCACGTCCGGGCCGATGCTGTTCCCCGTCGCCGCAGACCTGGTCCGTATCGTCGCCGAGTCGGAGCCGCGCATCCCCGCACCGTGGAAGCCGCTCAACGAGGTCGACCCGTCGCTGCTGGAGTTGACGGGCCAGTGGTACTGGGGGACGCATGCTTTCGCTCTGCGGCTTACGGCCGACGGGCACGTCTCCCTGGGACCGCTGTCCGGCGGCGGCCGTCGCTCACGGTTCCGACCGAACAGTGACGGCACATGGACAGGGCTGGAGGGCTACTACGCCGGCGAGCTCCTGAAGGCCGTGCGGCGACCGGACGGGTCCGTGAGTCACCTGGACCTCGGCTCGTTCATGTTCACGCGCCGGCCGTATGACGAGGGGGCTCCTGTGCCGGGTGGTGTCGACCCCGAGGGATGGCGCGGCATCGGTTAGGTGGTGCATGTGGGTGCCCTGTTTCACGTGAAACAGGGCACCCACAGACGTCGTCGCGGCGGTCACAGCTGGAGCTTGAAGCCCGTGTGGGAGGCCGTGAAGCCGAGTCGCTCATAGAAGCGGTGGGCGTCGGCGCGGGTCTTGTCGGACGTCAGCTGGACCAACTGGCAGCCCTGGTTCCGGGACTCGTCGACCGCCCACTCGATGAGCTGAGTCCCCAGGCCACTGCCGCGCTCGTTCGCATGGATGCGCACCCCTTCGACGATCGACCTGGTCGCGCCGCGTCGAGACAGCCCCGGAATGATCGTGAGCTGGAGAGTGCCGACGACCCGGCCTCCCCGAACCGCCACGACCAGGTGCTGGTTCGGGTCGGCGCTGAGCCTCTCCAGAGCGGCCAGGTACGGGGTGAGGTCGTCCGGGGACTCGCGCTGTGCGCCCAGCGCATCATCCGCGAGCATGGTGACGATCGCCTGGACGTCGTCGGCCACGGCGGCACGTATTTCAAGATCTCCCATGGGGCGCCTTCTACGCAGAGACGGCCCGCGCGGAGCTGTCGCACGGGGCGAGGTCCTGTGGGGATACGACCCTAAGCGGGCACCGGGGTCTTCAGGGTCTCCACGACCCGGACCAGCGGGGCCAGCTCGGAGTTCTTCGCCGCCTCGTCGAGAGCCTCGCGCAGGGCGGCGTCATTGGTGGGCCGCGCCGCTTGCAGGAGTTCAAGACCAGCCGCGGTGACGTTCGTATAGATGCCCCTGCGGTCGGTGGGGCACAGGTAGCGCTCCAGAAGCCCGCGGTCTTCCAGCCGGGTGACCAGACGCGTGGTGGCGCTCTGGCTGAGGACGACGGCGTCGGCGACCTGCTTCATCTGGAGATGGCCTCCGTCCCCGTCGTGCTGTCGGCTGAGCACGTCCAGCAGGGAGTACTCGCGCGCGCTGAGGTCGTGCTGTGCCTGCAGAGCGCGCTCGATGTGGGCCTCGATTCTCCCGTGGAGCAGAGAGAGGGCGCACCAGCTCTGGGCGAGAGCGGTGAGCGCGGGGTCCGTCGCTGTCATTGGCGTTTCCTCCGTCCCGGAGCGGCTGTCTCCCAGGATAGAGCAGGACCGCAATAGACGGCGTTTGCAAATATCCCGCGTCTGCAACTATTGCGAACGCATGTAACGCGCTCCTGCAATCATCTGGGAAGGTAACCCCTCCATGCCTCTCGCGCTTCTGGCCCTAGCGATCGGGGCCTTCGGGATCGGAACGACAGAGTTCGTGATCATGGGCTTGCTGCCCGAGGTCGCGAGCGAGTACGGGGTGTCCATCCCCACGGCCGGATACCTGGTCACCGGCTACGCGCTCGGCGTCATGTTCGGCGCCCCGCTGATGACCGTGCTCGGCACCAAGATCTCCCGTAAGCGGATGCTGATGCTGCTGATGGGCCTGTTCATCGTCGGCAACCTGCTCTCGGCCCTTGCCCCGGCCTTCTCCGTCATGCTGATCGGCCGGATCGTCACCTCGCTGGCGCATGGCGCCTTCTTCGGTATCGGCTCGGTGGTCGCGGCCGACCTCGTCGTTCCCGACAAGAAGGCCGGAGCCATCGCCATGATGTTCACCGGTCTGACCGTCGCCAACGTCGTGGGCGTCCCGCTGGGCACTCTCGTCGGGCAGTCCGTCGGCTGGCGGGTGACCTTCGGCATCGTCGCCGCCCTCGGTGTCATCGGCCTGGTCGGCATCGCCCGGCTCGTCCCCGACATGCCCAAGGCGGAGGGCGTGCGCCTGCGGCACGAGCTGGCCGCCTTCAAGAACGTGCAGGTGCTGCTTGCGATGGCCATGACCGTCCTCGGCTTCGGCGGTGTCTTCGCCGCCATCACCTACATCGCGCCGATGATGACCCACGTCGCGGGCTTCGCCGACGGCTCCGTCACCTGGCTACTGGTCCTCTTCGGCCTCGGCATGGTCGGCGGCAACCTCGTCGGTGGCAAGTTCGCCGACCGCGCCCTGATGCCGATGCTCTACATCGCCCTCAGTGCCCTGGCCGTCGTCCTGGCGCTGTTCACCCTCACCGCGCACGACAAGCTGCTGTCGGCGATCACCATCACGCTGATCGGTGCCCTGGGCTTCGCCACCGTGCCGCCGCTCCAGAAGCGGGTCCTCGACCAGGCGCACGGCGCTCCCACCCTGGCCTCCGCAGTGAACATCGGCGCCTTCAACCTCGGCAACGCCCTGTCCGCCTGGCTCGGCGGACTTTTGATCGCGGCGGGCCTCGGCTACACCGCCCCCAACTGGGTCGGTGCCGCCCTGGCTGCCGGAGCCCTGGTTCTGGCCATCGTCTCGGCCGCCCTGGAGCGCCGCGCCGGTGGTTCCAGCACCGTCGTCACAGGACCCGCGCCGACGGAGCAGCCGGCCGCTGCCCACCACTGAGCAGCCTCAACGTCCCGACCCCTACACGCCTCAGCACCACAGCAAGCCGTCCAGGAGAACCCCTCATGAGCACCACGACCGCTGTCGCCCCGCTGACCACCCGTGACGCCGACGTCCTCGTCGCCGCCGCCCACCGTGCCGCTGAGGCCGCGGGCGTCACGGTCAGCGTCACCGTTCTGGACGCGGGCGGCCATCTGCTCGCCTTCCGTCGCGATGACCGTGCCGTGCTGATCTCGGGCGAGACCAGCACCCGCAAGGCCTACACGGCTCTCCAGCTGAACGCGCCCACCGCCGACCTTGTCGACGCGGTACAGCCTGGAGGTCTCTTCCACACGCTGCCGACCGCCCTCGACCGGCCGCTGCTGTTCATCGCCGGTGGTCTGCCGGTGCACCGCGACGGCCGCCTGATCGGCGCGATCGGCGTCGGTGGGGGTGCCCCGGAGCAGGACCACGGCTTCGCCGCGACCGCTGTGGAGGCCCTCGCCTGACCTGGCCCGCGTCAGCGCGAGAACGCCGGTTTCCCGATCCATGGGGAGTCGGCGTCGTCGTATCGCGGCTCTTCAGCCCGCCGCGACGGTGACCGGTGCGAACCGCCGGCTCCAGTCTCCGGGCAACTCGGAGATGCCGTAGGACATCACCGAGTTGAAGGCGACGGACTCCAGACCGCGCTCCTTCACCCATGCGAGGAGTTCTTCGTGGCGCACGTCGATGTCGGTGCGCAGGGGACGGTCGGTGTGCGCGGCGAGGGAGGCGATGAGCGCCTGGGCCACCGATGTGTCGTGTGCGATGAGCGGGCCGACGACGTGGGTGTCCATGTTGGGCCAGCCCGCCGCGTATCCGATGATGCGCCCGTGCTCCTCGGCCACGCGCAACTGGTCCGCGAAAGCGGGCAACCGAGTGACGATGTGCGTACGGTCGACCCCGAACACCTGCTCGTCGAGCCGGAGGATCGCGGTGAGGTCCTCGGCGGTCGCGGCACGGGTGGCCACTTCCCACTCCGGTCCGCCGGGAGTGAAGCGCCCGGCGACCATCTCTGCCCGCCCGATGGTCTTGAAGCCCAGTCCCTCGTAGAGGGGGCGTCCGTATGGTGTCGCGTGCAGGGTGAGAGGCGTGGTGCCCATTGCGGAGACGACGTGGCGCATCAGTCGGCGCCCCACGCCCTTGCGGGCATGCCGTCCGGCGACCAGAACCATGCCGATCGCGGCGAGGGCGGGGTCCTGCGGCCCGTACTCGGTGACGACACAGGCGCTCACGAGGCCCCCGTCGGGGTCGTCGATGCCGTAGCCCTTCCCGGCCGTGAGAAGGAAAGCCCACTTGTGCTCCTCCCGTGGCCACCCCCGATCCTCGGACAAGTCGGCGCAGGCGGCTTGATCGCGGAGCGTCAGACGACGGATGGGCAATGAGGCAAGAGAAGGAGTCGGCACGCAGGTCAGGCTGTCTGACAAGGCACCCCGGCGTCCACCTGTTTCGGCGGAGACATACGACCTTTTGGCCAGTTGTCACCGCTCGGCCGACGCACGGACCGGGACTGGATGTTTCACGTGAAACACGTAAGAACATCTGGTGACCGATCGAGGCCGTGAACGGGGTTTTCCCGTCACACAGTTGGCCGACTCGCCGATACGCGTCGTGCCCTCCTTCGCGACGGGTGAAGGCGGGACTTGTATGCACAGCGGTGGCCGGTAGGGTCAACTCCGGTTCGCGTCCGGGGCGAGCCGGCACGTTCCGTGTGGGTCGAGTGCGGGGTCGTGCAGCATCACGGGAGCAGAGATCGAAGACCCGCGTTCCGGGTTATGCGACGGAAGCGTCCGGGCGGGTGAGAAGCTCGATGAGAGTTGCTGCGGCCAATGTCACACTCTCACCTTACTTGTCCGTACGGAGCTGGAATACGGGTTGAATGTGACCGTATTAGCCGCGACAAGGAGGGGAACGCAGACCGTCCACGGGGGAAAGCAGGCACCTTCCGACCGAGGAAGTGCGCAGACCGACCGAAAGATGCTCGAGGCGAGGCACACCATGGACGCTCCGACCACCACGTCGGCCGACAACGGCACTTCTGGCGGCGAGGGCGGCTGGTTCACACCCCGCAAGAACCCGACGACGGCGCCGGACAGCCAACCCGGGACGGCAGACGGGCGCCGACCGGCCGTGATACGTCCCGTGGGAAGGCCCAGGCCCGCCCCGGATGTGCCGGAGGACGGCATGTCCGAGCGACCCGCCTCGTCGCCCGGCGGCGCGCATGCCGATGGGCCGGACTCGGTTAGTGAATCCCCGAACGAGGTCCCCACGTCCACCCGTTCAGCCGCGCAGCACGACCCGTCTCCCGCGTTCTCACGTCCGGCCGCCGCCTCGCCGCCGGGTCCCGCACCCACAGCGCTCACCCCGGCGCCCTTCGCCTCCACCGTGGCGGCGCCTCCGTCTGCCGCTCCAGAGCCGCGTGTTCCCTCCCAGCGGCACGCACCGGCGTCGAGTTCGGAACCAGCCGCCACGGCGGGTGAAGCGGCGTCCCCCGACGCCCTCCTCATCCGCCGCGCCATGGCCGAGGTCGCCCCCGTTTCGGACAAGGTCACCTCGTACTTCTACGCCCTGCTCTTCGTCCGTCACCCTGACCTGCGGTCGCTGTTCCCGGCCGCGATGGACACCCAGCGGGACCGGTTGCTCAGGGCGCTGCTCACGGCCGCCGAGCACATCGACGACAAGAACGTCCTCGTCGACTACCTGCAGAACCTCGGCCGGGGCCACCGGAAGTACGGGACGCGGGCCGAGCACTACCCGGCCGTCGGCGAATGCCTCATCGGCGCGCTGAGCAAGTACGCCGCCGGAGTCTGGAGCTCGGAGATGGAGGCGGCCTGGGTCCGGGCCTACACTACGATCTCCCAGGTCATGATCGATGCGGCGGCCGCGGACGAATTGCGCGCCCCGGCGTGGTGGTACGCCGAGATCGTCACGCACGAGCTGAGAACCCCGGACGTCGCCGTCGTGACGGTCCGCCCCGACCAGCCGTACCCCTTCCTCGCCGGGCAGTACACCAGCCTGGAGACGCCCTGGTGGCCGCGGATCTGGCGGCACTACTCCTTCGCCTCGGCCCCCCGCTCCGACGGTCTGCTGTCATTCCACGTGAAGGCCGTTCCGGCCGGCTGGGTGTCCAACGCCCTGGTACACCGCGCACGCCCCGGCGACATCATCCGGCTCGGCCCGCCCGCGGGTTCGATGACCGTCGACCACACCACCGCCAGTGGCCTCCTCTGCCTGGGCGGCGGCACGGGCATAGCGCCCATCAAGGCTCTGGTCGAGGATGTCGCCGAGCACGGGGACCGCCGGCCGGTGGAGGTCTTCTACGGGGCCCGCACCGATCATGACCTGTACGACATCGACACCATGCTCCGCCTCCAGCAGACCCACCCCTGGCTCTCGGTCCGCGCGATCATCGACCAGCAGGCGCACCAGCAGCTGCCGGACGCGATACGCGCCTACGGGCCGTGGAACGAGTTCGACGCCTATCTGTCGGGTCCGCCCGGGATGATCCGCAGCGGTGTGGACGCCCTGAGGGACGTCGGCATCCCCTCGGACCGCATACGGCACGACTCCGTCGAGGAACTGGTCGCGGCCGGGAACTGAACAGGCGCCTCACCCCAGGTCGGGCGCGTGCATGGCGAGAACACCCTCGATGTTGCCGTCCAGGTAGTGCCGCAGCGACAGCGGCACAAGATGGACGGACGCGATCCCGACCCGGGTGAAGGGCACGCGAACGATCTCGTACTCACCGACGGGCTCGTCGACCTCGGGACCGTGACGCAGAGAGGGGTCCATGGACTCCAGGCGGCAGACGAAGAAGTGCTGCACCTTCACACCGCTCGCACCACCGTCCTCCCTGATGTGCTCCATGGTGTCCACGAAGCAGGGCACCACATCGGTGACCTTCGCGCCGAGCTCCTCGTACACCTCGCGGTGGAGGGCATCGACGACGGTCGAGTCGCTGGGCTCGACCCCGCCGCCGGGGGTGAGCCAGTAGGGATCCACACCCGGCTTGGTGCGCTTGATCAAGATCAGGTCGTCACCGTCCAGCAGAACGGCGCGGGCGGTGCGCTTGACCACGGGTCGGACGGTCATGAGTGAAATGTGGCCCAGCTGGTTCCACGTGAAACATCGCGAAACGTGACCACTCGAACCCTCAGAGTCAGACACCGTCCCGAGCGCCCCGGCACCCGCGCCATGGCGCCCGCCACCGCCCGTCGGGGCGCCCCGCAGCGCACCTCGGCACGGCCCGCGCGCGACCCCGAGCGCCTCAGCACCAGTCGGCCGCGGACCGCAGCAACCAGTCGTGCGCCCGCGCGACATGAGGCATGGCGAGCGTCCCGGTGCGGACCACGAGGAAATACGTTCGCAACGGCGGCACCGCAGGCTCGTACAGGGGCACGACATCGCCCCGCTCCAGCGCCGCCGCGCACAGATAGCGGGGCAGCACCGCCAGGCCCGCCCCCGCGGCCGCGCAGGCCAGGACCGCACGCAGGTCGGGAACGATGACGGTGCCCGGGGCGGCCGGGGGCGAGTCGAAGACAGAGGCCCAGTAGCGGGAGACGAAGGGCAGCGACTCGTGCACCTCCACCACGGGCACCTGCTTCAGGGCCGGTACCGGCTGCCCGGCGCCGGTCTCCTCGGCCCAGCGCGGGGCGGCGACCAGGACGTGCTCCTCGTCGCAGAGCGCGGTCGCCGTGAGCAGGGCGCCGCGCGGCTGGGCTGTACTGATGGCCAGATCATGATGCCCGGCGGAAAGCCCTTCCAGGGCTTCCTCGGCACTCCCGAACGAAGCGCGCAAGGCCAAGCCCTGACCGTCCTCGCCGGTGAGCTCAGTGAGGGCGGGCAGGGCTCGTTCGGCGGTGAACTCCGGAGGACCTGCGAGGTGCAGCGTCCGTAAGGAGGAGTCGTCGTCGAGGCCGGTCTCGGTGATCTCCACCAAGGCGTCGAGATGCGGTGCGGCCTTGTGGGCGAGTTCGTCGCCGATGCTCGTCGGGGTCACGCCGCGGGCCTGCCGCAGGAACAAGGGGCGACCCAGCTGCCGTTCCAGCGTCCGTATCTGCGAGGTGACGGCCGGCTGGGAGAGGCCGAGCAGGGCGGCGGCGCGAGTGAAGGAGCCGGCTCGGTGCACGGTCACGAAGGTCCGCAGCAAGGCCAGATCCACCGCGCAAGCTCCCCTCTTCGGCCCCGCTCATGCCCCCGGCCGCATTCAACTATAAATAAGTCGATAGGCCTCTGTCGCTACAGTGATTGGACACTGACAGACAGTCAACTAGCCTTGGTCACGCGGTTCTTGCGGGGGGAACCGGGGGACGGTCCGAGCCACGAGGGGGGAGGCTCGGACCGTCCATGGGGATGTCAGGCGGCCGACGCGTCCAGCGCACGCAGCACGTCCGCCACCAGGTCCTCGGGGTCCTCGGCACCGACCGACAGGCGGATGAAGCCCTCCGGCACCGCGTCCCCACCCCAGCGCCCGCGCCGCTCGGCCGTGGACCGCACTCCGCCGAAGCTCGTCGCGTCGTCCACGAGCCGCAGCGCATCCAGGAAGCGATCGGCACGCGCGCGCGTGGGCAGCGTGAACGACACCACGCACCCGAAGCGCCGCATCTGCCGCGCGGCGACCGCGTGCGAGGGGTCGTCGGGGAGCCCCGGGTAGCGCAAGCCCGACACCTCGGGCCGTTCACGCAGCGCCTCGGCGACCGTCAGGGCCGTTGTGCTCTGCCGGTCGACCCGCATCTGGAGCGTCGCGATCGAACGGTGTGCGAGCCAGGCTTCCATGGGTCCGGGGATCGCACCGACGATCTTGCGCCACCGGCGTACGGCGGCCATGGCCTCCGCGTCCCGGCCGACGACATAGCCCAGCAGGACGTCGCCGTGGCCGGTGAGCTGCTTGGTGCCGCTGGCCACCGCGAAATCGGCGCCGAGTTCCAGCGGACGCTGGCCGAGCGGCGTCGCGAGGGTGTTGTCGACGGCCACCAGGGCACCACGCGCGTGTGCCGCCTCGGCGAGCCGCCTGATGTCGCACACGTCCAGCCCGGGGTTCGACGGGGTCTCGATCCACAGCAGCTTCGCGCCGTCGAGGACGTCGAGCTGGGCGTCACCGCCGGTCGGCGCGGTGCGCACCTCGATGCCGTAGGACTCCAGCTGGGCGTGAACCAGCGGCAGCGCCTGATAGCCGTCGTCGGGCAGGACGCACACGTCACCGGTGCGCAGCTGGGAGAAGAGCACCGCTGAGATCGCGGCCATGCCGGAGGCGAAGACGAGCGTCTCCGCACCGTCCGGGCCGGGTGCCTCCAACTCGCCGACGGCGCGCTCGAGCAGTGTCCAGGTCGGGTTCTCGTCGCGGCCGTAGGTGTAGGGGCCGGTCGGGTCGCCCGGCAGGTGGAAGTGGGCGGCGAACACGGGACCGGGCAGGGTGGGCTCGTGCTTGACCGGCTCGGGCAGCCCGGCCCGCACCGCGCGCGTGCCGTCACCGGCGTCCGCGGCAGCGAGGCCTGCAGCACCCGTCACCTCGTCCACGGCGGCCGTGACGTCGTCCACGGCGCCCGCCGCTCGGCCCGCCGCGCCCGTCACCCGGCTCGCGGCATCCTTCACCCGGTCCGCGTCGCCCGTCGCCCGGTCCGCGTCACCCCTCGTGGAATCACTCATGCCGCCTGTCCTTCCACGTTCTCGCGTACTGCGGCGAGCAGCCCTGTGCTCGCCGCCTCCACCATCTCAAGGCACTCCTCGAAGCCGTCCATGCCCCCGTAGTAGGGGTCCGGTACGTCGAGGTCCTCGTCGGCGGCGGGATCGTACGAGCGCAGCAGTCGTACCTTCTGCGCGTCCTGTTCCGTGGGGGCGAGGCGGCGCAGAGCTCCGAGGTGGCCGGAGTCGAGGGCGATCACCAGATCGAGGCGGGAGAACCAGGACGGCTGGAACTGCCGGGCGGTGTGGCCGCCGGCGTAACCGTTGTCCTCCAGGACGGCCACCGTGCGCGGGTCGGCGCCGTCACCCTCGTGCCAGCCGCCGGTGCCGGCGCTGTCGGCCTCCACCAGCCCGTCGAGGCCGGCCTCCGCCACCCGCGCGCGGAAGACGATCTCAGCCATCGGGGAACGGCAGATGTTGCCCGTGCAGACGAAACAGACGCGGTAGGTCATGGTGCTCAGTCCCCGTCGGGCAGGACGACGTGCAGAGCCCAGGAGACGACCGAGATGATCAGACCGCCCAGGACGGCCGTCCAGAAGCCCTCCACGTGGAAGCTCAGGTCGAGCGTGTCCGCCAGCCACGAGGTGAGCAGCAGCATCAGCGCGTTGACGACCAGGGTGAACAGCCCGAGCGTCAGTATCAACACCGGAAGGCTGAGGAGCTTGACGACCGGCTTGACGAGGAAGTTCACCAGCCCGAAGAGCAGTGCCACGATGATCAGGGTGCCGACCTTCTTGCCCGTGCTGTCACCGGTCAGGGTGATCTTGTCGAGCAGCCATACGGCGACTGCCAGGGCACCCGCGTTGGCGATCGTCTTGACTACGAAATTCATCATGTGTCTGATCGTGGCAGACGTGATCGGACATGGGCACAAGAGGCAGGGGCGGGCAAGGCGATGAAGGCATTCCGGCTGGATGAACTGGAGGCGGAGCGCGCCGCCAACGACGGCGCCTACCTGCAGTTTCTGCGGGAGCAGAACATGTCGGTCGGCCTGTACGCCCTCGACGCGGGCGCGCAGGATCCACAGAAGCCGCACCATCAGGACGAGGTCTACTTCGTTGTGAGCGGCCGGGCCGCGATCACCGTCGGCCTGGAGACGACCCAGGTGGCGCGCGGTAGCGTGATCTACGTGCCGGCGGGCGTGACCCACAAGTTCCACCACATCACCGAGGACCTGAGGGTGCTGGTGGTCTTCTCTCCGCCCGAGAGGTGACGCACCGCCTCAGGGTTCCCTAGGGGATCGGTCAGGGGAGGACAAGGGGTGCGAGGCCCCCGCTCGACCCCTCCCCGGACCTAGCATCGAGTGCAGGACGTCAGAGACCCAGAAGGACCGACCGGACCCGGCACTCGAACGGGCGGAGAGGCAAGGACGAGGGCGATGCGAGAGATCTTCACGGGACTGCCGTGGTGGGTGAAGTGGATCGCGGTGCCGGTCATCGCCCTGGTCGTGTTCGGCGGACTGATCGCCAGCGTGGTCGGGTTCGTCATCGGACTGCTCTTCAAGGTGTTGGTCTTCGTGGCACTGGTCGGGGGACTGATCTACGTCGTACGGAAGTTCACATCGAGCTCCTCGTCGCGCAGCGACTGGTGAGACCGGTGGGAAACCGGTGGGGGTAGCGGGAAACGCCTGGAATCACCGGTTCCCTCGGGCGGGGGAAGTTTCCCGGCGAGGCCGTCTGCACGCGGTGGCAGACGAATAGAGTCCGGAACTCGACGCGGGGACTACCCCGCGAGCGGCATTCACCCCCACCCGTGTTCCTCCGCACGGTCTGCCCCCTCGCGCTTCGGGAGAGACCCTTGGTCCCGGCTGACACCGCACCCGTCCACCTCCACACCGTCCCCGCGCAGCCCCGCTCGGCGGCACCTCCCGGGCCACCGGCCCCCTCCGCACCCGCGCCTGCGCCGACCCTCATCGGATCCGTGCAGCGCGCGATGCGCCTGCTGGAGACCGTCGCCGTGCACGAGTACGGCGCCCCCGCCAAGCAACTGGCCCGTGAGACGGGGCTGGCGCTGCCCACGACCTATCACCTGCTGCGCACGCTCGTGCACGAGGGCTATCTGCGCCGCGACAAGGGTCTGTTCTTCCTCGGTGAGGCGGCGGAGCGGCTGAGCAGCAGCGGAGCGCGGCAGAAACGTCGCAGCACGGTGGTCGACGCACTCGCGCACTGGCGGGACGTCCTCGGCGTGCCCGTGTACTACGCGGTGTACCGCGAGGGCGAGATCGAGGTCAGGTGCGTCTCCGACACCCCGAACAACCCGGCCGTCGAGGAGTGGGCCGACTTCCGGGAGACCGGGCACGCGCACGCCGTCGGGCAGTGCCTGTTGTCCCAGCTGGACGAGGAGGCACGGCGTGACCACCTCGACCGCTACCCGGTACAGCCGCTCACGCCGTACACCGTGCGCGACAACCACAGCCTGCTGAGGCGTCTGGAGCGCATCCGGCGCATGGAACCGGTGATCGAGCGTCAGGAGTACGCCCTGGGCGCGGTCTGCGCCGCGATCCCGCTCACGCTCGGCACCACGGCAGCGACGATGGCCATTTCACTCCCCGCACACCAGGCCGATCGGTTGCTGCCTGCGGCCCGGCAGCTGCAGGCCGAGATCGGGCGCTCGCTCGGCTCGCTCGCCCTCTCTATCAGTATGTGAAAACTCACTCCTTGTGATCTGCTGTGTACGTTCAGCAAGATTCCACCAAGTGTCAGAGGTTCGTTCCCGGCCAGTCACGGCGAATGACGGGGTTATCGATGCGCGAGTCCGTGCAAGCAGAGGTCATGATGAGCTTTCTCGTGTCCGAGGAGCTCTCCTTCCGCATTCCGGTGGAGCTGCGCTATGAGTCCAGTGATCCCTATGCCGTCCGGCTGACGTTCCATTTGCCTGGTGATGCCCCCGTGACGTGGGCCTTTGGGCGGGAGTTGCTGATCGACGGGGTCGGCCGGCCGTGCGGGGAGGGCGATGTGCGGGTCACGCCCGTCGAACCCGACACGCTGGGCGAGGTGTTGATCAGGCTTCAGGTGGGCAGCGACCAGGCGTTGTTCCGGTCGTCGACGGCACCGCTCGTCGCTTTCCTCGACCGTACGGACAAGTTGGTGCCGCTGGGCCAGGAGGGCTCACTCGCCGACTTCGACGCTCACTTGGACGAGGCCCTGGACCGCATCCTGGCGGAGCAGAGTGCTGGTTGAGACATGGCCCGGCGGCACGGTGGAGGAACGCTTCACCGGATGCCGCCGAGCTGTGCAGGAACGCTTCTTCCTGCGATGGTCGTATGACCGGGCGATCTTCTCGCGGCAGGCGGACGCTTCCGCCGCCGGAGATGGTGCGGGCGGCTCCGGTGCGGGCGGCTCAGGCGCCGGAAGCGCGGGGACGCGGCTGTACCGCTGGAGGCGCGGGTAGGTGGCCGAGCCCGAGGCACCCGGGTGCGCAGACGCTGGGCGCCCGGCACGGGGCCTGAGCGCGGGGCGTCTTCCCCGCCACTGTCCGAGGCTTGCGCAGGACGCAGGCCCAGGCCACCTACGGCAGGCGCGGAGGCGTCAGCGCTTGCGGCGCCGGCCCTTCCCCCCGCGCGCCGGGACCGCTGCGGCCTCTGCGGCGGGCTCCGCTCCGGGGCGGTCGGCCGAGACCACCAGCGCCGCCAGGGCCGTGGTGACCGGCACCGAGGCGACCAGGCCGATCGAACCGATCAGCGTGCGCACGATCTCCTCCGCCACCAGCTCGCTGTTGGCGACCGTCCCCACACTGCTCTGCGCGATCGAGAACAGCAGCAGCAACGGCAGCGCCGCGCCCGCGTAGGCGAGGACGAGCGTGTTGACGACCGAGGCGATGTGGTCACGGCCGATCCGGATGCCCGCGCGGTAGAGCCCGCGCCAGCCCATCGACGGGTTGGCGTCATGCAGTTCCCAGACCGCCGAGGTCTGGGTGACCGTCACGTCGTCGAGTACGCCCAGCGAGCCGATGATGACGCCGGCCAGCAGCAGACCACTCATGTCGATCGTCGGATAGAGGCCGTGGATGAGCCCGGTGTTGTCGTCGGTGTTGCCGGTGAGCGCGGCCCAGTCGATGAACACCGAGCCCAGGATGCCGATGAGCAGCAGGGAGATGAGCGTGCCGAGCACCGCCACGGACGTCCGGGCGGACAGGCCGTGACACAGATACAGGGCGATGAGCATGATGGCGCTCGCACCCACCACCGCCACGATCAAGGGATTCGAGCCCTGCAGGATCGCCGGCAGGATGAAGAAGTTCAGCACCAGGAAGCTCATGGCCAGCGCCACCAGGGCCATGACACCCCGCAACCGCCCGACGACCACGACGGCGAGCGCGAAGATGCCCGCGAGCAGCCCCAAGGGCAGACGGCGGTTGATGTCGGTGACCGAGTACTGGAGGTCCTCCGGCGCAGAGGGCTCGTAGGCGACCACGACCTCCTGGCCCTCGTGCAACTGGCGGGACTGGTCCGGCTGGACGATCTCGGTGAACGTACGGCCCTTGTCGTTGCCGCTGTCCACCCGGATCGTGGCCCTCTTACAGGTGCCGTTCTCCTCCTGCACCGCCGAGGAACCCTCCGCGGTGGAGGTGTCGCCGGTCGGCGGAACGCCCGAGGCACCGGCCTCCTTGCAGCTCACCTCGACCACCTTGGTGACTGTGGCCTCCTGCGTCTGCCGGTCGAAGCCGACGCCGGTGCGCTCGTGCGGCGGGGCGCCGCCCGGCCACAACACGGCGAGACCGACCAGCACTGCCACGGCGAACGGGATCAGGACCGCCGCGATGACCTTGCGCAGATGCAGGGAAACGGGCGTCGCCGGGCCGTGGTTGTGACTATGGGAATGACCGTGGCCGCCACCCGGTGCGGAGCCGTGGCCGTGTCCGTCGCCCCCACCGTGTCCGTCGCCCCCACTGTGGTCGTCGCCCCCACCGTGTCCGTCGCCCCCACTGTGGTCGTCGCCCCCACCGTGGCCGTGCCCGTCACCTCTGCCGGACCCGGAACCGCGCCCGCCGCCGGAACCGGAGTCCTGTCCGCCGGTGGGGCCACCGTGGCCGCCGCCGGAAGAACCGGCACCAGGGCCGCCACCGGCGCCCGGCCCGTACTCTCCGCCGGGACGAGAACCGTACGGCCCGCCCGGACCCGAGTCGTATCCGCCTCCGGAGCCCGAGCCGTACTCGTCGCTGGAGTCCGATCCGTATCCGCCGCCGAAGCCAGAGCTGTATCCACCGCCCGAGCCGGAACCACGCGCACCGCCGCCTCCGGAACCGAAGCTCCCGCCGCGCCCGTAGCCAGACCCAGGGCCCTGTCTCTGAGCCTGCTCCTGCCGGGCCCCGGCGGCGCTGTCATGGCCGTCATTACGGCCGTTGCCGTTTCCGGCGCCGGATCCGGGGGGCGGTTCGGGCGGAGGGTAGGGGGGGCGCTGCGTCGTGGTCACCGACCGATCATCGCAAGAACGAGGGGGGCCCTCTGTTCACCGCGCCAGAATTGCCGCTAGCGTGGAGGCACCTTTTGTACACGCGGGAGCTCGGAGCACCGGGCTGAGAGGGCGCTGACCTCCGTCCCAGCGATGTTTCACATGAAACATCGCCGGAGTCGAGTGATGTTTCACACGGAACGTCGCCGGACGGAAGCCGCTGCGTCGACCGCCGAACCTGTTACCGGGTAATGCCGGCGTAGGGAGTAGGTCTCATGACCAGCAAGGACGCACGCACGCCTGCCTCCATTCAGGACGAGAAGTCCGAGGAGGCCGGGAAGTCCATCGGCTGGCACAAGGCGTATGTCGAGGGCTCTCGCCCAGACCTGCGCGTGCCGGTCCGTCAGGTGCACCTCACCAACGGCCAGTCGGTCACGCTGTACGACACGTCGGGCCCATACACCGATCCACTCGTCGACACCGACGTCCGCAGGGGCCTGTCGCCGCTGCGCGAGAACTGGATCATCGCCCGCGGCGACACCGAGGAGTACGCGGGCCGTCCTGTCCGTCCCGAGGACGACGGCATCAAGCACACCTCGCCCCGCGGCGGCCTCCGTAACCTGGACGCCGTCTTCCCCGGTCGGCCGCGTCAGCCCCGCCGGGGCAGGGAGGGGCAGGCGGTCACACAGCTCGCGTACGCCCGTCGCGGCGAGATCACGCCCGAGATGGAGTACGTGGCCATCCGGGAGAACGTGGCGCCCGAGGTCGTGCGGGACGAGATCGCCGCGGGCCGGGCCGTGCTGCCGGCCAACGTGAATCACCCGGAGATCGAGCCGATGATCATCGGCAAGCGGTTCCTGGTGAAGGTCAACGCCAACATCGGCAACTCGGCCGTGACGTCCTCCATCGAGGAGGAGGTCGAGAAGATGACCTGGGCGACCCGCTGGGGCGCCGACACGGTCATGGACCTGTCCACCGGCCGAAACATCCACACCACGCGCGAGTGGGTGCTGCGCAACTCCCCCGTCCCGATCGGCACCGTGCCGCTCTACCAGGCTCTGGAGAAGGTCGACGGCCGGGCCGAGGAGCTGACCTGGGAGATCTACAAGGACACGGTCGTCGAACAGGCCGAGCAGGGCGTGGACTACATGACGGTCCACGCGGGCGTGCGCCTGGCGTACGTGCCCCTGACGGCGAACCGCAAGACCGGCATCGTCTCCCGCGGCGGCTCGATCATGGCCGCCTGGTGCCTCGCGCACCACAAGGAGTCGTTCCTGTACGAGAACTTCGAGGAGCTCTGCGAGATCCTCGCCGCGTACGACGTCACGTACTCGCTCGGCGACGGTCTCAGGCCCGGATCGATCGCGGACGCCAACGACGAGGCGCAGTTCGCGGAGCTGCGCACGCTCGGGGAACTCAACCAGGTCGCGAAGCGTTTCAACGTGCAGACCATGATCGAGGGCCCGGGCCATGTCCCGATGCACAAGATCAAGGAGAACATCGACCTTCAGCAGGAGATCTGCGATGAAGCTCCGTTCTATACGCTCGGCCCGCTGACCACGGACGTCGCCCCGGCGTACGACCACATCACCTCCGGCATCGGTGCCGCGATGATCGCCTGGTGGGGCACGGCGATGCTCTGTTACGTCACGCCCAAGGAGCACCTGGGCCTGCCGAACCGCGATGACGTGAAGACCGGCGTCATCACCTACAAGATCGCCGCCCACGCAGCCGACCTCGCCAAGGGACACCCGGGTGCGCAGGAGTGGGACGACGCGCTGTCCGACGCCCGTTTCGAGTTCCGGTGGGAGGACCAGTTCAACCTGGCCCTCGACCCGGACACAGCACGGGAGTTCCACGACGAGACCCTGCCCGCAGAACCGGCCAAGACGGCCCACTTCTGCTCGATGTGCGGTCCCAAGTTCTGCAGCATGAAGATCTCGCAGGACATCCGCCGTGAACACGGCGGCACACGGACCGAGATCGAGGAGGGCATGGCCCTGAAGTCGAAGGAGTTCGCGGCGAGCGGGAACCGCGTGTACCTGCCGATCGCGGACTGACCGGCCGCGCACAGGCCCGGGGGCCGATGGTCCCCCGGCCTGTGGGAGGCGCCTGCTCGGACGGGAACCGACGGCTACTCCGGCTGGTGCTCCGGGCCTCCGAAGTCCGGGCTGGAGTAGTCCGGACTGCTGAAGCTGGGGCGCGAGCCGCGGTCGCCGTCGTCCGGACTGGTGAACCCCGGGCGGTCGTAGCCGAGGTGCGGCATGCGACTGACCGGGGTGGACGAGGGCGTGGGGTGCAGTGCGGCGGTCGAGCCGGGGTCGAGGAGTGCTTCGCGCAAGAAGGGCAGGATTCCGCGTTCCAGCAGCGCCTCGTGCCAGGCCGCTCTGGCCTGTGCCACCTCCCCCTGCAATTCGCCATACAGCCCGCTTTCGGCCGTGGGCTTGTTGCGCAGGGCGGTGAGCAGCAGTCCCACCGCGGCGACGAGGATCGCGACCGCGGTCAGGGCGCCGAACACCCAGCCCGTGGTGAGCATGGTCCGGGCAAACCCCTGCTCGGGGTCGAGCATCTGCAGGATGTAACCGACGAGTAGGAAGATCGCCGCCGCGGTGCCGGCCAGGACGGGTGCGAGGACGGCGACGACGGCCACGGCGCCCGCGCCGGCGGCGTCGGCGACTGCCATGCCGACGGCGAGTCCCGAGGCGCCCGCGTCCGGCTCGGCGGAATCGGACTCGTGCACGGCCGGCGAAGCGGACGACGCCGGCTGCCGCAGCTCGTCGCGGACCTTGACGTAGTGCTGGTACTCGGCCGACGCGGCGGCCGTGATGAGTGCGGTGGCGTTCAGCGCCATGGTGCGCAGCTGTTCGGGGTTGAGCCGCTGTCCGACAGCGGCCAGGTCGGGACGGTGTGGTGCGGAGCGCAGCGCCTCATCGAGGACCCGCTCGTATTCCTGGCGGTCCTCGCTCAGCAGGTGCTGCGGAACGCTGTTCATGTGCATCCCCCGATGCTCCGTAGGGCTTGGGGCTCGACATGCTGACGAGCCGTCGGGCAGAAACGGAGGGGAGCCTGCTACGGATAAGCCGATGGTAGAGCGGTGACGGTATGCGGTGACAGGGGGTTTACCGAAATTGGCCCCTCACCGGCAGCGGTCCTCCGGCCGGAGGCGCCTGCCGGTGAACGTTCACGTTTCCAGCGGCAGTTGCTGGACCAGCAGCTTTCCGGCCATGGTCACGCCGCCGTCCATCGCGATGGCGAGTCCGTCGGCGTAGACGTGCGGTCCCTCGATGACCGGGTCGCTGTTGTCCTCGTCGTCCTCGGCACCGACTTCGCCCAGCAGGTACGGGATCGGGCTGTGGCCGTGGACGATCCGGGTGCCTCCGTACGTATCGAGCAGGCGGCGCACGGCTTCCGCGCCCCCCTCGTCGCGGAAGGAGAACCGCTTGGTGAACTTGCGGAACAGGTCCCAGACCTCGTCCGCGTCGTTGCGGGTGATCGTCTCGCGGACGGTGTCGTTGACCTCTTCGATGGACCGGCCGTAGTCGAGGTAGGCGGTGGTGTCGGAGTGGACGAGCAGATGACCGTCGACCTCCTCGACGGCGTCCAGACGGGACATCCACTGCAGATGGTGGTCCTGCAGGCGGTCCATGTCGGTCTTCTGGCCGCCGTTGAGCAGCCAGGCCGCCTGGAAGGTGGCGGTGCCCGCGCCGGAGTTGACGGGGGTGTCGCCGAACCGCTTCGCGCCCAGCAGCAGCAGCTCGTGGTTGCCCATGAGCGCCTTGCAGTAGCCGCCGGCCGCGGCGGCCTCGGCGGACAGCCGCATCACCAGGTCGATGACGCCGATGCCGTCCGGGCCGCGGTCGGTGAAGTCACCGAGGAACCACAGCCGGGCGGTACCCGCGCACCAGTTGCCGGAGGCGTCGAGCAGGCCCTTCTCCTGGAGGGCCGACACCAGCTGGTCGAGGTAGCCGTGCACGTCGCCCACGACGTACAGCGGGCCTTGCCCGGTGCTGGCCTGCGGGGCGGCGGCGGTTTCGGGGTCCACGGTCACCTGGACAGTGTCACCCCGGTTGATGACGGGAAGGTCGCGCTGGGTCGGCGTGTATCCCTCGGGGTAGGTCTCCTCGGGCGGCGGGGCGACTTCCCCGGCGTGGGCGCTGGGGACGTACGGACCGGTCTCGTGGACGTACGCGGGCACCCGGAAGTCGCGCAACGTCGCCGTCCGCTCCACCTCGGGTCCCTGACCGGCCCCCTGAGTCATCGACCCCTCCACCATCGCGCCGCATTGCACCGCATCGGACTGCCTGGTCGTAGCGGCCCGCGGATGTCGTGGGCCCATCATAGGAATGCGGATCGCGCCATGTGATGACCCAGGGGTGGTGAATCAGAGCAAGCGTCCAGTTCACCGCGGCTTTCGCCCCGATTGAGCCGGGCTTTGACCACCGTGTGACCGTCCTCGCTCTTCTTCTCTTCGCGAGAACGATCCCTTCTCTCCGGGGGACCGGCCCTGTTTCTCCCCAGGAGGAGGATCTTCCCCTTACCCCCGCAGCAGGAGAAGCCCTCAGCCGGACGCCCCCTGCGAGGCGTCCCCCCGCTGGACCTAGGTTCCCTCGGGTGAGCGCGGCGGGCTGACCGTCGTGCGCGGCGGGCGTCGCTGGGACGAGGTGCGCACGATCAGCTCCGTCGGTAGCACCTGCTCCACCGGATGGTCGGATTCCACTCCCTCGATGGCATCGATGAGGAGCTGCACCACCGCCGTGCCGATACGGCGCGGCTTCAGGGAGAGCGTGGTGATGGGCGGTTCGGTGTTGGCGTACACCGTGGACTCGCTGCAGCAGACCAGCAGCAGGTCTTCCGGCACGCGCAGGCCGTAGCGGCGGGCGGCGGCGAGCAGGTCGGTGCCGTTCGGGTCGAACAGCCCGTAGACCGCGTCGGGCCGGTCGGGCCGGGCGAGGAGCCGGTCGGCGGCGACGGCGCCCGCGCACGGATCATGCGCGGGGTAGGCCTCGTACACCGGGTCCTGGCCGACGCGCTCGCACCAGCGCAGGTACGCGGTGGTCGACAGGTGGGTGTACGTGTCCGTCGTCGTGCCGGTCAGCAGGCCGATGCGGCGGGCGCCGGCATCGGCCAGGTGGTCGAGGATGCCGAGGACGCCGGCCTCGTGATCGTTGTCCACCCAGGCCGTGACCGGCAGCGAACCGGCAGGGCGGCCGTCGGAGACGACCGGCAGGCCCTGTCGTACGAGCTCGCTGACGACCGGGTCCTGGTCGGAGGGGTCGATGACGACCGTGCCGTCCAGGGCGACGTTCGACCACACGTCGTGGCGGGAGGTCGCGGGCAGGATGACGAGGGCGTAGCCGCGGGCGAGCGCGGCGGAGGTGGCGGCCCGCGCCATCTCGGCGAAGTACGCGAACTCGGTGAAGGTGAAAGGTTCATCCCCGTATGTGGTCACGGTCAGACCGATGAGGCCCGACTTGCCGGTACGGAGGGTCCGGGCGGCGGCCGAGGGCCGGTAGCCGAGCCGGTCGGCAACTTCCCGGACGTGGCGCCGGGTGGCGTCCGGGAGCCGACCCTTGCCGTTGAGGGCGTCGG
This sequence comes from Streptomyces sp. 378, assembly GCF_030124145.1. Taxonomy (GTDB): domain Bacteria; phylum Actinomycetota; class Actinomycetes; order Streptomycetales; family Streptomycetaceae; genus Streptomyces. The sequence goes on from NZ_JASKMS010000018.1 coordinate 82,789, forward strand.
AGACGGTCGTGATCGAGACTCCGGCGGCGGCGGCCACGTCTCTGATGCCGGCCCGACCCGGCCGATTGCCTCGCCGTGAGGTTTCCGCGCGGCTCACCTGGTGCTTCCCTGCTGCTGTCATGGCGAGCCGATAGTAGGGCTCATGCGGTGGGGTAGTGCGGACGCATATGCACGCGTTGGCAGGCACGTTTCTGCATGATCATTTGACGTCAATTGCCTTGGAAAACAAGGAGGTTGAGGGCTCCTATGGCAGTACGCGACGTGGTGGCGCACACGGGCCTGCCAAGTGGCCGATGTTGCGAAGAGGTCTCAACTCACCTGCACGGGGGATGCGCGCCACGGCGTGCACCACCGGCGCGTAGATATATGTGAGGCGCGCCCCCGGATTCGTACGCCTTGGTGCGGCGATGCCCCTGATGCCGGTGGGACCGAGGAGGCCGACGCCGTCCGGTCGGCCGTGGCTATACGCAGGGGCGCCGAATCCTCATAAGGTGAGGAGTATTGGATGTCGGCGGCGGTCATGGGCCGCCGGTCTTCACGAGGAGGACTGTGGTGAGCGAGACGAGCCCCAAGCTGCGCGCCGAGCTGGAGGGAATCCCCACCTACAAGCCGGGCAAGCCCGCCGCGGCAGGTGGCCCGGTGGCCTACAAGCTGTCCTCCAACGAGAACCCCTACCCGCCGCTGCCCGGCGTGATGGAGTCCGTGACCGCGGCGGCCTGCACCTTCAACCGCTACCCGGACATGGCCTGCACGGCGCTGATGAACGAGCTGTCCGAGCGGTTCGGTGTGCCTCTCACTCACCTGGCCACCGGCACCGGTTCGGTCGGCGTCGCTCAGCAGCTGATCCAGGCCACCTCCGGCCCGGGCGACGAGGTGATCTACGCCTGGAGGTCCTTCGAGGCGTACCCGATCATCACGCAGATCAGCGGCGCGACGTCGGTCCAGGTGCCGCTGACGTCGGGGGATGTGCACGACCTCGACGCGATGGCCGACGCGATCACCGACCGGACGCGGCTGATCTTCGTCTGCAACCCCAACAACCCGACCGGCACGGTGGTGCGGCGGGCGGAGCTGGAGCGCTTCCTCGACCGGGTCCCGAGGGACGTGCTGGTGGTTCTCGACGAGGCCTACCGCGAGTTCATCCGGGACCCCGAGGTGCCGGACGGCGTCGAGCTCTACCGGGAGCGGCCCAACGTCTGTGTTCTGCGGACCTTCTCCAAGGCGTACGGCCTCGCCGGCCTGCGCGTCGGATTCGCCATCGCTCATGAGCCGGTGGCCGCGGCGCTGCGCAAGACGGCGGTGCCGTTCGGCGTGAGCCAGCTCGCGCAGGAGGCGGCGATCGCCTCGCTGCGGGCCGAGGACGAACTGTTCGGCCGGGTCGGTTCGCTGGTGTGTGAGCGCGCGCGTGTGGTCGACGGACTGCGCTCTCAGGGCTGGACGGTGCCCGAGACCCAGGCCAACTTCGTATGGCTGCGGCTGGGGGAGCGCACGGTCCCGTTCGCGGAGGTGTGTGAGCAGGCGGGGGTGGTCATCCGGCCGTTCCCGGGCGAGGGTGTGCGGGTGACGGTCGGGGAAGCCGAGGCGAACGACATCTTCCTGAAGGCGGCGGAAGGGTTCCGTAAGGACCTGTAGGACCCGGAGCCAGGTCAGGCGTCCAGGAATTCCACACGCACAGGGTCGCCGTCCCGCACGGTCGCGAGCAACCCGGGATCGCCGTCGAGGCGGCCCAGGACATTGCACGGGCTCGCGAGACGGCACTCGTCGCCCTGTGAGATCGGTGTGGGGCCGTACGGCAGGGCGAGGGCGTCACCGTCGGTCCAGAAGGCGACAGTGCCCGGTTCGGCGACGTCCTGGGCGCCTGTTTCACGTGAAACCGCCAGGCCCGTATCGACATACACCTCCTGGCCCCAGGTGCGGGCGGCGGAGACGAGCGGCAGTGCCTTGGCGAGAGCCTGGCTGGTCGGGGTGTCGTCGAGGGTTGCGATGAGATGCCCCGCCGGCCAGAAGATCCGTATTCGTAGCGATGTCGGTGCCTGCATGCCGCAGATTCAACAATATGTTGAAGTTCCGGCCAAGGGGTTGACTGTGACGGGGGAGACAGGGGACCCCCTCCAGCGCTCGAAAGTGCGTGCTGCATAATGGCTTGTGAATGTGAACGCTTTCACAAGCGTAGGTAAGGAGCGGCGACGTGGACCTGGCTCTGGCGCCGGAGACCCTGGCGCGATGGCAGTTCGGCATCACCACCGTCTACCACTTTCTGTTCGTCCCCCTGACGATCTCGCTGGCCGCGCTCACGGCCGGTCTGCAGACGGCCTGGGTGCGGACGGAGAAGGAGAAGTACCTCCAGGCGACGAAGTTCTGGGGCAAGCTTTTCTTGATCAACATTGCGATGGGGGTGGTCACCGGCATCGTGCAGGAGTTCCAGTTCGGCATGAACTGGTCGGACTACTCCCGTTTCGTCGGTGATGTCTTCGGTGCGCCGCTGGCCTTCGAGGCACTGATCGCCTTCTTCTTCGAGTCGACCTTCATCGGCCTGTGGATCTTCGGCTGGGACAAGCTGCCCAAGAAGATCCACCTGGCCTGCATATGGATGGTCTCGATCGGCACCATCCTCTCGGCGTACTTCATCCTCGCGGCCAACTCCTGGATGCAGCATCCGGTCGGCTACCGGATCAACGAGGCGAAGGGCCGGGCCGAGCTCACCGACTTCTGGCTGGTGCTCACTCAGAACACCGCACTCGCCCAGGTCTTCCACACGCTCACCGCGGCCTTCCTGACCGGCGGCGCCTTCATGGTCGGCATCGCCGCCTTCCACCTGGTCCGCAAGAAGCACGTCCCGGTGATGAAGACGTCGCTGCGGCTGGGCCTCGTCACCGTAGTCATCGGCGGTCTCCTCACCGCGATCAGCGGCGATGTGCTCGGCAAGATCATGTACCAGCAGCAGCCGATGAAGATGGCCGCGGCCGAGGCGCTGTGGGACGGCGAGAAGCCGGCCCCCTTCTCGGTCTTCGCCATCGGCGACGTCGACAAGGGCCACAACAAGGTCGCCATCGAGATCCCCGGCCTGCTCTCCTTCCTCGCGAAGGACGACTTCACCTCGTACGTGCCCGGCATCAACGACGTCAACAAGGCCGAGCAGGAGAAGTACGGACCCGGCGACTACCGCCCCAACATCCCCGTCGCCTACTGGGGTTTCCGGTGGATGATCGGCTTCGGTATGACGTCGTTCGCCATCGGCCTGGCCGGTCTGTGGCTGACCCGCAAGAAGTTCCTGCTGCCACAGCACCTGAGGGTGGGCGACGACGAAGTGCCGCATCTCGTGCTGCTGCCGAACAAGGCGCTCGGTCCGACCCTCACCAAGTGGTACTGGCGCATCGCGATCCTCACCCTGGGCTTCCCGCTGATCGCCAGCTCCTGGGGCTGGATCTTCACCGAGATGGGCCGCCAGCCGTGGGTCGTCTACGGCCTGTTCAAGACGCGTGACGCGGTCTCCCCCGGTGTCTCCCAGGCCGAGGTCATCACCTCGATGGTCGTCTTCACCACGCTGTACGCGATCCTCGCCGTCGTCGAGGTCAAGCTGCTGGTCAAGTACGCCAAGGCAGGCCCCCCGGAGCTCACCGAGGCCGACCTCAACCCGCCCACGAAGATCGGCGGCGACTCCCGTGACGCCGACAAGCCGATGGCCTTCTCGTACTAGGCCGAGGGAGCTGCACAGTCATGGAACTGCACGACGTCTGGTTCGTCCTGATCGCCGTCCTGTGGACCGGCTACTTCTTCCTGGAGGGCTTCGACTTCGGGGTCGGCGTGCTCACGAAGCTGCTCGCCCGCGAACGGCCTGAGAAGCGGGTGCTGATCAACACCATCGGCCCCGTCTGGGACGGCAACGAGGTATGGCTGCTCTCCGCGGGCGGCGCGACCTTCGCCGCCTTCCCCGAGTGGTACGCCACGCTCTTCTCCGGCTTCTACCTGCCCCTGCTGCTCATCCTGGTCTGCCTGATCGTCCGCGGTGTGGCCTTCGAGTACCGCGTGAAGCGGACCGAGGAGAACTGGCAGCGCAACTGGGAGACGGCGATCTTCTGGACCTCGCTGCTGCCCGCGTTCCTGTGGGGTGTGGCCTTCGGCAACATCGTGCGGGGCGTGAAGATCGACCAGGACTTCAACTACGCCGGCGGCGTCCTGGATCTGCTCAACCCTTACGCACTGCTGGGCGGTTTGGTGACGCTGGCGCTGTTCACCTTCCACGGGACGGTGTTCGTCGGCCTCAAGACCGTCGGGGAGATCCGCGAGCGGGCGCGGAAGCTGGCGCTGCGTGTCGGACTGGTCACCGCCCTGCTGGCGCTCGCCTTCCTGCTGTGGACGCAGGCCGACCGGGGCGACGGTGCGTCGTTCGTCGCGATGGTCGCGGCCGTGGCATCGCTCCTCGTGGCCCTGGTCGCGGCACGGGCCGGGCGTGAGGGCTGGGCGTTCGCCCTGTCGGGGCTCACCATCGTGGCCACGGTGGCGATGCTCTTCCTGACGCTGTTCCCGAACGTCATGCCGTCGACGCTGAACCCGGACTGGAGCCTGACGGTCACCAACGCCTCGTCCAGCCCGTACACACTGAAGATCATGACCTGGTGTGCCGGGATCGCCACCCCGATCGTCCTGCTCTACCAGGGCTGGACGTACTGGGTGTTCCGCAAGCGGATCGGTACCCAGCACATCGCCGAGACCGTGCACTGAGGTGTGTTTCACGTGAAACCAATCGATCCGCGCCTGCTTCGGTACGCCCGTGCCACCCGGGGCTTCCTGGTGGCGGTCGTCGCCCTGGGGGCGGTGGGCGCGGGCCTGGTCATCGCCCAGGCAATGCTCATCGCCGAGGTGGTGGTCGGCGCGTTCCAGCACCGCATGTCGGTGTCCGAACTCGGCACTCCCCTGCTGCTGTTGGCCGCCGTCGCGGTCGGCCGGGCGCTGATCGGCTGGCTCACCGAGCTCGCCGCGCACCGGGCGAGCGCGGCGGTGAAGTCCGAGTTGCGGGGCCGGCTGCTGGAGCGTGCGGCTGATCTCGGTCCGGGCCGGCCGGGCGGGCAGCGGACCGGTTCGTTGGTAGCCCTGGCCACCCGGGGTGTCGACGCCCTCGACGACTACTTCTCCCGGTACCTGCCGCAGCTGGGTCTCGCGGTGGTCGTGCCGGTGGCGGTGCTGGCGCGGATCGTCACCGAGGACTGGGTCTCCGCGGCCATCATCGTGGGCACCCTGCCCCTCATCCCGGTCTTCATGGTGCTGATCGGCTGGGCCACCCAGGCCCGGATGGACCGTCAGTGGCGACTGCTGTCACAGCTGTCCGGGCACTTCCTGGACGTGGTCGCGGGGCTGCCGACGCTCAAGGTGTTCGGGCGGGCCAAGGCGCAGGCCGAGTCGATCCGGCGGATCACCGGCGAGTACCGGCGGGCGACCATGCGGACGCTGCGGATCGCCTTCATCTCCTCGTTCGCGCTGGAACTGCTCGCGACGATCTCAGTGGCGCTGGTCGCCGTGACGATCGGCATGCGGCTGGTGCACGGGGAGATGGACCTGTACATCGGCCTGGTCATCCTGATCCTCGCCCCCGAGGCGTATCTGCCGTTGCGGCAGGTCGGGGCGCAGTACCACGCGGCGGCGGAGGGGCTCGCCGCCGCCGAGGAGATCTTCGAGGTCCTGGAGACGCCCGCTCCGGCGTCCGGCTCCGGGGCCGTGCCGGAGGGGGCGCTGTCCTTCGAGGGCGTGACCGTCCGGTACCCGGGGCGGTCGGTGGACGCCGTCTCGAACGTGTCCTTCAGTGTCGAGCCCGGTGAGACGGTCGCGCTGGTCGGTCCGAGCGGCGCCGGCAAGTCGACGCTGCTGAGCGTCCTGCTGGGGTTCGTGCGCCCGGCCGAGGGGCGGGTGCGGATCGGGGGAGTCGACCTCACCGGCGCCGACCTGGAGCAATGGCGTTCCCGGATCGCGTGGGTGCCGCAGCGACCGCATCTGTACGCCGGGACGATCGCCGAGAACGTACGCCTGGCACGGCCCGACGCCGACGACGACGCCGTACGGCGGGCGCTGCGGGACGCCGGGGCACTGGAGTTCGTCGACGCGCTGGCCGGGGGTGTGGACACCGTGCTCGGCGAGGACGGCGCCGGGCTGTCCGCGGGGCAGCGGCAGCGGCTCGCGCTGGCCCGGGCGTTCCTCGCGGACCGGCCCGTGCTGCTGCTCGACGAGCCGACGGCGGCACTGGACGGAGGCACGGAGGCCGAGGTCGTCGCGGCGGTGCGGCGCCTCGCGGTCGGCCGGACCGTGTTGCTGGTGGTGCACCGGCCGGCGCTGCTGGAGATCGCGGACCGGGTCGTGCGGCTGGCGGAGCACCGGACCCCGATTGCCTTGCCCGACGCGCCCGCCGCGGCCCGGGAAACCGACACGCGGTCCGGCGAGTCCGAGCAGCCCACCCCGGCCGAGCCCGTCGAGACATCGGCTTCGGGCGGGGTCCTGGCCCGCGTGCGCGCCCTGTCCGGTGCCCGGCGCGGTCGTCTCGTACTGGCCCTGCTGCTCGGGAGCCTCGCCCTGGGGAGTGCCGTGGGGCTCATGGCCACCTCCGGGTGGCTGATCTCGCGGGCCTCGCAGCAACCGCCCGTGCTGTATCTGATGATGGCCGTCACGGCGACGCGGGCGTTCGGGATCGGGCGAGCCGTCTTCCGCTACGCCGAGCGGCTGGTGTCACACGATGCCGTGCTGCGGATGCTGGCGGACACCCGGGTCGCCGTGTTCCGCAGGCTGGAGCGGCTGGCGCCGGCCGGGCTGCACCGGTCCCGCCGCGGCGATCTGCTCTCCCGGCTGGTCGCGGACGTGGACGCGCTGCAGGACTACTGGCTGCGGTGGCTGCTGCCGGCCGGGGCGGCCGTCGTCGTGTCGGCCGCGTCCGTCGGCTTCACGGCCTGGCTGCTGCCCGAGGCGGGGGCGGTGCTCGCGGCCGGGCTCCTGGCGGCGGGGGTCGGTGTACCGCTGATCACCGGCGCGGTGGCCCGGCGGGCGGAACACCGGCTGGCACCCGCACGCGGGGCGCTCGCGACGCGGGTGGCCGATCTGCTCACCGGTACCGCAGAACTGACGGTCGCCGGTGCCCTGCCCACGCGGACCGCCCAGGCTCGCGAGGCCGACGGGGTGCTCACCCGCATCGCCTCACGCGCCGCCACCGCCACGGCCCTCGGCGACGGTCTCACCGCGCTGATCTCCGGCCTGACCGTCACAGCCGCCGCCCTGGCCGGAGCGCAGGCGGTCGCCGCCGGGCGGCTGGACGGCGTGGCCATGGCCGTCGTCGTCCTGACCCCGCTCGCCGCCTTCGAGGCCGTGCTCGGACTGCCGCTCGCCGTGCGGTACCGGCAGCGCGTGCACCGGAGCGCGCAGCGGGTCTACGAGGTGCTGGACGCCCCGGAGCCGGTGCGGGAGCCGGAGCGGCCGCGGCAGGCGCCCGCGTCGCCGTTCCCGCTCGTCGTCGCGGGGCTGACCGCGCGGCACGCCGGGCAGGAGCGGGACGCGCTCGCCGGGATCGACCTGACCCTCGAGAAGGGCCGTCGGATCGCCGTGGTCGGACCCTCCGGCTCCGGCAAGACGACACTGGCACAGGTCCTGCTCCGGTTCCTCGACCCGGACGCGGGCTCGTACACGCTGGCGGGCGTGGACGCGTACGCGCTGCACAGTGACGACGTTCGAGGGCTCGTCGGGCTGTGTGCGCAGGACGCGCACCTCTTCGACAGCTCGCTGCGCGAGAACCTGCTGCTCGCCAGGAAGGACGCCACCGAGGACCGGCTGCGCGAGTCGCTGGGCCGGGCCCGGCTGCTGGACTGGGCCGACAGCCTGCCCGATGGGCTCGACACGCTTGTCGGCGAGCATGGAGCACGGCTGTCCGGAGGGCAGCGGCAGCGGCTGGCGCTGGCCCGGGCACTCCTCGCCGACTTCCCCGTCCTGGTGCTCGACGAGCCCGCCGAGCACCTCGACCTGCCGACCGCCGACGCGCTCACCGCCGATCTGCTGGCCGCCACCGAGGGGCGTACGACGCTGCTGATCACGCACCGGCTGGCCGGGCTCGAAGCGGTCGACGAGGTGATCGTGCTCGACCGGGGACGGGTGGTGCAGCGCGGGCCGTACGCCGAGCTGGTGGCCGCGGACGGGCCGTTGCGGGGGATGGCGCAGCGGGAGGCGGCGGCGGAGTCGCTGGTGGGGGCGCGGTAGCGGTCGGGAACAGCACGCACTGGGCCGTTCGGCGCAGCCGTTCCCCCAGCCGTACGACGTGAATAGGGCCGGGTCGGCCGGATTGGGCGACGATCGCTGACATGCGCTCATATCGCCGTCATCGGCTGGTCGTTCCGGTCCTGCTGTGCGCGCTGGCCTTGCTCGCCGCCCGGCCGGCGACGGCGCCCGAGGAACCCGGAAACGGCACGGACACGGGCCTCAGCGCCGAGGTGGCGCGACTGTACGAGGAAGCCGCGGTGGCGACGCAGCAGTACGAGGCCGGCCGCGCGGAGGCCGAGGAACAGCGGGGTGAGGCCCAGCGGGCGGAGGCGCTCCTGGACGCGCAGCGGCGGCACATCGCCGTGCTGCAGGAGGATTTGGGCCGCATCGCCCGGGCCCAGTACCGCAGCAGCGGCGGCCTGCCGGTGGCGGCGCACATGATTCTCGCCGGGAGCCCCGACGGCCTGATGCGAGGTCAGCACGCCTTCGCCCAGGCGGACCTCGCCGTGAACAACGCGATCTCCAAGAACCGGCGTGCCGAGGCCCGGCTGGCGGCGGACGAGGCCAAGGCCGCGGCCCGGTGGCAGGCGCTGGAGAAGCGCAACGCGCAACTCGCCGGTCTCAAGGCGGACATCGAGCAGAAGCTGGAGTCGGCCCGTGTTCGGCTCCAGGGGCAGGCGGACGCCGCGGTGTCCGCCGGGGCGTGCCGCGGAGCGGTCCGGCTGGATCAGCCGGAGAAGGGCTTCAGCGACGGCGACTGGGTCGCGCCGGTCGAGACGTACGAACTCTCCGCCTCCTACGGCAGCGGTGGCGCGCGCTGGTCGCACCGGCACACCGGGCAGGACTTCGCGGTGCCGATCGGCACACCGGTGCGGGCCGTGGGGACGGGCCGGGTGGTGAGGGTGTCCTGCGGGGGCGCCTTCGGCATCGAGATCGTGCTCAAGCACGCAGGGGGCTACTACACGCAGTACGCCCATCTGGCGTCCGTCGCGGTCGACCAGGGGGAGCTCGTCAGCCCGGGCCAGTGGATCGGCCAGTCGGGCACCACGGGCAACTCCACCGGGCCGCACCTGCACTTCGAGGCCCGGGTCACACCGGAGACGGGCTCGGCGGTGAACCCGGTGTCGTGGCTGGCGGCGCGCGGAGTGTCCCTCTGAGCCCCCCTGCCCCCGGCGGCTACGGCAGTTCCGCCAGCAACTCCTCGATCACGACCGCCACCCCGTCCTCGTTGTTCGCGACCGTCCGGCCCGAGGCGGCGGCGATCACGTCCGGGTGCGCGTTGCCCATCGCGTAGGACCGGCCCGCCCAGGTGAGCATCTCCACGTCGTTCGGCATGTCGCCGAAGGCGACGACCTGCTCGTGCGAGATGCCGCGCTCCGCACAGCACAGGGCGAGGGTGCTGGCCTTCGACACCCCCGGACCGCTGATCTCCAGGAGGGCGCTGGGGCTGGAGCGGGTGACGTTGGCGCGGTCGCCGATGGCGAGGCGGGCCAGGGTCAGGAAGGCGTCGGGGTCGATCTCGGGGTGATAGGCGAGGATCTTCAGCACCGACTCGCCGGCGGCCCGGTGGTCCGGGCCCAGCAGTTCCTCGGCCGGGGCGAGACTGTCCGGTATCTCCATGTGCAGCTTCGGGTACGCCGGCTCCTGGTAGAAGCCGTATGTCTGCTCCACCGCGTACACCGTGCCCGGCGCCGCGTCGCGCAGCAGCCGCACGGCGTCCAGGGCGTTCTCCCGGGCCAGTTCCCGCACCTTCACGAACCGGTGGGCGCCGGGTCCGCCGTGCAGGTCGACCACGGCGGCGCCGTTGCCGCAGATCGCCAGGCCGTGGCCGTGCACGTGGTCGCTGACGACGTCCATCCAGCGGGCCGGGCGGCCGGTCACGAAGAAGACCTCGATGCCCGCCCTCTCGGCTGCGGCGAGCGCGGCGACCGTACGCGGGGAGACCGACTTGTCGTCGCGCAGCAGGGTGCCGTCGAGGTCGGTGGCGATCAGCCGCGGCGGGAGGGTCTCGGCCGCGGTCTCGGGCTGTCGGGTCGCTGAGGTCACCCGGCCATTGTCCCGCACATGCCTGCACGTGCGTGTGGGGCTCCGCACAGGCGAGTGGATACCGCCCTCGCCAAGGACTCCTGCCGGGGACTCCCGGAGAGAGCCGACACTTGAGCTTCTCCGCCGGAGCCCTTCGCCGGAAGCTCTTCGGCACCCCCGTCCACGCTTCAGCGCAACTGTGCGGGCGCCTCCATGGCGATCTGCTCGAAGACCTTCTGGTCGGCCGCGAACTGCGAGTCGGGAATCGGCCAGTGGATCACGATCTCCGTGAAGCCCAGCTCCACATGCCGCCCGGCGAAGTCCACGAATGCGTTCAAGGACTGGAGCGGACCACCGCGGTCCGGCGTGAATCCGGTGAGCAGGACCCGGTCGAGGTCGGTCATGTCCCGGCCGACCTCGGCACAGATGTCGTCGAGCCTCTCCGCCTGCCCGCGAATGGCCTGAATCGACTGTTCAGGCGTGCCGTTCTCGTACAGCTTCGGGTCGCCCGTGGTCACCCACGCCTGGCCGAACCGGGCGGCGAGCCGCATCCCACGCGGCCCGGTCGCGGCCACCGCGAACGGCAGCCTGGGGCGCTGCACACAGCCGGGGATGTTGCGCGCCTCGTGGGCCGAGTAGAAGTCTCCCTCGTAGGACACGGCGTCCTCGCTGAGCAGCCGGTCGAGCAGCGGGACGAACTCGGCGAGACGGTCGGCGCGCTCGCGCGGGGTCCACGGCTCCTGGCCGAGCGCGGTGGCGTCGAAGCCGGAGCCTCCCGCGCCGATGCCCAGCGTGACCCGCCCACGGGAGATGTCGTCGAGAGAGATCAACTCCTTGGCGAGGGTCACCGGGTGCCGGAAGTTCGGCGAGGTCACCAGGGTGCCCAGCCGCAGCCGGTCGGTGACGCTCGCGGCGGCCGTGAGGGTCGGTACGGCGCCGAACCACGGGCCGTCCCGGAAGGTGCGCCAGGACAGGTGGTCGTAGGTGTACCCGGTGTGAAAGCCGAGTTGCTCGGCGCGCGTCCAGGCCGCGCGGCCGCCTTCGTGCCAGCGGCGGTACGGGAGGATCACGGTGCTCAGACGCAGACTCATGGCATCGAGCCTAAGGGAGCCTCGCCGACCGCCCGTGTTTCACGTGAAACAGTCACCGTGCGCGTCCGGGTGGACACGGCGCCCGGAATGATCGGCGGACGCGAAGGTCAGTCCGACCCGGGAAAGCGCAGATAGCGGACCGGCACGGACTGCGTCAGCCACACGCCGTTCGCACTCACCTGGAAGACATGGCCGTCCCGGTGCATGGCGCTCGCGTGCACCGCCAGCACGACCGGCTGCCCCCGGCGGGCGCCGACGCGGGTCGCAGTCTCCCGGCCGGGAGAGAGATGCACGGCATGCCGGGTCATCGGACGGAGCCCTTCGGTTCGGATCACGTCCAGGGCGCGGGCGACGGTGCCGTGGTAGAGGTACGCGGGCGGGGTGGCCGGGGCCAGTCCCAGATCGACTTCCACGCTGTGGCCCTGGCTCGCCCGGATCCGGGTTCCCTCGACGGCGAAACGCCGTTTGTCGTTGGTGGCGACGACATGGTCCAGTTCGTCGCGGGTGAACCGGAAGCCGTGTGCGGCGGCCGCGGCGATCAACGCGTCGATCTCCACCCAGCCGGCCGCGTCGAGGGTCAGCCCGATGTGTCCCGGTTGGTGGCGCAGATGCTTCGACAGGTACTTCGACACCTTCACGGTGCGTCTCTCGTCCATCCCCTCAGGGTGCGGGAGAGACGCGCATCACGCGATCGAGTTTCGCTTCGCAGGTTTGATCCACAGCCAAGTGCGGTTATCCACAGCTGAATCGACAGTTCTGTGGACAACTAGCGGTGGATGCACGGTATTTGAGGCACCCGGCCTCACACCGGAGGGCCTCACACCGGAGGCTTCACCCGCGCGATCCTCCGCAGTGCCCCCGGCGCCCACCGCGAGAGCCACCGCGCACCCCGCGCCTCGGGCGTCACCGGCACCACCGCCTCGTCGCGCGTCACCGCGAGCAGGATGGCGCGGGCGACCTTCTCCGGCGGGTAGTTGCGCAGCCCGTACAGCCGGGCGGTGCGCCTCCGCAGCCGCTGTTCCTCCCGGGCGTCGACCCCGGCGAAGTGCGCCGTCGACGTGATGGCCGTGTTGACGAACCCGGGGCAGACCGCCGTCACACCGATCCGCTGCCCGGCGAGCTCCGCCCGCAGGCACTCGCTGAGCATCAGCACGGCCGCCTTGGAGGTGCTGTAGGCGGGCAGCGCCCGGGAGGGCTGGTACGCCGCGGCCGACGCCACGTTGACGATGTGACCGCCCTGCCCGCGCCCGGCCATCCGGCGGCCGAAGAGCCGGCAGCCGTGGATGACGCCCCACAGGTTGACGTCGAGGACCTTCTTCCAGTCTTCGGGCGTGGTGTCGAAGAAGGAACCGGACAGTCCGATCCCGGCGTTGTTCACGAGGACGTCCACCACCCCGTACTCGGCGGTGACCTTCTCGGCGAGCTTCTCCATGGCCTGCTCGTCGGAGACGTCGACCGTCTCCGCCCAGGCGTCCGCGGCGCCGAGCCGGCGGGAGGACTCGGCGGTGCGGGCCGCGGCCTCCGCGTTCCGGTCGACGGCCACCACGCGCGCCCCGGCCTCGGCGAACGCGAGCGCCGTGGCCCGCCCGATGCCGCTGCCCGCCCCGGTGACGAGCACGAGCTGCCCGCCGAACCGCTCGGCGTGTTCGCCGCCGGCCACCGCCGGGGACCGCCCGCTCTCGACGGATGTCACGAACTCGTCGATCCAGCAGGCCAGCTGGTCCGGGCGGGTGCGCGGGATCCAGTGCCCCGCCTGGATCGTCCGGCGGGTGAGCTGCGGAACCCATTGATCCAGTTCGTCGTGGAGCCGCTCCGAGAGGAACCGGTCCTCCAGAGGCGTGATGATCTGCACGGGTGCGTGGGCACGGGCGTCCGGGCGCGGGCTGCGCATCCGCGGCCGGACGTTGTCCCGGTACAGCCAGGCCCCATGGGCCGCGTCCGACGGCAGGGACGCGGTGGGGTAGTCGCCCCTGGGCACCTTCTCGACGCGCTCCAGGACCCGGGGCCAGCGCCTGCCGAGCGGCCCTCGCCAGGCCAGCTCGGGCAGCACGGGCGTATGCAGCAGGTACACGTACCAGGACCGGGCACCCTGCCCGAGGAGCTGGACGACCCGCCGCGGGGTGGGCCGCTTCACGCGCCGGTCGATCCAGTGGCCGAAGTGGTCCAGCGACGGGCCGGACATCGACGTGAAGGAGGCGATGCGGCCCTCGGTGCGCCGGACGGTGGTGAACTCCCAGGCCTGCACCGAACCCCAGTCGTGCCCGACCAGGTGCACCGGCTCGTCCGGACTCACCGCGTCCGCGACGGCCAGGAAGTCGTCCGTCAGTTTCTCCAGCGTGAACCCGCCCCGCAGTGGCCGCGGCGCCGTCGAGCGGCCGTGGCCGCGGACGTCGTACACCACCACGTGAAAGCGCCCGGCGAGTCGCTCGGCGACCTCGGACCACACCTCTTTGCTGTCGGGGTAGCCATGCACCAGGACGACCGTCGGCCGCCCCGGATCACCCAGCTCGGCCACGCACAGCTCGACTTCGCCCGTCCGCACCCTGCGCTCCCGCGCGCCCGTCAGCAACGTCATCCGGCGAATCTGGCAGTTGTTAGAGAGTTCGTCAATAGAGGCTTCCCGGCCGTGGTAACCCTCAAGAACCAGCACCCCTAGGGGCCCGTAATACTCAGGGCTGATCCGAAGACAGCTCTGCGGAGTGACGACCGCCACCCGCGCGGCCCGTACCTTCGAGGGGTGACTGTGATCGCGACCGAAAGCCTGAGCAAGCGGTTCCCCCGGGTGACCGCGCTTGACCGGCTCTCCGTGGACGTCGGACCCGGTGTGACCGGACTCGTCGGAGCCAACGGAGCCGGCAAGTCCACACTGATCAAGATCCTGCTGGGTCTGTCCCCCGCCACCGAGGGCCGTGCCGAAGTGCTCGGCCTCGACGTCGCCACCCAGGGCGCCGACATCCGTGAGCGCGTCGGCTACATGCCCGAGCACGACTGCCTGCCGCCGGACGTCTCCGCCACCGAGTTCGTCGTCCACATGGCGCGCATGTCCGGCCTGCCGCCCACCGCCGCACGTGAGCGCACGGCCGACACCCTGCGCCACGTCGGCCTGTACGAGGAGCGCTACCGCCCCATCGGCGGCTACTCGACCGGCATGAAGCAGCGCGTCAAGCTCGCGCAGGCCCTCGTCCACGACCCGCAGCTGGTCTTCCTGGACGAGCCGACCAACGGCCTCGACCCGGTCGGCCGCGACGAGATGCTCGGCCTGATCCGCCGTATCCACACCGACTTCGGCATCTCGGTCCTGGTCACCTCCCACCTGCTGGGCGAACTGGAGCGCACCTGCGACCACGTCGTGGTGGTCGACGGCGGCAAGCTCCTTCGCTCCAGCTCCACCACGGACTTCACGCAGACCACCACGACCCTCGCGATCGAGGTCACCGACAGCGACGAGCACCCGGACGGCACCCGTGCGGTGCGCGAGGCGCTGCACGCGCGCGGGGTGAGCGTCGAGGACGGCAGCGGCCTGCCGGGCGCCGGCCACGTCCTGCTGCTCACCGCGCAGGGCGAGGAGACGTACGACCTGGTCCGGGACGTGATCGCCGACCTCGGACTCGGCCTGGTGCGCATGGAGCAGCGCAGGCACCACATCTCCGAGGTCTTCACGACCAGCGACCGGCACGAGCAGCGGAAGGAGGCGGTCGGCCATGGCGGTTGAGCACTCCACGGGGACATCCACCCCGGCACCGGGTGACCAGACCCGCATCCACAACATCGGCTACCGCAGTTACGACGGCCCCCGCCTCGGCCGCGCCTACGCCCGCCGCTCCCTGTACTCGCAGTCCCTGCGCGGCTCGTACGGCCTCGGCCGCTCGGTGAAGTCCAAGGTGCTGCCGATGCTGCTGTTCGTGGTGATGTGCGTGCCCGCGGCCATCATGGTCGCCGTCGCGGTCGCCACCAAGGCCAACGCCCTGCCCCTGGACTACACCCGCTACGCGATCGTCATGCAGGCGGTCATCAGCCTGTACGTCGCCTCACAGGCCCCCCAGTCCGTCTCGCGGGACCTGCGCTTCAAGACCGTTCCGCTGTACTTCTCGCGGCCCATCGAGACCGCCGACTACGTCCGCGCCAAGTTCGCGGCGCTGGCCTCGGCGCTGTTCGTCCTCACGGCCGCTCCTCTGCTCGTGCTCTACGTCGGCGCCCTGCTGGCCAAGCTCGACTTCGCCGACCAGACCAAGGGATTCGCACAGGGACTCGTGTCCGTAACACTGCTTTCACTGCTCTTCGCCGGCATCGGCCTGGTCATCGCGTCCTTCACCCCGCGCCGCGGCTTCGGCATCGCGGCCGTGATCGCCGTGCTGACCATCACCTACGGCGCGGTCTCCACCCTCCAGGCCATCGCCGACGCCCAGGGCAGCGGCGACGCCGTGCCGTGGATCGGGCTGTTCTCGCCGATCACGCTCGTCGACGGTGTGCAGTCGGCGTTCCTCGGCGCGACGTCCGCCTCTCCCAGCGGCGTGGGCCCGAGCAACGCCGAGGGCATCGTCTACGTGGTCGTCGCCCTGGGCGTGATCGCGGCGAGCTACGCCCTCCTGATGCGCCGCTACAAGAAGGTGGGACTGTGACCACGCTCTCCATCGACCACGTCTCCCGCTGGTTCGGCAACGTGGTCGCCGTCAACGACATCACCATGACCATCGGCCCGGGCGTCACCGGCCTGCTCGGCCCGAACGGCGCCGGCAAGTCCACCCTCATCAACATGATGGGCGGATTCCTGGCCCCCTCCACCGGCACCGTCACCCTCGACGGCCAGGCCGTGTGGCGCAACGAGCAGATCTACCGGCAGATCGGCGTCGTGCCCGAGCGGGAGGCGATGTACGACTTCCTCACGGGGAAGGAGTTCGTCCTGGCCAACGCCGAGTTGCACGGCCTGGGCGCCAAGGCGGCCCAGAAGGCGCTCGCGACGGTCGAGATGGAGTACGCCCAGGACCGCAAGATCCAGACGTACTCCAAGGGCATGCGCCAGCGCGTGAAGATGGCCTCCGCCCTGGTCCACGACCCCTCCCTGCTGCTGCTGGACGAGCCGTTCAACGGCATGGACCCACGCCAGCGCATGCAGCTGATGGACCTGCTGCGCCGCATGGGCGACGAGGGCCGCACGGTCCTCTTCTCGTCCCACATCCTCGAAGAGGTCGAGCAACTCGCCTGGCACATCGAGGTGGTCGTCGCCGGCCGGCACGCCGCCAGCGGTGACTTCCGCAAGATCCGCCGCCTGATGACCGACCGGCCGCACCGCTACCTGGTGCGTTCCAGCGACGATCGGGTCCTCGCGGCCGCGCTGATCGCCGACCCGTCGACGGCCGGCATCGAGGTCGACCTCGCCGAGGGCGCGCTGCGCGTCCAAGCCGTCGACTTCGGCCGCTTCACGGCCCTGCTGCCGCGGGTGGCCAGGGACCACGGCATCCGGCTGCTCACGGTCTCGCCGTCCGACGAGTCCCTCGAGTCCGTCTTCTCGTACCTCGTCGCGGCGTAGGAGGCCCTGATGTACGACCCCACAGTCGCCCGGCTCACGTACCGGGCCCTGCTCGGCAGGCGCCGGGCCCTCATCCTCGGCGCCCTGCCCATGCTGCTGATCGTGATCGCCGTGGCGGTGCGCGCGCTGGCAGGGGCGGACGACCAGACGGCGTCCGACCTGCTGGGCGGACTCGCCCTCGCGACGATGGTCCCGATCATCGGCGTCATCGCCGGAACGGGCGCGATCGGACCGGAGATCGACGACGGCTCGGTGGTGTACCTGCTGTCCAAGCCGATCAAGCGCCCGACGATCATCTTCACCAAGCTGATCGTGGCCATCGCGGTGACCATGGTGTTCTCCGCGGTGCCGACGCTCATCGCCGGCTTCATCCTGAACGGCAACGGCCAGCAGGTCGCCGTCGCCTACACGGTGGCCGCGCTGGTCGCCTCCATCGCGTACGCGGCCCTGTTCCTGCTGCTCGGCACGGTCTCCCGGCACGCGGTGGTGTTCGGGCTCGTCTACGCGCTGGTCTGGGAGGCCTTGTTCGGCTCCCTGGTGCCGGGCGCCCGCACTCTGAGCGTCCAGCAGTGGTCGCTGGCCGTGGCCCAGAAGGTGTCCGGCGGGGACCTGGTCTCCTCCGACGTGGGTCTGACCACGGCGACGGTGCTGCTGTTGGCGGTCACGGTGCTGGCCACCTGGTTCGCCGGACAGAAGCTGCGCTCCCTGACGCTCGCCGGCGAGGAGTGACGTGACCCGGTCTTGACGGGGGCTTCACCTTCGCCCGGGCACACTGGGCGAACGGGATGCAGGGGAACCGCAACGGGAGTTGGACGGCTGGAGGACGGGTATGGCGGGCGAGAGGGCACAGTACGACGATGCCGGGGACGACCTCGACGGTGTCGTACTCGACGAGGACTTCATACGCTCCGCCGGGACCTCCGAGCCGTCCGCCCGTGCCCGGATGCTCGCCGCGAAGTGGCGGCGCGAGGAACCGGAGCCGCAGCCCTGGCGCTCCGACGAGCCGCCCGCGGGCTGGTTCTTCAGCAAGGCCCGGCGGCGCAGGTGGCGCAGGAAGTAGCCGGACCTCCGCCGGTCGGACCACCGGTTTAATCAGTGGCGTCCCCTTCGCCCGGCGGGCACAGTGGTTGTCGTCACGGCCGGGCGAGGAGCCCGGCGCCACGTTCTGGGAGAGGAGCGGGACGATGTCCATGCACGGCAGTACGTCCAGCTCCCTTCAGGGCAGCCCGCGGCGGGATCCGGAGTAGTCACCACCCCTCCGTAGAACTCGCCCCACACGGGGAGCTGCCCGGGGCGGCCGCTTCGAGCACGCGAATCGCACATCGCGTGGGCCGCCCACCCGGAGGATTGGCCGAGTGGTAAGGCACCGGTTTGCTACACCGTGGTCGGGTCCGGAAGGGCCCGCGCACGTTCGATCCGTGCATCCTCCGCCCAGCACCACCGAGCCGCAGGGCACCAGCGCCCGGGGCTCAGCCCAGCAACCGCTCCAGCACCACCGCGATGCCGTCCTCGTCGTGGGAGGACGTCACCTCGTCGGCCACCGCCTTCAACTCCTCGTGGGCGTCCGCCATGGCGACGCCGTAGGAGGCCCAGGCGAGCATCGGGATGTCGTTGGGCATGTCGCCGAAGGCGATCGTGTCCGCCGCCTTCAACCCGAGCCGGCGGGCCGCCAGGGACAGCCCCGTCGCCTTGGACAACCCCAGGGGGAGCAACTCGACGATGCCCGCGCCCGCCATCGTGACGGTGACGAAACCGCCGGCGGTACGTGTCGCCGCCTCGCAGAGCTCGTCGTCGGTCAGCGTCGGGTGCTGGATGTACAGCTTGTTCAAAGGCGCGGTCCACAGGTCCGACGCGTCCGTGAACGGCGTGGCGGGCAGGGTGCCCTGGACCGCGTAGCCCGGGCCCACCAGCACCTCGCCGTCCAGGCCGTCGCGGCTCGCCGCCAGGTGGAGCGGGCCGACCTCCGCCTCGATCTTGGCCAGCGCCACCCCGGCCAGCTGCCGGTCCAGCGTCACCGATGTCAGCAGGCGGTGCGCACCGGCGTCGTAGACCTGAGCGCCCTGACCGCAGACGGCCAGGCCCTGGTAGCCGAGGTCGTCGAGGATGTGCCGGGTCCACGGGACCGCGCGGCCGGTGACGACGATGTGCGCGGCGCCCGCCGCGGTGGCCGCGGCGAGCGCGTCACGGGTGCGCTGCGACACCGTGTCGTCGGAGCGCAGCAGCGTCCCGTCGAGATCGGTGGCGACGAGCCGGTACGGGAAGCCGCCCGGCGAAGCCGTGTCGCTCACTTGGCCACCGGCTCCAGGACCTCCCGGCCGCCCAGGTACGGACGCAGCACCTCGGGCACGCGCACCGAACCGTCGGCCTGCTGGTGGTTCTCCAGGATCGCCACGATCGTGCGCGGGACGGCGCACAGCGTGCCGTTGAGGGTGGCCAGCGGGCGGACCTGCTTGCCGTCACGGACGCGGATCGACAGGCGGCGGGACTGGAACTCGGTGCAGTCCGAGGTCGAGGTCAGCTCGCGGTACTTGCCCTGGGTCGGGATCCACGCCTCGCAGTCGAACTTGCGGGAGGCCGAGGAACCCAGGTCGGCGCTCGCCACGTCGATCACGCGGTACGGCAGCTCCAGCGAGGTCAGCCACTGCTTCTCCCACTCCAGCAGGCGCTGGTGCTCGGCCTGCGAGTCCTCCGGAGCGACGTAGGAGAACATCTCGACCTTGTCGAACTGGTGCACGCGGAAGATGCCCCGGGTGTCCTTGCCGTGCGAGCCGGCCTCGCGACGGAAGCAGGGAGAGAAGCCCGCGTAGCGCAGGGGGAGGCGTTCGGCGTCGAGGATCTCGTCCATGTGGTACGCCGCGAGCGCCACCTCGGACGTGCCGACCAGGTAGAGGTCGTCGTCGGCGAGGTGGTAGACGTCCTGCGCGGCCTGGCCGAGGAAGCCCGTGCCCGCCATGGACTGGGGGCGCACCAGCGCCGGGGTCAGCATCGGGGTGAAGCCGGCCGCGGTGGCCTGCGCCATCGCCGCGTTCACCAGGGCGAGCTCCAGCAGGGCGCCGACGCCCGTCAGGAAGTAGAAACGCGAGCCGGAGACCTTGGCCCCCCGCTCGACGTCGATCGCTCCGAGGATCTGGCCGAGCGCCAGGTGGTCCTTGGGCTCGAAACCCTCGGCGGTGAAGTCGCGGATCGTGCCGTGCGTCTCGAGCGTGACGAAGTCCTCCTCGCCACCCACGGGCACGTCCGGGTGGACGAGGTTGCCGAGCCTCTGGAGCAGTTCCTGGGTCTCGGTCGCGGCGGCGTCGCGGTCCGCGTCGGCCGCCTTGACGTCGGCGGCGAGCTGGCCCGCCTTCTTCAGCAGCTCGGCCTTCTCGTCGCCGGCCGCCTTGGGGATGAGCTTGCCGAGCGCCTTCTGCTCGGCGCGCAGCTCGTCGAAGCGGACGCCGGACGACCTGCGCCGCTGGTCGGCAGACAGGAGGGCGTCGACGAGCGCGACGTCCTCTCCACGGGCGCGCTGCGACGCGCGCACACGGTCGGGGTCCTCACGAAGCAGGCGAAGGTCAATCACGGGCCCAAGGCTACCGGTGCGGGGTGACCGCCCACGACTGACTATGGTCGCGGTGACATACATACCGTTATGGGCGAATTACGTGCAGCGTCAATGCCACGGTCCTCCATCCCCGGCACGAGGCATCCCCGGGGCGCCGCATTGACGGGAATCCCTTGCGGGAAGCGGGACTTGGGCCACGGTTGTCCACAGGGATCTCTGCATCCCGAAGAGTTATCCACAGGCTGTGTGGAAGATCTGTGGACTTCGGAATTGATCACTCCGGAAGACCCGTCACACCCTCGGAATTGCCGAGGGAAACCCGCTCTATCCTCACTTTCGAGTGGAAAGAGGTCACCCTGACGAGTTACGCAAAGGAAAACGATGGACGAAGGGTGACCTGCGTGCGGATGGACCCACCAGGGGCCTGTAGGGCGATTTGTCGACCGGGTCATGCTTCGTTGTCGACTTGTCCCCAGGTCGAGAAGTGGCCTGTGGATAACTTCTGTGGATAACGACAATCGGCAGGTACGACCGGCCTAGAAGCGGCCGTCCTGGCACCGCGCGACCCAGTCCGCCGCCGCGACGAACTCGTCGTCGGAGGTGCCCAGCCGCGGTGGCCGCCCATCCCCCGGACGCATGTCCGCGCGCGGGTACGAGCCGAGGTAGCGCACCTGGAGGCAGATCCGCTTCAGGCCCATCAGGGCGTCGGCCACCCGGCGGTCGGAGATGTGGCCCTCGGCGTCGATGCAGAAGCAGTAGTTGCCGATGCCCGCGCCCGTCGGCCGGGACTGGAGCAGCATCAGGTTGATGCCCCGCGTGGCGAACTCGCCCAGCAGGTCGCGCAGACCGCCGGGGTGGTCGTCGCGCTGCCACAGCACGATCGAGGTCTTGTCCGCGCCGGTCGGGGCGGCGGGCCGGGCGGGCCGGCCGACCAGCACGAACCGCGTCTGGGCGTTCTCCGCGTCGTGGATCCCGGTCTCCAGCGCCTCCAGGCCGTAGCGGGCGGCGGCGAACTCACCGGCGAAGGCGGCGTCGTACTGACCCTCCTGGACCAGCCGGGCGGCATCCGCGTTCGAGGCGGCCGACTCCCAGTGCGCGTCCGGGAGATGCTTCTTCAGCCAGTTGCGCACCTGCGGCTGTGCGGCCGGGTGGGCGGAGACGGTCTTGATGTCCGACAGCCTCGTGCCCGGGCGGACCAGCAGCGCGAAGGTGATCGACAGCAGGACCTCGCGGTAGATCATCAGCGGGGCGCCGGCGACCAGCTCGTCGAGGGTGGTGGTGATGCCGCCCTCGACGGAGTTCTCGATCGGCACGAACGCGGCCTCGGCCTCGCCGGCGCGTACCGCGTCGAGCGCGGACTGGACGGACACGTACGGGATGAGCTCCCGGGTGGCGGCCTCGGGAAGCGTGCGCAGGGCGACTTCGGTGAAGGTGCCCTCAGGGCCGAGATACGCATAGCTCGCTGGCATGACCTCACCCTAATGGGCCCGCGGAAGCGCTATCCCTCACAAGCGCGCCCCTGGAGTGATCTCTCACCCCTCCAGCAGCTTCTGCCCCACGTACTCACCCTCCGCGGCCCCGCCCGGCACGGCGAACAGCCCGCTCGACTCGTGCCGGATGAACTGCGACAGCGCGTCGCCGCGGTCGAGCTTGCGCTGCACCGGCACGAACCCGCGCAGCGGATCGGCCTGCCAGCAGATGAAGAGCAGACCCGCGTCCGGCACCCCGTCGCCGTCGATGCCGTCGTGGAAGGAGAACGGGCGGCGGAGCATCGCCGCCCCACCGTTCTGGTCGGGACGTGTGATGCGGGCGTGGGCGTTGATCGGGACGACCAGATTGCCCTCGGCGTCCGTCTTCTCCAGGTCCATCGCGGTTGTCTCGGTGCCCCCGGACAGCGCCGCCCCGTCGGACTTGCGGCGCCCGATCACGTCCTCCTGCGCCGTGACGGAGAGCTGCTCCCAGTCGTCGAGGAGCATCCGGATCCGGCGTACGACAGCGTAGGAGCCGTTCGCCATCCAGGCCGGTTCACCCTTCTCGGGGACGAAGACACGCTGGTCGAAGTCCGCTTCGCTCGGCTTCGGATTGCGGGTGCCGTCGATCTGGCCCATGAGGTTGCGGGCCGTCATGGGGTGGGAGGTGGCGCCGGGTGAGCGGTTGAAGCCGTTCATCTGCCAGCGCACCCTGGCCGCCCGGCCCGCGTCCTTCTGGATGGCGCGCAGGGCGTGGAAGGCGACCAGGGCGTCATGGGCGCCGATCTGCACCCACAGGTCGCCGTCGCTGCGGTTCTTGTCGAGTTGGTCGGAGGAGAACTCGGGCAGCGGGTCGAGGGCGGTCGGGCGCTGCTTCTCCAGGCCCGTCCGGGCGAAGAAGCTGTGGCCGAAGCCGAAGGTGATCGTCAACGACGAAGGGCCGGCGTCACGGGCCACGTCGGTGTCGTCGTGAGGGCTCGGCTCACCCGCCATCAGCCGCCGGGCCGTCTCCGACCAGCGGCGCAGCAGAGCGGTGGCTTCCTTGCGGCCGGCGCCTGCCGCCAGGTCGAAGGCCACGACGTGGCCGCGGGCCTGGAGACCGTCGGTGATGCCGGGCTGATGTTTCCCGTGAAACATCGCCCGGCCCGTGCCGAGTGAGGTCAGCGGAGCGGCGGCTTCGGAGGGGGCGGCGGCATAGCCCACGGCGGCGCCCGCCGTGCCGAGGACGAGGCCGGTGGCACCGGCGGTGCCGAGCAGCCGCCGCCGTGAGATGGCCTCGTGGGCAGAGGGCGCTTCGCGTTCCCCGGTGGTGGCCTCAGGGGTGCGGGCCTTCGGAAGGGACTGTTCAGGCATGGTCGTTCAGCCGATCTGAGCGTTCTTGGAGACGGTCACCTCGTCGATGTCGGAGGTCCGCACGGTCACGTCGACCTTCCAGTCGCCGGCCATGGGGATCTGCACTCCGTTCGCCGACCAGTGTCCGGTAGCGATGTGGTCGGGGACGACGGGCAGAGGCCCGATGTCCTTGGCTTCGAGGGTGAACGCGACCTTCACCTCGGGGATGTCGAAGGCCCGGCCGTTGGGCCGTTCCACATAGACGTGCATCTCGTTGCCGCCCACGCGCGCGGGGTCGATGTCGACGGTGACGATGCCCTTGCCGTCCTCGCCGCCGGTGTCGAACGGCATGTTCAGGGTCAACGCCCCGGACGCACCCGTGTCGGCGGTGGAGGAAGCGGAGGACGAGGTGGCTGCCTGGGCCTCCTGCTCGGTGCGGCCCGGCTCGGTCTGCGTCAGGACGGTGGTGACGGCGAGCAACACCACCGCGATGCCGGCCTCGGCCAGCACGGAGCGCCGCAGCCCGAAGCGGTTCGGGTCGGCGTCCCGCATCCGCTTCTGCCGCGCGGCATCCCGGGCGGCCTGCTGCCGGGCGAGCTGAGCGGCGCGTTCGTTGTCGGCGGGCTCGGAGCCGGGCCGCTCACCGGTGCCGGTTTCGGGACCGCTGTCGCCCTCGCTCGCGTCAGAGGCGTCGACCTCGTCGCCGGCCGCGGCGCCGTCCGCCCCCGCTCCGACCCGCTCCTTCTCCCGTACCGCCGCTGCCTCCACCGGTGCCGTATCCGCCAGCCGTCCCGTCCACCGGCGCGAGATCCACGCGACGCCGACCAGGACGACCACGAGGGCGATCTTGGCCAGCAGGAGCCGGCCGTAGCGGGTGTCGGTGAAGGCCGACCAGGAGCCGAGCTGGCGCCAGGACTGATAGGTGCCGGTCGCGATCAGGGCGAGGACGCTGCCGAAGGCGAGCCGGGAGAAGCGGTGCACGGCCGCGGTGTCGACGGGTGTGTCGGCGGGCGCGCGGTACAGGGCGACCAGGAGCGCGCCCAGTCCGCCGAGCCAGGCGGCGACGGCCAGCAGATGGAGCACGTCGACCGGCATGGCGATGCCCGCCTGGAGACCGACCGAGGCGTGTTCGGACATCGCCCAGCTCGCCGCCAGACCGGCCGCCACCACGATGCCGCCGATCGAGAGCCCGAAGGTCAGATCCCGCTTCTCCTGGGCGTCCTCCCGCTTGTCGTACGCCCCGAACAGCACGGCGATGAAGAGTGCCGCCGCCGCGAGCAGCAGCAGCCGGGACACCAGGGCTGCCCCGCTCTTGGTCTGCAGCACCTGCCCGAGCAGGGACAGGTCGAAGATGTCGGAGACCTTCCCGGAGCCCGTGAAGGAGCCGCGCAGAAGCAGCAGGGCGAGGGTCGCCGCGGTGAGCGCGACCCATCCGGAGACGACGAACCGCTGTACCGGCCGCACCCCGGAACCGCGCCGCCAGCAGGCGAGCACGAAGGCGGCGCCGCCGGCCATCACGATGAACCCGGCGTACGACACGTACCGCCCGAAGCCGTACAGCCAGCCCACGACCCCGTCGTCCGCCGACTGCCCGGAGACCGACACGGACGTCTTGGAGGGGGCGCCGATGGAGAAGGTGTAGGCACCGGCGACAGGATGGCTGTCCGCCGAGACGACCTGGTAGGCCACCGTGTACGTGCCGTCGGGCAGCCCCGAGTGCAGCGGCACGGCGTACGTGGTGCCGCTGACGTTGGCCGGCTTGCCTCTGTCGACCCGCTTGCCCTCGGGGTCCAGCACGCGCAGCGAGTCGTCGGACAGCGCGACCTGCTCGGAGAACGTGAGCGAGATCCGGGCCGGTGCCTTGTCGACCACCGCCCCCTGTCCGGGGTCGCTGCCGGTCACCGCGGCGTGCGCGGAGGCCGGGCCGGCTCCGGCGAGGAGTGCGCAGGCCGCGGCCAGGAGCAGCAGTACCAGTGTCCGGACGCGGGGGGCGATGGTCTGCGTCACAGGGGTCCCTCCCTCAGTGTCCGGTCGTGGGCGTGTAGGTCGCCGGCTTCACCGGCATCTCGACCTTCACGGGGGTGGAGTGGGCGAAGTGCAGCTCGACGGAGACCGTCTGGCCTTCCTTCGGCTTGTCCTTCAGCTGCTCGAACATCAGGTGGTCACCGCCGCTCCTCAGCTCCAGCCGGCCGCCCGCGGGGATCTTGAGGCTCTTGACCTCCCGCATCGCCCCGTCGACGGTCTCGTGCACGGTGACCTGCCCGGCGATGCCGCTGGTGACCGAGGTCAGCTCGTCGTCGGCGCCGCCCTTGTTGGTGACGGTCAGGAAGCCGGCCGCCATGTCGTCGGACACCGGCTGCGGCATGTACGCGGAGCCGACGGAGAGTTCCGCCTTGCCGGAGCCGCTGTCACCGCCCGAGTCCGAGCCGCCGCAGCCCGCCAGGGCCAGTGCCCCGGCTATGACGAGGGCCACCGGGCCGATGCGCCGCCTCACGGGTTCTCCCCCTTGATGATCTTGGGGAGGTCCTTGGTGTAGTCGTCGACGGTGGCGTCCTCGCCGTAGAGCACATAGCCGGCGTCGGTCTTCGGGGAGAACGCGATGACCTGGGTGCCGTGCTCGGAGACGAGCTTGCCGTTCTTGTCCTTCTTGGTCGGCTCGATGGAAATGCCAAGGGTGCGGGCGCCGGCCTGGATGGTCGCGAAGTCGCCGGTGAGGCCGACGAAGGTGGAGTCGATGCCCTTGAGCCACTTGCCGAGCTCGGCCGAGGTGTCGCGCTCGGGGTCGGTGGTCACGAACACCACGCGCAGCTCGTCCTGCTCGGCCTTGGGCAGCTGCTTCTTGGCGACGGCGATGTTGTTCATGGTCAGCGGGCAGACGTCAGGGCAGTGGGTGTAGCCGAAGTAGACCAGCGTGGGCTTGCCCGCGGTCTCCTCGCGGAGGTCGTACTTCTTGCCCTGTGTGTCGGTGAGGACCAGGTCCGGCTTCTCGAACGGCTTGTCGAGGACGGTGGCGGCCTTGTCGGTCCCGGCCGCCTCCGACACCACGGAGACGGGCTTGTCGCTGTCGCCGCCGCTGCCGCAGGCGGTCAGGGTCAGGGAGGCGGCGGCGAGCAGAGCCGCCGCGGCGAAGGTCTTGGTGCGCATAGAAGAATTTCCCAGATGTCGGTTACCCGGCGCGCACCGGGGTGCCCCGCACGAGGCGGGGGTCCGGTGCGCGCCGGCAACGGATGCGGCCTCAGGCGTCGGCGCGCCGACGGCCGGCGAGCACGCCGTAGGCGACACCCGCCGCGCCGACCACGATGCCGACGATGCCCAGGACGCGGGCGGTGGTGTCGGTGCCGTCGGAGGAGGCGGAGCCGGAGGCGGCCGTCTCGGCGGAGGCCTTCTCGGCCGACTTGGCGTCGGAGTCGTCACCGGCCGCGTCGTGGTGCCCGTCCTCGGAGGCGGCGGACAGCTCCAGCACCGGGGCCGGGTTGTCGGGCTCCTCCTGACCCTTCTGAGGCACCTCGATCCAGCGGACGACCTCCTTGTTGGAGTACGTCTGCAGGGCCTTGAAGACCAGCTGGTCGGTGTCCTCGGGCAGGGTGCCGATGGAGACCGGGAACTTCTGGAAGAAGCCGGCCTTGATGCCCTCACCGTCGGCGGTCCAGGTGACCTTGGTGACGGCCTCGGAAATCTTCTTGCCGTGCATCTCCAGCGGCTTGTCCAGCGTGGACTTGGTGACCTTGATGTCCCAGCCGGGCACCGGCTCCGGCATCACCGAGGCCAGCGGGTGGTCGGTGGGGAAGTTGACCTCGAGCTTGGTGGTCGAGGCGTTGTCACGCTCGTTGGGGACCTTGAAGTCCACGACCGCGTAGCCGCCCTTGGCGGCCGTGCCCTCGGGCTGCACCGTGACGTGCGCGAAGGCGGGGGCGGACAGGGCGAGAACGGTGACACCGGCGGCGGCACCGGCCGCGGCGATACGGGAAGCCTTCATGGAAGGAGCACTCCGCTGTGATTCGGTCTGGATGTGGAAGGAGGAATGCGCGCACACGCGCGTGCCGCACGACGGCGGCCCCTCCTCCGCGGGATCCAGGGATTCAAAGATCCGGCGATCCGGGGCTCCAGGAGAGGAGGCCCGGGGCGTCCGGGAGCGGAAGGGGTGGTGGTCGCGTCGCGTCAGGCGGCGAGGGCGAGTGCCGCTGGGGAAGCCGGGCCGGTCGGCGGGCCCCGCCGGATCACCGTGTGCTGAAGGGCCAGGGTGCGAGGCATCGGGGGCACGGGCCGCGCGGCGCACACCGGGCGCGGGTGGGCCTCCGGAGCTCCCGGGAGCCCGGCGCACAGGGCGCGCACCAGTGCGAGGGCGGCCCGCAGGGAGCGCACGAGCGCCCCCTCGGCGACACCCTGCGCCGACAGTTCGGTGAGCCGCTGCAGCGCCAGATCGCCGTGGCGCAGCAGCCAGCCGGCGGCGAGCGCCGCGAGGAGGTGACCGAGCAGCATCGGCAGGGACGGCCACAGCGAGGCCGAGGAGCCGGACACGGCGTCCGAGGCCAGATGCGTGTGCGTCCCCGGGGACGGCTGGACCCGGGCTTCGGTGAGGATCCTCTGGGCCTGCGCCGGGCTGATGGCCGCAGCCGTCGTGCCGCAAACGAACCGCGCGGCCTGCTGGACCAGCGTGGCATCGCTCCCGCCCGCCGGTACCGAGGACGTGACGGCGGCCGTACCGTGCTGGCCGAGGCCGAACAGTGTGTGCAGCACCGTCTGGCCGACCGCGAGCAGCGCCGTGATCACCGCCAGCGAGCGCATGCGCCCGGCCAGCGGAGCCGCCACCGCGACCACCCCGAGGAACCCGGCGCCCAGCGTCCACAGGGGAATGCCGTCGCAGGAGGCGAGCGCGTGACCTGCCCCGGCAAGCACGACGCAGACCGCGGCGAACACCGCGGCCCGCAGGATCCGGAGCGTGTGTCCGGAGCGCGTCGCGCGCGCATGGGGGGCAGTCATGGCGGGCTCATCATCGCACTGGCCCCGCACGCCCCGTGCGGCAGGTCCACAAGATGCCGTACGACCGGAACATCATGCTCTGGCCCCACGCGCCCCCGGATGCGCCGATGTCCGCCCCCGCATACACCGATCAGGACCAGCGCGCATCCGCCGTATGGGCGGCATCACGTCAACTTCGCGCTTACACACGGGCACGCAGGGCAATACGTAACGGTATGTCGAGCCGCGGCCAGGAGGCTGGAGCATGAGCATCTGGTGGTCACTCCATCTGCGGCGCGAAGCTGCGAGCGTGCCGCTCGCCCGCCGCCTGCTGATCGGCACGATGGAGACCGCGGGCGTCGACCCGGACATCTCCTACGACCTCTCCGTCGCCCTCAGCGAGGCCTGCGCGAACGCCGTGGAGCACGGTGGGGACACCGGCCGGGGACCCGGCTCGGAGGCCTACCGGGTCACCGCGTACCTGGACGGCGAGAAGTGCCGGATCGAGGTCGCCGACGCGGGCCCGGGATTCCCCGCGGCGTCCGCCGGGCGGTCCCGCCCGCCGATCCGTCCCGCGCACACGGACGCGGAGAACGGCAGGGGGCTGGGCCTCATCGAGGAACTCGCCGACCACGTCCACATCGGCAACAAGCCGGGCCGGGGCGGAGCCGTGGTGAGCTTCGACAAGGTCCTGAAGTGGCGCAGCGACGCACCACTGATGGCGGTCTGACTCTGGGGCCGTGCGGGGCCGTGCGGTGTTTCACGTGAAACAACGCCCGTGAACCGCTGTCCGTGAAACACCGCCCTACAGCGCGCCCCAGTCCACCGTCGTACGGGCCAGCCCCGCCACGTCCGTCAGCAGCGCCAGCCGCGCCGCCCGGAGCGCCGGGTCGGGGTCCATCACCAGCACCTCGTCGAAGAAGGTGCCGATGGCGTCGACCAGGGGTGCGGAGACCTCGATCAGCGCGCCGAGATCGTCCTCCCGCCCCTGCAAGGCCTCTCGCACGGCCTGCGCGCTCTCGGCCAGGCGCAGCTCGGCGGGCGCGGTCAGCAGAGACAGGTCGGCCCCCTCGGCACCGCCCTCGGGCAGGATGCGCACCACCCGCTGGAACGCGGCGGCGAGCGCCTCGAACGCCTCGCTGCCGACATGCCGCTCCAGGGTGGCCAGCGTGCGATCGCCATGGGCGGGACGGTCGGCCCACACCAGTACGGCCTGCACGAGCCGGTGCTCGTGCCCGGCGTCGGTGAGCTGCTGCTCGTAGCGCCGGGTGATGAGTTCGGCGGCCTCGGCGACCCGCTCGGCGGGCACCTCGACGCCCTGCGCGGCATATCGCACGGCCGCCGCGCGCAGACCCTCGCTCACCCGCACCCCGGCCACGGCGGGCAGGCTTCGCAGCACGTTGAGCAGCCCGATGGCGGCCCGCCGCACCCCGTACGGGTCGGAGCTGCCGGTCGGTGCCGCCCCGATCAGGAACATGCCCGTCACCAGGTCGAACCGGTCGGCGAGGGACAGCACGGCACCCGCGTCCCCGGTCGGCAGGGCACCACCGGCGGAACGCGGCAGCTCCATCTCGGCCAGTGCACGGGCGACCTCGGGGGACTCGCCGGCCCGGCGGGCGTACTCCTCCGCCATGACCCCGGCCAGTCCGGAGAACTCGATGACCATCTGCGAGGCCAGATCGAACTTGGCCAGGGCGCCGGCCCGCCGCACGACCTCCACCGTGTCCTGCGGTAGCCCGGCCCGCCCGGCCAGATCCAGGGCGAGGGAGGCGAGCCGGACGGCGCGGTCGGCGACCGTACCGAGCCGGTCCTCGAAGGTCAGCTTGTCCAGCCGCCTCCGGAATTCCTCCGGCGCCACCTTCAGGTCCGCGCGCCAGAAGAACGCGGCATCCTCGTAACGGGCCCGCAGCACCGCCTCGTTGCCCGCCCGCACCACGTCGTCGTCGCACAGGGCGTTGGCGAAGGTCACGAAGTGCGGCATGAGCCGCTCCCCGTCCAGCACCGGCAGATAGCGCTGGTGCTTGCGCATCACGGTGGTCAGGACGCTCGCGGGCAGTTCGAGGTAGCGCTCGTCGAAGGATCCCCGCACGGCGTACGGGAACTCCAGGATGTCGGTGATCTCGTCGATCAGCCCGGCCTGGCCCTCCACATCGACGCGCCCGCCCACCTCGGCCGCCGCCTCCAGGGCGCCACGCACGACCGCCCCGCGCCGGGCCTCCCGGTCGAGCAGGATGCCGTGCATGTGCAGGAAGTGCGGGTAACCCTCGGCGGAGGTCACCCGGACCTCCGGGTAGGGGGCGTTCCGCTGCACCCGTGTCGTGTCGCTCGCGGAGAGCGAGGAGACCACCACGGGCAGGGGGGTACGGCCCAGCAGCGCGAGCAGCCAGCGCACGGGACGCGAGAACGACAGCCCCGGGTCGCTCCAGCGCATGTTGCGCCCGGCCCGCAGTCCGGAGACGACCTCGGCCAGCAGCTCGCTGAGCACCTCGACGGCCGGGCGGCCCTCCTCGTGGCGGGTGACCGCCACGTACTCGACCCCGTTGGCCTCGACGACCCGTACGTCGGTCGGTTCGGCGCCCTGGCTGCGGGCGAAGCCCAGGAGCGCGGGAGTGGGAGCGCCGTCCTTGTAGGCGGCGGCGACCTTGGGTCCGCGCACGGTCCGCATGGTGTCCCGCTCGCGCGGCTGCACACCGTCGACCGTGATCACGATCCGGCGCGGTGTGGCCAGCACGGTGATGGCGCCGTGCCCCAGCCGGGTCGCGGCGAGTTTGGCTGTGACCGACTCGCGCACCGCCTCGGTGGTGGCGGGGACTTCGGCGTACGGCAGTTCCTCCACGCCGATCTCGAACAGCAGCGTCTCGACGCCGGGCACCTTGGGCAGCATGCCCCGCTCGGCCGGAGCCGGTGCCGGAGCCAGTCCGAGCGGATGCTCCAGGGCGGCCCGCCGCCGCTCCCACAGCTTCGCCGTCTCATGCGTCAGCCCGCGCATCAGCGAGAACGCCTTCGCCCGCTCGGTCGTGCTGATCGCACCGCGTGCGTCGAGCACGTTGAAGGTGTGGCTGCACTTCAGTACGTAGGTGTACGCCGGGACCGGCAGCTCCAGGTCCAGCAGGCGCCGGGCCTCGGCCGCGTACGACTCGAACAACCGGTGGTTGGTGTCGATGTCGGCGTCGTCGAGGTAGTAGCGGCTCATCTCGTACTCGTTCTGCCCGAACACCTCGCCGTAGGTGATGCCCGGGGCGTAGGCGATGTCCTTGAAATGGGACACGCCCTGGAGATTCATCAGGATGCGTTCGAGACCGTAGGTGATCTCCACCGACACCGGGTCCAGTGCGACGCCGCCGACCTGCTGGAAGTAGGTGAACTGGGTGATCTCCATGCCGTCCAGCCAGACCTCCCAGCCCAGCCCCCAGGCGCCGAGCGCCGGCGAGGCCCAGTTGTCCTCGACGAACCGCACGTCGTGCGCGTTCAGGTCGACACCCAGGGCGCGCAGGCTGCCCAGATACAGCTCCTGCGGGTTGCCCGGGTCGGGCTTGAGGATCACCTGGAACTGGGTGTGGGTCTGGAGCCGGTTGGGGTTCTCGCCGTAACGCGAGTCGTCCGGCCGCACGCTCGGCTCCACGTAGGCGACGCTCCACGGCTCTGGACCGAGCACCCGCAGCGCCGTGGCCGGGTTGGCCGTACCGGCTCCGACCTCGGTGTTCAGCGGCTGCGTGATCATGCAGCCGTTGTCGCTCCAGTACTTCTGCAGCGTCAGGATGGCGTCCTGCATGGTCAGCGCCGTCTGAACGTTCTTCATGGTGATCGCGCCCGTTCCCTGGATCGGCCCGGCAAGGTCGGCCATGATCTCATACGTCAACTACCGCTGACCTGCTGTTTCTTGACCGACCGGTCGGACGTTCCCGGCTCCTTCACAGCGGGTCCACAGCCGGTTCCCACGCCCCTGACGGCCTGGGCCACCGGCCGCGACCACAGCGCCCTGTGCTGGTCGGACCGGACACCGTTGCCGGCCTCACGGCGATGGCCGCCACAGCGCGCCACACGAGCGAGCCCCAAAGCCCGCCCTGTTCCCGGACGCCCTCAGCCCTGTGCGGGCGCGGGGAACCGCGCGACCGGCCCCACGCACCCGCAGACGACACTCAGCCCTCGGAGGACACTCGGCCCTCGGGCGACACTCAGCCCTTGAGGGCGGCCATCCATGCCTCGACCTCGTCGGACCGCCGAGGCAGCGCCGCACTCAGATTCCGGTTGCCGTCCTCCGTCACGAGGATGTCGTCCTCGATCCGCACCCCGATGCCCCGGTACTCCTGCGGCACCGTCAGGTCATCGGCCTGGAAGTACAGCCCGGGCTCCACCGTGAGGCACATCCCCGGTTCGAGAACACCGTCGACGTACGCCTCGACCCGGGCCGCCGCACAGTCGTGCACGTCCATGCCGAGCATGTGCCCGGTGCCGTGCAGCGTCCAGCGCCGCTGAAGCCCGAGCTCCAGCACCCGCTCCACGGGCCCCTCGACGAGCCCCCACTCGACGAGCTTCTCGGTCAGCACCCGCTGGGCGGCGTCGTGGAAGTCGCGGTACTTCGCTCCGGGCTTGACCGCCGCGATCCCGGCCTCCTGCGCCTCGTACACGGCGTCGTAGATCTTGCGCTGGATCTCGTCGAACCGACCGTTGATCGGCAGGGTGCGCGTCACGTCGGCCGTGTAGTAGGTGTGCGTCTCGACACCCGCGTCGAGCAGCAGCAGCTCGCCCGAGCGCACGGCCCCGTCGTTGCGCACCCAGTGCAGCGTGCAGGCGTGCGGGCCGGCCGCGGCGATCGTGCCGTAGCCGACGTCGTTGCCCTCGACGCGCGCGCGGAGGAAGAACGTGCCCTCGATGTACCGCTCGGAGGTCGCCTCGGCCTTGTCGAGGACCTTCACGACGTCCTCGAAGCCGCGCACGGTCGAGTCGACCGCCTTCTGCAGCTCGCCGATCTCGAACGCGTCCTTGACCAGTCGCGCCTCGGAGAGGAAGACCCGCAGCTCCTCGTCGCGCTCGGCGGTGACCTTGTCGGTCAGGGCCGCCTCGATGCCGGCGTCGTAGCCGCGCACGACCCGCACCGGGCCGGTGGCCTCGCGCAGGGCGCCGGCCAGCTCGCGCACGTCGGAGGCGGGGATGCCGTACAGCTGCCCGGCCTCGGTGAGGGAGTGCCGGCGGCCGACCCACAGCTCGCCCTGGCCGTCCAGCCAGAACTCGCCGTTCTCCCGGTCCGAACGCGGCAGGAGGTAGATCGTCGCCTCGTGGCCCTCGTCCCTGGGCTCCAGGACCAGGACGCCGTCCTCGGTCTGGTTGCCGGTGAGGTAGGCGTACTCGACGGAGGCGCGGAAGGCGTACTCGGTGTCGTTCGAGCGGGTCTTCAGGTTGCCCGCGGGGATCACCAGGCGCTCGCCCGGGAAGCGCGCGGACAGCGCGGCCCGGCGGGCGGCGGTCTCGGCGGCCTGGGGGATGGGGTCGAGGTCGCGCAGCTCGGTGTCGGCCCAGCCGCTCTTCATGTTCTCGGCCAGCTCATCGGACACGCCCGGGTACAGTCCGTTCTTCCGCTGCTTGATCGGCTCTTCGCTCTCGTCCGGGATCGCCGGTGTGAGCTCCTCGGCCACGGTCATCCTCCTCGATACGCCACTGGACCACCGTCCACTGTACGGCGGCGCGGGAGGGGCCCCAGGGCGATGACGAGGAGCGTTACTCGAACCGGACCGCGAGGAGCACGACGTCCTCCGCACCGTCCGCCGCGTCCAGCTCCTCCGGCAGCACACAGCGCAGGACGTGGTCGGCGATCGCGCCGGGATCGCCGCGCAGAGCCCGGGGCACTCCGGCGGCCGCCGCGTGCAGCCGGGAGAAGGCGCGGTCCGTGGTCTCGCCGGTGCGGTGCAGCAGCCCGTCGGTGTAGAGCAGAACCGTCTCTCCGGGCTCGGCGAGGATCTCCACGCTCGGCGCCTCCCAGCAGGCGAGCATGCCCAGCGGGGCGGAGACGGACGTCTCGACGAACTCCGTACGGCGCTGCCCGATCAGCAGGGGCGGACTGTGCCCGGCGCCGGCCAGCGTGATCTTGCGCGCGGCCGGTTCGCAGTAGCCGAACAGGGCGGTGGCCGAGCGGGCCGGTTCGGTCAGCCGCAGCAGCAGCTCCAGGTCGGACAGGACGGCGACCGGGTCCTCTCCTTCCATCACGGCGTACGCGCGCAGCGACGCCCGCAGCCGTCCCATCGCGGCGACCGCGCTCGGGCCCGACCCGGTGACGGATCCCACGGCGAGGCCGAGGGCGGCGTCGGGCAGCGGCAGCGCGTCGTACCAGTCGCCGCCGCCCCGCGGGCCGGTGCGGTGCCGGGCGGCGAGCTGGACCCCGGCGACCCGGGGCAGTCGCGCGGGCAGCAGCTCGTCCGACATCGTGGCCATGGACGTGCGTGTGCGTTCCAGTTCGAGGAGCCGGGCCAGGTGCTCGGCGGCGTAGCGCGCGTAGAGGCCGGCGAGGTGGCGCTGCCGTTCGCCCGGCTCGGCGGGTTCGTCGTAGAACCAGACGGCGGCGCCGAGACGGCCGGCGGTGTCGGTGGCCAGGGGGAGGGCGTAGCTGGCCGCGTAGCCCAGGCGGGCCGCGACCTCGCGGTGGCGGGGGTCGAGCCCTTCCGTGGCGAACAGGTCGGGCTCGGCGATGCCGCCCTCGCCGCCCGGCAGCCCTTCGAGGATCCGGCCGTAGGACAGGGCGCTGCGCGGGACGGTCTCGATGTGGCCGAGGTCGGCGCGGGCGAGGCCCAGGCCGGTGGTGGTGTCCGGGCCGAGTCCGTCACCGGGTTCCAGGACGACGAGGCCGCGCCGGGCGCCCACCAGGGCGGCACCGGCCCCCAGCAGTTCCGGGAGCGCCGCGTCGAGCGTGGCCGTCCGGGCCAGGCGTTCGGTGAGTTCGTGCAGGGTGGTGAGGTCGGATACCCAGCCGGCGAGACGGTCCTGAAGCACCGCGCCGGCGGGAGCCGGGGGCTGTGCGGGGGCGGCCGGAGGTGCACCCGCCGCGACGGGCGCGACAGTGTGTGCGGGCGCGGGAACCGTTGAATCGATTCCAGCCACTTTCGGAGGGTGCGGAGCGTTCATGGTGTCCGGCCTTGCAACCGGGACGTACTGCTCAAAAGCATCGCAAACCCCCATGTCATTCTGCGTCGCTAGCAGTGTCTCCACATGTACACGCACTCGTGAGGAGATGTCCAGCATTGTCCTGCCGGGATTACTGGTGTCCGTGAGGTCCGACGAACAACTCTCCTTCCTCTTGCGGAAAAGCGAAGTTGGCTGAAAACTGCCTCAGGGGACGGCTTATTGCGGTCGACTGGGCTTGCTCGACGGAGCGTCACAACGGTCGTGATGGGTACGTACTCGGTAAAGGCCAGGGGTGGTTGGGAGCCACCCGGAACCTGGTGACGGAACCGGGCGTCCTATCCACCGACGACCGTGCCCCATCCTCCCGTGGCGGAGGCGGAGAGAACTACGCGCGACGGCAAACGCCATACTTCGCCACCCCTACGCCAGGCCCCTGCTTTCGGTAGACGCAGTATGGGCGGGACGGCCGCGGAGGCAGTCCGAAGCTCGACCCACAGGGGGTTCCCCTTGCCTCGAGCAGGGGTGTGATGCGCCAACAGGTACGCACAGTGAAGTGACCGACACATGATGTGATGTGGACCACCGTGTTGCCAGGCGTGCAACGGAAAGGAACGAGCGCTCATGCGCGAGATCCTCGGAAGGCGACGCAGGCTCCTGTCCCAGCGCAGCGACGGGAGGCCTGAGCTGATCGGCGCGGCCCTGACCTACGCGACTCAATGGCAGTGGCCCGTACTCCCGGGTGTGGCGGCGGACCCCGAGGGGCACTCCCGCTGCAGCTGCCCCGACCCCGAGTGCACAGTGCCCGGCGCGCACCCCTTCGACCCCGGCCTCCTCGCGGCCACCACCGACGGGCGCATGGTGCGCTGGTGGTGGGGCAACCGGCCGACGGCGCCGATCGTCATGGCCACCGGCGGCCGCGCCCCCTGCGCGGTCTCCCTGCCGGCCCTGCCGGCCGCCCGCGCGCTCAAGGCGCTCGACCGGACGGGCATGCGGCTCGGCCCGGTCGTCGCCTCCCCCACCCGCTGGGCGATCCTCGTCAAGCCGTACTCCATGGAGCAGCTCGGCGAGCTGCTCTACGCCAAGGACTTCGTGCCCGGCTCGCTCCGCTTCCACGGTGAGGGCGGTTATCTGGCCCTGCCCCCGTCCGGGACGGGCCACGGCGAGATCCGCTGGGAGCGCGCGCCGCTGCCCGGCTCGGCCTCGCCGTGGGTGCCCGATGTGGAGGCCGTGGTGGACGCCGTGGTGGAAGCCCTCACTCGTACGGGTGTGAGCGCGCCCGAGTTGTAGGGCGGTCGGGCGCGCCGAGCCCGGCGCCCGCCCCGGCGCGTTAAGTTCCGGAACCATGCGGCGTCCCGCCCGGGGCCGCTCCCGGGACTCCCGAAAGACCAGACTG
Organism: Streptomyces sp. 378; assembly: GCF_030124145.1. Taxonomy (GTDB): domain Bacteria; phylum Actinomycetota; class Actinomycetes; order Streptomycetales; family Streptomycetaceae; genus Streptomyces. The sequence goes on from NZ_JASKMS010000018.1 coordinate 119,465, forward strand.
CTCGCCCTCGCGGGGGTCGTGGTGGCGTGCGCGGTCGCACTGCCGCTGGCGGTGGCGTCCGCGGGGTCGGTGGGGTCCATGGGGTCTTTGGGGCCCGCGAGCTCTGCGGGGGCGAAGGGCGTTGTGGATTCGGCGGGTCCCGACGTCCGCACGTCCGGTTCCGGCGCCGTACGTCCCTCCCCGCGCGCCGACGACAAGGCGCCGGGGGCGTCCTTCGCCGCCCCCGGCCTCCCTGTGCTCGGCCAGGGCCTGTCGACCGTCGTGCGCTGCGGTTCCGAACTTTCCTCCCCCGACGGCATCGAGGCGCAGACCTGTGTCGTGACGCGGGGTGCGGACACCTGGGCGCGGACCTACTACCGCAATGCGACCGGCGAGGCGCTGGACGCCGTGCTGAGCCTCATGGGCCCCGACGACCGGAGTGTGCGGATCAGGTGCGCCGTGGGGGCCGGGGACGAGCCGGGGACCTGTGAGACGCCGCGGGAGCCCGTACGCGGGAGGCCGACGGCGTACACAGCCGTCGCGGAGTTCGCCGAGCCGGGCGGGCGGGGACCGCTGCTGCTGCGCTCGGGGAGCAACTCGCCTGTGAGAACGCGCAGTTGACGCCCGGCTGCGTTCCGTGAACGGAAGCGAAGACGAAAAGACCCGGTTGCTGGCGACGGGGGATGCACCAGCAACCGGGCTACGGGAACGGTAACAAGAGATCGGCGGTTCGCAAATTCGATCTCGTCTTTCCGGTCACCGACTGGCTTGTCCGGACCGGGAGTTGTGATCGACGCGGGCCGTGCGGGTCCGGCCCGCCGGTGGTGCGGCCGGCCGCACCACCGGCGGGTGTCAGCTGAGCGTGACCTGCCGGTTGGTGAGGCCGCCCCGGGCGCGGCGCTCGTCCGCGGTGAGCGCCGCGTCCGTCGCCAGGGCGGCGGCGAGGCGCTCGGCGAACTCGGCCGCCGGCTTCTCGATGTCCTCGGCCTTGACGTCGCTGGGCAGGTCCCACACCGGCACCGTGAGCCCGTGAGCGCGGAAGGAGCCCACCAGGCGGGTGCCCTCGCCGAGGCTGGAGCGGCCCGCCGCGTGCAGCCGCGCGAGGGCGTCCAGAAGCCGCTCCTCGGCATGCGGCATGACCCACCGCAGATGGTTCTTCTCCGGCGTCTCGCACCAGTACGCGGCGTCCACGCCCTGGAGCTTGACGGTCGGGATGGCCGCGGCGTTGGCCCGCTCCAGGGAGGCGGTCACGTCGGGCGTGGCGTTCTCCGGGTCCGGGACCCAGAACTCGAAGCCGCTGTGCACTTCTGGCTCGAACACGCCCTCGGGGTCGAGCAGGTCCTGCAACCGGGGGCTGTCGGCCGGGGCGCGGCGACCCTGCACGGGTGTGCCGGGCTGGGCCTGAAGGGCGCGCTGGAGGGTGTCGGCGAGGTCGCGGCTGATGTCGCCGGAGGAGGTGTCGTTCTGCAGGCCGAGCAGGACCGAGCCGTCGTCGCGGCGCAGGGCGGGCCAGGCCATGGGCAGGACCGTGGCCAGGGTGACCGCGGGGACGCCCTCGGGCAGGCCGTCCTTCAGGGTCAGGTCGACCGTGGCCGCGGGCACCAGCTCGCGCAGGGCCACCCAGTCGCACTCGCCGGGCAGACCCTCGAAGGGGCGATGCACCAGTTCGGTCGCGGCGTGGGAGGCGGCCCGGCCGTGACAGGCCTTGTAGCGGCGGCCGCTGCCGCAGGGGCAGGGCTCGCGGGCGCCGACGACCGGAACGTCTCCCTCGGCACCCGCGGTGCGGGCCCCGCCCGTGGTCTGCGGGCGCTTGGCCTTCGTCTGGGGTCGCTTCTTGGCCATCGATGGGTCTCCCGGTTACGGCTCGTCTCGTACGGTCGCGAGCCTAGCCGTTCGTGACCCGGGCCACGGGGTCCTGTGGACAACACCCGGTCCAGCGCGGCGTGCGGCGCTCAGTCCCTGTCGTCGAAGGCGTCCGCGAAGCCCAGCCCGGGTATCCGGGAGACCGCGGGGGCGGTGACGCGCGTCGCGAAGTCGTCGCGGCGGTGTCCGGCGTCGGGGTCGTGGACGTCGTCGTGGACGACGACCCACACGGTGACCTCGCCGCGGATGTCGTCGCGCACGCCCCAGTCGTCGGCGAGCGCGGTGATGATGTTCAGCCCGCGACCGCCGTGCGCCGTGACCGACGGGGTCGCGGGGGCGGGGCGGGTCGGGCCGCCGCCGTCCGTGACCTCGACGACGAGCCGCCCGGTCGGGTCCACACGCCACGCGGCACGCACGTCACCGTCGCCCGAGAGCGCGTCGCCCAGGGGTCTGCCGTGCTTGCACGCGTTGCTCAAGAGTTCGGAAAGGATCAGTACGGCGTCGTCGATGACCGACTCCGCGACTCCGCCTCTGCGCAGCTGCGTACGCATCCGGTGTCGCGCTTCCCCCACGCCCGCAGGGCCATGGGGTACGGCCATGCTCGACGACGTGGGCACCTCCTGTGCCACCACCAACGCCACCCCCGAGACCTCCTTCGCCCCACGCCACGGTGTGGATGCCCCTTTGGCCTGTACCGGAAACCGGCCGATCCACCCCCGGTGACGCATTCACCACGGGCGAATACGGACCGAACGCGCCGGAGCACTCCTGGTAATCACCTGGCTGGAAATCATCGGTGTGGCCGGGAAGGGAGGATCCCGCTGTCCGGGGCGCGGGGTCAAGAGGTGTGCGTGGGTCTGGTGGGACTTGAGGGATTACGCGTCGGTCCGGTTGTCAGCGGCCGAGCTGGTCCAGCACCGCACGCGGGCGGTTGGTGATGATGGCGTCCACACCCAGCCCGACGCAGAGATCCACGTCCGCGGGCTCGTTCACGGTCCATACGTGCACCTGGTGCCCGGCTTGCTTCAGGCGCTCGATGCACACGGGGTGATGGCGTGCGATCCGGAGGGAGGGTCCCGCGATCCGCACGCCCGGGGGCAGCCGTCCGTCGCGCAGCCGGGGCGAGGGGAACTGCGTCAGATGGACCGTCGGGAGCGTCGGCGAGGCGGCACGCACGCGTTGCAGCGAGCGGGCCGAGAAACTCATGACGCGCACCTGGGACTCCTCGGCGGAGGCCGGGGCGTCGAGACCGAACCGCTTCAGCAGGACCAGCAGCCGGTCCTCGACCTGCCCCGCCCAGCGCGTGGGGTGCTTGGTCTCGATGGCCAGTTCCACGCGGCGCCCGGCGTCGGCGACGAGTTCCAGCAACCGCTCCAGGGTGAGCACGGAGGTCGCCTCGCGGTCCTCCGGGCGGTGCTCCCAGTCGGGTTCCTCGTCGCGTCCCTTCCAGGCCTCGCCCGTCTTCCAGGAGCCGAAGTCCAGGGCGGCGAGGTCGGCCAGCTCCAGTGCGGAGACGGCGCCGCGGCCGTTGGACGTACGGTTGATCCGGCGGTCGTGCACACACACCAGGTGGCCGTCGGCGGTGAGGCGCACATCGCATTCGAGGGCGTCCGCGCCGTCCTCGATGGCCTTGGTGTACGCGGCCAGGGTGTGTTCCGGGGCGTCCTCGGAGGCTCCGCGGTGGGCGACGACTTGAATCACGTGCTGTCGTGCGTGGGTCACCGCGTCATGGTGCCACCGAGTGCGGGTACGCGTCCGGTCGGACGGACTCGACGGGTGCGCAGGTCCGGACGGAGGCATTGGGATTGCATCCATTCAGCCTGTAATGACCTATATAAAGAATGGCCTCGGACGCACAGGCACCGCTTATGGTGCTCTGACGGCCTGTGGGAAAAGCTGACGGCATACAAAGGGACAAGCATCGCGGTATCGCGCCGGCCCGTTCGACGGGTGGAAAAGGCGTGATCGCGTGCGACCCGGAGAAACGGCCGTGGATCTAGGAGAGAAGCTGTGAGCACCGAGAACGAGGGCACCGCGGTACCCCCCGCCCCGTCCGCACCCCCCGTGCCGGTGGACGCTCCCGCTGCTCCGGCGCCCCAGGCACAGGCCGGGCCGTACGGGCAGGACGCCCAGGGACAGCACCCCCAGGGGTCGGACGCCCAGGGGCAGCACCCTCAGGGGCAGGGCGCCTCCGGTGACGCCGGCCACCCCGGCGTCTCCTCTTCCGCCCCCGACCCCTCCTGGCCCCCGCCCCCGCCGCCGGCCTCCCCGTACGGCGACGGCGGGTCCGGGTCCGGCCCGGGCGGCTGGGGTTCCTCGTACCAGCAGCCGGCGCCGAAGCCGGGCCGCGGGCGCGGAGGTCTGATCGCCGCGGTCCTGGTGGCCGCGCTGTGCGCGGGCGGCCTGGGCGGCGGGCTCGGCTATGTGCTGGCGGAGAACAACGACCAGAGCACCGGCTCGACGACGGTGTCGGCTTCCGCGAGCGGCGGCGACGTCAAGCGCGACCCGGGCACGACCGCGGCGGTCGCCGCCAAGGCGCTGCCGAGCACCGTCACGATCGCGGCCGAGAGCACCAGCGGCGAGGGCGGCACCGGCACCGGCTTCGTCTTCGACAAGCAGGGCCACATCGTCACCAACAACCATGTGGTGGCGGACGCCGTGGACGGCGGCAAGCTCACGGCGACCTTCGCGAGCGGCAAGAAGTACGACGCCGAGGTGGTCGGTCACGCGCAGGGCTACGACGTGGCGGTCATCAAGCTCAAGAACGCCCCCGACGACCTGAAGCCGCTCACCCTCGGCGACTCGGACAAGGTGGCCGTCGGCGACGCGACCATCGCGATCGGCGCCCCGTTCGGTCTGTCCAACACGGTGACGACGGGCATCATCAGCGCCAAGAACCGCCCGGTCGCCTCCAGCGACGGCAGCGGCAGCCAGGCGTCGTACATGAGCGCCCTGCAGACCGACGCCTCGATCAACCCGGGCAACTCCGGTGGTCCGCTGCTGGACGCGCAGGGCAATGTCATCGGCATCAACTCCGCGATCCAGTCGACCGGCAACGGCGGCTTCGGCACCGGCCAGTCCGGCTCGATCGGCCTGGGCTTCGCCATCCCGATCAATCAGGCCAAGTACGTGGCCCAGGAGCTGATCAAGAACGGCAAGCCGGTGTACGCGAAGATCGGCGCGTCCGTCTCCCTGGACGACAGCTCCGACGGCGCGCAGATCACCGAACAGGGCGCGGGCGGCGCGGCACCGGTCGAACCGGGCGGCCCGGCCGCCAAGGCGGGCCTCAAGCCGGGCGACGTCATCACCAAGCTCGACGACCGGGTGATCGACTCCGGCCCCACCCTGATCGGCGAGATCTGGACGCACCAGCCCGGTGACAAGGTCACGATCACCTACGAGCGCGGCGGCAAGCAGCACACGGTCGACGTCACGCTCGGCTCCCGCGTCGGCGACAACTGACCCCCACCCGCCCGCGCCGACCCGTTACCCTTGTCCCCGCGCCGCCGATCACGGCCGGCGCGGGGAGGCGTGCCCGAGCGGCCTAAGGGAACGGTCTTGAAAACCGTCGTGGCAGCGATGTCACCGTGGGTTCAAATCCCACCGCCTCCGCGCGATGAGCAGTGAGAACGGCCCCTGACCTCGTGTGGTCAGGGGCCGTTCGCGTGCCCGGCCGCCCTGCGTGGGCTGGATGCCGTGCCGGTCGCGTGGACGCTTGGCGGGCGAGGACACCACCCGCCGACAGGGACTCGTCATCGGGGTGGGCGAAGACCGCGAGCAGGTTCGGCAGCGGCATCCGCCCTCGCTACGGCCGGTCCGGCGACGGTGGCGCCCCGGTGATGCTGATCGCCTGGCTCGGGCACCTCTCGACCGCCTCCAGGATCTCCGGGCCGCCGTCCGTCCGCTCGCGACCCGGGCGGACGGCGCCGAAGCCGTCGACGAACTCGAAGACCGCCGGGACCCGGTGGACGCACTCGGCGGAGCCGTAGCAGAGTTCGCGGTCTACGGAGACCTTCATTCCCTCGTGTCCCCCTCCTGACGGCAACGGGAGCGTGACCGTCGAGGAGTTGACTGCCCAGCGGGCCTCCGGCCGAACCGGCCGGTTCGGCCGGAGGCCCGCTGGCTGGACGGGCCACCGGTTTCCGCGCGTCACTGGCCGGATGGGCCCGGGATTCTTGCGGGGCTGGCTGGATCGGTCTGGTTTTCGTGTGCCGCTGGCCGGGGCGGCACGGTTTTCGTGCGCCGTTGGTTGGGCGGCCTAGGTTTCGCGCGCCCCGGCTGAACCTGCCCGGTTGCCGCGCGACCCCGGCCGGAACAGCCCTGTCACCTTGCGCCCCCGGCGGTCGCCAGCCAGTGGGCGACTCGGCGTACGGCGGCCTCGTCGAGCCGTTCGACCAGCGCCTGGACGGTCGTGTCGTCCTCGGGGGAGAGGTCGTAGAGGCCCGCCTTGGCCAGGCCGGCGATGAGGACCTGGTGGCGGCGGCCGGTCATCCGTTCCGTCAGTGTGACCGGTGCGCCGGGGGAGGGCTCCGGATTCGGCTGAGATGCGACGGTCTGTTTCAGCGGGGCGTCGAACCGGTGCCACCCGCCGTCCCTCGGCCCCCACAGGGCGACGGTCACCTCGTCGCCCCGTGCGCGCAGGGTCTGGGTCATCTCGCCGAGGGCGTACAGCACCGGTGAGCGGTGGGGCGACTCGGCGGCCGTCTTCCAGGAGCCGGCGTCCGGGCGGTAGAACATCGCGACCCAGCGCGGAACACCCTGCGGTCGTGGGCTCTCGGGACGTGAATCCACTGCGCTCACCCCTGCACATCGCTGCGGAAGCGGTACGGCAGGCCGACCATAGCTGACGGGTCGTCAGTTATCCAGGGTCGGGGGCGCGGTACGAAGGGGATGCCCGGCGAGGTGGGCAGGGGGTGTAGGGGGTGTGCGGCATGGTCCGTCGGGGTCGGGACAGGCGGTCCGCGTGGGTTGCGGGGCGAGGTCCGCCGGGAGGATCACCACGTCGTCCGGCACCGGTCCCTCCCCTCGTGGGGACCGGTACCGAACGGTGGAGCCTCGTCGTCCGGCTCGGACGGAAGCTGGCCGGATAGGTGTGCCGCTGGGGTCCGGATCCTGCCATTTCCGGTCGCGGGCGAGGAGATTCCGGGGTTCGGCGGACGGTATTACCGCAGGTCAGCCATATAGAGTGAGTTTTCCGGTCCGGACGTCCAGGCGCGGAAGTGAGGAGCTGAGACCTTGAGTTCCGACTCGGGGGCACGCACCGCCTTCGCCGAACGCCTCGCACTGCTGTACAAGGAAGCCGGCAACCCTCCTCTCAAACGGGTGTCCGAAGCGGTCGTCCGGCTCCAGCGGGTCGACGAACGCGGGCGGCCCGTGCGGGTCTCCGCCCAGCGCATCAGCGACTGGCGGCGGGCCCGGAACGTACCCGCCCAGTTCCCCGGGCTCGCGGCGGTGTTGCACGTGCTGATCCCCGAGGCGCGGCGCGAGCGGCCCACGCCGGTCTCCCCGGGGCTGTACGACCTCGGCCAGTGGCAGCGGCTGTGGGAACGCGCGGTGGCCGGCCCGGTCGGCGAGCGCGCCGCGGCGTCCGCCGTCGAGGAGCGGCCGACGGAGGAGACCGTGCCCGCCCCCGGAGGGGTCTGCCCCTACCGGGGTCTCGCCTCCTACCGCCGGGAGGACGCACGGTGGTTCTTCGGCCGGGAGCGGAGCACGGACGCGCTCGTCACCCAGCTCGGGGCCGTCGCGGGGACGGGCGGCCTGGTCATGCTCGTGGGCGCGTCGGGGGCGGGGAAGTCCTCGCTGCTGAACGCAGGCCTGGTGCCCGCCCTGCGGGACGGCGCGCTGGGCGGCGACGACGGCGACGGTGACGGCAGCGGGCGGGCGCGGAAGGTCGTGCAGCTCGTACCGGGCGGTGATCCGCTGGCGGAGCTGGGCCGGTTCGTTCCCGAGCTGGCCGCCGTCGTCCCGGCCCGGTCCCGGACCGCGCCCGGGACAGCCCCGTCCCGGCCGGAGGCAGGGCGGTCCGACGCCTCCGGAGCACAAGAGCCAGGCGCCACCTTCGGCAAAGAGCCCGGCCCCTCTCGCGGCAGGGAGCCCGGTCCCTTCTCCGCACAAAAGCCCGGCCCCTCCGCAGCCCAAGAGCCCGGCGCCTCCTCCGTACAAAAGCCCGGGGCCTCCCCAGCCCAAGAGCCCGGCGCCTCCTCCGTACAAGAACCCGGCGCATCCTCCGGCGCAGAGCCAGGCGCCACCTTCGGCAAAGAGCCCGGCCCCTCTCGCGGCAGGGAGCCCGGTCCCTTCTCCGCACAAAAGCCCGGCCCCTCCGCAGCCCAAGAGCCCGGCGCCTCCTCCGTACAAAAGCCCGGGGCCTCCCCAGCCCAAGAGCCCGGCGCCTCCTCCGTACAAGAACCCGGCGCATCCTCCGGCGCAGAGCCAGGCGCCACCTTCGGCAAAGAGCCCGGCCCCTCTCGCGGCAGGGAGCCCGGCCCTTCCGCAGCCCAAGAGCCCGGCGCCTCCTCCGTACAAAAGCCCGGGGCCTCCCCAGCCCAAGAGCCCGGCGCCTCCTCCGTACAAGAACCCGGCGCATCCTCCGGCGCAGAGCCAGGCGCCACCTTCGGCAAAGAGCCCGGCCCCTCTCGCGGCAGGGAGCCCGGCCCTTCCGCAGCCCAAGAGCCCGGCGCCTCCTCCGTACAAAAGCCCGGGGCCTCCCCAGCCCAAGAGCCCGGCGCCTCCTCCGTACAAGAACCCGGCGCATCCTCCGGCGCAGAGCCAGGCGCCACCTTCGGCAAAGAGCCCGGCCCCTCTCGCGGCAGGGAGCCCGGTCCCTTCTCCGCACAAACGCCCGGCCCCTCCGCAGCCCAAGAGCCCGGCGCATCCTCCGGCGCAGAGCTCGGCGCCTCCCCCGGAGCAGACCCCGCCCCCTCCCCCGGCAAAGAGCCCAGCGCCTCACCCGGCCGGGAGCCCGCGGCTCGGGAAGCCGGCGGCCCGCCGGCACCCGAGCCAGGCACGCCGTCCTTCACCGGTGCCGTCCGCGCTGCCGTCGCCGCCTGGGCCCGGCGCGCAGCGCCCTCCGGGTCGCGCCCGGTCGTCATCGTGGACCAGTTCGAGGAGACGTTCACCCTCTGCCCCGACGAGGCGGACCGGCGCACCTTCATCGAGGCCCTGCACGCCGCCTGCTCGCCCGCGCGGCCCGGCGAACCGGCCCCGGCGATCGTGGTGCTGGGCATCCGCGCCGACTTCTACGACCGGTGCCTGCGCTACCCCGAGCTGGCCGACGCGCTCCAGCACCGGCACATGGTGCTCGGGCCGCTGACCACCGCGGAACTGCGCGAGGCGGTGACCGGTCCCGCCAAGGCCGTCGGCCTGGAGCTGGAGCCGGGGCTGGCGGAGCTGATCGTCCGGGAGGTCGGTACCGACGGCCCGCGCGGGGCGCACGACGCCGGCGTGCTGCCGCTCCTCTCGCACGCCCTGCTCGCCACCTGGCAGCGCAGGAAGGCCGGGCGGCTCACGCTCGCCGGCTACCGCGCGGCCGGTGGCATCCAGGGCGCGGTCGCGGCGACCGCCGAGCGGGCCTGGACCGGTCTGGACCCGGCCGCGCGCACGGCGGCCCGGCTGCTCCTGCTCCGCCTGGTCCGGCTGGGCGAGGACACCCAGGCCACGCGCCGGCGCGGGACCCGGCGGCAGCTGGCACAGGAGTCGACCGACCCCGGCAAGACGGAGGAGTCTCTGGAGGCGCTGGTCCGCGCCCGGCTGGTGACGCTCGACGCGGAGACCGTGGAGATCACCCATGAGGCGCTGCTGCACGCCTGGCCGCGCCTGCGCGACTGGATCGACGAGGACCGGCAGGGCAATCTGCTGCGCCAGCGCCTGGAGGAGGACGGCCGGGCCTGGGAGGAGTCACACCGCGACACCTCGCTGCTCTACCGGGGCTCCCGGCTGGAACAGGCCCAGGGCTGGGCGAGGTCCGCCGGGGACCGGTTCCTGACCCGCAGCGCGGTGGAATTCCTGGCCGCCTCGGTCCGGCTGCGCCGGCGGATCATCTGGATCAGCCGGGGCGCGGTCGCGGCTCTGGCGGTGTTGGCGGTGCTGGCCGTCGGATCGGCGGTGATCGCCTGGAAGCAGCGGGACGAGGCCGTCTTCGAGCAGGTGCTCGCCCAGGCCGACCGCGTGCAGCACACGGACCCGTCGCTGTCCGCGCAACTCGACCTGGTGGCGCACCGGCTGCGGCCGGACGACAAGGGCGCGAACAGCCGTCTGATCTCCATCGTGAACGCTCCCCTCGCCACGCCCCTCACCGGTCACACCGGCGCCGTCTACCTCACGACGTTCAGCCCGAACGGACGGGTCCTGGCCACCGCCAGCTACGACCGGACCGTACGGCTGTGGAATGTCGCCGATCCCCAGCGCCCGAAACCCCTGGGCAAGCCCCTCACCGGGCATACGAGCTGGATGAGCAGCGCGGTCTTCAGCCCGGACGGCCGAACGCTCGCCAGCGCTTCCGACGACGGCACCGTACGGCTGTGGGACGTGACCGACCCCGAGCACCCGAAGTCGCTCGGCGCGCCCCTGACCGGCCACGACGGCACCATCTACCTGATCGCCTTCAGCCCGGACGGACGCACGCTGGCCTCCGCGAGCCACGATCAGGTGGTCCGGCTGTGGGACCTGACCGACCGGCGTCGGCCGCGGGCGCTGGGCGCCCCCCTGACCGGACACCGGGCCGCCGTGCGCTCGGTGGCGTTCGGCCCGGACGGCCGGACGCTGGCCGCGGGTGGTGACGACGGCACGATCCGGCTCTGGGACGTGTCCGAGCCCGGCCGCCCGGAATCGACCGGAGGTCCGTTGACCGGCCACACCACCACGGTGCACTCCGTGGCCTTCAGCCCCGACGGCCGGACGCTCGCCAGCGGCAGCGGGGACGGCACCGTGCGGCTGTGGAACATGGCCGGCGGGGGCCGCCCGGCCGTGATCGGCGCGCCGCTCACCGGTCACGCCGGACCGGTCTGGTCCGTGGCCTTCAGTCCCGACGGGAACATGCTCGCCGCGGCCAGCGCGGACAGTACCGCCAGCCTGTGGAAGGTCAGCGATCCGAGGTATCCGTCGCAGGTCGGCGGCCCCTTCGCGGGCAGCAGCGGCGAGATGTACGCGCTCGGCTTCAGCCCCGACGGGCGCACCCTCGCCACCGGGACGGGTGACAACAAGGTCCGGCTGTGGTCGGTGCCGACGGCGGACATGGTCGGCCGGACCGGAGCGTTCCGGCCGGACGGGCCGGTGCTCGCGACGGCGGCGCGGGACGGCCGGATCCGGCTGTGGGACGTGCGCAAGCCCGGCAGCCCGGCACGGATAGGAGAACCGTTTCGCCCACGCAGGGGCGACGTGCGCTCCCTGGAGTTCTCCCGGGACGGCCGCACCCTCGCGGTCGTGACCGGCGACCGGGCCGTGGAGCTGTGGAACCTCGCCGACCCGGAACACCCCGTCCCCTACGGTTCCCCCGCCCCGCTGCGCATCCGGTACGCGGACCCGCTGGCGTTCAGCCCCGACGGGCGGGTCCTGGCCACGGCCTACGACGACCGCACCATCCAGCTGTGGGACATCGGCGACCCGTCCCGGCCGCGCCCGCTCGGCACGCCCCTCACCGGGCACAAGGGTTACGTCAACCACCTCGTGTTCAGCCCGGACGGCCGCACGCTCGCCAGCGGCAGCGCGGACGGCACCATCCGGCTGTGGAACGCGGCCGACCCCGGCCGGGCGGCCCTCGTCGGGGCGCCGCTGCGGGGGCACCTCGGGGCGGTCAACGCCCTCGCCTACAGCCGCGACGGCCGCACGCTGGCCAGCGCGGGCGACGACAACTCGGTCCGCCTGTGGGACACCACGGACCCCGCCGGGGCCTCCGAGGATGCGCGGCTCACGGGGCACACGGAGGCGGTCGTGTCGCTGACGTTCAGCCGGGACGGCCGCACCCTGGCCAGCGGCGGCAACGACAGCACCGTCCGGCTGTGGAACGTCTCCGACCCCTCGCACGCCACCGCGATCGGCCAGTCGATGAGCCCGAACGCCAGCGCCAAGAGCGGCACCTTCCTGGCGTTCAGCCCGAACAGCCACATGCTCGGGGTGTCGAGCGGCGCGGACACCATCCGGCTGTGGAATCTCGACGTCGACGCGGCCGCCCGCCGCGTCTGCTCGATGACCCGGGGGGTGCTGACGCCGGACACCTGGCGGGAGTACCTGCCCCGGCTCTCCTACGAGCCGCCGTGCGACGGCTGACCCGTCCTTCGCACCCAACGGGCCCGGCAATCAAGGTAGTTGAGTGATACGAGTCACAACCGGGCTTTCCTGACGGCCAGTCGGCTCGCGGTGGGCAAGCGCTTGTTACCCTTGGCCATGGCTCGACCGCTGGTGCATCCCCCGTCGCCAGCGGTCGGGTCTTTTTTCAGCGCAGGGCGAGGCGCATCAGAATCCGGGGATGACCGGCCAGGACCGAGGTCGTGTCCGCCGCGTGCGTGAAGCCGACGCGCTCGAAGTTCTTCCGCAGGCCCGCGTACGCCATCGTCGGATCGACCTTGGCGTCGCCGTTGTCCAGGGGGTACGCCTCGATCGCCGGTGCGCCCCGGTCCCGGGCGAACGCGACCGCGCCGGCGATGAGGGCGTGCGAGACGCCCTGCCTGCGGTGGCCGGGGCGGACCCGGACGCACCACAGCGACCAGACGGGCAGGTCGTCGATGTGCGGGATCTTGCGGTTGCGGGCGAACGAGGTGTCCGCGCGCGGGGCGACGGCGGCCCAGCCGACCGGTTCGTCACCGTCGTAGGCGAGCACACCCGGGGGAGGATCCGCGCGGCACAGCTCCGCCACGTAGGCGCCGCGTGCCGGGCCGCGCAGTTCGTTGTTGAGCCGGGAGGGGATCCGGTAGCTCAGGCACCAGCAGACATTCGCCTGGGGCGACTTGGGCCCGAGCACGGCACGGACGTCCTCGAAGTCCGTGGCCGGGCGAACGTCGATGCTCATGCCCTCACGATGTCACGCACGGGACGGTCCCGCCCCGGAAGCCGGACACGGCCTGGCCGAAGGCGTCATAGAACGGCTGCGCCGTCCCGGCGAGCACCGAGGCGCCCTGCGCGAACGGGGTGATCCGATCGATCCCCCCGGACCGACCGCCACCGTCACCACCGCCGCCCTCCGGCGCCCAGGGCGGACAAACCGCCCTGAAGGACGACGAGCGCGACGAGCAGAGCGGCGGCACGGGACAGCAGACCGAATCGCATGTCCCCCGCAACGAACCGCTCGAGTGTGCTCGCGGGCTCCCGAGGACGTCCTGGGTGTCCGCCCAGTCCGGGCCATGGGCCGTCGGGGCCGCGGCGCGGCGTTCAGCGGGATCCCAGAGGACGTCCTCCGGCTCCAGTCGTTCCAGGTGGTGCGCGAACAGCGACCCGGTCGACTCGGACCGCCGGCGCGGCAGCGCCGGAGGGGAAGCTACGGGGGTACCGGGGCGTCCCGGGCCAGTCCCGTCCAGTCGAGGTCGCGCAGCGCGGGCTCCGTGTCGCAGCCCGACGGCAGGCGGGGCGTGGACTGGAACCAGACGACGGTCAGGCGCGAGCGGTAGGCGACCGGGTCGCGGGCCGGGTCCAGGGCCGCGGAGTGGAACGTGCCGAGGCAGGCCACGGCGGGCAGTACCTCGACCGGCCCGAGGCCGCCCGCGTACTGGTCGGGGTACTCGCGCCGCGGCGGCACGAGGTGCACCGGCGTGCCCGGGCGGGACCGCTCGGCGGCGTGCAGGAGGCCACGGATCCGCAGATCGTTCAGCGGCTTGCAGGGATAGCCCTCCAGCATGTCGCCGTACGTCGACGAGAACCGCAGGTCGGCGAGGTCCACCGAGCGGCCGGAGGCCAGGACGAGGCGGGCGAGCGCCAGGGCCGGTGATGTGGCGTGCTGTTGCATGGAGGTCTTTCGGTGTTCATGGACGGGGCCGTGCGGGCGGTGCTCACGGCCGGTACCCGGTCAGCCGTGCCGCCGAGGCGATCGTCGTGCGGGCCTCCCGCTCGGACAGGCCGGTGTGGAGGGCCGCGTCGATCAAGGGGGTCACGAGCGCCGGGCCGATGCCGTCCTCGTAGGCCCGGCAGGCCGCCCAGAACAGGCGGGTGTTGCGCTGGCCCTCGTGCGCGGCCAGGACGAACTGGACCAGGCCCTGGCCGTGTCCGTCGGCCGTCTGCGGCGCCGGGTGGTGGGCGCGGGGCGGTGGGAGCAGCAGCCGCAGGAGGGAGCGCGGGCAGGGGGCGGGGGGCAGGTGCGCGGTGCCGGGGGCGGCGGCGTAGACACCCTGGGCCGTGCGGGAGCCGGGGCCGACCAGGTAGCCGCCGGCGCCCCGGACGTCGATGCCGGGGGCGAGCCGGCCGGCCGAGTTCGGGACGACCAGCTCGGGCGGCCCGCTCAGCCACAGATGACGGCCGCCGGACGGCGTCACGACGACCACGGTCGGCGGGATGGTGAACAGGTGCCGCAGGGCCAGCTCGCGCAGGGCGGCCGAGGAGTCCGTGCCCGTCTTCACGTCCAGGTCGAGGCCGATGAGGTGGTGCGGGGGCAGTCCGCAGGCGATGCCGTAGCCGGTCGCCCAGGGCGCGGCGGCGAACAGCTCGCGGATGCGGTCCGGGTCGCTGGAGGCGTCGTACACCCCGTGTCCGAGGCGGCCGCACTGGCCGTGGCAGGGGGACGGGGCGGGGTCGTCGCGGTGGGGGGAGCGCAGCGCGGGGAGTTTGGTGCGGGACAGGGGGAGGACGGCCAGTCCGCGTTCGGCGGCTGACAGGGCGTGTGCGAGGGCCAGCGTCGTGGCCTGCCGGTCGGTGGTGGCCATGACTCTAGTTTCGTACGTGCGTTCGAAAAAGGAAAGGGGGAGCGAGTGCGACGCGCCGGGCGGCCCGGGGTCGGCCGAAAAGTGCGGGAACGCTTCGTCCCTTGCGGCACCCGGGTTCGAACGCCCTCTTTCGCCACCGTCCGGGACGGAAGTGACGCGAAGGGGTTTATCGCCTTGTCCTCACGCTTGCATGCGAATAGCGGCATTCGGGGTGGTTCGCCGGGGATTCGGTGGGCAACTCTGGATGCGCGACATCGAGTACGGCACCGGGGCGGTCGGCCAACTTCCCCGGTGACAGCAGTGGTTACGCACGAAACGGCCATGAGCCGGTGCGTCCTGGGTCCGATCAGTCCTGAAGGGACAAGAAACATGGCAAGCATCCGTACCGCCCGTGTCATCGCAGCCGTCTCCGCCCTTCCGCTCGCAGCCGCTCTCTTCACCGGCGTCGCGACGGCGGACAACGGCGCCTTCGCGGACAACGGATCCATCGCGTCCGTCACGGAGGCCGAGCAGGGCATCCTCGGCAGCGGCGTCGGCGGCGACAACTTCGGCAACGCGGCCACCACCCAGCAACAGGCCGTCGGCGACGGCGCCTCGAACCAGAGCAACACCGCCCAGGTCAACGGCTCGGAGTTCACGGCCGTCAACCAGGGCAACGCCAACACCGCCATCAGCTTCGCCCCGCTGTGGTGGTGAGCTGACCGGGCCGGTGCGGCGGCACCGGCCCGGGTGTCGTGGGGGTGTGCTTCGTGGGGTGACAAGCGTCTGAGCGGCGGTACTCCGGTACCGCCGCACAGGCGTTTTCCGCGTCTGCGAGGTCTTGACGGGACCCGTGCATCTGACGGACAGTCAGAAGCCGTGAGAGGTGAGCCGGAGGACCACGAGGAGTTCGAGGCGCGCCTGAAGGCCTACGAGGGCCTCCCGGCCGCCGACACCGGCATCGGCCGCGACCCCGTCAACGAGCCGATGATCAGGCACTGGTGCGAGGCCATGGGCGACACCAGCCCCGCGTACACGGGCCCCGACGCCATCGCTCCCCCCACCATGCTCCAGGCCTGGACCATGGCCGGTCTCCACCGCCGCCCCGAGCGCACGGCCGCGTACGACCAACTCCTCACCCTGCTCGACGCGTCGGGCCATGACGCGGTCGTCGCCACCGACTGCGAACAGGAGTACCTGCGCCCCCTGCGCCCGGGCGACCGGATCACCTTCGACTCGGTGATCGAGTCGGTGTCCGGCCGCAAGACCACGAAGCTCGGGGCGGGTTACTTCGTCACGACCCGCACCGACGTCCGCGCGGACGGCGAACTCGCCGGCACCCACCGCTTCCGCATCCTCAAGTACACACCCGCCCACCGGCCTTCGAAGCCGGGGGAACGCCGCCCCCGCCCCGTCGTCAACCGAGACAACGCCGGCTTCTGGGAGGGCGTGGCCCGCCACCAGCTCCTCATCCAGCGCTGCACCGCCTGCGCCACCCTGCGTTTCCCCTGGCTGCCGGGCTGCAACGGCTGCGGCTCCCCGGACTGGGACACCGTCGAGGCGAGTGGCGAGGGCACGGTCTACTCCTATGTCGTCCTGCACCACCCGCCCTTCCCGGCCTTCGACCCCCCTTACGCGGTCGGCCTGATCGAGCTCGCGGAGGGCGTGCGGATCGTCAGCAACGTGGTCGGGGTGCCGTACGAGCAGGTGCGGATCGGCATGCCGGTGCGGCTGGAGTTCCGGCGGTACGACGACGAGCTGGTGCTGCCCGTCTTCCAGGGGGTGACCTCGTGAACGCCGGTGACCGTCTCCCGCCCCTGGAGATCCCCGTCACCCGGACCCTGATCGTCGCCGGGGCGATCGCCTCCCGCGACTACCAGGACGTCCACCACGATCCGGATCTCGCCCGGCAGAAGGGCTCCCCCGACATCTTCATGAACATCCTGACGACCAACGGCCTGGTCGGCCGCTACATCACCGACCACTTCGGCCCCCGGGCCGTGCTGCGCCGGGTGGCCGTCCGGCTCGGCGCGCCCAACCACCCCGGCGACACGATGGTGCTGACCGGCACGGTCGAGGAGGTCGACGGCGACACCGCGACGGTAAGGGTCGTCGGTGCGAACGGCCTCGGCACGCATGTCACGGGCACGGTGACGGTGCGGGTCCCGGCATGATCCCGACAGGGCGGGACGGTCTCGGAGGGCGCGCGGCCGTCGTCGGTGTGGGAGCCACCGAGTTCACCAAGGACTCGGGGCGCAGCGAACTGCGCCTGGCGGTGGAGGCGGTGCACGCGGCCCTCGCGGACGCGGGGCTGAGCCCGGCCGACGTCGACGGGATGGTCACCTTCACCATGGACACCAGCCCCGAGATCACCGTCGCCCAGGCCGCGGGCATGGGTGAGCTCTCCTTCTTCTCCCGGATCCACTACGGCGGTGGCGCGGCCTGCGCCACCGTCCAGCAGGCCGCCCTGGCGATCGCCGCGGGCGTGGCCGACGTGGTCGTCTGCTACCGGGCCTTCAACGAGCGCTCGGGCCGCCGCTTCGGCTCCGGAGTGCGGCACCGGGAACCGTCCGCGGAGGGCGCGGCGCTCGGCTGGTCGCTGCCGTTCGGCCTGCTCACCCCGGCCTCCTGGGTGGCGATGGCGGCCCGGCGCTACCTCCACACCCACGGGCTGACCCCGGAGGCGTTCGGGCACGTGGCGGTCGTCGCCCGGAAGCACGCGGCGACCAACCCGGCGGCCTGGTTCCACGGCCGGCCCATCACCCTCGCCGACCACGCCGCCTCGCGCTGGATCGTCGAACCGCTGCGGCTGCTGGACTGCTGCCAGGAGACCGACGGCGGCCAGGCCCTCGTCGTCACCTCCGTCGAACGGGCCCGCGACCTGCCCCACCCGCCCGCCGTGATCGCCGCCGCCGCCCAGGGCGCCGGACGCGCCCAGGAACAGATGACCGGCTTCTACCGCGACGACCTGACCGGCCTGCCCGAGAGCGCGGTCGTCGCCCGGCAACTGTGGCGGACCTCGGGGCTCACGCCGGCCGACATCGACGTGGGCATCCTCTACGACCACTTCACGCCGTTCGTACTGACGCAGCTGGAGGAGTTCGGCTTCTGCGGCCGGGGCGAGGCGGCGGACTTCGTGGCCGGGGAACACCTGCCCCTCAACACGCACGGCGGGCAGCTCGGGGAGGCGTACCTGCACGGCATGAACGGCATCGCGGAGGCCGTCCGGCAGATCCGGGGCACGGCGGCGAACCAGGTACCGGGAGCGGAACGGGTCCTGGTGACGGCGGGGACGGGCGTGCCCACGTCCGGACTCGTCCTGACCGCCGACCCCCAGGGGTGAACCCGCAGTACTCCGGGCCCGGTACTCCCCCTACAGGAGGTGCAGTCGGCCCCACCCCTACAACCTGAGGGGGATCCCGCTTCGGGACCTGCGGCCGATCCGCTCACCGTGCCGTCGCTCATAGCGTTGAGCCATGACCACACTCGTCTGCACGAGCGCTTCGAAGGCGGCCAAACCGGCGGCGCAGACCTTTCCGTATCCGTCGTTCTCGTCGTACGTCAGGGCCCGCCAGCCGGTGCTGCTGCGTACCGCCCGCTCGCTCACCGGCAATCCGAGCGACGCCGAGGACCTGCTGCAGACCGCCCTCACCAAGACGTACGTCGCCTGGGAGCGCATCGAGGACCACCGCGCCCTCGACGGCTATGTGCGCCGGGCGCTGCTGAACACCCGGACCTCGCAGTGGCGCAAGCGCAAGGTCGACGAGTTCGCCTGTGACGAGCTGCCCGAGCCCGATCCGGTGGCCGCCGGCGACGACCCGGCCGAGCAGCAGGCGCTGCGCGACGCGATGTGGCGGGCGATCATGCGGCTGCCCGCCCGGCAGCGGGCGATGGTGGTCCTCAGGTACTACGAGGACCTCAGCGAGGTCCAGACGGCAGAGGTGCTGGGCGTCTCGGTGGGTACGGTGAAGTCGGCCGTCTCCCGGGCGATCGGCAAGCTCCGCGAGGACGCTGAGCTGGGACTTGTCCGCCAGTGAGGGGGTGTCCCGGCTGCTTGTGAGCTGTCCCTCCGGCATGGCGTGATCTGATCGATCGCCCGGACCTAGTGACATACCGCGCGGTATGTGCGCAGAATCAGCACAACCTTTACCACCGCGTAGGCAATGTCGCCCCCGGGAGGACGCCGTGCTGAGCACGATGCAGGACGTACCGCTGCTGATCTCAAGGATCCTGACTCACGGGTCGACGATCCACGGGACCTCACAGGTGACCACCTGGACCGGTGAGGATGAGCCGCACCGCCGCTCCTACGCGGAGATCGGCGCCCGCGCGGCCCAGCTCGCCCACGCGCTGCGGGACGACCTCGGTGTCACCGGCGACGAGCGGGTGGCGACCCTGGCCTGGAACAACGCGGAACACGTCGAGGCGTACTTCGCGATCCCGTCCATGGGCGCGGTCCTGCACACCCTGAACCTCCGCCTCCCGCCCGAGCAGCTGGCCTGGATCGTCAACCACGCCGCCGACCGCGTGATCATCGCCAACGGTTCGCTGCTCCCCCTGCTCGCCCCGCTGCTGCCGCACCTGAAGCCGGTCGAGCACGTGGTCGTCACGGGCCCCGGAGACCGCTCGCTCCTCGCCGGCGCGGCCGTCCGCGTGCACGAGTACGAGGACCTGATCGCCGGGAAGCCGACGTCGTACGACTGGCCGGAACTGGACGAACGCCAGGCCGCCGCCATGTGCTACACCTCCGGCACCACCGGCGACCCCAAGGGCGTCATCTACAGCCACCGCTCCATCTACCTGCACTCCATGCAGGTCAACATGGCCCAGTCGATGGGCCTGACCGACGAGGACACCTCCCTGGTCGTGGTCCCCCAGTTCCATGTGAACGCCTGGGGCCTGCCGCACGCCACGTTCATGACCGGCGTCAACATGCTGATGCCGGACCGCTTCCTCCAGCCGGCGCCGCTCGCCGCGATGATCGAGGGCGAGCGGCCGACCCACGCCGCCGCCGTGCCGACCATCTGGCAGGGCCTGCTCGCGGAGTTGACCGCCCATCCCCGGGACGTCTCCTCCCTCACCCAGGTCACCATCGGCGGATCGGCCTGCCCGCCGTCGCTGATGGAGGCCTTCGACAAGCTGGGCATGCGGGTCTGCCACGCCTGGGGCATGACGGAGACGTCCCCGCTGGGCACGATCGCCCGTCCGCCGGCCGGCGCGGTCGGCACGGAGGAGGAGTTCGCCTACCGCCTCACCCAGGGCCGCTTCCCGGCCGGCGTCGAGGCCCGCCTGACCGGCCCCGGCGGCGAACGCCTCCCCTGGGACGGCGAGTCCGCCGGTGAGCTGGAGGTGCGCGGCCCCTGGATCGCGGGCGCCTACTACAACGGCCCCGGCGCCGAGCCGCTGCGCCCCGCCGACAAGTTCAGCGAGGACGGCTGGCTCAAGACGGGCGACGTCGGCACCATCTCCGCCGACGGTTACCTCACCCTCACCGACCGGGCCAAGGACGTCATCAAGTCCGGCGGCGAGTGGATCTCGTCGGTGGAGCTGGAGAACGCGCTGATGTCCCACCCCGACGTCACCGAGGCGGCCGTCGTCGCCGTCCCCGACGACAAGTGGGGCGAGCGCCCCCTGGCCACGGTCGTCCTCAAGGAGGGCTCCACCGCCACTTTCGAGACGCTGCGCGACTTCCTCGCCGACGAGGGCCACATCGCCAAGTGGCAGCTCCCGGAGCGCTGGACGATCATCGAGTCGGTCCCGAAGACGAGCGTCGGCAAGTTCGACAAGAAGGTGCTGCGCAGGCAGTACGCCCAGGGGGAGCTGGACGTCACCCGGCTCTGACCCGCCCGCGCGGGTGCGCCGTACGCCGGCACCTCACCGGCGTACGGCGGCCGGTCACCCTCATCACCGCCGTACGGAGGTCGGCCCCCACCCCAGCACCAGCCACAGACCCGCCACCGCGCACACCCCGCCCCAGCCGAAGTGGCTGAAGGCCACCCCGGCGAGGGCGGAGGCGGCGGCGCCGCCCGCGAACCCGGCGACCACATAGGCGGTGTTGGCGGTGGCCGGGGTGGAGGTGGTGGTCAGGGCGAGGGTCTGGTTGGCGACATGGGAGGCGACCAGCGCCGCGTGCACGGCGATCGCGGCGGCGAACAGCGCCCACGGCACCTGCCCGCCCAGCCAGAACAGGGGCACGGACACGGCGGCGACCAGATACGCCGACCGCACGACCTTGCCGGCGCCGAACCGGTCCACCAGCCCGCCCGCCAGCGGCGCCACCGCGCTCGCGGTCAGCCCGAACAGCCCGAACAGCCCGGCGGTGGCGGTGGACAGCCCGTACTCCGGCCCGGTCAGCAGCAGGGCCAGCGAGGTCCACAGGGCGCTCCACGCACCGAACATCCCGGCCTGCCGCACACACGCCCGCCACAGGTCGGGCGAGCTCCGCAGCACGGACGGCAGCGCGACCAGCCCCGCGAACAGCGGGCCCTGCCGGCGCCGCCGCGACGGCAGGACCACCGCGGTCGCGAGCCCCAGGACGAGGGTGAGCACGGCGGCGCCCGCGAACACCCACCGCCAGCCGAAGGCCTGCCCGGCCAGCCCGCCCAGCACCCGGGCCCCGACGATGCCGGTGAACAGGCCCGCGATGACGGCCGCCACATGCCGGGCGCGCCGCTCGGCGGGAGCACGCTCGGCGACCAGCGGGACGAGCAGCTGCGGGATGACGGTCGCGGCCGAGGCGACGAACATCGCGGCCGCGAGGGCGGCGATGCCCGGGGCGCCCGCACCGGCACCCAGCGCGAGAGCGGTGACGAGCGTGAGCCCCGCGACCAGTCGGCGCCGGTTCGCGCTGTCGCCGAGCGGGGCGAAGAACAGCAGGCCGACCGCGTAGCCGAGCTGGGCGACCGAGGCGATCCAGGCGATGGCCGAGGGTGCCGAGCCGAAGTCGCGGGCCATGAGCGGGAGCAGCGGTGCGGCGAGGTAGATGTTGGCGGCGGTGACCGCGCTGCACACGGCGAGCAGGGTGAGGAAGAGGCCGGGGGCGGGGGTACGGGCCCGTCGTACGGGGGCGCCGGCCTGGACTGTGGTCGTGGTCGCTGACGGCATGGAGGGGAGTCCTTGGAGTCGACTCTAACAACTAACTGGTTGGTTGGCTGACGGGGAAACAGTCTGGGCCGCCCCGGCATTCCATGTCAACCAAACAGTTGGTTACCTCGGCGCGCTACCCTCTCCCCATGGCAGCAAGGGACCCCGAGGCCACCAAGGCCCGCATCTTCGAAGCGGCGGTCGCCGAGTTCGCCCGGCACGGCATCGCCGGCGCCCGCATCGACCGCATCGCCGGTGAGGCGAAGGCCAACAAGCAGCTCATCTACGCCTACTTCGGCAACAAGGCGGAGCTGTTCGCCATCGTCCTGGAGAAGAAGATGCTCCACCTCGCCGAGGCCGTCCCCGTCGACCCGGACGACATCGAGGGCTGGGTCGACCGCCTGATGGACTACCACGCCGCCCACCCGGAGCTGCTGCGCCTGCTCTTCTGGGAGGGCCTGGAGTACGGCAGCACCGAACTGCCCCACGAGTCCGACCGCCAGGAGCACTACGCTCGCAAGGTCGCCGCCCTCCGGGACGGCCAGGCCCGGGGAGCCGTCACCGACGCCATCCCGGCGGCCGACCTGCTCTTCCTGCTGACCGCCCTGACCAACTGGACCGCCGTCGTCCCCCAGATGCGGCGCATCCTGGTCGGCGAGGGGGACCCGGACCGGGACCGCCTGCGGGCCTCGGTGAAGGAGGCCGCACGCCGGCTGACGGCACGCTAGTGTGCTGCGCCAGAAATCCGTCGGTAGATCTGTCTCGTCTCGGCGGTCGGATTCTCGCCGCCGACCAGGGGCGTTGACCGTCCGCAGCTCAGCGGGAACTACCTAGGAACTTCCGGCGCGGGACACTGGGACCCGCCCCGCCCGTACCGGCTAGTTGGTGCCGATCCGGCTGAGCAGTTCGACGATCCTGGACTGCACCTCGGAGCTGGTGGACCGCTCCGCGAGGAACAGCACCGTTTCCCCGGAGGCCAGCCGCGGCAGGTCGGCCGGGTCGACGGCGGCGGTGTAGACGACCAGCGGGGTGCGGTTGAGCTGCCCGTTCGCCCGCAGCCAGTCGATGATCCCGGCGAAGCCCTCCTGCCGCCGCTGCACCTGCAGCAAATCCATCACGACCAGGTTCGGCCGGAACTGCCCCGCCAGCATCACCGCGTCCGCGTCGCTCGCCGCCCGCGCGACCTGCATCCCGCGCCGCTCCAGCGTCGCCGTCAGCGCCAGCGCGATCTCCGCGTGCTCCTCGATCAGCAGCACCCGCGGCGGATGCTGCTCACTGTCGCGCGGCGCCAGCGCCTTCAGCAGCACGGCCGGATCGGCACCGTACGCCGCGTCCCGCGAGGCCTGCCCGAGCCCGGCCGTGACGAGGACGGGCACCTCGGCGGCCACGGCGGCCTGCCGCAGCGACTGCAGCGCCGTACGCGTGATCGGCCCGGTCAGCGGGTCGACGAACAGCGCGGCGGGGAAGGCCGCGATCTGCGCGTCGACCTCCTCGCGCGAGTGCACGATCACCGGCCGGTAGCCGCGGTCGCTCAGCGCCTGCTGCGTGCTGACGTCCGGCGCCGGCCACACCAGCAGCCGCCGCGGGTTGTCCAGCGGCTCGGGCGGCAGCTCGTCGTCCATCGGCTGCGGCCGCGGCGGATCGGCCACCTCGACGGCCCCACCGGGCCCGTCCAGCGGTTCGGGCCCCTCGGCGGCGTTCTCGTCGGGTGCGCCTATGGCGTACGACCGTCCACCGCCCTCGGTCAGCTGGGCGAGCCGCGACTGCCCGGCGAGCGACGGCTGCGCCGGGGCGGGGGCGGACAGAGGCGGCGGGGTGTGCTCGCCGGTCCGGTGCGGCCGGGCGGCCTGTTCCGGACGGGGCGCCTGGGCTGTCGGACGCGCCTGCCCCTGCTCCGGGCGGCCCGCCGGGTCCGTACGCGTCGCCGGGTCGGGCGGCGTCCCGAGCTTGCGGCGCCGGCCCGATCCACCCGGCTGGTGCGGGGGAGGCGTCGCCGACTGCTGCGGCACGGGCTGCGGGACCGGCATGGCCGACGGCTGCTGCGCGTGGGCCGTCGGCCGGTTGAACGGCACGCCCTGCCCCAGCGTCCGCACACTGATCGCCCGCCCCTGCGTGGAGTTCGGGTCGACGGGCGCGGCGGCCTCGGCGGGCAGCGGCTGAGCCGCCCGCGGCGCGCCCTCCGGCGGCAGCGCGGTGCCCGGGGCGGGGGTGTTCTGCTGCGGGGTCCGCGGCGCGCCGTTCGGCGGCGGGGGGTGTGCGGCACCCGCGCCCGTGGCGTCGGTGGCGGGCCAGGGCCGGGGGGCGTCGGCCTGCGGCGGCGTTCCGTGGGCGTTCATGCCGTGGGGAGGCGTCCCGTGGGCGTTCATGCCGTGGGGAGGCGTCCCGTGGGCGTTGGTGCCGTGGGAAGGCGTTCCCGGAGCGGCCGTGCTCTGCGGCGGGCCCTGGGGAGGCGTGCTCAGGGGAGACGCCCCCGCCCCCTGGGCCGGTGCGACCTGCCCGGCAGCGGCCTCAGCGGGGAGCGGCAGGCCGGCGGAGGACTGCTGACCCGGTGCGGCGACGCCCTGCTGCGGCAGAGGTTGGGCCGAGGCCGGGGGCTGCACCGCCTGCCCCGGGAGAGCCGCCTGCACGCCGTGCCCGAGCCCGCCCTGAGCCGGGACGGACACGCCCTGCGGTGGGACGGCGGTGCCCTGCGGGTGCTGCGGGTGGGTGCCTTGCGGGGCGTTCCTGTGCGGTTGGGTGCCCTGCGGGGGTACGGCGACGCCCTGCGGTGGGACGGCGGTGCCCTGCGGGTGGGTGCCTTGCGGGGGGGTCCCGTGCGGTTGGGTGCCCTGCGGGGGTACGGCGACGCCGTGTGGCGGGACGGCGGTGCCCTGCGGGTGGGTGCCTTGCGGGGCGTTCCCGTGCGGGAGGTCGCCGTGGGGTGCAACGGCGTCGCCCGGGGCGTGAGGTGCGTTGCCCTGCGCGGGAACCGGCATGCCCTGCGGTGGCACGGCCGTACCCGGAGGGACCGGGGAAGCGGCGACGCCGACCTGGGCGGGGGCGCCCTGCCCCGGCCCGGCCTGCCCCGAGGGGACCTGGCCGGTGGCGTCCTGCTGCGCCGGAACACCCTGCGCCGGGTCGGCGGTCCCGGAAGCGGCGGGCACCGGACCCGCCTGGTCGGGATGCCCCGGCATCTGCGTCCCGGCGCCCCCGGCCGGCTGCGGCCTCGCGACGGCCCGCCGTCGGCGGCCGGTCGGCGCGCTGGTCGGATGCGGCTGCGGGGGAGTGTGATCGGCGGACTGGTCGTGCGGAACGGCGTCGTGCCGCCCCTCCTCGGCCACCCCGTCACCGGCGGCAGCCGGACCGGGAACCGCCACGGCGCCCGGCGCCTGGACCGGCGCCTGCCCCTGGGCGGGCACGGCTCCCGGCGCACGCACGGGAGCTGGAGCGTCAGCGACCTGCTGCCCCTGGTCGGCCTGCCCCTCCTGAGGAGCCGGAGCCGAAGCCGGGGCCGGAGTCTGATCGGCCTCGGCCGGGGGCAGCGCGAACACCGCGCGCGGCCCCGCCGCTTCCTGTGCGGCGGCAGCGGCAGCCGCCCGCTCGTTGGCGGCGGCCAGCGCCCGCCGCCGGCGTCCGGTCGGCTGCTGTGCCTCTTCCGGGGCCGCCTCGGCCGAACCGGCGGACTCACCCCCGGAGGACGCCGCGGGCAGCGCCGGCGGCAGCGCGGCCTGTTCACCGGGTTCCCGCCGGGCCCGCCGTCCCGACGGCGCGGGCACACCCTGCGGCGGCACGGTTCCGCCCAGGCCCGTGTTCGAGGCGGCGGCCCCCGCGGCGTGCTCGGCGGCCGTCATCACGGCCCCCTCGGCGACACCCTGGACGGCACTGCCGACGGCATCCGCACCCGCACCCGCGTCCTCGGCCGCGCGCCGCCGCCGCCCGGTCCCGCCGGACGCGGCACCCTCACCGGACGCCTGCGCCGGAAGGGCGGCCTGTTCCCCGGCGGCCCGCCGCCTGCGCCGCCCGGTGGGTGCGGTCCCGTCGGCTCCGGGAGCTCCGGTGTCCTCGCCCTCACCACCCGGAACGTCCGCGTCGAGGAAGGCGTCAGTGCTGGACCGCCGTGCCCGGCGCCGCCCCCCGCCGGAGGCCTGCTTGGCGGAGGCCTGCTCGGCGGGGTCGACGAGAGCGAGCGCGGCGGACTCGTCCACGGGCTGGGCGGCGACGGCTCCGGCCCCGCCTCCGATCGGCACCTCGAGGACGTACGCGCTCCCGCTCATGCCCGGCACGTCGTGCGTCTGCAGCACCCCGCCGTGGGCCCGGACGATCCCGCGGACGATGGGCTCGTGCACGGTGTCGCCACCGGCGTACGGCCCGCGCACCTCGATGCGTACGACCTCGCCGCGCTGGGCCGCCGCCACCACGACGGTGTTGTCGAGATAACCGCCCGCCGACACGGGTGTGTTGCCGGTCGCGTCGACGCCCGCCACGTCCGCGACGAGATGCGCGAGGGCGGTCGCGAGCAGCCGGGGATCGACCTCGGCCTCGATGGGCGGCGCGTGCACGGCGAACTGCACCCGGCCGGGCCCGACGAGCTCGACGGCCCCGTCGACCCCGGCCGCGACGACGGCGTCCAGCATCACCTTCGTGCGGGCGATGTTCTCGCTTCCCGCGTCGAGGCGCTGGTAGCCGAGGACGTTGTCGATCAGCGTCGTGATGCGCGCATAGCCGGCCGACAGGTGGTGCAGCACCTGGTTCGCCTCGGGCCACAGCTGCCCGGCGTCGTCGGCGGCCAGCGCGGCCAGCTCGCGGCGCAGCTCCTCCAGCGGGCCGCGCAGCGACCGCCCGAGCAGGGTCAGCAACTGCTCGTGCCGGGCGGCGAGCGCCTCGAACCGGTCCTTCTCCCGCTCCCCGAGCGCGGCGTACCGCTCCTCGTTCGCCGCGAGTTCCTCGGCGTGCCGCTCGGTCAGCTCCTCCACCTCGGTGACGTGCTGCTGGCGCAGCGCGGTGAGCTCGGAGGCGTGCTCCTCGGCGATCCGCTCCAGTTCCTCGGCGTGCCGCTTCTCCGCCGCCTCCTTCTCGTCGACGACGGCGTCGTACGGCCGCCGGTCGGTGAAGGTCATCACGGCGCCGACGAGCTGGTCCCCGTCGCGTACGGGCGCGGTCGTCAGATCGACCGGGACCTTGCCGCCGTTCTTGGCGTACAGCACCTGCCCGCGCACCCGGTGCTTGCGCCCGGAGCGCAGGGTGTCGGCGAGCGGCGAGTCCTCGTAGGGGAAGGGCGAGCCGTCGGCACGCGAGTGCAGCACGAGGGTGTGCAGCTCGCGCCCGCCGAGGTCGCTGGCCCGGAATCCCAGTATCTGGGCGGCGGCCGGATTGACCAGCACGATCCGCCCGTCGGTGTCGGTGCCGACGACGCCCTCGGCAGCGGCCCGCAGGATCATCTCGGTCTGCCGCTGGGACCGGGCGAGCTCGGCCTCGGTGTCCACCGTCCCGGAGAGGTCGCGCACGACGAGCATGAGCAACTCGTCGCTGGTGTAGCCGTAACCGTCGTAGGCCTGCTGGCCGTTCTCCAGATTCGCACTGGTGACCTCGACGGGGAACTCGGTCCCGTCGGTCCGGCGCGCGATCATCCGGGTGGGCTTGGTGCGGGCATGCGGATCGAGGTGCTCCGGGCGTCGCATGGAGCCGGGGATGAGCTTGGAGTCGAACTGCGGCAGCAGATCCAGCAGCCCGCGGCCCACCAGAGCGGTCCCCGGAGTCTCGAAGGCCTCCAGGGCGATGGTGTTGGCGTTGACGACCGTGCCGTTGGCGTTGACCAGCACCAACGCGTCGGGAAGCGCGTCCAGTATGGCTGCGAGGCGAGCAGCGCCTCGGGATGGCCTGCTGCTCACGAGACGCTTCCTCCCTGTTACCGCACCTTGCCGACCGCTCGGGCCATCTTGCCAACCGTCCCGCAGCGTGTCACGCGAGGGAGTCTAAGGGCTGCGGTTGCGCTCGCGACGCCGGATGAGAGCGAGGTCGCACGAGGAAGTGACACCGAACTGACGACCGAGTAAGCGGAAACGCCCGCCCTCCTGCGACGACGTCGCGGGACCTTCGCGGGACCTTTACGGCGACGGACTTTCTGTACCTTTCGGCGGAGCGGCGTGATGAGGGCGGAGAGTGGCGCATATGAGTAGGGGGCGCCGGTCGACGGACCGGCGCCCCCACTGCCTCGCTCCCCCACCGTCCCTCCATGAGAGGACGGCTCAGGCCTGAGTGCCCGCCTCGCCCCCCACTCCCGGCAGCAGCGGCACGAGCCGGTCCCAGCGGGAGATCTGGCAGCCGTCGCGGCGGTCGTAGGTGGCGTCGACGGGGCGTCCGGCCCAGGTGCCGGTGACGTGCGCGGTGGCGGGTCCGCCGTACTGCATGGTGCAGAAGCCGCCTTCCGGGGCGGGCGCGAAGACGTCCTGTCCCCACCGCGTGTCCCGCTCCAGGGCGGCACAGGCGCCGCCCGGGTCCGGGTGGCTGCCGCCGTCGGGGTCGCAGTACAGCTCGAACGTTCCGTCGGCTCCGCCGCCGGCGTTGCGCACGGTGACGGTGAGGTGATCGCGGTCCGGGCCGTCGCCCGGCCGGGTCGGGAACGACAGGTCGGCCTTGCCGGCCTGGGCAGAGGCGGCCGGGGACACCGCCGTCAGTGACCCGGCGGCGGCGACGGAGGCGGCGGCCGTGACGAAGAGGCGCCGCAGGGCGGGGCGGGCGGTGGCCCGGGGAGTGGCACGCAACATGCCCTGCCTAACGCGGCACGGCCCCGGATGTTGCGCGCGGCCCCCCGGGTGGAGGCCCGCACGGGCCTGACAAGGCCTTTGCCCCACGCCCTTCCCGCCTAGTACCGTGGGGGTCGATTGGTGACAGCACGCTCGACTGTGTCATCATCGGCACGCACCGCTCGCGCTCGCGCGGGAGTGATGCTGGAGGCGTCGCCTAGTCCGGTCTATGGCGCCGCACTGCTAATGCGGTTTGGGCCTTAAAGCCCATCGAGGGTTCAAATCCCTCCGCCTCCGCACTCGATCACGAAGCCCCGGTCAGCCGACCGGGGCTTCGCTGTCGTCGCCCCCGAAAGTGCGGCCGGAAGTGCCGTTTCCGCAGCTCACAAAGGGTGCGGCTAACGGATTTCACATGGCGGCGGCAGTCATGTAATGTTCTTCCTGTCGCCGCGAGCGAGCCGGAAGGCCCGAGAGCGGCGAAAAAACAGAACAAGCACTCGTAGCTTAACGGATAGAGCATCTGACTACGGATCAGAAGGTTGCAGGTTCGAATCCTGCCGAGTGCACAGCAGACCAGAGGCCCTGTGGAGTGATCCACAGGGCCTCTGGCTTTTGCCTTGACGGCGGTCTCCGACGGCAACCGCGGGTCACACGGCGATGGGGCATACGTTCAGGCCCTTGCCTTTCGTCCCATCTGTTGCCGTCTCCTCTCTCGCTCCGATAGAACCCGATACGCGCGGATCATCACCTGCTATCCGCTGCTGGTGGTGACGTGCTCACGCTCTCCGCTGGTGGGGGTGTCCGCGGAGTGACAGCACCGCGCCCCGGGCGGGTCGCCCGGATCACCATGGGAGTCAGGGGGGTATCACCACATTGGCAATGAACAGGGGTGAAAAGGGGCTGTTCGGTGGCATAGCCGTCTTGGCTGTGGTGCTGCTTCTACTGCTACTCGGATCTTGTGGCGACAACTGTGACGATGCGGCGTCGACGCCTGCCGCGCCGGTCACGATCACGGCCACTCCGAGCCCAGCTGGGAGCCAGGTCGGTCAGAGCGTCGACAGTGCCTTGGAGCGAGTAGGGCAGACCGGGCTGAGCGTTGCGGTGCACGACGCCAGCGACCGGGACGAGAATCCGGGCGGGGACTGGACCGTGTGCTTCGAGAAGGCGACCTTGAGCAAGGTCGACTTCGCTGCCGTGCCAGACGGGGCACCGTGCCCGAAGAAGGACGGCCAACGCATCCCTTG
Organism: Streptomyces sp. 378; assembly: GCF_030124145.1. GTDB lineage: Bacteria > Actinomycetota > Actinomycetes > Streptomycetales > Streptomycetaceae > Streptomyces. The sequence continues at coordinate 149,174 of NZ_JASKMS010000018.1, forward strand.
GCCCAAGATGCCGAATGTGCAGGGCTCCACGTACGCCGACGCGGTGGAGAAGCTGGGTGATGCCGTCGGCGCGGTAGCCATCGAGGCCGCTTACGAGGACGAGGCGGCCTACGACACGAACAACGGAGCTGGTGAGTATGCGAACTGGAAAGTGTGCTTCCAGAGCGTCAAGGCCGGGACGAGACTGGCGCAAGAACCAGATGTCGTCCTGCACGCCGTAGAGAAGGACGAGACGTGTCCGTCGTCGAAGGGGCTGTACAAGAACGCCGAAAACGATCCGGACTACCGCGATCGGGAATACGCCGAACCTGACGATGGAACGTCTGCTGGCGACGGATCGTCCGCGAACGGCGGTAGCAGTGGGGACAGTGGTAGCAGCGAGGAGGATTACTCCCCGGGTGACAAGGGCGGATGCCCGCCTGGCGGTTGCTACAACCCGTGTCCGCCCGGGGGCTGCCGGTAGCGCGCAGGGGCCCGCACCAGTTACCCCTGGCGCGGGCCCGTGAAGCGGAGTGAGATCTCCGGCCTGCTTCTGGGCATCCCCGACACGGTCGAACGCCAAGCGCTGAGAGCCGAGACGTAGGACGGTGTAGATGTCCATGGTCAAGCGGATGGAGCTGTGGCCGAGGACTTCCATGATCATGCGGGCGTCGGCGTCCTGTTCGTGGAGCAGCGAGGCGCAGGTGTGGTGCAGGTTGTGCAAAGCGGACCCTACGGACGCCGACACCGACGCACAGAGCCTCGACGGAGCGGTTCAGGTTGCGCGGGTCGATGAGGGTCCGCTCTTCATGGGTCGTGACGTGAGGCAACTCAGGGCCTTACCCACCTCGTAGAGGGTCGGCCGGTGTTCGGGAGCATGGCTGAGCATCGCCTCGATCAACTCGCCCAGCTCACCGGGCGCCTTGACGGGGCGGCGTCTGCCGTTGGCCACGGCCTCTCTCTGGACGGGGCGTGGAGCGTCGTCCGGGTACTCGACGGCACGCCAGCCGGTGGCCGAGATGAGCAGGGAGGCGCCGAGGGCGTAGACATCGGCTTCCGGCGTGGGCTCGGCTTCCCCTGTGGCGAGCACGTTGCGGGCAATCTCCGGTGCTTCGTAGTGGACGAGGCAGCCGCGGAACGGGAAGTCGTACCCCTCGGGGACGTGCCCACCTCGGGCCAGAGCCAGATCGATGAGATGCGTCCGCTCCGGCCCGACGATGAAGTGGGCGGGCTGTACGTCTCCGTGGGCCCAGCCCTTGGCGTGCAGTTCGGCCAACGCCTCGACACAGCCCAGCGCCACGCCGGCGTGCGGTGCGACTGACGAGCCGTTGCTGCGGCAGGGCTCCCACAGGCGGTACAGGTCCGGCCCTTCATGCCACGGCTGGAAGTTCCACGTCCCGTGCTCCCATTCTCCGTACGCGAAGTCGTCGAATCCGAGGCGATGCAGCACGGCACCCTCGCGTGCGGGCGCGAGGGCGGTCCAGGGCTGGGCGGGCCAGTCGGCCGTAGCCTCGATCGGATAGCCGACCTTGACGGCGTAGTGACCTCGATGGCTCTGCACCTCCCAGACCATGGAGCCCCGGCGGTTCAGGACGAGGCGCTGAGACGTGGGCATGAGGGCGTCGAGCACCACGATCGGCAGTTCAGAGGGTGAGCCGGACAACGTCTGTTCTCCTTCCGGGCGAACGCGGCCGACCACGAGTCGAGGCCGGTCGCGCCGCTGCTGTCGTGTTGCTACGCCTGGCCGTACGGGCGGCCGCAGTCGGAGTCGCACTGGGCAAGGTTCGTGCCATCCACGGTCCATAGGTCGTCGAAGACCATGAAGCCCGCCGTCTTCATGGCGCCTGCCGAAGCGGCGACGTGCTTCGGGTCGCGGGCGCCACCACCGGGCTTCGGGTTGTGGTGCAGGAAGCGGCCCGCGTACCGCTCGCACAATTCGGCGTACTCCTTCGTGTGCAGGATGAGCGCGTGAAGGCCCAGGTCCACGTCGTCCGACGGGACCATGGGGACGATGGCGGTGGCTGCGGTGACTACGAAGGCGACCGCCTGGTCCGCGATCCGCTCGGCACGCTCGGGTGACTGCCCGTTGTGGACGACCACGAAGTGGGCGAGGCTCTGGAACAGCTCCTCGCCGGCCACCGCGCGGCCGGTCCTCTGATCGTTCGCCGTTGCCGTCATGCGAGTACTCCTTCTGGATAGTGGAGCGTGGCACTTACGGAGTTGGGAGGCCGCCCAGGACGGGGGTGGGGGAACCGGGGAATGAGCACCCGTCCGGGGCGGCCGGTCTACTGGCCGACAGCGAGAGCCATGCCGATCACCAGGCCGCACGACCCGCTGATCATGATGATGAAGAGGACTCCCGCGTATCGGCCGATGGCGCGCATCACAGGCCGTTCCTGCTGTTGCCGTTCTTGATGGCCAGGCGGGCGCTCAATTCCTCCCGAGCACTCGGCTGCACCACCTTGTTCGGCATGGCATCCCACTCCCGGCCGCCGCCGATGGGCCGTATCTGCACTCGGCCGCCGAGCTCACCCATGACGATGCCGATACGTCCCTTGGCGGTGTCCTTCGCCAGTTCACCGATACCTGGTCTGGTCTGCTGGTTGCTCGCCATGCGGACGAGAATCCTGCCACTCATTAGGACGTCGGAACCTCCGACAAACCCCACTTCGGGACGTCCCGCGTCGGGTAGAACGTCCCTAGTGCCGTCCCTGGGTGTTAGGAGAGATTGAGATGCCGAACGAGAGGTTACGTGCTGCCATGGCGGCCGGCGGCTGGACGTATGCCGCCCTTGCAGACAAGGTCGAAGTCGATCCCAAGTCCGTTGAAAGATGGGTCAACCTGGGGCGTACGCCGCGCCGTGCCACGGCCATGCTGGCAGCGGAAACACTAGGAGAAGACGTGCACGCTCTATGGCCCGCGCTCCGGCAGGCACGCCCTGCCCGCGCTGTCAGTCCGGAACTTGTGGCTCTCTACGACCAGCGGGCGGACATCCCCGTGTCCACCCTTGTGGACATGCTGACCCAAGCCCGCGAGCGCATTGACGTGTTGGTGTACGCGGCCGTCTTCCTGCACGAGGCGTATCCCCGGCTCAACGACTTGCTGCGAGAGCGAGCTGCCGACGGGTGTGCGGTCCGTATCGCGATTGGCGACCCGGACAGCGCGAATGTCCAACAGCGCGGCAAGGAGGAGAAGTTCGGCCACGGGATCGAGTCCCGTTGTCGACTCGCCCTCATGCACTATCGCCCCCTTGCTGGGGTACCTGGCATCGAGGTGCGGACCCATGCCACCACGCTCTACAACTCGATCTATCGTGCGGATGACCAGGCGATGGTCAATGCCCATGTCTGGGGCGTGAACGCCTACGGCGCTCCCGTATGGCACCTGCGGCGCAGCGGAAAGGGCGGCATGTTCGACACCTACGCCAGCAGCTTCGATGCGGTCTGGAAGACCGCGACGCTGGTAAGTGAGAGGTGACCATGGCACGGACCGAGTACTACGACGACCCGGCGGCACCTGAGCCGAACAGCTTGGTGGTCGCCGCGTCCGCCGTGGTTACCGACGACGAAGGACGCGTGCTCCTTCAGCGCCGACGGGATAACGATCTTTGGGCGCTGCCTGGTGGCGGCATGGAGATGACCGACTCACTCCCGGGAACGGCCGTCCGCGAGGTAAAGGAAGAAACGGGTCTGGACGTAGAGATCACCGGGCTCGTGGGTACGTACACCGACCCTCGCCACGTCATCGCCTACTCGGATGGTGAGGTGCGTAGACAGTTCAACATCTGCTTCACCGCCCGTGTGGTCGGGGGCCAGCTCACGATCTCGGACGAGTCCACGGAACTGCGGTTCGTCCAGCCGGAGGAGATCGATCAGCTGCCGATGCACCACACGCAGCGGCTCCGGATTTGCCACTTTCTAGAGCACCGAGAACGTCCCTATATCGGCTGACCTCGTTCTTCCTCAGTCTGGTTGGTGCCAGCCCTGTGCATCTGCGTCACACGTGGCTGCTAGGCAGTCTCGTTTCGGATCACCGGCCGGGCACCGCAGTCGGGCGCGCATTCTGCCGGGGAGGGCTTGCGAACGGCGCAGCGGAGGCGTGCGGGTGGCGGATCGGGGAGTGACGGATCCGGGGCCGGTCCCGTCGGCGAATTGGGCAACGCAGCCAGATGTTCAGATCATGCTCGACGCACTCCCCGATCCCGCGGAAGGGTGACGGCGCGGCCTCTACCGGCAGGCAGCGGCCCCTGGGTCCGCCGGGGCGGGTCGCCTCCAGATCGAAGGCGGGCGGTCTGCCACCGCCCTGCCCGCGCCGCCTTCGGTGGGACCGTTGCGGGATCACCGCTCGGATACCGCGTCTGCGCGGGTGGTCCCGGGTCTCGCGAGAGGAGTACGCCTTGTCGGCCAGTGCCTTGTCCGGCTGGGTGCGGGGTCGTCCACGGTGGCGGGGAATGCACCGGCGGGCCATGACGTCCGGGCTGGCGCGTCGCCGGCCTGTCCGGCGGTGAGAACCAACACGAGCAGGCGACACCGGCCGTCGGCTGCGAGTTGGATCTTCGTGGTCAGCCAGCCTCGGGAGCGGCCGAGAGCGTGGCCGTCCGGCTCACCGGTGTCGCCTCCGTCGTGGGTTGCCGATGTCAGCGGAACGGTCCCGGTACCGCGCGGGCCTGGGCTTCTGGACCAAGCTCCCATCAGGTCATGTTCCGCCCGGCCGGAGCCATGAGGAACAGGTCCCGGCAGCCGGACAGACCAAAGGGAAGACAGCCCAGCAGGACGTCAGTCAGAGGCCGAGCCACGACCACCGGAACCTGCCTACCGATATCAATGTCAGTGGTGCCCCCTACGCTCGGCAGGGATGGCACAGGCATGGAAGTGCTCGGGGCTGCGCTGGTCGGCCGATGGTCCCGAGCTGCTCTGGGACGGCGGTCGGCGCAGTGCGCTGACCCGGGGGAAACGCGTGGCCTTCAGGGTCGCGGAGGGAGGTGCGCGCACGTGTGTGGGGGCTCGGGGGCATGCGTGCCCGGTGAGTGCGGTCGTGCCGGGGCGCAGTACGGGGGCGCGGTGCGAGGAGTGTGCGCGGTTGGACCGGGCGCACTCGGTGGCGGCGGACACCATCGCCGACGATCCCCGGCCGTACCACGTGTATCTGGCGTGGTTCGGGCCCGGCATGGTCAAGGTCGGGATCACCGCGCAGGAGCGGGGATCCGCGCGGCTGCTCGAACAGGGGGCCGTCTGTTTCAGCTGGCTCGGTGTCGGTCCGCTCATGGCCGCCCGGCGTACGGAGGAGCTGCTCCGGGCCGCCCTGCGGGTGCCCGACCGGATTCCGTACGCCGAGAAGCGGGCCGTGCGGGCCGCGCTGCCGGAGGCGGCCGCCGACCGGGCGGGTGAGGTCGCCGAGCTGCACGAGCGGGCGGTCGCGCTCCCGGCGTGGCCGGAGTCGCTCGTACGGAAGCCGCTGCGGGTCGTCGACCATGTCGGGGTGTTCGGGCTCGCGGGGGTGCCCGTCGCCGTCGGGGGCGTGAGCGAGCTCGTCGCCGGGGGTGCGGTGGGCGGCGAGCTGGTCGCGGCAGCCGGACCCGATCTGCACCTGGCCACCGGGGACGGTGTCGTGGTGCTCGACACCCGGCTGATGACGGGGTGGGGGCTGATGCCCGCCACCGGGGACGGGCTGACCGTCCCCCTGCGTCCGTTCAAGGAGGCGGCGGGCGTGCAGGACGGCCTGTTCTGACCCGACCGGCCTTCCCAGGCGTTTCCTGAGAAGCGCCTGTGTGTTTCTCAGGGAAATCACAGCTTGCCGAAAGTGTGCTCTCAGAGGCCCTCGACATCGTGTTCACATGACCACGACCTCGCCCCAGGGGCGCACCGAACTGCTCAGGCCGGACGGGAGCCCCGTCCGCGTGCTGGTGGTGGACGACGAGCTGTCGATCACCGAGCTGCTGTCCATGGCCCTGCGCTACGAGGGCTGGCAGATCCGCAGTGCCGGTGACGGCACCGGCGCGGTCCGGACCGCGCGCGACTTCCGGCCCGACGCCGTCGTCCTCGACATGATGCTGCCCGACATGGACGGGCTGGCCGTGCTCGGGCGGCTGCGCCGCGAACTGCCGGACGTGCCGGTGCTGTTCCTGACCGCCAAGGACGCCGTCGAGGACCGGATCGCGGGACTGACGGCGGGCGGCGACGACTACGTCACCAAGCCGTTCAGCCTGGAGGAGGTCGTCGCGCGGCTGCGCGGGTTGATACGGCGCTCCGGCGCCGCCGACCGGCGCTCGGAGTCCATGCTGGTCGTCGGCGACCTCACCCTCGACGAGGACAGCCACGAGGTGACCCGGGCCGGGGACGACATCCATCTGACCGCGACCGAGTTCGAGCTGCTGCGGTTCCTGATGCGCAATCCGCGGCGCGTCCTCAGCAAGGCGCAGATCCTCGACCGGGTGTGGTCGTACGACTTCGGCGGCCAGGCCAACGTCGTCGAGCTCTACATCTCCTACCTGCGGCGCAAGATCGACGCCGGGCGCGAGCCGATGATCCACACGCGGCGCGGTGCCGGGTATCTGATCAAGCCCGCGGCCGCATGAGCGGTCGACGACGGCAGCGTACGCAGCAGCAGGCGGTCGGCCGGCGGGCAGGCAAGCCGCGCACCCTGCGGACGCGGCTCGTCGTCGCGTGTGTGGTGCTGATCGCCGTGGTGTGCGCGGTGATCGGGACGGTGACGACGCTGGCCCTCAGCTCCCATCTGTACGCGCAGTTGAACGAGCAGCTCGACGCGGCCGCGTCCAGGGCCGCGTTCAGCCCACCCCGCGAGCCCGGTGACGACGGGGCCGACGCGCTCGCGAAGAACAACGGGGCCGACGCGCTCGCGAAGAACAACGGGACCGACGCGCTCGCGAAGAGCAACGGGACCGACGCGCTCGCGAAGAACAAGGGGGAAAGCCTCACCGTCTTCGTCACGCGGGGGCCGCAGCCGGGCGGTACGGTCGCCGCCAAGATCGAGGGCGGCCGGATCACGCAGTCCGCGTACGGCGTCTCCGATGACAGCTACCACATGAGCGCGCGGTCGCTGAACGCCGCGCAGAGAGCCGCCCTCGCCTCCGTGCCGCAGACCGAGGGACGGCCGAGCACTGTCGATCTCCCCGGCCTCGGTGAGTACCAGGTCGCGTACAAGAGCGGTGACAAGGGCAGTTACTACGTGGCCATCCCGACCACGGACGTCACCGACACCATCAACACCCTCATCCTGGTCGAGGTCTGCGTCACCGGCGCCGGTCTCGCCGCTGCCGGTCTCGCCGGTTCCGTACTGGTCGGCGTCGCCACCCGCCCCCTGCGCCGCGTCGCCGCCACCGCCACCCGGGTCTCCGAACTGCCTCTGCACACCGGCGAGGTGAACCTCAGCGAGCGGGTCCCCGACTCCGAGACCGACCCGTACACGGAGGTCGGACAGGTCGGTGCCGCGCTCAACCGGATGCTGGACCACGTCCACGGGGCGCTGCACGCACGGCAGCGCAGCGAGACGCGCGTCCGACAGTTCGTCGCCGACGCCAGTCATGAGCTGCGCACCCCGCTCGCCTCCATCCGCGGGTACGCCGAACTCACCCGGCGGGGACGCGAACAGGTCGGCCCCGACACCCGGCACGCCCTGGGCCGGATCGAGTCCGAGGCCGACCGGATGACCCTCCTCGTCGAGGATCTGCTGCTGCTCGCCCGGCTCGACGCCGGACGGCCGCTCCGGTTCGAGCAGACCGACCTCGTCCCGCTCGTTGTGGACACCATCAGCGACGCCCGGGCGGCCGGCCAGGGCCACAACTGGCGGCTCGACCTGCCCGACGAGCCCGCGCTCGTCTCGGCGGACGCGGCCCGGCTGCAACAGGTGCTCGTCAACCTGCTCGGCAACGCGCGTACCCACACACCGCCCGGGACGACCGTCACCGCGCGGGTGCGGTGGCACGAGGGATGGCTGTGCGTGGACGTCGAGGACGACGGGCAGGGCATCCCGGCGGCGTTGCTGCCGCACGTCTTCGAACGATTCGCGCGCGGTGACTCCGCCCGCACCCGCGCCACCGGCTCGACCGGTCTGGGCCTCGCCATCGTGCAGGCCGTGGCCGACGCGCACGGCGGTGCCGTCACGGTCGACAGCGTGCCCGGGCGGACCGCGTTCACGGTCCGTCTGCCCGCCCTGCCGCCCCAGCCGGGGCCGGAAGCGACGCGGCAGCCGCACTCACAGGCGCGCCACAGCGTCACCACATGGGCACAACAGGGCGCCTGACGAAAGTCGGTCCCATGCGAACCGACTCTTCTCCCGGCACCCTGCCGGCGCGGGAGCATCTCCCGGCCGCACCAGCCGGTACGCCTGTCCTGGACGTAGTGATCCCCGTCTACAACGAGGAGAAGGACCTCCGGCCGTGCGTCCGCAGACTGCACGAGCATCTCGACCGGACGTTTCCGTACCCGTTCCGCATCACGATCGCGGACAACGCCTCCACGGACACCACCCCGCAGATGGCCGGACGGCTGGCGGCGGAGATCCCCGAGGTCGCCGTCTTCCGCCTGGAGCAGAAGGGCCGCGGCCGGGCCCTGCGGGCCGTCTGGTCGGCCTCGGACGCCCCGGTCCTCGCCTACATGGACGTGGACCTGTCCACCGACCTCAACGCCCTGCTCCCGCTGGTGGCCCCCCTGATCTCCGGCCACTCCGACCTCGCCATCGGCTCCCGGCTGGCCCGCAGTTCGCGGGTGGTGCGCGGCCCCAAGCGGGAGTTCATCAGCCGGGCCTACAACCTCATCCTGCGCGGCTCGCTCCAGGCGCGGTTCTCCGACGCCCAGTGCGGCTTCAAGGCGATCCGCCGGGACGTGGCGCAGGTGCTGCTGCCCCTCGTCGAGGACACCGGCTGGTTCTTCGACACCGAGATGCTGGTGCTCGCCGAGCGCGCGGGCCTCAGGATCCACGAGGTGCCGGTGGACTGGGTCGACGATCCCGACTCGACGGTCCACATCGTCAAGACCGCGACCGACGACCTCAAGGGCGTGTGGCGGATCGGCAGGGCGCTGACCACCGGTGCCCTGCCGCTGGACCTGCTCGCTCGGCCGTTCGGCGACGACCCGCGCGACCGCGACATCAAGGGCGTCCCGACGGGACTCGCCCGCCAGCTCGTCGGGTTCTGTGTGGTCGGCGCCCTGTCCACCCTTTTCTACCTGCTGCTCTACAGCGGCTTCCGGGTCTTCACCGGCTCCCAGGCAGCCAACGCCCTCGCCCTGCTGGTCTCGACGGTCGCCAACACCGCGGCCAACCGGCGGCTCACCTTCGGGGTGCGCGGGCGCGGCGGGACCGTACGGCACCAGGCACAGGGCCTGGTCGTCTTCGGCATCGGGCTCGCCCTGACCAGCGGCTCGCTCGCGGCACTGAACGCGGCGTCCTCCGAGCCCGCGCACTCCACCGAACTGGCCGTCCTCATCGCGGCCAACCTCGCGGCGACGGTCCTGCGGTTCCTGCTCTTCCGGGCCTGGGTGTTCCCCGACCGGCGCGAGGACGACCCGTCGGGCGCCACCCCGTACGGCACCACCACCCCCACCGTCACCGGCCCTGCCCCCTCCGGCCTCACACACGCCGGCACTGGCCCCTACGGCACTGCCCCCTACCGCACCACCCCTTACGACACCGCACAGTTGCGCGCCGGTGAGGCCGCGAACGGCACGGTGGGGGTGCCCCCGCTCGAGCGAAGCCGAGAGTGGGGGAGGGAGGCCACCCTGCACCTGCAGCCCGTGCGCCCGCACGACACCGACGCGAGGGACATCCGATGACCGTCCACTTCGACCGACCGGCCATCGACGCGGACACGAGTCCCGGCAGCCGGACCCGCACCCCGTCCCCCGCACCGGCCCATGCCGCCGTCGACCCCAAGAGGCCCTTCGTGCAACGGATCTGGCGCGGCCGGCCCGAGGATCCCCGCTGGGCCCGCCCGGCCTTCCTCGCCCTGCTGCTGGCGACGGCCGCGCTCTACCTCTGCAACCTCAGCGCCTCGGGTTACGCCAACTCCTTCTACTCGGCGGCCGTACAGGCCGGCGGCCAGTCCTGGAAGGCGTTCTTCTTCGGCTCGCTCGACGCGGCGAACGCCATCACGGTCGACAAGCCCCCGGCCGCCCTGTGGCCCATGGCCCTCTCGGTGCGGCTGTTCGGCCTCAGCTCCTGGGCGATCCTCGCGCCCGAGGTTCTCATGGGCGTCGGCACGGTCGCCGTCGTGTACGCGGCCGTCCGGCGCCGGTTCGGTCCCGCGGCCGGACTGATCGCGGGTGTCGTGCTCGCGCTCACCCCCGTCGCGGCGCTGATGTTCCGCTTCAACAATCCCGACGCGATGCTGGCGCTGCTGATGGCGGCGGCCTGCTCCCTCGTCGTCCGCGCCCTGGAGGACGGCCGCACGAAGTGGCTGCTGTGGGCCGGAGCCGCGATCGGCTTCGCCTTCCTCGCCAAGACCCTCCAGGCCTTCCTGATCCTGCCGCCGCTCGCCCTCGTCCACGGCGTCTGCGCCCCGGTGACGGTGAGGAAGCGGATCGGGCAGCTCGCCGCGGGTCTCGCCGCGATCGTCGTGTCCGGCGGCTGGTGGGTCGCGATCGTCGAACTCTGGCCCGCCTCCTCCCGTCCCTATGTCGGCGGCTCGCAGAACAACAGCTTCCTGGAACTGACCTTCGGCTACAACGGCCTGGGCCGCCTCAACGGCGAGGAGACCGGGAGGGTCGGAGGAGGCGGTGGCGGCGGGAACGGCGGCGGCACCTGGGGTGAGACCGGCTGGGACCGGCTGTTCGGCTCCTCCATCGGCGGCCAGATCTCCTGGCTGATCCCGGCCGCGCTGATCCTGCTCGTCGCCGGACTGGTCGCCACGCGCGAGGCCCGCCGGACCTCCGCGACCCGGGGCGCGTTCCTGGTGTGGGGCGGCGCGCTGCTCACCACCATGCTGGTCTTCAGCTACATGCAGGGCATCTTCCACGAGTACTACACGGTCGCCCTCGCCCCCTACATCGCCCCGTTGGTCGGCATGGGCGCGACGCTGCTCTGGGAGAAGCGTGACAAGGCCTGGGCGTCGCTGAGCCTGGCCACCGCCATGACGGCGACCGCCGCCTGGGGATACGTCCTGCTCAACCGCTCCTCCGACTACCTGCCCTGGCTCAAGTGGTTCGTCCTGGTCGGCGGTCTGACGGCCGCCCTCGGCCTGATCTTCGCCGGTCGGCTGGTGCCCCGGCTGGCCTTGGGAGCGGCCGGGCTGGGCCTGGTCGCCGCGCTGGCCGGTCCGGCGGCGTACACCCTGACCACCGTGAACGAGGGGCACACCGGCTCGATCGTCACGGCGGGTCCGACGGTCGCGGGCGGCCGCGGCGGACCGGGCGGTGGCGGTGCTCCGGGCGGTGACGGATTCCCGGGCGGCGGGCAGAACCAGCAGAACCAGAACCAGAACCAGCAGAACGGCAACGGCTTCCCCGGAGGCGGGTTCCCCGGCGGCCGGAACCAGCAGGGCCAGGGCCAACGCCAGAACCAGCCGAACGGCGACGGCGGCGCCATGGGCGGCGGCGGTGGCGGCATGGGCGGCCTGCTCAACGGCGCCGGCGTCAGCTCCGAGGCCAAGAAGCTCCTGGAGACCGACGCCGACCGGTACACCTGGGCCGCCGCGGCCATCGGCGCCCAGAACGCGGCGAGTTACCAGCTGTCCACCGGCGAGCCGGTGATGGCGATCGGTGGCTTCAACGGCACGGACCCGTCCCCGACGCCGGCCCAGTTCAAGAAGTACGTGGCGGACGGAAAGATCCACTACTTCATCGCCTCCGGCGGCATGGGCGGCGGCATGGGCGGCGGCAGCGACGGCACGTCCTCCCAGATCACCTCCTGGGTCGAGGCCAACTTCAAGAAGGTCACGGTCGGTTCGAGCACCTTCTACGACCTCACGCAGAAGGCGAGCGGCTGACACGTCCCTGACCGGACGAGGGGCGGTGGCCGAAAGCCACCGCCCTTCGCCGGGCCCGACGTAACTCCGTTGTACGCCGTATAGGAACTGTTCTACGGTGTACAACATGACGACGTCCCCCCAGGAGAAGGCCCCGCCGCGCATCGCGTCCGGTGGCCACCCTCAGCGCTGGCTGATCCTCGGTGTCATCTGCCTCGCGCAGCTCACCGTGCTGCTCGACAACACGATCCTCAATGTGGCGATCCCCTCGCTCACCCGCGAGATGAACGCCTCGACCGCCGACGTCCAGTGGATGATGAACGCCTACTCCCTGGTGCAGTCCGGCCTGCTCCTCACCGCGGGCAACTCCGCCGACCGCTACGGCCGAAAGCTGATGCTGATGTCGGGCCTGGCGGTCTTCGGTGTCGGCTCGCTGGCGGCCGGCCTGTCCCAGAGTCCGGCCCAGCTGATCGCGGCCCGTGCCGGCATGGGCGTCGGCGGCGCGCTGCTGATGACCACGACCCTCGCCGTCGTCGTGCAGATCTTCGACCACGAGGAGCGAGTGAAGGCCATCGCGCTGTGGTCGACGGTCAGTTCGCTCGGCTTCGCGGCCGGGCCGCTGATCGGCGGTGTGGTGCTGAACCACTTCTGGTGGGGCGCGATCTTCCTGATCAACATCCCGGTCGCCGTGCTCGGCCTGGTCGCGGTCGCCGCGCTGGTGCCGGAGTCGAAGCACAAGGCGGGCGACCGGCCCGACCTGCTCGGCGCGGTGCTGTCGACCATCGGCATGACGGCCGTCGTGTACGCCATCATCACCGGGCCCGAGCACGGCTGGAGCTCCGCGCGGGTGCTGGTCTCCGCGCTGATCGGCTCGGTGGTGCTCGGCCTGTTCGTGCTGTGGGAGTTGCGGACCGAGTACCCGATGCTCGACATGCACTTCTTCCGCAACCAGAAGTTCGTGGGCGCGGTCGCGGGCGCGATCCTCGTGGCGTTCGGTATGACGGGGTCGTTGTTCCTGCTCACACAGCATCTCCAGTTCGTCCTCGGATACGAGCCGCTGGACGCCGGGCTGCGGACGGCGCCCCTGGCGCTGACCGTCGTCGCGCTCAACTTCACGGGAGTCGGGGCGAAGCTGGTCCTGAAGGCCGGGACGCCGGCGGCCATCGCGCTCGGCATGACCCTGGTGTCCGCCGGGCTGGCGGCGATCGCGCTGCTCGGCGGCCACGGGTACGGGGGCATGCTGCTCGGGCTGATCGTGATGGGGGCGGGAGTGGCACTGTCCATGCCGGCGATGGCCAACGCGATCATGGGGGCGATCCCGCCGGAGAAGGCCGGAGTCGGAGCGGGGATCAACGGGACGCTCGCGGAGTTCGGCAACGGGCTGGGTGTCGCGGTGCTCGGTGCCGTGCTCAACTCGCGGTTCGCGTCGCTGGTCACCGTGTCCGCGGCGTCACTGCCGGCGGCGCTGGCAGCCGCCGACTCGGCCGAGGAGAAGGCCAGGATCTCCGACGCCTTCGCCTCGGGCCTGGAGACCAGTCAGTTGGTGGGGGCGGTCGCCGTGCTGGCAGGTGGCCTGGTCGCGGCCGGGTTGTTGCGGCGGGCCGAGCGGGGGGAACCCGCCTAGGAGGAGGTGCGTGGTCGTCGTGCGGGTCAGGTGGCCTGGTCGCGGCCGGGTTGTTGCGGCGGGCCGAGCGGGAAGGATCCGCCTAGGACCGCCCAGGAGAACGGGGTGTGCGGTCGTCGTGCGGCCGCGGGGCCGCTGTGGTCGGTCGCGTAGTTCCCCGCGCCCCTCAAGGCGCCTAGGGCCTGTCGTTCGGATCAGTCCGGCGTCGTGGGGCTTGGCACGCCCATCTGCGGCGTTGTCGTCGGTTGCCAACGCTCCGCGTTGGCGCCCTCCTCCGCCTTGCAGCTGGACGCACCAAGCCCCACTCGGGTCGGCTGACAGGAGCCGAGCCTCACAGCCGGCCTGATCCGAACGACAGGCCCTAGCATGATCGGCAGCAAGAGGTCGAGGAAGGTGCGCCATGGCGAAAGCCACCCGACAGGATCAGCCGCGGTCCAGCGTCTGGCTGGAGAGCACAGCGCACCGGCGGCGCGGTGGAGGGCAGCCCTCGGGGCTGGACCGGGCGCGCATCATCGAGGTCACCGTGCGGCTGCTGGACGCCGAGGGCCTGGCCAAGTTCTCCATGCGGCGGCTGGCCGGCGAGCTCAACGTCACCGCGATGTCCGTCTACTGGTACGTGGACACCAAGGACGACCTGCTCGAACTCGCCCTCGACCAGGTGATGGGCGAGGTGCGGCTGCCCGATCCGGACGCCGGTGAGGACTGGCGGGACCAGGTGCGGGCGCTGGCCCGGGAGTACCGGACGCTGCTGGTGCGGCACCCCTGGGTGTCCGCGCTGGTCGGGGTCTTCCTCAACATCGGGCCCAACAGCCTGGCGTTCTCACGGGTGATCCAGCGCGTCGTCCGCAGGACCGGACTGCCCGCGAAACGCCTGACGAGCACGATCTCGGCCGTCTTCCAGTTCGTCTACGGCTACGGCACCCTGGAGGGCCATCTCGCCTCCCGGGCAGCCGCCGGCGGCATGAGCGTGGACGAGTACTTCCAGCAGGCCCTGAACGCCGTGACCGCCGCCCCGCAGGCCGCCGACGTCCTCCAGGAGTCCCGGGAGATCATGGCGGCGCGCGGCGGCGACACGGTCGCCGAGATGCTGGAGCGCGACTTCGAGTTCGCGCTGGAACTGCTGATCGCGGGCATCGAGGCGATGGTCACCCGTGAGCGTGACGCCGGCGGGGAGGGTTGACCTACTCCTCTTCCACCAGTCGCGCCGGGAAGCCTCCGGTCGCCACGGGCCCCCACCGCTCCGGCGTGATCCGGATGATCGACTTGCCCTGCTTGAGCATGGCCGCGCGGTACTCGTCCCAGTCGGGGTGCTCCCCGGCGATGTTCCGGTAGTACTCCACGAGCGGTTCGACGGAGTCGGGGGAGTCGATCACCTCGGCCGTGCCGTCGATCTGGACCCAGGGGCCGTTCCAGTCGTCGCTGAGCACGAGCAGGCTCACGCGGGGGTCCCGCTTGGCGTTGCGGGTCTTGGCGCGCTCCGGGTAGGTGGAGACCACGATCCGGCCCGAGTCGTCGACACCGCAGGTCAGCGGGGAGCTCTGAGGGCCGCCGTCGGCTCGGCGGGTCAGCAGGACGGCGTGGTGCCGGGGCCGGACGAAGTCGAGCAACTCGTCGAGGGAGACGCGGGTGTTCGTCGCGATGTTCGGTGCCATGCCCGGCAGCCTACGACGCCATCGCTTCGGCCACGTTGTCGTACACGGGCACGTCCCGGCGCAGGCCGGTCAGCTCCAGGACACGGCTCGTGATCCCCTCCGGCCGGGCCACCAGGCGCACCCGGGCCCCGGGACGCAGCCGGTGCCGCACGTCGTTGATGAGGCGGATGCCCTGGGAGTCCATGAAGGAGGTCGCGCTCAGGTCGAGGACGAGGACCTCCAGCCGGTCGCCCCGGGCCCGGGCCGCGGACATGACGAGCGGCAGCAGCCGCGCCGCGTTACAGAAGTCGATCTCGGCGGGCATCGTGAGGCGGACGCGGCCGGGGAGGTCGCGCGGTTCTGTGGGATTCGTGAAGAAGGTCACGGCACTCACCTGGCAGACGTTCGTCCGGATTCCGGTAAGGCCGCTTCCTGACCCGTGGGGCCATTCCACCATGCGGGGGGCGGCCGGAGGAAGCACCCGCGGCGGCGTCGGCCGGACGTCACTCGGAGGCAACCGAACAGTTAGAGTGCTGTCCGTCCTGTGCTCGCAGTCGGGAATGTGCTGCGGAGCTCTCCTGCGCACGGCCATGGCCGTGCATGCCGAAGAGGTTCGTGGTGGCTGCGTCCGAGTTTCCTGATTTGCCCCGTTATCCGGCTGGCGTCGAGCTGGCCGAAGCTCTCACGGTGGCTTCTCAGCAACTGCACGAAACCCTCACGCCGCACAGCGCGCTGCGCACGGCGGTCCGGCTGGCCGTGCACCTCATGCCGGGCGCCGAGCACGCCGGGATCTCCGTCATCGAACGCGGCAGCAAGATGCGCACGCTCGCCTGGACCGACGAGATCGTGCGCTCCGCCGAGGACCGGCACACCGGTCGCGAACAGCACGGCCTGTGGGACCTGTTGTGGAACAGCCCGGTGGCGCGGATAGCGGACAGTGAGGCCGACGACGGCTGGGACGTGCTGGCCGGCCTGGGGCTGCGCTCGGCGCTGGCCCTGCGGCTGCGCGCCGACCGCCGCCGGCTGACCGTGCTCACGGCCTACGCGAGCAAACCGGGCGTCTTCGACGAGGACGCGACCCGCATCGGCCGGCTGTTCACCGCGCACGTCAGCATCGCCCTGGACTCCGCGACCGTGCGCGAGCAGCTCACCGAGGCCATGCACACCCGCGACCTGATCGGCCAGGCCACCGGCATCCTCATGGAACGCCAGGGCATCGACGCCTCGGCGGCCTTCGAGAGCCTGGTGCGCGCCTCCCAGCGGGAGAACGTGAAGCTGCGCGATCTCGCCCGCCGGATCGTCGGTGCTCACAACACCCCCTGAGGTGGGGTGAATTACGGAGAAGGCGTGTTCGGGTGATGTCGGGATACCCGTACGGTCATGAGTTCCGAGACGTCCGACACGCTCGACCAGGCGATGGTGCGCAGTAGCGGTCTCGACACGCTGCTGCGCGATCTGACCGACCGCGCGGTGCAGGAGGTGCCCGGCGCCGTGGCGTGCAGCATCACCGTGCGCCGCGCCGGGCGGCTGCTCACCCTGGCCGGCAGCGGCGGCCTGCCCAGCGGCCTGGACCTGCGCCAGTACGAGAACGGCTCGGGGCCCTGCGTCGACGCGGCCGAGACGGGTGAGGAGCAGTACGCTCCGGATCTGGCGGCGGAGTCGCGCTGGCCGGCGTACACGGAATACGCCCTGACCACGGGCGTCCGCTGTGTGCTGGCGCTGCCGGTCGCCGTCGAGGGCGACAGCGGCGCCGCGATCAACTTCTACGGCGTCGGCGCGAAGGATCTGGGCACGGGCCGGGAGGCGGCCCGTGCCTTCGCCGCCCGGGCGGCGGACGCGATCGACATGGCGCTGCGCATCGAGAGCCGGCGGCAGTCCGCTGCCGATGTGCGCACCGCGCTGCTCTCCCGCAGCGTCATCGACCAGGCGGTCGGCATCCTGATGGCCCGGGAGCGGATCGACGCGCGGATCGCCCTGGAGCGACTGCGCCGGGTCTCGCAGAACCGGAACGTCAAGCTCCGTGATCTGTGCGGCCAGTTGGTGGCGAAGGTGTCCGCCCCGGACTCACGCCGGCAGTGACGCGCCCTGCACGGCCTGGATGTCCAGCTCCACCTTCAGCGTCGTGCCGATGGCGGCGATACCGGCCTGCAGGACCTGGTTGTAGTGCATGGCGAAGTCCTCGCGGCGCAGTTCGGTCGTGGCGCGGAACGCGGCGCGGGTGCCGCCCCACGGGTCCGGACCCGTGCCGAGGTAGGCGAGGTCGAGGTCCACGGGCCGTACGACCCCGTGCATACCCAGCTCGCCGTGCACGGTCCACCGGTCGGACCCGGTCGCCGTCAGCCCCGTCGACCGGAAGGTGATCTCCGGGAACCGCTCGACGTCCAGGAAGTCCGGCGACCTCAGATGCCCGTCGCGCATGCCGTTGCCGGTGTCGACGGACGCGGCCCGGATCACCGCCTCGACACGCGACTCGGTGACATCGTCCGGGGCGATCTCGATGGAGCCGGCGAACTCCGTGAACCGGCCGTGCACGCTGGAGATGCCCAGGTGCTGTGCCACGGCGGCCACGCTGGAGTGCACCGGGTCGACGGTCCACGGGCCGGGCGGCGGCAGCTCGGTGCCGCCCTGCCGCGCCAGTGTCACGGTGCCGACCTCGGCCCGCCCTCCCCCACCCTCGGCTCCGCTCGAGCGGGAGGTACCCCCACCCGTGACGATCAGGCTGGAGGCCGCGGGCGCGTACCCGACGGCCGTGACGACGACGGTGTACGCCCCCGGTTCCATCGGCGTCGCGTCCCGTACGGCGCCCTCCGCGTCGGCCTCGGCCCGCAGCACCTGCGCGCCGGTCATGTCCGCCACCGTGACGACCGCGTGCGACACGGCCCATCCGTCCCGGGTACGGATCCTCGCGGTCAGTCCCATCTCACTCACTCCTCCGAAAGAAACCGGCCCGCGACGGGGGCGCACCTCCGCTCGGAGCGCGCCACCCGTCACGGCCGGGGCCGGTCCCTACTCGCCGGGGTGGGCGAGTTCGATGTCGTGGGCGTCGGTGCCGGGACCCGTGACCGTCAGGGCGGTCGCCACCGGCGGGTAACCCGTGGCGATGACGGTGTACTCGCCGCCGTCCAGGTCGGTGAAGGCGTACGCCCCGTCCGTCCCGGTGGTGGCCGAGCCGACGACGTTGCCCGCCTGGTCGACCAGCGTCACCCGGGCGTCGGCCAGCGGGCCGTGCGGGGCGCGGACGACACCCTGGACGCGGGCGCCCGAGTCCAGGTCGATCTCGACCCGGGTGACCCCGGTGCCGCCCACCTCGACGGGCAGGGCGCGCGGCCGGTACCCGGCGGCGTTCACCGCGACGGTCACCGCCCCCGGTACCAGCTCGGCGAAGGAGAACTCGCCCTGCTCGCCCGTGATCCCGTTGGCGAGCACGTCCCCGCGCACGTCGGTCACGATGACCATGGCGTCCTTGACGGACTGCCCGTTCTCGGCGGCCCGCACCACGCCGGTCAGCCCGCTGGTGCCGCTGAGCAGGATGTCGTAGGCGACCGGCTCACCGTTCACCACGACCGTGGACGCCTGCGGCTGGAAGCCGTCGGCGGAGGCGATCAGGACGTACGCACCGGAGCCCGGCGCGTCCACCGCGTACGAGCCGTCGGCCTGCGCCACGGACCGGCCCAGCTGGCGCCCGGCCAGCGAGATCAGCGTGACGGCGGCCCGCGGCACGGGCGCGGACTCGGCGCCGCGGACGACACCGCGGACCGGAACACCGCTCCCACCGGACGCGGACTCCCCGGCCGGAGCCGCCGTGCCGACGGCGGCGAGCCGCTGCGTTCCCTCGGGTCCGGTGCCGTCGGCGGACGCGGTCCCGGCCCAGCTCGGCGCGGCCTTCGCCGCCACGGGAGACCCGGTGGCCGCTTCGGCCGGGGCCACGGCAGGCGCCTGCGAGTCGGCGGTCTGCGCCGGCCCGCCCCTGGTCTTCAACGGGACCTCCTTGATGAAAAGCGTCACCAGCAGCGCGAGCAGCGCCATCGGGGCCGAGTAGAGGAACACGTCCGCGACACCGTGGCCGTAGGCGCTCTCCACCACCGTGCGGATCGGCGCGGGCATCGTGCTCAGGTCGGGGATGCCGCCGCCGCCCGTGCCGGCGTGACCGAGGGCCGCGCCCTTGGGGCCGAGGTCGGCGAGGCCGTCCTTGACGTAGTCGGTGATCCGGTTGCCCAGGACCGCGCCCAGGGCGGAGACGCCCACCGCACCGCCGAGGGACCGGAAGAAGGTCACCGTGGAGCTGGCGGTACCCAGGTCGCCCGGCTCCACCTGGTTCTGCGTGCACAGCACCAGGTTCTGCATCATCATGCCGATGCCGAGACCCAGCAGCGTCATGAAGATCGCTATGTGCCAGTACTCGGTGTCGTACCGGATCGTGCCCAGCAGACCGAGGCCCGCGGTCACCAGCACACCGCCGGCGACCAGCCACGCCTTCCAGCGACCGGTCCGGGTGATGACCTGCCCGGAGACGGTGGAGGAGACGAACAGGCCCGCGATCATCGGGATCGTCATGACGCCGGACATCGTCGGCGACTTGTCCCGGGCCAGCTGGAAGTACTGGCTGAAGAAGACGGTCCCGGCGAACATCGCGACACCGACGAACAGCGACGCCAGCGAGGCCAGCGTGATGGTCCGGTTGCGGAACAGTCGCAGCGGGATGATCGGCTCGCTCGCCCTCGCCTCGACGAGGACGAACACCGCCAGCAGCGTCAGCGAACCGCCGACCATCGCGTACGTCTGCCAGGACACCCAGTCGTACTTGTCACCGGCGAAGGTCACCCAGACCAGCAGCAGGCAGACGGCCGCGGTGATGAAGACGGCACCGGCCCAGTCGACCTTGACCTTCCGCTTCACGACGGGCAGGTGCAGGGTCTTCTGCAGCACGATCAGGGCGATCACGGCGAAGGGCACACCGACGTAGAAGCACCAGCGCCATCCGAGCCAGTCGGTGTCGGTGATGACACCGCCGACCAGCGGGCCGCCGACCATGGCGGTGGCGAAGGTGGCGCCGAGGTAGCCGTTGTACCGGCCGCGCTCGCGCGGCGAGATCATCGCCGCCATGATGATCTGGGCCAGCGCGGACAGACCGCCCATGCCGATGCCCTGGACCGCCCGGAAGGTGATGAGCATGCCCGGGTTCTGGGACATGCCGGCCGCCGCCGACCCCAGCACGAAGACGACCAGCGCGAGCTGGATCAGCAGCTTCTTCGAGAACAGGTCGGCGAGCTTGCCCCACAGCGGGGTGGACGCGGTCATCGTCAGCAGGGACGCGGTCACGACCCAGGTGTAGGCGCTCTGACCGCCCCCGAGGTCGCTGATGATCCGGGGCAGGGCGTTGGAGACGATCGTCGACGACAGGATCGCGACGAACATGCCGAGCAGAAGGCCGGTCAGGGCTTCCATGATCTGCCGGTGCGTCATCGCAGCGCCGTCGCCGGAGGAGCCGTGGGAGCCTCCCCCGTGCTTGGCATGAGCCCGCACACCGGCTGGTGTGGTCGTTGCCATGGGCTTCCTTTTCTTACGTGCTTGCGGGTGTACGGGTGGTCTGGTCGAAAGCGGCCGGCGCGACCCGGTTCCCGGGCCGGCAGTCGAAGCTCTCCCGCAGCCGCGCCATGAGGTGCGTGAGCTGGCCGACCTCCTCCTCGGTCCAGTCGCCCAGACGCTCGGCGAGGACCTCGGTGGTCCGCCGGGACAGCT
Source organism: Streptomyces sp. 378 (assembly GCF_030124145.1). Lineage (GTDB taxonomy): Bacteria > Actinomycetota > Actinomycetes > Streptomycetales > Streptomycetaceae > Streptomyces. Next base: position 170,064 of record NZ_JASKMS010000018.1, read on the forward strand.
CGTCGAGCTGTGTGCGGCCCGCGGGTGTGAGGCGCAGGATGCGTGAGCGCTTGTCCGCGGGGTCGGGGGAGCGTTCGATCCAGCCCCGGTCCACGACGTGCGCGACATGGCGGCTGGTGACCGACATGTCCACCGCCAGCAGCTCGGCGAGCTTGCTCATGCGCATGTCGCCATGGCGGTCCAGCAGGGTCAGAACGGCCGCCGACCCGCCGGGGCACTCGGCGGGCATGATCCTGCCGAGCTCCCGCTTCACGGCGCCGAAGGCGCTGAACTGGCGGACCAGCTCTGCGTACTGCGCCCTGTCGGCCATGACACCTCCACTTTCGTTGCTTAGGGCAACCATAGAAGCTGTTGGTTGTTACACGCAAACAAAAGGGGGGCGAGCGGCATAAAAAGTTGGCAAAGGCAAGTATTGCGGGAGTAAACGCGCTGGCCGGCACTCCGGCGGTACGAGCCGACCGCACCCAAGCGGAACCCCTACCCCCACTTGGGGAGCCCCGCCGTTTTCGCTAGGGTCTCGGGCCATGGCTAACAACCAGGCCCCGCAGGGCAATCACGACCCCGCCGGCAGTACCCAGATGTTCCGCGCGTTCGTCGACGAGGCCCCGCAGGGCCGTCAGGCGGCGGCACCTTCCAGCAGCGGACCGCGCATCGGTCTCATCCTCGGCGCCATCGCCGCCGTGGCGGTCGTCGCGGCGGTGGCCTGGCTGGCGCTGGCGTAACCCGGGCCGCCCCGACACTGAGGCAGCCCGGCGGCACGGGGCGCCCGCCCCCACGGTCCCGCACTCGCGTACGGCGAGGAGGGGCCGTGTCGCGGGGTGTCCGCCCGCAGCGGTTGGCGCGTCAACGCCAGTCAGTCGGCAAGTGGGTCCATCGCGCCGTTCCGAGGACGGACACCCCCCGGCGCGGCCCCGCCCCACCACCCGGCACCAGGCGAAGCGGACGCGTACCCCCACCAAGCCGACAGGCCGCCGCAGGCATGCGACGGCCGTGTCAGAAAACCCGAAGCCGATCCCGAGCCGAAGCCGAACCCGAGCCGAAGCCGAACCCGAGCCGAAGCCGAACCCGATGCGCCGGTAGGGCGCGAAGCCGACCCCGAATCCGGCCCCTCGGTCAGTCCGAGATCAGGCCTTCCCGGAGCTGCGCCAGTGTCCGGGTCAGCAGCCGGGAGACATGCATCTGCGAGATGCCGACCTCCTCGCCGATCTGTGACTGCGTCATGTTCGCGAAGAAGCGGAGCATGATGATCCGCCGCTCACGAGGCGGCAGCTTCGCCAGCAGCGGCTTCAGCGACTCGCGGTACTCCACACCCTCCAGCGCGGTGTCCTCGTACCCCAGCCGGTCCGCCAGCGACCCCTCGCCGCCGTCGTCCTCCGGCGTCGGCGAGTCCAGCGAGGACGCCGTGTAGGCGTTCCCCACCGCCAGCCCGTCGACGACGTCCTCCTCGGACACCCCGAGCACAGAGGCGAGTTCGGTCACCGTCGGCGACCGGTCCAGCTTCTGTGAGAGCTCGTCGCTGGCCTTGGTCAGAGCGAGCCGCAGCTCCTGCAGCCGGCGCGGCACGCGCACCGACCACGACGTGTCCCGGAAGAACCGCTTGATCTCCCCGACCACCGTCGGCATCGCGAACGTCGGGAACTCCACGCCCCGTTCGCAGTCGAACCGGTCGATCGCCTTGATCAGCCCGATCGTGCCGACCTGGACGATGTCCTCCATCGGCTCGTTCCGGGACCGGAACCGCGCGGCGGCGTACCGCACCAGCGGGAGGTTGAGCTCGATGAGCGTGTCTCGGACGTACGCACGCTCGGGGCTGTCCTCGTCGAGCGCGGCCAGCCGCAGGAACAGGGAGCGGGACAGGGTGCGGGTGTCGATGGCGCCCGCGGTCGGAAGGACCGGGACGGGCTCGGCCACGAGGGCCGGAGCCTCATCGATGGGGCCGAGTGAGTCGAGAGCATGGGGAGCTGACTCGCTCTCCGCGAGCGTGAGCACCTTCGAGCTGCCCTGTTCTGCGGACATGCCACCCCCTTTGGGTCGCGGGACGGTCGCGGCGGACGCTCCCGTCTGAGGAACGCAGCCTTCACCTGAATACCGGAACCGGAGCTCCGGCAAACGCGCTTCACGCAGAATGTCACATGTCGGCAACACGCTGTAGTGACATGTCGACATCTGAGACGCGAATCCGCCCTGCAAACAAGGGGTCTGACGGCCTTTCGGCTCTCAACTACCGGAAAGCGCCCTGATGAGCGATTCCCTCCCCGAGGTGACCTCTCGCTCACGTTTGCGGTTACGCGTCGATACGGTTCGCAGACCGCAACCGCTGGAAGCTACGCGCGAGTAGCCGCGACACATGCATCTGCGAGACGCCGAGCTCCGCGCTGATCTGAGACTGCGTGAGATTGCTGTAGTACCGCAGCAGCAGGATCCGCTGCTCCCGCTCGGGCAGCTGGACGAGCAGGTGCCGTACGAGGTCGCGGTGCTCCACGCCGTCCAGCGCGGGATCCTCGTAGCCGAGCCGGTCCAGCAGCCCCGGCATGCCGTCGCCCTCCTGCGCGGCCTCCAGGGAGGTCGCGTGGTACGACCGTCCGGCCTCGATGCAGGACAGCACCTCGTCCTCGGTGATGCGCAGCCGCTCGGCGATCTCCGCGGTCGTCGGGGTCCGCCCGAAGGCGGTCGTCAGGTCCTCCGTCGCACTGTTGACCTGCACCCACAGCTCGTGCAGCCGGCGCGGCACATGGACGATGCGGACGTTGTCGCGGAAGTACCGCTTGATCTCGCCGACGACCGTGGGCATCGCGAAGGTCGGGAACTGCACGCCCCGGTCCGGGTCGAAGCGGTCGATGGCGTTGATGAGCCCGATCGTGCCGACCTGGACGACGTCCTCCATCGGCTCGTTGCGGGAGCGGAAACGGGCGGCGGCGTACCGCACCAGCGGAAGGTTCGCCTCGATGAGCGCCCCGCGCACGCGGTCGTGCTCCGGGGTGCCCGGCTGGAGGTCCTTGAGTTGAGCGAAGAGGACCTGGGTGAGCGCCCGGGTGTCGGCCCCACGGCTGCTCCGCTGGGGAGCCGTCTGAACGACCGGGGCGGGTTCCGTGGCCGCGCCTTGGGCGGGTGCGGCCTGCGGAGACGGAGACGGCGACTGAGGAGACGATGACTGAGGCGACGGCGACTGAGGAGACGACGGCTGGGGTGGCGGTGGCTGAGGGGACGGTGCCTGGGGGGACGGTGCCTGAGGTGCGGTACTGGCCAGCACGGTCAACTCCACCTCGTCATCGTCAACTCATCCGTCAACTCTTCCATCAAAAGCGGTCATAGCATCACAAGACATGTGCACTGTGTGCAAGCACCCCATAACTACGTGTTGAGGAATGAAAGCCGCACAAGTCAACTCAAGTAACAGAAGAGCCCCCTGTCATGGCGACAGGGGGCTCGGAACGGTCGGTCTCAGAACTGGTAGTCCGCGATCACCCACGTGGCGAACTCCCGCCACAGCGCGACGCCCGCCTGGTGGTCCGGGTGCTCCACGTACCTTCGCAGCGCGTCCGCGTCGTCGAAGGCCGAGTTGATGGCGAAGTCGTACGCGATGGGGCGGTCGCTGACATTCCAGCCGAGCTCCCAGAAGCGGATCTCGGGGATCGTGCCCTCAAGCGCGCGGAAGGCCTCGACGCCCTCCACGACCCGGGCGTCGTCGCGCTCGACACCCTCACCGAGCTTGAACAGAACCAGGTGGCGGATCATCACTTTCCTCCCTTTGCGACCCACGTGGCGAAGTCGCCGAGGGCCCCGGCGGCGTCCGAGATGCCCTGGAACCCTATGAGGACGTAGTCGCTCGCCGTCTCGGGGTCCGTGATGATCACGTACAGCGCGAAGACCACAAGGGCGTAGACGGCGACCTTCTTCGCGTTCACCGCCATCGCGGCCTCCCCTGTCACTGGTTCCCGTGCAGCGCACATGTGTCACTGGTGTGCGTGCAGCGCACATGATCGCACGAAGGACCGATCACCCGAAGGGGCGGACGCACGAAGGGCCCCGCCTGACGACGGGGCCCTTCTCAAGCGGTAGCGGAGGGATTTGAACCCTCGGTGACTTGCGCCACACTCGCTTTCGAGGCGAGCTCCTTCGGCCGCTCGGACACGCTACCGAGGGAGACCTTACAGCAAGGTGCCGCGTGCTTCGAAATCGGTATCAGCGCCCTCGGAAGAACTCGGTGAGCAGCTCGGCGCACTGCTCGGCGAGCACTCCCCCGATCACCTCGGGCCGGTGGTTGAGCCTCCGATCGCGCACGAGATCCCAGAGGGAGCCGACCGCGCCGGCCTTCTCGTCGCGGGCGCCGTAGACGAGCCGGTCGACGCGGGACTGCTGGATCGCGCCCGCGCACATCGTGCAGGGCTCCAGCGTCACCACGAGGGTGCAGCCGGTGAGCCGCCACGCGCCGAGCGCCGCCGCGGCCCGCCGCAGGGCGAGGACCTCCGCGTGGGCCGTCGGATCACCACCGGCCTCGCGTTCGTTGTGCCCGGCCGCGAGCACGGTCGTGCCGTCCGGGGCCAGGACGAGGGCGCCGACGGGGACGTCCCCGCCCCGGACGGCCTCGGCGGCCTCGTCCAGGGCGAGTCGCATCGCGGGCCGCCAGGGGTCCCGGACCGGATCCGGCGGTGCCGGGGTGGCGGGACCGGTCAGCGGACGGTCTCCAGGGTCTCCGAGGCGCCCAGGGACTCGGCGATCTCGTTGACGGCGTCCGTCGCCAGCGAGCGCAGTTCCTTCTCGCTCACGCCGAGGTCGTCCAGGATCAGGGCGTCGCCGACCGGACCGTGCGGCACGGCCTCGGTGGAGGCGGCGGGCCCGGCGTCGTCGTCGGTATCGTCCTCGTCGTCGTCGGAATCACCGTCCTCGGTGCCGTCGAGGTCGAGGGCGTCGAGGACGTCCCCGTCGTCCGGATCGCGGCCGAGCAGCTCGTCGGTGAGCAGGATCTCGCCGTAGCTGCTGCGGGCAGCGGCGGCGGCGTCCGAGACGTAGATGCGAGGGTCTTCCTCGCCGTCCACGCGGACGACGCCGAACCAGGCGTCCTCCTGCTCGATGAGCACGAGCACCGTGTCCTCGTCGGGGGAGGCTTCACGGGCGAGGTCGGCCAGATCCGACAGGGTTTCCACATCGTCGAGCTCTGTGTCGCTCGCTTCCCACCCGTCTTCGGTGCGCGCGAGCAGTGCGGCGAAGTACACCGTGACTCTCCCACTGGTCTTAGGCGTGCCGGTTGGGGGTCCCCCCGGCGGAGGTTACGGGCGGGGAGTGCTCGTCCGAGCCCCACCCACTCGGAATCGTGGCAGAAACAAGGCGTTCAGGGGACGTCTTCGGCCCCCTGTGTCCGGCAGTTCCGCTCGCACGCCCGTTGCCGCCACCTGCGGATCGTACGCGGCTTTGCCCCGCTCCACGCACGGTCGACCGCGACAACCTCCGCGCGGTTCGTGATCTTTGCCGGGGGTTTCCACCCCGTTCCCTACCAGCGGAACGTGCGCATGCGCATCGCGTGGCGCAGCCGGGCCGTCTTGGCGCGGCGCGGCTGGACGCGGTCGCGCAGTTCCCGGGCCTCGGCCAGATCGCGCAGGAACCGGGCGCGACGCCGACGGCGCTCGGCGTCGGACTCCTCGGCCCCGTCCGCGCCGTCGGGCTCCGGGTTCGTCCCCGGCCATGCGCGCGGCGACGGCTCGTCTCGGAATTTCTCGTCTCGGAATTTCCGGTCGGGCATCAGGTTCACCATCCCCACTCCATCTTTCCCACGTTCCCCCGGACGGGCGGTTTGACGCCGGTGCTCGCGCGCGGCCGTACAGCGGGCTTGCCGTGCGGACCGGTGGATCCCGCCCGGTTACTGTTGTGGACATGCGTCTCCACGTCGTCGACCACCCTCTGGTCGCCCACAAACTCACCACCCTGCGCGACCAGCGCACCGACTCCGCGACCTTCCGCCGCCTCGCCGACGAGCTGGTCACCCTGCTCGCCTACGAGGCCACGCGTGACGTGCGTACCGAACAGGTCGACATCCAGACGCCGGTCGCGCGGACCACGGGCGTCAAGCTGTCCCATCCGCGGCCGCTGGTGGTGCCGATCCTGCGGGCCGGGCTCGGCATGCTGGACGGCATGGTCCGGCTGCTGCCGACCGCCGAGGTGGGCTTCCTCGGCATGATCCGCAACGAGGAGACGCTCCAGGCCTCCACGTACGCGACGCGCATGCCCGAGGACCTGTCGGGGCGTCAGGTGTATGTGCTCGACCCGATGCTCGCCACCGGCGGCACGCTGGTCGCGGCGATCCGGGAGCTGATCCGGCGCGGCGCCGACGACGTGACCGCCGTGGTGCTGCTGGCGGCCCCGGAAGGCGTCGAGATCATGGAGCGCGAGCTCGCGGGTACGCCGGTGACGGTCGTGACCGCCTCGGTCGACGAGCGGCTGAACGAGCACGGCTACATCGTGCCGGGCCTCGGAGACGCGGGGGACCGGATGTACGGATCCGCCGAGTAGGGCCCGGGGGGCCCGCGGGTACACCCTCGTGGGCCTGCGGGCACGCACCCGGTGACCTGCGGGTACACCCTCGTGGGCCTGCGGGCACGCTCTCGGGGACCCGTGGGCGCACCCTCATGGGCCTGCGGGCAGGCTCTCGGAGACGTACAGGTACACCCCCGGGACCCCTGGGCGCGCCCTCGGGGACGTGCTCAGCAGCCCTTTCCGGACGGCGTCGGCTCGGGCCTGGCCAGCTTGGTCAGGGCCCGGTCGGCGTCGCGCTGTTTCGCCAGCTCCTTGAAGGCGTCGCCGATGACGAGGTCGACGGCAGCGCCCTTGCGGGCGGCCTCGGTCCGTCGTTCGGCGCCCGGGAGCTGGGTGCCGAGCACGGGCAGCGTGGTGTCGAGCGCGGTGGCCGGGCCGAGCAGCAGCCCGGTGCCCTTGACCTTCTTGTCGTACTGCTTGGTCGCGTTGCCCACGTCGCCGATCTTGAAGCCGCGCTTCTTGAGCTCGTCGGCGGTCTTCTTCGCCAGACCGGCGCGGGTGGTGGCGTTGAGTACGTTCACGGTGATCGTGCGCGGCTCGGGCAGGGGCTTGGCGCTGGGCGAGGCGCTCGCCTTGGTTTCGACGCCGCAGTCCGTCCCGTCACCGGCCGCCGAAGCCTTTCTGCCGCCGCCGGTGAAGACGTCGATGAGCTGCAGCGTGCCCCACCCGCCCACGCCGAGGACGACAACGGACGCGACGGTCAGGACGACGAGCCTGCCGCGCCGCCGGGGCCGGCGCATCTTGGGGTACTTGTTGCCCGTGATGCGGTACTTGCCGCCCATGCCGGGGGGAGTCAGCATGCTCATGAGCGCAGCGTAGTGCGCCCGGGCGACGATGCCTACTAGATGATCATTCGACGTCGCCCAGTGGAACCCGAAAGGGCCAACCCGCGACCTGCGGGGGTCAGTCGAGTTCGAGCACGCGTGCGTGCAGCACCTGGCGCTGCTGGAGTGCCGCCCGCACCGCGCGGTGCAGTCCGTCCTCCAGGTACAGGTCGCCCTGCCACTTCACGACGTGCGCGAAGAGGTCGCCGTAGAACGTGGAGTCCTCGGCGAGCAGTGTTTCCAGATCGAGCTGACCCTTGGTCGTCACGAGCTGATCGAGGCGGACCGGGCGCGGCGCGACGTCCGCCCACTGCCGGGTGCTTTCCCGGCCGTGGTCGGGGTACGGCCGGCCGTTTCCGATGCGCTTGAAGATCACACGGAAAGCCTACCGGTCAAGACCTTCCGGGCGCAGCCATGGCGCCCCAGTGCGGCGCTGAAAAAAACCCCACAAGGCGGTATGAACCGGGAACCTCCCGTCCCTGAGGTGACCGCCCGCGCCGCCGCCCTTCCGCCGGAGCCCCTGCGGATCGCCTCGGGCCACGTCTTCCCCGGCCCGGCCCTCGACCCGGGCGTCCGGGCGGCCCGGCACGCGAATTCGCTCGAAAGGAGTCGGCGTCAGGGATCGGCGTCAGGAGTCGGCGTCCTCTTCGTGCCGCGGGTTCCGAAGGGCGTACCCGCCGAGGTCCTCGCCCGGCTCGGCCGCGCGACCGGCACGCCCTCGGGACATCGCCGGCCCGGTCGGTGGGGACGAGGATCGGGCCGGAGATCAGGCGCTCACGCGCTCGCTGCTCGGGGCGGCGAGGCGTTCCCTGCGGCGGAGGCGTTCGGGGCGGCGAGGCGTTCGGGGCGGCGGAGACGTCGGTCGGGCCGCCTCCGCCGTCGCGTCTCGGGTCAGCCGCGTTCCCTTTCCCCGGGTCGTTTCCGCGTGTCCGGCTCGGGCCGGGACGGTTCGGGGCGGGGCGGCCGGGGGGCGTTGCGGGCGGCCTCCGCGCGCACCAGGGCGCGCAGGACGGCGTACGGGTCTTGACGCATGGCTGTTCCTCGTCATTCCTCGTCGTTCCTGTTCCGTGCGGGCTGCCGGCCGGGTCAGCAGCGCAGGACTTCGGAACGCAGGGGGCGAGGGTCGTACGGCGGGCTCGGCGGCACGGGCCCGGAGCGGTGCGCGGGGGACGCGGGCCCGGGAGTCCGGAGCGGGGCGGGGCTCGGTGGGACGGCGGTGCGGCGGGAGCCTCTGACCGGCGGGCGCAGGGCGGAGTCGAGGACGTCGCACTCGACGGTGGTGCTCTCCCCGGAGACGGCGGCCGTCGGCCCCGCGTGGGCCTCGGCGTGGGCGCCCGGCACGAGCAGGGCGAGCAGCAGGACGAGCACCCGCAGCCAGGTGTTCCGGCGCGGGCCGCGGGAGACCGGCTGCGGGGCGGAGGTCACGGGAGGTCGTTTCCGCCGTGCGAGGGCCGTTCATCGCGCCGGCCGCGAGATCCGCCCGCTCGGCGTATGCCGGTGCCCGCGGCGCGCGGCCGTGACGGTCCCGGTGGCTCGGACCGGTCGTTCTCCGGGGGCGGGGTGGGGGCGTGCGGCTCACGGGGCGATGAGGGGTGCGGGCCGTGCGGCTCGCCGGGGGATGACGGGTGCGGGCCGTGCGGCTCACGGGGCGATGAGGGGTCCGGGCCGTGCGGGTCGGGCGGCCAGGTGTCCTGGGCGCCGTGCGGTGGGGTCCGGCCGGGTTGTTCGCGTGGGCCGGGGTTCCGGGGCGTCTGCGGGTCGGGTGGCCAGGTGTGCTGCGGGTCGGGTGGTGGGGTCCGGCCGGGTTGTTCGCGTGGGCCGGGGTTCCGGGGCGTCTGCGGGTCGGGTGGCCAGGTGTGCTGCGGGTCGGGTGGTGGGGTCCGGCCGGGTTGTTCGCGTGGGCCGGGGTTCCGGGGCGTCTGCGGGTCGGGTGGCCAGGTGTGCTGCGGGTCGGGTGGTGGGGTCCGGCCGGGTTGTTCGCGTGGGCCCGGGCCCCGGGGCGCCTGCGGGTCGGGTGGCCAGGGGGCGGGCGGCCCGGGCGGTCGGTGAGGGGGCCGTCCGTGTCGTTCGCGGCCCTGCCGGGCAGGGGGTATCGGGCCGTCGGGCGCGCGGTCGGGGTCGGTGTCGTGCTCCCGGCCCGAAGGGGAGCCGCTCGGTGGCTCGGCCATGGTTCATGCTCGGGTCCGGCCGCGGAGGCGCGCCACCCGGGCGGGCCAGGTGGACGACAGGCCCTACGTGCCGGAGGCCTTCGCCGCCTTCGCCGCCGCCTTCATCTCCTGCTTGTGTGCCCTCACCTTCACCAGCGACTCCGGGCCGGTGATGTCGGCGACCGAGCGGAAGGAGTCCGGGTCGCCGTAGGAGCCCGCGGCCTCTCGCCACCCCGTCGGCCGTACGCCGAGCTGTTTGCCGAGCAGGGCGAGGAAGATCTGGGCCTTCTGTTTGCCGAAGCCGGGCAGTTCCGCGAGGCGCTTCAGCAGTTCCTTGCCGGTGCCGACGTCCTTCCAGACGGCCTCGGCGTCACCGTCGTAGTGCTCGACGAGGTACTGGCACAGTTGCTGGATGCGCTTGGCCATGGAGCCCGGGTAGCGGTGCACCGCCGGTTTGCGGGAGAGCAGCGCGGCGAAGGCCTCTGGCTCGTGGGCGGCGATCTCGTGCGCGTCCAGGTCGTCGCCGCCGAGCCGCCGGGCGATCGTGGCCGGGCCCTTGAACGCCCACTCCATCGGAACCTGCTGGTCCAGCAGCATGCCGACCAGCGCGGCGAGCGGACTGCGGCCGAGCAGCGCGTCGGCCTCGGGATCCTGGGCGAGGTGCAGGGTGACGTCCATGCCCCGATCATCCCCCGGGGCGGGCCCTCCCGCTGCTCAGGTCGCCCGCCAGTAGCCCAGCGCGTGCACCCGCTGCTTGGGCAGGCCCAGTTCCTTGCGGACGTACGCCGCGAGCGTCCGCGTCGTCGCCGTGTCGCAGGCGATCCAGACGTACGGGTCGGAGATGTCCCGGAGCAGGCCGGGCAGGTCCGACTTCACCCGGTCGACGAGGTGGGCGCCGGAGTCCTGGCGCGGCACCTTGCGCAACTCGTGCCGTGCCGGGTCGGTGCGGTACGGCAGGTCGCCGTCGCCGCCCTCGAACCAGACGGTCGCCGGGGCGGGGCCCAGGGCGTCCAGGAGCGAGTTGAGGGCCGGGAGCGAGGCCGGGTCGCCGACGGCGAAGACGTGCGAGGGCGCGGGGTCCGGGTGCTCGAAGCCGGTGCCCTGGACGGTCGCCTCGATGGTGTCGCCCGGCTTCGCCGCCCTGGCCCAGTCGCTGGCGCACCCCTCGTGCAGGGCGAACTCCAGGGCGAAGGTGCCGGTCCCGGCGTCGGGGTCGGGTTCGGGGTCGACCAGCGTGTAGGCCCGCTGGTGCGGCTTGCCCGCGTTGTCGAACCACAGCCGTACCCACATGGTGGGGTGCACTCCGGTCGCGGCCAGCAGACCGCCGTCGGTGAAGCGCAGCCGCCGGTAGTGCGGGGTGACGTCCTCGACGTCCGTGACCGTGAACTCGAAGTCCTTGCCGCGCAGCAGTTTGAGGACCGCGCCCTCCCAACCCCGCCCCTGCCCCATCGCGCCCTCGCCCTTCACGTACCATTCCGCCACGATTGACTTAGGCAAGCCTAACCTAAAGGAAAGAAGGGGCGCAGCGTGGCCACCGAGATCTACCGTGATGCCTGGGGCATTCCGCATCTGCGCGCGGGCAGCGCGGCCGGACTCGCCCACGCCCAGGGCCTCGTCACCGCCCGGGACCGGGCCTGGCAGCTGGAGATCGAGCGCCACCGGGCGCAGGGCACCTCGGCGTCCTTCCTCGGCGCAAGCGCCCTGGCCTGGGACCGGTTCGCGAGACGGGCCAGAGTCGACGACACCGCGCGACGCTGCTTCGCGGACCTGGAGAGGAAGGACCCCGAGACGGCGCGGTGGGTGCGCGCGTACGTCGACGGGGTCAACGAGGGGCTCGCCGGCGGCACCGCCCCCGAGTTCGCCCGCACCGGCCTCACCCCGGGCCGCTGGGAACCCTGGACCCCCCTCGGGGTCTGGCTCGCCACGCACATCCTCTTCGCCGGGTTCCCGGCCAAGCTCTGGCGCGAGCAGGTCGCCGCCCACCTCGGCGCGGACGCCGTCGGGCTCTTCGCCACCGACGGCCCCGGCACCTCCGGCAGCAACGGCTGGCTGGTCGGCGGCGAGCGGACGGTCACCGGACAGGCGGTCATCGCCGGCGACCCCCACCGCTGGATCGAGGACCCGGGCGTCTACCAGCAGATCCACCTGTCCTGCCCGGAGTTCGACGTCGTGGGCCTGGCCGTCCCCGGCGTGCCCGGCATCGCCCACTTCGGGCACACCGGCACGGTCGCCTGGGCCATCACCAACGCCATGGCCGACTACCAGGACCTCTACCGGGAACGGCTGCGGCGCACCGGCGCCGGTGTGGAGGCTCTCGGCCCGGACGGGATCTGGCGGCGGGCGGCCCGGCACACCGAGACCGTCGAGGTGGCGGGTGAGGAGCCGGTCGAGGTCGAGGTGATCGAGACCGCCCGGGGCCCGGTGATCATCGGCGGACCCGAGGGCCTCGACGGCGACCCGGCCGACCCGGCCGATCCCTCCGGCCCGCCCGTGGCGATCAGCCTGCGCCACCCGCCCCGCGTCACCGCGGACCTCGGCTTCGGCGCGCTGCTGCCACTGCTGCGGGCCCGCCGGGTCGCCGACGTGGACCGGGCCTTCGACCAGTGGGCCGAACCGGTCAACGTCGTCCAGGCCGCCGACACCGAGGGCGGTGTCCTGCACCGCGTGGCCGGGCGGGTGCCGCGGCGCGCCGGGACCAACTCCCTGCGCGTGGTGCCCGCCTGGGAGCCCGGTCACGAGTGGCGGGGCTGGCACGAGACGCCCCGCGCCGGGCTCACCGACGGCGTCGCCGTCATGGCCAACCAGCGCGGCCCGGCCGGTCCCCTCGGCGTCGAGTTCGCCCCGCCGCACCGCGCCGACCGCATCGCCGCGCTGCTCGCCGGCAAGGAGCGCTGGTCCGCCGCCGACATGCCCGCGATCCACACGGACACCCACCTGGCCTCCGCGTCCTCCCTCCTGGACCACCTCGGCGCCCTCGACGACCTCACCCCCGAGGCCGCCGCCCTCCGGGACCGCCTCCGCGGCTGGGACCGCCACATGGACGCCGGCAGCGCCGACGCGGCCCTCTACGCGGCCGTGCGCGCGGCGGTCGTACGGCGGCTCGCGGCGGACCCGGTGTTCACCCCGCTCACCGCGCCACCGGCGTATCCGGACGTCTTCCAGCCCTGGCTGGCCCTCGTCCCCCGGGTCGCCTTCGCCCTCGAACACCTGCTGCGGGCCGGGGAGCTGTACGGAATCGACCGCCCGGCGGCCGTCCGAGCGGCGATCGAGGAAGTCGCCGTACACCCCCCGGCCGGGGTCTGGGGCGACACCCACCGCCTCGCCCCCTGGCGGGCGCTGGAGCCGGAGCGGCCCCATGACGAACCGGGGCTGTCCGGCGACCACGACTGCGTGCTGTGCACCTCGGGCGTGCCGGGCCTCACCGACCGCGCCGCCAGGGGCCCGGCCGCCCGGTACGTCTGGGACCTGGCCCGGCGGGACGACAGCCGCTGGGTGGTACCGCTCGGCGCCTCGGGCGTCCCCGGCTCGCCCCACCACCGCGACCAGCTCCCCCTGTGGCTCGCGGGAGACCTCGTCCCGGTCGTCACCGACTGGACTCAGCTGGAGAAGGAAGCCGATGTCTGACCCGTACGCCTCCCGCACGCCCGTCCACGAGCAGCCGATCGACGGCTTCGGCACCGTCCGCGTACTGCCGCTGGACCCCGCCGCCGACGCCGCCGTCATCCACCAGTGGGTCGGCGGGGAACGGGCCGTCTTCTGGGGCATGACCGAACTGACCGAACAACAGGTCGCCGACCTCTACGCCCACATGGCCACGCTCGACACCCACCACGCCCACCTCGTCGTCCGGGACGGCGAGCCGGTCGCGCTCCTGCAGACCTACGAGCCGGAGGCCGACCGCGTCAGCGAGTGCTACGCCGTCCGCCCCGGCGACATCGGCGTCCACCTGCTCCTCGCCCCCGCCGGCCCGGGAGGCGCGCAGCCCGGCTGGACGGCCCGTCTCATGTCGGTCGTCGCCGCATACGTCCTGCTCGGCCTGGACCGCCGACGGGTCGTGGTCGACCCGGACGTGCGCAACGAGAAGGCGATCGCCCGTTTCCTCAGGACGGGTTTCACCGCCGGGCCGGTGGTGGTCCTGCCGGAGATCGACCTCCCGGACGTGTACCTGCCGGAGAAGAAGGCCCAGCTCGCCTTCCTGGACCGGGAGATACTGTTCCCCGGGTGACCCCACAGGACCTCATCGCCCACTACCGACTCGAACCGATCCCGCGTGAGGGCGGCCTGTTCCGCCAGACCTGGGCCGGTCCCGAACGCCCCGACGGCAGGCCGGAGGGCACGGCGATCGTCGCGCTCCTGGCAGCGGACGACTTCTCCGCCCTCCACCGCCTGCCGACGGACGAGATCTGGCACTTCTACCGGGGTGATCCCCTGGAGCTCCTCCTGCTCGCCCCGGACGGCGGCATCCGGACGGTGGTCCTCGGGCCGGACGTCCTGAACGGCCAGCACGTCCAGTTCACGGTCCCGGCGGGCACCTGGATGGGCGGCAGGGTGAGCGAGGGCGGCTCATGGACCCTGTTCGGCTGCACGATGGCCCCGGGCTTCACGTTCGAGGGCTACGAACACGGGGACGCGGCGGAACTGACGGCTCGTTTCCCGGCAGCGGCGGACAGGATCCCCGGACTGTGCAGGCCTTCCGCCTAGGCCGCTTCTGATGGATCTCCGTGGGAGAAGGAGCGGCGTTCGGTGCGTGCTCTGGGGGTCCCCCCTG